>JAUJPG010000084.1 GCA_030447245.1 Chloroflexota bacterium | reverse complement strand
GCGGAGGCGGCGGTCCTCGGCGCGGTACTCCCGCTCGCGGTCCAGCTCGGACCGCTGGGCGTTGATGATCGAGCTCTGGGCCTCGACCAAGTCATCGCGGTCGAGGGCGAGCCGCCGAAGCCGGGCCACCTCGGGCCCGTCGTCGTGCGGACAGCACTCGCAGGCGCAGCCGACAGCACCGTCCGATCCGCTGGCCGGCGGCTGGATCCCGTCGCCGTAAAACCTGGTCTTGTCGCGCAGCGCCAGAGCGATCGTCCGCTCGCGGTAGTCGGTCCGCTCCCATTTCTCGCGGTACAGGCTCGAGCGGCGGAACAATCGGTCGAGCCGCTCGGGATCTGGGCCGCCGTAGTAGGCCAGCAGCTCGCACAGCGCGGCGTCGGCCTCGGACTCGCCGTCGTTGCCCATGACCGCGTAGTAGCTGGTGTCGCCAGTCCAGAGGCGCCGGAAGCGCTCGCCGTTGTGCGGACTGTCTGACGCCAGCCGGAGGACCTCGTCGTCGCCCAGCTCCAGGGCCGGCACCGGGTTGTCCCGATCGACGGTGATCGCCGCGGGGTCGGGCGCGTCCCCGAAGACCTGGCGGTGGATCGCCAGGATGGCGTCCGGACGGTAGGCGATCGTCCGCGGCGTGCCGGCCAGGTGCCGGCCCGTCACGGTGAAGAACCGCTTGTCCTGGTACATCTCGATCGAGCCGCGCTTACGGCCGTGGCCCGGCAGCGTCCCGCGGGCCCACAGCTTGACGCCGCGGCCGCTCGGCGACACTTCGGTGTAGGTGTCGGTCCGTCGGACGATCTCGGCTGCCCAGGGATCCAGGTCGTCGACGGACGGGGCTTCGATGGTCGGGTCGAGGGAGTCGTCCAGGTCGGTACCGACCAGGCCGTCCTCGGGGTCGAAGGCGCGCATCACGCCCTCGAGCGCGGCCACCTCGGCGTAGCTGCGCGTGAGCTCGAACGTCGCCCAGGTCGACGGGTCTGTGGCCGAGGCGCGCTTGCCCGTGTTCGGGCTATAGGGCACCTTGGCACGCTCGCCGTCGCGCTCCTCGTAGCGCCAACTGACGAACCGCTTGCCGCTGGTTAGCTCGGACGGGAACGCCTCGACGTCGACGGCCGAGCGTCCGGGGGGCACTCCTGTGTTGGGACCTGCATGGCTATCGGATGCGGCGGTATGCGTGCTAGACTGTGAATCGGGCGGGCGTGGTACAGTAGTCACGTTCGACCTTCCCGAGAGCCGGCCCTTTTTGCTTGTCAGGCGGGGGCCGGTTCTCTTTGTTCAGAGGCCCAGTGTAGCCGGTCACGTCGCTGCCGCCTCGAGCTCGCGCATGCCGGTTGTCGGTGTGTTGTCGGCCGGCAGGGCGCCGGCGACGCGGAGCGCATCGCTCAGGATCTTCGCGGCCTGCTCTCTCGGCTGGCGCCATTCGCGATCGGCGAGCGAGATCAGCGCCTCGCGCTCCGGGTCTGGCAACGGGATGTAGATTCCTCTGCTCAAGGCCGACCTCCGCTCCCTGTTGCCTCTAGCTTGAAGTGCAGCAAGTAGTGATGCAACCCCTGCACTTGCTGGGCTTCAGAACCTCCCCTGTCGAATGTCGTCGAGCTTCTTCGGACCCCACTTCCGCTTGTTCTGGTTCAGGATGGTTACGCTAACGCCTAGCCAATAGGCGATCGTCTCGCGCCTGGCGAGCCAGCGGTTGTTCTTCGGGCGGACCTTCTCGTTCAGGGCGGCGTACCATGCGTCGGAGGTCGGGTACTTCACGCCGGTGCCGGGCTTAGGGCCAGGTCTGTTCGGCGTGATGCGCGCGATCGCGCGCAGCGCGAGCCAGGCCGGTTTGAAATCGCTGAGGTTGCGTTGCGGGTCGAGGTTACCGAGCCAGAACTCGGGCCGGGGGCCCAGGTGCCACCGGATCTCCGCCAGCCCCGGCACCGCCCCAGGCTTGACGTGTTGGCGCGTGACGACGAAGTAGAAGTGCCGGCCGGTCCGGGTCAAGAAAGGCAGCGTGTAGCGCCCGTCCACCTCGTCCGCGGCCTCGTAGCCGATCGAGCGGACCTTGTAGTCCTGGTACTTGGGCCACTCCGAGTAATCCTCTTCGGCGAGGATCAAGGGTTCCCTGGGCGGCAGCCCGTACTCGGCTGCTCGCCGGGGGCTGGGCTTGGGAGCCCTCCAGAAATTCGCCGAGACGATGCCCTCCTCACCGTCGCCGTCCGTCGCTTGATAGCGCAGGTCGAACAGCGGGTACAGCAGGAATTGGTCGGCCGCTTCGTCGGCGCCTGCCGTGTCGTCTGGCGGTAGAATGGGGTGCCTCCTTCCCTGCTCGACTCAGGGTCGGGTGCTGGCGGCGTGCTTAGGTTCTGTCTAAGCCGCCGCCTTTGCTTTTGACCACTGGTCCTCGCCGGCCGGTCGCGGCTGTGCTAGCCGGTCGACGTCTTCGACCCTGAGCAGCTTGACCCGCGCGTCGCGCGGGTCTTCGTAGGTCTGGACGCCGGACGCACGGACGAGCCGGGCCATCGTGACCTTGCTGACTCCCAGGCGAGCGCGCGCCTGAGCCATCGTCAGATAGCCCTCTGGCGTGTCTCTCGGTATGTCCGCCATGCCTCACCTCCCTCCAGACCAGTATAGCACATAACGGTCGATATTGGTCAAGGAAAGGGTTGACATTGGTAAACTATAGTGGTATGATAGGTCCAGGAAGGTAAGAGAGGCACCAACCATGGCCCCACTCGCGACGACCGCTCACGACCCGCGGACCGCCAAGGCTCTCCAGCTCGTGGCCGGCGCCGGTCAGTGGCTGCGCCTCACCGATCGCGAGACGGGCGCCCGCTTCTACGGCATCCGCTCGAGCGACGGGCAGCGCACCTACCGCGTCACCCGCGACGGATGCAGCTGCCCCGACCGCGGCCACCGCGGCGTCGTGTGTTGTCACATGCTGGCGGCGCGGATGGTCTGCGAGGCCGCCGCGGCCGTTGAGGGCAACCAGGCCCGGCAGCCCCGGCGCCCAGCGCCGGCAGCGCCCAAGAGTGCCGCGGACGAGGCGCGCCTGGCGAAGCTCGCGGCGATGATCCGGAACGAGTAGGGGAGGGGACTGACATGGCCGTACACCCAAACGGCACCGGCACCGCCGACGAGCTGGTCGGCGTGGTCGAAGCGGTCAACGAGCGCGGCGTCAAGATCGCGGGCGCCTGGCGCAACGTCAGCAAGTGGGCAGAGTCCGTGATCCTGCCCGAGCGCGGCGCCACTGTCACGCTCAGCCTCGACAAGAGCGGTTTCATCCGCACCATCGCGCCGGCGAACGGCGAGGCGCAAAACTTTGCGCCTCCGCTGGTCGGCCCCTCGAAGGACACCACCATTACCCGCCTGGCCGTGCTGAAGGCGGCCGCCGAGTTTGCGGCCGGTCGGCCCGACGTCAAGAGCGGCGACGTGCTCCGCATTGCGGAGAGCTGGGAGGCGTGGGTCACGCGAGACTGAGCGGGCCGACCACCCGCGCCATGCAGCGAGCGGGCCGGGGGAGCGCTCACTCCCCCGGCCCTTCACCGATCGCCGACGCCGCTAGCGTCCCACGCGACTCCCGCGGCCCCGGCCATTCGACAAGGACATGATAGCCATGCTCCACACCGACACGGCGCCGGCCACCAGCCGGCACGCTGCCGAGCGGCACCGGCAGCGCATCCTCGCCAACACGCTC
>JAUJPG010000083.1 GCA_030447245.1 Chloroflexota bacterium | reverse complement strand
GGTGAGCACTCGGGCCGGCATCCGTGGGACGCCTGTCTGGGCCATCAGCGTTGCGAACTGCTCCACGAAACCGCGCACCGCCTCGGGGTCACGTCCGTAGGTGCCGACAGCGGCCGGTAACTCCAGGGACGAGGTCGGCTTGCGTCGGCGCGCACGCCGCCCAGTGGCCTGGTGGGCCTGGTCTGCCCGGTAGCCGTCGGGCCCGCTGTTGCGGGCGACCTCCCGACTGATGGTCGACGTGGGCCGTTCCAGCCGCCTGGCGATCTCGGCGTAGCCGAGTCCTTCGGCCAGCCCGGAAGCGATGCACTGGCGGTCCTCGTTGGTCAGCCTGCCTCCCGGCATCCGTGCCCTCCTCCGGTTGGTCGATGGCCCTATCCAGTATGCATCCATTATCAGAACATTGCAACGCCCGATTGGATCGAATATTGCATTCACTGGCAATTTCATTGCAACGATTCCCGTAAAATGCTTCTTAATACAGATTATTCGTCGCTCTAGGGATTGACAGATTGTGAAACGCACTGTAATCTTCACGAATGTATGAAGGGCAACATCGAGGAGTTGACGTGACCTGATCTCTTGTAGACGCGGCGCGGCCAGATGCGGGAAGGTCCGGTTCGTCCTGTGGTCGGTGTGCCTCGATGCGAGGCATGAACCATGTGTAGAGAAGGTGAGCTGATGACGACGAGCGAGGAACTCGTGCTCGATATCGACGGCCTGCGCATGCGCTACGGCCCGAAAGACGTCCTGCAGGATGTGACGTTCCAAGCGCGCCACGGGGAGGTTCTGGCTCTGCTCGGGCCGAACGGGGCGGGCAAGACCACCACGATCGAAATCCTCGAAGGCTTCCGGATGCGGTCGGCCGGCCGGGCCTCGGTGCTGGGCACCGATCCGGCGCGCGGCGACGAACGGTGGCGGGCGCGACTGGGGATCGTGCTGCAATCCTGGCGCGACCACGGCAAGTGGCGGGTGCGCGAACTGCTGGCGCACCTGGGCTCCTATTACGCCCCCTACTCCACGAAACTGGTCCGCCGACCCTGGGACGTCGACGAACTCCTGGCCGCGGTCGACCTGACCGAGCACGCGAACAAGGAGATCAAGACGCTGTCCGGAGGGCAGCGACGCCGGCTCGACGTGGCGATCAGCCTCGTGGGCCGTCCCGAACTGCTGTTCCTCGACGAGCCCACCGCGGGTCTCGACCCGCAGGCCCGCCGCGAGTTCCACGGCCTGGCCCGCCGGGTCGCCGACGACCTCGACACGACGATCCTGCTTACCACGCACGACCTGGACGAAGCCGAGAAACTCGCCGACCGGATCGTCATCCTCGCCGGAGGACGGATCATCGCCAACGGCACCTCGGACGAACTGTCCCGCCAGATCGCCGGCGAGGACGAGGTGCGCTGGACCCACGACGGGCAACGTTTCGCACGCTCAACCCCCGATTCCACCAGCTTCGCGCGCGAGCTGTTCGCCCGGCACGGCGACGCGATCGGCGAGCTCGAAATCCGCCGGGCCTCGCTTGAAGACACCTACCTGACCCTGGTGCGCCGGGGCGAATCCCGCCACGGCGGAGAACTGGAAGAGGTCGCCTGATGAACGCCACTACCGCCGCTGTGCGCGCGGGCGTCGCCCGCGGCCTGATCGAACTGCGCCAATCCTTCACCGGCGCCGAATTGCTCGGCCAACTGTTCTGGCCCGTGGCGACGCTGGTGGCCATCTTCTTCCTCCGCGACAGGCGCTTCGGGGCTGACGGGATTACCCTGGGTACGTTCGCCCTGCCCGGGGTCCTCGGGATGTTCGTCGCGTTCGGCATGCTTCTCGTGATCCAGTCCCTCGCCGCCGATCGCGAGGACGGTACCCTGCTGCGCGCCAAAGCCACCCCGCACGGCATACGCGGCTACCTCATCGGCAAACTCGTCACCGTGTCCGGGACCATCCTGGCGTACCTGACGATCCTCCTGATCCCCGGACTGCTCATCGTCGACGGACTGGCCATCGGCGGCCCCCGTTCCTGGCTCACCCTGGCCTGGGTGCTGCTCCTGGGACTCGTGGCGACCCAGACCGTCGGGGCCATCCTCGGCTCGCTGATCTCCAGCCCCCGCGGCGCGGGCTACATCTCGCTCCCGGTCATGGGCCTGATCGCGATCTCCGGCATCTTCTACCCGATCACCGCCCTCCCGGAATGGCTGCGATGGATCGCCCAGGCGTTCCCGATCTACGGGCTCGGGCTGGGCATGCGCTCGGCCCTCCTGTCGGCCGACGCGGTCGGCGTCGAGATCGGCGCGTCCTGGCGGCACGCGGAGACCGCCGCGGTGCTGGGCGCCTGGGCCGTCGCCGGCCTCATCCTCGCCCCGATCGTCCTGGGCCGGATGGCACGCCGGGAGTCGGGATCGAGCGTGGCCGAGCGTCGCGAGAAAGCGCTGCAGCGGGTCGGATGAGGCGATCCGACCCATCGCACCGTCGGGACACGGACTCAACAGCGGACAGAGACACCAGCGCTGTAGGTGCGCTGCTCAGGCGTGCGGACCAGCAGCTCGATCTGTCGCCACTCCTCGGCCGGGGCCACCCGCTGTCGCCGGCCCACGCCCTGCCTCCCCTGCCCCTACCTGTCGCGCGGGCTAGAGTAGGAACACCCTCCTAGAGCGATTCGAGGATGTCGGCGATGAAGCGCTCTTTCCAGCGGTAGTAGTCGCGCTTGGCGTGGCAGTGCCGGTACTTCTGCTCCTCATAGGCGGCCCGCGCGGCCGGGTGTTCGCGCCAGTACCGCATGATCGCCCGGTTGCGCGCGGCCGTGCCGCCGCGCATCACGATGACCTCGATCGGGTGGCCCTCACACACATCCTCGAACAGCACGAACTCGTCCGACATGGCGTAGACGCCCTGGTAATGGTTGACGAGCAGGATCAGGGTCGGATACCACTGCGCATCGGACGGGTACAGCGCAAACTCCCACTCCCCCTTGCCGGCAATCTCCAACTCCACCGATCCAAAGAGCTCCGCCGAGACGCCGGTGGGCTCAAGCAGGTCGTTCAACCGCTCGCCATAGGCGAGGGCCGCCCGCTTACTGGCGGGGTCGAACGGGCGAATGGCCACCGGCGTCAATGGAAGGGTGTCGAAAGCCTCCTGGGGCCTGCGCTCGACGTGCATCGCTCATCCTCGTCGGCTAGGTGGGGTAACGTGACTCACAGCGCTCGGATAGGGGGTGTCGCGTAGCCAGGCCTAGAGCGTACCACGCTCAGATGCCCAAGTGCATAACACGCTTTGCATGCGGCGAGGTAGAGGATGAAAAAACGGCGACCGTTCGTCGCCTGCAGGAAAGGCTGACGGCCGCCGGGCCGCGGAGACAGAGTTTGTCAGCACAGTGCTACTCTTCGATGTCCCGATTCGCCGCCATGATCGCCTCCGCCACCGCCCAGACCCGCGGGAGGGAGTCCTCGACCTCCTCGCCGCGCCGCCGCAGATCGGCGGGCGACGCGATGCCGAGGTCGCCGAGCAGCTGCCGATAACCGGGGCCGAACCGCTCCCGCAGATCCGCCGGCGCGTCATGGTGGAGCACCTGCTGGCACCGGGAGGAGGTGGCCACCATCCAGAAGATGGCCTCGCGATGGTCGCCGCGCGCGATCAGCTCCCGGCTGCCGTCGATCGCGACCGCGCGGGCGTCGTCGCCGAGGTC
>JAUJPG010000036.1 GCA_030447245.1 Chloroflexota bacterium | reverse complement strand
ATCTCTGTCTCCGGGGGGGGAGGGGAACGGGCCCACGTCCTAGGGTTGGGGGGTTGCACAGCCGGGGGGTTGGCGCGGCCGGGGGTTTGTGGTGGGGGGTGGGGGGTGCCCCGGGGGGGGCGGGCGGTGTATGACACCCCGCCGCCCAGGGTGGGGGGCAGGGTGGGCTGCTGATCGCCGCGGCAGGGCCGGCGAATACGTCGGTGAACTCGCCGGGCTGGACCGGGCCGACGCCCTGCGCGTCGACACCGGGCCGTGTCGGCCGTGCTGGCTCTTCTTGCGCGATAGTGAGCTGCTCGTCCTGGGCACTGCCGTAGTTGAGCACGGACAGCGGCTGCATCCCGGTTTCCTGCACGGCGACTGACGGAGTGGGGCTCGACGGTGAGTCCTTGTAGATCGCACCCGTCGGCGCGCCCATGCCGAGGCCCGGGATCTCCTCGGGGCGGAACCACTGGCGCCCGCCCGACGCTTTGAGCGCCTTGGCCGAGTTGCCGAGGTCGAGCCGCCCCTGCTCGTCGACGCCCTCAACGACGTAGTAGTGGCCGCTGGTGTTGATGCCAACCGGGTTACCGTTGGCCGTCTCGCGCCGGATGCGCTCGACGTCAATGGCACCAGGCTGGTACGTGGCTGGCACGCCCATCGCCTTGAGCGCCTCGACGGTCTTGACCGGCCCGCCCATGCCCTGCGCGGACGTCCAGCCGCCATGCTGCGCGGCGAGCGCCTTGGCCTCCGCGATGCTTGGGTTGCGTCCGTTCGCCTTGGCAAAGGCCATCATCAGCACCGGCCCGCAGATCGCCTCGGCGTCAGCATCCCCAAGCCCGAACTGCGGCGGCGTGATGCCGGACAGCTCGCCCGACGCGGCGCGTACCTCCGACGCCCGCTGCGTCGACGAGGCGGCAGTGGGTGCGGGTGCAGCGGTCGGGTTCTGCGCCTCGAACGCCTTGACCTCGGCCTGCACGCGGTTGACGTTGTTGGCCGCGTTCGGCTCGGTGGCATAGCCGGCAGCGTGCAGCCGCCGCGTCTGCTCCTCGCCCGAGATGCCAGGCTCGAACACGCCGGCCTCGCGATATCGCTTGTTCTCGGCCAGGAACTGCGGCAGCATCTCCATCGGGTTGGCCGTGGTGCCGACCGCGAAGTTGGCGTTCTGGTTGACCCGCACGCCGTTCTCGATCTCGTAGGTCGGCGTCGACACGGATGCCTGTCCGCCGACCGCCTTGATGCCGAAGTAGTTGCCGGGTGCCGGCATGTTGCGCCCGTAGTTGGACTCCAGCGCCGCCTGGGCAACGATGGCCGACGCCTTGATGCCCGTAGCCGCCTCGGCAGCACGCGCCCACGGCAGCGCGGTGCGGATGAAGTCCTGCGGCGACTTATTACTGATCGGCTCCAGCCCCTCGGTCGTTGCCGGGCCGGGCGTCCGCGCGCCGCCGTCGCTGCTGTCATCGGTCGGGCTGCTGAGCGTGATCGGCTGCTCGTCGTCGCGGCCGAGCGGGATCGGCCGCTGCTCGGGCTGCTTCTCGGGCTCCCACAGTCGGGTGAAGTCCTCTGCTTTCGGTAGCTCGAACGCCGCGGCTCCCGCCTCGGCGGGCGAAGACGTGTCCACCGACGGCGTGGGCGTCGGCAGCGGCGCGAATGTCTCGGTCGGCGTCGGCTGCGTCACGGGCATGGGCGCGGGTTGCTGGTTCGGCTGCTCGGCCATCTGCTGCTCGGGCGTCGTCCAGCGCGAGGTGAACGACTCAGGCTCGGGCAGCTCGAACGACGGCACGTCCATCGGCTCGGCAGACGGCCGCGCCTGCTCGGTGACGGCGCTGAGCGGCGAGGTCTGCGCGGCCGCCTCCATCGTCGCGGCCATCTCGTCGTTCAGCCCCTGGAGCAGCTCGCGCGTGGTTGAGCGGAAGCGGAGGCCCTCAGACTCGCGGTGCAGCTCGACCGGCCAGCGGGAGGGCACTAGCTGAACTCTCCAAACGCTTCGCGGGCGCGATCTGACAGCGGGTCAAGGCCGTGCCCGCGCTCCTGACGCCAGTCGCGGACCACATCGTGCAGCAAGCCTTGCAGCCGCTCCACCTCGGCCACGAGCTCCCAAGCATAGTTGTGGGCATACGACGTCGTGAGGTGTTGCGCCGACACCCCAATGGCCGACGGACTGTCCAGGAAGGTCTTGATCTCGGCCAACCGCTCAGGGTCCATCAGGCCGTCCCGCTCGGGCTGCCTTGGTAGATGCGGCTATTGCGATACAGCGTGTTGAACGTGTTTTGCGAGTGGCCGCGCTTGCGGGCGCCGCCGGCCAGGAACGCGCGCTGGTCGTCGCTCATGCCTTCGTAGGAGCCGGGCGCCATCTGGTGCGGTGACTTGTACAGCGCGTCGATCGCGTCCAGGACGGCAACGTCGCGCGCGTTCCAGCCCGGGGTTCCGCTCGGCGGCATCGCCTTGACGACGGCAGCGGCCGCCTTCTGGGCGTCTGGGTTCGAGTGGTGTCTGATCTCGCCAGCGCCGCCGCCGCCAACCTGTCCGGGCGGTATGTAGCCCCGCTTGCCACCAGCGATGTCGCCGCCAACCTGGCCGAGCGTACGGGCCGGCGGTGCATCGCTCCGCGTGGCGCCGAAGGCGGAAGCGGCCTGGCCGCCCATCAGGCGCTGCACGAACACCGGCACCTGTGAGCCGGGCGCGTTGACGCCCGCGCTGAAGTCCAGGTAGTCGGCCCAGTCACCGGGTCCGCCCATCTTGGACGCCATGCCGACCGCCTCGAGGCCGATCCGCTGCTCTTCGAGGCCAGTGCGCTGTCCAAGCTCCTTCTCACGGAATCCGAGCTCGCGCCCGAACTGCGACTCTTCCTGGGCCAGCCGACGTACGAGCTCCGTCTCTCGAAACGTTAGCTCACGCCCGAATTGCGATTCCTCTTGAGCAAGACGCCGTGCAAATTCCGCTTCCTGCTGGGTCAGTTGGCGCCCGAGTTGTGATTCCTCATGGGCCAGCCGGCGCACGAGCTCCGACTCGCGGGCGCTCAGCTCACGGCCGAATTGTGACTCCTCCTGAGCGAGTTGGCGCGCAAATTGCGCCTCCTGCTGTGTCAGCTCCTTCTCACGGAACCCCAACTCACGGCCGAATTGCGACTCCTGCTGCGCGAGTTTCCGCTCCTCGAGTCCGTACTCTTTCTCGAATCGCTCACGCTCGAAGCCGAGCTTCTGGTCGAACTGGCGATTCTGGTCCACCCACTGCTGGCGCTCGAAGTCGAATCGGTCGCGGCCAAGCCTGTGCTGCTCGTTGAATTGGAAGCGGTCGAGCTCGAGCGATGCCTCGGCCAGCTCGACTTGCTTCTGGCGCGCCCATATCTGCGATTCCGCCTGTGGGATGCCGACGCGCTCCAATTCCTGACGGGCGAGCTTGATCTTCTCCTTCTCGATCTTCGCCTGCGACTTGATGCCCGCCCTGGTCGCACTGGCGGACATGCCGGCCATCTTCATCCGCGCTGAAATCTCGGCACGGCCCATCTTCTCGCGCGACTCGAGCTCGCGCGTGAAGAACCTAGCCCTGTCCTCGGTGCCCCTCCCGATCGGGTCCAGGACGTCGGTCATGGCATCACCTCACTCTCCGGCATTGGCATCTCGGCGCCCGCGACTGGCGGCAGGGTGTCCGGTGCCACCGGAGCGACCATCGCGCCCAGATTCGCGTCCTGGGTAGGCCCCTGCGCCTGTTGCGCCAGGCGCGCGATGCGCTGCGCCTCTTTCACTTGCTCTCCCACATCACTACGGCCCTGCGTATAGCAAGGCCGCCTGAATGGGTACAGCGCGTCGGTGATGGCCGCCTTCGTCTCGGCCTCCAGCCTCGTCGGCGTCCATTGCTCCTGCTGACCCTGGGCGACGATCTCCGAGACGAGCTGCTGCAAGTGCTCGGGTCCCACAGCCGGGTCGCGCAGGTTCCAGCGCTCGACAAGCTCGGCGTCGGACAGCATGACGGTCCGGCCCGGCGCGCCGAGCGTGGCTGCGACGGCCTTCGGACCAGTGCCAAGGCGGCGGTTGATCTCGGCGGCTACGGCGTCGTCGTACGATTGCTCAGTGCGGGCCATCACCGCGCTCCCACTCCAGCACCTCGACCCGGGCGCGCAAGTCCTCGACTTCGCGGATCAGCGCCGCGATAGTCAGGTGATAGTCCTTGCCATGTCCAACGTAGTAGCGGTTCAGCACACCGAGGTCTAGCGTGTATAGGCTTTGATGCAGAGGCGGGCGCTTCGTCCGATCTGCCATTACGGCCCCGCCTGCGCCACGGCCTGCGCGTCCTGCATCATCGGCCCCGTCTCACGCTGGCCGCCGATCACGCCAGACCGCACGCTCGCGCCGCTCGGCAGCGGCATGCCGGCGTTGGCTGGTTCGGCCGGCTGGGCCGCGGCCATCATCTCGCCATCGGTCGCCTGCGCCGCGGTCGGCATGCCGGCTTCGGTCAGCAGGCCCTCAGCCTGGAGCTCGAGCCGCTGCGCCTCTTCCTCGTCGCCACGGGCGCGGGCGGCGAGCGCGTCCCAGCGCAGGATGCCGAGCGGGCTTTGCTCCCACCTGTCCGCCGCGATCTTGATCTTCTCGGCCCAAGGGTTGGTCTTGCCGCGCTTTTCGAGCACGTCCTCGAGCGTGCTGGCGCCCTCCTTCCACAGCACGCGCTCCTGCTCGACCTCGGCCAGGTTGCCAACCTGCGGATACTCGGCGCTGACGCTGTAGTTGTCGCCGATCCAGTCCTCGCGGAACTCCAGGATCACGTCACGCCGCCCGCCACCCTCCTCGGGCGGCACCTCTTCTGTGCCATAGACCGGCACCCGAACGCCGTGCGTCCGCTCGAAGGCGCACGCCATCTCGAGGATCCAGGCGCCGGCGACCTCCTTGGCACGGCGCAGTCCCTCGCGGATCATGCCGTAGGACGTCTCGGCGAACCGCTCGGACAGCGCCTTGGAGTGGCCGCTCTGGTCGGCGGAAGGGCCGCGGCCCATGACGGTCGGGTCGACCGTGTTGCCGAGCACCGCCTGCTGCTCGAGGTCGATCAGCCGCCAGATGTCCGGGCTGGCCTGCTCCGGCGCAAGCATCCCGAACGTGCCCGGCGGCAGCAACACCAGATCGGCGTGTGGGTCGATGTCCGGCTGCTTCAGGTTGCCCTGGCCGTCGAGGTACGCCGCCTCGGGTACGCTCGGGTCGGGTGAGATCACCGTCTTGCTGAAGCCGCGCTTCCACGCGACCCTGTTGATCGCCGTCTTGTGCGCCTCGATGTTCAGGATGCTGTGGAGGAACGGGTCGAGGAACGGCACGCCGCGGTCGTCGGGCTCGTCTGCCGCGCTCCTGAGTCCGTAGACGTAGTGCACCATCAGCGAGCGGATGCCCTCGGCGCCCAGGTCGATCACGGCCTCGACCTGCTCCTCGGTGCCGTCATCGCGCCGGCGAATCTGCCAGGTGTCGCGCATCCCGACACAGGTGGCGTAGAACGGCCCGTCGTCATCCTCGAGGAAGAACTCGTACAGCCAGACCGACGATGCCGAGCGGTTGCCGTAGGGGTCGCCGTCGACGTTCGAGTCCCAGCCGCGGGGGATCAGCGCCGCCTTGGTGTCCTTCTCCCAGCGGTAGTTCTGCTTATGCAGGTCGTCTTCCTCGTACAGCGAGCGAACGACCAGGCCGGCACAGCGGAACCGCTCACGGCCGCGGCCGCGGACCATGATCGGCGCGCAGTCGTTGGCCGGCACCAGGCGCAGCACGAACGGCAGTGTTCTTGCCCTGTGATCCTTTACGGCCCCGTCGTAGGCATCGCGCGTCTTGGACTCGTCGCGCTTCTCGTAGCCCTCATCCTCGGGCGCGCGGCCCTTGCGGTCGCGCCAGTACGCCTTGCGTGGCCGACGGAGCTTGCCGTCGTCGCCCTGGTCGTAGTCGTCGCGCTCCTCGGTCGGCACGGCGACCTTCGACTCGTCGATCACCTCTGAGAAGTCCGGCTGCTGCCAGAAGTCGGCCGCCGACGGGTAGCCGACGAGCGCCCACTCGGCATCCTCGACCGACTTGCCGACCCACTCCTCCCAGTCGACGAGCTGGGCGAACGCCTCGCGCAACGCCTGCTCGGTTTTCTCGGCGCGCTTGTTGGCCGTCTCGGACCCCGAGTCGCGGGCACGCTTGAACTCCGGCTCCGACTTAGCGAGCAGGCTAGTCAGGTTCAGCGGCAGCGTCTTGCGCCACGGGTGCAGCGACATCAGCGGATCGATATCGGTCGGCCGCTCGGGCACCCAATCCTCACGCTGGATCGTCAGCGCACCCTGCTGCAGTTGCCGCGCGTCACGGATACGGGCGCGACTGCCGCGGAACCGCCGTGCCGTGCGGACCCAGAGCTCCTGGGCCTGCTCGACCGTGAAGCGCTTGCGCGTGATCGGCTCGAAGGGCTGGCTGTCGGGACGGTCGATCACGGTGTGCCCTCGCCAACCCAGTTGGGGATGGGATCAGCAGCAGGTGGTCTGTACGGGATATGTCGTCTGATCTCTGCAAGCGTGCCGGCGCCGAGCCACCGGATCTGCCGCAACTCGGCGTCCGTGGCCGCGGCGACCTCCTCACAGGTCCGGTAGCCGCCCCGCCCCAGCGCATTGGCGGCAAGAGTTGACATACCGAGCGCGTCGAACTGCGGGGACCAGCTCATCGCCGCCGCACCAGGCCGCGCTGAGGCGCCATGCGCGCCGACTTGCCGACCGCCGAGCCGTAGCGCTGGCGCGGGTCGTCGGGCGCGAAGGCGAGCACGAGCGCCTCGGCACGATCGGGCGACTTGACGCCCCGCTTACGGGCGTCCTCCTTGGACTCGATCACCACCCGACCGCGGCGGTCGTGGCTGTAGCGCAACCCGGCAAGCTGGCCGATGGCGGTCTGATCAGCGAGTCCTGCCAGATCGCCGTCACGCGCCCGCTCGCGTAGTGCCCAGTACAGTTCGGCCTTGAGGTTGGCGAAGCGCTCTTTGGCCTGGTCGCTGGTCGGGCTCTCGCCCACGTTCACCTCGCGCACGAGATCGGGGCCAAGCTCGTCTTTCAGGGACTGGGCGAAGTAGTGTCCGATGCCGGCCGAGTCGACCGTGACGCGTGCCAGACCGCGGGCACGCCAATCGCGCAGCGCAGACACGACGACACCACGGGAGTCAGCTTGCGCCCAGGCGTGTAGTGCCAGTATCTCGCGGCCCTGCCGCACGCACAGTGTCGTCTCGTCTTCGCCGGGGCCAGCAACGTCGATCCCGGCGCACACCGGACCATTCGCCACCTCATACCGCGCCTCCCGGTCCCGCGCCCGTTCGAGCCACGCCCATTCGAGCAGCGCACCCTCAAGGTCAGCGATGAACTCGGCATCGAGCTCCTGGCGCGCGAACTCGCCCTCGTACTGGCCGCGCAGGCTGTGGACGAAGTCCAGCGGCAGGAAGGGATTAGCTCGCGTCGTCGCGCGGAACGTCGCGGTATCGTCATTGGCGTTGACGACGAAGACCTCGTACAGCCAGTTCATGCCCTTGGGCGTCGTGGTCAGCCAGCAGCGGCCCGCCTCGCCGTGCTGGCGGAGACGTCCGATCACGATCGGCCACGTCTCGGGGTGGCACTGGGCTGCCTCGTCAATCCAGCCCCAGGCGACGTTCGGCCCGCGCAGCCGATCCGGCTCGTCGGCCGAGCGGAACAGCACCTCGGAGCCACCTCGCAAGACGACGCGCATCTCGTTGCGGACGACCGACTCGACGAGCGGCCCCCAGACCTCGAGCGCGGTGCGCCAGGTCGCGTCACGGAGCATCGGGTACGTCGGCGCGACGACCATGCCGAGCGATGGTCGTCCCAGCTCGGCCAGTGCCTTTACGGCTCCAGCATAGGACTTGCCGGCGCCGATGCCTCCGAGGAACAGGCTATAGCGATGGCGGTCATCGACGAACGCTTGCTGCGTCCGCGACAACCGCAGGCCGAGGCTAGGCGCCGCGGTCATCGACCGTCTCGATCACGATGCGGAACGGCCCGCCACCGGCGCCGGTGTGCTCGTGCTCCTGCTTGGGCGAGCCGAGCACGTATGGCAACCATCGGTCAACCCGCGCCGTCTCGCCACGCTGTGCCGCTGCGACGTCAAGAGTCACGATATCGCGCAAAGCTTCAGGCGTCAGGACCGAGATGACGACATCTCGGCGCGTCTGCTGCGCCTCAGCCGTGGACTTTTTCTTACGGCCGGCACCGGGCCGCGCGCCGCCGATTGCCATTACGAGACTGAATCCCTGGAAATCAACCCCGGCCTACTTCTCGCCCAGGCGTCGAACGTACCGGCTCGGGCCTGCTCCTCGGCAGCCCGCTCAATCTCAGCCCGCCCTTCCGGCGTTGACCCCTTGCAGCCCGGGGTCTCACACAAGCAGCTCGGGCCGTGACTAGCCTGCGGGATCTGCAGCGGGCCGCGCTCAGACGCGTAGAGGACGCACCCGCTCACTTCTTGCCGCCCTTCGGCTTGCGCGCGAAGTCGCGGAGCTGCTTCTCGCTCATGTCGGTCTTGGTCGGCTTGCCCTCGCGCTTCCGCTCCAGCTCAGCGGCGAGGAACTTGCGCTGCTTCTCAGACTTTGCCGGCACAATCAGCCTCCCTGCTTTGGTCGCCGCGGCGGCCGTTGGTTGCCCACCATCAACGGCGCGTCAGACCCCGCCCGGCGGATCGCCGCGACGAGCTGAACAGCGTCGAGGTCCAGACCGTCGCAGAGGATCTCGAGCCAGGGATTACCAGGCCGCAGGAACTCGCGGGCCGAGTTGATGCGCTCGGGCGGCACCGTGCCGATCTTTTTGGTGGCCCTACCGTCGAGCTGGCCGCCGCAATCGATGATCGCGCGGCGGATGATCTCCGCTGCCAGTGCCCGATAGCCCTCGCCCACACGCCCACCTCAGAACACAAAAAAGCGCCGTCACTCAGCGCCGAGGTGTGGCGCGAATGACGACGCGATGTGGTCGTGCGCTGCTATCTTAGCAGATCGCGGTCAGTCAAGCATCTGGGCCGTCTGCTCCGGGGTGAACGTCGAGCCGCAGTCCTCGCAGACGATTTCGACGATCTGCGGGACTACGACGCGCCATCACGGTGGCGGATCAGCCACAACGGCCCGACCCGCTCCGCCAGCGTGTTTCCGCAGGGGCACGAGATCACGGGCGGATGGGTCACCCCCTGTTCACGCGCCTCGCGCGTCGCTTTGATCCGCTGCTTACGGCGTTGACTTGACTCTCGGGATTGGGCGCGATGCATCTGCACCGCATGCGGACGACAATAGAGCCGCGGTCGCCCTCTCTGCCGTGGCCGCAATCGAATCGCGCGACACTCTGTGCAATCAGCCGGCAGTGGGCAATGCGCGTCGGTACGGCGCACCCGGGCGAACGCATCGAGCCACTCCTCCTGCGCGGGCATAACACGGCCCGTCTCAGTCTTTGCCTCAAGGATCACCTGACGCTCATCCCGCAAGAGTTGAAGGTCCGGCAACCCGGCAGGATTGCGCGGTAGCTTGAGCGGGTATCGGCAATTCGGGCACAGCCGCGGCGCATTCGTCGCGGCGTCATGCCACAGACGCCAGCCGGTGCGCTTCGCTAGATCCTTGAGATGCTCGAACCACTCACGCTCCGACATCGCCCGGAGCAGCATCGCGCGGGCCGGGCTGGTCACCGGCACGACCCCCAAACCGCGATGCGATCAGCCCAGGAGCACAACCGTGGCGCTGCCCGCTCCTCGAGCCAGATCGCCAGGTCGAACACGCGCTGGCTCACCCAGCCGGACAGGCAGCACCTGCACGACCACCTCACGGCCGCGCCTCGGCCTGGTCGAGCGCCGCGAGGGCGTCGCGAGCACGCTGGCCGTAATCGTCCTCCTCGATCGGCCGCCCGCACTTCTGCTCACCGTGCAAGTGCCAGTCCTGGCGTGAGCAGCCCCACGTCCACTCGTCAGCGTAGAACCGCAACGCCTCCCGCATCCGCCCCAGCGCGTCGGCCAGGGCGCGGGTTTCCGCTGCCACGTCGCTCAGACGCTCGATACGCACGTCGTAGTAACGGGGATTACACATCCGGTCATCCGGTGCATCACGGTCGAGCCGCAGCAATCGGACCTCCTCCTTCACCAGCGCCCCCAGCGCGGCGAGGCGGTCAGTCTGGTCGGTCATGCGCTGTCCTCCAATCCCAGACTACCCAGTCCTCGGCCCGCCGCAGCGTCCGCTTGATGCCATCCGGGTCGGTAACGTAGACAACCGCTAGGCCCTGCGCGATCGGGAATGGCTGCGCCCGCCATCCTGGGCGCTCAGTTTCGACGCGCTTCGCCAACTCCCGCGCCTGCCGGGCGTTGAGCTTACCTGCTTGACTCTTGGCAATCCCCCGAGGCATCACGACCACCCCCACTGAATCCGCTCCAGCAACCGAACCACCAGCCGCGCCCCGCACTCGCCGCCCGCGGCGCACCAAGCGCACGGCGCTGAGCCGCCGTGCTCGCGTTCCACCTGAGCGTCCAGGGCGGCCAGGGCCGCGCGGAGGCTGTCAGAGGCGGGGTCGGGGTTTATCGTGCTCGTATGTGGCTCATAGGCAGGTTTCTGCGCCTCTGGCGTTCGGCATGCCTCGCAGTAGGGCTGCCAGCACGTATGCCCGGGCGGCGGCACCCACGGCTCGTACTTGCTCTGTGGTTCGGTCATGCTCTCTCCCCCGGCAACAGCAGGTAGCCGATGCCGACCCGCGTCTCGATGACGCCGGGGCCGATGCGAGCACGGAGGCGCGCCACATGCGTCCGCAGCGCGTGGCCCAGGCCAATGTCCGTCCAGGGCGCATCCCAGACGTCGCCGATCATTGCCCTGTGCGTGACGACGCGGCCGATGTCCTGCGCCAGCCGCGCCAGGATGCGCCACTCGTTGGGCGTGAGATAGACCGGCTGGCCGCCACGCCGCGCCTCACAACGGTCCAGGTCAACGTCCAAGCCACCCGCGGCGTGCACGACGTGGCGAACGGGTTTCATGCACGCCTGGCCGTGCTCGGTGATCGCGCGGCGCTGACCGGTCCGCAGGTCCACAACCGGGATCACGTCGCACCCGCATAGGGCCAGGGGTGCTGGTGGGCGCGCTGCTATCGCCATGACTGCTCCTCCTTCGACTCGACGCCCCATACGACGAGCTCGCCGCTTGTGACGTAGCGCGGCGGGCACTGGAAGCACTCCAGCACCTCATAGGGCTCGCGGTCCTGCTCGTAGCGGAGCGCTGGCTCGAGGGTGCCGGTGCAGGTGCGGCGGGGGCAGGGGGCGGTCACGGCTAGACCCCGGCCTCGGGCTCGAACGTCATCTGCCCGTTGGTGAGCTGCCCGAACACCACGCCTGCCAGACGCAGAGGCTCGTTCCACGCTCCGAAGCGGAGGATCTCGTCCGGGAACGCCTCGATCTCTGGCGACCCAACCTTCACCTTGCCCTTGTCGTCAAGCCCGATGCAGCGGAGCTCGTGGTACACCAGCGCCTTGACCTGGTGGTTGGTCAAACCCTGATCCCGAGCATGGTCGGCCGCGATCCAGATACCGGCCTGTGCCCCCACCTTGCCGCGCCACTGGCTTGGCACCTTGAACGCCCAGCCACGCTTACTGCCGCCCTCGGCCTTCCACTGGTAGACCAGATTCACCATCGTCAGGTGCGAAAGGTTGCCGTCGAGCTCGATGAGATCGCCGCCGATCCGCTCCAGGTCCGGGGCGTCGATGAAGCCGCCAGAGTCCTCGAACGCCTCATCGGGCGGAACCTGGTACTGCCGCGCATCGCTCTGTACATCCACCATGATCACTTTCCTCCTTCACTGATCTCGTCGAACGTCCCGCCACAGCCCGCGCACCACCACCGGCCCGACTCGGCCAACGTCAAGCCTGGCAGCGGGATCGCGTTCGGCGCGACGTGTGTGGGTGGCGCGCCGCAGTGGGGGCAGGGTTGGGTCACGATCTTCTCCGCGTAAACTGAATGCGCATCGCGCTCGGCTGCTCGGCCCGCGGGCCCATCCTCCAGCGCCACAAGTGCAGACAATTCAAGAACCCCCTTTCGTCTCGCTCGTGCTCGTCGAACTCGTGCGTCTCGAGCGTTCCCGGCGTCCGCGACGGCAACCGCACGATCATTCGGCGTGTACATGCAATCCCCTCCTCCGCGAGCGCGAGCCTATACGCCGCGAGCTGTAGCGGCCACTCGCCACCGACGCTATTCGAGGTCTTGATGTCGACCACAGTGGGCTGCGTATCGCCGCGCAGTACGGCCACGAGATCGGCCGTACCGGCGTAACGGTGCGCGCGGCTGATGACGAGCGCTTCCGCGGCGAGCACGCGGTCGACGTGCGCACGGAACCAGCGCAGGTAGGCCGTCACGAACGGCGCGACCTCGGGCGGATGCGCCGCGAGCATTCCCGCCCACGCATTGCCGTCGACATTGGCCGCGCCGAGGTTCACGATCTCGCATGCGCGGTGCACGGCCGAGCCGAGCTCGCGCGACTCCCTGCCAACCCGATCCGCCTCGCGGTTGCCGAGCCGCCCGCGCCACTGCGCAAGGTGCGGCTTGTCGAGGATCTGGAGCACGGTCGTCACAGATGGGTAGCGCTCGCCGTCGACGTCGTAGTGGCGGCCGGGCATCATTGGGCCGCCCTCGCGCGCGCGCGTTGTGCGCACCCGCGCACACACGCACACACACCCCCCCCGTTAGGGGGTGTGTGTGCGGGCACCGTGAAATCTGCGGACCCTAAGGTGGTCCGCAGATAACTGACCAGATAGCCCCGCAAGGGTCCGCAAATGGTTACGCAATGGTCCGCAAGGGTACGCAAGGGTACGCAAGTAACCACTTGCGTACCCCCCCCTACCAGATATAGCCGGCTCATCGGAACACCTTGCCCGCATCGGGGTTCCGGCTGTACTCGTACTCGCTCCCACGCTCGCCACGACGCACGATCCAGCGGATCTCGACCAGCCTCGGCAGCGCCCGCTCCGCGGCGCTCTGGCTGATACCGGTCCCCTCGCAGACCTGCGCCTTCGTGTACCAGGCGCCGGGCGCAGAGGCGAGCCACTTGGTGATCTTCTGCTCGGTCGGCGACAGGTTCGAGCCGAGCAGGTCGCGCAGCTCGAACCCCGTATCCGAATGGAACGTGATCTCGATCGGGGGCGGGAAGTTGCCGCGAAACTTCGCCCACTCTCCGATCAGCTTGCCATCCTTGAACGAACCATTCAGGTACATCGCGCAGTCGGCTATCTTCCCTTTGACGATCGAGCCGTACAGCTTCTCTAGGAGCGGCGTGCTTTTATTATCCTTAACCTCTTTCCTTGCGTGGTCGATGACTTCGACAGCGCACCTACGATCCGATACCCATCGCAAGTAACGGCCGAACGGGTCAAACTCTTTCGGCGTGTACTTGTCACTCGGCACGATACTTTCACAAGAATCTATGATCTCGTACACCGGCTCCTCTGGGCACGACTCAAACGCTTCTCGTGCTGCAACGATACCTTCATCGCTATCAATTCTCAACCCATGCTCTCGGTTCACATAGAACGGCAACCCGCGCCACTCAATGCTGAACAGCTCGCACAATGTTTCGATGTACTCCTGGATGATCGAGTCTGGACTGTCCTCGGAGATGAGTAGCACTGGACCCTGCTCGACGCGACGCCCGAGGAAGTCGCGACCCGCGGCGATGTGCAGCCCCTTGGCGAGCGCCCAGACGGTCTTGCCGCTGTTGGCCTGGGCGAATAGCCAGTGGATCCAGCCGCGCCAGACGAGACCCTCGATGAGCTGGGCGCCGCTCTCGTGCTGCTGCTCCATCAGGTCGGCCAGCGTGCGGATCGGATACGCCACCTCGGGCACCGCCAGCGGCTCCGCGGCCGTTGCGAGCTCCAGCAGCGACACGATGTCGCCGCCAGCGTCGAGCCAGTCGGACGCATCGCCCCTGTCGGGCAATCCGGGCAGTGCTAGGACGCGGACGCTCGCGGCCAAGCCGCGCACGCTCTCGGCGACCTGGGCGGCGTGCTGGCGGCCCGTGTCGTCGTTGTCGGGCACGACGACCACATGCCGATCACGGAGCCACTCGGCGTACTCTGCGCGCCACTTGCCGGCGCCCATCGCGTTGGTCGTCGCGACGACGCCGATCGCCGCGAGCCGCTCGACGTCCTTCTCGCCCTCGACGACGAACACCGGCTGGCGCGGCTCGGCGGCCAGCAGCTCGGGCAGGCGGTACGGCACCAGCCGCACGCCGTCCAGGTTCCAGATCCAGCCGCCCGCGGCGTCCTGGCGGCGCTGGCGGAAGCTCTTGGGCTCGAGGCGCACTGACTGGTACAGCAGCGCGCCCTGCTCGTCTCGGTAGTCGTACCGCGCGACGATCCGCGTCGGCTCGACCTTCGCCGGCTCAGCTGCCGGCTCAGGCTTCGGCGCCGTCGATCCGTTCGCCCGCATCCGAATCCGCCCGATGCTTGGCGCCGTCGCCTCGGGCCACAGGTGCAGCTCGCGCAGCCGCTCGATGACGTCGGCCTGGGCGCAGCCCGTATGACACTTCACGAGCAGCTTGCCGTCGCGCTCGGTGATCGACAGCGACGGGTCGTTGTCGTCGTGCGCCGGGCACGACGCCGACCCGTAGGTGTTGCGCCACTTGCCGCCGAGGGCCTCGGTTAGTTCGGAAGCGTCCACATAGATCCTCTAGCGTTGATCCTCTGGCCCGCCGCCCGCGCTCCGCCCGCGAGCCGGCCGCTTTCACGGCTGGCGGGATTGCCCTAGAAGGGCAGCTCGTCCTCGCCCGTCGCCTTCTGGCCTTGGGCCGCTAGGCTGACGCGCTCCTGGAGTTGCGTGGCGAGCATCTTGACCTCGCGCAGCGTTGCGCCCTTCGGGATTTCTGGCACCTCCACGCGCAGGCCCGCGGCGTCGTCGACTAGTTCCCTCCACCGATGACGCAACGCCTCAGCGTCCATCTCGTTGATCTCGGCGTCGATCTCCGTAGACGGCGCGGCAGCGCCGACCTCGGACCGCGCGGCTCGGCCGTTCGTCGTTGCGGCGGGGCCGCGGAACGGCTTGGCGCTGCCCTCGACGATCTTCTCCTTCTTTTGGCCCTGCGGGTCATTGCGTGGCGCCGCATGGGTTAGGTACGCGATCATCCGCTTGTTGAGAACCTCCTCGTCGGTTGGGGGCTTGTCGCCCTTAGCGAGTTGGCGGCCTGTCAGCGCGCAGGCCCATTCCCACTGTCTCGACCCCACCGTGAGGTCGACCTTGGTGAACTGCCAGAGCGTCTTTTCTAGGCCGCTCACCGTAACGATGTAGTCGCCGGGGCTCGACGGCGATGACAGCAGCCACACCCACTTGAGGCTCTCGCCCCACTGTCCATCCGTCACCTCAATGTCGTGCAGGGTAAAGACATGCTCCCCTTGCGGGATCAGGTCGTAGGTCTGCTCGCTTACTTGTCCTAGTGCTCCCATGTCGCTTGTCCTTTCGCTCGAAGCTCTGCACAAACCGCCGCCGTCTGTTCCTCTGCTCTCACCCCCTCTCCCTCACCCACTCCACCACCAGCACCACGTCAGCCAGCGCCCGCGTGCCCGACCAGGCACGCCGCCACGGCGAACAAGAGCAAGCCAATCAGCATCATCCACCCGACAGCCGTCCAGAACGCCATAGGGCGGTCGCAGTCACAGTCGGTCGGACGGCCGGTGTCGACGTGCTGGTCCTGGGTCACCGGATCGGCCAGCACACGACCCTGACCATCGAGATGACGGCGGTGCTCGCCTTCTCGCCTGCGTATATCGGCCATCCTGGCGAACACCGCCTGCTCTCGCGTCTTCAGCGCCACCTGCTCCTGAATCAACCGGTCCATCACGTACTGGTTCCTGTGCAATCGTTCGTCTGTCATCGAAACCTCCTCCATCGCGGCCGCCGCCGCGTCACCCAGAGCAAGCCGTCCAGGATCACCGCCACGGCGCGGAGCAGCAGGTAGGTGCCGCTCACCCCACCCGCTCCCACACCCACGCACCCGCGCACGACACCAGCCAACTCACGGCCATCGCCTGGAGCGGGTTGTCGTTGGTCCAGAGCAGCACGAGTAGCGCGCCCACGACGAGGTCGCCGATGCTCACGTCAGAAATCCTCCCCATTCGTGGCGTAGGCGTGGATCTCCAGTTCCCAATAGCGACGGTCGAAGCCGCCCTCCACGAGTTGGCGTTCAATCTCCTCGGCGCTCGGGGCGTCGGTGACCCTGCTGAGTCGGAATCCAAAAGCTATGTGGCGAGCCTTGATCTCAAACTTCGGCATCACGCCTCCCGCTCCTCTGGCAAGCCCACACACCACTCCTCGATCAGTTCGCCGATCAGCCAGGCGACCCCCAGCCCGAACGCGGCGGCTAGCCCTGCCAGCACGGCCATCGGCCAGAAGGCCGCGGCCAGGGCGGCGACCACCACGAACGCCTGAAACGGAGCCCACCTCACGAGGTAGCCAGCAGCGATGCGGATGACGAGGCGCAGCGTCACCATCCCACCACCCACCGCACGGCGAATGACGCCACGGCCACGAGTGCCACCTGTCCGCACCACCGTGCGAACGCCGCGCAATCCCGCTCGAGCTCATCCTCGACGCCACGCAGCGCGCGCGTCTCGACCAGGCGCTCGGCCATCGCGGGGCGGGTGCGGCGGGTCACGAGGCCGCCTCCTGGTCGACGAGCGGCAGACCGATGGCGCGGCGGACGGCGCGGGCTATGGCGCGGCCCATCGGGAGCGGGACGCCGTTGCCGATTACCTCGTACTTACCAGCCGCCGTAAACGGTGCATCGTGCAGGAAATCGGGCGGCAAGCCCTGGAGTACGGCGCATCGCGCAACTGTTCGCCGGGGCATCTGACCGGGCAGGACTGACGCCGAGCGCCGCAGCCGTAGACTCGTCCCGTCGCGGAGCTCTTCCTGCGATTTTGCGAGTGCGCCTTCCTTGTTCGATGTTGCCACGACAGCGCGCTCATACGATGGATTCTCAAACGGGCACATCTCGATATGGAGCGGCGATCGCCCATCGCGCACGCCAAACGAGAATCGCCGCTCTCGATGCTGCTCGGGCGCTTCAGGTGCCCAGCGGTTGTTGAAAAGCAGCGATGTAACCCCGTAACCAGCGACCGCGGGCGACGGCGCGGCCGGCACGTTCTCCATCAGAAACCATGACGGCGCAGCCTCGGCGACGACGCGCTCATACTCCGGAATCAGGTTCGGCTTCGGCGTCTGCCCCTTGGCCCGGACGATGTGAACAAGACGGCTGAACGTCTGGCACGGCGGCCCGCCGATCACCCCGCCGAACACGCCGGCCGGCGGATGAAACCGCCGAATGTCCCCGCCCCACAGCACATCGGGGCCGCGGACGATGCAGAAACCCTCTTCCTCAAAGGCGCGATCGAGCAGCCCGATGCCAGGGAACAGCGACAGCACGAGGTTCGGGTCCGCGCTCACGACGCCGCCCCCGTGTCGCCGTCCAGCCGGCCAGTCCCGACGAGCCACGTCAGGAACGCGAGCCGGTTGGCCTGCTCGCGGGAGTAGCCGTCATGGGTGAGCATGTGCGCGACGTAGCGGCGCCTGATGCGGCGCTGCTCGTTCAGCAGGCGGGTGACGACCTGGCCCTCGGTGGTGGCGGTCACGGCAGCACCTCGCCGGTGGCCTTGGCGATGGCTCCTTTGGCCGCCCTGACGATCCCTTCGATCCACGTCTCGGGATCGGGATCAGTCGACATCTGATTGATAAGCTCGATCACAATCGAGGCATCCACTGCGATGCGCTGTAACGCTGCGAGCAGATCGGGTGCAGCGGCGATTAGCCGAGCGTTCGCTTCTACTTCGATGTCGAGGGCTCTCGACCACCCCTTTCCTTCGATCTGGGCGATCGTCCCGTCACGGCTGTCAACGACAGCCGGGTCGTAACCGCCTTCGCTCCGGGCGATGGTCCACGGCCCCGCCGTGTGGTGCGTGGTAAAATCGATCGGTAGCGGGGATGCAGCCATGATCTGCTCCTCTCTCCGGCCGCCCGGCGTTACAGCGCCGCGGCGGCCTCTTTCGTGCAGGCAGGATTGCCTCGGTTCACTCGCCGCACATTCACCGACGTCGGCAGCAGGCCCGCGAGCGCCTCCTCGCTGAACAGCCGATTAGGTCCGCTCGCCCGCACGGCTGCGAGCCGTCGTGCCGCTGCTCGCTGCTGTCGCCGCTCCTTCGGCGTCGGCACTGGCTCGCGCACTAGCGACGCCTCGTAGCGCGCCACGTCGGCCGGGTCGAACTGGAGCAATCGGTTGCCGCCGGCGTAGCGGTGGCGGATCAGCCGTCGCCGAGCGCGCGCCGTCTCGGGCCTGACGCCCAGGCGCGCGGCGAGCTCGGCCACGGTGAGCCAGGTCATGCGGCGTCCTCACCGTCGCCGTTGACCAGCTCGGCGAGGTACTGCGGCCCGACCTCCGGGTACAGCCGCACCGCTCGACGGACTAGCTGCTCAGAGAGCCGACGCCGCCCCGCCAGGATGTGCGACCAGTAGGCCCGCGAGATGCCGAGGCGGCGGGCGAACGCGGCGTTCGTCTCGGCACCCTGCCGCGCTTGGAGGATCGCGAGTACCTGTCCCATGTCACCCATTGTACGCGCGAGCGTGACTGATTGTCAACTGCTGATATCCGTGCTACACTCTGTAGCATGGCGTGACAATCGGTCACGGATGTGCGACCATAAACTCACACCAAAGCGGGGGAGAAGCAGTGACGTGGGCGCTACAATTAGTCACGCAATGGGAGTCGTGGAGCTGGACATCGGGGCGATTGGTCGGCGGGTGCTTGGCCGACGGCGCGACCTTGGCCTCGAACAAGAGGACATCGCGGAGCGGGCAGCCATGTCCCGCGCCTACATAAGTCGTCTCGAAAACGGCAACGTGAGTAGCCCAAAGGTGAACGACCTGGCGTCGGTGGCCGCCGCGCTGGAGTGGCCGCTGGACTGTCTGTTGTTCGGCGAGGTCAGCGCCGAGGGGCTCGAGGACGCGCTGACATTGCGCTTCGGTTCCTCGGTCGGCGAGCAAGTAACCGACATCATCCTCGGCCTGGTGGTCGCCCGTCCCGACCGCATCTCGACGATCACCCAGGTCGTGCGAACGCTACTCAATGAGGAGCCGCGCGCGGCCGTCGCTAGCTAGTGCCCCGCGCCCGCCGCCGCACCCGCGGCCCGAACGGCCTGGGCAGCATCACCGCCCGCCGTCGCAAGGACGGCGTGACCGTCTACCGCTGGGTGCCGCCGCCTGACGACACGGGCCGCCGCCTGGGCGCCGTGACGTGCGCCACGCGCGCTGAGGCCGAGCAAGCGCGTGACGCGACGCTCAGACCCACCCCCGCGGGCGCTGAGCAGACGCTGGGCGACTACCTCGAGTCCTGGCTCGGGCGCCAGACGTCGCAAGCACCGCAGACCCGCATCAGCCTCGGCAACGCGCTCCGGCACTGGGAGCCGATCTCGCACGTTCTGCTGGGCGAGCTGACCGAGGATGACGTCCGAGATGCGCTGCCACTACTGGCGACGCGGCTACCCGGACGCCGGTACGGTCGCCCGCTCGCGCCCGGCACGGCACAGCGTGCCCTGCACGTCTTGCGGCAGGCGCTCGCCCCTCTGGTGCCGCGCGTGCTGGCGTCCAACCCCGCGGCACGGGTGCGGCTGCCAACACGCCAGCGCCGCGAGCCGCCCGCCTGGACCGAGGCCGAAGTAGCCCGCCTGCTCGACGCGGCCACGGGCAGCGAGTGGGAGCCGTTCTTCCGCCTGGCGCTGGCGACGGGGCTGCGCGTCGGCGAGCTGCTGGCGTTGCAGCGCACGGACCTCGATCTTGACGGCGGCCTGGTCTGGGCGCGTCACAACCGCGTCCAGCACACCGGCGCGATCGGCCCCACCAAAGGGCGCCAGCTCCGCCGCGTGCCGCTACCGCCTGTTGTGGTCGCTGCGCTGCGCCGGCACCTGGCAAGCCACAGCAGCGTGTGGCTGTTCCCGCGCTCCGACGGCGCGTCGCCGATCCCGGACGGCCGATGCGCCCTGGCGCTCGCCCGCCTGACTGCCGAGGCTGGGATCCGCCCCTACACGCTGCACTCGACCCGGCACACCTACGCCACGTCGATGCTCAGGGCGGGCGTGCCCGTGGCGACCGTCTCGAAGCTGCTCGGTCACTCGTCGCCAGGGGTGACCTTGAACACGTACTGGGCCGCTGTGCCGGAGGATGACACGCTCGCCGCGCAGGTCGCGCAGCGCCTCCAGGTACGCGAATCAGGTACGATTGCACCCGATCTGCACCCGCTGGCAGGCTCTCTATCTGGTCAGGGGCGCTCGAGCTAGTTGAGCTTGAAGTAGCAAAGATGCGCGGATCGCCCCTGTTCTATCTGGTCAGCCACCTGTGGGAAGGTGTGTAAGCGTGTGTAAGCGTCGGTATGCGTGGGTACATCTGCACCGCGTCTGCACCCGCTCAGAACTGGTACTCCTCTGCGCTCGGCGGATGCAGCACGGCATGGATGCGATGCCCGTACTGCGCGATGGATAGCACGCTGCCATCAATCCAATTGATCGGATGTCTAATTGCCTCTGAGAGCACTCGTGCAGCAAGTCCCTCCGGGGGCACTTCGCGCTTGGCGGCGAAGTGTTGCAACACGGCGTACTCCTCATCGCTGACGAGAACGGTGATCTCTTTCATCGCGGCTGCTCCCTGGCGCGGCGGCGGTCAGGCATCGGACAGCCCGCCTGATGCCAGAGCCATGCCTCGACTTCCTGGGCGATCCGCTTGAGCGCGTACTCGACCATGCGCGTATCGCCTTGGTCCATCGCCTGCATCAACCGCAACGCCCAGCGATTGACGGCCTGCTGGGGCGTGATCGTCTGCTGGTCAGTCGTCATCGCGGCTGCTCCCTGGCGCGGCGGCGGAACGCCTTGAGCTTGCAAGCGATGCTGCAATAGCGACGCCCAGCCCATCCCTCAAACGGCTTCCCGCAGACTTCACAGGTGCCAGCCCGTCGCTTCCTATGCGCAGCCAGGCGCCTGCCCAACTCGCTCGGGTCATCCTCACTCATGCTGCCATGATACCACAACGGCGAAGTATCAGATACGCGCATACGCACCGATACGAGAAGGATAGAGTATTGACGATACGACAACGGCGTAGTATCATGGTCCCAGGTAAGGGAGGATCGTGATGGTTGAGACTGTAGGCAGCACCGACCAGGCCCAGCGCGACGAGTACGCCGCCCGCTGGTGGGCCACGCAGCGCCGGCAGGCGCCCGACTGGATGCGGCCCGCGGTCATCGTCCGCGCCGAGCAGCCCGACGAGCGGATCGAGCGGCTGAAGGCGCTGGTGCGGAATGATTAGCCGGAGTACGCTGGGGAGTAGCAGGGAGGGCAGGATGATGGCAACCACACTGAGGCTCCGCACCGAGGTCGACATCAGCGAAGCAGAGGGTCGGGCCGAGCTCTCGATCTGGCTGAACAACGAGGCTGAGGCGTATACGATCCGCGTCACGCCGCTGGACGACGAGCAGCGCGAGCAGTACGATGCGAGCCACAAGTGGGACGACGGCTACACGGGCGCTGAGTACGCCGACTCCTTCGACGAGGCGCTGAGCGCGGCGTGGGACGCCTTCGCTGCCACGATGGCGCAGAACTTCGACGAGGCGCGCGGTATCGAGTAGCTAGGGTATGAGTAGCTAGGGGGCGGGCTGCATGGCCCGCCCCTTGTGGCGTCTAGGCCCGGCGACAGGCGTCGATCATGCGCTGTAAGGGGAAATGAGGCCCGGGGTCGCTCCTGTTGTTCGAGATGTCCGCGTGGCGCTTGTGGCCCCGCATCTCGTTCGGCAGGTGCTCTCCGACAATCCCGTCCTTGCGGGTTCGCACTACCGCCAGGCGCGCGCAGGCGTCGAGCTGCGGCGCCGGGCAGTCGGCGCGGGGGCCGAAGCGCTCGAACTCAGTACTTGCGGGTTAGCCCTACCGCCAGCCGCTCGCAGGCGTCAAGCTGCGCCGGCGTGAAGTCGCCGCGGCCGGCGAAGCCCTCGACCTCAATCCCGATGGTTTGGGTATTTGCGTTATGGCGCTGCCAGTAGGGCGAGCGTCCCGTCGCCGCCGTGGTCCCGGCGTGCCAGGCATAGTTTTCCGGGCGCACACAGCAGAGGATACGCCCGCTCTTCTCCACGATAAAGTGGGCGCTGCCGCAATCACACGAGCGCCACCACTGGCGCGAGCCGAGTGACGACCCCTCCAGTGTGTGCCAGACGATGCCGATGATCGCGTTGCCGTGTGGTCCCGAGTGTTGTGGGACGAGGTCCTCCGCGTCCCAGAGCGGCCCTGCTACGACATCCCCACCACCGCCGCTCAGGTGGTCGGGGAGAAAACGAGTGTCTTGTTGCCGTCGAACAGGTAGATATACCTGCGGCCGCTCTTGCCGAACGTCTCGCTGTACTGCGACTTCCCCGGTACCCCATACGGGTGATAGAGCTCGTCGGTCGCGGGCTGGTCGCCCAGCTCGCGCATCTTGCCCAGTACGCCCGGTCCCACGATGTAGCCTGTTCCTGCTGGCATCTTGTCCTCCGCGCCGCCGTTGAGAGCGGCGAATGTGTTCCAGGCCGGACGCCGCCGGCCGTCTTCGGCGACCAGACCGAACGCCTGGTCGCCCCGCTCCGATGGAGCGCCGTTGAGATCCGAGTAGGCGAAAAAGCACATAGACGCCAGGACGTGCTGCGGGAAGCCCTCGGCCAGCTCCAGCAGCCGCCGCAGCCATTCCGCCTGCTCGTCCTCGCCGCCGACCTCGCCGATCTTGACGCCGACTTCCGTCACCCAGACCGGCAGCCCGCCGCCCGCGATGTGTGCGGTCATCACGGCGTCTTGCACCTCGCCGAAGTAATAGCCCGGCCGCGGGTAACCCTGGGCAGCGTGGCCGTAAGGGTGCGCGCAGACGCCGTCGAGCTCGACCCCTGCGGCCCGTAGCCGCGTCGCCGCGGCGGTCAGCGCGCCGACCCAATCAGATCCGGCAACCGACCCCAGTAGCACCTTCATGCCGTGCGGGCGCAGCACCGCCGATGCGACCGACGCCGTCCACGCGACCGTCTCGACCGGTATGCCGAGGAGATCCCATTCGTTCGTAGCTTCCACAGCCGCGACCCGCCCGGCGAACCGATTCGCGAACGCATGGACCATGTCGGGCCAGCCGTGGTACTCGTTGCCGACGCCCTCCGTCTCCGAGTTGAGCAGGGCTATCGTCTGCGTGCCATTCGGCGCGTCGTTGAGCCATCGATCCAGGTCATCGAAGCGATAGACGATCGTGCGGACCCAGGACGGATGCAGATCAGCCGCTTCGGCCGCGTCGGGCCGTGTGGCGCCGACGTTGATACAGAGTCCAGTGCGGCTACCCACGATCGTCGTCCCCTTCCCAGCGTTCGCCCAAGGCGCAGCCGTTCAGCCGTTCTAGATGCGCCACCCGCCGCTCCAACTCGGTCATGCGGCGGTCCACCTGTTGCTGCCGCTCGCGCTCCACCAGGTACAGAAGCGGCGGCGGCGGCAGGTCGCGGTTGGGGCGCGCGTTCGTCGTGGTGAAGCTGGTCATTGATGCTCTGGTCCTGGGAAAAAGACGACCTCATGCCCGGCCCTATCCGGTGCGCCGCGCCCCATGAAGTACGAGCAAACCTTGTGGCCGAGCGTGGATACGTGCCCGAGAGGACTGCTACACGGACACATGCCGCGCTCGGCGAACCACGTCCAGATGCGGTCGAGAAGGTCGATCACTGCGCCTCCGAAACGTAGTAGTCAGCCATCAGCTCGAGCACGTGGTTGCGATTACCGCAGACGGGCTGCTCGCGGCTCTTCCCGATCCACGGCTTACGGCAGACGAGCCGCACGGTACGCTTAGCCGGTGAGCCGCAGTGACAGCGCAGCGGCTCGGCGGGCGCCGCCTCGGGTTCCGCCACGGGAACGGTCGGCCGCTGCGGTGGTAGGTTGGGCGCGCGGAACGGAAACATCAGGGCTGCCTCCCGCGGAAACCAGCGTTGTGCCCCGGTGCGTCCTCGCTGATCCATCCCAGGACGTTGATCTTGGTCCGCAGATTCTTCAGCAGTTCGGGGTCGATCTCCTGCATCGCCTTGCGCTCGGCCAACTGCTCGGCGGCCTCCGCCTTGAGCGCGTCGGCGATGGCCTGCCTGTGCTGTAGGACGAAGTCGCGGAGCGCGGTGTGGTTGACGCCCTCAGGCGTGGTGAACGTGATCGACCCGGCAGACAGCAAGTTGAACGTCACGCCCCTGTCGCGGAACGCTTGGAGCACTGCCCGCACGTCGAGCTGTTCGGTCATCACGCTGCTACTCCCGAACGTGCTATGCTGGTGCCAGGAGGGACCATGCTGGCAATCAGCGGCCCCGATGCTCCGCGCCTGCTGTCCGAGCTCGTGACATGTCCCGGTTGCGGCTGGCGAACGGCGGTGCGGCAGTATTGGATTGGCGAACTAGGCGAATCCCTGCCACGCATCCTCTGGTGGTGCCCAACCGGTGATCGCATTGCGCACGTCACCTGGCCAGGCGGTACGGCGCGCGTGACATGGTCCGTCCTGACACCAGCGGCCGAGGAGCTCGAAGACGACGCGGCGATCATCGCACCCGTCACGTCGGCCACCGAGCGGGCATGGTGGCCGGACGACTGGGAATAGCAAGCACCCATCACCGTCCCCACCCCACGCACACCGACGCCACCATCAGCACCACCAGCGCCAGCGCCCCGCCAAGGGCTATCTGACCGAGGATCTCTGCCATGCGCGGCGGGCGGGTCATGGTGCTACACTCTCTGTGCCGAGTGGCAGCGCGCAGAACGGCGCGCTCTCGCGGTCGACAGGGAGCCGGAGAAGCACGGGACCGACGGGGCTCGCCGAGAACAGCGTTTCAACGCGCTGGTTACGGCGCAGACCGCTGACTCTAAGTATCGGTCGAAGCGTTCCGGCTGCCATTCGGCGCACTCCTTCAAGACGCGGCGGGCGGGTCACGGCGGCAGCCTGCCTTCGGCAACCATCTCGCGCACGCGCCCCTGCAAGGCCAGGGTAAATAGATAATCGTTTGCCCGACCGTCTGGATTGTCGCCCCGCCGCATCCGCTCGAGAAAAGCGTGAACGATCGCGTGCCCGTTGTCGCACAGTGCCACCGTCTCCTTGTCCCGCACCGTGCCCCACAGGCGCCGCTGGTGGCTCTGCTGGTGGACGTGATGGAGCTCCACGCGGGTCGGCGTGGGCGAGTGGCGCTTGACGCACTGGCAGGGGCGCGTGCTGAACGGCAGCGATACCGGGGCGTCCATGCTCATGCGGCCCGCTCCCGGACTGCGCACAACTCGCCGCCACTCGCCAGTAGCGTCCGCATGTCCTCGAACGGCAGCCGCGCCTTGCCCCGGTAGCCGTACTCGGGACCGTGCGAGTTGGCAATGTCGAACATGCCCTGCCGGGTGTCTACGCCGTAGATGAGGTACGCATGGCCGCCGAGATCCGTGCCGGTGGCGCGGATGATATGGTCGGCGCCCGGCCACGCCATGCCCCGAAGCCAGCTCGTCCCCGCGACGATCGGCCCAGTGTCGAGCAGGAACGTCGCCGCGTCCTCCACCGACCAGGCCCAGTGGAACGACTCGATCTGCCCCCACTCAAGGAGTGTCTGCGCGCCAGCGTCGATGGACGTGCCATCGTAAGCGGGCCAGTTGCCGGGCCACGGATCCCAACGCCCCTGGGCGCGGTGGTAGATGCCTAGCGGGCCGTTCGGGTTCTGGATGCGCGTCGGCGATGCTCCCAGGAGATGGTGGAACGCGTGCCCGACGCACGTCCCACAGGGTCCGCCACCGATGCACTCTAGGGTCGCGCCCTGGTCGAGCAGCCGCGGCAGCCGCCAGCGGCGTCGGGTGCGTTGTGGCGGCCGCGTGACGGCACGCAGCGGGAATCGCTCCTGCTCCGGCTTGCGTTCCGGAATGCGGCCGAGCAGCTTCTCGACGGCAACCATTACAGGCGCACCGCTGGCACGAGCACGCGCAGCAGGATCACCAGGCAGATCAGTCCGGCAATCGCACGGATTACCCACACCCACGACGCCGCACCCGGCACCATCTGGGCGACGAGACGCTCGATAATCCAAGCGACTATGGCCACGATCAAGCAGTAGATCAGGGCCATAATGAGCGCGGTCAGGATCCCTTCCATATCAGTTTTCCTTCCAGCGTTGGGGGACGGGGTGCGTCCCGATTCCTTCGGACGGGCGGAATGGCCCCGCCTCTTTCGGGACCACGATCATGTCTTTCCGGCTCAGGCCGTCCTTGCGTAGACCATCGATCTGTGCTGCCAGCCGCTCGCTACCGGCCCGCGGCAGCTGCATTGCCCCGAGCGCCGTGGCGAGCGCGCCCAGGCCCGCCGCGAGCACTAGCCGCCAGTCGATCGGCCCGGTCGCCGTCAGTTGCTGTGCAAGGATCGTCAGCACGGCGATGGTGACGGGCATCAGCAGGTACATCCCCACGTTGGATACGAGTTGGTTGTTCATCCGTTTCCCTTCTGCCGCTTGCGCGGTCGCTCGATCGTGTAGTCGTCCAGGACGGCCAGCAGCCGCCTGCCAAGCTCGGCCGTGACGCTCGTGGCCCAGTCCTTCTGTTCTCCCGTGAGCGGTTGCTTTCCTTCGGTCAGATAGCTCTGCAATATGTCAGTGAGCGTTGCCAGAAGCTGTGTGTACGCCTCCTGGCGCGCCTTCGTTTCTCTGTGGGGCGGCTCGCGCTCGGCCACGTCGTAGCGGTCCAGCACCTTCAGGATGGACGCCACGCCGGCCATGGAATCGGTCAGCGCGTCCTTGGCCCGCTCGTCGCCCAGCCGCTCAGGGTGCCGCTGGTAGTAGGCGGCCAGGCCCTCGCGCGCGCACGCCACGATCTCGGCGTACACGCGCTGCCGGACTGCCGAGCGTCTAGGTTGGGCCATCGTCATCTACCGTGTGCTGCTCGACACGACGCACTCTCTTGTTGGTGTCGGCGTCCAGTGCCCGGTCTTGTACGACGTGCTGCTCGATCTGGTCAGCGCGTTCTGCTGTGTTGATCTGATTCCCCAGCAACGAGTTGAACGACTCGCGCAACTGCTCGATCTTGCGGTTGTTGTCGTTCGCCTCGTGACGCGCGGCCACCGTCTCGCGGGTGTTCACGTCCACCTTCGTAGCCAGTTGGTGCTGAAGCTCCACAATCCGGCGCTGTGACCGCTCTAGCTCGTCGCGCACGTCGTGACGCACGGTCGCCTGGACAAGCTCGGCCTGCGTCTCGGCCGCGCGCTGCGCCTTCTCCATCGCGGTCTTGACGGCCAGTTCGACGGCCTGCCGCTCGGACTCCTGCTTGATGGCGAGTTTCTGGGCCTCGAGGTGGGTTTCCTCGCGCAGCCGCGCCGTCTGCCGACGCGCCGATATCTCGCGTAGCACAAAGCCGACGACCGCGATCATCCCGATGATGATCTGGCCGGCCAGCGTGCTCTCGCCTGACGGCAGCAGGGACGTTTCCTGCCAGAGGCCGAGGATGGTCACGCCGGCACCGTCTCCGGTGGCAGCAGCCCGAGGCGGATGTCGCGGAGCTGCTGCTTGCGTGCGGCCGTCGTGGTCGGCCTTCGGAACTCGGCGGCGTACTCCTCGACCGTCTTCTCGCGCTGTGCCGTGTGTGCCTCGATCACGGCCACGGCCTCGGGTGGCAGATCGACCCGCTCGCCCTGCTCGCTGTACGTGTGGAGCTTGCCGTCGAAGCCCAGGCCGCGCACGGTGACGCCCGCGGCCCTGAGCTCCGCTTCGAGCTGGTGCTCGGCGATCTCCTTGTCTCCGACTCGGCTCATCGTTTGGCCTCCTGAACGAGCAGATACCGCTGGCTGCTGTAGGCGGTCGCGGTGCCGGCGTTGGTCAACCAGCGGATCCTGACGACGTGCGCGCCTGCAGCTACGGGTCTGAAGCGCCAGACCAACGCCGCCGTCTGGTGGTGCGTGGCGACGTTTTGGTGCATCAGCACGGCGCCGGGCTCGACGCCGGCGTCGAGCCTGGCCGAAAACTGGATGTAGTTGCCGACTGTCGAATGGGCGAGCGCCGCGACAAACCAGACGAGCAGGTCGCCGCCGACAGTCGTCAGCGTCACCTCCATATCGGGCATATCGACGTACACCGTGCTCGTCGTGGTCGGGTTGGCGGTCACCCCCGTCTTGAATTCCGACTGCGTCACCGCGTCAGCGGCGATGTCCGTGGTTACGATCGGCGCTCTGACGAGCCGCGCCTCGGTCCCTGCCGACCCTGAGCGCGAGTACACCTGGCCGTCGGCCTTGGTGTAGAAGATCGTCTTGCCAACGCCCGGCGCGGGCGGCGTGGCGATCTGGTTGATGGTCACCCGATCGACGAACACACCATTAGCGTCTGCAATCAGCAGGTCGGTGCCGTCCGCCTTGAGCACCTGGAGTGCGCGGCTGTTGGTCGGATCCAGGTTGCGAGCCGCCAGCGCAAAACGCACCGGGTCGTTGAGCGCGGTGAGCGAGATCGGCTGACCCTTGCCAGCGTCCCCTTCGAGCGCCTCGAAGATCTGATTGACGTCGACGTCTTCAGCGTCGGTGAGCGCCTGGATTCTGGAGAAAGCCATCCCGAGTCACCTCCTTTCTAGTCACGCGGTTTTCATGATGTAGGCGAGCGAAAAGTACGGCGGCCGGTTGTCGGCGTTGCCGAGCGCATCGCCGGTGTTGGCGCTGAACGCTGCACCCGTCGCGTCGCTGCCGGTGTTGCCGCTGAACGCCGCGGCGGCGGCGTCCGGCCCGGTGTTGTCGCTGAACGTGGCGCCGGTGGCGTCGCTGCCGGTAATGTCCGGGCTCGGCCAGCCGGTCGTTCCGTTGTGCGATGGCAGATCGGCGGCGTGGGTGTGCAGGTTGCTAGCCACGGTGACCAGCGCGCCGGTGCCCTGGTTGATGCTCACCGACAATGACTCCGTGTTCGTGGTGACTGACGCGTGATCGTGCTCAAACGCGTGGGAATGCACGCCGGGGGTGTGGGCGTGACTGTGGCTGTGGGCTGCACCGGAGTGGCTGTGGCTATGACTGTGGGCTGCTCCCGCGTGAGCGTGGCTGTGGGTGTGAGGCGCCCCGGCATGGTTGTGGGCGAGCGAGAGCGTCGCCAGGCCGCCGGTCGCGCCGGCGGCCAGCGCGCCACCGGCGCCGACGATGAAGCGGTCCCGCAGGTCCGGCGTACCGTTGAGGCCGTCGCACAGCCGCCAGGCCGTGCCGGCCAGCGACGCGACCGTGCCGGACCACATGCTGATGATCCCGACCGGCAGGTCGTAGCCGCTGACCAGCACCCGCTCGGGCAGCGTCGCGCCGTTGTTCGGCGTGGCGAACACGCCCCTGTCGTTGACCTCGAGCATCGACTCGTCTCTCGAGTTGATCCGCTTCATCGGCGAGTACGAGCCCGGATAGCCGCGGTCGACCGAGATGATCTGCTGCACGTCCTGCTGCTCGACGCGGTCCTGGATCAGATCGACGAGCATCAGGTCGCCGCCCCGCGCCACATAATCCCGCTGTTCCACTTCCAGCCGGCGTTCCAGACGAAGAACGTCGTGGCGCCGCTCGCCTTCCAGACCGCGCTGGAATTCCACTTGGTGCCGTCGTTCCACTTGAACGTCCGCCCGACCCCGCCCATGGCGACAATGTCCAGCACGGTCACGTCGAGCGCGGCGATGTACGTCCAGTCACCACTCTCCTTGTCCTCGACCTGCTTGAAGGGCATCCCGCCACGGACGCGGATCGTCAACTGGTTGCCCTGCTCGTCGACCATGTCGATCGGCCCGGCCCGCTGGAAGTCGACGATCTGCTGCCAGACACGTGCTGGGTTGCGGCGATCGGTCGCTCCGTTACGGGTCTTCTGGCCGCGCTGGACGCGGATCGGGTAACGTCGCCGCTCGAACAACTCGACGTTGACCTCCGCGCGGACCTTGGCCGAGCGCAACACGGCCGGGATGAGCGCGGTGCCGTTGCCGATGATCCGCAATCCGATTTGCTGTCCCTTGGACAGTGGCGCGCGCGGCACCAGGCGAGCGCGCGGCGACGTGCGGATGGTGCCCTGCGACGTCCACGCGCCGCCGTCAGCATTGGCCGCCACGTCCATCGTGACACCGGTGCCCAGATTTTCCGTGACGACGCCGAGTTGTTTGATGATCTTCTCGGCGTCGGCATCGCCCCAGTCGTGCACCGAGGGGTACAGCGTCCAGCGTTGCTGAAAGCGGTGCTGCCCCGATGCCAGGAAGTCCTCGAGCGGCGTGGCTGCCTTCGGCAGCGACACCCAGCGCAACCGCGCCTGCCCGCCGTACATCGTGGCGATCCACAACCGCGGCTGCGAGCCGGGCGCGGTCACGCGCATATGCGTGATGCGCTCGCCCGGCAGCGCAACTTCGGCGAAGTGCCACAGCAGCGGACCGATGCCCTCGATGCCAACCTCGCGGCGGTCGACCCCGGCGCCCTGGTACGAGTTCGTGCCGTTGTAGACCGAGGCGATGATCCAGCCCTGGTCGATCGCCAGCGCGGTGCAGGCGCCGTGGATCGGCGTCTCGTTCGGCAGGCCCCAGCCCGGTTGGCACCAACCCGGCTGATACTGGACGACCGGATCGCCCACCCAGACGCGGTACAGGCCCGAGACGTGGGTGAAGTACACGAACCCGCCCCAGTACAACGACACGGCGCCGTTGGACGGGGCGATGGCCGCGTGGCGCAGCCCCGGCGTCAGGTGCGGTGTCTCGCCGCGGGAGTTGAGGTCGTACAATCCGTCCGTCTTACAGATATAGGCGTGCCGCGGCGCGCTCACCAGCGAGGTGATCGGGTGCGACGAGGAGCCAACCCGGATAACCGGGCCCCAGTTCGCATCGATCAGCGGGTCACCGGCGACGTAGCGGATGTTCCTGAGGTCGCTCGTCGCCATAATCAGCCGCTCGGCCGAGATGCCCGAGCCCTCGGATGGGATGACCCAGGACACGGTCGCGGCCTTACGCCGTGCCGCGCTGGCCGACTGGGTCCACACACCGCCCTGGAGGCGCCAGAGGTTGCCGCCCGATCCGCCAACGTAGGTCGCGCCGTTGAACGCCGCCGCGCCGTCGGCCACGAACCCGGCCCCGAGGTACTGGGCATTGACCGGTAGGTCGGTTCCGCTACCCAGCCGCACGGCCAACGCGCCGGCTAGCAGGTAGAGGTGGCCGTCCTGCTCGAATGAGCCGCTGATCTCGACCGTGCCCGCTGGTAGCGGTAGCTCGGTGACCGCCCCGGCCGGTAGCACCACCCGCGGGTCGCGGCAGTACGCACCCTCAGCGTAGGCGTAGCCCGTTTTCAGCAGACGCTTCGAGTAGAACGCCCCACCGGAGAAGTCGTCGTGCATGACCGGCACGTCGTCCGAGACGAGCTGATCGTCCGCCTCGGCCGGGCCGAACCCGCCCTCGATCTGCGCCGGCAACCGCGCGTCGCCACGCTCGGCACGGTCCAGCATCACGCCGATAGATGGGTTGCCGAGCAGCAGGTCGTACTCCTGGTTGGTCAGGGCCATCGCCCGCTCCAGCGCCGCCCGCCCGAGCGCGTGACGACCGGGCCGCTGTACACCGGTGCGCGCTGGAAGCGCGGCGCGGAGTACCAGCGGATCGCGGCGGCTTTCGCCTCCTGGCGCTCGGCACGCCCTTCGTAGGCCGTGTCGGGCGGCGGCCCCTTCGCCAGCGCGCGGTACGCATACGCCAGCGCGACGGTCGTGACCAGGTTGAGCTCGGCCAGCGTCTCGTCCGTGTCGTTGACCAGCCCGGCCGTCGACTCCTGCCAGACGCCGCCAGCCCTGATCCGCGTGTGCGCCGGCCGCATCACGCGCAGCCAGAACTTCTCGGACGGGCTGTACGCCCTGCCGATGTCGAGGACCGGTGTCTCGGCGTCCTGACGTAGCTGCACCTGCATGCCCGAAGCGAACGGCAGCGTGCTTCCGTAGCTCTCCTGCACGTCGAAGATGCGTTCCTGGGTCAGCCACGGGTAGGCTGTGACGGCGTAGGTCGCCGTGCCGTTGCCTGTGAACGGCAGCCAGTCGGCTACCCAGAGCCGTTCGAGCGCCTGATTGATGATCTCGCGCAGCCCTGGCCGCCCCTGCCAGCGCACGGCGGGCAGCTTCGCCAGCAGCTCGAACTCGGTGCCCAGCGGCGGGATCGCCGACAGCTCGGCGTTGAGCGCCACCTGGCCCTGCGCCCGACCGTAGCCGTGCGTCCGCACGGTGCGCTGCTGGCCGAGGAGCGAGCCGGCGTTGCCGCCCGAGAGGTACGCGTACCACCCGCCATAGCTCGTCTCGCCAGCCTCGTCGTGGACGAGATCAGCCGAGACGAGCTTGCGCCGGGCGTCCGGGTCCGTGTCAGCAACAGCGGTCGTCGTCGTGCAGACGGCGAAACCGCCCAGCTCGCCAGTGTCGAGCAGGTTGCGCCGAAGCTGCTTCAGCGAGGCCGGCATGATGGCTCGGGGGGCTTTCGCCCCCCGCTCCTACTTGTCGGCTTTGTTTGACGAGCGTGGCTGCTCGTCGAGCCGATCGGGCGTGACCTTCGCGTCCGGGCTGACCTTCTTGACGCCTTGCTCGGATGAGCGCAGCGTGGCGGCCTGCTCGAGCTGCCTGGACTGCAACTCCTCACGCAGCCCGCCCAGGCGCTTTTCACGCGCCTGAGACATCCGCTCGATCGCCTTCGGGTCGATACCGTTGAGGAGCTGCTCCTCTTCGGCTGACGGCCCGGCGTACAGCACGCCGGCCGACGGATTGGCCGGGTCAACCGGCACGGTCGACAGCGGGCCGCCCGCGCCGAGCGCGCCCGGCTCCTCGTCCGGGACGCGCAGGCTGGTGCCCTTGAGCTGGGCGCGCTCGGCGTCGAGTCGCTCCTTGCCTGCCTCGTCGAGATCCTGAGGCACCTCCCGCTGAGGGTGGGCGCCGATGTGAAACGCGTCGATCATGGTCTCTCTCCTTACGCCGCGCCGGAGCGCAGCAGGATCGGCTCGTTGATCGGCTGGACCTCGACCGAGACGTCGCCAAATGACGGGGTCGTGCCGCCAGCGGTCCAGTCGGCCCGGATGTAGTCCTGGGTCGTCGTGATCGTCTGACCGGTCCCGGCCCCGCCCGGCACCTCGTAGCGCGGCACCGCGCCCGCTACAAAGCCGACGTCGGTCGCGGTCGCCTGCGGAAACGTCGCGATCGTCGTCCAACCGCTCGTGCCGTTGGGCGACTGCTGGATACGCAGGTCCAGCGTCGGGGCGGTACCAGTGACGGCCCCGCCGATGCGTCGATGCGCACGAAAACTGCGATTCCTTCCGAACCAGCGGGCCGAGCCCGACCCCGTCGCGGTGATGGTCTGCTCCGGGTTGCCGATTGCCGGCCCCAGGAGGCGGAACAGCTCGTCATTCGCCATTGATGTCTCCTTCTTCGATCAGGTCGACCGGCAGCGCGCCGGCCGGACGGCGTCGTGGTCGCGGTATCGGCACCGCCTCGACGACAACGGGGACCACCGCGGCCACTTCCTCGACCTCGGGCTCGGGGGCCTGGGTCCGCGGCCGACGCTCGCGCCGGTAGCGGACGACCCCGTTGCCGAGGTTCTCGGGCGACTCTTGCTCCCGCTTGCGGCCGGCGCGCAGCCAGCCCCAGCGGGGATGCAGGAAGTCGTGCCCGGCCCGCGCCGCGCGCAGCCTGCCCTCTTCGACCGACTCGTTGTCGGTTGCGACCGGCAGCACCACCCGCCGCGGGATCATGTCGTGCAGCTCGTACTCGTGGCCGTCGGCGCCCACCTCGAAACCCTTGAAGCGGGGCACGTCGCGCCAGAGCTGCCCGTCTTTGTCGTAGACGCCCTCCGGCAGGGATCGCTGATCGATCATGGCTAGACCAGCACGCCGCGCAGGCGCGCCGCTGCCCGCGGGTGCTTGACCCGCAAGCCCGGGTAGAACTCGATCCGCCACAGCTCGCCCGGCGGGTTGGCCGCGCCGGTCGTGGGCGTTTCTTTGGAGACCTGGTAGGCGTCGACCATCGGGCCGTCGCCGTTGTAGATGCCCATGACGCCCATCTCGCCGAACGCCATCGCGTAGATCGAGTAGGTGTCGGCCACGCCGTCGCCGGGGTCCTCGGCGTCGAGGATCGTCGAGGTGTCCCACTGGTCCTCGACAACGTGGATCGGGAAGCCGTCGTAGTTGGCGATCTGCTGGCCGAAGTCGTTGACCGACTGGTAGTTGATCCGCACCGAGCCGCCGGCCGCGTTGACCAGGTCGGTCAGCTTGCGGCGGACCGGCTTCGCCATGAACAGGTGAACCTTGCCGACATCACCGGCGACCGAGTCGAGCAGCGTGTCGATCATCGACAGCGTCAGCGTCGCGCCGCCGGCCCCAGCCAGGATGACTTGCGAGCCTGTGATCCTGCGTCGCATCCCCATCATCTCATCCGGGTCGACTAAATCATCTCCCTCGAAGAAAGTTCTCTCAAATTCGCGAGCTAACGCTCGCGATTTCGCATCAGTTTGTTCGGCGATCAGGTTGATCGCGTCGCCGCCGCGCCGTGCCGTGCGAACCAGGAAGCGGTCGGCGAAGATGTCGCCGCCGATGATTTTGATCTCCTCGATCCGCGGGGAGATCATCCCGGTCGACTCGGTGTAGCCCTGGTTGACGCGGCGCCACTCGACGCCCGGCAGCGCCTCTTCGACGCGGTAGCGGTAGGTGTCGCCGCTGATCTTGTCCCAGCCCATGACCCGCATGAGCGGCGAGGTCTGCTCGAAGCGCTTGACCACCCCCCGCTCGAATGGGTCACTGGACTGCATTCGGTAGTCTCCGAGTGTCAGTGCCATCTATCTCTCCGTCTGGGCCGGGCTAGGACGCCCGACGCGATGTCCGCAGCCGCATCCCGGCCGCGATCTGCTCGAGCGGCTCGGCGTCGGCGTCCGGCATCCCGGCCGTGCCGCCGCCAGACCGCCCGCCGCTGGGCGCGGAGCGCCCCTCGTAGCGGGCGACCTTGGCCCGAAGCTCTTTCAGCTCGCCGTCCTGGCGGGCGTAGCGGTCGCGATACTCGGCATCCTTCGAGGCCGCGCCCGCCTCGTGGAAGTGCCGACAGATCGCCTCGAAACTTGGGTCGGTCTTGATCTTTTCTGGGTCAGCGTTGGGCAACGTGGCCGCCCGCAACGCCTCGGCCGCCAGGCCCTGCCGGAACCGCCCGGCATACGCCTCGTACTCTTTGGCGGCACGCTGCACCCAGGCGTCCTCGTGCTCGCGCGCGAGGTCGGCAGCGGACAGCCAGGCGCTGTCTTCGGAGGACAGCCACTCGCCACGCTTGGCCGCTTTCGACAGGCGGTCGTACCGCTCGTCGTCGCCGCGCGCTTGCAGCGCCGCCTCCTGGCGGGTGCGTGCCGCTTCGCGCTCGGCAGTCAGCTCGCGCTCGGTCTGCTCGAGCTTCGAGCGCAGGGAGGTTTTCTCCTCCTCGTGCTGGCGACGCTCCTGCTCGCGGCGCGAGGGAGGCGCGGTTTCCCCGTCGGGCTGTGGCGCGGCCTCAGCACTCACACCCTCACGGGCGGGCTCGTCTGAGGTTTCCTCGCCGCTCGTCGGCTCGGCCTGCGCCTGCTCCCCGTTCGACACGCCCATGCGCTGCCGGAGTCCTGCCGCGAGGTCCTCGTCGACTGACTCCTGGCGCTGCTGGTCCGCGGGCTGAGGGTCAGGCGCAGCCGCGGCCGCGTCGTGCGGCTCGGCAGTCCCGACGGGGGTGTCTTCCACGCATCCGCTCCCCGGTCCGGGGGCGGACACAAAAAGAGGCCCGACCACGGACCTTGTAGGTCTTTGGTCGGGCCTCGTTGGGCCTTAGCTATGCAGTTGTGCGCTCAGTGTAGCACAAACCTAGTTGGCAACAACCCGTAGCACGTTGAGCGTGTTACACCTGGAGCACTTGACGATGAGCTCGGTCGGCTTGGCAAAGTCGAGCTGCGCCAGCACGCCGGCACAGTTGCCACAGCGCCACTTCTCCAGCCGCACCCGGAGCCGCGGATCCTCGGCGATCACACAACCCCCCGCCGCACGCCGTACTCCAGAATCAGCGTCCCGTCGGCCACCGACCAGGCGTCGCCGTCCGGCTCCAGAATCTTGACGTCCCAGTAGTAGACGCCCGGTGTGAGACTTGCCGTGTCAGCCGGTGCCAGCTTGACGTTCAGCCCGCCCGGCGTGCCGGGATCGGTCACGGTGATTCCGGTGCCGATGCTCTTGGTCAGGCTCGCGCTGGAATCGGCCAGCTCCTTCGAGGTCTTGAGCGTGAACCAGGCCGCGGTCAGAGCCAGCGGGGTCAAGACGACGCCCGCCTGATTCTTGACGACGAGGTTCATCTCGATGGTTGAGCCGGCCTTGCGGTGCAATTCGATGTCAGACGCCACTGGTCACCTCCGCGCGAGTCTCGATCGGTACGTAGCCGCTCAGGTCGGCCACCTGCGTCACGTTCGCCGCCGGCGGCGCGACCGGATAGACGCTGGCCTCGACGTCGACCATCGCGACGCTGGCGACCACGTCCACAGGAGCCACGATCGCGGCCAGCAGGACGACAGTCACATCGGCGTGAGGGATGCCGACTGGATACACGTCGGCGCGTGGCTGTGGTCCCCACTCGGTAATGATTGCCGGCAGCACGCCAACCAGATCGCCCGACGTCCCCGCGGTGCCGACGCTCGTCCCGGTCGCCGCGTGCTCCAGCGATAGCCCGGTGGCGCCGGCAGCGGACGAGCCGATGACGACGGCGTAGAGGTCGATCGGCCCGGTGAGCTGGCCGCTGGTGGCCGATACCGCGAGGACAGCACCGGCCAGCGCAGCAGCGGACCCGGCCCCGACCGACAGATCGGCAGCCGTGGCGCCGAGGCCAGCCGATGCGCCGACCAGTGCGTGATTGAGCGTGAGCGGCGTGGCCGACGTGGCAGACGTCCCTGCAACGGCAGAGGCGAGGGCGTGCTCCAGAGTTAGGCGGGTTGTGGCAGCGGCTGCTGTGCCGGCAATCGATCCTGCGAGCGCGTGGTCAAGCGAGAGCGTGGCAGCCGTTGCCGAGGACGCCGTGACTGCGCCGGCGAGGGCAGCACCAACCGGGATCCCCGCGTTGTAGTGCTCGCTGATCGTCGTCTGCGACAGTACAACGTTGTAGAGCGCGACCTCGTCAATGACGCCCTTGAAGTAGTTGACGGCATCGCCGCGTTGTCCGATCCAGATGGGGCCGGTGCTGTTCACCGGTGTGCCGACGCCCGTGTTTGTGGTGGCAGACAAAGAGCCGTTGACGTAGACGTTGCCGGTGCCGGTCGCCACATCGTAGGTCCCGACTATGTGGTACGTCGTGTCAGCGACGATGACGCCGACCGCTGAATCGATCTGTGAGATGGTGGCGCCGGCGGAATCCATAATGAGCAGGCCAACGACACCGGTGCTAGTGATCCTGAGCCGGTACTCGGCCGTCGTGGCTGTGCCAAACTTGGTGACGACGATACCGTTTTGAAGCGGAGAGCCCGGTCTGATCCACGCCTCTATGCTGATCTTGCCGGCAGCCCCTGCCTGGGGACTTAGCGCGTCGGCATCGGGAATGGTCGTGTCGTCGTTGACGCCGTCGTAGAGCACGGCGGTGCTCACGTCGTTGAGGAGAAGCCCAGCCTGGTTGAGCAGCGGACCGTTGTGCGTTCCATCATGCGTGAGGCCCGGGGCATCACCACGATGCTCGTCATAGGCGACCGTTCCGCTCGACTCGCCCAGCCGCCAGTAGGCGACCAGGCCCGCCGTTTCGCGGACAAGCTGCGAGTAACGCGACTGCGCGGCGCCTGGGTTGAGAGAGGCGAACTGGAGGGCGGCGGTCATGCGCTACCCCGCCCTTATGGGAGGGTGTACTCCGCCCACTCGCAGCTAACCGTCCACATATCCGTGGTCGGGTTCTGCCCCGCGGCCGTGTAGTCCAGATTGACGACGATCCCTTCCAGGGCGCGCAGGATGATGCCGCGATCCTCCAGCAGCTCCGCGCGGTCGAACATCTCGTAGCCCGCTGCCGTAATGAACCGCGGCGCGTACTCCTGTGAGAGGATGCTACCGGCCGGGATCGTCGCGGCCAGCGCGGCTGCTGAGGACGTGCCGTCTGCCGAGGCGTCGCCGAAGACGGTGACGCTCGCCGAGGATGTTTGCGTGGTGTCGAGCGGCGCTTTGGCTCCGGCCGTGCCGTTGGTCGGAAGCACCGTCACGCGGTGGACGCGGATGATCGGCGGCAGGACCGTGAGCGCCTTGACGACCGTCATCGCCAGGTCGATCGCGACCTTCCGCACCTCGACCAGCACGGTTGAACCGGTCGCATTGTGCAAGGCGAAGATCTTCTGTCCCGTCGTGCCCGCACGGCCCGGTGTGCGGAACGTCGAGACTCGCCCGGTGTAGGTAACAACCTTGTCCTCGATCGGAATGACGAACTGTTCTTGGATCGTGTTGGCCCCGATGACGCGCTCCCGCGTTCGGAGACGCTTCCCGGTGCTGTCGGGCGGCAACTGTGTGAACGACTCGGGCATTAGGGCGGCCCTTCCCACGCCGCGACGTTGGCGACGAGATAGTCTCTAACGGACTGATCCACCGCGCCCGTCAGTGGGTCGTAGGCGCCGAGCAGCGTGGCCTTATCGGCCAGGATCGCGTCCCGCTCGGCGGTCGTACATTCTCCTTGCACGATGGCGAGCTTAGAGTCGAGTGACAGCCTGCCGTGCCCGATCTCATGTGACCGCTCACGGATGCCGAGCGTCTTTGCCAGGCGGTTGTACTGGCGTTGTAGGCGGCCGGCGGCGTTGGGCGTCGCGGCCAGGTCGACCAGGAAGTAGGCGTTCATAGCAGCGTCTTAGCTCTCGTCAATTGTGAGGGCCCCAATGGCGAACGACGGCGCGCCATCCCCGGAGTTGATTGTCCGAGCAGTGGTTAGAGCCCCGTGATAGAGGAGATTTCCAGCGGTAAGCGCGTCCCAGATACCGAAAAAACCTACCGTGCCCCAGTTGGCCGTTGGCGTGGGGAACGTGATCGCCGCGGCGTTGCTCACGCGCTGGGCAGCGCCGCTCGCCGCCGGCGCACCGAACACGGCGCCGGCGCCGGTGCCGCTGGTGCCTGTCGTCGCCGTGACGCGGGCGTAGGCCCCGCCCGTAACCTCCGCGCCAGTGCCGGCATCAGTTGGGTCTGCCGTATGGAGCGATACGTACACGTTGGCCGGGACCGCGAGTCCGGTGTTTCTGAATACGTGCCTGAGTAGAGCGGCCTCTAAATAGTCTGATTTACTCATGCCCTCTCCCTTTGTCTACGCGGCGAAGCCGAACCGCTTCGCCGCGGTCGTCAGCGCCGAGTTCCACTCGTCGTCGTCGGGGTCGGCGAGCATCCCGACCGTCTTCTCCACGTCGTACTGCGTGCCGATCGCCGCATTGTCGGCAGACGGCGGCACCAGGTCAGGACTCGGCCCGGCCCCACCGCTATCGGGCACCGCCGGGCCGATCTGCGTCGGGTCGGGCAGGTTGCCAGGCGTGATGACCGGCTGAGCAGCCGCGCCCCCGCCGCCATCGCCCCCGCCCGGCGAGTTCACCGAGAATCTGATGCCGCCCGGAAGCTCCATCTCGAGGATCTGCTGGGCCGAGCGCGGCATAGCTATCTCGGGGCGCTGCTGGGCCGGCGCGCCGGACGCCTCGGCATGCTTGCGCGCCATGCCGAGGAGTTGCTCGAACGCTGCTGAGGCGTACTGACCAGCGCCTGGCATCGGCTTGTCGAACAGGTTGTTGAACGCGCCAGTAGCCGTGGCATAGGTGCTCGCGGCGGTAGAGCGCCGGTTCGCTTCATCCGCCAGCGACTGCCCGCGCTGGGCCACCTGGTCGCCGTAGATGCCACGCGCCGAGTCGACGATCGTCTTGATCTCGTTGACCCGCGTGGTCGCCGCGGCGTGGCGCGCGTTGAAGATCGAGGTCGCCCGATCCGGGGTCAGTCGCCCGGCGCCAACCTCCGCCTCGAGCTGCCGCGATAGCTCAGAGAGCTCCGTCGCGATCGAGCCGAACTCGCCACGCAGGGCTGGGATATCGGGCGCCTCGGGCCGCCCCTCAACCTTGATCGGCGTCCAGGTGCCATCGTCCTGGAGCTCCAGGTCCGGGCCGCCAGCCGGATCCTTCATCCGCTCGCGCGGCTTGGGGCGACCACCCGAGGATCCCTCCACGGGGCGGCTGATGCCATTACCCTGCGCGTCAACGCTCAGGACGTAGTCGCGGCCATCGTCGCCGCGCTTGATGACGTTCTGGGGCGGCTTGACCTCTGCTGGGACAGCAGTCTCCTCAACAATTGTCTCGTTGTTCGGCCCGACACGGACGCGGTATTTCTTGCCGTCGCCGCCCGTGACGAGCTGGCCGGGGTCGGGCTTGTCCGGCTTCTGCGCGACCGCGCCGGCGTCCTCCCACGCCTTCGATGTTGGATTCCAGACCTGGCGCTTGGTCGGGTCGGCCGGGTTCACCCGCTCCTGGGGCGGCCGCGCGGCCGCGGCCTCAGCTTCCTTGCGCTCGCGCTCAGCCTTCGCCTCCTGCTCCTTGCGCGTGGCCTCTGCCTTGGCTTCCTGCTCCTTGCGCGTTGCGTCGGCCCGCGCCGCGCGCTGGGCGTCAGTCTCATCGCGCGGGTCCTGGTCGGGCGGCAGGCTGCGGTTGCGGGCGCGTTCGGCTTCGAGGCGGGCGGCTTCGCGGGCTGCGGGAGTGTTCTGATCAGTCCCAGCCGCCTGCTCTGCCTGCTTTGACGGCTTGTAGCTGACGATCTCAAAGTCCTCGCCATTGTCGGCAGTGCGAGCCTCGACGTAGGTGCCGTCAGTGGCGTAGTAGCGGTAGACCGGACGCTGATCCTCACCAGACAACACCTGGTCTTTGAGTGGCTTGGACGCTGAGACGTTGACAGGGTAAGCATTCGCTTTCGCCAGTCCGTGCTGCTGGAATAGCGCCTCCCACTCGTCACGGGTCAGCCGCTGGCCCGGGGTAACGCTGATCGCCATGTTAGACCCCCTCGCTCGTGCTACACTGGGCGGCGTGCGACGCCAAGCCGCGATCTGGTTGCTGATCGGCTGGCTGGCCGGACTCGGAACCGCACTCGCCGCTCCGTCTCTGTCCTATGAGCGACAAGCGGTCATGCTGACGGATCGCGCGGCGTATGATCGGGTGTGGAAGGCCGTTGGCGAAGACGGCTGGCAGATTGTCCGCACTGATAACGTAGGCTTCGAGGTCGTCCGCTTGGAGCGCCCCAGACTTCGCCTGCCCTGATCTCATCGGCTTGCTCCAGCCGTCACGGTCGCGCGCAGCCGATCGCGGTACTCCGGCCCTAGCTCGGCCATCATCCGGCCCTGCGCGACCTGCTGGGCCGCGCGCTTCGCGTCTTCGAGCAACTCCTTACGAAGCGCCGGCGATGCACGCTGGTAGGCTGGACTTCCCGTAAACCGCGGCGTGATCTCTTCGATAGCCTGGCCGATCACGCGCTGATAACGACGCTGCTCGGCAGGCCCCAGTTCGACGCCCTCGAGCTTATCGGGTGCCTTGCCGATGTCAACGCCCGCGTCGAGATAGGCCTGGATCGTAGGATCGGGCCGCTCAGTCGTCGGGCGGAACGGGTTGAGCGCCCCGGCACCCTGCAATGGATTAGGCAGGTCGCGGCCCAGCGGGTCGGTTGCTGGCGGCACGTTCTCGCGTAGACCCGGTACGCGCGCTTGAAGGTTCTGACCTATCTGGGCGGGCATACCGACCTTAGACGCCGGCTCGCTACGCCGGAGGATCGGGTCCGTAGCCTGTCCCACCGTGTTGAGCGCCGAGCCGGCCGGGATCAGCGACGAGAGCATCTGCGAGAGAAACTGGGTGCCGTAGCGGTCAGGGTCCTGGGTCGCCTTCACCACTGCGCCGATGCCGGCCAGGACGGTCATGTCCGTCACGACCGCTGTAGTCCGATACGCCGCGTCGCCGAGCATCGCCACGACGTCCGACTTGCCCTCCTTGGCGTACTTCTGGGCCTCGGCCGCGGCAGCTCCCGAGGACAGCGCCAGCGAGAAGGGCGCGAAGTTGGCGTAGCTCCAATACTGATCGCCAACCTTGACTGAGTACGGCTGCCAGCCGGTCGCGCGGAGCTCGGCGGTCTTCTCGGGGTCGTCTGGGCCCTTGCCGGTGATGTTGCCCTGCATCGCCTGGTCGTAGGCCCACACCGCCGCGGCCGTGCCGAGCACGTTGTCCCGCACCCGCCGCGACAGGTTCTCCGTTCCACGCCCGAGGCCCGTCGTCGCTTCCAGTGCCGTGCGGGCCGGGCCGATCGGCGAGATGTCCACGGCCCGCGAGGCGATGTTGTAGGGCGTGCGGATGAACGGCATGATGAAGTTGACCACCACCGAACTGGTGCCGCCACCGCGCTTGAGCCCCTCCAGCTTCTTACCCATCTCGCCCGGCTCCTCCGCGAAGGTGACGTGGTCGGCCATCTGCTTGACCTCGGGGTACTTGGTCACGTCCTCGCGGATCTTCGCCAGGTTATCGGCTGTCGTCTCAGCCCATGCCTCCGAGCGCGGGTTCAGCCCGGCCGCGCGGGCCTGCTTGTGGGCGAGCAGCGTAGCAGCCCACTCCTCGGTGAGCGTGCGGTAGAACTGGTCAACCGATGCGTTCAGCCGGTCGGGTAGCTCCATCACGGTCAGCGCGGCCTTGGCGACAGGGTTGTCCGTGCGCGCCGACAGGTTGCGCGGGATGTCGCCGCGCGCCGCCTGCTCGGCCGTCACGCCGTGGCGCATCGTCTCGACCAGGTTCTCAAACGCCCTGCCCGCCGCCTTGAGAGGCGCGGCCACCTCGGCCGCCGCTTCGGCGAGCCTGCCCTTGCCGACCTGGCCTGCTGCCTGCGTCGCCACCTCATAACCCAGGTTCACCGCGCCGCTCAGCGCGTTCACCTCGAAGGTGCGCGGCCCCGAGAGCATGTTGAAGCGGCGGTACAGGTTGAACACGTCCGCCTTGTCGATCTCCCCGCGCTCGACCTTCGCCCAGAGCTTGGCGAGCTGGATCGGGTCTGAGCCATCGCGCACCGCGGCGGTGTACTCGTCCACGATCTTGGTGAACTCGGCCGGGTCGGCGATCTTCTCGCGGATACGGGCGATGGCCGCGTTCGGGTCCATGTCGATCGCCCGCGCCTGCTGCTGGTAGGCGCGCATCGAGCGCCCCGCCTCGGCCCGCGCACCCTCGGCAATCTCGGTCAGCGCCCGGAGCTTGGTCGACTCGGCAGCGCGCCGCGCAATCAGCAGGTCCGGCGTCATGCCGTTAGCCTGCGCCTGGGCGATCTCCTCGGACAGCTCGCGGATCACCCCGGCCTGCCCAGCGACCGCGTTGCGGATGCCGATGGTCTGCTCCTCGGAGTACGCCTTGCCGGCCTTGCCCTCGCGCATGATCCGCTCGACCGACCGGCCGTCCTCGTCGGCCATCCGCTGCGCGACCTCGTCCGGGATGACGCCGCGGCGCTGCGTCCGCGCGAAGTCGGCATCCGTGGCCGCGCGCTGGATGTCGTCGCGCAGCTCCTCCGGGAACCT
>JAUJPG010000082.1 GCA_030447245.1 Chloroflexota bacterium | reverse complement strand
GCCCCGAACGTCGTCGCCCGCCGGCTCGGCTCGATGGAGCCCTCGCGGACGCCGGTCGGCGACCCGTACGTCCAGGTGATCGCGCGGGCCGTGGAGCGCGCGACCGGCGAGCGGCCGTACGTCTCGCCGTCGTCGGGCGGCAGCCTGCCGGACTACGCGTTCACCCGCGACCTCGGCCTGCCACTGATCAAAGTCCCGTATGCCAACCCCGACGAAGCCAACCACGCCCCGAACGAGAATCTGGAGCTTGCGCGCTTCTACGCCGGCATCAAGATCGCCGCGTCGGTCATGGAAGCCGTCGCCGATCGACCCGCGTAGGCGCATGTCGGCTGGCCGAGCGCGGCGTCCGGTGAGAGCTCAGGCTCGCAGCACGGGGAGCGCCTCGGCGGCGATGCGCTCGAATGTGGGGTGCTGCTCGGGTCGGGGCTGGTCGATGATGAACTCGTCGACGCCGACCTCGCGGTAGCGGCCAACCATATCGTGAAACGCGTCGAGCGACGCCCATGGGTCGGACGGCATCAGCGCTGCCCAGCCGTACAGCCCGCGACGGATCTCACCTGGATCGCGGCCGATCGAGGCGCAGTGCTCGTCCAGGACCTGGTTGCGCTTGCGCATCTCGTCGACGGTGCCGAACGAGTTCCAGCCGTCGGCGTACTCGGCGACGATCCGAAGCATCCTGGGACCGTGAGCGCCGAGCACTAACGGCGGTCGCGGCTGCTGGACCGGGCCGGGCTTCAAGCTGCCCGCGCGAACCTGGTAGTACTGCCCCTCGCGGGTGACCACCTGCTGTCGGAGCAGCCCATCGACGATCTCGACCGCCTCGCGGAAGCGGCCGACCAGCTCGCCGGCCGGCGGGAAGCCGCCCAGAAACGTTTCGTGCTCCGGTACGAACCAGCCGGCGCCCAGGCCAACCTCCAGCCGGCCGTTTGAGATGTGGTCGACGGTGATCGCCTCGTGGGCCAGCAGGGCCGGGTGGCGGAAGGTGTTGCAGCTCACGAGGCAGCCGACTCGAATCCGCTCGGTTTGCGCGGCCAGGCCCGCCAGCAGGCTCCAGCCCTCGTAGTAGTGGCCGCCCGGCCGGCTCGGCTGGGTGAAGTGATCGCAGTCCCAGGCGCTGTCGAAGCCGAGCGCCTCGAAGTATCGCCAGCGCTCCACCAGCGTCGGCCAGGGCAGGTTCTGGTCGGTGCAGATCCCGAAGCGGAGCCGCTGAGCCATACCACCTCCCCGACGTGCATCCCACTGGCCCACGAACGTGGCCGCGGGCTGCAGTAGTGTGCATACTAACCGACCACGAGACGCCTCGCCGGCAACGCTGGCCACCTGGTGAGCGATGGTCCTGCTCGAGACACGCCGCCTGACCAAGGAGTTTCGCGGCTTCCGCGCCGTGAACAGCGTCGACCTGCGGGTCGAAGAAGGCACCGTCCACGCCCTGGTCGGGCCGAATGGGGCCGGCAAGACGACGCTGTTCAACATGCTGAGCGGCTTCCTGAAGCCGACCGATGGGCGGGTTCTGCTGGCCGGCGAGGACGTCACCAAGCTGCCCCCGGAGAAGATCGCTCGCCGCGGCGTGGGACGCTCCTTTCAGATCACCAGCCTGTTCGAGCAGCTTACAGTCGTCGAGCACGTCGCGATTGCGCTGCAGTCGGCCACCAGCCTCGGCTATCGTTTCTGGATGTCGGAGCGCGTCCTGGGCCGCTTCCGCACGCGGGCGCTGGAGCTGCTGGAGCAGGTGGGGCTGGCCGGGGTGGCGGTCCGCGAGGTGCACAGCCTGCCCTACGGCCAGAAACGGGCGCTCGAGATGGCGCTGGTCCTGGCGCTCGAGCCGAAGCTTCTGTTGCTCGACGAGCCGACGGCTGGGATGAGCGTCGACGACGTCGACCGGATCATCGAGCTGGTCCGGCGGGTCCGGGCGGGCCGGACCGTCGTGCTGGTCGAGCACAACATGGGGGTCGTGTCGTCGCTGGCCGATCGCGTGACCGTCCTCCAGTACGGCAGCATCCTGGCCGAAGGCTCGTACGGTGAGGTCCGCCAGGACCCGCGGGTGATCGAGGCGTACCTGGGGGAGGCGCACGCGGACGATGCTGTCAGCCATCAGCCGTCCGCGGTCAGTGGGACGGAGCTGATGGGCGATGCTGACGGTCGCGGTGCAGGGCTGCGCTCGGAACCCAAACGTGATGGCTGAGAGCGAACGTGCTTAGGATCGAGGGGCTGAAGGCGTGGTACGGCGAGGCGCAGGTGCTGCGTGGCCTCGACCTGGAGGTCGATCAGGGGCAGGTTGTCACGCTGGTGGGGCGGAACGGGGCCGGCAAGACCACTACGCTCCGCTGCCTGATGGGCTTGCACCAGCAGGTCAAGGGGCGGATTACCTTGGATGGCCTCGACATCTCCGACCTCCCGGCGCATCGTCGCGCCCGTCTCGGGTTGGGCTACGTGCCGGACGATCGCGGGATCTACGCGACCTTGTCGGTCGAAGAGAACCTCAGGCTGCCACCGGCGGTCGGGCCGGAGCCGTGGAGTCTGGATCGAATCTACCAGATGTTCCCTCGCCTGCAAGAGCGCCGGCGGAGCGCGGGCACTAAGCTGTCCGGCGGCGAGCAGCAGATGTTGGCGATCGCCCGCGTGCTGCGGATGGGGGCGCGCCTGCTGCTGCTGGACGAGCCGACCGAGGGGCTGGCGCCGATCCTCGTCCAGCAGATCGGCGCGATCATCGGCGAGGTCAAGCACCACGGCGTTACCATCTTGCTCATCGAGCAGAACCTGCGCTTCGCGACCGGCGTCGCCGAGCGCCACTACCTGCTAGCCGAGGGCCGCATCGTCGAGAGCCTCACGAACGAGGAGGTGAAAGCCCGCGAGCGGGAGCTGCTGACCCACCTAGGCGTATAGGTATCGAGCAATGGGTATCGGGTATACAGGTACCATCACGGCCCATCCCCGACACTCGAGATCCGACACACAACACCCGACGGGGGAGGTAACGATGCACGTACAATTCATCCGCGTCGTGGCCGCGGCCGCGGTGCTGCTGGCCGCTTGCAGCCCGCAGGCGGCGGCGCCGGCTCCGACGGTGGCGCCCGCCAAGCCGGCCGAGGCGAAGCCCACCGAGGCCGCCAAGCCCGCCGCACCCGCAGCCCAGCCGGCCGCCACCACGGCCGCGGCCGCAAAGCCGACCGAGGCCGCCAAGCCGGCCGCCGATGCCAAGCCGGCCGGGCCGGCCAGGCTGACCGACGGGAAGATCGTCTTCGGCGTGATCAACGACCAGTCCGGCGTCTACGCCGACCTCGGCGGCCAGAACGTCGTCAAGTCGATCCAGATGGCGGTCGACGACTTCGAGGCCAGGTACGGCAAGGGCTCGCTGGGTGGCTCGATCGAGGTCATCGGCGCCGACCACCAGAACAAGCCGGACCTGGCCAACGCCAAGGCCCAGGAGTTCTACGACCGCAACGCTGTCGACGTCATCATGGACGTCCCGACCTCCTCCGCCGGGCTGGCAATCGCCGGCGTGGCGAAGGAGAAGAAGAAGATGTACATCAACGTCAGCACGGCGTCGAGCGAGCTGACCGGGCCGCAGTGCAACAAGTACACCTTCCACTACGCCTACGACACCTGGATGCTGGCGAACGGGACCGGCACCGAGGTGACCAAGAACGTCGGCAAGAAGTGGTACATCATCTACCCGAACTACGCCTACGGCCAGGACATGGACCGCTCGTTCCAGGC
>JAUJPG010000035.1 GCA_030447245.1 Chloroflexota bacterium | reverse complement strand
CTCGCTCCCTCCTGACCCTCAGACGCCCGCGATCATCCCCCACCCGACACAGCCACCCGACGGCAACCAATTGCCCCGAGCATGCGCTGAGCATAGGCCGAACGCCGTAGGCCGTCAAGCCTCCGCCCTTGCGGTCCGGCCACCCGCGCCCAACCTATCTGCGGGCGGCCCGCCGATGCATACCTATGGGCGCGTCGCACGACATGCCGCCGGCCCGCGGTTTCAGAGCCGCGCTGCTGAAGCTCGGCCAGTCACTACCGCAGTAGAGCTACCTCATCCCGCACCTTGTGGAACAGTAACACTGTTCCACAAGGTGCGGGATGGCGAGGTCTTGGTCGCGCCGAACTCCTTCCGATGGCGACGGACATGGTGCTCGAGCGACGCGAGCGCCCGGGGGGGCCGCCATTCGCGTGGCCAGAGCATCCAGGTCACGCCGAGCTATCGCCCGCGGCTCCGCCACTCGGCAAGCCTGGAGCTCCGCGTTCCACGAAGCCGACTCGGTCGCAGCGCCGGATCTGCTCTCGGACATGGACGTGCACCGCCGCGAGCAGTTCGATCGCCCCAGGACTCACGGCAGCTTCGAGGATAGCGCACTCTGGCCGTCGGCGAGGTGGCGGCTTTACACTGCCAGGAGCGCGGGCTGACGGCGGACGTGGCCGAGGGGCGAAGCGCCGGCGACTCAGATTCGGGAGAGAGCATGCGCACGATCGACTTGCGGAGCGACACGGTGACCTTGCCGTCGGCGGAGATGCGGCAGTTCATGGAGCAGGCCGCGTTGGGTGACGACGTCTACGGAGAGGACCCGACGATCAACGCGCTCCAGGCTCGGGCGGCCGACATGCTCGGCAAGGAAGCCGCGCTGTACGTCCCAAGCGGGACGATGGGCAACGTCGTCGCCCACCTGTCCTGGTGCCGCGCCGGCGACGAGGCGATCTGCGGCCAGGCTGCCCACACCTTGAACGCCGAGGCCGCGAACGCCGCGCGGGTGGCCGGCGTCCAGCTACGGACGGTGCCCCAGCAGGGAGCCAGTCTGGACGTCGAGGCGATCCGTCGGTCGATCCGGCCGGACGACCCGCACTACCCGAAGACCGCCCTGATCTGGGTGGAGCAACCGTGCAACGGCTGGGTGATGCCGCTCGAAGAGCTGCGGGCGATCTCCCAACTGGCCCGTGAGCATGACATCCGGGTCCACATGGACGGAGCGCGGATCTTCAACGCCGCGACCGCGCTGGGCGTGCCGGCGGCCGAGATCGCGGCTCACGTCGACTCGGTGATGTTCTGCGTCTCCAAGGGACTGGCCGCGCCGGTCGGCTCGCTCCTGGTAGGCCCGCGCGAGTTCATCGCGCGGGCGATGCGGGGTCGGAAGATGGTCGGCGGGGCCATGCGCCAGGCCGGGGTGATCGCGGCCGGCGGGTTGTACGCGCTGGATCACATGGTGGAGCGGCTGGCTGAGGACCATGACCATGCCCGCCGCCTGGCGGCCGGCCTCCGCAAGCTTCCTGGCCTGGCGGTCGACCGCGACGACGTCCAGACCAATATCTTCTTCCTCCATCTCTCGCCCCCGGCCCCGAGCGCCAAGGTGCTGGCGGCCCGGCTGCGCGAGCGGGGCGTCCTGTGCGGGGCTGCCAAGGACGGCTCGCCGATCATCCGCCTGGTCACCCACTACGGGATCGAGCGCGAGCACGTCGACCGCGCGCTGGAGATCTTTGCCGAGGCGCTCGCCGAGGGGACCGATGGGCACCGTCCCGGCACCGGCTCCGACGCCGGGACGCCGGAGGTGACCGACGAGGAGGTCCCGAGCACGCCCCAGCCGGTTGGCGCCGCGTAGGGGGTACCGGCCGACCGCCATGCGGATCGCGATCCCGGACGATTACGACGACGTCTACGGCTCGGCGCCGGCTCTTGCTCGGCTGCGCGAGCGGGGCGAGGTCCAGATCTGGACGACACCGCACGCGTCGCTTGACGATCTGGTCGAGCGGATCGCTGAGGCTGAGGTGGTCGTCGCGAATCGCGAGCGGCTGCCACTACGGGCCGAGCTGTTCGACCGCCTGCCGGCGCTGCGGCTGATCGCCCAGACCGGGATGGGCGGCGGGCACCTGGACCTGGCCGCTGCGACCGAGCGAGGGATCCTGGTGGCCGGCGCGGGCAGCACGAGCGCGTCGACGGCCGAGCTGACGATCGGGCTGATCGTGTCGGCGATGCGACGGATCCCGTTTGGCGACGCCGAGATGCGCGCGGGACGTTGGCCGCGCTGGGTCGGACGGACCTGGTCGTATGCCCGCTTCGGGATCGTCGGCCTGGGCAGGATCGGCGCCAGGTGGCCCGCGTCGCCCAGGCGCTCGGGATGCTCGTCTCGGCCTGGGGCCCGACGCTGACGCCGGAGCGAGCGCTCTCAGCCGGGGTGGAGTACCGCGCGCTCAGCATTGCTCGCCGAGGCGTGACGTCGTCAGCATCCATCTGCGGCTGTCGGCGACGAGCCGCGTTTGTTGGACGCCGACAAGCTCGCGCTCCTGAAGCCGAGCGCGCTGCTGATCAACACTGCCCGCGCGGCAATCGTCGACCAGGCTGCGCTGGTCGAGATGCCGGCACCGCCGCCTGTGGGGGCCGCGCGACGTCTTCAGAAGAGCCGCCGCCGCCAAGGCACCTGCTGCTGGGCCTGCCGAATGTCGTCCTGACGCCGCACATCGGCTGGGTCACCGAGGCGATGGCCGCGAGTTCGTCGAGGGCGTCGTCGAAAACATCCTGGCCTACCTGGATGGTCGTCGCCTCGCCGCGCGGGCTCAATCCCGAGACGCAGGAGACGCGGCCATGATGGGGTCATCCTGATCCGGACCGTGTCATCTCGATCCGACCGTGTCGTCCTGGGCGCAGCGAAGAGATCTTCTCGGAAGGTGAGAATATCCTTCGCCGCGTTCAGATGACGTGACCGGGGCGTGCTCCCGCGGATGCGACGCGCCCAGAACACGCTGCTGGCGCTGGCCCTGCTGGTAGGGTCAGCGTGCGCGACCGCCCCGGCGAGCCGTCCGCCACGCCGATAGCCGAGACCGCCGCAGTCGACGCGGCGACCGGACCGACGGTCCAGGTGGGCACGGCCGACCGGTATACGCCGATTACGGCCATGACCGAGGGCACACCTGCGCCCCTCGGGGCGCCCGCGGTTGTGACGCCGGCGACTGAGCCGGGCCGATCAAGCCCGAAGGAGAGTCGCCGACAATGGCCCTTCCTCGGCCGCCCGCCGAGCTGCGGTCGCGGCGTCGCCATCGCTGTTCTCTCCCGCCCCTGCTGCCGGGCGGTGCGCGCGCGGGTCGCCGCTCACGACGCTGCAGGAGGGGGCCGAGCTGACGGTCGCCGGTCCCGACCGCGAGGAGGGTGGCCGGGTCTGGCGGAACGTCCGCGATGGCACGGGAACGGTCGGGTGGGTGGTGGCCGAGGTGCTCGAGCCATCCACCGGAGGCCCCGCGGTCGAGGGTCCGGCTGCCGAGGTCGCTTCAGGTCAGGACGACGGCGAGCCGCCGCCGCCGCCGAGCCCCGAGGAGCTGGCCGAGCCGTGCCGACCCGGCCAGATCAAGGGCGACGCGGACAGCGCGCGCTTCTACGCGCCAACCCACACCGAGTACGCGGCCGTCCGAGAGCGGGTGCGTTGCTTCCAGACCGAGGCCCAGGCGCGCGCCTCCGGCTTTCAGCCTGCTCCATAGATTGGTCTCGCGCGCACCCTCGCGTACCATTACCTTACGAACGGTCGCCGGAGAGGAGGGCGGGGCGTGTCGGATCTGGATCGAGATCTGCGGGAGGCATTGGAGCGGGCGCGGGCGGACGACCTGGGTGTCCCGCGGGCGCGCCATTACCGCGAGCCGGAGCCGCTGCCAGATGCGCGCGGCTGGGGGCCGTTCAGCTTCCTCCAGCCGGCGACGCCGTGGCACCTGGTCGCCATCGGAGCGCTGCTGTTCCTGATCGGGCGGCTGCTCGGACGAGCGGCTGCCGCCGAGCCGCTGGTGCTGCTCGGCGGCCTGCTGTTGGCCGTGGGCGTGCTGTCTTTGCTGTTGCTGCCGCGCGTGCAACCGAAGCGCTGGCGCGGCCGCTGGATCGAGCTGGATACGTCCTGGCGAGCGCGGCTGTACCGCCGGATCTACAAGCGCTGATCGGGCGTCGGTGCTGCCCTGCGCGGACCGAGGCCGGCAAGCACCATGCTCAGCCAACCCGTCGGCGGGCCTAGCCGGTTCAGTTCAGGCGCGCGCCAGGCCAGGCGAGACTCTCTGGCCGGTGGAATCGGAGCAGCCGCCAGGGACCGCGGTCCAGATCGGCGCACACGCGATCGTCGCGGCGGCGTCTGACCACTCGATATGGGGCGAGCGCGGCCGGCGCGGACAACGCGCGGCCGCCCGGGCAGGTCGCCGAGTCGCCATCGCGGCAGCACACGCAGTTCGCGGTTCCGCCGGCATTGTTAGCTTCGGACTGCCCGCGTCGCGTGCCATCCATGTCGAATTCGTGCATCGACCTGATAGTAGCACCTTCCGGACAGAATGCACGGCGCCGCTGGCCTAAGTGGGTACGATCGTGTCTGCCTTGTTACACTAGGGTGATGAGTTAACAGTGCGTTTACATGGTATCGACTGACATTTACACGCGTCCAGTATGGTGACTTTGGGAAGTTCCCGTTTCCGACGGTTGCGGGCACCAAAATGGGAGAGAAGATGGCCGATTCGCGGCATGGAGCGGGGGGCGCGCTCCACACGCATCGGCACACGCCTGGCCGGGGCCGCTGCCTGTACGAAACGGCGCTACGGCAGGCTATCGCGGTGCAGCACGACCTGGCGGATGCCGACGGCTTGGAGCTGCGGATGTGCGAGGGGTGTGGACGGGCGTTCCTGCTGCGAGCGGTGTGGCAGCCGTTCACCGAGGAAGGCGAGATCGCCTGCCCACGCTGCGGCACGCTGGCCGTCGAATGGGACGGCACCCGGGGGTACGTGACGTACTGGCATCGGGAGCTGGGGCTCGACTAGACGGCGGCCAGACGCACGATAGTCGCGAGCTGCTCGGGTTCGAGCGGCAGGACTGATAGGCGGGTCATCCGAACCAGCGGGCTGCCCGCGAAGACCGGCTCGGCCTTCAGCCTGGCGAGCGAGACGGCGCGGGCCAGCGGGCGCTCGGCGCGGAGATCTACCCAGACCCGTTTGCCGCTCGGGTCGGTGGGGTCAGGATACGGCGCTCGGGCGACGCGTGCGAGCCCAACCGCGGCGCGCTCCTGACCAGAGTGGTAGATCACGCAAGCGTCGCCGATGCGCATCGCACGCAGGTGGCGCTGGGCCGGGGCACTCGTCACCCCGTCCCACTCGGCCGTCCCATCGCGAGCGAGGTCGGCATAGCTGTACTCGCCAGGCTCGGTCTTGACCAACCAGGCGCCAGACATGGGGCTCGTCGTCGTCTCATTCAACATGCCCCGTCCTTGACTCCCGCGTCGCCTCTGGCATTCCCGCTTCGTAGCTGGCCCAGGCATCCGGGGTCTCGACGAGGGTGATCCGCAGGCGTGCGTCGAGGACGATGGTCGGGCCCAGGCGCGGCGCTAGCGTCTCGTGGATCCAGCGGCAGAGGAACTCCGTCGTAGTGTTCTGGTCGGCGAGCTCCGGCAGCGCGTCCAGGTTACGATAGTCGAGTGGCGCGAGCACCGCGCGGAGCTCCTCCTTCAGCCGGCCGATGTCCACGACGATACCGTCTGCGGTGAGGGTCGGCGCCGAGACGACGGCTCGCACGACGTAGGTCGCGCCATGGAGCCGCTGGGCCGGGCCGAACACCTCGCCGCGCAGGCTGTGCGCAACCATGACGTGGTCGGAGACCCCGACGCTGTACACGCGCTCGCCTCGGACGCCTGGTCAGATGCCGGTCAAGCCGGCGTGTTGTCGTGGGCCGGGCCGCCAGTCGGATCGCCGTCGTCGCCGCCCAGAGCCTCCGGCGCGACCTCCGGCTGGGACATTCCACCGTAGACAACAGTGCCGGCCGCGCCGAGGGCGGTCAGGACGCTGATCCAACCAGGCACCCGGATGCCGAGGAGGTTATCCAGCGAATAGCGGCCGGGGCCGGCCAGCGCCACGGTGGCGGCAGTCGTCATGAACACGATGGGCAGCTCGGGGCCGCCGGCGCTGGCCCAGACCGGCTTGCCGGTATGGGCCTTGGTCCAGGCCATCGCCATCGCCGTGCTCTTCAAGATCGGACCGAGCGGGTTGAGCAGACCGAGCGCGGTCAGCAGGCCACCGCCGAGCTCACCCGTGGACGCCAGGTAGGCCCAGGCTGTGCCCGGTTTGAGGCCGAGCGACTCGAGCCAGCTGGCCGTGCCCCCCAGACCGTAGCCGCCGAACCAGCCGAACGCCTTCTGCGAGCCGTGCCCGGCCACCAAGCCGCCGGCGACCAGGCGGAGCGCCAGCAATCCGAAGTCGACCATCTCAACCTCCGTGAACGCGCGTAACCACCGGAGCGCGCGAATCACGCCCCAACAGGTCCCACATCGTGGCCCACATGCTGGCAGGTTGGACGAACCGAGTTCAAGTATCGTCGACCGCGGCACATCGTGACCCACATGCTGGCAGGTTGGACGAACAGAGTTCAAGTATCGTCGCCCGCGGACTAGAGGTCGCGGTGAGCGAAGGCGAGGACGGACAGGCCGAGGAAGACGAGCGGGTGGAGGACGGCCCAGACGACGAACAGCGGCGAGGGCGGGGCAGTGGGGGCGACGAGGGAGGCAGGGCCGAGCGCGGCGACGCTGGCGGAGGACAGGATGTACTGCGAGGCGGCGCGCCAGATCGCGTCGCTCGGAATGAGCAGGCTGACCGCGATCCCGACGTTGCGCATGCCGTCGTTGGACAGCACGGTACCGAGGAGCTCGATCACCCCGGCCAGCCAGGCCAGGGCGAACAGGGTGAAGACGACAACCCCGTTCGCCAGGGTTGACAGGACAGTACTGCCAAACAGGCTGAGCGTGGCCAGCAGGATCGCCCCGAGCATCATCAGCGCGATGGCCGGCAGCGGCTCGGGCGCGGCGTACTCGGCAACCACGTACGCCACGAGTAGCAGCAGCCCGGCCATCAGTGCGACGTAGCCGCTCATCAGCCCAACGTACGCTAGCCAGCGGCCGACGATGAACTCGGCCCGCTGGAGCGGGCGGGCGAGGACGGCGTGCAACGTCCCACTGTCGATCTCGCCGGAGACTGAGCCAACGGCGACGAACAGGGCCAGGAAGCCGGATAGGAAGGAGACGGCATACAGCCCGAGGACGGTCAGGTTGGCAGCGACGACGTTCGGCAGAAACGTGCCGCGTGGGGCCTCGACCGAGCGGTCGTAGACGAACGAGAAGCCGAGGGCGAACAGGCCGACGAACGCCAGGCCGATCAGCAAGCCGGCCAGGACCAGCCGGCGGCTGAGCGCCTCGTGGATCGTGAAACGGGCGATCGTCAGCACGTTGGTCACGGCAGAGGGCCTGTCGAGGTGGCCGGGGACGGCCGCCGCTCCGGCGCGGCGGGTATGGAGGCCCCACCCGCCAGAAGGCTCATGCTTCGCCGCCTTCGACGAGGCCGACGAACACCTCTTCGAGCGAGCGCTGCAGAGGGACCAGTCCGAACAGTTGGTAGCCGGACCGGACAACCGTCTCGGCCAGCCGCGCGGCGGCGTCCAGATCCCGCACCTCGACGGTGACGACGGTCTCCGCGACGTCCAAGATGGCCCCGTGGCGGCCGATCGCGGCGAGCAGATCGCCGTCGACCCGATCGAGGGTCAGGCGCACGCGGGGAACCTCGTCGATCAGGTCGGTCAGCCGTCCGGCGCGGACGACGCGCCCGTGGTCGACGATCGCGACGCGGTCGCAGACCAGCTCAACTTCGCCAAGCAGGTGCGAGTTGAGGAACACGGTAACCCCTTCGTCGCGCAGACCGCGGATCAGGTCGCGGACTTCGCGGCGGCCGATCGGGTCAAGCGCCGAAGTCGGCTCGTCGAGCAGGACCAGATCAGGGCGGTGGAGGATGGCCTGGGCCAGGCCAACCCGCTGGGTCATGCCCTTGGAGTAGCCGCGGACACGGTCGCCGCCCCGCCCGGCCAGCCCGACCCGCTCCAGGACAATTGGGATGCGCTCGCGGCGCTGCTGAGCGGGGAGGCCAGCCAGCCGGCCGTGGAAATCGAGCAAGTCGTGGCCGGTCAGCCAGTCGTGGAAGCGGAAGTGCTCCGGCAAGTAGCCGATTCGGCGGCGGGTCGCCGGATCGTCAGCCGGCGCGCCAAACACGCGGGCAATACCGTCGGTCGGTCGGACCAGCCCGAGCAGGATCTTGACCGTCGTCGTCTTGCCGGCGCCGTTCGGGCCGAGGAAGCCGAACACCTCGCCAGGTTGAACGGTCAACGAAAGGCCATCCACGGCGACTTTGCGGCCGTAGACCTTGCGCAGGTTGATGGTCTGGATGGCCGGCGCGGGGACTGGGGCCGGGGTTGGGGCTCTCACCCCGGCGGCCGAGTAGCTAGCGGAGGCCGTCGGCGACACGTTGGAGCTCGTCAACCTTGAGGCTGCCCGCGATGCCAGCCACCCGGCCGTCGCGCTGCCAGATGGCGGCGCTGCCAAGGCCGGTATTCTCGGCCAGGATGAGGCCCTGGCCACCGGCGATCGTCACCTCCCGCCAGTTGACCTGGTCGGCGGGGACCGGGATGGGCAGAGTATTCCGCCAGTCCTGGATCGCCTCCACCTGGCGCTTGAGCTCAGGAGGCAACCCCGGCAGCCCGAGCAGGAACGTGCGCAGCTCGTCGAGCGTGACGTTTCCCTCGACCCTGACGGTCAGCTCACGCGCCTGGCCGATGAGCAGGCCCGGCCCGTGCTTGCTCGCAAGACCGGGGTCGTCGACGCGCTCGTAGGTCAGGAGCGCCGCGGCGGGCACGGCGACGACGAGCGAGGCGCCGTGGAACCTGTCGGGCAACGCGACGTCCGGTCGGTTGATCGACTGGAAGTAGGCGCGCGCCTTGTCCTGATCGAAGGTGAAGCGGGCCTCGTGTGAAGGCATGACCGCGACCTTGGGCGTCTTGGTGACACTCGTCGGCAGGGTGGCCGGGTCGGCCTGCTTGACCGCGAAGCCGACGCGCCGGCTCGCCTCCTCGACCGACGCGACCTCCTCCGCCCGCTTGCTCGGTCGGTCGCCCTGAACGGTGCCAAGTCGTTCGAGCTGGGCCAGGCCTCCCTGTTTCTGGGCTGGGTCGACCGTGACGACGGCGAAGCGCTGGCTCCGGAACTGGGCCAGGAAGGCGGCCGCGGCGGTCTGGCCGGTCGGCGTGCCGACCAACAACGTCAGGGCCAGCCCGGCGGCCAGCCCTCCGGTGGCGACCCGCCAGCGCCGGGCGGTCGCGGCGAGCCAGGGCCCCCCTCGCGGAGCACGCGGGCCTCGCGTGGCGTGGGACGCGGCCGGCGTGGATGGAGCTGAGGTCGGGAGCATGACTGCTGTTCTCTCCTGTTCGGCATCGGATGATCGCACGTCCCCAGCGCCGACCAGCGCGCAGCGGGCCACACGGAGGCGAGCCTGCTCGACGCGGGCGGCATCGACCACGGCATCGACAGCGAGGCTAGCGATCGACGCGGCCGCGACGCTGGCGTTGCCCCGGAGCTCGCCGACGGTTTCGCGGCAGGCCGGGCAGGCCGCGAGGTGGTTGGCAAGCGCAGGATCGTCCAACGGATGAGCCGAGCCGGCGGCGAGGTCGTGGTCCAACCAGGCGCGCCAGGCGCCGAGGTCGGGACAGTGCATCCTGATGTTCTTCACGGTCGACGCTCCTATTCGTGGTGCCCGGCGTCGCTGTGCCCGGCGTAGTGGCGCTCGGCGTCGGGATGATCCGTGTCGTGATGCCCGGCGCCGTCCTGCGCGCGGTAGGCCACCCGGAACGCGCGCTCGGCACGGGCCAGCAGGACGCCGACCGAGCCGATGGCGACGCCAAGGGTCTGGGCAATCTCGGTGTAGGCGTAGCCAGAGTGGCGAAGGAGCAGGCAGTCACGCTGGCGCTCGGGCAGGCCGGCCAGGGCGCGACGGACCTCGGCACGCTCCTCGGAGCGCAAGACGGCACCGGCCGGAGCCTCGTTGATCGGGGACTCCGCGGAGTCCAATCGACCGGCGCGCTCAAAGCGCTCGCGTATTCGTCGCTCGTCGCGGAGGCGATTGGCGCCGAGATTCAGGCAGACCCGGCGGAGCCACGCCGCCACCTCGTCGTCGGGCCGTGCTAGGACCGGGTGGTCGGCCAGCTTGAGAAACGTGTCCTGGAGAACATCCTCGGCTGCGCCGCGGTCGCCGAGCAGCCGGTACGCCAGGCCGAACAACGGCGGGTACAACCGCCGAAACAGCTCGTCGAACCGATCGATCGCCGCGGCCCCCGGATGCGCCGGTTGGACCACGCTCAGCATCGCAGCAGGTTCAGCATACGGGACCCCCGGGACGGCACTGCCGGCACAACCGATCTGGACGCGCCGGTCAGCAGGTGGAACACCGTCCAGACGGATTCTCTTACATCGTGGTAGCGGCATCCTGGCGAACCCCGGTATCGGTGGCCAGAGGAGCACTCGGCGCGCCCCCGGGAATGACACACCCCGGGATCACACACAAGGAGGTGGGATGCGCAGCAGCTCGAAGCGGTCGGCGCGTATGCCGACGACCACATCAAGCCTGGCACTACCAATCGGCGCCTGCTGGCGAGCAGCCTACGTCTTCTGTCGGCGGTAGCCCACCAGCAGTACCAGCATGACAGATCCGAGGAACAGCAGCGTAAACCCCGCGGGATCAGCCCTGCCAACCAGCCAGACGCCCCAGACGCACGCGCCGAGCGCGCCGGCCCACGCCACCAGGCTGCACCAGCGATCGAACAGTGTTGCGACCCATCGAGTCATCGCCGCCCCAGCCGCGGTGCTTCCACCCTCATGGTAGCCGCGGTGACAGACCGCCGCGCGGGCTGGCGCTTTTTCCGGCGGCCCACGTCAGCGGGCCGCGCCCTCGCGCCAACTCCCCAGCTCGCTGCAACGTAACCGCTTGGGGCGGTGCAGTTCGCTCGACGGCCGTGCACCCCGCGCGGCCAGGGCGTCCAGATCCGGCGTCCTGATCGTCGTGTTGCCGCGTCAGCCGAGCGCGGGGAGTGCTCGTCGGAAACCTGGCGAGCCGCATGGGCAACCGCTCGGGCCATGGAGTTTGCGCGAGCCCGGGAGCGAGGGCCGCGTCAGGCGATAGCCTTGCGGGTATACTGGGTGAGACGCGGTAGGGGGATGTCGCATGTCGAAGTTCGCCCGTCACGCACTGCTCGCGCTCATCGTGCTGGCGATCGCGGCCATGCTCGGCTGTCGACGCGGGGGCACGTATCCTGACAAGCCGATCACGCTGATCATCCCGCTTCCGGCCGGATCAGCGCCGGACGTCAATTTCCGGATGGTGGCCGAAGAGGCCAAAAAGGGGCTCGGCCAGGAAGTCGTCGTCGTGAATCGCCCCGGTGGCGGCGGGTCGGTCGGCAACGCCGAAGTCCTCCAGGCCAAGGCGGACGGGTACACCATCGGGATGTCCGCCGTGGCGATGGTGACCCTCCAGCCGGTCGTCAACGACCTGCCGTACAAAGGGCCGCAGGACGTGACGCCGATCCTGCAGGTCACCGAGGCGCCAATGGTCCTCGCCGTGCGGAGCGAATCCCCCTGGCGATCGGTGTCGGACTTCGTCGCGTCGGCCAGAGCGCAGCCGGATACGCTGCGCGTCGGCATGTCGGAGCGTTTCACCGTCCTGCACCTTGAGCTTGAGCTGCTGCAGGAGCTGGCGGGGATCCGCTATTCGATCATCCCGTTCGCGGCGGGACAGAACGTCCCGGCGCTGCTGGGTGGGACGATCGACTCGATCGTCGCCCAGCCGACGATCGTCCTCCCGCAGGTCGAGGCGGGCAAGGCCCGCATCATCGGCGTTTTCGGCAACGAGCGGCTGGAGGGCGTCGACGTGCCGACGTTCAAGGAGCAGGGCTACGACATCCCGCAGATCCCCTACGAGTTCCTGATCGCCCCGAAGGGCACTCCGCAGGACGTCGTGCAAAAGCTGCACGACAGCTTCAAAGTGGCCATGGAAGCCCCACAGTTCCAGGAGCACGCCGCGAAGACCAAGATCCGGGTCCGGTACGTGAGCGGCCCCGACCTTGCCAGGAAGCTGGAAGAGGACTTCAAGGTGTACAAGGAGGCCGCGGAGCGGCTCAACTGGAAGGGCCAGGGCCAGGGCCAGTAGTCCTCACGCTCGCCGGCGTGCCACGCGGTCGGCTGACCCCACCAGTACGCCGAGCTGCGTCCTTCGGCCGGGCCGAGGCCCTCAATCAGATCTGACCGGCCCGCTCGGCCGCGCTCAGGCCAGCCGGAGTGCGCAGCTTGAGCGCGGCCAGGAGCGCTGGCAGAACGGTCACCACGGCGCCGAGCACCAGGAGCGCGAGGGCGATCGGCCGCTCGAGCAGGTACGCCGGCTCGCCGCGGGCCAGAATGATCGTCTGCAACAAGGAGCTCTCGAGGATCTCGCCGATCACCAGCGGCAGGATCAGCAGCGTCGGGTTGAGGCCGAACTTCCGCAGTACGTAGCCGATGACGCCGGCGGCGATCATCACGATCAGGTCGAAGACGCTATTGTTGATGCTGTACGTCCCGACGATCGAGACGACCAGGATCAGCACCAGCAAGACGTCCTTCGGCAGGCGCAGGATGCTCGTGAAGAGCCCGATGAGTGGGAGGAGTGGGAGGTTCAGGATCAGGAGCATCACGTTGCCGAGGTACATGCTGGCGATCAGCCCCCAGAAGACCTCGGGATGCTGCGTCATCATCAGCAGGCCGGGTGTGATCCTGTGAATGGTGAAACCACCAAGCAGCATCGACGTCGGCGCCGCGAACGGGATGCCCAGAGCGAGCAACGGGACCAGTGCGCCCCCGGCCGCGGCGTTGTTGGCCGCCTCCGGGCCGGCCACGCCTTCGATCGCTCCCTTGCCGAACTCACCCCGGCGGTCGGGTGGCGCCAGCCGCTTCTCCAGCTCGTACGACGCGAACGTGGAGATCACTGCGCACGGACCCGGAATCAGGCCGAACGGGAAGCCGAGGGCGGTGGCGCGAAGGATCGGCGGCCACGACAGCTTCCACTCCTGCGCCGTGGGCAGCAGCTCGCGCAGCTTAACCGGGATCACCGAAGGCAGGCCCCCGCGCTGCTCGGCGACCGCCAGGACCTCGGCGATGCCGAACAGCCCGACCGCCACCGCCGGCAGCTGGATCCCTTGCAGGAGCTGCATCTGGCCGAAGGTGAAGCGCGTCGTCCCGGTCACGAGATCTTGCCCCACCGTCGCCAGGGCGAGCCCGAGGCCGATTAGCATCAGGGCCAGCGGCAGCGGGTCACCTGAGAGGCGCGAGAGGACCAGGAGGCTGAACACCGCCAGGGCGAAGTACTCCGGCGGACCGAAGTTCAGCGCGAAGCCGCCCAGGGCCGGCGCGAAGAACATCAGAGCCACGACGGCCACCGTCCCGGCCACGAACGACCCGACTGCCGAGACCGTCAGGGCCGCACCGGCGCGGCCCTTCTTGGTCATCTGGTAGCCGTCGATCGCGGTCACCACCGAGGTGGCCTCGCCGGGCAGGTTGAGCAAGATCGACGTCGTCGACCCGCCGTACATCGCCCCGTAGTAGATGCCCGCCAGCAGGATGACGGCGCTGGTCGGTCCCAGGGTAAACGAGATGGGGAGCAGGACGGCCATGGCCCCGATCGGGCCGAGCCCGGGGAGCACCCCGACGACGCTGCCGAGCACGACGCCGATGAGCGCAGCGAGGAGGTTCTCGGGCGCAAGGAGCACCGAGAAGCCCAGCGCGAGATTAGCGAGCGGGTCCATCGCTCCCTCCGCCATCGTCGTTCCGGCGCACGGGCATCACCATCCGGGCCCGGCAGGTAGCGGCAGGCCCAGCACCAGGTCGAACAGCACCCATGAGCCGATACTGAGCCCGATGCCCAGGCCGGCCGCGGTCCACCAGGGCCGCCGGCCCAGTATCCACAAGGACCCGCCTCCCAGGAAGGTGGCCGCGATGAGGTGGCCGACTGGTACCAGCAGCACGACGTACCCGAAGAGCAGCGCCAGCAGGACGACCACGCGCCAGGCTTCCTCCCCGAGCTCGAAGCGGGTCCCAGGTGGTACGCCCGCAGCCCTACTCACGAGGGCCCAGGCGGCGCTGCCGATGATGAGCACCCCGATCAGGATCGGCACGAAACCCGCTCCGGGACCGAGCGCCGTCTGCAACGGCAGGCCGAGAGCCTGCGCGGTGTATCCCAGCCCAATGAGCAGGAACGCCAGCGGCGCAAGCAGGGGCCACGACCATCGCGATCGGCGCTTTGTCCGCTCGGGCGGCGACTGTCCTGCGGCCATCCTCACGCCCATCTGCTTGGAGACGTCCAGTATGCCTGTTCCACGGTCCGGTGGCCAGGGCGGCCCGACTCTGCCGGTCCGCCCACGGCGGGTGGCTCCGCACCCGAGCGATTGGCGGGCGCGAGGTTCAGTCCTCGGCCAACGCGGCCCGAAGCTCGCTCGCCGCGTCGCGCTGCTGGTCATCACCCAACTCGACGACGACGCGTCGGATCAGACCGGTGAACGCGAACGGGCAGGCGTACGCCTCGCTCACCGGCGAGCCACCATCGCGCCCGCAGCGCAGCGCAGCCCTGGACGGGTCGGTCGGCCAGGTGCGGGGCAGCTCACCTTCGCCCACCGGAGCGTCGTCGACGAGCAGCGCGCCCCGTCCGCGGAGCTGACCGGTCTTGCTGAACTCAAAGCACAGCCTGCGGCGACCCGGCCGGATCGGCCGATCTGATTCGATCACGTAGCGGTCGTCGCCGAAGTTGTACTTGTAGACGAGACGCCCGTCTTTGACGAAGAGGGCGTGCCCACCGAAGCGGCCGCCGGCCGCCAGCAGCACGCCCTCGGCTCCCTCGGTCGGGACGACCACCTCGGCCGTCACGCGGTAGGAGCGGTTGGCCACGTTCGGGGTGTTCCAGCGCTCGGTTCGCGCCATCCCGGGGTAGTAGGTGTAGACCGTGCGGGACTGCCCCAGTCCGTCGGTGACGACGCGCTCGGCCCCCCGATCGTCCAGCGGCAGAACCCCGTGCACGCCCGCCTCAACCCACCAGCGCTCGATCATCTCGCGCAGCTTGTCGGGGTGCTGCTCGGCCAGGTCGTGGGCCTCGGCGTAGTCGGCGTCCAGGTGGTACAGCTCCCAGCGATCCTGCTCGAATTCCGTGCCGGTTGTGTGCCGCACGACCGCCTTCCAGCCGCGGTGCCAGATGCCGCGATCTCCCAGCATCTCGTAGTACTGGGTCTGCTTGCGGGTCGGCGCGTCCGGCGCGCCGAACGTGTAGGCCAGGCTCGTGCCGTGAATCGGGAGCTGCGGGACGTCTCGATAGACGGTTGGCGCCTCGACCCCGAGCAGCTCCAGCACCGTCGGCACGACGTCGACGACGTGGTGGTACTGAGTCCGGAGCCCCCCGCGCTCCGTGATCCGCGCGGGCCAGTGGACAATCAGGGGGTCGCGGATGCCGCCGCCGTGGACGTCCTTCTTGTACCACTTCAGCGGCGTGTTCGCGGCCTGAGCCCACCCCCGCGGATAGTGGGGATTGGTGGTCTCATCGCCGAGTCGGTCCAGGGCCGCGAGGCCCACCTCCGTCGGCTCCGGGATCCCAGCCGAATGGGGCTTGTAGACGTTGACGCACCCGAGCCGGCCACCCTCATCGCTGGCTCCATTGTCGGACAGCAGCACGAGCAGCGTGTTGTCAAGCTGGTCGATCTCTTCGAGATAGGCAACCAGGCGGCCGATCTGGACGTCGGTGTGATCGAGGAAGCCGGCGTAGACCTCCATGTGGCGGGCGGCCAGTCGCTTTTCGTCCGGCGTCAGCTCCTCCCAGGCAGGCACGCCGGGGTCACCGGGCGCCAGTTCCGTGTCCGGCGGGACGATACCATGCTGCTTCTGCCGAGCCAGCCACTCCCGGCGCGCCACGTCCCAGCCCCGGTCATACCGCCCGCGATACTTGTCGACGTACGGCTTCGGAACCTGGTGCGGCCAGTGGCAGGCGCCGAAGGCGAGGTACAGGAAGAACGGCCGATCCGGAGCGACGCTTTGCTCGTCCCGCACGTAGGCGATCGCCCGGTCCACGAGATCCTCGGTCAGGTGGTAGTCCGATCGCTCCGGCGCCTCGACGGCGTGGTTGTCTTCATACAGCTCAGGGTGGTATTGATCCGTGAAGCCGCCGGGGAACCCGTACCAATGGTCGAACCCGCGCTGGAGCGGCCAGTAGTCGAACGGCCCGGCCGCGGTGGCGTCCCGCAGCGGCATCAGGTGCCACTTGCCGACCGCGAAGCTGCTGTAGTCGTGCTCGCCGAGCAGCTCCGCCAACGTCGCTGCTCGTTTGGTCAGGTAGCCCTGGTAGCCGGGATAGCCGGTCGCGAACTCGGCGACCGTTCCCACAACGGCGTGATGGTTGCGGCGGTCAGCAGGCAGGCCCAGGTGGGCGAGCACATTGCCGTCGTGTGGAAGTTGGTGTAGCGAAGGCCGTTCGCTGCCAGGCCGGTCCATCTGCAGGTCTCGATGTCGGACCCGTAGCAGCCCAGTTGGGCAAAGCCAACGTCGTCGAGCAGGATGAACACGATGTTCGGCGCCTGGTCGGGCAGCCCACGCAGACACAGGCCACCACGGTGTCGAATCTCGGTACGTTCGGCCGACGACACCGCCGAAGCTCGGTTCACCGCGGGCATCTCGTTCTCCGTGCCGCGAGAGTCGGTCGGCTTAGCGCCCGGCCACACGGTACCATGCCAATTCGGTCACTACCAGGGTAGGGCGGTCCGAGCGGGAGCGTACCCATGCGGTGGACAGAGAAACGTCGGCCGCAGTCAGGCAACGCATTCATGGCAACTGGGTTTTGTTGCAGCCGTGTGGGTAGGGTAGCCTCGGCAATTTCCAAGGTGGCGAAAGGTCTGGCCATGGCGTACGCGCGGTGCGACGGTGAGAGGACCAGGCGGGACGGGCACACGCGACTGGGTGGGCAGCGACGGCAAGGCTGACCACAAGCGCAGATACTGAGCGTGCGCGGTGGGCACGGAGGCCCGCACTGTCACGGACACAGAGGCCCCGGTCAGTGGTGGCAGCGGTTTCCGTATACTGGGGGTAGGCGGTCACCCCTCCGAAGGAGGGTCCTGATGTTCACGTTCCAGGTTCCAGGGAGCCCCACGACACGTTCTCGTTGCTCCCCCATCGGGTGCTCATGGCTGGCTACGCGGTCGCGACCAGGCGGCCGTCCAGCGCCACATCGACGAGCTCCGCGACCACGGCGTTCCGGCCCCAACGCGAGTGCCGATCCTGTTTCCCGCGACGGTCGACCGCCTGACGATGGCGGACGAGATCGAGGTACTCGGCACCCAGACCGGTGGTGAGGCCGAGTTCGTCCTGATCTACCACCAGGGCCAGACCTACGTGGCGGCCCGGCGGCGACCACACCGACCGCGAGCTGGAGAAGACAAGCATCACCTTCGCCAAGCAGGTCTGCCCCGAACGTGCTGTCGCCCGAGGTCTGGCGGTATGCCGACGTCCGCGAGCGTTGGGACCGGATCATCCTGCGCGGCCGGGCCTGGGCGCGGGAGGGCGACGGCCGGTCAGAGGCCCCGCCCGCCGAGCGCCGCTACCAGGAGGGGCGCTGGCCGAGATGCTCGCCCCGAAGACCTGGAGGCGCTCGTGCGCGAGCGGGTCGGCGGCGAGGCTGGAGGAACCGTCATCTACAGCAGGACAATCCCGATCAGGATGAGGGCGGCTTCGCCTTCGGTGGCGCCTTCGCCGCCGTTCTGGAAGATCCTGCCACGGGCCCGGACCCTCCGCTGCGCGTACCGCGTCCGCGGTGCCCTTGACCGACGATGGCTGACGAGGCCAGCCCCGCCCTCGCCGGGCAGGGCATCGCAGCCCGCACCGCCTGCCGCCAGCAAGGCTTGATCCACCTCTAATAGGACTGAAGTGACGCCCGCGACAGGGCGCTACGCACCCGCGCCAATAGCCAGCGGGCGGCGGGCGTGTCGACGTCTCCGCTACTGTTTGCCCGCCTTACCTCACACAGGTGGGCATCCCCAGAGTAGCCGACCAATCGTGCCAGTTGAACAGCTCGGCTCGGCTCTATGTACTCGCACGAGTAACTACCCCGATATGCGCGCGCGGCGTCTTCGTTACTATCTGACCGGCGGGCATCCGGCATTTTTCGGGACGCTGGCAGGTACGATCATTCCACGAGTCCCGCGCGCAGGAGGGCGGAAACCCGACGACTTCCTGAGTCGTCGTGCACGCCACGGTACCAACAACATCCGCGGCTGCTCGTACTCTGAATCAGGTGCTCCCGATGCACAATGGCGAAAGTCGAACCTAGAAGAGCGCGACGGGGTTCAGGGCGAGCCCGTCCGCCCGGCAACGACCAGTGGCAACACCAGGAGCATGAAGTCGTAGCGTCCTCCTCGGCGCAGGCCGCCGCCAACGGCTCGAGCAGCGCGTTGTCGACTAAACCGACGCCGTAGGCGAAGATCACGCCATGCACCGACCACGGGATGTCGTAGCCGTTTGGCATGTGGTCCATCATGTCCCAGACCAGCAATGAGACGTCGCTGTCACGGATGTACGGCAGGCAGGAGGCATGCAGGGGGCCGCGAGGTGCCGGGAGCCCCAGGTCGGATTGACGCGGTCCCACGCTTCGCGCCCGCCGTAGACGACGAGGGCGTCGCCCGGCCCGAGCGTCACACCCTGCGCCTGGGCGACGTCCTCCAGCCCCAGCCGTGGATCGGCCTCTCCTGCGTCACGAAGGGCTCGCCGCGGAAGCGCAGCACATCCAGCAGCACGCCGCGCGTGATGATGCCGGTCGACCAGTTGGTGATCGCGCCCCAGCGCGCTCCGTCGAAGCCGATCTCAGCCTCGGGCTGGCGACCGTTCCACATGCCGTGCTCGTCCCAGACGTGGCAGAGCGAGTCGAGATGCGTCGAGGCCTGGCCGTGGTAGGAGATCCCGTAGAAGTCGATCGCGGCGGCGCCAGGTGCCGCGGTCGAGGAGGCCCATGTAATGCTGGGCCGGGGTGGGGTTGTTCGGGGCCCGGGGTCTTCGGAAACTCGCGGCTGAGCGGGATGCCCGCCCGCTGCGTACCAGCGCCGCCGCCCGCGCGCGCTTCTCCGCGGTGATCAGGTTGACGGCGCCGACCTGGTCGTTCGGACCCCAGCGGCCCCAGTTACGCCGGTCGACTAGGTAGGACTCGACTTCAGCTTTCGTCGGGATGGGACGCTCCGCAAGATAGACCTCCGTTGGGAGTTGGGCACGCGGCAGCCAAGTATGGCACAAGGCGGAAGGCGAGCCTGCTGCGGGGCCGAAGAACCCGCGGCTAGCGCATCACTTCCAGCGGGCGCGGACGCCGTGGGCCAGGATCTCGTCGTCGATTCGGAGAGTGACCGGGGTGCGGCTCCGCCGCGATCGCTAATCGGCGAGGGGCGGAACTCCATTGCCTGGGCCTGGGCCGCCATCGTCTCGCTATCGAGGTGGATGTCGAAGCGGGCCAGAACCGCGCGGTCGTGCTCGTCGGCCGCGACACGCATCCGCTCGTTCCACGCGTTCGACAACCTTGGCCTCCTCGATCCAGCGCCGTTGCGTGGCGGCGTCGTGGTTCGCCAGCCAGGACAGCCAGCGCGTCTGGAGCGGACGTGAGTCGTCTCGTCGGCCAGGACGTAGTCGTAGCAGCGCCGTCTCGAAGTCGCCCTTGGCCAGGCCCTCCTGGATGTACTCCTTGAAGCGAACGTTGCCGGCCGCCTCCTCGACTGGCCCTGAGGATCGCCAACAGGTGCGGCAAGTCCATCGACATCCGCCGCTCGAAGTTGCCGCCGGGCCGCTCCGGGAGCATCCCGAGGTGGCCGCCGATATCCTCCAGCCGCTTCCAGGCGACCTCGTGGCGGACCTCGTCCCAGGTCTGGCGAGCCATGTCGTAGTGAAACTCAAAAGGCATGTTGGGGTGCTCGTACATCACCCGTCCGAGGAGCTCGGCGGCCCCCAGCTCGCTCTGGGACATCCGGTGCATCCGCGAGAACAGCTCGCGTTCGGGGTCGGGATCCGGCTCCTCGGGACGGACATTCATCAGAGGACGAACCGCTCGTCCCGGACGGCGTTCTTGACCTGGGGCTCGTAGGGGCGACCCTCGATCCAGCGCGGACTCGGCGGCGTCGGGTCGGCGTCGATCAGCTCGGTCGTGCCGCCCGGCAAGGGCGTCACGGATCGCCCCAACGTGCCGCTCCAGCTCGAGCTGCCAGCGGATCGCTCGCTCGCGCCGCTCCCGATCGGTCGCCAGCTCGCCGATCCAGGACTCGCCCCAGCGGATCTGGCGCTCCACGCGCGGGGACAGGTCGGCCAGCAGGTCGACCGTCGGGGCGTCGGCCACGGCCGAGGTGCGCTGGCCAGCTCGGCGTAGGCCGTCGCCAGGTAGGGCTGACCACCCGGTAGACCGCGACCAGCCGATCGAGCGTGTCGGTCGAGCGGTCGGCGGCCTGGACCAGGTCGCGCAGCGCCGCCCGGCACGCGGGTGCCACGCGCGCGCACGCAGCTCGACCAGGCGGCGGCCGAGCCGCTCGGCGTGCTGGGCGCCCTCCCAGACGTGCTTGCTGGTCGCCAGCTTGACGTCCCACTCCGGCGTGATCGCCATCCATCCGCCGAGCAGGCGGAAGATCTCACGCTCGAGGTATCGGAAGGCGGCGAGCGCCTGGGCGTTCGACTTGACGAGCAGCTCGCCCGGCGAGGCGGCGTCGGTCGCGTAGCGCCACGGTCATGGTCTTCCCTCCTCGATCCGCTCGTCATCGTCCTCGAGCAGCGTGACATCGCGGAAGCGGTGCAGCCCGACCTCGATCAGGTTCAGGTCGGCCCGCTCGATGCCGTCCCGAATCAGCTCGACGTGGTAGCGCTCCGGGTCGGTCGCCACGGCCCCGATCCAGTCGACCAGCCGCCAGACCTCGTCCATCAGCGCCTCCGGATCATCGGGGAGGGCGCGGGCCGACGTGCGGATGTGTCCGGGCTCCTGAGCGATCATCGCAGCCTCAACGCGGGACTCAGCGTGGTCCAGCCACGGAAGGATACCATGGGATCGGTCTTGGTCGGCCGGGCGAAGCGCCACGCGGCGCCGAGTACGTGACCGCTCCAGCAGCTTGCCACCCGGCACCCCGTCGGACGTCGCCAGCTTCGCGTAGGCTGGGCGGCTCTCTGGCTCGGGAGTGGCGACTACAGTAACGATCCAAAGCAGGCCCCTTTGGCGCCCGTGCCACGACCGAGGCCTCCATCGTGTGGATCTCCCAGGCGTGCTGCTGGGTCCGCTTCCACGCCCCCGCCTCCGCTTCGATCGCGCCGTGCGCGGGCGAAGCGGCCCGGTGCATCGTTGTGGGGTAGCATGAAGCCGAACACATGAGTCAAAGGAAGTCCCATGAGCGCGGCGGATGTACAGCAGCTCGAAGCGGTCGGTGCGTATGTCGAGGACCACGCCGAGGATGTTGGAGCAGTTGAAGACGCTCGTTCGGCAGCCGAGCATCAGCGCGCAGGACGTTGGCGTCAAGGAGTGCGCCGAGCTTGCTGGCCGGAATGATGCGCGCGGACGGCATCGACACGCAGGTCCTGCCGACGGCCGGTCAGCCGGTCGTCGTCGGCACAGGCGAGCGGGTCGAGGGGCGCCGACCGTGCTGATCTACGGTCACTACGACGTCCAGTTGACCCGCTCGATGCCTGGCACAGCCCTCCTTCGAGCCGACCATCCGCGACGGCCGCCTCTGGGAGCGCGGGACCCGGCGACAACAAGGCCAATTGCTCGCCCAGCTCCTGGCCTACCGGGCCTGGAGAGCGGTCGCCGGACGGCCGCCGATCAACGTCACCTTCATCTTCGAGGGCGAGGAGGAAAGCTCCAGCCCGAACCTGGCCCAGTTCGTCCGCGAGCACCGCGACCTGCTCAAGGCCGACCTGGTCGGCCAACCGGACGGGCGGTCCACGAGAGCGGGCGGCAGACCGTCTCGCTGGGCGTCCGCGGCATTCTCTACGTCGGCTTCGAAGCCCGCGGCCCGGCGTGACCACCGCACTCTGGCCACGGCGGCAACCTGCTGCCGGACGGCCTGGGAGCTGGTCCACCTACTTTCGACGCTGCGGGAGTCCGATGGCCGCGTGCTGATCCAGGGCTTCTACGACGACGTCCGCACCTTGAAGTGAGCGCTGCGCGCCGTCAGAGAGCTGCCGATTGACGTCGCCGCGTTTCTCCCCGGCGGCTTTGAAGCTCGATCGCCTTGCCCGCTTGCTGGGCGTCGGCTCGGACGCGGCCAGCTTCTTCGAGCGGACCATGTTCCACCCGACTCTCAACATCGCCCGCCTGGGCGCTGCTACGCCCGGGTACGGTTCCAAGACCATTATCCCCGCCCGCGCGGTCATGCGAACGACATGCGGCTGGTCGTGGACCAGCGCGCCGACGACGTCTACGACAAGCTGGTTCGGCACGTCCGAGAGCGCGCCCGAACGTGACGGTCCGGCGGATCGGCTCGATGGAGCCCTCGCACAGCGGTCGGCGACCCGTACGTGCAGATCGTCGCCGGGGCGGTCGAGCGCGCGCTCGGCGAGCGCCGCTGATCGTCCCGTGCATGGGCAGCAGCTCTTCCGGACTACGCGTTCACCCGCGACCTCGGCCTGCCGCTGATCAAAGTCCCGTATCAACCTTCGACGAGGCCAATCACGCCCCGAACGAGAATCTGGAGCTGTCCCGCTTCTACGCCGGCATCAAGATCGCCGCGTCGGTCATGAAGCCGTCGCCGATCGACCCGCGTAGGCGCATGTCGGCCTGGCCGAGCGCGGCGTCCCGGTGAGAGCCTCGAGGCTCGCAGCACGGGAGCGCCTCGGCGGCGATGCGCTCGATGTGGGGTGCTGCTCGGGTCGGCTGGTCGATGATGAACTCGTCGACGCCGACCTCGCGGTAGCTGCCAACCATATCGTGAAACGCGTCGGCGACGCCAACCGGGTCGACGGCATCAGCGCTGCCCAGCCGTACAGCCCGCGACGGATCTCACCTGGATCGCGGCCGATCGAGGCACAGTGCTCGTCCAGGACCTGGTTGCGCTCGCGCATCTCGTCGACGGTGCCGAACGAGTTCCAGCCGTCGGCGTACTCGGCGACGATCCGAAGCATCCTGGGACCGTGAGCGCCGAGCACTAACGGCGGTCGCGGCTGCTGACCCGCCGCTTCAAGCTGCCCGCGCGAACCTGGTAGTACTTGCCCCTCGCGGGTGACCACCTGCTGTCGGAGCAGCCCATCGACGATCTCGACCGCCTCGCGGAAGCGGCTGACCAGGCTGCTACCGGGGCGGAAGCCGCCCAGAAACGTTTTCGTGCTCCGGTACGAACCAGCGCGCCCAGGCCAGCCTCCAGCCGTTTGAGATGTGGTCGACGGTGATCGCCTCGTGGACAGCAGGGCCGGGTGGCGGAAGGTGTTGCAGCTCACGAGGCAGCCGACTCGAATTGCCGGCCAGGCCGCCAGCAGGCTCCAGCCCCTCGTAGTGGCGGCCGCCGGCCCGGCTCGGCTGGGTGAAGTGATCGCAGTCCCAGGCGCTGTCGAAGCTTCGAGCGCCTCGGTATCGCCAGCGCTCCCGCCACAGCATCGGCCAGGAACGGTTCGATGGTCCGCGATCCCGAAGCGGAGCCGCTGAGCCATACCACCTCCCGACGTGCATCCCGCTGGCCCACGAACGTAGCCGCAGGCTGCAATAGTGTGCATACTAACCGACCACGAGACGCCTCGCCCGCGCTCGCGCTGGCCACCTGGTGAGCGATGGTCCTGCTCGAGAACACGCCGCCTGACCAAGGTTTCGCGGCTTCCGCGCCGTGAACAGCGTCGACCTGCGGGTCGAAGAGGGCACCGTCCACGCCCTGGTCGGGCCGAATGGGAACGGCAAGACGACGCTGTTCAACATGCTGAGCGGCTTCCTGAAGCCGACCGATGGGCGGGTTCTGCTGGCTGGCGAGGACGTCACCAAGCTGCCCCCGGAGAGAGATCGCTCGCCGCGGCGTGGGACGCTCCTTTCAGATCACCAGCCTGTTCGAGCAGCTTACGGTCGAGCGGCGCGATTGCGCTGCAGTCGGCCACCAGCCTCGGCTATCGCTTCGATGTCGGGCGCGTCCTGGAGCCACGCGGGCGCTGGAGCTGCTGGAGCAGGTGGGGGCCCTGGAAGGGGTGGCGGTCCGCGAGGTGCACAACCTGCCTACGGCCGAAACGGGCGCTCGAGATGGCGCTGGTCACTCGGCGAGCCGAAGCTTCTGTTGCTCGACGAGCCGACGGCTGGGATGAGCGTCGACGACGTCGCATCATCGATCCGGCCGGGTCCGGGCGGACCGTCGTGCTGGTCGAGCACAACATGGGGGTCGTGCTGTCGCTGGCCGATCGCGTGACCGTCCTCCAGTACGGCGGCATCCTGGCCGAAGGCTCGTACGGTGAGGTCCGCCAGGACCGCAGGTGATCGAGGCGTACCTGGAGGCGCACGCGGACGATGTTGCCGCCATCAGCCGTCCGCGGTCAGTGGGACGGAGCTGATGCTGACGGTCGCGGTGCAGGGCTGCGCTCGGAACCCGCGAAACGTGATGGCTGAGAGCGAACGTGCTTGGGATCGAGGGGCTGAAGGCGTGGTACGGCGAGGCGCAGGTGCTGCGTGGCCTCGACCTGGAGGTCGATCAGGGGCAGGTTGTCACGCTGGTGGGGCGGAACGGGGCCGGCGAAGACCACTACTCCGCTGCCTGATGGGCGCGCACCAGCAGGGTCAAGGGGCGGATTGCGCGGATGGCCTCGACATCTCCGACCTCCCAGCATCGTACGCGCCCTCGAATTACGTGCCGACGATCGCGGGATCTACGCGACCTTGTCGGTCGAAGAGAACCTCAGGCTGCCACGGCGGTCGGGCCGTGACCGTGGAGAGTGGATCGAATCTACCAGATGTTCCTCGCCTGCAAGGCGGCGGAGCGCGGGCACTAAGCTGTCCGGCGAGCAGCAGATGTTGGCGATCGCCCGCGTGCTGCGGATGGGGGCGCGCCTGCTGCTGCTGGACGAGCCGAGAAAGTCCTCGTCCAGCAGACGGCGCGATCATCGGCGAGGTCAAGCACCACGGCGTTACCATCTTGCTCATCGAGCAGAACCTGCGCTTCGCGGCCGGCGTCGCCGAGCGCCACTACCTGCTGGCCGAGGCCGCATCGTCGAGAGCCTCACGAACGAGGAGGTGAAAGCCCGCGAGCGTGGAGCCGCCGACCCACCTAGGCGCATAGGTATCGAGCAATGGGTATCGGATACAGGCACCATCACGGCCCATCCCGGACATCGAGATCCGGACACACAACACCCGACGGGGGAGGTAACGATGCACGTACAATTCATCCGCGTCGTGGCCGCGGCCGCGGTGCTGCTGGCCGCTTGCAGCCCGCAGGCGGCGGCCTTGCTCGACGGTGGCGCCCGCGCCAAGCCCGGCCGAGGCGAAGCCCACCGAGGCCGCCAAGCTACGCTGCACCCGCAGCTCAGCCCGGCCGCCACCACGGCCGGGCCGCAAGCCGACCGAGGCCGCCAGCCGCCGATGCCGGCCAGCCGAGCTTGCAGGCCGACCGACCGGGAAGATCGTCTTCGGCGTGATCAACGATGAGTCCGCTGCGTCTACGCCGACCTCGGCGGCCAGAACGTCGTCAAGTCGATCCAGATGGCGGTCGACGACTTCGGCAAGGGCTCGCTGGGTGGCTCGATCGAGGTCATCGGCGCCGACCACCAGAACAAGCCCGGACCTGGCCAACGCCAAGGCCCAGGAGTTCTACGACCGCAACGCTGTCGACGTCATCATGGACGTCCCGACCTCCTCCGCCCGGGCTGGCAATCGCTGGCGTAGCGAAGGAGAAGAAGAAGATGTACATCAACGTCAGCACGGCGTCGAGCGAGCTGACTGGGCCACAGTGCAACAAGTACACCTTCCACTACGCCTACGACACCTGGATGCTGGCGAACAGGACATCGAGGTGACCAAGAACGTCGGCAAGAAGTGGTACATCATCTACCCGAACTACGCCTACGGCCAGGACATGGACCGCTCGTTCCAGGCCGCGATCAAGGCGAACGGCGGCGAGGTCGTTGCCAGCGATGGCACCCCGTTCCCGAACCCGGGCAACGATTTCTCGTCGTTCCTGCTCAAGGCCCCATCGCTCAGGCCCGAGATCCTCGGGGCGATGAACGCCGGTGGCGAGCTCGTCAACGTGGTCAAGCAGTACAACGAGTTCCGACTGAAGGACCAGGGGATCAAGCTGGCGATCGGGCTGCTCTTCGACACCGACATCCACGCGCTCGGTCCGGACGCTTTCGCCGGGGTGCTCTACACCACCGCCTGGCTCTGGAACATGGATCCTCAGGCGCGCGAGTGGGCCGACAAGTACCAGAGAGTTGTCGGCGGCGACAACCGGCCGACGTTCGCCCACGCCGGCAACTACTCGGCCGCGACGCAGTACCTCGAGGCGGTCCGGCGTGCCGGCACCGACGACGCGGACGCGATCGTCAAGGCGCTCGAGGGGCATAAGTTCGAGGACTTCATGATGCGCAACGCCCAGGTCCGTCCCGAGGACCACCAGGTGATCCACGACGTGTACCTGGCCGAGGTCAAGCCGTCGACTGAGGTCAAGGAGCCCTGGGACTACTCGAAGATCATCAGTACGATCCCGGCCGACAAGGCGTTCCGCCCGGTCGCGGAGGCCAAGGCGGCCGGCTGCAACATGCCGGAGTAAGCGAGTGAGGAGTGGTAAGAGGCGAGTGACGAGGGGTCTTCCATCTCGTCAATTGCCGCTCGCCACTCCTCGCTTGGAGTCGCCATGGACCCAGTGACGCTCCTCCCGCAGATGTTCAACGGCCTGGTGCAGGGCACTTTCTACGCCCTGCTCTCGCTCGGGCTGGCGATCATCTTCGGGGTCCTGCGGGTGGTGAACTTCGCGCACGGCGCGTTCTTCATGCTCGGCGCGTTCGCCGCCTACATTCTGCTCCAGCAGAGCGGCCTCCCATTCTGGGCGGCGCTCATCGTGGCGCCGCTGGTCGTTGGGCTGCTCGGGATGGTCCTGGAGCGGACCCTCATTCGCCGCCTGTATGCGCTCGACCCGCTGTACAACTTCCTCCTGACCTTCGGCATCACGTTGATCCTTCAGGATGCCATGCGCCTGCGCTACGGGATGCAGGGCCAGCCGTACGCGCCGCCGCGCGAGCTGGCCGGCGCGACCAACCTGGGCCTGTTCTTCTATCCGAACTACCGACTGTTCGCGGTGCTCTTCGCAATCGCGGTCTGCGTCGCGGTCTGGTACCTGATCGAGCGAACACGGGTGGGGATGATCGTCCGCGCTGCGACGGAGAAGCCGGACCTGACCCGCGCGTTGGGCGTCGACGTCGATCGCTGGGTCACCCCGGTGTTCGGCTTCGGCGTGGGGCTCGCGGCGCTTGGCGGGGTGCTGGCCGCCCCGATGCAGAGCGTGTACCCGCTGATGGGCGCCGAGCTGATCATCACCGTGTTCGCGGTCGTCGTCATCGGCGGGCTCGGCTCGATCGTCGGTGCGATCGTCGCGGGCCTGCTGGTCGGCGTGGTCTTCGGGATCGGCCTGGCCGTCGTCCCGCCGCTGGCCAATACGCTGGTGTTCATCCTGATGGCGGTGGTGTTGCTGGTCCGACCGGCCGGCCTGTTCGGCAGCGTGGAGGCAGCGTGAACACTCGAACGGTACGGCTCGCTGGCTACGGCATCGGCCTGATCCTGGCGCTGGCGCTGCCCCGCATCCTCTACCCGGTCCTGGCCCTGGACATCCTGCTCTGGGGGCTGTTCGCGATCTCGGTCGACCTGCTGCTCGGCTTCGTCGGGCTACTGTCCTTCGGGCACGCCATGTTCTGGGGCCTGGGCGGCTACGCGGCCGGCTATCTGACCAAGTCGATCGCGCTCGATTACCCCTTCGCCGCGCTCGTCGGCGCCGGCGCGGCGGTCCTGCTAGCCGTGCCGACCGGCTACCTCGCGATCCGCAGCACCGGGATCTACTTCGCGATGGTCACCCTGGCCTTCGCCCAGATGGTGTTCTACGTGGTCAACGAGGCGCGCCCAATCACCGGCGGCGAGAACGGCTTGCAGGGCATCTCGCGGACGTTCCTCGGGTCCGCCATTCAAGATGCGACCGCCTTCTACTACGCCGCGCTGCCGCTGATCCTGTTCGGGTATTGGCTCGCCTATCGGATCGTGCATTCGCCGTTCGGTCACGTGCTGGTGGCGATCCGCGACAATGAGGCACGGGCCCAGGCACTCGGCTACCCGACTGGCCGGTACAAGCTGCTGGCCTTCGTGCTGTCCGCCTTCCTGTCCGGCCTGGCCGGCGGCCTGTACTCGCTGGGGCACGGCTTCGCCGCGCTGGAGCTGGTGCACTGGTCGACCTCCGGCACGGCGGTCGTCATGACCATCCTGGGCGGCATCGGGACGCTCTGGGGCAGCATCCTCGGGGCGGCAATCTTCCTGCTCCTGCGCGATTGGCTATCGACGTTCACCGATGCCTGGGGGGTGGTGACCGGCACCATCTTCATCGTCATCGTGCTCGGCTTCCGGCGTGGCATCTGGGGCACGCTGCTGCACAGCCTCCACCGCCGGCGCGGCTCGGCCGGCGAGATCACGACGCTGACCGAGCCTGCCATCACGACAGTGGATGGGGCCGAGCCCCGGCCGCGCGAGGGCGAGGAGGGCGCGCCGGTCTCGCCGGCGACGCGCGCCTGAGCGACGCCGTTCACAGATCAAGGACCGCGCGCTGAAGGCACCGGCCGCGACGGTCGGCGAGGGCCGCATACAGAAGAGCGTCCAGGATCGCGTCAATCCTGAGACATGGACCCACGACTCCGCGGAGCAGCCCCAGGTCTGGGTCAGATCCGGCTACTCGCGCGATGACGTGGGAGCTTGCGACACCTTCCACGGCCAGATCTAGCAGGGGCGGACACACGGGTCCGCCCCTCTCGGCCGCAGCCTTTGAGCTGCCTTGGGACGGTTTGTGGACCGTCCCTACTGGGTCGCCTCGGCCTTCTGCTCGCGGTACTCGGCGATGTCCTCGTAGACGCTGTCGGGGAACTGGAGATCGCGGTAGACGTTGCAGGAGTCCGGGTCGTCCGGATTGGGGCAGATCGGGAACTCCTGCTCTTGCTGCCACTGGAGGATCTTGTCGCGGCGCGGCGGATTATAGTCGCGCCCCTGGACCTGGAGGTACAGCGCGCGAGCCTGCTCCTCGCTGAAGTCACGATCCTTCTGCAGGTACTCGACCAGCTCCTCCTCGGCCATGAAGTGGCGGGCGACCATCGCGAAGACCAGTCGTCCGTAGTGACCGATGTCCTGGCCCTGGTCGAGCGCGTCGAGCAGGTGGGCCATCATGTCGCTCTTCCGCAGCTCCTCGGCCGTCGGCGACGCGGCACTCTCGACCGCGCTTCGCGCGGAGCCGCCCGCCGCGGCCGCGGCGTCTTCGCGGCCTGCCCTGCCGGCGCTGCTACGATCGCCGGCGCCGGCCTTCGCATCCTCGAGCTGCGCCTTCGTCTCCTCCAGCTCCACCTTGACCTTCTCCAGCTCTCCTTCGGTCTTCGATGTCCCAGCCATCGGTCCTCGTCCTCCTGTGCTGAGTATGTTGACCTGGACGGAACGCATGTTCTGTGCCAGGTGATCGCCATGGGGATTCTCAACTGTCGTCGCACGCGTTCTGCGCCCTCTTCTGACTCGAAGGCGGATTCTATGATCCAGCCACCGGGCAGCATCGCGAAGGAGTTATTCTCATGGACGAACGTCGCGGCAGGGTTGTCGCGGATGGCGCAGGCATGGCGGACGATCACATCGGCGCCCAGCAGGGTGATTGGCGGGGTGACGACGATGCCACAGTGAGTCGGTCGACCGCGCCGGTGACCGTCACCCGGACCGAACCGGGCCCGAGTGCGCCAGCCCGCTCTGAAAGACGCCGAGCGAACATGGACGACGCCATTGACGTCGAGCTGCCAAGGTCGATGAACCTGCGGCAGGACCGCGTCCGCTGGGGCCCCATCCTCGCAGGACTGGTTACCGCCCTGACGACGCTGCTGCTGCTGAGCCTGCTTGGGGTCGCCATCGGCCTGACGACCGTGAATGCGGGCGACGCGGCTGCCGCTGGCGGGCCACCGGGGGAAGCTGGGCGGAACTCGGCGGCTTGGGGCGCGGTCTCGGCCCTGTTCTCATTCCTGCTCGGCGGCTACGTGGCCGGCAAGACGGCGGCCGTGTTCGACCGCAACTGGGGCGCACTGAACGGTGCTCTGGTCTTCCTGGTTGCCGTGCCGGTCACGCTCTGGCTAGCCAGCCAGGGACTCGGGTCTATCCTGGGTAACCTCGGCAGCTTCGCGGGTAGCTTGAACGCCGACCCGGGTCAGGCTCAACAGGCTGCGCAGAACATCCAGCCGATCGACGTCGCTCGGGCAGCCGAGCGCGCTCGCAATGCCGCCTGGGGTGCCCTCGGCGGCTCCATCCTTGGCCTGGTGGCCAGCACCCTCGGTGGTGCCCTGGGTACCCGTCGCGAGCTGGAGATCGAGCGCCGCACGGGTCAGGTCAGCGAGTAGCTGGCACCGGCTGGACGGTACAAGGGGCGGGGAGAAATCCCCGCCTCTTCTTCATGCTTGGATGTAGCCCCTCTCGATTAGGGTCGCGCGGGCGGTGCAGTCGAACGCGGGCGTAGTCCCTGGATGACGTCCTGCCTCGCTCGCCGGCGCATAATGATGCCGAAGCAGGGAAACTTCGTGATGCGCAAGTACACCCGCGAGCACGCGCTGATCCGAGCCTGGGCCGAGGAGCGCGGCGGCCATCCCGCGCGGGTGCGCGGGGCCGGCGTCCTGCGGATCGCGTTCGGCCCTCTCCCGCCAAACTGGGAGCCGCTTGACTGGGACGCCTTCTTCGCAACCTTCGCCGCGGACGGGCTGGCCTTCCTCTACGAGGAGAGCCCGGCCAGTCGGATCTGCAAGCTGGTCAAGGGTCACACCGTCGGCGAGTGAGCCAGGCCGTTGCGCCGCGACCCGGCTCACTCGTCGATGGCAGCTGGGTCGTCAGGCTGTGGCGGCCGCGACCGGCGCGCCCTCGACGACCGAGACGATCTCCTCGGCGCGGCTCGCCTCCTCGGCGGTGGGGGTGCGGAAACCGGCTCGGCACACGGCGGTCTTGATGATGCCTCGGTGGGCCAGGACCGCCTTCATCGCGGTGATCGACGAGCCGGTCGGCGAGGCGCCTTTGACGACGCTGCTCAGGAGGCTGGTGTGCATCAGCCGCTCCTGGTGGCGGGCCGCCACGGCCTGGTCACCGCGTCGGGAGGCCTCGTAGGCCTGCACGGACGTCTCGGGGGCGACGTTCGCCGCGCCGGGGATCGCCCCGTGCCCACCCATGTACGTGCCGACGTCGATGAGCGAGAGCGTACCGAGGAAGCAACGGAGGTCGACGCGATCGGCCTTCGCATCCACCAGGACACGTCGGTACCATTCCAGGTCGTTCTGGCTGTCCTTGAGTCCGACCAGCGCGCCGTCGTTCGCCAGGCGGCGTACTACCCCGGGATCAACCTTAACCTTGACGGTCTGGGGGATGTGGTAGAGCAGCAGTGGCCGGTCGACGCCTCGCGCGACGGCTCGGAAATGCTCCTCGAGCTCAACCTGGCTGTTCGGGAAGTAGTATTGCGGAGTGACCGCGACGAAGTCGGCGCCGGCCCGAGCGGCGCGCCGCCCGTGCTCGATCGCCAGCGACGTCGCCGCGTCGCCGATGCAGGCGATGATCGGGACGCGCCCGCGGGTGGCTTGAACCGTGGTGCGGATACCGGCCTCGCGCTCGTCGGCGTCGAAACAGGCGAACTCGCCAGTCGTCCCCATCGCCCAGATCCCGTGGACCCCGGCCTCGATCACGTAGTCGACCAGCCGCCCGAGGGACTCGTGGTCGATCTGCCCGTCCTCGCGGAGCGGCGTCACCAGCGGCGGCACGATCCCATGCAGGCGGTCCAGGTCCATCGCGTTCACCTCACAAGCGCATCTCGGCTACCCGACAGGATACCCGATCGATCCAGGGCCACTCGCCCCGGTGCTCGACCTCGCGGACAGCCTGCTCCACCGGGATAGCCTCCGACGAGGAGGCTTCGGCCGCGGCGTAGGCGCGGATCACTCCCAACGCTTCCAGATCGTCGAGCAGCCTGCCGTACTCGTCAATGTCGAGCTAAGAAACCGTCTGAAAAGTGCCCGGAACCGCGTTCAGGAGAGTCGTGTCCTGCACCCGCTCTCGGGTAACGAGCGTCCTGGAGCATTTGCATTTCGGCCGTTGTAGCCCCTTCTCAGACGGTTTCTTAGCAACCGCTGGTAAGTTCGTGTGCTTCGGCTTGCGGTACGGGGCGCGTTTGTACGAGTCCTTCGCGCCCTTCGGTCGTCCGCGCGGCCGGCCGGTGGGCGGCTTGCGATGCCCAGCGAGGAACGAGTCCGGCACCTCGTCGACGAGGTCGAGGCGCTCGCCGCCCAACCACCGCAGGCCGTCGAGGAGGCCGTCGACGAACGCGCGCAGGCTCGGGGCCAGGTGGCTACGGTGGTCGCGCTTGAGGATCTGCCACGCTCGTTCCTTCGGGTGCAGCTCCGGGCGGTACTTGGCCAGCCAGAGCACGTGCAGCCAGGCGGCCCGCTCCGCCAGCGCGGCCGTGCTGGTCTTGCTGGTGTGGCACGGCCCGTTGTCCAGGGCCAGGTAGATCTCCCGGCTGGTCGCGGCGTGGCGGCCATCCAGCGCCGCCAGGTAGCGCTTGAAGGTCGCCGAATCCTGAGCGGCGGTGAGCACCTCGATGCGCCTGCGCCCGAACGCCTCGACACTGCCGAAGATCGTCAGCCGCCGGTTGGTGCCGGCGGCCGGCAGCGTCGGCTGCACGCCACGTCGATGCCAGACCCGTGTCAGGTAGGGATTGGTCTCGACGTGGGTCTCATCCTCGGCGTGCAGCTCGTAGCGGTCCGGCGCGGCCGCCACCGTTTTCCCCCGCCTCCGCCAGCGCGGCCGTGCAGGCGGCGACCTCGTCGGGATCTTGCAAGTGCGTGAGGGTGTGCTTGGGCCGCTCGCAGACGAAGTCCCGCCGCCCGAGCAGCGCCCGCAGCCAGCCGGGCGCGATCCGCACCCCGGTCGTCTGGGTCAGGTACGCGCTCAGCCGATCCGAGGTCCACACGTCGAACGGCAAGCCGAGGCTCAGCGGCGCCGTCTCGACCGTGGCATCTAGCGCCTGCAGGTATGCCGCATCGGCCTTGACCGGCCGCCCCGAGCGCGGCGCGTCGGCCAGGGCCGCGACCCCGTCCGCGTCGAAGCGCCCCAACCAGTGCCGCACCGTCCGCACCGAGCGCCCGCTCCAGGTGGCGATCGCCGGCAGGTCACGGCCCAGGCTGGCGGCCTTGACCATCGCGAACCGCTCGCGCACGCGGGGCGCCAGGTCCCGCCGCCGCAGCGCCGCCTCCACCACGGCCCGCGACTCCGTCGCTCCGGCGTCGGCGCGCCCCGCCATCCTACCCATGGCATCCCTCCCACCCACGGCAGCATAGTCCAGGAAGCCGGAACTTACCAGCACCTACATAGATGCCTCCCACCAGGAGTGGTATCGTCGGACCTGGCCAATCTGGTGCACCTTCGCCTGGCCCTGATGTTTCGTCACCGCTGGCCGAGCGCCTGCGATCTGCTGACCGACAGGCAGGTCCGGCCTGCGCACCGGCGGGCGCTGGCCAGTCCGGACCTACCCGCCCTGGCCGCGGTACACGCTCACGTTCCTGGTACCGGTCGCCTTCGCCACGACCGTCCCGGCCGACGCTGCTCGGGGCCAGCGCCCTCCCGGCGGCGCTGCTGACTTTCTGCCGCTGCTTCTGGCGCGTCGGAGGCCACCGCTATTCCGGCGCCTCAGCCTGACCGCCGGCCTCCCTGTCTTCGTCGGCCCAGCGCCGGGCGGTTCGCGTGTCCGCGTGGAATCATGCCCCCGCGTTGCGGGCAGCAGGAGGTCCTGGCAGAATAGTCTCAGACGGAAGTGGTCTAACTCGGCGTGGCAGCGGACTTGGTGGTCGCGATGCACGCCGGCCTCTGGTCGCGAGCAAGAGACAGCGTGACGAGAGGCTAGAAGTCATATATGCCCATCATCTCAGTCTTCTTTGGCATCGTCATCCGGATGTTCTACCGCGAGCACGGAGTGGGTCACTTCCACGCGGACTACCAGGGCCAACAGGCGACGTTCACCTTCGACGGGGATGTACTGGCGGGTAGTCTGCGCTCTCGGACCGCGCTTCGACTGGTCAAGGAGTGGGCCACGGCGCATTCGGCAGAGTTGGAGGCCAACTGGAACCGCGTGAAGGCGGGGGAGCCACTCGAGAGGATCCCACCTCTCGACTAAGGAGACCCTCATGCACTTCCTGCCAACCGTGATTCGAGCTGAATACCGTGGTGAGTACCGGATCTACCTGGAATTCAGCGACGGCGTAGAGAATACGGTCGACTTCTCCCAGTGGCTCGACGGGCCGGTCTTCGAGCCGCTCAAGAGCCCCCAGTACTTTCAGCGCTTCTTCCTGGATGGTGGGACGGTCGCCTGGCCGAACGGCGCGGACGTCGCGCCCGAGACCCTCCACGAGCAAGCCAAGGCAAGTCAGGCCGCCTAACCTCACGCCGGAGCGCCGAACGTTCCGGGTCAGGACCGGTCCGCCGACGATCGAGGCGCCGCCTGAATCGGCATCCACGCACCGTCGCCGCGGTACACCCTCACGTTCCTGGTACCGGTCGCCTTCGCCACGACCGTCCCGGCCGATGCTGCTCGGGGCCAGCGCCCTCCCGGCGGCGCTTGCTGGCCGCGGCGCGGTAGTCTGGACGGATTCGACTAGAACCGCGCTCGACGACGTGATCACCTTCATTGCCAACGAGTCCCGCGATGGCGCTATCCAGGCGCTCGAGCGAGCACCTGAAACGGCCGACAGCCTCGACAGGTTGGCAGACTGTGGCCGCAGCGTGTCGAAGTTGGGCGACCGGGCGTTTCGAGAGCCAGGAGGTCCAGGGACCTTCACCTCTCCGGCGAGAACGCGGTCGTGACCGTTGCCTCCAGGGGAGTCAGGTTGGCCCTGGCCTCGGCCTTGAGGACGTGCTTGGCGATCCGCTGGGTCGCGGTCCTGGGCAGCTCGCCGCGCAGCTCGTAGCGGCTCGGGACCTTGAAGCGGGCCAGGCGTTCGGCGCACCAGGCGAACAGGTTGTCCGGCTCGGCCGCGGCGTCCGGGCGCAAGGTGACGTAGGCCACGACCTCCTCGTCGCTCAGCTCGGAGGGGACGCCGATGACTGCCACTTCCAGCACGGCCGGGTGACCGGCCAGGACCTGCTCGACCTCGACCGAGGAGATGTTTTCGCCGCGCCGCCGAATGACGTCCTTCTTGCGGTCGACGAAGAAGTAGTTGTCGTCCTGGTCGCGCCGGGCAAGATCGCCGGTGTACAGCCAGCCGCCCCGCAACGCTTCGGCGGTGCGCGCATCGTCGCGGAAGTAACCAGGCGTGACGGCCGGACCCGCCAGCACGATCTCGCCAACCTGCTCGGGAGGCACCGTCTGGCCGGCCTCGTCGACAATGGCGTGCCGATGGACGATCGTCGGATCCGGGTGCTGGCGCGGTCGGCCCATGCTGCCCGGCGCGCGCGGGCCGTCGAGCGGCTCGATCGTCCCGAACGTCGACTCGCTCATCGCGTAGCCGAAGACGATCCGCAGGCCGAACCGCTCCTCGAGGTCCGACCGGACGTCCTCGGGCAGGGCCGGAGCGCTGTAGATCAGGCGCAGCGAGTGGTCCCGATCGTCGGCGCGGGGCGGCTGCTTTGCCAGGATCAGGAGCATCGCGCCGATCACATTGGCCTGGGAGGCCTGGTGACGACGGACGTCGTCCCAGAAACGAGATGCCGAGAAGCGGGGCAGCAGCGCCAGGCTCGCGCCAGTCCCCAGCGCGCCCATCGTCGAGTAGGCCTGGGCGTTGATGTGGAATAGCGGCAGACTGGTGAGCAGGCGGTCCTGCTCGGTGAGGCCGAGCCACCACGGGAACGCCTGGCCGGTCAACACGTAGGTCCGGTGGGTCTGGATGACTGCCTTGGGCCGACCGGTCGTGCCGGAGGTGTAGATCAGGGTTGCCGGATCGCTCCCGTGCCTGGCGGCTGAGGAGTCATCGCCCGCGGCCAGCACCTGCTCGAATGGGATCGCCTGCGCACCGTCGTCCGGCGCTCTCCCGCCGACCAACACGAGCTCGCCGAGCATGCCGCTGGGTCGACCCGCTGCCTGGAGCGTCGGCAGCAGCCCGGGGGTCGTGACCGCCGCGCGCGGCGCGCAGTGCTCCAGGATGTAGCCGGTCTCGTCCGGCCCGAAGTCGGTATTGATCGGAACGGCGATGGCGCCGAGGCGGGCCAGTCCGAACCAGGCCAACACAAACTCTGGGCAGTTTGGCAGCAGCAGGCAGACCCGGTCACCTTGGCCGACGCCGAGCGACCGGCAGCCGTTGGCGGCGCGCCGGCTGAGCGCCGCTAGCTCGCCGTACCTGAGGACGCGGTCCTCGAACAGCAGGAAGGGCTGTTCGGCGCGCGGCGCGGCCTGCTCGTCGAGGAAGCTCCCGAGGTCGAACCGCTCGAGATCCGGCCACGCATTCGGGGCCGTCACCCTCGACTCACCGGTCATCCTTCACCCCGCTCCTATCCCAGGATGCGCCAGTATACTGTCAAGCCCTGAATGCTGGTCGGCGGCGTAGTTTGCCGGGCGACAAATTGTCGCGAGTGTGGTATATTTGGCCCCGCTGGTACGTTTCGCCAAGCCGCATAGGGCGCGGCCTTGGGGATGCTCACACCCCGGACCCTTTCCCGCTCGCGCCGACGAAACCACCAAGCTCTCTCAGAGGTGTCGGCGTGAGTTACGCGGACAAGACCCTTACCTGCCGCGATTGCGGCCAAGCCTTCGTGTTCACGACGGGCGAGCAGGAGTTCTTCGCCAGTCGAGGGTTCACGAACGAGCCGAGCCGGTGCCGAGACTGCCGCTCGGCGCGCAAGTCCGAGCGCGGCGGTGGCGGCGGGTACAGCAACGGCGGCAGCTACAGCACGGGCGGCTACAGCTCCGGCGGCGGCTACAGCGCGGGCGGCTACAGCTCCGGCGGCGCTGGTGGTGGCTACAGCAGCGGCCCACGTCGCGAGCGCGAGATGTTCTCGGTGACCTGCTCCGCGTGCGGCAATGAGGCGCAGGTTCCGTTCCAGCCGCGCGGCGACAAGCCGGTCTACTGCTCGGACTGCTTCGCGAAGCAGCGCGGCAGCACCGGTGGCGGCGGTTACGGCGGCGGGCGCGGGTACTAAGCAGGTACTATCACGCGCCTATTCGGTATAGTGCCCGGGCGGGTCGACACGGTTCGGCCCGCCCGGTTTGCCGTCTTGGCGCGGACCGGTTCGCCAGTCGTGCCGAGCGGGAGAGGAACCAGGTATGTATGTAACGGCCCGCGAGGGCGAACCTTTCGAGGAGTTGTTCCGACGCTTCAAGCGCGGCATTGAAGCAGCCGGTATTCTGCGGGACTATCGCCGTAAGCAGCGATTCAAGCCGGCCCACGAGGAGCGGCGGGACAAGATCCGCGCCGCCCAGCGCAAGCGTCGGCGCCAGCGGGCCAAGACCGGCTAGGACGGCCGGTCTCGTCCACGCCGCCGACGAGCATCACACTGCCGGCCGCGGTGACCATGGCTGATCGACAGCCAGGCCGCGAGATCCTGGCCGACAAGCGCGTGGTGCTCGGGGTGAGCGGGAGCATCGCCGCCTACAAGGCGGTCGCCGTAGCCAGCGCGCTCACCCAGGCCGGCGCGGTCGTCGACGTGGCGATGAGCCGCGAGGCCACGGAGCTGGTCCGCCCGCTCAGCTTCCAGGCGATCACCCAACGCCCGGTCCAGAGCGACCTCTGGCACCAGGCCGCCGAGACCGAGATCGGGCATGTCACGCTCGGCCATCAAGCTCACGTCGTACTGGTCGCGCCGGCGACTGCCCACACCCTGGCCAAGCTGGCGCTCGGACTGGCCGATGACGTCCTGACCACGACGGTCCTGGCGACGACGGCGCCGCTGGTCATCGCCCCGGCGATGGACGCCAACATGTACGACAATCGGGCCGTGCGCGAGAACGTGCAGCGGCTGCGAGACCGCGGGGCGACGATCATTGAGCCAGCCTGGGGCCGCATGGCCTCGGGCCTGCTTGGGCAGGGGCGGCTGGTGGAGCCGCCCGAGATCGTCGAGTGGGTCCGAATCGTCCTGGCCCGCGGCGGCGACCTGGCCGGGCGGCGGGTGGTGGTCACCGCCGGTGGAACCCAGGAGGCGATCGACCCGGTCCGCTTCGTCTCGAATCGCTCGTCCGGCAAGATGGGCTACGCCATCGCCCTGGCCGCGCGCGACCGCGGCGCCGCGGTCGTCCTGATCGCTGCGCCGTCGGCGCTGCGGCCTCCGCTCGGCGTCGAGCTACGCGCGGTCGTGACGGCTGAGCAGATGCACCGAGCCGTCGAAGCCGCGATCGCCGATGCTGACCTGCTGGTGATGGCCGCCGCGGTGGCCGACTTTCGCCCCGCCAACACCGCCAGGCAAAAGATCAAGAAGGACGGTCACGAGCTAGTGCTCCACCTGGAGCCTACGGTCGACATCCTGGCGGCGACCGCCGGCGCGTCACGCGGGCGGCTCGTCCGGGTCGGCTTTGCCGCCGAGAGCGAGCACCTGCTCATCCAGGCCAGGGCTAAGCTGGAGCGGAAAGAGCTGGACCTGATCGTCGGCAACGACATCACCCATTCCGACAGCGGCTTCGGCAGCGATACCAACCGTGTGGTCATCCTCGACCGCGCCGGCGGCTGTCGTGAGCTGCCGACGTTGCCGAAGCACGAGGTGGCTCATGAGATCCTCGACGCCGCGCTCCCGCTGCTGCCGGCACGTTGAGGGGGACCTAATCTGATGGACGCGGCGCTCATCGCGCGGGCCGTGGCCGACCTGTTACGGGGCATTGGCGAGGACCCGGCGCGTGAGGGGCTCGAGCGGACTCCGGAGCGGGTGGCCGAAATGTACGCCGAGATCTTCGGCGGCCTGCACCAGGACGCCGGCGCGCTGCTGGAAGGCGGCTTTGACGAGCAGCACCAGGAGATGGTGGTCCTGCGCGACATCCGCCTGCAGTCGATGTGCGAGCACCACCTGCTGCCGTTCGTCGGCACCGCCCACGTCGGCTACATCCCGCGCGGGCGGGTTGTTGGATTGGACAAGATTGCCGGCGTGGTCGATTGTCTGGCCCGCCAGCCCCAGCTCCAGGAGCGGCTGACCAGCCAGATCGCCGACCTGCTTGACGAACGGCTGAAGCCGCGCGGCGTGGCCGTCGTCGTCGCCGCCGAGCATTTCTGCATGACGATGCGCGGCCTGCGCGCCCCCGGCAGCAAGATCGTCACCTCGGCCAATCGCGGCGCCTTTCGCACGAGCGAGGCCACCCGCCTGGAGTTCTTCGCGTTGCTCGACGATAGACGGTCTCAGAGGGCATCGCAGACCTGGGCGCCGTCGAGCCACACCGCCTCGATCGTGCGAGTGTTTCGAATATCCTCGAGCGGATTGTCACGGAGCACGAGCAGGTCGGCGCGGCGGCCGGGCGCGACCTCGCCGAGGTCGTCGGGCTGGCCAAGGATGCGAGCCGAATCGAGAGTGGCCATCCGGAGGGCAGCGGCTGGGCTGACACCAGCCTGGACCAGCAGCTCCAGCTCGCGGTGCTCGTAGAAGCCGACCACCCGGTTCGAGACGCCGGTGTCAGTGCCGAAGCCGAAGCGGACGCCGGCCCGATCAAGGATGCCGACGTTGCGAGCGGCGCGGTCGAGGTCGGGGTGAAGCACAGAGTATTCGGGCTTGGCGCGGACGGTGTCGAGGAACGCATCGTCGCGGAGGTACTCGCGGCTGCCTAGGGGCAGAAAGCGTGCCAGGAGCGGGTCGTCCACCCAGCCTGGGCGATCGACGAAGGCGACGTTGCTCTCGGGAACGGCCAGCGTCGGGATGACCGCGGTCCCACGCTCGAGCATCAAATCGGTCAGTCCGGCGTCGACGACGCGGTCGCGCGGCATGTGGGCCAGGACATTCAGGCCGAAACCGATCAGCAGCTTGGCATCGTCCACGCGATAGACGTGCGCGTACGACGTCAGGCCAACCCGTTGGCAGGCCTGGATGATCGTCCGCGCCACGTCACTGGCCATCTTCGGGAACTGGCCGTACCAGTCGTCGTACCAGATCTTGACGCCGCTGGCCCCGCGCCGCGCAAGGTCCTCGACGATGCCGCGGATGGCCTCGGCGTCAATCTCACGGACCGGTCCCGGCGGATCCATCTGAAAGGGTGGGACACCGCCGCGGACGCCGAAGCCGTGGCCAACGCTGAACAGGCGCGCACCAAGGAGCTGCCCGGCCTGCTGCTGGTGCTGGATTTCCCAGGTGAACGGTCGGTCGCTGCCCATTGCCTGGACGGTCGTGACGCCGTAGCGTAGCCAGACCTGGAGGTCGCGCGTGATCCGCTCGCGGCTCTGGCCGTTCGGGTCCATCCGCAAGCCGACCATCATTCCAGGATGGACGTGCAAGCTGATCAGGCCGGGCAGCAGGTAGCAGTCGGTCAGGTCGACTACCCGCGCGCCGCCTGGATCCAGCGCTTCGCCGACCCGAGTGATGCGCCCCCCGACAACCAGCACGTCGGTGCCGCGTCGCAACGCTCCAGCCGCGACGTCGACGACGTCCGCGCCGTGCAAGAGCACGGGGCGGCCCGCCTGATGCTCGGGCTTCTTGAGGCCCACGTCGGGCAAGCCCTCGACGGGCGGCTGGGGCGGCGACTGCCTGTTCACGCGTCGGCCTGATTCTGGCATTGCCTCGTCTCCCTGAGTTACCTCGTGCACGTGACTGATCCACCAGAGGCGGGCACGTGTCGGCGTGCCCGCCTCTTGACGTCCAGCGACGTCGTTCCGCCAGCGAGTCGTGGGTCCAAATCCTGCGCTCTCTCGACCTTCGATTGCCGTTCGTCAGGCGGCCGCGGCGTTGGCCGAGCCGACCGTCTCGCGCGCGGCCTCGTCGAGGAGCGGTAGGGTGACGACAAACGTCGATCCGCCGCCCGGCGTGTCCTCGACGTCGATCGTGCCGCCGTGGGCGTCGACGATGCGGCGGCTGATGTACAGGCCCAGGCCAGTCCCCTCAATCCCACTGAGACGGGCCGCTGAGGTGCGGCCGAATGGGGCGAAGAGTTGGTCTCGCTCAGCTCCGGGGATGCCGATGCCCTGGTCGACGACGGCAAGCCTGGCATCGGCACCCCGGCGGGCCAGACAGAGCTCGACGCGACCGCCCGCGGGGCTGTACTTCACCGCGTTTGAGAGCAGGTTGGTCAGCACCTGGTCGAGCCGCGCCTCGTCGCCATCGACGACCAGTGGTCCATCGGCGGCGGTCACGACGACGTCGTGAGTCGCTCCCTCCGGGAGGGCGTCGCGCTGGCGCTGAGCGGCGGCAGACGCCAGGGCGAGCAGGTCGACCGGCCCGCGCCGCAGCTCCAGTCGGCCGGTGTCGATCCGCGAGACGTCGAGCAGCTCGGTGATGAGCTGGGTGGCGCGGGACGTCTGGACGGCGATCGTTCCAACGTGGCGCTCCAGGCGCGGCGGGTCGACCTCGCCGCGCCTGAGCATGCGGTCGATCATCTGAGCGGCCAGTGCCAGCGAGGTGAGTGGTGTCTTCAGCTCGTGGCTGGCGATCGACAGGAACTCGTCCTTCTCCTGCTCGGCGCGGCGGCGGGCCAGCACGGCCGCGGTTGTCTCGGGGGCGATGATCAGCACGCCCTCGGGCTGCCCGTCGGATCTGTCATACCGCGACAGGACCAGGGTGAAGAAGCGCGGTTCCAAGTGCCCGGTCCCGTCGTCGATGTCGAAGCGAGCGTCCGCCGCGGTGAACTGCTCGCCGGTCGTGTAGACGCGGTCGAGCAGCTCGATCGCCCCTTGAGGCACCATCTCCGGGAGTACTTCGGCCATGGTCCGCCCGACCATCGGCGTGGCCGGCTTGATCGCCTGGAAGCTCTGGTTGGTGCTGACGAACCGGTGTTCGCGACCCTTGAGCACCGCGATCGCGACTGGCGCGGAGGCGATCATGTCTTCGAGGAACCGACGCCGGCCCTCGCTCTCGGCGCTGACCGTCGCCAGCTCGCGGTTGACCGCCTCCGCCTGGGCACTGGCCTGGCGCTGGCGCTGGTAGAACAAGGACAGCCGTTCTCCCAATTGCCACCCGACCAGTCCGGTCAGCGCGGCGGCCAGGCCAAGCAGCCCGAGAGCGACGGCCAGTTGGCGGTTGACGACCTGGAACGCCAGGCGCGTAGGCTGTTGAAGCACCAGACCCCAGCCACTGCTCGCGACCGGGGCGTAGGCGGACAGGACCTCGCCCCCACCGACCTCGGTGATCCGCCGGCTGCCGACCTGGCCGTTGATGGCAGCGTCGACGTCCGGCCAGCCCCGCGCCGACGCCAGGGCCTGGGCAACAGCCGCGTCCGGGTGGACGAACACCTGCCCCTCGGCGTCGACGATGATGACGCGGATCGTGCTCTCCGCGAGCAGGCGTTGGAGTTCGTCCTTGAGTCGGTCGAACGACAACGTCCCGGTGAGCGCGCCGCGCGTCCCGTCCTGGAACTCGACGGGTAAGGAGAGGGCCACCGTGGGTACGCCGCGGATTCGCCCGATCTGGGCTGGGCTGATGCCGACCTCGCCGTCGGAGATCGCCCGCTGGATGTGGCCGCGATCAGCAACATTGAATGTGCGAGGGAGGACGGGCGCGCCCGCGCCGGCCACACCCAGGTTCCACCCCTCCGCGTCGTAGAGCGCCAGGAACTTGAGCTAGAGGTAGGCCGCCAGCACGCGCTCCAGGAACGACGAGTACTGGGGCTCCGCGCGCAGGGCTAGCGCGCCCGGACGGTGAGCTAGGGGGTGGCCGCCAGCCCGCGCACCAGCAACGCCGACATCTGGGGCGCCGCGGGCGGGGCGGTGACATCACGAGTGAGCGCCACGCTCCGGAGCGTCGACACGTTGTCCTCGGCGAAGGCATTCGCGAGGGCGGCCGCGGCGCGGACCAGGGTCACGCGCTCCTCGACAATGCTGGCCTCGGCGTCGGCTGCGCCGCGCCAGGCGCTGACCGCCCCGAGCAGCAGCAGCGGCAGGCTCGCCACGGCGATCGTCCCGAGGACTCGGGCGCGCTGACCGGTGGGCAGCTTCGCCTGCACCGGTCTCATGACGGCTCTTGTACCAGCCCTCCACCAAAACGCCAACCCCATCATCCGTGGTGCCGTGGCGCCCTCAGGCCGTGAGGCTGGAGACCGGCATCCCGAAGCTCGGTCCCCGCGCAGCGATCGGCAGGGTAAAGCGCACCGCGGTGCCCCGCCCGGTCTCGCTCTCCGCCCAGATGCGGCCGTTCAAGGCCTGGATGACGTGCTTCGCGATTGCTAGACCCAGGCCAGTCCCCCCAGCCGAACGGGCGCGGTCGACCTTGTAGAACCGCTCAAAGATGCGCGGAAGGTGTTCGCTTGGGATGCCGGCGCCGGTGTCGACGACCGAGAAGCGAACCTCGGAGCCCTCCAGTACTGCCACCAGCGCGATCTGGCCGTCCGGCGGCGTGAACTTGATGGCATTGTGGATCAGCGCCAGCAGCACATGCTCGACGCGTGCACGGTCGGCCAACACCGGCGGCAGGCCGTCGTCGACGTCGACGGTGAGCGCTAGGCCGGCCCGCTCCGCCTGGGGGCCCAGACGCTCGGCGGCCGAGTGCAGCAGTTCGGCCGGGGCGATTGGTTCGGGATGCAGCTCGCCCTGGCCACTCTCGACGCGCGAGAGCTCGAGCAGCTCCTGGACCAACTGGGCCATGCCGTCGACTTCGATGTGCATGCGGCCGAGGAAGTCGCGCGCGGCCGGCGGATCGTCGAGCGCACCATCCTCCAGCGTCTCGACAAGCGCCTTGAGCGAGGCGATTGGCGTGCGCAGCTCGTGGGAGACGTTGGCGATGAAGTCGCGTCTGAGATTTTCAACGCGCCGCTCCTGGCTGACGCTGCGGAGCACCAGCAGGCCACCGGTGTTGTCTTTGAGCGGCGCGGCGGCGACGCGCAGGTGGCGCGCCGGTTGGCCAGTCCGCCGGACCTCGGTGCGGCGCGCCCCGTGGGCAACGGCTTGCTCCAGCACCTGGCAGATCTCGTGGTCGCGGACGACGCGGGCCAGCGACAGGCCCTCGGGTTGCTCGACGACGTCGAGCAGGCGCATCGCGGCCTCGTTGGCCAGCAGGACCGTGCCGCGGGCGTCGACGACCAGGATACCGTCGGCCATGTTGGCCAGGACGCCGGCCAGGACGTCGCGCTCGCGGGCCAGGCTGGTCACCTGGACCTCCAGCTCTGACGCCATCCGATTGAAAGCATCCGCTAACTGGCCGACCTCGCCCCGCTCGGATCTCGGTACCGGCACGGGTACCGTCGAGCGGAGGCGGCCGCGCGCGACGTCGCCAGCGGCAGCGGTGAGCCGACGGAGCGTGGCGGTAACGGTGTCGGCGATCCAGACCGCCAGGCCGACGGCAAGCGCCGCGGTGACGACAAGCGCGGTCCCGACCCCGAGGAGCACCCGATTCAGCGAGCTGGTGATCGTGTCAAGCGCGACGGCGACACGCGCCGCGCCGATCGTCGCGTCGTCAAGCACGATCGGCGCGGCGACGTAGAGGAGGTCGCGGCTGAGGGTCGTGCTGTAGCGAGCGCTGGACCCACTACCGTGGGCCAGCGCCTCGGCGATCTCCGGCCGCCGGGCGTGATTGTCCATCTGGCGCGGATCCTCGTCCGAGTCGCCGAGCACGACGCCAGTTGCGTCGATGATCGTAACGCGCGCGCGGATCTGTTCGCCCAAGCGGTGGGCGAGCGGTTGGACTCGGTCGGAGCGGCCTGTGTCGCCGGTCGCTGGCGTGCCGAGGACCGGTGCGACGACTTCAGCGACCAGCCGCGCCTCACCGGCAAGCTGCGTTTCGAGCTGGTCGAGCTGGAGCTGGCGAAGGACCGTCGCCAGGTAGGCGCCCAGTCCGAGCAGGCACAGGCCAATCAAGACCGTGTAGGGGATGGCGATCCGCCACTGCATCCGCGCGAACACGTCACCTGGCCTTTGCTACCGAGGTCTGGCGCCCGACCGGCTCTAGGAGTTTAGCCTACGTTTGACCACCTCACGCCGCTAGAGGTGATCGGCCGCGAAGTCGTTCTGGTGGTGGCGGGTTTCTGACTGGCTGGGGAAGCACGCGTGTGTCGTGCCCGCCCCTTGCCGAGCGGGCAGGCGGCTGTCACACTGTCGCCCACCAGGTCACGGAACGATGCGGGAGGGACAAGCAATGGCCAGCGACGACCAGGGCACCCTGTATCCAGTCGAGGTGTTGCGCGAGTTCACGCGGCAGGCGTTCACCAAGGCCGGCGTCCCGGCCGAGGACGCCGAGATCGTGACGGACAACTTGATCGAGGCGAACCTGCGCGGCGTCGACACGCACGGGATCACCCGGCTGCTGGCGATCTACATCAAGCGGCTTAGGGCCGGGATCGTCAACGCGCGACCCGAGATCAAGATCGTTGCCGAGTCGCCGTCGGCGATCACCGTCGACGGCGACAACGGCTTGGGTGCCGTCGTGGCGACGTGGGCGATGCGCGAGGTGATCCGCCGGGCCGGCGGGACCGGCGCCTGCTGGGCCGGCGTGCGCCACTCCAACCACTTCGGGGCCACGGCGTACTTTACGCTGATGGCCGCGGCCAAGGACATGGTTGGGATCGGGATGACGAACGGCCCGGCCGCGATGGCCCCGTGGGGTGGGGCCAAGGCGTACATGTCAACCAATCCGATCTCGTTCGCCGTCCCAGGCGAGGACGGGCCGGTCGTGTTCGACATGGCGACCAGCGTCGCGGCGCGCGGCCACATTCTGCTGGCGTCGACCAAGGGCCAGCAGACGATCCCCGAGGGCTGGGCGCTCGACAAGGACGGCCGACCGACGACCAGCACCCAGGCTGCGATCGAGGGCACCGTCACGCCGATGGCCGGCTACAAAGGGTACGTCCTGTCGATGATGATCGACATCCTTTGCGGATGCCTGACCGGGGCTCAGTTCGGGCCGCACCTTGGGCCGCTGTACGGCCAGTTCGACCGACCTCAGGATATCGGCCACCTGCTCGGCGCGATCGACATCGGCAAGATGGTGCCGGTCCCGGAGTTCAAGACCCGGCTGTCCCAGATGGTACGCGAGATCAAGGCTGTCCCACTGGCCGCCGGGTCGACCGGCATCTACATCCCCGGCGAGATCGAGGCCGGCAAGCGCGCCCGCCGCCTGGAGGAAGGCATTCCGATCGCCGAGGGTGTCCGCCAGGAGTTCCTCGAGGTCGCCCGGGATCTGACCATCCCGTTCGACTAAGGTCCCCGTGCCCAGGCCCAGGGGCGTACTTTGCCCCGCCACACTGTTCAACTGACGCCACTGGTCGGCTGCTCTGGGCCTGCCGACCTGGGCGAGTCTAGCTCGTCAGCTCCATGAGTTAGCCAGCTTGCGGCATGGCGTGACTTGAGGCTGCTTGTAGACGGCGTGGGGGGTCCACCCGCGATCCATGGGAACCACCCTGCGCCGCGACCCCGACCTCGAGGCCACGGTTTCCTGCCCAGACCGGCCGCGCCGGCCCCCGCGGCGCAGAGCGGTGCCCGCCCACCTCACGGCGGCCGGTGCCTCCCCTGCAGCGTCTCGCCGCGTCGGCAGCACTGCGGGGCCGCCAGGCTCGGAGCGGTCATCGCCCCCGCGACGGAGGGCTGGGCCCGACATGCTGTCCGAGGGCCGTTTGGAGATGCTGCATCAGTGCCTGCGCGGCCGTATCCCGGGCGCGGTCGACGACCCAGGGAAACAGTCCGCTCTCGCATCCGGGCGCCCCCCGATCGACGCAGTGGTAGTGGCGATAGGCGTAGCCGCCGTCCGGCTCGCGCAGGGACGCGGCGAGCGCGTCCGCATTGAGCCGGGCCATCTCCAGCCATCGGGCGTCGCCGTCGCTGTTGTACAGGGCGAGGTGCCCCAGGCTCGCCCACGCCGCGAACGCGGTGTAGACCTGCTCGATCCCCAACTCCAGGTTGTACCCGCCCCGCTCGCGGCCCCAGAACGTCGCGTGGAGCGCCCGGCCGACGGCCCGGGCCCGGGTCAGGCGATTCGGGTCGCGGTCCAGTTTGGCGGCCAGCAGCTGCGCCTCGATCGCGATGCCCTGGTCGTAGTTGAAGTAGCGGTCGTGGACGACCGTTCCCAGCCGACCGGCCGGGTCGGCGTGACTCACGCCCCAACGGTAGAGCTGTCGGGTCGGGTCGTACAGGATGGTGTCTAGCCAGAGGAGCGTCCGCAGAGCCCAGGTGCGGTGGGTGTCGACGCCGGTCGTATCGTACAGCCGGGCGAAGAACATGGCGGCCAGGCTGTTGCTCTGGGCTGGCTTGCCTTCGGGCACGGCGCCCTTGTCGGTGTTCCACCAGAAGCCGCCGCCGAACGTTCCATCCCAGAGGCCGCTTCCAATCAGGAATTCCGCCTCGCGCTGCGCCGCGTGCAGGTACCGCTGCCGCGACGCGGGATCCGGCGCAACCTCGGCGGCCGAGAGCAGGGCCAGGCCGGCCAGGGAGTTGTCGTCGGTGTGGCGCAGGGCGCGCTCGACCGACGTGCCGGCCGGGTTGGAGCGCGGGTAGTACCCGCCGGTCGCATCGTCCCAGAGGCGGTCGAGGAAGATGAAGGCCTTGTCCAGGTGGCAGCGTGCCTCGGCCTCGCCCCACCCGGAGGGTAGCCGCGGTCCGCCGGGGGCCGTGGCGGCCGACAACAGGATCGCGTCGGCCCAGAGCTGGGCGGCGACGTACCACTGGTCGACGATCTCGGGCTCGGCATCGCTGCGGCGGTAGGACACGAAGCGCGCCTCGGCGCAGCTTGCAGCGTCGCCGAGCACCCGCAGGCGGGCCCGGGTGGTTGCCTGCGTCGCCGTGGCTCCCTGGAGCCGCCCTCCTGCCTCAGTTGCCGCACGGGGCGCCACGCGGGGCAGCTGCGCGGGCGTGGCCGCGACGCGGGCCTGAGCCGCCTGCAGCCGCGCCGCGGCCGCCGGGGTGAGGGCGGCGCTGAGCGTCCGGATCTTCCCCGTCCGCACGACCACTTCCGCGACCACCTCGAGCGGGGCCACCCCCAGTCGCCGCCAGTCGTCGAGGGAGGCGCGGCCGCGCGTGGTCACCGTGTCCGCGGCCACGTCGCGGCTGTCGACCTCGGCGTGGTAATTCTGCGCCACCAGGCCCTCCAGGTAGCCGCGGATCGGTCCTTTGGCCCGGTACACGCCGGACTGGGCTGTGACCACGGCGTCGTCGGCCAACAGGGCGAGCGCCGCTTCGACGTTGCCGGCGTCCAGCGCGGCTTCAAAAGCGGCGACCACCCCCACCGGGTCTTCCGTTTGGGCAGCGGTCGCGCCAGTCGGCGTGAGCACGACGAGCAGCACCACGACGCGAACCGCGGCCAGCAGCGCTTTCTTCAACGGCCCCCCGAGCTCGTCACCTGCGGCCCAATGTACGGCCACGAGGGACATCCGTCAAGCCGCCCCAGCTTCTGTGTGCACATGCGGAGAGCATGTCACCGGTACGTGTGCCGGGATTTTGTCACCCCCAGGGACCGGCGCCACGGGTGGTCGGTGGCCGGCGCGGGGGTCGGCCTCACCCGCGTGCAGTGCCATCCGCACTGGCAGCGGCGTCGCGGCCGGTCATTGCCCCCCAGGAGCATGCATCGGCACCAATCACAGCCCCACGCTCAGCGATTTCGGACGTCACCTCGCGGTTCTCCTCCGGGTAGAGGCGGTCCGGCTCGCTGTCGAGGACGGGGTTCGCGTGCCCCTCGGCGCTCGGTGCCGCCCGAAGGGTCCAGGCGCCGATCCGCGCCGGCTCACGGTGGACATGACCACTCAAGGGCGTGTGGGAACGAACCGCTATTGACCCGCGGGCGCCGAGTACCCTACCGTGGACCGTCCGAGAGAGGCAGTGGAGGGTCACGATGGAGCAGGCGCGGGGGCAGGTCGGGCGGCGGGCGTTCGTGAGGCGGCTGGCCGGCGCGGCCGTCGCGATCGGCCTCGGGGCGCTGGCCCAACGGCGGGAGACCTCGATCGCCCGAGCCCAGCCGGTCGCCGAGACGCCGGTCCAGGTTCGGCTGGGCGAGGTGGTCCAATCCGGGGCCGACTTTCGGGCCGGACTGGCCGAGAGGGTCCAACTGCCCCGGGCGGGTGGGGATGGCTGGTCGATCGCCGCCGAGCGGGTCGGCGGGCGATTTACGTCCGAACCGCTCCCGATTGACTTCGCCTGCTCGCACGTCGGCGTCCACTGGCGGACCGACGGCGGCAGTCAGCGGGGGCTCCAGGTCGAGCTGCGGTCCAGTCGCGACGGCGCGACCTGGACCAGCTGGCGCCAGGTCCAGGCCGAGGCGCACGGGTCCGAGCGCATCAGCTCGGAGCTCGGGGCGGAGGCCGAGACGTTCGGCGCGCTGGTTGGTGGGCGGCTCGGGCGGTGGCTCCAGTACCGGGTGACGTTCGCCGAACACGGCACCGACACGGCCGCGGTGCGGCGCGTTGCGCTCACCTACCTGGACGCGCGGGGGCCGTCGTCCGGGCGAACGGGGCCGGACGTGCCCAGCCCGGCCCTGGGGAGCAAGGCGTTTCTGGGTCGGGTGATCACCCGCGAGGGGTGGGGCGCCGACGAGTCGATCCGCTTCGTCGACGGCGAGGACCAGTGGCCGCGGGCGTTCGTCGCGCCGAAGCTGCTGGTCGTCCACCACACGGCTACCGACAACGAGCAGCCCGACCCGGCGGCCGAGGTCCGCGCGATCTACACCTACCACGCGATCACCCAGGGCTTCGGCGACATCGGCTACCACCTGCTGATCGACAACCGCGGCCAGGCCTACGAGGGGCGCCGGGGCCGCGAAGGTGAGCCCGGCCCGCTCGACCGCGAGGTGCTCAGCCGTGACGTCGTGGCCGGCCACGTCTTCGGCTACAACTACGGCTCGGTCGGCATCGCCCTGCTCGGCACGTTCACCGACGCCGAGCCGAGCGAATCGGCGCTCCAGACGCTGGAGGAGGCGCTCGCGTTCGAGGCGTCGCGCCATGGACTCGACCCGACCGAGCGGACCGCCTTTCTGCGCGCGCGAAGTCGGGGGGGCGAGGACGCCCTCTGGCGCGACGACCTGGCTCAAGTGTGCGGCCACCGCGACGGCGTGCCGACCGAATGCCCCGGCGACCGCGTGTACGCGCGCCTGCCGGAGCTGCGCGCCCAGGTCGCCGCCCGCCTCGGCCCGCCCGGCCCGCGCGCGCGGATCGTCCGGGGTCCCGAGGATCGCAGCGTCTGGCCGACTGACCTCGTCTTCGGCTGGGACGGGCTGGAAGGAGCGGTCGAGTTCAGCACGCGGCTCGAGGGCTGGCGGCTGTCCGGCGAGCCGGACCGGATCATCCCGCTGAGCGGCTACGGACCCGACGAGCGGCCGACCTGGAGCCCCTGGTCGCGCGAGCGAGCCGCGAGCTATCCATTGGCGCCGGACGCCCACGGCTCCTACACGCTCCACGTCCGTGCGCGCGGGCCGGGCGGGCGCGAGGGCCTCTACGCCGCGCGCTGGCCCCTGTTCGTGGACCGTCACGTCCTCGTCGACAACGCCGAAGGCGACCGGACGGCGCGTCAGGGCTCGTGGCAGCGCTCGACCAACGTCCTCGGGTTCAACGCCGCCGACTACGAGTTTTCCGAGCCGCCCGGCGACCTGGCGGCGTTCGCGTGGACGCTCGACGTGCTTGAAGACGGGACCTACCGCGTGCTGGCCTGCTGGACCGAAGGCACCGACCGCGCGACGAACGCCCGCTTCACGATCTCCGCGGTCGGGCAGCCGCTCGCCGCGGCCGAGGTCAACCAGCGCGAAGGCGGCGGCCGCTGGGTCGAGCTGGCGCGGGTGCCCCTGTCGGTCGGCTCGCCCTGCCGCGTGGAGCTAACCAACCAGGCCGACGGGGTGGTGATCGCCGACACGATTCGGATCGTCCTGATCTAGTCGAGCTTGCGGCTTCTAGCTGCCCGAGCACCACCTGCCGGACGTTCTATGTGCGCTGATCTGACCGGAACGTACGCCCAGCTTGACGGAACACCTGTTCGACCAGGAAGGGCGTCTCGACGCTCTGCACACCTGTTGACGGACACAACATGTTGTGGCATCCTTACTGAGGTACACAAGATGTTGTGCAAGGGGCCGCCAAAGGAGGCGTCGTCTCCAACGCGCACGACAACCCGATGTTGGGGGAGAGCGGTATGTCGCAGGAGCTAGGGGAGGCGGTCGCCGGAGTGGCTGCGGATGGCGTGTTCAGGCAGCCGCGGGACCTACCCGATCCGGACATGACCGAGAACGGGCGGATCGTCCTGGAGAAGCGATATCTCAGACGCGAGGGCGGCAAGGTCCTCGAGACGCCCGGCGGCGGCTTCTGGCGCGTGGCGGCCGACATCAGCCGCGGGACTGAGAAATTCGATGGCCCCGAGGTCGCCGCGCAGGTCCGCCGCGACTATTACCTGATGATGGCCAGCGGCGAGTTCCTGCCCAACTCGCCGACGCTCATGAACGCTGGCAAGAACAACGGCTTGCAGTACTCGGCCTGCTATGTCCTTCCGGTCCCGGACTCGATGGACGAGATCTTCGAGACCAATAAGCGGGCGGCGCTGATCCACCAGTCTGGCGGCGGGACCGGCTTCGCCTTTTCACGGCTGCGGCCGGGCGGTGACGTCGTCGGCTCGACCGGCGGGGTGGCCAGCGGACCGGTCTCCTTTCTGGAGGTCTACAACGCCTCGACCGAGAGCGTGAAGCAGGGCGGGACTCGGCGCGGGGCGAACATGGGGATCCTGAAGGTGGATCACCCGGACATCCTGAAGTTCATCGACTGCAAGAAGGAGCTGAACGAGCGCCACCAGCAGGCCCACGACGCCGTCGCCCCGTACCTGAACGATGCCCAGCGGATGACACTGAAGCGGGCGCTGCTGGAGAGCCAGATCAGCAACTTCAACATCTCGGTCGGCGTCACCGATCGTTTCATGGAAGCCCTGGCGCGCGACGGCGAATACGAGCTAGTCAACCCGCGCAGTGGCCAGACGACCGGCAAGCTCCGCGCCCGCGACGTCTTGGACCGCATGGTCAACAACGCCTGGGAGACGGGCGACCCGGGCATCATCTTCCTGGACCGCATCAACGCCGGGCCGGCCAACCCGGTCCCGCACATGGGGCCGGTCGAAGCGACAAATCCTTGCGGGGAACAGCCGCTGTATCCGAACGAGGCCTGCAATCTCGGGTCGATCAACCTGGCCAGGTTCCTCCGAACGCCGGTGGCGTGGGATGTTCGCAATGGACGCGCGAACGGGTCCGTGCTCGCCAACAATGGCGACGCCGGCGCCGCCAATGGTCACGCCAACGGGATCAATGGCTACCAGCTCGATGGCGGCAGTGGGACCGCGCTCGGCGAGATCAAGCCGCACTGGCGGGACCAGATTGATTGGGACCGGCTGGCGCGGTCGACGCGGATCGCGGTCCGCTTCCTGGACGACGTCGTCGAGACGAACCCGTACCCGGACCAGACCATCGACGAGGTAGTCAAGGCGAATCGGCGGATTGGCCTGGGCGTGATGGGCTGGGCCGACCTCTTGATCCTGCTCGAGATGCCGTACGACAGCCAGGATGCCCTTGAGCTGGGCGAAGAGCTGATGCGGCTGATCAACCAGGCGGCGCACGACGAGTCGTGCCGCCTGGCCGAGATCCGCGGACCGTTCCCGAACTGGTCGCGTAGCATCTATAAGGACGGGCGCCCGCGGCGTAACGCGACCGTGACGACGATCGCGCCGACCGGCACGATCAGCATCATCGCCGGCTGCTCGAGTGGGGTCGAGCCGATCTTCGCCCTGGTGTTCGACCGCCGTGGCTCGCTCGATGGCGCGCTCAAGCTGGAGACGAACCCCTACCTGGAACACGCGGCCCGCTACGCTGGCTTTTGGACCGACGACTTGGCCGTCGCGGTTCGGCACAATGGCTCGGTCCGCGGCGTCGAGGGCGTGCCGGAACACTGGCAGCGGGTGTTCGGGACGTCGCACGACATCGACCCCGAGTGGCACGTCCGGATGCAGGCCGTCTGGCAGAAGCACACCGATAACGCCGTCTCCAAGACGATCAACCTGCCACACGATGCAACCGTCGCCGACGTCGAGAAGGCCTACCGTCTGGCGTACGAGCTGGGCTGCAACGGGATCACCGTCTACCGTGACGGCTCCAAGGAAGGCGTCCTCCACATTGGGAGCGGTGGCGGTCACCAGGTCCCCTCCCTCCCGACCACGCCGGCCCGGCCGGTGACCGTCAAGGAGCGGCCGAAGGTCCTGCAAGGCACGACCTACCAGGAGGAGACGCCGCTTGGCACGGCGTACGTCACGGTCAATCACGACGATCGAGGCGAGCCGTTCGAGTTGTTCGTGAACCAGGGCAAGACTGGCTCGGACATGGCCGCGATGTCGGTGGCGATCGGCAAGCTGGCCTCGCTGGTGCTGGGCCTGCCGTCGAACATGAGCGCGCACGCCCGGTTGCGCGAGGTCGCTCGGCGACTGCGCGGAATTGGCGGCAGCACGAGTTGGGGCCTCGGCCCGCGGCGGGCGCGCTCGCTGCCGGATGCGCTGGCCAAGGTGATCGAGACGCACCTGGCCCAGGCCGGGTCCGCGCTCGCGCAGCCCGGCCACGCGGCCGTCCCGCAAGAGCAGCTTCAACTCCCGTTGCAGGCGAGCAGCGGCGAGTTCTGCCCGGACTGCCACAACACCCTCGCCTTCGAAGAAGGCTGCAGCAAGTGCCTGAATTGCGGGTTTTCGAAATGCTGACCGGCGCGTGATGGGCCTCTAGCCGCGGCCCACTCTGGCGACAAGGGCGGTGGTCGCCGTCACGCGACGGGCGCACGGCGCGTGCCAGTATGCGTGTTCACTGGCGCGGACGAAGGGCCCGGAGCTTCGAAGCTCCGGGCTCTCGTCGTTCGAGCATACGCCGGCGCCACAGCTCGCGCGGCGCCCTGCTATCCTGGAGCACTTCGCGGGTGGGAGGCGACGATGGCCGGCGCGGCGAGTGGGCGCCCGAAGGGGGTCAAGGGCCAGGTGCTGCTGTATACCGGCGAGGGCAAGGGCAAGACCACCTCGGCGTTCGGGGTGGCGCTGCGCGCGGTTGGTCGAGGCTGGAAGGTCTCGATGATCCAGTTCACCAAGATGGGCGAGTGGCCGCCGGGCGAGCCGATGGGCGAGATTGCCGGGGCCAGGCGGCTCGCGCCGGACCTGGAAGTCATCTCGACCGGGATTGGATTCGTCAACATCTTCGGCGACACGTTCAGCATGGAGGAGCACCGCGAAGCGGCCCAGCAGGGGCTTCGGCTGGCTCAGGAGAAGATCGCCTCGGGCGGGTACCAGCTCGTCATCCTGGACGAGATCCTTGGCGCCGTCGACCAGGGGCAGATCGACCTGGAGCAGGTGCTCGAGGTGATCCGCGGCAAGCCGCACGCCCTGAACCTGCTGCTCACCGGCCACGATGCCCAGAAGCGGTTCATCGACACGCTGTTGCCGGAGGTCGATCTGGCAACCGAGATGGTCAAGCTGAAGCATCCGTTCGACGAGGGCCACCAGGCCCGCAAGGGACTCGATTACTAGGCGAGCGCCGGCCCGCTCCGCTCCGCCGCTTGACCATCCCAGCGCCCTTGACAGTTGGTCAATGGTCGGACTATCATTCCGCCGTCGCGAGGATGGGCTCCTGAGAGCAGGGCCGCCAGAAAGTCCGCGCGGCAGGGCGGGTGACCGCTCGAGTAAGCGAATAGGACGGGAGAGCAGTAGGGCGAGGTTCCGAAGAGCACGGCGGTGACGCCGCGCGGTTCCGAAGATCAGAACCCCAAGTTTGCCGCGAGGCGCTTGGGTTTTTTGTCCCTTCGAACCACCTTCGGAAAAGCGTCCGCTGACTTGCACCGATCCTTGACGGGGGCCGCGAGGCCGTCGTATACTAATAGTCCGCGCCGGGTCTAGGCTGGTCGAGCAATCGGGTGGCCGGTGGGCGTGGGGCACCTTAACAATCGAAGAGTGGTGGGGAAACAGCGATCCAGCAAGATCGCTAAGGGCGAACAGCTCTTGGCAATTCCGATGGAGAGTTTGATCCTGGCTCAGGATAAACGCTGGCGGCGTGCCTAAAACATGCAAGTCGTACGGGCAGCTTCGGCTGTCAGTGGCGGACGGCTGAGTAACACGTGGGTGACCTACCTCCGAGCGGGGGATAACTGCCCGAAAGGGTGGCTAATACCGCAGACATCGGCGATTCGGTTCGTCGATTCAACCCGCAAGGGGCTTGGAGAGGGGCCCGCGGCCGATTAGCTTGTTGGTGGGGTAATGGCCTACCAAGGCGACGATCGGTAGCTGGTCTGAGAGGATGATCAGCCAGACTGGGACTGCGACACGGCCCAGACTCCTACGGGAGGCAGCAGTTAGGAATTTTGGGCAATGGGGGAAACCCTGACCCAGCAACGCCGCGTGGGTGATGAAGGCCTTCGGGTTGTAAAGCCCTTTTCCAGGGGAAGATAGTGACGGTACCCTGGGAATAAGCCCCGGCTAACTACGTGCCAGCAGCCGCGGTAATACGTAGGGGGCAAG
>JAUJPG010000034.1 GCA_030447245.1 Chloroflexota bacterium | reverse complement strand
CCGTATTACCGGCAGTACGATCAGGGGCAGGTCCAGGGCATGTCCCGCCCGGGCGACCTGCCACGGTCCAACTTCAAGGATGCCTTCGAGCGGTTGCCATAGACCGCGACCCTGCGCCGCGGCGAGCGAGCGTCGACCTGGTCACCTGAATCGACCAGGTCGCATGACAAGGGCCTGTGTGGGTGCGAGCCACCTACCACCCGAGGGATCGGCTCCGCATCCGCAGGGCCGCCAGGCTCCTCGTCCACTGATGGCGGTCGGCCGCGGCCTGACGTAGCCAGAGCTCACGCTCGGCTCGTCGACATCTAGCCTCGCCCTGGGGCGTATCGGCGCCGACGATGTCAGGCACTATAATGAGCGGCCAGCATGGCGAGGCCCTCGAGCACCTGCCCTCCTGACGCGACCTCGGGCGCGGCGCGCAGATCCGGGTGGCACCCGGGCGCCTACATTGGTCGAGACTTCTTCGAGCCGCGCGTCCAGCAGTTCAAGCAGCTGCCGATCGCCTGTCACGTCGTCTCGCCGGTGCGGACGTTCGGCGCACGGGTTCTGTACCACCAGCGAAACCAAGCGACGCTCCAGACGCCGCGGACCAAGCGCGTCGACCGGCGGATCGACCGGCTGCGCGAACGACAGGCGATCCCCCGCGAGCAGGGGGATCCGGCCGTGGTCGGCGCGCTCCAGCTCAAGATCGAGGACGTCGAGGAGTTTCGGTCGCGCCTCGTCAAGATCGAGCGCGGCGACGAGCTGCCGTACCGGATCCGCTGCCGCTGGAAGGACGAGACCGAGACCGGCCGACCGGGGCCGTACGCGCCGGAGATCGACGACGGCGTTGCGGTGCACATCCGCCTGTTCCAGCAAGCCCGGCTGCTCACGGTCCGCGAGGTGATCAAGAAGTGGTGAGTCCGGCGGCGACCGAGGAGGCGGTCCTGGTCGAGGTCACCCGCCGGCTGGTCGACGCGCTCCGGCCGGAGCGGATCTACCTGTTCGGATCGCGGGCGCGGGGAGACGCGACCGCGGACAGCGACTACGATCTGATGGTGGTCGTCGCGGCGTCCGACGTCTCGGGCCATCGGCGGGCCGAGCAAGCGTACCGGGCGCTGTGGGGCGTCGACGCGCCGCTCGACGTGCTGGTGTGGACCCGCGAACAGTTCGACCGACAGACGGTCGTGGCGGCATCGTTGCCGGCGGCGATCCTCCGCGAAGGGCAGCTCGTCTATGCTGCCTGTGGACCCGAAGGTCGAGCTGACCCGCCAGTGGTTGCGCAAGGCCAGCGGTGACCTGACCAAAGCCGACGTCCTGCTCGCTTCGTCGCCCAGCGCGGCCAACGTGCTCGACGGGGCCGTCTTCTTCTGCCAGCAGGCGGCCGAGAAGGCGCTCAAGGGGTTCCTCACCTGGCACGATCAGCCCGTTCGGAAGACGCACGACCTTCGGGCGCTGGTCCAGGCCTGCGAGGCAGTCGATCCGGCGTTGAGTCAACTTCGGTTGGCCGCTGAAGTGCTGATGCCGTACCTCTCGGAGTTCCGCTATCCTGGTGGCGACGAGCAGCCGGCGCCGGAGGCCGCGCGTGACGCGTTGGACCTGGCTCGCGACGTCTTCGAGCTTGTCGTTGCGCGCCTGCCCGAAGCGGCGCAACCATGACCCTACCATCCTCGCCTGACCTCGACGACGGCGTCGCGGTGAACATCCGCCCGTTTCACGAAACCGGGCTGCTCGCGGTTAGGGAGGTGATCAGGAAGTGGTGAGGGGCGCTCGAGCGGATGGCCCCGACGATTCGACGCCGAGATGCCACCACCAACGCGAGCGCGGGGCGGTGACCTCCGGTGGCGAGTTGCCGGCCACGACGTCGCGGTACTCGACGAGCAGCTCGTCGAGCCGCTCCAGTTGGCGCCGCTCGGCCCGCGTCAGGCTCGCCTCCGCCAGGCGATCACGGACCGACAGGAGGTCGAACGCCTCGCCGGGGCTGAGCAGGTCGACGCGGTCTTCGTCCCAGGCCCCCGCCCACTCGTCTATGACGGTGAGGTAGCGCCGGTACCGTTCGAGCAAGTCCTTCACCGCCGCCATCGCCACCCCTCGTCGAACCGCCAGCCGGTTGGGCCTCGGATCGCTTCGATCCACCACGCTTCCGCGCTCGCCATCCGAGGGTCCGGATCGAGAGGGCGGAAGAACGACCAGAGGCTGCCTCGCTCCTCATGATCCATCGCCGTCGTGCCGTCCTCGGGCGCGACCAGCTCCCAGATCGGCGCGCGGTCCGAGCTCCGCAGGTAGGTGAAGATCCTGAGATCGGCGCGGGCCAGATGCGCCCGTAAGGCCCGGACGTATTCGTCGGCGCTCTCGGCTGCGAAGTCGGCCGCGTGCCGGGCGGTGTGATAGGCCAGCTTCGGGATCCTGGCAGCCTGCCGGATCCCGTTGACGACGCGGTCGACGTCCGTGTCGGTCAGCGACGCGACCTGCGCCAGACGTGCCGACTGCAGGGCTGCCGATCGTCGCATTTCCTATCATAGGCACGGTGGCGCCACGCCAAAGCCGCCCGCAAGACCGCGAATGGGCTGGTCAAGTTGATCCATCCGGATGGCAACGTGTCCACCGAGGAGCTCGCCGAGTACGTGGAGTTTGGGTTGGAGATGCGTCGGCGGGTCAAAGAGCAGCTCAAGAAGATGGGCGGCCTGGGGTACTGGGACCTCAACTTCAGCTACAGCGACCCGACCAACGCCGCGATCCGAGCGATGGGACTCGAATAGCCGCGGGTTGACCACCCGTGAAGCGTCGGTCAGCGTTGGCAGGAGGGCACCTGTTCCATCGTCTGCCACGACAGCAGGCTCTTGCAGGCGGCCCGCCGCCTGACTGGCTCCGCTCCTTGCCGCATCGTTCTGCCTCGATGTTGTGCCGGAATGACGTCAGCTTCTCATCCCGTTTCGCGGCGTTTGACGTTTTCGGAGGACGTCGGATAGACTTGGAGTGACCTGACAACCGCAAATGAGAACGCGGTGACGGGGAGCAGTAGAGGCGGCGGCGCTGCCCAGAGAGCCGGGGGTAGGTGAAAGCCCGGTGCAGCCAACGCCTCGAACTCACCCCTGAGCGGCCAGGGTGAACCCGCGGAGTAGCGGGCGTAATCCTGGACGGTGTGGCGCGCGTGAGAGCGCCGAGAGTGGATGCGCCATGTGGCAGCATCAACCAGGGTGGTACCGCGAGGAAAACCTCGTCCCTGTCAGGGATGAGGTTTTTTTGTGTCCGGATGCTCGAAGTGCTTGGGCACGGTCGCGGCTTCTCTGGAGGCGGGCGGCGCCGACGACGGCGGCCGTTGGCCTGATGCGCGGACGGGCGCGTCAAGCTGGGTGGTACCACGAGTAGCCCTCGTCCCGAGCGGATGGGGGCTTTTTGTGACCACGGTCGCGCGCGGCGAGACGCCGCGGCCGAGAGCGCGGTAAGGGAGGGTGAGGCATGCGGCTGAACGGCTCGCAGATCCTCAGTCGAAGCCTGCAAGAGGAGGGGGTCGAAGTTATCTTCGGCCTACCCGGCGGTGCGATCATGCCGCTGTACGACGAGATGCACAAACATCCAATGCGCCACGTGCTGGTGCGCCACGAGCAGGGCGGCGCTCACATGGCCGACGGCTACGCGCGCGCCAAGCGCGACGTCGGCGTCTGCATGGGCACGTCCGGGCCTGGCGCCACGAACCTGGTCACCGGCATCCTGAACGCCCAGATGGACTCCTCGCCGGTGATCGCGATCACCGTCAACGTGGCCAGCTCCTTCATCGGGACCGACGCGTTCCAGGAAGCCGACATCAGCGGGATCACCATTCCGGTCACGAAGCAGAATTACCTCGTCCGCAATACCAGGGATCTCGCCCGCACCGTCAAGGAAGCGTTCTACATCGCCCGGACTGGTCGTCCCGGTCCGGTCCACATCGACATTCCGAAAGACATCCTGCTCGGCGAGTGCGAGTTCGACTACGGCGCGGTCAAGATCGACCTGCCGGGCTTCCAGCCCTCGATGGAGGGCAACATGGTTCAGATCCGCAAGGCCGCTCGGCTGATCGAGCAGGCCAGGCGGCCGGTCATCCTCGCCGGTCAGGGCGTGCTGATCTCGCGCGCCGCGCCGGAGCTCAAGGCGCTGGCCGAGAAGGCGACGCTCCCAGTGGTCACGACGCTGCTCGGGATCTCCGCGTTCCCGGGCACCCACCCGCTGTCGGCTGGCTGGCCGGGCATGCACGGCTTCGTCTTCTCCTCCTACGCGATCGACCAGGCCGACCTGGTGATCGGGATCGGCAATCGCTTCGACGACCGCTGCTGCGGCAAGTTCGATCGTTTCGCTCCGCACGCCAAGATCGTTCACCTCGACATCGACCCAGCCGAGATCGGGAAGAACGTCCGCGTTGACGTCCCGATCGTCGGTGACGTCAAGCGCGTCCTGCCGAAGCTGATCAACGAGATCGGCAGCGGCGACCACGAAATCGCCGATCACATCCCATGGATCCGTCAGATCGACGAGTGGAAGGTGAAGTACCCGCCCAAGTCCTACCCAGATGACACGCCGACGCTGTACGTCCCGCAGGTTATCCAGGGCCTGTATCGCGCGTCCCGCGGCGAAGCGCTGGTGGTTGCCGATGTCGGTCAGCACCAGATGTTCGCCGCCCAGCACTACCTGTTCGACGAGCCGGACAGCTGGATGACCTCGGGCGGCCTCGGGACGATGGGCTTCGCCCTGCCGGCTGCGATCGGGGCTCAGATGGCCCGGCCGGACAAGACGGTCTGGGCCGTCGCCGGCGACGGCTGCTTCCAGATGACGATGCAGGAGCTGGCGGTCTGCGTCGTCGACAAGATCCCAGTCAAGGTGGCGATCATCAACAACGCGTATCTCGGGATGGTTCGGCAGTGGCAGGAGCTGTTCTGGGACCGTAACTACCAGGCCGTCGATCTGTCCGGCCCGCCGGACTACGTCAAGCTCGCGCAGGCCTACGGCATTCCGGCCTGGCGAGTGACCAGGCCCCACGAGGTCGAGCCGGCGATCGGCGCGGCGATGGCCTACCCGGGACCGGCAATCATCGAGTTCCAGGTCGCCAAGGAAGAGAACGTCCTGCCGATGGTCGTGCCGGGCACGTCGCTCGCCGACGTCATCCCAGATACGCCGTACGTGCCGGACGCGGTCGGCAGCCCGGTGGCTCCAATGGACGAGCCGGTCAGCCTCAGAGGGTAGGGAAGAGGTGTCCCGATGAAGCACACCCTGGTCACCACCATGGACGACGGGCCCTCGGTCCTCAACCGGGTCGTGAGCCTCTGCCGTCAGCGCGGGTTCGCGATCGACAGCCTGACGATCGGCCGCACGCACGAGCCACACGTCATGCGGCTGACGATGGTCGTCGACGGGACGCGGACCGCCGTGGAGCAGGTGATCAAGCAGCTGTACAAGGTGATCGAAGTCCGCAAGGTCTCAGACCTGACCGAGGATCAAACCGTCGAGCGAGAGCTGGCCCTGATCAAGGTGACGAGCAAGAGCCCAGCCCTGCGAGCCGAGATCATGCAGGTCGTCGACATCTACCGCGCCCGAGTCGTCGACGTGGCCCAGAGCTCGATGACCGTCGAGGTCACCGGCCCGACCGACAAGATCGACTCGATTCTGACCCTGCTCAAGCCGTATGGCATCAAGGAGATCGTCCGAACCGGCGTCGTCGCCATGGCGCGCGGCGCCATGGCCGGCCAGGAGCGGGGCCGCGAAGTAGCCCGGCTGCGGGAGGTATCGTAGAACCCCCACTCCGCAAAGCGCACGTATTCCGCGAAGCGCACGTATTTCTCGCATCGGAGAGGGACAGGCGGTGAGTGGAGCTCAGGAGGGAAGATCTTGGCCAAAGTCTACTACGAGTCTGATGCCGACCTGGAGCTGCTCCGGGGTAAGAAGATCGCCGTTGTTGGGTACGGCAGCCAGGGGCATGCCCATGCGCTAAACCTGCGTGACAACGGGTGCGACGTCGTCGTCGGGCTGTACGAGGGTTCCAGGTCGGCCGACCAGGCTCGCAAGGATGGGCTCGAGGTGACGAACACTGACCGCGCCGCGGGCCAGTCCGACATCATCATGATCCTGGCTCCGGACCAGTACCAGCGCGACATTTTCGAGCGCGACATCAAGCCGAACTTGAGCGACGGCAAGACGGTCATGGTGGCCCACGGATTCAACCTGCTGTACCGCCAGATCAGCCCGCCCCCGAACGTCGACGTCAGCATGATCGCCCCGAAGAGTCCCGGCCACATCATGCGCGAGCAGTTCGAGATGGGCAACGGCGTCCCGGCGCTGGTCGCCGTTCACCAGGACGCCACCGGGCGGGCGCTCGACACGGCGCTCGCCTACGGCAAGGGCGTGGGCTCGGCGCGGGCCGGAATCCTGGAGACGACGATCAAGGAGGAGACTGAGACCGATAACTTCGGCGAGCAGGCGGTGTTGTGCGGCGGCGTGAGCGCCCTGGTCACGATGGCCTTTGAGACCCTGGTCAAGGCCGGCTACCAGCCAGAGCTGGCCTACTTCGAGTGCCTGCACGAGCTCAAGCTGATCGTCGACCTGTTCTACAAGGGCGGTTTGAGCATGATGCGCTACTCGGTCTCGGACACCGCCGAGTTCGGTGACTACTACGCCGGCCCGCGGGTGATCGACGAGCACGTCCGCGCCAGCATGCAGAAGCTGCTCGACGACATCCAGGACGGGACCTTCGCCAGGACCTGGATCCTGGAGAACGTGGCCGGCACGCCGACGCTCCAGGCAATGCGGGCCCGCGGCGCGGAGCACCAGATCGAGAAGGTCGGCGCCGAGTTGCGCTCCATGATGCCCTGGCTCGGGAAGTAGGCTCTGTAGGGCCGCACGCCGCGCCCGCGCCCGACCAGGGAGAACGCGCGCCGGGTGTGCCCCTACTTCGAGGAGGTTGTATGGACAAGGTGCTGATCTTCGATACGACGCTGCGGGATGGGGAGCAGTCGCCAGGCTTCTCGCTCACCTCGGACCAGAAGATCGAGTTCGCGCACCAGCTTGCGCGGCTGAACGTCGACGTCATCGAGGCCGGTTTTCCTGCTGCCTCTCCGGACGACTTTGCCGCCGTTCAGCGGATTGCCCGTGAGGTCAAGGGGCGCATCATCACCGGACTCGCTCGGGCGGTGCCCGAGGACGTCGACATCCTCTGGGACGCGGTGAAGGTCGCCGAAAATCCGCGCATCCACACCTTCATCTCGACGTCCGACATCCACCTGGAGAAGCAGTTCCGGTTGACCCGCGAGCAGGCCAAGGAGCAGGCCATCGCGATGGTCGCCCGCGCCAAGGGCTACTGCTCGGACGTCGAGTTCTCGCCGATGGACGCCACGCGCTCGGACTGGGACTACCTCTACGAGGTGATCGAGGCGGTCATCCAGGCCGGCGCGACCACGATCAACATCGCCGACACGGTCGGCTACGTGATGCCGGACGAGTTCGGCGAGCTCATCTCCGGTGTCTGGGGCCGGGTCACAAGCGCGGACAAGGCGACGATCTCGGTCCACTGCCACGACGACCTGGGGCTGGCCACCGCGAACTCGCTGGCCGCCATCAAGGCTGGTGCGCGCCAGGTTGAAGGCTGCGTGAACGGCATCGGCGAGCGGGCCGGTAACGCCTCGCTCGAGGAAGTCGTGATGGCCCTCAACGTCCGCCGCGACTTCTTTAGCCGCTATGAGACCGGGGTCAATGCGCGGGAGATCTGGCCGACGAGTGAGATGCTGGCCAGCTTCACTGGCCAGGGTGTCCAGCCAAACAAGGCGATCGTCGGGCGCAACGCGTTTGCCCACGAGTCAGGCATCCACCAGGACGGCGTCCTGAAAGACAAGATCACCTACGAGATCATGAAGCCGGACGACGTGGGACGGCCTGAGACCCGTCTGATCATGGGCAAGCACTCCGGCCGCCACGCACTGCGGGTCGAGTTGGCCAAGCTCGGCTTCGCGGTCGGCAGCTACGACCTGCTCGACGCGTTTCGTCGCTTCAAAGACGTGGCCGACACCAAGAAGGAAGTTTTCGAGGAGGACCTCCGCGCCATCATGCAGGACGTCGCCGGCGCGTCCATCGGGAACGGCCAGGCGCGCGAGGCGGCGCCGGTCGGTGCCCCGGACCAGCGCGACCGACTCACGCCCTAGGGAGCTCGAGGCATGCCAGATCGCACCTACAAGATCGTCGTTCTCCCCGGCGACGGCATCGGGCCGGAGGTCGTGGCCGAGGGCATGAAGGTGCTTCGGGCGGTCGAGCGGCGGTTCGAGCTGAGCTTCGACCTCCGCGAGGAGATCGTTGGCGGGGGAGCGATCGACGCGTACGGCGTCCCCTTGCGCCCCGAGACGCTGGCCGCCTGCAAGCGCGCGGACGCCGTCCTGCTCGGGGCTGTCGGCGGGCCGAAGTGGGACGACCCGAACGCGCCGGTCCGACCGGAGCAGGCCGTGTTAGAGCTGCGCAAGCGGCTCGGTCTGTTCGCCAATCTGCGGCCAGTCCGGACCTTGCCGGCACTGGTCGACAATTCGACGTTCCGCGCTGAGGTGGTCGACGGTGTCGACCTGATGTTCGTGCGGGAGCTGACCGGCGGGACCTACTTCGCCAAGCCGAAGAAAGTCTGGGAGACGCCCAGAGGCCGTCGCGCTGTCGACACGACGGCGTACACCGAGCAAGAGATTGAACGGGCGGTCCGCGTCGGTTGTGAGCTGGCGCGTCGGCGCCGCAAACACCTGACCTCGGTGGATAAGGCGAACGTCATGGCAACCTCGCGGCTCTGGCGCCAGGTCGCCGAGCGCGTCGCCGCCGACTACCCGGATGTGCGGTTCGATCACATGCTGGCTGACGCCTGCGCGATGCACATCACCCGCCGGCCGACCGATTTCGACGTGATCGTGACCGACAACCTGTTTGGTGACCTGCTGACCGACCTGTCGTCAATGCTGGCCGGTTCGCTCGGGATGCTGCCATCGGCGAGCCTCGGCACGGTCACCTCCACCGGCACGCTGGGCTTGTACGAGCCCATTCACGGCAGCGCCCCCGACATCGCGGGCAAGGGGCTGGCCAACCCGATGGCGACGATTCTGAGCATGGCGCTGCTCCTCCGCCACTCGCTCGGTCTAGTGGAGGCGGCACGGGCCGTCGAGGTAGCTGTCGAGACAACCCTAGATCGCGGCGATCGCACCTCGGATACGGCACCGCCAGGCCAACGCGCGTTGTCAACCTCCGAGATGGGCGACAGGATCGCCGACACCATTTCGCAGAGGGAGCTGGCGCTCGCGCGGTAGACTACACGGCCGCGTACGTTCGGCACGGTCCCGGGGCCTTCGCGTCCGTGCATGGCCTTGACAGCCGCGGACCCGAATGGTACTTTAAGCGTACCAGCGCTGGTGTGTTTGTGGGAAACGCTTCGACGAGAGGAGGAGCCCCCAAATGACGCGCGTAGACTTCGGAGTTTGGCAAGTGGACACGCTCGGCCTCGCGCCTACCAGAGGTGCGAGGCCAGACGCGACCCCGAGCCGCGCCCTTCAGGGTTGAAACGCAGACTGCCATGAGAGATGATCCCGTCGATGCCATTCGCAGTGACGGGGCGCTGGCAGTAGACATGGGCCGAATGCCGGCCGAAGGGCACCGACTCGGCTAGAGAGCGTGGTCCGAAGCGGGCCTCCCCCTCGGGATGCCCGCATCATTGTGTCGCCGCGACGGCGCACCGTGGCCGCGACCCGCTGCATGCAACGAGACGTTAGACAAAAGCGAGACCCGGCAACGACACGACAAACTAGAAACAGAACGAACTACACTCACGAACGGAACGAAGGAGAAGACCAGTCTCATCTCGCGGTGGCAGTNGCTCTCTTTTTCCGTCGTGTTCTTGGTTTGTTGTTTTGTGTTTGTTTTTTCTTCTTTTTTTTCGTTGGGTTTTCGGGCGGCGTCTGTGTCTGTTTTGGTGTTTGTTGGGTGGGTGGTGGGGGGGCCCCCGGGGGGGGCCCCCCGCTTCATTGTGTCGCGGCGAGGGCGCAGCGTGGCCGCGACACGGGGCTTGCACCGAGAGTTGAGTCAAGATCGTGACCGGGCAAGGTCAGGACAACCTTGAACGGGCGCGTGGCTGCTCGGTATGCTCCCCAATCTATGCTGCGCATTCGCCCAATGCTCGTGCTGAACGGGCTCCTCAATCGCGTGCCGGCCGCATCGGATCTAGAGCTCACGGCCTACGCCCAGGTTGTCGAGCCGATGCTGGATCGAGCCGAGCATCTCTACCAGCAGTGGATCGAACAGGCCGCGATGTTTGTCGAAAGTGAGAGGCTCGCCAACGCGGCGGCAGTCCAGCGTTGGGATCTTGCCACGATGAAGCAGATGGCCGAGGGCGCAATCCCGCCGCGGGGCTTAGCGAGGGCGCATGCTGACTTTGTGGCCTCTCTACACGTCGCAAGTCGCGCTGCCCAGCTCCTCAACAGTGGCCACCGCTTCCATACGGCAAGCGCGGTGTGCGATGGCACGACCTTGCTTGAAGAGGCCCGCCAGCAGCGACAGTCCGCCGAGCGGGAGATTCGCCGCTTGCTTCACCGCTCAGGCGCCGAAAGTGACAGGCGAGTGGCTACTGGTCCTTCGGCTGAGTCCAATCCGACCACCTAGTCGCCTATGAACATCCTCGCGCTGTCGAGGCGGGAGGGCCATCTCCGTTCAAGCGACCCGGGCTGCTTCATCGGCTGCTGATGGGCGCCGGTGCCTCGGCGCGGAGTGCATTTCGCCATGGCGCCGTATGACGTTGTGCCGACCGGAACCGTGGCTCGGTCCGAGAGGCATGGCTATAATGGGGTTTGTGGTCCGGGCGCTCGCTGCGGCGGGAAGGGGCCAGTTCGTGGACTGAGGAGCACCGCCGGCATGGACGGTAATCAGATCCCGGCCTCCGGCTGGAGTACCGCACCCCCGGCCGAACAGCATCTGCTACCCACGATGGCCTCCGAGTCTCGTGGAGAGTCGGTGCGTGCACTGGTCTGGGAGATCGTTCAGACCGTCCTGCTGACGATCGCGATCTTCCTGGCCGTCCGGTCGGTCGTCCAGAACTTTCGGGTTGAGGGCGCCAGCATGGACCCGACGCTCCATAGTGGTCAGTACCTGCTGATCAACAAGGTGACCTATGCGCGGGCGGACGGTACGATCCTGGATCGCCTTGTGGCCGACCCCAATCCGAACGACGAGTCGAACTTCATCTTCGGTGGGCCGCGGCGGGGCGACATCATCGTGTTCCGCTCGCCGGGCCAGGCCGACAAGGACTTCATCAAGCGCGTGCTCGGCCTCCCGGGCGAGCAGGTGCGGATCACCAGGGGCCAGGTGTACGTCAATGGCAAGCCGATCGACGAGCCGTACATCAAGCATCTGGCGACCTACGACCTGGAGCAGAAGACGGTGCCGCCGGACTCGTACTTCGTGCTCGGCGACAACCGGCCGAACAGCAGCGACTCCCACCTTGGCTGGTTTGTTCCGGTGGACAATGTCATCGGGAAGGCCTGGGTCAGCTACTGGCCCCCAACGTACTGGGGCGTGATGCCGGCGGCCGCCTACGCCGACTGACTCCAAGCAGTGGTCCGCAAACGGTGTTCTAGATTTCGCCGCACCATGCGGGTGCTCGAGCGTGCGGCGCGGCGGTACAGGTCGGGATGAGCGAGCCGACCCGCGTCGAGCCAGATGCCTCCGACCCCGGCGGCCTGCCAAGCCCGCATAGCGCCGCGAAGCGGTCCTACGAGGGGGCCATGGCGGTGCAACCCGCGAAGATGCTCGCCTCGGACGAGGACTTCCGGGCAATCCCGCTGTTCGCCGGATTGAGCCACGAGGGCCTCGCTCAGCTCACGCGGACGGTCGCCAAGCAATGGGCGCCGTCCGGCGAGGTGCTCTTCCGCGAAGGCGAGCATGGCGACCGCATGTACGTGATCCTGAGCGGCGTGGTCACTGTCCGCAAAGTGGTGGAAGGCCACGAGACCGAGCTCGGACGGCTGGAGGGCGGTGCCTACTTCGGGGAGATGGCGCTGATCGGTGACGCCCCGAGAACGGCGACGGTCATCGCCGCCGAAGAGGTCGAGTTCCTGGCAATCGACCGCGAGACGCTGCTGAGCGTAATCGCGAGCTGCCCGGCCTGGCGCTCCAGATGCTCAAGGGATACAACGCCCGCCTGGCCGCGACGACCGAACGGCTGGCCCGCTTGTCGGCGCGCCCAAGCCGTCGAACAGGCGATCGCGCATGGGCCGCATCCGCTGGCCGCGCTCGTCCGGAAGATGCGCGTCGAGCGGGACTGGGGGCGCAAGGTGCTCCAGGCCCTCGACGTAGTCGAGGTCGTCGTCAAGTACACGACGATGCTCCTCCTGTCCGACTACCTCCGCCGTTCCGGTGGCCGCTCGCCCGGGCTGGAGCAGATGGTCACTGCCGCGTTCCGGCGACCGACACTTGGCGTCCTGCTCGAGACCTCCGGCCGCTTGCTGCGCGAGTACGACGGGCGGGAGGACGAGCTGTTCATGCCCGAGCTGTACCGCCTGTACTACCGAGCCGAAGGCGGCCGCGCGCCGGCCGCCCAAGCCTTTCACGCCTTGAACACCTACCGCAATCGGCTGAAGCACGGCGCCGAGAGCACCCGCGAGGAGCTGGTCTTCAGGCGCGACTTTGAGGGGCCGGCCGCCGCGAGTGAGGAGGCCCCGACCGACTCCGCGGCCTGCCGCCAGACGGGGCACGGCATCAAGCATCAGATCGCGACGATCCTCCGTGAGACAGCGTTCCTCCATGGCTACCCGCTCATCTATCCGGTGTCGATGACCTACGAACACGGCGTCTTTGAGTATGCGTACGAGCGCTGCACCGGGGCGTACGCAGACTTCGACCACGGAGTGTTGACCTACGCCGAGCCGCTTGACAACCGTCAGCTCTATCTGCTTGCCGACGACCGCCGAATCCTCCGGCTCGACCCACTCCTGCGTCGTCGCAGGTGCCCCACCTGCGCGCACGCGGCGATCTTCACGCTGTTCAGCTTCTTGCCGACGCGCGAGCGGGCTGTCCCCGCCGACCCCGCGACAGATGAGCCGGCGGCAACGGAGCTCACGATCGTTCGGCGCGAGAAGCTTGAGTACCTCAGCTACACCTGCGGCCACACCTTGGTTGACCAGGTCTCGACCGAGCGGATCGAACGCGGTGAGGGGTTGTCGTCGCTGCTCCGCGGGTGACCGTCGACGCTCCGCCCTGCGCGCGTTTGACTTCGCCGCACGCTCGCCGCATACTCCCGCGAGTCCAGGAGCGCTGCTGAGCATGAAGCGTCCGGCCGTCCCAGTGAGCGAGGGGCTCTCTGTTCCGGCGCGGGACGACAGCACCTCGGCAGCACAAGGAATCCTGACGCGAGACAGGACCGCGAGATGGCAGTGACGGACGTCGGCGGCGCACGGGCCGTCCAGCGCGTCGACAACGACATTGATGCCGACACGCAACTCGATCTGTTGCGCGTGATGCTGCGCATCCGCTGTTTTGAGGAGCGGGCCGAGGCGTTGTTCCTCGCCGGCGAGTTGCCCGGTTTCATCCATCTCTCAATCGGGCAAGAGGCCTGCGCGGCCGGCGCTTGCCTTGCCTTGCGGCGGGACGATTACATCACCAGCACGCATCGCGGCCACGGTCACTGCCTCGCCAAGTGTGCGCCGGCCGAGCGGATGATGGCGGAGCTGTTCGCCAAGGCGACGGGCTCGTGCAAGGGGAAGGGCGGCAGCATGCACATCGCCGACTTCTCGGTCGGGATGCTTGGTGCGAATGGCATCGTCGGCGGCGGCGCCAACCTGGCCGTCGGCGCGGCAATCGCCGCGCGGCTGCGCCAGACCGACCAGGTTGCCTTGTGCTTCTTTGGCGATGGGGCCGCGAATAGAGGCACCGTCCACGAAGCGTCCAACCTGGCCGCCGTCTGGAAGCTGCCCGTCATCTTCTTCTGCGAGAACAATCGGTACGCCTCGACGACGGCAGCCGGAGCGGCCCTGTCGATCGAAAATGTGGCGGACCGCGCGGCAGGCTACGGGATGCCGGGGGTGATCGTCGACGGCAACGATGCTCTGGCGGTGCACCGAGTGGTCCGCGAGTGGGCCGCGCACGCTCGGAGCGGCGGCGGGCCGGTCTTGATCGAGGCCAAAACCTACCGCATGCGCGGTCACTATGTCGGCGACCCGCAGCTCTACCGAGCGACGGACGAGGTTGAGGCCCAGCGCGCCCGCGACCCGATCGACCGTCTGGCCGCCACGCTGGCTGGCGCGGGTCTTCTCGACCTGGCTCGGCTGGAGCGCTTGCGTGCCGAAGTAGCCGAGGAGATCGAGGCGGCGGTTCGCTTTGCCCGCGAGAGCCCATTGCCTTCGCCAGAAGACGCCCTCGCCGACCTCTACGTCAATCCGATCGAACGAATGCCATAGTCAGGAGCGGTGTAGGAGTTTCGATGCCCGAGATGACCTTCACCGAGGCAACGCTGGCGGCGATGCGGGAGGAGATGCGGCGCGACCCGCTCGTGTTTGTCATCGGCGAGGACATGGCCTCCCAGGGCGGCGTGTTCGGCCAGTTCAAGGGCTTGGCCGAGGAGTTCGGCGCCGGGCGGGTGCTCGACACGCCCATCTCGGAGACGTCGATTGTCGGCGCCGCGGTCGGCGCGGCCTTATGCGGCGCGCGGCCGGTTGCCGACATGCACTTTGCCGACTTCGTCGCCTGTGCGATGGACGAGATCGTCAACCAGGCCGCCAAGGCACGCTACATGTTCGGTGGCCAGTGCAGCGTACCGATGGTCCTGCGGATGCCGGATGGCGCGATCAACTCGGCCGCTGCCCAGCACTCACAGAGCGTGGAAGCCTGGATGCTCCATACGCCGGGTGTCAAGCTGGTCGCCCCCTCGAACCCGTACGATGCCAAGGGCCTCTTGAAGAGTGCGATCCGCGACGACGACCCGGTCCTCTACTACGAGCACAAGGCGCTGTTCAAGACCAGGGGTGAGGTCCCGGGAGAAGAGTACGTCGTGCCGATGGGGCAGGCTGCCCTTCGCCACGTCGGCTCGGACGTGACGATCGTCTCCTACTCACTGATGGTCCAGCGCTGCCTTGAAGCGGCCGACGAGCTTGCGGCTGACGGCATCGAGGCCGACGTGGTCGACCTGCGCAGTCTTCGGCCGCTGGATTGGGAGGCGATCGCAACCTCGGTCCGCAAGACGCACCGGGTCGTCGTCGCTCACGAGGCCTGCCGGACTGGTGGCGTTGGCGCCGAGATCGCCGCGCAGATCGGTGAGGAGCTGTTCGACGACTTGGACGCCCCGGTCCTCCGGGTCGGAGCCAGGGACGTCCCGATACCCTTCAGCCCCCCACTCGAGCGATTCGTCCTGCCCGGGCCAGCCGACGTCGCCGCCGCCGTTCGCCGCCTGATGTAGCCGCGTACGCGGCTATGGATGGTGCGAAAGTGACTCCCATCAGTGCAACACTGTGAACCCGCTCAACTATCGTGGCAAGGCGGGTGACTCCCATCAGTGCAACACTGTGAACCCGCTCAACTATCGTGGCAAGGCGGCGCTGGTGACGGGGGCATCTTCCGGGATCGGCGACGCGTTTGCTCGCGCGCTGGCTGCCAGGGGCATGGACCTGCTGTTGAGCGGACGCTCGGAGGAGCCACTGCGGGCGCTAGCTGGCGAGCTGGCAACCCGGCAGAACGTGCGAGCTGAGGTCGTGCGGGTCAACCTGGCCGAACCTGACGCGCCCGGCCGCCTTCAGGCCGCGGCGGACGAGCTGCGCTTCGAGCCGGACTTGCTCGTCAACAACGCCGGCCTTGGCGTGCAAGGGCCGTTCGCCGAGACGCCGCTCGAACGCCAGCTCGAGACGCTGCGCGTCAACTGCCAGGCGCTCGCCGCCTTGAGCGGGCTGTATCTGCCGCGGATGAGGGCGCGTCGCTCGGGCGCCATCCTGAACATTGGCTCGACCGCCGCGTTCCAGCCGGTCCCCTACCTTGCGGTCTACGCCGCGTCCACCGCGTTCGTCGTCAGTTTCAGCGAGGCGCTCTGGGCCGAGGCCGGCCGCTACGGCGTGCGTGTCGTCGTCGTCTGCCCGGGTCCAGTGGCGGAAACCCGCTTTGGCGAGCGCGCCGGCATGCCCCCGAGCCTGTACGTCGCCGGCCGAACCGTGTCCCGCGAGGCCGTCGTCACGGCCGCCCTGGACGCGCTCGACTGCAACCGGCCGACGGCGACCGTCGGATTCCAGAACCGCCTTGGCGCGCTCGCCGTGGCCCTGGTGCCTCGCCGACTCCAGCTGACCGTCACCGAGCGGGTGTTCCGCCGTATGGGGCGATAGCCGTGCGCGTCACAGCGCGCCGGCGTCGTGCAGCGCGGCAATCTCGGCCGGGCTGTAGCCCAGCTCCGCGGCGATCTGGTCGGTGTGCTCGCCCAAGCCGGGAATCGGGTCGGCGCGCTGGGGCATGTCCGACATGTTGAGCGGGTGAGCCAGGGCGCGCAGCGGGCCGACCTCGCTGCCCACTTCGAGCCAGCGCTCGCGCGCGGCGAGCTGCGGGTGATCGACCAGGTCGTCGACCTCGTTCAGGCTGCCGAATGGAACGTCCGCCGCTTCCAGCCGGGCGATTGTCTCCGCGTGGCCGATGCTGCTGAAGATCTCCTCGATCAGCGGCTCCAGCTCGGCGCGGTAGCGGATCCGAGCCTCGTTGGTCTCAAAACGCGGGTCGGCGGTGAGGTCGGGGCGCCGCAGCGCGACCCTGCAGAGCCGCTCCCACTGGTCCTCGTTCTGGACGCCGAGATTGACTGGTGGCCCATCCCCGGCCCGATATGGTCCGTAGGGGACGATCATGTTGTGGCGAAGACCGGCTCGCTCGAGCTTCTTGTGGCCGTACAGCCAGTGATAGGCTGGCGCGGACATCCACTCGGCAAGGCAGTCCAACATGACCGTCTCAACCACGGCGCCCTCGCCCGTCGTGGCGCGCCGATAGAGCGCGGCGAGGATCGCGGAGAAGGCGTACATGCCGGCAGCGATGTCGGCGATTGAGATCCCGACCTTGGCCGGCGCCTCCGGGGTGCCGGTTGTCGAGATCACGCCGCTCTCGCCCTGGAGGAGAAGGTCGAACGCCTTGCGAGCGTGGTACGGCCCGGTTCGCCCGTAGCCAGACAGCTCGCAGACGATCAGTCGCGGGTACCGTGACCGCAGCTCGGTTGCACCCAGGCCGAGCCGCTCGGCCACGCCCGGCCCCAGGTTCTGGACGAACACGTCCGCCCGCGTCAGCAGCCGGTCCAGCAGCTCGCGCCCACCCGCCGCCTTGACGTCCAGGGTCAGGCTGCGCTTGCCGCGGTTGAGCCAGACGAAGTAGGCAGAGAGTCCGTCGACGACGTGGTCGTACCGACGGGCAAAGTCGCCGCCCTGCGGCCGCTCGATCTTCGCCACGTCGGCGCCGAGGTCGGCCAGGTGCCGTGTGCAGAGCGGCGCGGCGACTGCCTGCTCCAGCGCCACCACCCGCACGCCCTCCAACGGGAAACCCATGCGCTCCTCCCAGCCCGCGGCTGGGTGTCATTGTAGGCGGTGTGGGTGCGCCCACAGAGCCGAGCTGGCGGCGCGCGACTCACTTTGTAGTCCTGAATGTGGGTCGAGGGCCAGGTCGGTGGCGAGCGCTCGAGACACGCCGCCAGGTCAAGACGGGTGCTACGCTGCCCGGCTGCAGGGCCCATGGCACCGTCCGACACTACAGAAACGAGGCGCTGGGGCGATCGTCGACGCTGAGGGCAGCCACTGGATGATCGTCACGCCGCCGTCCTGGGCCAATACCGGGTCAGACCAGGTGGCGCCTGGTGACCGCATCCTCTACTAGGTCACGACGTCCGCGAGCCATGTGGCTTCGATGTCCTGGGAGCTGCACGAGTGCCCAGCCATCGCAAGATCGACGGCCGAGCGGATGGCGCCCAGGCGCAGGCGATCGCATCCTCTCGCGGCGGTGGACTATGGATACGTGTCCAGCAGAGGCGTTGCGGCGCGAGCAGTCGCCGCGTCTTCCATTGCGGCCACCGCCATCGTGACCTCCCGGAAGATTCTTCGAGGATCCTCTCCAGCACCCGCAGGTTCTGCCAGCTCGAGTCGGCCGCGGCGCGGCCTTTATGACGAGTCGCGCGCCGCGCGGTAGGCCATCGCGAGATTTCCCGCTGGCGGAGCTGCATCACCCGGCCGCCGCTCGGGCGTTGTGCTGCGCGAGCACGACGGCTCCAGGTGACGTTCCCATCGAGCGCCTACCAGGTTGGGCCTCGGATGTTGTACGTCAAGCGGCTCTGCCAAGAAGGAGCCTCCAGCCGAATTGGGCAAGAACGTCGAGGATTGGCAGGCCCAACTCCACCGGAGCCTTTGGATCAGCAGCCCGCGCGAACCATCCTCGGCAACCGCAACGCGCTCGAGGCAACCATCGGCTGCACCGCAACATTCCCGAGCGCGGCTCGCTCCAGGTCCAGCCTGCTCGCGGCGGCCAGCGACGAATGGACTATGGATTGATCGAGGGTGGCGTCTACGATCGATGCGGCGCAGCTCATCCAAGGTGGGCAGGCCGAGGGCCGACGCGGCGCGAAGGCCCTGGGGCTGAGCCGCCGCGTCCCGGCCACGGTCGGGAGCTGGCATTCGCCAGGAGCTGGGAGGCGCGCCGCGCCGCGGCGCCGAGCTTTTGACTGCTTCACCCAGGCGAGTCCTTTAACCTGGCCGAGCAGTTGATGCACCCGCTCACGTCTGAACGTGCAACTGGTCGATCGACTCCGAATGGCTCGGCACTGGCTTGCAGGCGGCTTCGAGGCGGTCTCGCCGATGGCGATTGACCGAGGGCGGCCAGTACGTCTCGACGGGCCTGGAGCACAACGAGGCCCCGGCCGAGCACGCCGCCAACCACCGCCATACCGAGAATCTGAAGATGGAGCGCCGCAAGGCTACCAGCTCTACGGGCCGAGATCGGCGGAGCCTCACGGTCGTCGAGGCGATCGCCCCAATAAAGGGAGCGGGGGACGGTGCTCTGGCCCCTCGGCACGCAAGCCGCTTCATGCGCAGGTCGTCCGCCGCGACGCCTATAGAAGCGTCGCCTTTATGTTCGTGGGGCTATCTGCGCGACGTGTCGCGCGGCGCCACTCGGAGGCAGAACGTCTCCAGGCTGACGTCGCGAGATCATGGAGGAAACATGACGCAACGAGACGATCTGGTGATCCGGACAACGCTGGAGAGGCCGTGAGGGGAAGTCCTCACGACTACAAGAGCCAGTTGATCACGCTGGCCGCCGCTCGGGCCGGCTATGCCGTCCTGACCGACTCGGTCCCTCCGTCCGAGATCAAGGGAGGGCGTCGCTTTTCCAGATTCGACTCTCCTCCTGCCGCCTGACGGCTCGTGGTGACGTGGTCGACATTCTGCTGGCGTTCAACCAGGAGGGCTATGACCGCCAACATTGCCGAGCTCCGTGACGGTGGACTTCTGCTGTACGACTCCGGCGAGTTCACCCACGCCTGAGCCGAACCTCGACATCACCTACGTACAGCACGCACTCCCGCTCCTCACGGAGATTGCCAAGAAGGAGCTTCAGTTCGAGCTGGGCAAGAACGTCGTCGCGGTCGGCGCGATGGCGGCACTGTTCGGCCTCGATTCGGAGCACGTCAGGCAGCTCCTGGATCAGCGCTTCGCGCGTAAGGGCGAGCAGATCCTCGGCAAGAATCTGAAGGCGCTCGAGGCCTTCATCGAATACGTCGAGCGCAACATTCCCGAGCGCGGCTCGCTCCAGGTCCAACCTGCCCCCGCGGATGGCCAGCGACGAATGGTCGTCTCCGGCAACCAGGCGCTCGCGATGGGCTCGTTTGCGCGTGGCTGTCGCGTCTACGCCGGCTACCCGATCACCCCGGCGACCGACATCATGGAGTTTCTCGCGGCTGAGCTGCCGAAGGTGGGCGGCGCCGTCGTGCAGGCCGAGGACGAGATGGCCGCGATTGGCATGGTCATTGGCGCCTCGTACGCGGGCCGTCGCGCGATGACCGCCACCTCCGGCCCCGGATCTGAGCCTGATGGTCGAGCTACTCGGGCTTGCCTCGATGGCCGAGATCCCAGTCGTCGTCGTCGACGCCCAGCGGACTGGTCCTTCGACTGGCATGCCTACCCGCCAGGAGCAAGGAGACCTCTTCCTGGCCACGACCGGCCATGGCGAGATCCAGCGGATCGTCCTGGCGCCGACGTCGGTTTCGGACTGCTTCTCCCAGGGGATCAATGCGTTCAACCTGGCCGAGCAGTTTCAGATGCCGGTCCTCGTGCTCACCGACACGAGCCTTGCAGTCCGCACCGAAGTGTGCCGGGATGCCTGGCCGCTTCGAGCGTGGTACTGGTCGATCGACTCCGCTACGCCGCCAATGGCAACGGGCACTTGCGGCCGAAGGGCGTGCATCGAGAGGGGCTACCGCCAGCCGCCGCAGATCACCGAGGTGGGAACCGTCTCGCCGATGGCGATCCCGGGCACCGAGGGCGGCCAGTACGTCTCGACGGGCCTGGAGCACAACGAGCAGGACGTCCGCGCTCAACGACGGCGCGAACCACCGCCAGATGACCGAGAAACGCTTCAAGAAGATGGATCAAGCGCGCCAGGCCGCCGCCAGCGGACGTCTACGGTGACGAAGATGCCGAGATCGGCATCCTCTGCTGGGGCTCCACCTGGGCACGGTTGTCGAGGCGATCGACGTCGCCCGCCGAAAGCGGCCTCAAGGTCGGCGCGCTTGCGCCGCGGATGCTCTGGCCCCTACCTGACCAACAGATCAAGCCGTTCCTGGAAGTGGAAGCGGCTGGTGCTTGTCCCCGAGACTCAACTACAGCGGTCAGCTTGCGCAATTGGTCCGCGCTCGCTACCTGCGCGACGTGCAATCCGTGACCGATTTCTCCGGCGCGGCGTTTACCGTGTCCAGGCTGGTCCAGGAAATCGAAGGAGTCCATCAACATGCCAAGAAGGTGGCCGTCGGGTCCGCGAGCATGCCGCCCACAACGGGCCTTCGCCGAGCGCGGCCGTGGCCCCGAAGACGCTCGACGACTACAAGAGCGACGAGAAGCCGACCTTCGCCCCCGCTCAGCGAAACGGGGACAAGTCGGCGTTCTCAATGGCCTCTACAACGCCATGCGGGCCAAGGGCTATGAGACCAAGGACCCGTCGTCGTTTCGGGCATCGGCTGTTCGAGCCGCTTGCCGTTCTTCGTCTCGAGCTACGGTTTCCACAGCGTCCACGGTCGGGCCATGCCGATCGCGACGGCAGCATCAAGACCGCCAACCCGATCTCAAGGTGCTGGCGATGGGCGGCGATGGCGATGCGTTCGCGCGCGGCGGGGGCCACTTCATCCACGCCGCCCGCCGCAACCTCGACATCTGCTACGTCATCATGGACAACAATATCTACGGGCTGACCAAGGGCAGACCTCGCCGACGAGCAACGTCGGCTTCGTCACCAAGACAACTCCCTGGCACACGTCCCGACCGCCCAATCAACCCGCTTCTGCTGGCCGTTGCCGGCGCGACGTTCGTCGCCCGCGCGTTTTCGGGCAAGCCGAAGGAGTTGCGGACATGATCGTCCAGGGTTGGCTCGATGGCACAACGCGAGGCGCTCGGTCATCGACTGCTACAGTCCCATCCCCACCTTCAAGGTCAACACGTTCAAGCTCGTACCGTGACGAGGCTGGATCGGAGCCGCATCGCGCCGACCACGACGCGATCGAGCTGCAGCAGGCGATCAAGGCCGCCACCTCTCAGGAGTCTTGGCACGTCTCGGCGTCCACTACCGCCAGGATGGCGAATCCTTCGAGGACCACCTGACGCGCAGCCCAGTCCGGGCCACGAGCAAGCGCCCTGCCCTCCACGCTGACATTTCGAGCGTCACCGACGGCTTCTGCAGGCGCTCACCAGGAGCCCTCCGGGGCATATCCGGGACGCTGCTTGATGGCGGCAAGTGGCGCGGGGATGACGTGCGTCGGCCCGTTGGCGGCGGATGGTCGAAGTGTGCGGTCTCTCCAACGGCCATCACGGCCATGACTCATTCTTCTGACCGGGTCGCTCGCTACGGAGATGGAGAGGGGCTTCGATCAGAGTTGTCGGAGGACGCGCTCGTATTGGTCCAGGCTCAGCCCAAGGTCGCGGACGAGCTTGCGGAGAAGCGGGCGGACGATGACCTGCGAGCCATGGTCCGGGGATGACCACGATGCGGCCCTCGGCGTTGCGGAACGTGTTGTGACTACCTTCCCGACGGATCCATTCGAAGCCGGGCCTCTGCCGCTACCTTGCGCAGATCGCGGTAAGCGACCAGGCGCAGTTTGGTCAAGCGGTGACCTCGACCCGCCACGTGCCGACGAAATCGAAGCGGCTCCTCAGGATCGGCGGTCTTGAGGTAGCCGACGATCGCCTCGCGCATGTTTGTTTCCAGCGTTGGCATGTCGGGCGCCTGGCTGTAGCAACCCGGGGAGCTCGACCACTTCCCCGACCAGCCACTTGCTCTCCGGGTCGCGCTCGACCACGATCGTGAACGACCGTTTCATGATCGGCTCATCCTCTTCCTTAGTAGCGTCGGCCCTGTTGGCGGCGGATGTCGAAGCGCGCGGTCTTGGCAACGGCCATCACGGCCATGACCTCGGCCTGGACCGGGTCGCTGACCACGAGGTCGGCGGCGTCCGGGAACCGAGCCGCCCATATTGAGCGAGATGACGATGATGCCCTGGTCGCGCACCTCGTAGACCGCCTGGGCGACGTCGCCGCCCATCAGCGCGCCGGCCAGGACGAGCGCCACGGCGGCAGGCGGGCCACCGCCCGCACGGCACCCGCCAGCTCCGCCTCGCCGACCAGCGGGATGGTGTCAACCGAGATCCTCTCGCCGCGGATGTTGTGGCGGTCAGCTCGGCCACGGCCCCTACGACGACCTGGCCCACCTGGGCCCCGCCGATGACGATGATGCGCTTGCCGTAGATGCGGGCGAACGACGGCGCGCGTCCAACCACGTCGACGATCGGCAGTTGCTCTAGCTCGCCCACCAGCGCGGCCGCGTCCGCGACGTCTTCGAGCTCGAAGTAGGTCGACGAACCACCGTCCGGGCGCTCGATGAGGTCAACGTAGGTGATGTTGGCCCAGCGCTCGAGATGACCTTGGTGAGCGCGTGCAACACCCCGCTGATCCGGCCCGTGGACGCGCACGAGCAATGCCAGGCACCCCTCGGCCTCGCCAGTGTCGGAACGCTCGGGGTCGTCGGTCATGACCTCTCAGTGTAGCCCTCGATCACGAGAGCGGACACACAGGAGACTCAGGACGAATGCGCAGCCCGAGGTTTCAGACGGTGCGCGCCAGCGGGACATCGCCACTGGGGAGGCGGCCTCCACCGTCAGGGGAGGCGGCCGAACGCTTCTCCACTTCGACGGTGCTGCGCGCCGGGTCGAGCCGCACGAAGTCGCCCGTCTCGATGATGTCGAGCGGGTCCGGCCCAGGGCGGTCCAGGATTGCCACACCCGCCAGGGCCGCGCCCTGGACCATGATCGGATTGCTCTGCTGGAACAGCAGGCCCGAGCGGCGCCGTCCCGCGCCCCGCATGTCGAGGAGCGCCCAGGCCGTCGCCACGCCGCCCTTGGCCGTGGTGTGGACGAGGATCTTGCCCACGACGCTGTGGCCGTACAGGTCGTGGCTCTCACGCGAGTAGGTGCCGATCGCGCGGTTCAGGTCGTAGCGCGCCGAGAAGCCCTGCCGGGAGACGAGCGCCTCACCCTCCACGGCCGGGCCCACGCCCCGGTGGCCCCGCAGCACGATCCGCTCGGGCGAGCCCTGATCGCTCGCCGCGTCCTGGTTCACCAGGGCACCTGTCCCTCGATGGCTGCCTGCACGCAGACGTCGGTGGGGCGGAAGACCGGGTTGTAGCCGTAGCCGGCGATGATGTTTGCCAGCTTGGCGGAGTCGGTCACGATGGTCCGGTAGCCGAACCGCTCGGCCAGCTCGCGCGGCGTCAACAGGTAGAAGCAATTGCCGGTCAGGACCATGCCGCCGGCCGCGACGATGGCCTGGACGTGGCCGAGCTGAGCGGCGACCGCCCGGCTGGCCTCGGTCGTCGTGACCAGCAGTCGCGTGTTGGGATGCACACGCTTGCCGCGCAGGCGGTCGGCCAGCGTCCGCAGCTCCAGGACCGAGAGCTGCGGCGCACTGAAGACGACCAGGTCGGCCTCAGGTTTCTCGGCCGGGAACGACCGGTAGGTGTGCTGGATCGTGCCGGGTTCGACCGTCAGCCGCTTCAGAGGCGCACGGCCGCCGAAGGCTTCATCGACCGTCCGCGCCTCCGGCGTTACGCCGACCAGGTGGAACTGGGCCAGCGAGCCGTAGGAGGCAAGGCAGGCCCCGAGCTGCTTCAGCTGGTCGATCGTCGGCGTCGCCTCCAGCCCGGTCAGCACTGGCACCTGCCAGTAGTCGATGACCTGGCGGCCGACCCAGCAGCCAAGGGCGCCCCAGTCGCTGTTCGTCCGCGGCTGGTCGCGCACCACGACGAGCGCCGTCCCGAGCCGCTGCTCCGTGAGATGGTAGCCGTAGGCCGGCGTTCGCCCGGTCAAGCCGGCCGCCAGCGCCACCGGCCCACCCTCGAAGTTGGTGCGCGCGCCTGCGACCGAGTTGGCGAAGATCACCGTGCCGGTGTCGCCCCAGGCCAGGTGCTCGCCAAAGCGGGGTGGGTTGAACGTCTGGTAGTTGATGCAGGTATTGGTGACCATCACGCCCAGGCGTTCGAGCGCTCGCGAGAGCCGTTCCTCCAGCTCGACCTGCCGGCGATCCTGACCCAGCGCTTCCCAGAGATCGAAGTCGACGCTCCGCGGGTTGCAGGTGGTCGGGACGCAGACCCGCTGGCCGGCGTCGGCCAGCGCCTCAACCCAGCGCAGCCCGGCGACGCCCATCGATTCGATCTCGGCCATCATGTGGACCGAGGTCACCTGAACCAATCGCTCGGCCGCGAAGAACGCGCCGACCTGGAGCTGGAGCTCGAGCGCCTGGCGGACTCCGTCGCCGCGCGCTCCTTCGAGCATCGCCCGTTCCTCGGGCGTTAGCTCGACACCTCGCGCGCGCCCAGGAGCTTGCGCACCGACGGACCGCTCCGCCATGAAGCTCCCTCCCGTACCCGCCGTTCGCTATCTCGCCGACGTGTCTCCCGAGCCGTCGGCCGAGCCTCGCGCGGAAGGGCGACAGTGTATCCGGCTTCCCGGAGATTGACCAGCCCCGCGGCTCGCTACCGTGACGCGCGAGGCCGTGCACCCGTACGGCGGCCACTGACGCTCGCGGTTTACTCCGTGAAGAAGTCCCGCAACGCCGCGTACGTCTCGTCCGGTGCCTCTTCCGGCAGGAAGTGGCCGCAGCGGATCGGCCGCCCGCTTACGCTCGTCGCCCGCCCGCGCCAGACGGAAAGGATGTCGTTGCTGCTGCCCTGGCCGCTCGTCTCGCCCCAGAGCAACAGCAGCGGGCAGGCGATCCTGGTGCCGAGGTCGGCTCGGTCGTGGACCAGGTCGATCGTCGCGCCCGCGCGGTAGTCTTCGCAGGTCGCGTGGATCGTCTCCGGTTGCTGGAAGCAGCGGAGGTACTCCGAGAACGCCGCCGGCTCGTGGGCGCCAGGGGTACCCGACCATGAGGCCAGCGAATGCCGCAGGAAGAATTCGGTGGCGGCGCCGATCAGCGTTTCCGGCAGGTTGTTTGGCTGGATCAGGAAGAACCAGTGGTACGCCTTGGTGGCAACGTCCTGGTTGACGTGTTCGAAGCGGTAGAGCGTCGGCACGATGTCGAGCAGCGCGAGCTTGCCCACCCGTTCCGGATGGTCGAGCGCCATCCGGTGAGCAACTCGGGCACCGCGGTCGTGGCCGGCGACGAAGAAGCGGTTGAAGCCGAGCGTCTCCATCACCTCGACCTGGTCGCCGGCCATCGCCCGCTTCGAGTACCCGGCGTGGTCGTCCCCGGAGGGCGGCTTAGAGCTGTCGCCGTAGCCGCGGAGGTCGGGCGCCACGACCGTGAAGCGCTCGGCCAGCCTCGGAGCGACCTTGCGCCACAGGATGTGCGTCTGCGGATAGCCGTGGAGCAGCAGCAGCGGCGGGCCGTCGCCGCCTGCGGCAACCTGGATCTCTGCGCCGGACGTCCTGACCCGCTCGCGGCGGAACTCGCCAAACCCGATCGCCATCGACGCTCCCGCTCGCCCACAACCCGTCGCCATCCGCACGGTCCCGCTGACCACCGCATTATGCGGGCTTGCCCGGGCTACCGCCAGAGGCCGCGGATGACCAGGCTCGTGCCGGAGAAGAAGATGACTGCGAGCGTCAGGCGTCGGAACAGCGCCGCGTCGACACGGTCCTGGAACCGCACGCCGAGCGCCAGGCCGAGGGCGTTCGGGATCAGTGCGACCGCGATGATCAGCAACAGGTTGCGGCTGTAGAGGCCGAGGTTCCAGTAGCTGCCGACCTGCACGATGCCGCCGACGCTGTACAGCAAGGTGACGAAGAAGACAAACTCGCGCTTGGCCAGTTGAAGCGCATGCAGGTACGACGCAATCAGCGGGGCGAAGATGCTGGTGCTGCCGCCGAGCAGACCGCCACCCAGCCCCATCGGCAATGCCAGATAGCGCTCGAGCCCAGCCGGCACGACCAGCTCTGGCTTGAGCAACGAGACGAACGCGAACGTCAACGTGCAGGCGCCAACCAGGATCCCGAGCGCCACCGGATCCACAGCCGCTACGAACTGGGCGCCGATGATGGTCCCAACGCCGAGCCCGCCGATCATCGGCGCCAGCCGCCAGAACGTCGGCTGGTTGCCTCCGCCGCGGAGCATGATCCCGAAGTTGCCGAATAGCGACACGAGCGACAGGATGATGACGGCGCTCCGCGCGTCCATGACGATCGAGATCAGCGGTGTCGCTACAAGCGGAAACCCGAAGCCGGTCACGCCTTTAACGACCGCGGCCGCGCCGATCGCCAGCAGCACAAGCGCGAGCCGCAGGCCCTCCTCGGCGCTCACGCCGGTCCCACGCTCTTCACCCGACTACCAGGTTCAGCACCTTCCCTGGCACGTACACGACGCGGCGGACCGACCTGCCCTCGACCAGCGCCTTGATCTTCGGCCGTTCGAGCGCTTCCGCGCGGACGTACTCCTGATCGTCGCGCCTGGAGGCGTGAATCCTCAGCATCTCGCGGGGCTTGCCGTTGACCGTGATCGGGATGGTCACTTCGTCCTCGGCGATGAGCGCCTCATCCCAGACCGGCCAGGGCTGCTGGTGGATGCTGTACGGCAACCGCAGGTGGCCCGTCCAGAGCTCTTCAGCGATGTGCGGTGCGCTCGGGGCGACCAGGAGCAGCATCGTACGCACCGCCTCAGACCACACCTCGTCTGAAACCGAGCCCCGCAGCTCCTGCATCACGTTGCGCAGCGTCATCAGCTTGGCCAGCATCGTGTTGAAGCGGAACTTGTCCAGGTCTTCGGTCACGCCGCGGATCGTCTGGTGGACGGCCCGCCGCAACGGCGCATCTCCGCTCGAGTTGTTAGCGCGGTTCTCGAGACGCGCGCACGGTTCCGTGCCCGCCTCCCCAGCGGGGCCCGCAACGATGGGCGCCTCACCGGACTGGCCCCCGTCACCCGAGTGGTCCACACCATCGGCTGTCGCCAGGTTCCAGACGTCGCGAAGGAACTTGTGGACGCCGCTAATACTCTGGGGATTCCAGGGGCCGCCCCCTTCCCAGGGGCCGATGAACATCAGGTAGCAGCGGACCGCGTCGGCACCGAGCTTCCTCACGTAGTCATCCGGGTTGACGACGTTGCCCCGGCTCTTGCTCATCCGAAAGCCGTCCGGGCCCAGGATAGCGCCCTGGTTGAACAAACGCGTGAAAGGCTCGGAAAACTCGATCAAGCCCAGGTCGCGCAACACCCGGGTGAAGAATCTGGAGTACAGCAGGTGCAGCACCGCGTGCTCGACCCCGCCCATGTACTGGTCAACCGGCATCCAGTAGGCCACCTTCTCCGGGTCGAAGCCGGGAGGCTGGCTGTAGTGGGCGTCGGGAAAGCGCAGGAAGTACCAGGACGAGTCCATGAACGTATCCATGGTGTCCGTCTCGCGCCGGGCTGGCCCGCCGCACCTGGGACAGGTAGCGTTCACAAAGCTCGGATGGGTCGCCAGCGGCGATTCGCCGGTCGGCTTGAACTCGGCGTCCTGGGGCAGCACGACCGGCAGGTCCTCTTCCGGGACCGGTACGATCCCGCACACGCCGGCGCAGTAGAGCATCGGGATGGGCGTGCCCCAGTAGCGCTGGCGCGAAATGAGCCAGTCGCGCAGGCGGTACTTGACCGTCCGCTGACCGATTCCGCGCTCCTCGAACAGTTCGGCGATCCTGGTCTTCGCATCGGGTGAGGCCAGGCCAGCAAACTGCCCGGAGTTGACCACCACGCCGGGCTCAAGGTACGCCTCGGACAGCTCCGGGTGAACGCCGCGCACCGGATCGTGCCCGTGTGCGTCGCCGGGGCAAACGACCTCTCGGATCGGCAGGTTGAACTGCCTGGCGAAGGCGAAGTCGCGCTCGTCGCTGGCCGGCACGGCCATGATCGCGCCCGTCCCATAGGTCAGCAGGACGTAATCCGCGATCCAGATTGGCACACGCTCGCCGTTCGCGGGATTGACCGCGAATGAGCCGAGCGGGACGCCGGACTTCTCCTTGTCCGCGGCCAGCCGCTCGATCTCGCTCTGGCGGCGGGCCTGCTCCTGATAGGCGCGGACGGCGTCGCGCTGCTCGGGCGCGGTCAGGCGGTCGACCAGCGGATGCTCCGGGGCGAGGACGACCCAGGTGATGCCGAAGACCGTATCGACTCGGGTGGTGTACACCGGGATCTCGACGTCAGGCTGGCCGTCAACGGGGATTCGGAACTCGACCCCCTCGGAGCGGCCAATCCAGTTGCGCTGCATCGTCTCGACCCGCTCTGGCCAATCGATCTGGGAGAAGTCGAGTAGCTCCTCGGCGTAGTCGGTGATCTTGAAGAACCACTGGGTCAGGTCTCGCCGAATCACCGCGGTGCCGCAGCGCTCGCAGGCGCCGTCGACGACCTGCTCGTTGGCCAGGACGGTCTGGTCCTGGGGGCACCAGTTGACGGGCGCCGTGGCTCGGTAAGCCAGGCCCTGCTCGTAGAACTTGAGGAAGAACCACTGGTTCCACCTGTAGTACTCGGGCAGGCAGGTAGCCAGCTCCTTGGACCAGTCGTAGACGCCGCCGATCGAGCGGATCTGCCGCTCCATCCGCTCGATGTTGCGCATCGTCCAGGCGTGCGGGTGGGTGCCCTGGCTGATCGCCGCGTTCTCGGCCGGCAGTCCGAAGGCGTCAAAGCCCATCGGCATCAGGACGTTGAAACCCTGCATCCGCTTGTAGCGGGCGTGGGCATCGGCGATCCCGAAGTTGTACCAGTGCCCGATGTGCAGGTCACCCGAGGTATACGGGAACATGACCAGCGCGTAGTAGTGCGGCCGCTCCGAGTCGACGGCGGCAACGTACAGGCCATCGTCCTCCCAGCGCCGCTGCCAGCGCGGCTCGATCTCGGTGGGCTGGTACCCTCCCGAGGCGGACGGCGGGGGCGCGGTGGTTGGCGTGGTCATCGGGCGCTCCGTCGGTCGGCTGGCCGGACTGCTGGGGGCAATGATACCCCGTCGCTGCGAAGGGCCGCGCCCCGACTCCTCGGTCGTACGTCGCACCGCCCGCCGTGGCCCCTCAGGAAACCCGTGGGGCGTCATCCCTCAGTGTGAAGGCGATCCACTCGCCGCCGTGGCGAGCGTGACTAGGACAAGAACGGAAGCGTGGTCGGCGGGTGCGAGGAACTGTTCGGAGTTGACGTCCTACGAGCAGGCAAACACGATCCTCAACATCTGGGCCCCCTGTCACCGCACAGTCGTGAGTGGGCGGTAGGGGGAGGGAATCCGCGCTGCCGATGGCAAGACGTCGGAGTAGTCGGAGCGCGGGGCGCGTCCAAAGCCACGCTGGGAACCACATGGTCCAGGGAACGACGCATGCGCGGGCACAAGGCATGCGTATCTGGCCCTGGGGCTCACGGCGGGAGTTCGTCGCGCTCCACCAGGTGGAACAGCACGCCGTGGGTCGACGTCGCGCTCCACCAGGTGGAGGAACGCGATCTGCGCGCGCGCCCGCGAGCCCGGCCGCCCTCGCGGTCGATCAGCGTGACCCCGCAGCCTCCAGACGGTCGAGCATGGCGCTGACGTCGCGCACCTTGAGCGCGACGTGGTGGAGGCCCGGCCCGCGCGTCTCGACGAACCGCGAGATTGCGCTCTGGTCGCGCTTGGTCGAGCCGACGATGGCCGACGCGCGTCTGGCCGTGGTCGGCTCGAAGTCCTGGAGGACCTCCAGCTCGCAGTCACCGACGGTGATGAACAGGACCCGCAGGCCGCCGCCGCCTCGGCCGGCCGTGTCCGAAACACGACGCCGTACTTGTCGCTGACGAAGAACTCGGTCGGGATGCGGACTTCGGTGTCGGTCTGCGAGCTCTCTACGACCAGGCCCAGGCGGTCGACGAAGACGCCCCGAACGCGGGCATTGTCCGTCGAAGCGACCCCGATGTGGTCGATCCGCTCAACCAGCCCGTCGGCGCCGGTGACGCTCCGGTCGTCGGGGCTCGAGCGCTGTATCAGGCGTAGGCCGACGCCGGCCGTGCCGGCCGGATCGACGGTTGCGACCGCGCCATCGGCGCAGCCCTCGCCCAGTCGGGTCGGCACGCCGAGGCTGTTCAGCTCAGCCGCGGCGGCTCCGAGGTCCCCGACACGCAGGCCGAGGTGATCGATCCCCTCCGTGCCCAGGTCGGTGGAGCCGACGTCCAGGAGCTCGAACCCGCCGCGGCCAAGGCGGAACCTGCCGGCGGAATCCCGCTCGAGGCCGAGCGTCTCTCCGAAGAAGCGTTCGGCGGCGGCTCGGTCGGCGACCGCCAGGCCGACGTGGTCCAAGGCCTCGATGTGCATGAATTCGTCTTCCCCTTCGAATCAGGTGCTAGCGCGGCCGGCACCCCGCCCGGCCAGCAGGTCCATCAGCGGCACGCAGCTCTCCTGAGTCTCGATCGCTCGGACGTGTTCCAGGATCGCGACGGCTCGCTGCTCTGGGATCGCCGAGCGCGCGTTGTCCAGGAACTTCGCTTCCAGACCGTCCCGCGTCAGCGGCAGCTCCGGCTCGCCGCGCGCGATCGGCGTCTCGATCCTCACAGATTGGCCACCCCTCGTCGTGACTTCCAGGATGGACGGTCGTTGCTCGGGATAGCGACGGTCAAGGTCCGGGTCGACAACGACGCTGACCCTGGACGCGAGGGCGCGCAGCCGCTGGTCGGCGACCATCTCCGGCGTGAAGCAGGAGGCTCTAGCGTGCCCGAACGTGAGCCCCAGGGCCACCGTGAACGGGAAGCTGAACTTCGCCTCGGACGGACCACTCGGAAGCTCGGCGCGCCCGCACAGGCGATCGGCGACCGCGTACGTTCGCACGACCGCCGAGGCCACCTGCTCGGGCACGATCCCGTGCTCGCGGCGGAGCGTCGCGGCCCCATCGATCGCGGCGTGGGTATGCCGACAGGCGGCATGCTCCTTGATGTAGACGCCGCGGATGGCCCAGTCCCGGCCAAGCCCGTCGACGAGCGACTTCGGCGCGGCCTCGCCGTTGCTCGCCCGATCCCCGCCGCTCATGGCGTGCAGGAACCCCTGGTGCCCCTCGACGATCATTCTCGGACCGGCGGCCCCGCGCCTGGCCAGCTCGGCGGCCAGAAGGCCGGCGGCGCTCGCGCGGGCCACCTGGAACGGCTTCGCCATCGCGCCGTCGTGGAAGACTTCCATCAAGCCGGCACCCTGAAGGCCGGCCAGGCCGAGCGCGCGGACCAGCCGCTCGCCATCCAAGCCGATCAGCAGACCGGACGCCGTGGCCGCGGCGAATGGTCCGACGGTCGCCGTGGTGTGGAAGCCGCGGCGGAGATGCGCGGGGTTGATGGCCGCCGCGAGTCGGACGAACACCTCGTAGCCGAACACGGACGCCCGGAGCAGCTCTCGGCCTGAGGCGCCGGCCAGCTCGGCGGCCGCGAGCGCCGCCGGAAATGTCGCAACGCCGGGGTGGCCGGATGCCGCCCGGTGTCCGTCGTCCATGTCCAGGGCGTGGCCGAGCACGCCGTTGATCGTCGCCGCGTGGATCGCCGGCAGGCGCTCGGTCCGGCAGAGTACGCTCGCCTCGGCGCGTCCGCCGAGCCCAGCAAAGTAGTCGGCGCAGATGGTGGCCATCGGCATGCTCGATCCGGCGATGGCCACTCCGAGCAAGTCCAGCATCGCTCGCTTCGCCAGGTCCACGACGTCGTCCGGCAGCGCCGCGTACGGTACACTCGGGAAGTATTCCGCCCACCGTTCGGTGACACTCTGGACGCTCATGGCTGCCTCCCAAGCACCCTTCCGCGACGCCTGACTGATCTCCTTCGCCCTCACACCACCACACCACCCTCGGCTGCCGTCACACACCAATACTGTCCGAGGTCCGCCCGTCGTGACAACCGTCGAGCCCGCGGCTACGCCCGCCAGTAGCCCAGTCCCGCTGGACCCGGCCGCGGCGTTCGCCCTGCTCGACACGTGGAAGGTTCCAATGCCGCGTCAGGCGCTGGCCGACACGCCGGGGGCGGCGGCTCAGGCCGCCACTGGGATCGGGTTTCCGGTCGTCCTCAAGGCCGTTGCGTCGGGGCTGGCGCACAAGAGCGACGTCGGCGGGGTCCGGGTCAGTCTCCTGACCGCCGACGCGGTAGCCGACGCGGCCCGCGCCATGGCAGCCGGCATCCCGGCCCTGAACGGCTACCTCGTTCAGGAAATGGCCGCGCCGGGCCTCGAGCTGATCGCCGGCTTGAAGCGTGATCCGGCGTTCGGCCCGGTCCTGATGGTCGGCCTGGGCGGGGTCTGGGTAGAAGTGCTGCGCGACGTGGCCCTGCGCCTGGCGCCGGTGACCTACGCGGACGCGACCGCGATGCTCGCCGAGCTGCGCGGCGCCCCACTGCTCTCCGGCTACCGCGGCGCGCCGGCGGTTGACCGCGAGGCGCTCGTCCACCTGCTCGTGCGACTGGGCCGACTGGCAGTCGCCGACCCTGACATCCTCGAGCTCGACCTCAACCCGATCATCGCCCGCTCGGATGGAGTGATCGCTGTCGATGTCCGGGTTGTGCGCGCCCCCTTCAGCACGGGAGTCACTGCCCGCTCTGCCAGAGACGCAGACGCCGTCGAGCGGGTGCTCAATCCGCGCAGCATCGTCGTCGTCGGCGCGTCCACCAGCCGCGCCAAGCAAGGCGGGCGCCTGTTCCACTACCTGCTCAAGCACGGCTTCGCCGGCCCGCTCTACGCCGTCAACCCACGGGCGAGCGTCGTGATGGGGCGCCCCAGCTTCCCGTCTATCTCCGAGCTGCCAGGTGTCCCGGACCTGGCCTGCATCATGGTCCCTGCCGAGGTCGTGCCGGGCGTCGTCGAGGACTGCGGCCGTAAGGGGATCAGGTCGGCGGTCGTCTACACCTCCGGGTTCGCCGAGATTGGTGAACAGGGGCGAGAGGCTCAGGCAGCGCTGGTCGAGGTGGCGCGCCGGCACGGCGTTCGGCTCTGCGGCCCGAACACCGCCGGCGTGGTCAACGTGGGCGCTTCTACCTGCGCGGCGTTTGGGATGGCCTTCGAGGTGGAGCGGATGCCGAGCGGTGGGATCGCCTTTTTGACCCAATCTGGGGCGCTGGGCAGCTCGCTGCTGAGCCGTTGCTGGGACCAGGGGATCGGGTTCAGTCACTGGGCATCGACCGGAAACGAGGCCGACCTGACGCTCAGCGACTACTTGCTGTACCTGGCGAACGATCCCGCCGCCCGAGTCATCGCCGTGTTCATGGAGTCGATCAAGGACCCACAGCGGTTCATTGAAGCGTGCGAACGCGCGCGCGCAACCGGAACGCCAATCGTCGTCTACAAGGCAGGAGCCTCCGAAGTTGGGCAGCGGGCTGTCCAGTCCCACACTGGATCGCTCGCCGGGGACGACGCGGTGTACGACGCGGTCTTCCGCGCGAACGGTGTCGTCCGAGTCCACGACCTCCAGGCGCTGGTGGACGGGGCGGTCGCGCTGGCCTGGCAGCCGCTACCGCGCGGCCGACGTGTCGGCGTGATCTCGGCTTCAGGCGGCGCGTGCGGCGTGATCGCCGACGAGTGCGCCCGCCAGGGCCTCCAGATCCCGCTCCTGCCGGCCGAGACCGTCGCCAGGATCGCTCGGATCATTCCACCCTTCGGGGTCAGCCAGAACCCGATCGACGTGACGATGGAGATCACCGTCAACCCCGGAATGGTGGGCCAGGTTTCCGAGATTCTCCTGGAGGAGTCGTGCATCGATGCGCTGATCGTGCTGATGACGACCAACGCCGACCCGCCGGCCCGCGTCGTCGCCGAGGGCGTCGTGCACGCGGCACGCGCCGGCGGCAAGCCGGTCATCGTGGCTCGCGTCGGGGCCGAGTTCCTGGCGCCGGCGGCGATCGCCTACTACCGGGAGTCCAGGATCCCACTCTTCCCGATGCCGGACCGCGCGGTCAAGGCACTCAAGGCAATGGTGGACGTCGAGTCAGCGCATCGGGGCGTGGCCGCCAGTCGCCAGGAGTGAGCGTGGACTTTCAGCTGAGCGAGTACCACAACGACCTCGTCACCGCGACGCGCCAGCTGGCGCGGGACCAGTTCGCCGCGCGGGCCTACCCTCGGGACGAGTGGGACGGCCTGCCGCGCGAATATCTGAAGACGCTGGCGGACCATGGCCTCGCTGGCATCACCATGCCGGTGGAGGATGGCGGCCAGGACGGCAAACTGCTGGACGCCGTCCTCGTCATCGAGACGGTTGCCCAGGTCTGCCCGACCGCTGGCGATTGTGTCCAGGCACTCAACTTCGGCGCGATCCAGCAGCTTGCCCGTCACGGCTCGCCGGGCCTCAAGGAGCGCGTTCTCCAGCCGTGCTTGCGCGGTGAGCAATTGATCACCATTGCGATGACCGAGCCTGAGGCCGGCTCGGCGGTCACCGACCTGCGCACGCGCGGTCGCATCGCCGACGGCCAGGTCGCCGTGACTGGTCAGAAAATCTTCACCACGCACGGGCAAAGCGCCGACCATTTCGTCGTCTGGTTGAGGTTCGGCGACGACCGGAAGTCGGCCGGCGCTGTCCTCGTCGGCCGAGATACGCCCGGCTTCACCGTCGACTCGAGCCACCGCTTCACGTCGGGCGAGCGGTACGGGATGCTGTACTTCGAGGAGTGCCTGGTGCCGACCGACAACATCCTGGTGCCTGACGACGGGTTCCGCCGAATGCTTGCCGTGTTCAACGTCGAGCGCCTTGGCAACGCCAGCCGCTCGCTCGCCCTCGGGCAGGCCGCGTTCGACCTGGCCGTCGGCTACGCGGGGAAGCGCCGCCAGTTCGGCCGTCGGCTCGCCGAATTCCAGGGGCTCCAATGGCGCTTCGCCGAGATGAAGCTCAAGCTCGAAGCCGCGCGCCTGCTCCTGTACCGAGCGGCGGCGAACGCCGATGCCGGGGTGCCTTCAGCCCTGGAAACCGCGCTCGCCAAGCTCGCCTGCAATCGGGCCGGCTTCGAGGTAGCGAACGATGCGCTCCAGATGTTCGGCGGCTACGGCTACGACCAGGAAGCGGCCGTCAACTACATCTTCCGCCGAACGCGCGGCTGGATGATCGCCGGCGGCACGGTCGAGCAGATGCTCAATCGCATCGCCGGCGAGGTCTTTGGTGAGACGTTCTCCCAGCGCTCGGGTTGACGGTTTCAGCGCCGTCCCTTGGCGTGCGCTCTCGCCGGATCGCCCCGGTGAGCGTTCCGGCCAGCCGAGTTCAGGCTGGCTCGGTCAGGCGCGCGACGATCTGGGGGAAGACCCGATCGGCTAACTCGTGTAGCGACTCGGTCTTCAGGATCTGAACCGGGTGCGGGATGTAGACCAGCCGATAGTCGGGCATGCCGAGCAGCCGGGCCTGCTCCAACGCCTCGTCGACAAACGGCTCCGTTGCCACGGCCGCCGTCGGGATGCCTCGCCGTTCGAGGCGGACCATGTCGTGCACACTGCACGACGTGCAGGACCCTCAATCGGCGAGCCCCTCGACCACCAGGTCCGCCGCCCCGACCTCTTCGATAACCGCCGCCGCGGCCGGTTTGGAGAAGATCTCCTTGCGCGCGCGGAACGTGGTCGCCCCGCGCTCGCGCAGCAGCGCGTCGACGCGGTCGAGGAACTCATCGCCTCGGGGCTTGGTGATGTCGAGCAGCGCGACGCGCTTGCCGGCCAGATCGCCTGATCGCGGCGCCAACGGGTCGCTGCCCCGCGTCCGCTCGTCAAATGGACTCACGTACTCCATCCTCACAACCTCCTCCGTCTTGAATGCGCTCGTTACGGCGTCCAGTCGACAGGCCTGGAGACGACCTGGTTGGCCATTCCGAGGCAGGGGCCCAGGAGGGCCGAGAAGCGCCCGGCCTCGCCGCCGGCCGCGATGAGCATGATCTCCGCTGGACTGGTCCACTTGGTGACGATCGCGTCCGGATCGCTGGCTTGAACGAGGGACGTCGTCTCGCCGCGCCGCAGCTCGCGGGCCGGTCGCCGAACCGCCTCGAACATCGCCTGGCGGACGTCGTCCTTGGTCCAGCCAGCCTGGGCGAACAGCGCCGCGTGCTCTGGACAGATGACGTACAGCGATGTGGCCCCCAGCGGCCACCAGTTCGCGCTCCAGCTGCTCGCGGCGCCCCAGCCGAGCACCCACGCCAGATCCTCGGGCGTCCGGCTTTGATGATCCGAGATCGACGTCGGCGCGTCGCTCGCGACGAGCGTGACCACCGAGGCGTCGCGCGCAAAGCCGCGCTCGACGTGGAGCGACTCCCAGGGGCTGCTCTCCTCGTCCTCGGCGATGCAGAACCCGAGCTTGCCCGGTTGCCCGAGCGCCGAGCGGTCGAGCCGTCCCGGGGCGCCCTCGCCAGTCAGCGTGACCACGAGGCGCAACGCGCGCCCGATGGTCATGTTGGCGCGCCAGCCAGGGCCGAGCACGCCCATGCCGCTGTTCAGCCCGATGGCGTCCCGAATCGGGCCATTGACGATCACCAGCTGGCCGGCTGATTGGGTCGTTACCGCCTGACCGTTCAGATTGAAGGCCGGATCGAGGGCCGCCTCGACCGCCGCCAGCACCACCGGAAAGTACGCTGGCTTGCAGCCGGCCAGGACAGCGCACGCGGCGACGCGCTCGAGCGTCGCCTCACCCATGCCGGGAGGGACGGCGCCGACGGAGGCTCCAGGGTCTCGCCCGCCGAGCATCGCCGCGACTCGCTCGGGCGTCGGCGGTACGACCGGAAGCCCGTCGGTCCAGCCACGCTCGAACATCTCCTCCAGCTCATCGGTCCCGCCGGATGAGAGCGTGGCGATCGTCTCGGGATCGTAGCTGTTCTTGGCGCCACAGCCCGGCTTGCGGAGCGGCGGCTCATCGGTCAGACTCGGGGCCGGCGCGTCGACCAGAGCCGTCGCCGCGGCCAGCAGCGCGTTCAGATCATCGCGGTCCCAGCCGACGACGGTCGAGACGATACGACCATCACGATCGACGAGGACGGTCGTCGGCAGGCTCTCGAGCCGGTAAGCACGCGAGGTTTCGTACGGCGGCGGCTCGGACAGCACCGGCCCGGGCCAGCCGGTGCGTCGAGCGACGCGCGCGGCGATCTCGGGCGCGTCCTCGAAGATCGGCATCACGACGATCCCCGATTCGACCAGCCCTGTGGCGACCGGGGCGAGCCGTCGCAGTGCCAGCGTCGACGTCGGACACTCTTCGGAGACGAAGACCAGTATCGCCGGCCCGCTTGCCCGCAGGTCCGTCAGCCGCGTCGCGCCGGAGCCGGTGCTCGTCAGCTCGAAGTCCGGGGCCAGGTCGCTGGAGCGTGACGTCGAAGCCGTCAATAGTCCCCCCTAGAGCTCGCTGAGCAATCCGGGCGCTGGGAGCTCGCCCCGTGTTTTCCAGGCATGATGATAGTACGTCAAGCGGCAACGTGCCCCGATCACCCCCGCGTCCTTCGCCTGACCGCCCTGTCTTCAGCAAAACTTCAGGCAGCCAACACGCCGGATTCAGATCGACGCGTCAGACTTGAGGGGCCGGCGCGGTTGTAGCGCGCCGAGACCATCGCCCCGAATGGGGTAGGATCTACGTATGAACCGACGAAAATTCCTGAAGCTGAGCCTCGCCACGTCGACGCCGATCGTGCTTGCCCTGGGCGGGGCGGTGCTGTATAGCTCGACCGCCCGCCGAGCGCCGGCAGGTTCCGATACCGTGCCGGTAGCTCGGGCCGTCACGTTGGCGCCGACCCCCGCGTGCTTCGACGAGGACGACGTCACGCCGTCGCAGACCGAGGGCCCGTACTACACGCCCAACTCGCCTGAGCGAGCCACGCTGCTCGAGCCAGGCATGCCGGGGACAAGAGTGGTGCTCGCCGGCTCGGTGGTCGACACCAGCTGCCAGCCAGTCGCGCGCGCGTTGCTCGACTTCTGGCAGGCGGATGACGGCGGCATGTACGACAACGTCGGGTACCGGCTGCGCGGCCACCAGTTCGCCGACGACACCGGCCGCTATGCTCTCGAGACGGTCGTCCCCGGGCTGTATCCTGGCCGCACGCGCCACTTCCATCTGAAGGTCCAGGCGCCCAATGGACCGATCCTGACCACGCAGCTCTACTTCCCGGACGAGCTTCGTAACCAGCGAGACGGCATCTTCAGGCCCGAGCTCCTGCTGAACGTCGAGGACCAAGCCGACGGCAGCAAGCTGGCGAGCTTCGACTTCGTCCTGAATCTCACGTAGACAGCCGCGGTCGTTCGCGCGGCGCGGTGACGACCTCAGACGCGCTCGGTCGATCACCACGGCGTGGTCCATCACCACGCAGCGTGACGATGCGATCGACCGAGAGTGAGGCGCTGACCACGAACCTGCTCGGCGTGCTGAGCCTCCTGCAAGTAGGTGGCTGACTCTTTTCGATGCCGTCCGCCCCGCGCTGGTGGCTGGCGGCGACCAAGACAGTCGGTCCGGCCCCACCGGTCGCGCCAGTTGCACTCGCCCACGCGGCCCTCTGTCTGCTGTTCGCGACGGCACGCCACCCTGCGCTCGGGCCGCGACCATCCCGGTCACGATCAGACCCTCAGAGAATCTTCAGATTGCGGGGGTAGGGGATTCAGCTTCAGGTGCGACGCTAAGAGTGCCGACGGGATTCACGCCCGTCGAGCCATCGAGTCAAAAGGAGACTCTCATGCGAACTGTTCCGTTGAAGCGGGCCGCCCTGGCCGGTGTCGCCCGGGTTGGCGATGATCGGGGCCACCCTCGGCGTCGTCGGCGCCCAGCAGCCGACGGCGAGCCCGCCGCCAGGGCCGCCGGCACCGCGCCAGGCAAGCGGCCAAACGCCCGCCGACCACCAGGCTCGTCACGATCAATTCCTGGCCGCCTTCGCCGGGCAAGCTGAACGTCAGCCCCGATCGGCTCAAGCAGGCCATGACCGAGGCCCGCACCGAGCTGGGTCTGCCAGAGCGAGGACCGGGCGGACCGCGCGGCGGCCGCGGCTTCCAGGTCGGATTCGACGCGGCCGCGAGGGCAATCGGCATTAGCGTCGACCAGCTCGCGCAGGAGCTTCCAGGAAGACACTGCCAGATGTGGCGCGTGCCCACAACGTTGACCCTTCCATCGTCGCGAATGCCCTCAAGTCCGAAGCAAACACTCGGATCGACCAGGAGCCGCCGCTGGGCGGATCCCGAGCGGCGAGGTTGCACAGGGCAAGCAGCGCGCCGCCGAGCGGATCGACCAATTCATGACCAAAGCGGTTCCCGGCGGCGGGTTCCCCCAGCGAGGCCCGCGCCCCTAGCTCCGTGACGGACGGCGGGCGCTGAGCGACACGCGGCATGCCGCGTGCCCGCTCGGTGCTCGCCGTTCCGTGCACGCCGTATGATGTGGGTGGGGAAGCGTGCGGCCTGATGGTGTCGGGAAACATGCTCGCGTGAACGGCCAAACCAACGGAGTCACCCGATTGCGGGTGCTGGTGGTCGACGACGAGGAGTCGATCCTCGAGTTCGTCCAGATGGGGCTGGAGTACGAAGGCTTCGAGGTTGAGCTGGCGCAGGACGGTCCGAGCGCGCGCTCGCAGCCTACGACCGACGTCGGCCGCACCTGGTGATCCTGGACCTCAACCTACCCCGGCCTGGACGGGCTCGAGGTCTGCCGCCGACTTCGCCAGAGGGGCGACGTGCCGATCATCATGCTGACAGCGCGCGGCGAGGTCGACGAGCGGGTCGAGGGCCTTGAAGCTGGCGCCGACGACTACGTGCCGAAGCCGTTCAAGTTCAAGGAGCTGCTCGCCCGCGTTCGCGCGGTTCTACGCCGCCGAACCACGCTGGCTGATCGCGTGTTGCGCTACGGAGCGCTGGCCCTCAACCGCGACACCCGCGAGGTCTTCCTGGACGGACGCCCGATCCCGCTCTCGCCGCGCGAGTTCGAGCTGCTCGACGTGTTCATGCTCCACCCCAGGCAGGTCATGACGCGGGACGTGCTGCTTGACCGCGTCTGGGGGACCGACCATCTCGGCGACGGCAACCTGATCGAAGTGCACATCAGCGCCCTGCGCGACAAGCTGGGCGACGAGCAGCGCGCACTCATCCGCACCGTCCGCGGCGTCGGCTACGCCCTGTCCGGCTGATCAATGCGGCAGTTCACCACGCGGCAGCTCGCTCGGCGGTCCTGGCCCATCCGCTGGCGCCTGACCGCGCTCAACGTCGGCGTGCTGGCCCTCACGCTCGCCGTACTCGGAGGCGTTCTGTTGCTCCAGCTCGACCGTGCGCTGATCGACATCACCGCCGACCACGTCGCCGAACAGGCCGGCCCGTGCTCCAGGCGCCGCAGGGGCCGCGCGGTGCCGACGGGCCGCGCGGCGCCGAAGGACCACGCGGCCCCGGAGCTCTCAGGGCGTGGGCGCCCGCCGCCCCTGGCGCCGCCGTTCAACGTCGGGCGCGCTGCCACCATGCTGGTCGGGCGGCTGACCAGGCGGACACGGGCGTGTTCGTCTTCGATTCGAGCGGCGCGCTGATCGCAGCCACCGAGACAGACGACGACGTCGAGGCCTGGCCTCAACCATCGATCAGCAGGTCGCGGCTGTCCTGTCGGGTGTCGACGGCCGCGCGATCGTCGACCAGCAGACCCGTCGAACGCTGGTCATGCTCTGGCCGATCCGCACGCCTGATGGCAGCATCGGAGGCGCGCTCGCCATGGCCAGGTCGCTCGCGCTGACCGACCAGCTCCAGGCGCGGCTGTGGAGCATCCTCGCCCGGCGGAACCTTCCTCGCGCTGCTTGTCACGGGCGCCGTCGGCCTGCGCGCCACCCGTTCTGCCCTCCGCCCGCTCGACCGCGTCATCCGCGCGGCGCGCAGGATCGCCGCCGGCAAGCTGGACGAGCGGCTGCGCCTTGCTCGGCGCGACGAGATCGGCGAGCTGGCCGAGGCCTTTGACAGCATGTTGGACCGCCTGGCCGCGGTGCTGGGAGCCCAGCGCCGCTTCGTGGCCGATGCTGCCCACGAGCTTCGAACGCCGCTCACCGCGCTCGGCGGGATGGTCGAGATGCTCCAGCTCGGTGCGGACCCGGGGCGATCAGGCCACCGTCGGCGGATGCTTGATACCATGGATCGCGAGATCGGGCGGCTTGGCCCGGCTGGTCACCGACCTGCTGACCCTCTCGCGCCTGGATGCCGAGCAAACACTTGCCCTGGCCGCGGTCGAGCTTGCGCCGATCGTGACCGAGGTCGCCCACCAGACGCAGCCCCTCGCCCGCGGGCAGCAGATCCACGTGGAGATCGACGCCTCGCCAACCGTCCTGGGCGATGCCGACCGCCTGAAGCAGGTCTTGATCAACCTGGCGGCCAACGCGCTCGCGTTCACGCCGCCGGACGGCCGGATCGAGTTCCGCCTGGACCGCGTGAACGGGCACGCCCGGCTGGCGGTCACGGATACTGGCTGCGGGATCGCGCCCGACGTGCTGCCGAGCGTGATGGACCGCTTCGTCCGGGGCGACCCTTCACGCGCCCGATCCACCAGGCGCGCGGGTTGGGGCTCGCCATCGCCCGCGAGATCGTCGAGGCGCACGGCGGCGCCATCGTGCTCGAGAGCGAGCTCGGGCGCGGCACGAGTGCGATCGTCGAGCTTCCGCTGACCGAGCCTTTGCCAAGCAGCCTTGAGGCTTCCCGGGTTGAACCCTTCGGCGACATCCACGCCGAGGTGAGCTCACGAGCAACGACTCGTGGCCTTGCCCGGCCCGACGGCGACGGCGCGAGCGGCGACCGCCACGCACCGTCCCTGAGGCGGCCGGGATGCCTCGACCGTCGCCGGGGTCACCTGGACCCACTCAGCCCCACGCCCTCCCCGGTCAGAGCAACGCTGCGCCGACCTGGCCCGAGTCGTGGTGCAGATCCAGGCGGGCGGCATCGGCCAGCGCCCGCCGGACGTAGACGCGGGCCATCTTCTTGCGCCAGGCGTAGTTGAGATCGGTGTTGTCCAGTGGGCGGGCGCCCCGATACGCCTGGGCCGCGACGGCATCGACCGCTTCGGTGGTTGGCTCGGCGCCAATCAGCGACTGTGCAAGCTCGGTCGCGTCGACCGGCGCCGAACCGACCGCGCCGAGAACCAGCCGCGCGTCTTCAACCGTGCTGTTGCCGCGCTTGACCGAGGCGGCGACGCCGAGAATGGGGAAGTCGAATGAGCCCCGCCGCCGCAGCTTCAGGTAGACGGTGCGCCAGGATCGATCGGTCGGCGGCAAGAGGATCTGGGCCAGGATCTCGTCGGGCCGACGGGCCAGGTACTCGATGCCGTCGTCTCGGAAGAAGTCGCCGGCCTCGACGATCCGCTCGCCAGCCGCGCTGACCAGCCGGAATCTGGCTCGCAGGGCGACGGCGACCGGCGCACAGTCCGAGGAGGAGACCGCCCAGCAGCGCGGGCTCCCGGGGGCGACCCAGCAGATCGCGGCGGGGTTCGACTCCGGCCGCTTCATGCAGAAGTCGACGCTCTTCCGCCAGTGATACGATTGGTCGTAGTAGTTGCACCTGGTGTCCAGGCAAAGATTGCCGCCCAGGGTGCCCGTGGTCCGAAGATGCGGCGTTGAGACCGCGTGCGCCGCGTGAGCCAGCGCCGGGTACTGCTGGCCCAGGTGCGGGTCCCTGGCAGCCTGGGCCAGGGTGGTCGTTGCGCCGATCAGCGTCCAGCCATCCCGATCTGTGGAAATCCCGCGCAGCTCCGGCACCCCGCGCAGGCCAATCACCACCTTCGGCTCCTGCTGGCGCCGCTTCATGTTCGGGAACAGGTCGGTCCCGCCGGCAACGACCATCGTCGGCGTTTGGCGACCGTGCTCGGCGAGCAGGTCGGCCGCCTCAGCCAGCGTCCTTGGCGCCAGGTACGTGAAGGGCGACAGCCGCATCACGGCCCGGACGTCCTCTCGCCGGGGCGAGTGACCGTGGCCCCGCTGCCGTCCCGAGACCCGCGCGCGCCACGTCCACCGTCCGCGGCCGGCAGTTCCTCGTGGTCGCCGGGCTTGCCGCCCCACTCGACTGGCGGCTCGACCTTCTGAATGCGCGGGAACGCGTACGGCGGGAGCCCTTTCGGGCCGTGGCGGGCCGGCTTCCCCTCGGCCTTCGCCTCGAGCGCTTTGAGCACCTTCTCGGGCGTGATCGGGATCTCGTCGATGCGAATCCCAACGGCGTCGTAGACGGCGTTGACGACGGCCGGGATGACCGGCAGGAGAGGGCCCTGGCCGACCTCCTTGGCACCGAACGGCGCCTCCGGGTCGAGCGTCTCGACCAGGAATGAGCGGATCTCTGGCATCTCGAACGTCGTCGGGCTCTTGTATTCCAGCATTGACGGAAACTTGTGGACGCCGAGGACGCGCGGGCCGCGGTCGCCACGGAACTCCTGCTCCTCCATCAACACTTCGCCAAGCCCCATGTAGATCCCGCCCTCGATCTGGCCTTCCACGAGGACCGGGTTGATCGCGCGACCGATGTCGTGCGCCATCCAGATCCGCTGGACCGTCACCCAGCCAGTCTCGGGATCGACGTCCACCTCGGCCACGCAGGCGGAAAAGCTGTAGGCCGGGCTCGGGCCGACGCCGGAGCCCTTGAAAGGGCCACCGAGCTTCGGCGGCTTGTAGCTGCCGCTGGCCACGAGTGCGCCATTTTTCGACTCGGCCAGCTTGACCAGCTCGCCGAACTCCAGTTGGAACCCGATGCCGTCGCGCCGCTGGAGCAGGCCGTTCCCCAGCGTGAGCGCCTCGGCGGGGAGATCGAACTCTTCAGATGCCGCCGCGAGCAGCACCGTGCGCAAGCGCGTGGCGGCCTCGATCGCGGCGTTGCCAGCCATGAACGTCACCCTACTGGAATAGGAGCCCAGGTCGATCGGCGTCGTGTCTGTGTCGGACGAGATCAGCGTAATCTGCTCCGGCCGGCAGCCGAGCGCCTCGGCGACGACCGACACGAGCATCGAGTTCGATCCCTGACCGATGTCGACCTGGCCGCAGGAAACCTGGACGAGGCCGCTCCGATCGAGCCGGAGGTTGACCGCGCTGTGCGGCATATCGTTCCAGTAGAGTGGTAGACCAGCGCCACACATGTAGGCACCGACGGCGAAGCCGACACCCTTGCCGTGGGGCAGCGCCCGATGCTTCTCCTCGAAGTGGGACTCGCGCGCCACGACGTCGACGCATTGCTCGAGTCCGCAGCTTGTGACGCGCAGGTAGTTCACCGTCGTGCTGAACGGCTTGACGAAGTTCTTGCGCCGCAAGTCCAGGACCGGCATACCCAGCCGCTCGGCGACCGCGTCGAAGTGGCACTCCAGCGCGAAGCGGGGCTGGGGCGTCCCGTGGCCGCGCTTTGGGCCGCAGGGCGGCTTGTTCGTCAGCACCCGCACGCCCTGCCAGCGGTAGGCCGGGATCGCGTCGCAGACTGTCTGAAGCGCGCCGGTGTAGTACAGCGAGGCGGCGCCGTAGCTCATGTACGCACCGCCGTCGACGTACGACTTGAAGTCCATCGCCTGGATCTTGCCGTCCTCAGACCAGCCGGTCTTGACCCACATCAGCACCGGGTGGCGGCCGCGGTGGCAGTAGAAGACCTCCTCGCGGGTCAGGGCGGCCTTGATCGGACGACCGGTCAGTTGGGCCAGCTTGGCCGCGGCCGCCTCGTGCTGGAACAGCTCCAGCTTGCCGCCGAACCCCCCGCCGACTGGTGGCGCCACGACACGCACCTGGTCCTCGCGTAGTCCGAGCGCCTTGGCCAGCTCCTTGTGGACGTAGTGAGGCGACTGGGTGCTGGTCCACAATGTCAACTTGCCCTCGGCCCCGTCGCCGACCGGTTCCCATTGGGCGACGCACGCGTGCTGCTCCAGCGGTAGGTGCGTAGTGCCCTGGAAGAAGTAGGTGTCCTCGAAGCGGTGCGTCGCGGGGGCCAACGCCGCGTCGACGTCGCCGGACCTCGAGCGCGGCGGCTCGGGGGCCCTACCCCTACTTACCCTCCGCAATCGGCTCCCCCCGTTTGGACCGCCCTTCCTCGATCGACAGAAAGGCTGGCAGATCGCCATAGCGCACGTCGATCGAGTCGATCGCGCGCTCGGCAGTCTCCTCGTCGACGGCGGCCACCGCCGCCACGGCATCGCCGACGTAGCGCACCTTGTCCGTGCAGAGCGCTTCCTCATCCTGGCCGACCGGCAGCACGCCGTACTTCGTCGGCAGGTCGCGGCCGGTGATGACCCCGAGCACGCCCGGCAACCGCTCGGCCGCCGACGTGTCAATCGACAGAATCCGGGCGTGCGGACGGGTGGCGCGGAGCAGGCGGCAGAACGCCATCCGCGGCAGCGTCAGATCGTCGGCGTAGCGGGCCTGGCCGGTTGTCCTGATCAGGCCGTCGACCTTCGGGATCGACGTGCCGACGACGGTCAGCGGCTCGTCGAGCGGCGGGTGATCCAGCAGCGTCATGGTGTCACCGCCTCGATAGTTCCAGGTGGGCCCTAGCCGCTCATCCGCGCCGAGGCCAGCTCGACGGCCTTGAAGATCTTGACGTAGCCCGTGCAGCGACAGATGTTGCCGGCGAGCGCGTCGACGATCGTCGCCCGGGCCGGCCTCGGGTCCGCGTCCAGCAGCGCGACGGCCGTGATCAGCATGCCGGGCGTGCAGTAGCCGCACTGCGCCGCGCCAAGCTCGGCGAACGCCGTCTGGAGCGGGTGCGGCACCGCGCCGGCGAGCCCCTCGACCGTGACGATCCGATGCTCCGGCGCACCGTATTCGATCGGCAGCGCCAGGCAGCTCAGGATCGGCTCCCCGTCGACGAGCACTGCGCACGCTCCGCACTCGCCCAGCTCACAGCCATGCTTGGTGCCGGTCAGGTCCAGCTCCTCGCGCAGCACCTCGAGCAGCGTCTTGTGGACCGGCGCCAGCAGCTCCACCCGCTCCCCGTTGACGTCGAGGACTAGATGCTGTTTGCGTCCTGTGGGACTGGCTCCGAGCTGACGGCCTCGCTCGGTCATGGCCGCCTCAGTTTCAGCCACGTCCGAACCTCCGTCCTCCCGATGTGGCCGCGTACCCTAACGAACGATAGGCGAGCCTGCCGTGCCGGTCAAGCTACCCGACCCGGCCATTGACCTGACACCCGCACCGGTATCGACAGTCCAAGGCGAGCCAAGCGGCCCAAAGACCCGCCCGACCCCGCTCAGCTTGTAGACTTACCCGCCTCGCCTCGGGCAGACGCCGAGGGCACGCTGTTCCGTCAGGCCGGACGACGCTGCCCGCGGTCGTGGTCGCAGGAGGTACGCCGTGATCCAGACGATTGGCATCCTGAGCCCGGGCGACATGGGCTCGGCGATCGGGCAGGCGCTCGCGAGCCGCGGCATGCGCGTGGTCGCGGCGCTCGACGCGCGGAGTGACCGAACCCGACGGCTCGCTGCCATGGCCGGCATCGAGGACGTCGGCAGCGTCGAGCAGATGGTCCAGCTGGCGGACGCCGTGCTCTCGGTTCTCGTTCCCGCCGACGCCGTGGCCGCGGCCGAGCGCGTTGCCGCCGCGCTGGGCGCGGCTGGACGGGGCCTGCTGTACGCGGATCTGAATGCCATCTCGCCGGCGACGACGCGCCAGATCGGCACGATCGTCGAGGCCGTCGGCGCTCGCTTCGTCGATGGTGGCATCATCGGTCCGCCGCCCCGCGGCCGATCCACGCGCATCTACCTCTCGGGACCGCACGCGACCGAGCTGCTCCCGCTCGCCGACTCGGTGCTCCAGATCCTGGTTGCCGGCGAGGAGATCGGCCAGGCGTCCGGGCTGAAGATGTGCTACGCGGCCATGACCAAGGGACTGATCGCGCTCGGGACGGAGCTCCTGGTTACCGCGCGCAGACTCGACCTTGCCGAACCGCTCCAGGCGGAGCTGGAGCACAGCCAGCCGGCGCTGCTGGCCTGGCTCGATCGCTCGGTCCCTACCATGCCGTCGAAGGCGCACCGCTGGGTCGGCGAGATGGAGGAGATCGCGGCGACCTTTCAGGCGGCCGGGCTGACGCCGCGAACGCTCCTCGGCGCCGCCGAGATGTACGAATGGGTTGCCGGGACGCCGCTCGGTCAGGAAACGCCCGAAGGACGCGACGAGAGCCGCGGGCTGGCCGGGACTATCGCCGCGTTGGCGACCGCGCCAGGCGTGGAGCGGGACTGAAGTGCTCCGGACGGGCTTCGTTCAAGGACGCTCCAGGCGGCGTTCACCCTCGTCGCGCGGTGGTATCGAGCCGCCGTTCCGGGTACGATGCCAGCCAGACCGGCGTCGGCGGCTGGTGCCGGGATCGGCGGCCACGGGCGTCAGCCGAGTCTGAGGGGAGACGCAGCACATGGCTATCCACCACACCGCCCACCAATCGGCGCCGGCCACGGTTAGACCACCGGCGGAATTCAGGCGCATGGCGCTGCCCGAGCGGCTGTGCAATCTCGGACGCTTGCTGGACACGCTCGAGCAGCGTGGGCTGGATGGCATCGTCGCGTACCTTCGACCGAACGTCCTCTATCTGAGCGGGTTCGCGCCTCCCGCCAGCGTCGGCGTCCAGGAAACCAACGGCTACGCCGCGGTCGTGATCTCCAGGCACCATCCAGACCAGCCGGTCATCGCGGTGGCCGAATTCGACCTGCCCTTCTTCCTGGGCCAGCCCTCCTGGATCAAGGATATTCGGCCGTATGCCACCCTCATCACGCCGCTCGACCTTCCCTGGAGCCCGTCCGACATCGATCGTTACGTGCCCGCGGAGGTCCGTGAGACCGAGTGGGGCCGAGCCGCGCGGGAGAAGTACGCAGCTAGCCTGGTCGACAGCATCAGGGGCGCGATCAAGGATCTCGGGCTCGCGCAGGGCACAATCGGTTTTGACGACCTCCGCTTCGCCAACGCCGTGGTCGGTGGCGATACTCCCCATATCCGGGTGGTGGACGCTTACGGGGTGCTGAAGTACGTCCGCCAGGTCAAGACACCCGAGGAGCTGACCCTGCTGCGGCAGGCGACCCGGCTCAACCAGCAGGCGATCGAGCGGACGATCAGCTCCTGGTCGCCCGGCACGACCTGGCAGGAGATGATCGACACCTACCACGTTGAAGCCGTCGGTCTCGGTGGCTTCGTGCGCGACCCGGGTGGGGTCGTGATCGCCAACTTCGCCGGGACCGACTCGGCCTTCTACATGGGGACCGGTCTGGAGGACTTTGTCGTCGAGCCGGGCATGCACATCATGTGGGACTGTCACGGCACCTGGAATCACTATTGCTGGGATGGCGGAAAGACCTGGATCGTCGACGATCGCCCGCGCGGTCTCGGCCAGCAGATTGCCACGGCCACGGCTGCCGCGATGGCGGAGGTTCAGAACGCGATGCGGCCCGGAGCAAAGATCAGCCAGCTCCAGGCCACCGGCCGGCAGGCGTTCCGGCAGGCGGGCATTTCTAATGCCGACCAGGCCTTTATCTTCTTTCACGGGCTCGGGCTGGAGCACATCGACATGGAAGTCACGGCCAGCCGGCACGATTGGAGCCTCGAAGAGGGAATGGTCGTCTCGGCCCACCTCCAGGTTCCGGGCGACGACCGGAGCCGCAACTGGCTCGAGGAGATCTACCTGGTAACGCCGAGCGGCGGCGATCCATTCTTCACCTGGAGCCACGAACCGGTGTCCGGCGACCGCGTCGGCTGAGACTGCCCGCGCGGCGCTTGCTCGGACCGGCCCCACTGGCCCGAGCTTATCTGGACGGGAGGCGCGTGATGATCGTTGTGAAAATGGCCGAGGTCCCCGCCGAGCCGGCGGTGGGCAGCCTGTTCACCGGCAATCCGGTCACCAGGCAGGCCGTGTTCCAGCCTGGCGACAGCCGAAGTTTCAACTTCGGCGTGGTCAGCTTCAGCGCCGGTTCTCGGAACAAGTTCCACACCCACACGAGCGACCAGCTCTTGATTGTCACCGAGGGCACCGGCACCGTCGCGACTGCGCACGAGCAGAGAACCGTGACGGTTGGCGACGTTATCCTGATCTCGGCGGGCGAAGAGCACTGGCACGGCGCTCCGATGACACCCCGATGGCCCACATTGCCATCACCGCCAAAGGCAGCGAGACCACCCAGACCGAGCCGTGACCGGCGATCAGCCTGACGAGCCGGCTATCGCCAACGCGAGCCGTTCGCGACGAAAGGAGGACGCGATGCGCATCGCGTTCATCGGCCTTGGTACGATGGGCGGCCCGATGGCCTTGAACCTGGTAGCGGCCGGGCACGACCTCGTCGTGCACGACGCCAGACGAGCGGCATCCGACGAGCACCTTCGGCGAGGCGCCCGCTGGGCCAACAGCCCGGGTGACGCGGCGCGGGAGGCCGAGCTGATCCTGACTTCCCTGCCGGGTCCGGCGCAGGTCGAGCAAGTGGCACTCGGGGACCAGGGCGTGCTCAGCGGCGGTTCACAAGGCGGCATCTACGCGGACCTCTCGACGAGCTCGCCAAGCCTGATCCGACGGATCCACGAGCGGTTCGGCGCGCGGGGAATCGATGTCCTCGACGCGCCGGTGAGTGGCGGTCCGGGAGGAGCCCCAGCGCGGCACGCTTCAGGTCATGGTCGGCGGCGACGACGGGCGGTCTGCGAGCGCGCGCGGCCCGGCGCTCGAGGCGATTGGCGACAAGGTCAGCCACATCGGGGAGATCGGCGCCCGGCTCGATCGCCAAGCTGGTCCACAACCTGATCGGCTACTGCGCGTCCCAGGCCCTCGCGGAGGGTTTCACGCTCGGGGTCAAAGCCGGCGTCGTCCGGGCTGCTCGAGGCGGTGCAGGGCGGGGCCTACGGCCAGGGATACATGCTCTCTCTATCGCCTACGGAGATCGTCTTCAAGGAGACTTCGATCACCCCCGCTTCGCCCTGGCGCTCGCACGCAAGGATGTCGGCCTCGCGATCGAGCTGGCCCGCGAGTACGACGTGCCCATGGCGATCGGCGCGCTGACCGAACAGGCGCTGATCGAGGCGCACGCCCGCGGCTGGGGCGACAAGGACTCCTCGGCGCCCTTCATGCTCCAGGAAGAGCGCGCCGGGGTGGTGGTGCGGACCAGCCGCGCGGAGTAGTTCTGGGCGCGGTGCCGATCCTACGTCGTGTCCCGAGTCTACGCCTCGAGCAATGGCGCGGTCAAGCGTGGACCTGGCGCGCTACTCTTCCGCCAGGGCGGCCTGGTACTCGCCGACAGCGTCGGGCTTGCCGTCGTCCTCCAGCTCGACCACGACGCGGTGGATGATGCCGCTGAACGGGAACGGAGGCTCGTAGGCCTCGCCGATCGGCGAGCCGCCGGCGCGACCACACCAGAGCCCGCCGGTCAAGGCGAAGGTCGGCCAGGTCTTGGGAACCTCGGCCGAGCCCACTGAGCGACCGTCGATCGACAACGTGCCGGTGCCTCGGCGCGGGCCGGTCTTCTTGAACGCGTAGCGCACCGTGCTCGGGCCGGTTGGTAATGGTGTGTCGGCGGTGAGCGTGGCTCGCTCCCGCTCGGAGTAAGCGTAGTCGTGGACGAGGCGCCCCTGCCTGACGTACAGGGCGTACCCGCCGAAACGGCTCCCTGAGGCGAGCAGGACGCCCTCGGCTCCGCCTTCGGGGATCTCGATCTCGGCGGTGATCGTGTACGAGCGGTCGGTGATGTTAGGCGCGCTGAATCGGTCAACCCGAGCCATGCCTGGATAGTAGGTCGAGACTTTCCTGGCCCTGGCCACGACGCTCGCCGCGACGCGCTCATACTCGCGGTCGTCCAGCGGGAGCACGCCGTACTGGCCGGCCTCGGCCCACCAGCGCTCGATCATCTCGCGCAGCTTCTCGGGCTGCTGGTCCGCCAGGTCTCGGCACTCTGAGAAGTCGTCGTCAAGGTGGTAGAGCTCCCAGCGATCGCGGTCGAACTCGGCGCCCCGCTCGTGCTTTGCGACCGCCTTCCAGCCTCGGTGCCAGATCCCACGGTCCCCGAGTAGCTCGAAGTACTGGGACTGCTTGCGCGGAGGCGCGTCTGGCGCGTCGAACGTGTAGGCCATGCTCGTGCCGTGAATCGGCATCTGGTCGACGCCCGCGTAGACGGTCGGCGGCTCGATCCCGATCGCCTCGAGCACGGTCGGGACGATGTCGCTGACGTGGTGGTACTGGGTCCGAAGGCCGCCGTGGTCGCGGATCCGGGCTGGCCAACTGACGATCAGCGGGTCTCGGACGCCCCCAGCGTGGACGTCTTTCTTGTACCACTTGAGCGGCGTGTTGCTGACCTGAGCCCAGCCCATTGGGTAGTGGCTGTAGGTCATCTCGCCGCCCAGCGCGTCATACGCCGCGAGTACCTCCGGCAGCGTCTCGGGCTCGTACTGGTTGTGCTTGCGAGCGTTGACCGCGCCGAACTCGCCGCCCTCGGGACTGGCGCCGTTGTCGGACAGGAGGACGATCAGCGTATTGTCGAGCGTGCCGAGCTGCTCCAGGTACGCGACGAGTCGGCCGAGCTCAGCATCGGTATGGTCCAGGAAGGCGGCGTAGACTTCCTGCATCCGCGCAAAGAGCCGCTGCTCGTCCGAAGAGAGCGCGTCCCACGCCTTGACGCCGGCGTTGCGCGGCGCGAGCTCGGTGCCCGGTGGGACGATGCCCATCTCCATCTGGCGGGCCAGCCGCTGCTCGCGGATGGCGTCCCAGCCCTGGTCGAAGCGGCCGCGGTATTTGTCGATGTACTGGCGCGGGACCTGGTGTGGCCAGTGGCATGCACCGAAGCCCAGGTAGAGAAAGAACGGCTTCTCCGGCGCCGCCGAACGCTGGTCGCGGATGAACTCGATCGAACGGTCGACCAGGTCCTGGCTCAGGTGGTACTCAGGTTGATCGGGCGGGTCGATGGCGTGGTTGTCGACGAACAGCTCCGGGTGCCAGGAGTCGGCCAGCGCGCCGTGGAAGCCGTACCAGCGGTCGAAGCCGCGTTGGAGCGGCCAGTGGTCGAACGGTCCGGCCGCGGTCACGTCCTCCATCGACATCAGGTGCCACTTGCCCGCGGCGAAGGTGTTGTACTGGTGCTGGCGCAGCATCTCGGCCAGGGTGGCGGCCCGCTTGGTGACCCGCCCAGCGTACGCCGGAAAACCGGTCGACCATTCGGCGATGATCCCCATGCCGACCGAGTGGGCCTGCCGACCGGTCAGGAGTGCCGCCCGCGTCGGCGAGCACATCGCCGTCGTGTGGAAGCCGGTGTAGCGCAGGCCGTTGGCAGCCAACCGATCCATGTTCGGCGTCTCGATCTCCGAGCCGTAGCACCCCAGATCGGCGAAGCCGACGTCGTCCAGAACGACGAACACGACGTTTGGCGCGCCGGCCGGCGCGCGCGCAGGCTCGGGCCAGGAGGGCGTTGATTCGTGGTACGAGCGGCCAATTACGCCGCTGAAGCTCGCCTCGTCGTTCGACATCTCTGTCTCCTAACGCTCACTTGCGTCCGCGTCACGGACGCAGCGGAAGCCGAGATTGCCGGTGGAGCTGTCCGGCGTGTTGGCGCTTCGAGCGGCGACGCGGTAGCGGAAGCAGTAGGAGCGGTGGCAGAGGTACGAGCCGCCGCGCATCACTTTGCGGTCGCCGCCTGGCGGGCCGAGCGGGTTCTCACGCGGGCCCTTGACGTGGAACCTTGGATCGAACCAGTCGGCGCACCACTCCCAGGCGTTACCGGTCATGTTGTGCAGGCCGTAGCCATTTGGCTCGTAGGCGTCGATGGGGGCGGTGCCGACATGCCCGTCCTCGGCGCTGTTGTGTGCCGGGAAGGCCCCCTGCCAGACGTTCATGCGGTGCTCGCCGCCCGGGGTCAGCTTGTCGCCCCACGGGTAGCGCTGCTGCTCGAGGCCGCCGCGCGCGGCGTACTCCCACTCCGCCTCGGTTGGCAGCCGCGTGCCGGCCCAGTGGCAGAAGGCCACGGCGTCGTGCCAGGAAACGTGCAGGACTGGGTGTTCCATCCGATCTTCGATCCCGGAGTGAGGGCCTTCCGGGTGGCGCCAGGTGGCGCCGTGCACCTGCCGCCACCAGGGCGCGTCGGCGACACCGCGCGTGGGCGGGAAATCGTCCGGCAGCAGCCCGCCGAACACGAACGACCAGCCGAACCGCTCGGCCTCGGTCGCGAACCCGGTCGCGGCGACGAACTCGTCGAAGCGCGCGTTCGACACGGCCAGCCGATCGATCCAGAAGGCATGCAGCCGCACCTTGCGGACCGGGCCCTCGCCGTCGTCCGGGTACCCTTCACGGCTGGCGGGAGCCATCAGGCAGTGGGCGCCGGGCAGCGGGCCCAGGCCCGCGGTGGGGGCGCGCGCCGC
>JAUJPG010000033.1 GCA_030447245.1 Chloroflexota bacterium | reverse complement strand
GAACCTGCGACCTTAGAGTTATGAGCTCCCTGCTCTGCCACTGAGCTACGGGCCCGAGCGCGCCCGCCCGTGGGTGCCGGGGCGGGAGATCGCCGTGTGGGATGGAGACGCCGGGCCCGTCCGCGCGGCGCGTGGGCCGGCTCTCGGATTATACGGGAGCGTCAGGCTCAGGCGGCGAGCAGGCGGGCAAGCTCCTCGGCCATGCTGAGATGCCGCAGGTCGTCGTCGACCAGCGCCGCGTCGAGCGCGTCCTCGAGGTCGAAGCGCAGCTGCGAGGCAAGCAGATTCTGTGACAGCGCGCGGTCGAGGTCGCTGCTGATTTCGGCCAGCTCGGCGCGCGCGAAGAGATCCTCAATGCTCGGGTACACTCGCTCCGCGCTGGGTGCGAAGTCCGAAGGTGGCTGGTTCAAGCTCGCGATGCTCATGACGGGGGCTCCTGGGTGAGTCGCACGCGGATCGTGCGCCTTTTCGGCTTCGCTCACAGCATACGTCGATGCAAGAGTCGGGCCTATCATGGTTGTGACACAAAAGCTGTAAGATTGCCGACATTAGGCGCCGCCACGGCGCGCTGCCCGGACATGGCGGAGAGGCGATGATCACCGCCGACACGCTGGCCCGCTCGCCCCTCCTCAGCAGTCTCCCCGTCGAGAGCCTCGAACGACTCGCCCGCGCGGCGCGCCGACGGACTTACCGCCGAGGCGAGGTTGTGTTCCACCAGGGCGATTCGGGCGACTCGCTGCACTTGCTCCAGGCGGGCCGCGTCAAGGTCGTTCTCGACGCCGAATCTGGCGAGGAGGCGGTGCTGGCGATCCTCGGGCCTGGCGATGCATTCGGCGAGCTTTCGATGATCGACGGCCAGCCGCGATCGGCCACCATCGAGGCCCTGGAACCGATCGAAACGGTCAGCCTCGCCCGTAAGGACCTGCTCCAGGTCCTGCGCGCCAACCCCGCGGCCATGGAGCGGCTGCTCACCGCTCTGGCTGAGATGGTCCGTCGTGCCGACGAAGGGCTCGCCGATCTGATCTTCCTCGACCTCGAGGGCCGGCTGGTCAAGAAGCTGCTCGAGCTCGCGGCCGACCATGGGCGGTCGTCGGACGGGGCAGTCGAGATCGAGCTGCCGATGACCCAGGAGGACCTGGCTGCGATGATCGGGGCGACTCGCGCGAGCGTGAACAAGGTGCTCGGCTGGTACGAGGACCGAGGCGCCATCCAGCGGCGGGGACGCAGGATCGCCATCATCGATCCAGAGCGGCTCCGCCGCCGGAGCACCTGAGCGTGTGAGCAGAACACAGTCACGGGTTCGTAGGACCGCGACAGGTGCACGGTGAGGACGTGCTCAAGACGCCCGACGCAGATTCAACCGGTCCCGCCGGTTGAGGGGGCGTGTTCCGCCACATCGCCAGGCGAGGCACACGCCCCCCACCCATCAATGCCCCGTAGGCAGGACACACTCCTGCTCAACGGCTTCCTGTACGCTCCTGCCGATTGTCCGTGCGCGAAGCACGTCGCTACGAGAGGAGTGCTATGACCCGTCAGGCGGCCTTCGTCCTTTCAGGCTTCGGCGACGAGATCGCCGCCGAACCCGAGCAGCAGCTGGCTGCGCTGAAGCGGATGGGAGTTCGGCATCTCGATCTGCGCGGCGCCTGGGATCGCAACGTCCTCGACTTCGATGCGGACGACGTCGCGCGGCTGCGCGGCCTGCTCGACGCGCACGGCGTCCGGGTCTCGATCATCGCAACGCCGATCGGCAAGAGTCCGATCAGCCGCGACGCCAACTTCGAGTCGGGTCGATTGGAGCAGGCGCTTCGGCTGGCCCGCGCGTTCGGGGTCGACCTGGTCCGAATCTTCTCCTTCTATCGCGAGGGGACCAGCCACGCCGAGTGCCGTGACGAGGTAGTGCGCCGGCTGGCGAGCTTCGCCGGCACTGCCGAGCGAGCCGCTGTCACGTTGCTGCTGGAGAACGAAGCCGACCTGTGGGGCGACCGACCGGAACGGTGCCTCGACCTGCTGGCAGCGGTCGACTCGCCGCGCCTGCGCTTGACGCTCGATGCCGGCAACTTCGCCGCCGTTGGCGCCCGCTCGCACGACGACGCATACCCGATGCTCAAGCCCTATCTGGCGCACGTTCAGATCAAAGACGTCCGCCATGCTGACGGCACGGTCGTGCTCCCCGGCCAGGGTGACGGCCAGATCCCCGAGCTGCTCTCGGCTCTGGCGGCCGACGGCTACCGCGGCTATCTCGCGCTCGAGCCGCACCTGGCGGTGGCTGGCAAGCAGGGGGGCTTCTCCGGTCCTGAGCTGTTCGCGCAAGCGGCCGACGCGCTGCGCGGGATCATCGCGGCGTCCGCGCCCGAGGCATCCGTGTCGTAGGCACGCCCGGCGGGGCATGTCGGGCGGTCAGGGCTTGACGACTTTGCTCGGATCGCGGCTGAAGAAGCCGTTCTCGAAGACCTTGGGCGGGTCGCCCTGGCCGCGGCTCGGTATCGATCGGTAGTACTCGATCATCGGCCGATCGTCGCTCAAGATCGGTCCGGGGCCGGCGAAGGCCTCGATCTCCTCCCGCGTGGCGACGAAGGTGCCGGCCAGGTCTTCGGGCGTGCGGAAGCCCCCTTGCGCGAGAGCGGCTCGGGCGCTCGGCGGGTCGAAGCGGCGGGCAGTCTCGGCCAGGTCGACGACGATCGGCTCGTGGCTGCCGATCAGCAGGTCGGCCGAAAGCCACATCGTCACGTGCGGAAAGACGCTCAGGAACGTTCGCAGCATCGTCTTGTACTGGTAGTCGTCCTGGGGCGCGATCCACTGCGCCATCACGCCGTTCGGCGTCAAGGCGTTCAAGACCAGCCGGTAGTACTCGGCCGAATAGAGGTTCGTGCTGCCGGCATCCCAGGGCTGGACCGTGTCGCTGGTGATCATGTCGTAGCGGCGGTCGGTGGTCAGCAGGTGATTGCGGCCATCGCCGATCTTGACATGAAGGTTCGTATCCTCGACGACGTTGTAGTTGATGTTGGCGAAGTGGCGTGCCCCGTCGATGACGGCCTCAGAGAGCTCGACCACCTGGACCTGCGTGCCGGGATGCTGGAGTATGGAGCCGGCGCTGTGCCCCCCGCCGAGTCCGACGATCAGCACCTCGCGAATGTCCGGCCTGACCAGCAGCGGGACGTGTGCGATCCGTCGGTGGTAGTTCACCAGGCCGCCCTCGTCGTTGGCCTGGCCACGGCTGTTGGTATACAGCGTTCGGATTCCGTCATCGGCACGGACGACGCTCACGGTCGTCTCGAGCCCTTCACGGAACCAGAGCACGTCGGCCTCCGCAAAGCGCGCTCGGAACAGGGCCTGATACAGGTCCGGCTTGCTCACCCAGAGCATGGCGAAGGCGGCGAACGTCGCGGCCGCCAGGGTTAGCCGAGCCGGACGCGCTGGCCGCTCGGCGCTCAGGGCGAGCGCCGCCGCGATCCCCAGGCTTGCCAGCGACAGCACCAGCAGTGAGCGCTGCGTGCCGAGCAGGGGCAAGAGGACGAATCCGCCGAGCGCCGAGCCGAAGATGGCTCCGAAGACGTTGACCGAGTAGATCTCCCCCAACCGTTCGGAGCTCCGGTCCAGGCCCGCCGTGTAGATCCGCGCGGCGATCGGGAACGTCGCGCCAATCAGCAACGTCGACGGCAGGATCGTCAGCGCCGCGACGAAGAAGTTGAGGCGAACTGGCGAGGCGACCAGCCGGCGCAGGCCGGGCGTTTCGGCCATCAGCTCGCGGGCCTCGGCCAGGTTCGCCACGGCCCAGATCGCCCAGAGCGCCCCGGCGGCGATCAACACTTGAATGCCCGCGAAGATCAGCGGCCAGTTCCAGCGTCGCCGGACGAACGGACTGACCGCGGCGCTGCCGACGGCGATCCCAACCAGCACCATCGACAGCATCGTGACGAACGCGTAGATCGAGGTGTCCAGGACGAGCGCCAGCATTCGCGTCCAGACCACCTCGTACGCGAAAGAGCACAGCCCCGACAGTCCGTAGGCGATGAGCGTCACCCGGCGGGCGGTCGCCGAGAAGGCGCCGCGCTCGGTCGTCTCGGCCAAACGTTCGTGCGTTGCCTCCGGAAGCACGGCCCAGCGCTGCATGCCGAACGACAGCACGCCGACCGCCACGTTCACCGCGGCCGCGAGCTGGATCGAGCGGCTGATCCCCAGGTCGCCGATGAGCCAGAACCCGGCGACCATCGTCCCGGCAATGGCGCCGAAGGTGTTGGCCGCGTAGAGCAGCCCGATCCGGTCGGCCAGCTCGCCCGAGTGGGCCAGCGACGAGCGGACGATGATCGGGAGCGTTGCGCCCATCAGCGTGGTCGGGATGACCAGCAGCACGAAGGCCAGCAGGACGCGGAGTGGAAACAGCACCGCCTCGTCGTCGCCGAGCGGGCGCGACAGCAGCGGGTAGAGCCGCTGGAGCGCGGCGAAGCCGGCCGGCGTGGCGAGGGCGATCAGTCCCACGCCGATCTCCGCCACGCCGTAGGCGAACAGCGGGCGCCGCAGCCGCTCCGCGACGCGCCCACCGGCGAAGCTACCGATCGCCAGCCCGGCCATGAAGCTCGCCAGGACCACGGTCACCGCGAACACCGTAACGCCAAACGCGAGCGACAGCAGGCGGACCCAGAGCACCTGGTAGACCAGCCCGCAGCGCCCGACAGGAAGAACAGCAGAACCAGGCCCCAGAGCAGGCCGCCCGTGCGGACGGCGCTGGCACGGCCCATCACGCCGTGCCGGGCCAGCGTTGTCATCGTCTCCTCGGCCAGCCGAGTTGCTGGCGTCGTTCGTGACCCGACGCCGCGCCGCCCGCCCCTCGCGCGGCTGCCTCGTCGAATCGGGCGGCGAGTATACCAGAGCCCCGCCAAAACACCCCCGCACTCGGGCCGCGGCCCGAGCACCACGCGCCGCCCCCTTGACAGCCGCGGCGCACCCCACCCAGGACTGCCCCCGACCTGCTGCCCGGCTTCGTGCGCTGCGCGGAGGTGCCGATGTCGCGACCGCTCGGTCCAATCGAGGCGATCGCGTTCGATCTGCTCACCGCGCTCGTCGACTCGTGGACCCTCTGGTCGTCCGTGGCTGGGGATGCCGAGCGGGGCCGCGCCTGGCGCCAGGCCTCGTTGCGCCTGATCACCGCGCAAGGTGACTACGTCCCGTACGAGGAGATGGTGCGCCGCGCTGCCCTCGAGGTAGAGCTTGCCGAGCACGCCACCGAGCTGGTGGCCCGCTGGGGCGAGATCCGCCCCTGGCCCGATGTGCCGGACACGTGCTCGCGCGGCTGCGTCGTCGGCGACTGGCAATCGTGACCAACACCTCCCAGCGCCTGGCCGAGATCGCCGCCGCGGCGAGGAGCGGCACGTTCGAGGCGATCGTCAGCGCCGAGCGGGCCGGCGCCTACAAGATCGACCGCGCGCGTACTGGCTGGCCTGGCCGCCCTGGGCCTGCCGCCCGAGCGGGTGCTGTTCGTCGCCGCCTGGCGCACGACGTCCCCGCCAAGCCCACGCCGTGGGGATGCCGTACTGGTCGAATCGGGCGGGCTGCTGGGTTCCCGGCAGGGCCGCCGCCGCTGTTCGATCGGCGCGACCTCGGCGACCTGCCGAGCGTCGTCTCAGCCTGAACCGATTGGAGGAGGGCGTCCGTAGGACCTGCTGTTGCGCAATGCGCGGATCGCCGACGGAGCGGGTAACCCCCGGTACCGCGGCGACGTCGGCATCAGCGGCGATCGGATCGTCGCGGTCGGCCGGGTCGGCGATGCCGAGGCGGCGAGGACGATCGACTGCGCCGACCGGATCATCAGCCCCGGGGCCTTCATCGACATGCACTCGCACGCCGACGTCATGCTACTGGCCGAGCCGCGACACGAGGCCAAGATCTTCCAGGGCGTGACCACCGACGTGCTGGGGCAGGGGATGGCCTGTCGTATGCCCCGCCTGCCCGCGACCCTCCAGCAGCTCCGCAAGCACATCGCCGCCTGCAATGGCAACCGCCGGCCGGCTGGGATTGACCACGGTCGCGTCGTTCCTCGAGCGCTTCGATCGAAAGTCTCGGTCAACGTGGTCTACCTGGTGCCGCACGCCGCCGTCCGAGCCGAAGTGCTTGGGGGGAGGATCGACGCGCGACCGGGCCGCGAGCTGGAGCGGATGCAGGCGCTGGTCGACGAAGGCATGGCCGACGGCGCCGCTGGCTTCGCGACTGGCCTGGACTACACCCTGAACATCTGGTCGGATACCGACGAGCTGGTCGCGCTGTGCTCGGTCGTCGCTCGGCGGGGGAATGTACGTCACGCACGCGGAACGATCGCGGCGACCGTCTGCTCGATCCGATCCGTGAGGCGCTCGAGATCGGGCAGCGCAGCGGCGTTCGTCCAGATTTCGCACCTGCGCGGCGACCGACTCGGGCGCCAGCTCACGCAACCAGGTGCTCGGCCTGCTCGACCAGGCCCGGGGCCGACGGGGTCGACGTTACCCGCGACAGCTATCCGTACACCGCGGCAGCAGCCTGCTCTCGCGGCCTGTTCCCGACTGGGCCCACGTTGGCGGCCCGGTCGACTGCTTGACCGGGCTGCGCGACCCCCGCCAGCGGGAGCGCATCCGCGACGCGTTGGCGGCCTCGGACACCGACTGGTCGCTGGTCACGCTCGCCGCGTTCGCCACGGAGCGGAACCGAAGATGGAGGGATGGTCGCCCGTCCAGGCGGCCGAGGAGCTGGGCAAGGAGGTTCCGGATCTGCTGTGCGATCTGTTGGTCGAGGAGGACCTTGCCGTCTCCTACATCAGCGAGCGACCAGCTCCGAAGAATCTATCGACCCGGGTGTTAGCGCATCCACTGGCGACCAGCGGCAGCGATGGGTTGTGCTTGGGATCGGCCTGCCACCCCCGTACCTACGGGTCGTTCGCCCACGTCCTGGGCCACTACGTGCGGGAGCGCCGAATCATGCCGCTCGAGGAGGCAGTCCGCAAGATGACCTCCGCCTGCGCATCGCGGCTCGGTATGACCGATCGGGGCCTGGTCCGCGCCGCATGGTGGCCGACCTCGCCGTCTGGGACGAGCGCCAGATCAGCGCGCAGCACCTACGCGCGGCCGCTGGAGCTGGGCAGAGGGGTCTCCCACGTGCTGGTCGGCGGCGCGCTGGTCCTCGACGACGGCCGCCACACCGCCACCCTGCGTGGGCGCTCGCCGCTGCTCGGCTGACCCGAGGCGCCGGGGCTGCTTCCATGGGTCGCGAAGCCGGCCCTGGTTTTGGCGTCCGCCTGACAATGTCCTGCTAAACCAAAGCCAAGGTGAAACTCACATGCGTCCGTTGCTGGACCATGTGGTTGCCAGCGTGGCGTTGGTGTAGTACGGCGCCAGACTGAAGCTGACGGAGCCCCGACCACTGAGTTGTCATCCCGAGCGCAACGAGGGATCTCACATGTTCACACTCCCGTCAGCATGAGATCCCTCGCTGCGCTCGGGATGACAGGCAAGCTGCTCGGGATGACAGGAAGCTGCTCGGGATGACAGGGAAGCCGCTCGGGATGACAGGCAAGCTGCTCGGGATGACACAGGGAAGCTGCTCGGGATGACACAGGGGCGCTGCTCGATGACACAGGAAGCTGCTCGGGATGACACAGGCAAGCTGCTCGGGATGACACCCTGCGTCTTCACCGTGGGGTTGTACTAAGAAGGTCCGTCCCAGGTCCTCGAACCTACACGCCGTAGTAGTTGTCGACCACACCAAGCCACACCTGGTTGTGGTTCGCGGTATCCGTGACCCGGCCCCTCCTACACCAAAGCTACGGCGAAACCCACATACTTCCGTTCGTGGACCATGTAGCTCCCAGCTTTGGTTTAGGTCCAAGTTTCCCTCATCCGGCTGACCGCGCCCGCCATTCCTGGATCGCCTCGGCGTGCTGCGGGTAGTGGCTGTACGTATCGAGCCGTAGGCGACGACGGAAGCGAGTCTCCTGCGCAAGCTGTTCTTCGGGCGCGTTCCGGAGAAGTCGATGAGCCGCTGATGGGTGTCATCGAGCTGCGCCTGGACGTCGGAGAGCGAAAGGGCTCGCTTCTGCTCTGTCATCCGAGCGTTGAACGCATCGATACCGCCGTAGGTGACGTACCGCGGCGGCCGGCCTCCCTCGACGATCAGCGGCAGATGCTTCAGCGCCTCCTCCTCCCAGGTGGTCACGTGCGCGAGGATGTCTTTCACCGACCAGTCGCCCATGACGCCTGGCTCCATCAAGCGCGAGTCCGGTACACCGGCGTACGACTCCTTGAATGCTGCCCACGCCGTTTCAAGTCTCGTCAGAAGCTTCTCGACCCGATCCGCACGCATGCTCATCCGCCCCTCCTGAGGAATTCCATCACTCGACTCGCGCCTTCCAGGTGGCGTACTCGGCGGGTAGGCACACCGCGCAGGGCCGGTACCCAGCCTGGACGGCCGTGGCCTCGTCCGCGAAGAAGACGCGGTTGTCGACGTACCCGCCGCGCCCGATCGCGCGCAGCGCGGCCGGGCAATCGAGCCGCCCGTACACGCGGCGGCGCGTGTTCCCACCAAAGCTTCCCGGCGTGGCGCCGCGGTGGGGGCGCCGGTCGGGTCCCAGCAGCGTATACGTCCGCACCTGTTGGCCGGCGGCCTGAGGTGCGTCGCTCATCAGGCGGCGTCGTGGAAGACGAGGCCGAGGGTGTGGCGGATCCCGGAGCGCACCGTGCTGATCCCGTGGCGGACCGGGGAGGCCGACCAGCCGCGCGTGGACTCGACCGGCCGGTCGCGGGTGGTGAAGACCAGCCCGTGGCCCTGCTTCAGCAGCGTCGAGGTGCCACGCGATTGGGCCCGCGGCCGCTGCTCGACCAGCAGGAACTCTCCGCCGGTGTGGTCGACTCCCGGCTCGTCGAGGCCGATGACGACCTGCAGCGGGAACACGAGCTCTCCGTACAGGTCGCGGTGGAGTGCGTTCCAGTCGTTCTCGTGGTAGCGCAGCAGGATCGGGGTCGGCTTGTTCTGCCCAGCGGCGTGGCAGATAGTCAGCCACTCGTCGAGCGTGTCTGGCCACGGCGCGGGCTTGCCCAGCTTCTCTGCCCAGTCCCGGGCGATCGGCAACAGCCGCGGGTAGAACGCCTCGCGGAGATTCGCCACCAGCTCGGGGAACGGGCGTTTGAAGTAGCGGTACTGCCCGGATCCGAACCGGTACCGCGCCATGTCGATCGTGGACCGGAAGTGCTCGGCCTCGTCGTACAGCTCCGAGATGCGCTTGCACTCGGCGGGGCTGAGGATCTGGGACGTCAGGGCGCACCCGTAGGCGTTGACCTCCTCCACCACGGCGGGCCAGTCGACCTGCCCCACCCGGGTGGCGGGGTCCGCCGTCAGATTCACGGTCTCGTCTGTCTCCTTCACTGCGTTGCCCTTCTTCGCCACGGTGCTCATGCCGAGGCCTCCAGCGTCAGCAGGGTCTTCTTGGCATCGGCGCCGCCAACGTACTGGCCGACGGTCCCGTCGCTGCGCACCACGCGGTGGCAGGGCACGACGACCGGAAGGGGGTTTGTCGCGCAGGCCGTCCCGACGGCGCGCACCGCCTTCGGGTTGCCGGTGGCCGCGGCGATGGCCGCGTAGCTGGCGGTCTTGCCGTAGCCGATCTCGGTCAGCTGAGACAGGACGGTGCGACGGAAGCCGTGCGAGAGCTGGAAGTCCAGCGGGAGGTCGAACAGGCTGCGCCGACCGGCGAAGTACTCCTCGATCTCTCTCGCGGCCAGGTCCAGGCGGGCCGGAGCGCGCAGCACCCGCGGGCTGATGCTGTTCGCGAGCTGGTCCAGCACCATGTCGTGGTCCTCGCGGGCGTAGGCCACCCGAACCAGACCCTTCTCGGTAGCGGCGAGGAGCAGCGTGCCGACCGGGGTATCGATGGTGCGGTAGGCGACGTCGAGGATCGCGGCTTCGCTCGCGGCCGCGACGAGGCGGGCGTGCAGCCGGCGCTGGGCCTCTTCGTCGACCTCGGGCAGCGCGGCGAACAGGTCGCTGTGGTCGGTCGGCGCTGTGCGCGCGGTCGTCATCGGGCTTCTCCTTTCAGGTAGGTCCTGCGTAGCGCGGCGATGCCGTCGGCGGCCGCTCTCCTCGCCGCCTCCGGGCTCCCGCCCAGGACTCTGGCGACGTCTGCGTACGGCAGGCCGGCGAGGTAGTGGTAGGCGACGGTTTCGCGCTGCTTGAGCGGGAGGGCCTTGAGCGCGGCCCATAGGTCGGACTCCCAACTACCGGGCACCCCATCCATGCTCGGCGTTTCCGGCAGGTCGTCGATCGGGATCGCCCCTCGGGAGCCGGCGCGGAGCTGGTCGATCGCCTTCCTGCGGGCGATCGTGACGAGCCACGCCTCCACGTTGCTCTCAGGACGGAGGCTCGGGTAGGCCCGCATCGCGGCCAGGAACGTCTCCGACCAGGCGTCGTCGGCGGCTGTGGGGCCGAGCACGCCGTTAGGCCACGATCGCTTCGAAGGGTTATGTCCGAGCACCAGCGTCGCAGATGCCGGTAGAGGCGATCCATCATCTGACGAGGCGGGAATGGGGTCTCGCCTGCGCAGTCGATGGATCGGCGTTGGCGAGCCCGAGCCCGCCGCCGCCGCCGTATTGCCGACGAGTCTGCTGTTGCGAAGTCAGCAGGCTCAGGTTCCTGCGATCCGGCTGGAATAGCGAGGATCGCGATCTACGCCGCTACGCAGCGATGCGGGAGTACGCCCGCCAGGGTTGACCGTGATTTGCTGGTCGTGCCCGTAGAATGCTGGCATGATGGCGGCTGTTCCAAATGACGGTCGGCGCATACTACGTCTGGATTCAGACTTCGCCATAAATCTGGAGGAGCTGCAAGCGTCTGCCGTATGCCGGGCGTTGGTTCGCCGATAGTCCCGCGATCGTCGAGAAGGGAAATATTTCGGATCTGGGCGAAGCCAGCTCGTTAGAGTTAATAGGCGTCAATATGAGTCTGGCGCGTACACGTTGTGCCGGGTAGCCCGCAGCGTTGATAGGTTCGAGTATCTGCTGAGCGTTAGCATCTTCGTTGAGTGAGTTGCCACTCAAGGTTGCTGGCCGTTGAGGCAGCGTCAGTTCCATACGCCGCGCCGACGATTTCAGGGACATTGCCGCTGCGCCGCCGCGCGGCGTCTAAAGCCGATGTTACATTACGTTCAGGGTGTAGTCCTGAGCGATGCAGATAGCCGCCTGGGCGGAACAGCAGCTGCCATCCGCCACGTCTGCTTCACTATTACGTTGCTGATGCGACTGCTGAGCGACCGAGGCTATTGCATCGTCCATCGTCGGCGAGCGCTGAACCGACCGTTTGCTCAGGTCGATTACTGCCGGGCGATTCGTTTCATGCGCGTCGGTTACTGGGAGCATCTGGTACCACGGAAGGCGGCAGCAGCTGCCAGGCTCGGAGATGAGACGAGCATCAATGAGGGCGGTGCGCGTTCGGCGGCCCACTCAGATCGAGGTCGCCAAGGTCTCGGCCTGCTGGCGCAGCAAGGTAGAAGGCCCTTTCATTGCCGTCAAGAAGACAAGCGCCGCCTCTGCCAGCACTCCCCAGCGGAATTGCGCGGTGTCATACAGTGGCTGCGCCGCAATAGCCCGAGCGCGCCTTCCATGTTGGGGCACTTGCACATCGAGAAGCGCGTCGCGCCGATAGTCTCAAAGGTGCTGACCACGTAGCCAACGATACGCGGGCGGTGTAGTTACCCCGAAGAAATCAGCGCCAGGCCGACCTATCTACGCTGTTTAAGCGTACCGACATAGGCCGCCCGATCACCCGTCAGCCGTCTGGATAGCGATATGGACAGTCAGTGATTGCTGCGTTGCAGTTACGCCGCACCGGGCGTTCAGGGTTCGGTATTGCTGAACGTGGCGTTCACAGTTCGCGCCGCCAGTCCAGTACAGTACTGATCGGCAGCATGATGTTGCGTTATCGACGATTCGCAGAATTGCCAGCGTTATCTTCGGTCACTTCGCTGGGCGTTTGCGATAAAGGCGGTTCCACGACCACCTTGCGGGCGAGGGGATGCCGGAGCGCTGCCGACTAGTATTCATGAGGCCGCTGCGCCGAGTCTCGATACTCGCGCCTGCCGAGTAGCGCTTATTTCGCCCAGATCGCAGGAGAGCCGCGCGAAATGTGGACTACTGCGCGATCTCCTCGAACGAGATCGATGCCGAGGCGGCGGACGCCGCTGTGGTATGGCGCACAGGATATCACAGCCGCGGCCAGCTTCCAGCTGAACGGCGCGAGCGCAAGAGCCGCGGGTCGAGCGCCATCACGACAGTTCCCCGATCGACGCAGCGCAGGCGATGTCCTCGAACCGTCGCGAATGCGCCAGCAGTCATGCCAGCGCGACACGACAAAACGGAACGCAGACGAGGTCACCAGCAGCTGATTGTCGGAATTCGACAGCGCTGGCTACGCGAGGAGTTGGCATTAACGCCAATGGAAGCATCGCTAGCGCAATGCCGAGGCGTTAGAGAGGGTGAGAGCCGCCCCCGAGCCCCCGCGTGGCTCTTGTTCCTCGCCCGGCGACGGTCGCCAGGGGCGCATCGGCCTGGTGACAGCCATGACGGCACTTGCGACGCCAACCCGCACAGGCGTACGTCCTCCAGGTCGGCCAGATCGACAGGTCGTTCGCCGGTTGATCTGACCGAGCGAAGCAGGTCTGCTTAATGCGATTCGCGGCAATGAACGCCATGGCGGCCATAGATACTGCCGCCGTAGTCGACCAGTTGCCCCGGTCACAGCGACGTTCATTGATCGCGCCGGGCGAAATGCGCGCAGTGGTTATGCATTGCGTAGATTTCAGCTCCTTTGTCAGGGCGTAGAGGTATATTGATTGCCATCGCCAGCAGCTTCCATCAGTTCCATCGCGTGTGTTGCCGCGTTTGGGCTCACGCGTCTGGATTCCTCAGCAGAGGCGTCACTACGAGGAGGCGGAGCGCCGCCGGAGCGACGCGCATGCGAGACGGCAGCTCAAACAGGCCGCTGGCAGTTCCGCTGGTCAGCGTTCGCGTTGTATACCGCGATGACGCCACTCCAGGGGTAGCTGGATGCGCGCCCGGAACTTGGGATTATCGACCTTGCCATGTTCCGTTGTTCCGCCAGCGCATCGCCGAGCGTAGCGTGCTGATTGGCGGTAGCCATGCCCTTGTGCGAGCAAGCCTGCCAGTTCGGTCGAGTCGCCACCATGATCCTGCAACAGCTGCGGCCTGATGATGGCTGGGGCTGCGTCTGAGTACGGTCACCGAGGCCGCGATGCCGCCAGGTTGCCGCGTTTACAGGAGCTGCACGTCACGAGGCAGCGGTCGAAGTGTGCTCAAGAGGAGGGGCAACGCACGTGCGGCCCTTCGACGGGCGAGTCGGGACGCGCGCCATGACAAGAGCGAGAATTCATTATCGCTAATACGCCACGACCACCGGAGTCCGTGGCATGCTATGCTCCGGGTATTAGCCTTGACTAATAATTCCTCTCAGGCTACTCTTACGTCGCTGGCGTGGCGCGCCTGCACGACCGCGTCGACGGCCCACCAGGGTCGAATGACTCGCCCATCGAAAGGATTGTACACGATGCGTCGGCCCTGCGTCCTCGTATACGGTGTCCGCGACCACCTTCGTGGCGGCTTCTTTGGCTCGAACGCGCCGCGGCGCCCGGCGCCGCCTGCCGGGCTTCGGTGACCGTGTACTGGCCGCGGCGAGCCGCTCGTCGGGCCGCTGCTCGAGCGCTTCACGCGACACTGATCGTGGTGCAACTGCGCCACGGCGACTCGGCCGAGCTGGCAGGCGCACTCCTGGAAGAGGGCGCCACCACACCTGCCGATCTGTTTTTCCCAGGACGCCGGCGCGCCCGAAAAGGGTCGCGGCAGGCCGACTCCAGCGCTGCCAGCGGAGACGCCTTCAGCAAGGTCGATCCCAAGTTCCGAGCGCGCGACGGTGCTCTGGATTGGCGGTGTCGGGACGAGCGCGGGTGGTGTATACAACACGAACACGCTGGCCGTACGGGACCTGCCAGACACGATGACCGCCTGCTCGACCGCGCTGGCGCGAGCATCGGCTGGGCGCCGACCAACGCGTCGCTCCAGGCGTCGATCACGGCGCTCCGCCCTCCCTGCGACGCGGCCGCTCAACGTTGGCTTGAAGGAACTGGCGGCGAATGGAGCCCAAGGCGTACCGGCAACACCGGCGGTCGTCCAGGCCGTCGCGAATGGCGAGATCGACGTTGGCCTGGTCAACCACTACTACCTCTACGCCCTGACCAAGGAGCGAGGGGCAAGCCCGTGCGCAATTACTACCCGCGCGGCAGTGGCAGCGCGCGATCGTGAACGCTGCCGGTGCCGGCATGCTCCAGGGAACCAAGAACGGGACAGCGGCACAGCGACTGGTCGACTACCTTCTGACGGCCGAGGCGCAGCGGTATTTCGCCGATGAGACGTTCGAGTACCCGCTGACAGCGGGCGTCGCGACCCAGCCGACCTGCTTCCGCTCGGTCAGATCAACCAGCCCGACATCGACCTGTCGAATCTGGCCGACCTGGAGGACGCTGCGCCTGATGCGCGAGGCTGGCGTCCTTCAGGTCACCGTCATGGCTGTCGCACCCAGAGAACCGTGCGCCCCGGCGACGTTCGCCAGACCGTCGCGGACGCTGAGCCCGAGGGTTTTCGCACGGCCACGCGCTGGGGCTCGGGGGCGGCGGTCGCTCGGCCGGCCCCACGCGCCACTCATCCTGCTGCTCCCCGGCCTTCATTGCGCTGGCGATGCTGTTCTACGGCGCATCTTGCCTCCGAAGGTAGCCGGGCGCCGGGTCAGGAAACGTGGACGCTGCCTACCGCATCTGACTGTCGAGCTGCTGGTTCGAACGACTGGACCGGCGACCCTCGTCACCGCGCCCTCGGTGCTGTCGTACGCTGCTGCTGGCGTAGCTGCTGGCGCGGCACTGACCTGCCGGGCGCGACGGTTCTGGACCATCGCCACCGCGCCGCCGCTGGTCAGTCGTCCCTGCACGACGTCGGGGGCTGGCCTGTGTCGGCGTCGGCCCACGCGGGCTGCTCCAGCGCCGCCTGCACCGTTCGGGGCTGAGCGCTCCCGGAGCTGCACGGCTTGGCCCGGGGCCGTCCTGACCTTGACCTGCGCCACGTACCCGTATCTTCCTTGCTCAGCGTCCGCTCCGCCTCGACGGCATCGATCCCTCGTTCGAGGAGGCGTCGCGCAGCCTATGCGGGGTCCCTGGCAGACGCCTGCGCGGGATATGCTGCTGCAGCCCTGCCCGGGCGATCAGCAGGGCTTTGCTCGTCGCGCTGTACACGCTGAGCGACTTCGGGGCCGTCTCGCTGCTGCAATTCGACTCCTTCAGCCGGGCGATCTACACCCAGTATCAGGGCTCGCTCGACCGCGCCGCAGCGCCGGCCAAGCCTCGCCCTGGTGCTGGTCGGCATCACCACGCATCCCTGCCCTGGAGGCAGCAGTCCGTGGAGGGCTTCCTACTATCGCGCCACGCCGGGAGCGGCGCGCAGGGTGAGACGGGTTCGGCTGCTGCTGGCGCTGGCCGTCCCTGGCGTTCTGCGGGGCGGTCGTCGGTCTGGCGCCTGTGCTGCTGATCGGCGGGAAAAGGTGTACTGGCTGGCGGTTGGACTGCGGCAGGCGCCCACGTTCGAGTTGCTCTGGGCTCCCACCTGGAACGCCCTCCAGGGCCGCGGCGCTGGCCGCGCTGCAGGGCTGCCGTCGCGGCGGCCGTTCCACTGACTGTCCTGTCTGTACGCCATGTCCGAGATCGTCCAGCGTGAGGTGTGTTCCGCGGTGTGCTGTTCCGATGTTCGGCGTTTCCGGCTGGTCGTCGTTCGGGATCGCCTGTCGGGAGGCGGCGCGTAGCTGGTCGATCGCCTTCCTGTGGGCGATCGTGACGAGCCACGCCTCCACGTTACTGTCAGGACGGAGGCTCGGGTAGGCCCGCATCGCGGATAGGAACGTCTCCGACCAGGCATCGTCGGCGGCTGTGGGGCCGAGGACGGCGCGGCACACGCGCAGCACCGTCGGCCCGTACTGGGCCACGATCGCTTCAAAGGGTTGCTGTCCCATACTCAGCAAACGTCCTGGGTCGGCCGAATGTGAGATCGCGATCTCATCATATGGTCCTCTCGGTTGCCGCGGCGGGAATGGGTTCCCGCACGGCGTGGTCGATGTCGACGTTTCGGATCGAACCTCGCTCAGCGCGTTGGCGAGCGCCTCGAGCCCGCCGCCGGCGCGCCGGCGGTCAGAGGAGCGGGCTGACGAGTCCAAGCAGCCAGTTGCGGGGGCGGGTCAGCGAATGAAGGCTCAGGAGCTGGGGCCCGCGGTTGGGAACAGGGAGACCACGCCGTCGACGGCGATCTCTACGCGCGCGCCGGGCTCGAACGACTGCCAGCGCCCGAGGCGAGCGCGGAGTAGCCGCCCGCTCGGGAGCCGGACCGTGACGAGCTGGTCGTGCCCGTAGAACTCTCGGCGTACGATGGCGGCCGTTCCCGACGGGTCGGCGCATAACCGGACGTCCTCGGGACGGACCAGGACGGCGACTTCGCCATAGGCTGGCGGGCACCCGGGGAGCGTGCCGAGCTCGCAGTCGACCTGCCCTCCGCGGGCCACGCCGGGCAGCACGTCGGCATCGCCGATGAACCCGGCGACGTCGAGACTGGCGGGCTGTCGGTACAGCTCGTCGGGGGTCCCGATCTGGGCGAGCCGTCCCTGCCAGAGCACCGCCACCTGGTCGGCCAGGCTGAGCGCCTCCTCACGGTCGTGGGTCACGAAGATGGCCGTGGCCTCGGCGCGAGCCAGAATCTCGCGGACCTCGGCGCGGACGTGCGCCCGCAGGGCCGGGTCGAGGTTCGAGAACGGCTCGTCGAGCAGCAGCACCTCCGGCTCGGGCGCCAGCGCGCGAGCCAGCGCCACCCGCTGTTGCTGGCCGCCGGAGAGCTGGCGCGGCATGCGTCGCTCCATGCCGCCGAGGCCGACGAGGTCGAGCACCTCGCCGACCCGCGCCGCCCGCCGCGCTCGGTCGCGAAGTCCAAATCCGACGTTGCCGGCCACGTCCAGGTGAGGAAACAGGGCGTAGTCCTGGAAGACCATGCCGACGCGCCGCCGCTCGGGCGGAACAAAGCTGCTGCCATCCGCCACGCTCCGGCCGCCCACCGCGATCTGCCCGCGATCCGCTCGCTCGAGGCCCGCGATCAACCGCAAGGTCGTCGTCTTGCCGCAGCCGGATGGACCGAGCAACGCCAGCAGCGACCCGCGCTGCACGTCAAGGCTGACGTCGTCGACGGCGAGCGCTGACCCGAACCGCTTGCTCAGGCCGACGACGCTCACCGCCGGCGGGGCGAGGGCAGTCTGCGCCTGGTTCTCGGCGCGCGTCGAATGCTGCTCCGAGCTCACTCGGGAGCCACCTGGCGCGGCTCACGGAGCAGCGGAAGCAGCGCCAGGCCCGAGACGAAGACGAGCATCAACGAGGGTGCAGCGGCCTGTGCGTAGCGGGCTTCGGCGGCCCATCCCCAGATCGAGGTCGCCAAGGTCTTGTACCCGGTCGGCGCAAGCAGCAGCGTGGCGGGTAGCTCCTTCATTGCCGTCAAGAAGACGAGCGCCGCCCCGGCCAGCACCCCCGGCCGAATCAGCGGTAGCGTCACGCTGGTGAGCACGGCGAGCGGCCCGCGCCCGAGCACGCGGGCCGCGTCTTCCATGCTGGGGCTAACTTGCAACATCGAGGCGCGCGTCGCGCCGACGGCCTGGGGCAGGAAGCGGACCACGTAGGCGAACACCAGGAGGCTCAACGATTGATAGAGCGGGGTGGCGTAGTTGGCCCCGAAGAAGACCAGCGCCAGGGCGACGACGATCCCTGGTACGGCGTACCCGACGTAGGCCGTACGCTCGATCAGATCCGTCAGCGGACCTGGATAGCGCACAGATAGCACAGTCAGTGGGACGGCCGCCGCCGCGGCCGCCAGCGCGGCTAGCGCCGCGGCCTGGAGGGCGTTCCAGGTGGGAGCCCAGAGCAGCTCGAACGTGGGCGCCTGCCGCAGTCCAACGGCCAGCCAGTACAGCACCACGCCGATCGGCAGCACCAGCGCCAGGCCGACGACCGCCCCGCAGAACGCCAGCGATGGCCAGCGCCAGCGACCCAGCCGAACCCGTCTCACCCTGCGCGCTGCTCCCGGCGTGGCGCGATAGTAGGAAGCCCTCCCACGGACTGCTACCTCCAGGGCGAGGATGCCGGTGGTGATGCCGACCAGCACCAGGGCGAGGGCGGCGGCGCCGGCGCGGTCGAGCGAGCCTTGATACTGGGTGTAGATCGCCCGGCTGAACGAGTCGAATTGCAGCAGCGAGACGGCTCCGAAGTCGCTCAGCGTGTACAGCGCGACGAGCAAAGCCCCTGCCCAGATCGCCGGGCGGAGCTGCGGCAGCACTGTCCGCGCGAACGTCTGCCAGGGACCCACGCCCAGGCTGCGCGAGGCCTCCTCGAACGAGGGATCGATGCCGTCGAGGGCAGAGCGGACGCTGAGCAGGAGATAGGGGTACGTGGCGCAGGTCAACGTCAGGACGGCCCCGGGCCAGCCGTACAGCTCCGGGAGGCGCTCAACCCCGAACGGTGCGAGCGACTGCTGGAGCAGCCCGCGTGGGCCGAGCGCCGACACGAAGGCCAGCCCCCCGACGTAGGTAGGGACGACCAGCGGCAGCGCGGTGGCAATGGTCCAGAACCGCCGCGCCGGCAGGTCGGTGCGCGCCAGCAGCCACGCCAGCGGCAGCGAGATGACCGCGCCGAGCGCGGTGACGAGGGTCGCCAGTCCGATCGTCCGGACCAGCAGCTCGCCAGTCCGAGTCCGGTAGAGCAGCGTCCACGTTTCCTGACCGGCGCCAGCCACGCGGATGAGCAAATACGCCAGTGGCAGCAGCATCGCAAGCGCGATGAGGGCGGAGGGGAGCAGCAGGATCAGAGGCGCGCGCGTCCGACCGAGCGACCGCCGCCACCGAGCCCCTGGCGCCTGGCCGCGCGCCGTCCCTCCAGGCTCGGCGTCCGCGACGGTCTGGCGAAGCTCGCCAGGGGCGCGCGGTTCTCTGGGTGCGACAGCCATGACGGTGACCCTAGAGGACGCCAACCTCGCGCATTAGGCGCAACGTCCCCTCCAGGTCGGCCAGATTCGACAGGTCGATGTCGGGCTGGTTGATCTGACCAAGCGGAAGCAGGTCCGGCTGGGTCGCGACGCCCGCTGTCAGCGGGTACTCGAACGTCTCGTTGGCAAAATACTGCTGAGCCTCGGCCGTCAGAAGGTAATCGACCAGACGCTGCGCCGCCGCCGCGTTCTTGGATCCCTTGAGCACGCCGACGCCGGCGACGTTCACGATCGCGCCGGCACCGCCATCCCGCGGGTGGTAGTTACGGGCGGAAAGCGCCGACCCTTGCTCCTTGGTCAGGGCGTACAGGTAGTAGTGGTTCACCAGCCCGACCTCGATCTCTCCATTGGCGACGGCCTGGACGACCGCGGTGTTGTTGCGGTACGCCTTGGGCTCATTCGCTTTGATTCCTTCAAGCCAGCGCCGAGCGGCCGCGTCGCCTTCGAGGAGGCGGAGCGCCGTGATCGACGCCTGGAGCGAAGCGTTGGTCGGCGCCCAGCCGATCTTTCCGCGCCAGCGCGAGTCGGTGAGCCCGGTCATCGTGTCGGGCAGGTCCCGCTCGGCCAGCGTGTTCGTGTTGTAGACCACCACCCTCGCTCGTCCCGACACGCCAATCCAGGCACCGTCGCGCGCTCGGAACTTGGGATCGACCTTGCTGAGCGTCTCCGCCGGCAGCGGCTGGAGTCGGCCCTGCGCCGCGACCGCGCCGAGCGCCCCGGCGTCCTGGGAGAAAAACAGATCGGCGGGTGTGTTGGCGCCCTCTTCCAGGAGTGCGCCTGCCAGCTCGGCCGAGTCGCCGTAGCGCGGTTGCACCACGACCCCGGTGTCGCGCGTGAAGCGCTCGAGCAGCGGCCCGACGAGCGGCTCGCCGCGGCCCGAGTACACGGTCACCGAAGCCGGCGAGCCGGCGCCAGGAGCCGCCGGAGCGTTCGAGCCGAGGGAGCTGCACGCCACGAGTGTGGTCGCGGACACCGTGGCCAGCACAGCGAGGAGGACGCGGGGCAAACGCATCGTGTGCAATCCTTTCAACGAGCGAGTCATTCGACCCTGAGCGGTGGACCGTCGAGGCGGTCGACCCGGGCGCGCCACACCAGCGACGTAAGAGTAGCCTGAGAAGAATTGTTAGTCAAGGCTAATACCGGAGCGTAGCATGGTACGAGATTCCGTATCCGCCGCTCTCAGGGGGGCTCTGGTGCGGGCGCTGGCGCGTCGCTGTCTATACTCCAGCTGCTCGCCGCGCGGCGGCGATTGGAGGCGACTATGGTCACGTTCCCCGCTGACACGCTGCTGGATGTCACGGCAACGATCTTTCGAGCCGCGGGCACGCCCGATGACGTCGCCTCGCTTGTTGCGAGCTCACTGGTCGATTCCAACCTGGCCGGCCACGACTCGCACGGCGTGATCCGCATCCCGAGCTACGTCGAACAGATCCAGAGCGGCGAGCTCGTGCCGGCCGCCCGCCCGGCCGTCGAGCGGGAGGGCGCAAGCCTGATCGCCGTCGACGCGGCCTGGGCATTTGGTCACTACGCCGCCCATGTGTGCATGAAGCTCGCGGTAAACAAGGCGGCGCAGAATGGGGTGGGAGTGGTGACGGCCACCCGCACCAACCACATCGGGCGCCTCGGCCAGTGGGCGGAAGAGGCGGCGGCCGCCGGCGTGATTGGGATGGTCGCGACGTCGTGGGGCGCGGGTCCATTCGCGGCCGCGCCGTTCGGGGGCGTCGGCAAGGTGCTCAGCACCAACCCGCTGGCGTTCGGCATCCCGCTCGCCGATGGGCCGCCGTTCGTCCTCGACTTCGCCACGACCGCGGTCGCCGAGGGCAAGCTGCGGGTGGCTCGCGCCAAGCAGGCTCCGGTCCCAGAAGGATGGATCATCGACGCCGAGGGTCGGCCGACGACCGATCCTGAGGACTTCTATCGCGGCGGCATGTTGCTGCCGTTCGGAGGCCACAAGGGGTTTGCCCTGGCGATGGTCGTCGAGCTGCTGTCGATTGCGCTGACCGGGGCCGACGCCGTCCGCGACGAGCGTGGCCGCGTCAACGGCGCCGTGTTCCTGGCGATCGACCCGGCGGCGGTTCGGCCGCTGGACGAGTTCGGCCAGGTGGCGGCGCAGATCAACGCCCGGGTGACCGGCGTGCCGGCCGCTCCAGGCTCGGACGGAGTGCTGATCCCGGGGCAGCCGGAAGCGCGTAGCCGCCTGGCACGGCAACAGGAGGGCATCCCCATCGCCGAGTCGACCTGGGACGCCATCCGCGCCGCCGGCGAACAGGTCGGCGCGCGGATCACCGCCTGACCGCGCCTCGGCTCGACAGCTACACTCTCCGTACTGGAGCGACGCACACGGAGGCGCAGCGATGGCGGTGGCGGTGCGGGACGACGTCCAACACGAGCAGCAAGAGGCGATCCGGGCCGCCGTGCGCGACGTCTGCAAGGACTATCCGGACGCCTACTGGCGTGAGCTGGACCAGCGGCAGGAGTACCCGGAGGCGTTTGTCCGGGCCCTGACCGAGGCCGGTTGGCTCGCCGCGCTCATCCCCGAGCAGTACGGCGGCGCCGGCCTCGGGATCACCGAGGCGAGCATCATCCTTGAAGAGATCAACCGCTCAGGGGCGAACTCGGCCGCCTGCCACGCCCAGATGTACATCATGGGTGCGCTCCTCAAGCACGGCAACGAGGAGCAAAAGCAGCGCTACCTGCCGAAGATCGCGGCCGGCGAGTTGCGCTTGCAGGCCTTCGGCGTCACCGAGCCGAACGCCGGTTCCGAGACGACCCGGATCCAGACGACCGCGGTTCGTCAGGCCGACCGCTACGTGATCAACGGCCAGAAAGTCTGGACCTCGCGCTTCAAGCAGTCCGACCTGATGCTGTTACTGGCGCGGACGACGCCGTACGATGACCTGACCGATAAGACGCGCGGGCTGTCCGTCTTTCTCGTCGACCTGCGCGAGGCCGGCGCGGCGATCGAGTCGCGCCCAATCGACGCGATGGTCAATCATTCGACGAACGAGCTGTTCATCAACGACCTCGTGGTTCCGGCCGAGAATCTGATCGGCGAGGAGGGCATGGGGTTCCGCTACATCATCGATGGCTGGAACGCCGAGCGTATCTTGATCGCCGCCGAGTCGGTTGGCGACGGACGCTGGTTCGTCGATCGGGCGGTCAAGTACGCGAACGAGCGAGTGGTCTTTGGGAGGCCCATCGGCGCCAACCAGGGGGTCCAATTCCCGATTGCCCAGGCGTACGCGCACGTCGAGGCGGCCGACCTTGTCCGCTACAAGGCGGCGGCCAGGTTCGACAGCGGCCAGAAGTGTGGCGCCGAGGCGAACATGGCGAAGCTGCTTGCCTCCGAGGCGGCCTGGGAGGCGGCCAATGCCTGCATGACCGTGCACGGCGGCTACGGCCTGGCGACCGAGTACGACGTGGAGCGCAAGTTCCGCGAGGCGCGCCTCTACATCGTCGCCCCGATCAACAACAACCTGGTGCTCGGCTACCTCGGCCAGCACGTCCTCGGGATGCCCAAGTCGTACTGAGCGCGGGACGGGGAGCCGAGCCGCGACGTCGCCCTAGGGGGCACGCGCGCGCTGGTGGCTGGCCGCCTTGCCACGCTTGACGGCCCCTCGGCTCGGCCTAAGGATGGTGGCACGCGACCAGGTGAGCTGATGCCCAGGGCAACGGCGTCCTGGCGTGAGCAGGAGCGAGCGGGTGACCCGACGATGAACGTTGCCCAGATGCTCGAGCGCGCGGCGCTCCAGGAACCGACGCATCTTCTTTTTAGGATGGTGGCCGCGACCAACGTGAGGCGCTCGTCGCGCAGCGCGCGAGCTGGAGCTATGGCGAGCTGGACCGCGCGGCGGGCTGCGCTGGAGCTGGCTTCGCGCGGCTCGGCCTGCGGGCGGGCGATCGCGCCTGTCTGCTGTTGCCGAATCATGCCGAGTTCGTGCTGGCCTATTTCGGGCTGCTGAAGATCGGGGCGATCCCGATCAGCCTCAACGTGATGCTCAAGGCTGACGAGATCGCTTTCATTGCCGCGGATGCCTCCGCGGCGATCGTCGTTGCCGACGAGTCCCTCGCCGGGCAACCTGCCGGGCGCGGGCAGATGCCGAGCGTGCGGCACCTGGTCGTCGTCGGCGAGGCTCCCGATGGCGCGCTACCCTGGGATGAGGTCGCGGCCGATAGTGAGCCATTGCGCGCCGTCGATCTGGACCGTGAGGCGACGGCAGCGATCCTCTACACATCTGGCACGACCCGGAAGCCCAAGGGGGCGATGCTCAGCCACGCCAACGTCGTGGCGAACAGCAACGCGACGGTCCACCACCTGCGGATGACGTCTGACGATCGGCTGCTCTGCGCGCTGCCGCTGTTCCACGTCTTCGGCCAGAACTTCATCCTGAACGCCTCGGTGACAGCCGCGTCGACGCTCGTCCTCCACGAGCGCTTCGCGCCAGACGAGATTGTCGGGGCGATCCCCGACCAGCGCATCAGCGTCTTTACGGTGTCCCGACGATGTACATCCACCTGCTCAACGACCCGCGGGTTACGCGCGAGCTGGTGGCAGGACTGCGGATCTGCTTCTCGGCGGCGGCGACGATGCCCCAGGAGATCTCCGAGCGATGGCACGAGCGCCTCGGGCTGCACGTCGTCGAAGGCTACGGGTTGACCGAGTGCTCGCCGTTCGCGTGCTACAACCACGAATGGCGCTTCAAGCTCGGCTCGGTCGGGACGCCCGGTCGAGAACGTCGAGGTCAAGATTCTGGACGCCGAAGATCGCGAGGTCCCGGTCGGGGCGCTCGGCGAGATCTGCATTCGCGGTCCCATCGTGATGCAGGGCTACTTCGGCCGACCCGAAGAAACCGCCGAGGCGCTGCGCGGCGGCTGGCTCCATTCGGGCGACATCGGCACCGTCGACGAGGACGGCTACGTGTTCATCGTCGATCGGGTCAAGGACATGATCAACGTGGCCGGGTTCAAGGTGTACCCGCGCGAAGTCGAGGAGCTGCTGTTCGCCCACGCCGCCGTCCGTGAGGCAGCGGTGGTCGGGACGCCGGACGCGCTGTACGGCGAGCAGGTCAAAGCGTTCGTCGTCACGCACCCTGACGCGCGGGTCGATTCGGACGAGCTGATCGCCTACTGCCGCTCGAAGATCGCGGAGTACAAAGTGCCGCGCGCTGTCGAGCTGGTGGCGGCCTTGCCGAAGAGCCCGACCGGCAAGGTGCTGAAGCGCGAGCTGCGTTCCAGATGAACCTCTGGCTGGGCGCGGTCGCTCTTGGTCTCGCCTTCGCGGCGGTCGCGCTCGGCGTCTACGTGTCCTTCCCGGATGCTCGCATTCCCGGACCTGACCGTCGACGGCAGCTTTCCGCTTGGCGCGGCGGTCTCGGCGATCTTGATCGTTCGTGGCTGGGATCCCTGGCTGACGCTGCCGATCGCCATCCTGGCCGGCGCGCTGGCCGGGGTGGTCACCGCCCTGCTCAGTAGTCGATTCGGGATCAACGGCCTGCTGGCCGGCATCCTGGTCTCGATCGGACTGTGGACGATCAACCTGCGGGTCATGGGAGACCGCGCGAACGTCCCGCTGATCGCCGGCGACACGGTGCTGACGCCCTTCCGCACGCTGATCGCCGACCCGAACCTACGCGCGGCGGCCGTCTTCATGGTGCTGATCTCGCTGGTCGGCCTCGGACTGAACTGGCTGCTGCACACCGACGTCGGCCTGGCGCTGCGGGCAACCGGCGACAACGAGAAGATGGTCCGTGCCCAGGGCGTCGACGCCGATCGGATGCGCCTGGCGGGCCTCGCGCTCTCGAACGGGATCGTCGGCCTGTCTGGCGCGTTGGTAGCTCAGTACCAGGCGTTCGCGGACGTCGGGATGGGGCTGGGGGTGATCGTCGCGGGGCTGGCCTCGGTGATCATCGGCGAGACCCTGCTGCGCCCGCGTGGAGTGCTGGCGGGGATTGTTGCCGTCGCGGTGGGCGCGGTGGTCTATCGGCTGGTCATCGCGGTAGCCCTGTACGCCGGGCTCGGGCCGACCGACATGCGGCTGGTCACCTCGGTCATCGTGATCATCGCGCTGGCGGCCCCGCGGCTGCGCGGCGCGATCGGGCTGCGCGGCGTGGCCGCGCGGGCGCGGCGCGGGTGGCTCGCGTGTGATCGAGCTGGACGGCATCTCGGTCACCTTCAACAGCGGCACGGTCAACGCCGTTCGGGCGCTGGTCAAGATGGACCTTCGCCTCGAGGACGGCGAGTTCGTGACCGTCGTCGGGTCGAATGGGGCGGCAAGAGCACGCTGCTGAACGCGATCGCCCGGCGTTGTTCTGCCGGACAGCGGGCGCGTGTCAATTGCCCGGCCGCGACCTGACGCGCCAGCCCGAGCATCGTCGCGCCGCCTGGTCGGCCGCGTCTTTCAGAACCCGCTCGACGGCACGGCAGCGACGATGAGCGTTGAAGAGAACCTGGCCCTGGCCTGCCGCCGAGGGCAGCCGCGAGGGCTCGGGCGCGGCGTGAGCGATGAGCGCCGCCGCGTCTTCAGGGCCGCGCTGGAACCGCTCGGTCTCGGCCTCGAAGAGCGTCTCTCGGCGACAGCTGGGCTGCTGTCCGGCGGGCAGCGACAGGCCTTGACGCTGCTGATGGCGACGCTGGCGCAGCCCCGCGTGCTGCTGCTCGACGAGCACACCGCCGCGCTCGACCCGACGGCGGCCGCTGACATCGAGACGCTCACCGCGCGACTGCAGGCCGAGCAGCGCTTGACGACGCTGATGGTGACCCACAACATGCAGCAGGCGCTCCGGGTGGGCACCCGCACTATCATGCTGCACCAGGGCGAGATTGCCCTCGACGTCGGCGGCGGCGAGCGCCGTGGGATGACCGTCGAGGGGCTGGTCGATCGCTTCCGGCAGGCTCGTCGGCACGACCTGGTGGACGACGATCTGTTGCTAACCAGATGAGCCTATGACTTCGATGGAGACAAGGGAGGATTTCGATGCGCACGATTCGACAACCCGCCGCGCTGCTGGTCGCCTCGAGCCTGCTGCTGGCAGCGTGCACGCCAGCTGCACCGGCCAGCCCGACGACCGCTCCGGCCAAGCCGGCTGAGGCTACCAGCAGCGCGGCGGCGAGCCCGGCCATCGCCAGCCCGGGCGCCGCGGCAAGCCCCGCTGCACAACCGGTCGGTAGCCCATCACCATCGCCGAGCCCGGCCGCCAAGCCCGCGGGTCAGGCGCCGGCCGCTTCGCCGGTCGCCGCGGCGGGCGCGCCGTCGAACATCGCGCCGGCCGGCCGACAGTTCTCGATCGGCTCGTACCAGTTCGTCTCCCACCCGGCCCTCGACGATACGCGCAAGGGCGCCATCCGCGCGCTCGCCGAATACGGCTTCGTGGAGGGGCAGAACCTCAGGATCGACGTCCAGAATGCGCAGGCCGACATGAGCACTGTCACGTCGATCGCGCAGCGCTTCAAGGATGCCAACCATGACCTGGTGATCGCGATTGGCACGCCGCCGCTGCAAGCTGGGCTGACGGTCAGCCGCGACGACAATAAGCCCACGATCGTCTTCAGCGCCGTCGCCGACCCTTACCTGGCGGCGCGCGACGTCATCAAGTCGCCGACCGACAAGCCGCCGCACGTCACCGGCACCCAGGCGCTGCCGCCCGTCGAGGAGGCGATGCGGCTGATCCAACAAATTGTTCCAAGCGCCAGGAAATTCGGGATGATCTGGAACCCGGCTGAGGTCAACTCTGAGGTGGCCACCCGACTCGCCCGCGAGGTGTCGCCCAGGCTCGGCGTCGAGCTGATCGAGCAGACGGTGTCCAAGCCGGACGAGGTGCTCCAGGCCGCCCAATCGCTGCTGACCCGTGAGATCGACGTCTTCTTCATCTCGACGGATAGCACGGTCGTCTCGGCGCTCGAGGCGCTGGTCAAAGTTGCGAACGACAACCGGAAGCCGCTGTTTGGCAACGATCCGTTGTCGGCCGGCCGCGGCGCCTCGGCCGCGCTCGGTATCGACTACGAACAGCAGGGCTACGACAGCGGCGTCCAGGCCGCCCAGATCCTGTCAGGGCGAACGACCGCGCAGAACCTGCCGATCGAAAACGCCAAGAGCGTGTTCCTGGCGATCAACACCAGGGCCGCGTCCGACCAGGGCGTGACCTTCCCCCCCGAGGTGATGCAGCAAGTGCGCCAGACGTACAACGAGATCATTCCCGCCAAGCGCTAGAGGGATAGGCAGGAGACAGCAGAAAAGGGGGGCGTGTTCCCTAGCGCCCACGGACTCCTGTCTACTCGAAAAGGAACGTGATGGATCGTCGCTCGGCGGCATCGGACTTCTTCGTCATGCTCGAAGGCCAGGAAGGCGGGACCTACGAAGAGATCCTGGCCGTGGCCGGCCACGCCGAAGACTTGGGCTTCGGCGGGCTGTTTCGGTCTGATCACTGGCTGCCGATCGTGTCGGCTCGCACGAACGATGCAACCGACGCCTGGGCGACGCTGGCCGGGCTGGCGCGCGACACCGCCACGATCCGCCTCGGAACGATGGTCAGCCCGATGACCTTCCGCCATCCCTCGGAGCTGGCCAAAGTCGCCGCGACTGTCGACCAGATGAGCGGCGGCCGGGTCGAAGTTGGCTTCGGCGCGGGCTGGTATGAGGCGGAGCACCGGACGTACGGCATCCCGTTCCCGCCGCTCGGCGAGCGGTTCGATCGTCTGGAGGAGGCACTCGCGCTGTGCACGGCGCTGTGGGCCAACGGCTCGGCCACATTCTCGGGACGCCACTATCGTGTCGAGGATGCGCCAGGGATGCCGAAGCCGCGGCAACGGCCGCATCCGCCGATCATCGTCGGCGGTAAAGGCCTACGGCGAACCCCGGAGCTGGCTGCCCGCTTCGCGGACGAGTTCAACCATTCCGGCGGTACACCGGCCGAGTGGGGCGCGCGTCGACAGAACGTCGTCCAGGCATGCGAGCGCATCGGGCGCGACCCTGGCAGCTTGAGGTATTCCTGGGCCGGGCCGAGTGTCGTCGGGACGGACCAGCGGGACCTCGAGCGCCGTGCCGAGCAGCGGATGAGTCACACCCAACAGGATGGCGACCCGAGGGAGTGGATTGCCGTGCAGCAAGGGCTGGGTGCGCTGGTCGGGACGGTGGATCAGGTCGCCGAGCGGGTCAGGGCGTTGCGCGGCGTGGGCTGCCAGCGCTGGTATCTCCAGACGGTTCCGCTCGGGAATGCCGAGCTGCTCGAGATTCTCGCTCGCGAGGTCAGCCCGCGGTCTGCCTGAGCTCGCGACGAAATCGCCTGCGCCGCTCTGGTACCGGCAGTTCTTTGTCGAGCAATCACCGCCGCGCTCCGCGGGCTCAGGGTGAGGAGGGCGAAGCGACTTCGCAGCGTGCTCTGCTGGCGGGCTGGCAGTGCGGCCAGCCCCGTGCCGAAAGGCTGAAGCGGCCGAGAGACGCCCCGGGAACCATCCAGCGTAGCGGCACCCACGTCCCACCTGGTGGGGCAACGCATCCGGCCTCTCCAAGACCGGAGCTCGTTCGCTACCTGCCCTGACCTACTCTCCTCCCAACGACTCTGAACTCCTATCAACGCTTGTCCCGCCGAACGCGTCGCTGCTACGATCCGCCGGCAGCGCTCTCCAGGTCGTTGTCAGCCGCCATCCGGAGAATCACTCCTGTCCCCACCTGTGTCTCGGTCGCTTGCACTCGGCATCCTTGCCCTGCTGACGCTGTTGCTAGCGGGCTGCGTCGCGGCCCAGCCGCTGCTCCCTCAGGCCACCTTGTCCAACCCGGTTCTGACCCCCTCCAGCCTGGATAGTCTCCAGTTCTCGTATACCCTGACGCGGCCCGCGCGCATCACGCTGACGCTCGGATTGCCCGACGGCCGCGGTGTTCCGCTCCGCGCCGACGAGCTTCGACCTGCCCCCGGCACCTACGTCTACGCCTTTGACGGTACGGTCCCGGATCCAGAACGGCCGGAAGAACGCCGCGCGCTGCCGGACGGGCAGTACCGCCTGATCCTCGAAGCCCGCGACGCGGCCGGCGTGCACCAGAGCGTGTCCGCGAATGTGACCGTTCGCGGCGCCGACGTTGCGCCCCCGGAGATCCAGAATCTCGCCGTCTTCCCGGCGACGATCTCGCCCAATTTCGACGGCATAGACGACGTCGCGGCCCTGACCTACCGCCTGACCAAGCGCGCGCGGGTCTTCGCCTTCGCCACCGACGCTGAAGGACGGCGCGTCTACCTGGGGACCCAGGAGCTACTCGAACCGGGTGAGTACCGTGAAGTGTGGGACGGGACGGTCAACGACCGACCGCTGCCGGACGGCGAATACCAGTTTTCGGTACGCGCCACTGACCTGGCCGGTAACGTCACGGTTGCCAGGGTGCCGGTCACACTCGCCGGCAGCGGTCGGCCCGACGCTCGAATTCTGCGAGTGTCGTTTAGCCCGCGGCGAGTGATGGTCGGCGATGTCGTGCGAATCGATGCGACGGTCAAGAATGTCGGGAGCGTGCCGTTGCGGACGCAGGGGCCGCCTCCGGGCCACCTCTACAGCAGCTTCGACAGCTTCAGCGCCATCGCCGACCGGCAATTCGTCGAGCGCCTCGGGTTGTGGCGGCTGGGGGTCGACTGGGCCGGATCGCCCGGCGCCGCTGGCTCCAAGTACCCGTACCGCTGGGGGCTCGGCCGCGACCTGGGACCTGGCGAAGAGACGACGATCGAAGGCAGCATCCGAGTCGATCACGGGCCGGACGTCGAGCGCCAGGTCGGCCCTCCGAACAACCGCATGTTCTTCTACGCTGGCCTGATCCACGAAGGCATCGCCTACCAGGACGACAAGGTCGGCGGCGCCTGGATCGAGGTCGGCTACTGAATCGCGGAGCCGACCCGAGGGACCCCGCGGGGCGTCGGCAGCCAGACGGCCCGACGGTCGGCGCTGTGGTCCTGGCGCGCGACGAGCAAGACCACCTGGATGGGTGCCTGGCATCGCTGGCCTGGGCCGACCGGATCGAGGTCGTGGTAGACGCCGCGACGCGTGACCGAACGACCGAGATCGCTCGCCGCCACACCGAGCATGTGACCGTACTGCCGTTCGGCGGCTTCTCGCATCAGCGGAACGCGGGGCTCAGGCTGGCCGAAACCGATTGGGTCCTGTTCGTCGATGCCGACGAGCGAGTCCTGCCCGCGTTAGCGGGAGAGGTGCGGCGCGCGACCGGCGCGAGTGCCGACCTGGCCGGGTACTGGATCCCCCGTCGCAACCTGATCCTGGGCCGCTGGATTCGCCATGCCGGGTGGTGGCCGGACCGCCAGCTTCGACTATTGCGGCGTGGACGGGCGCACTACGACGAGTCGCGGACGGTGCACGAGGTTGCCAAGCTGACCGGGCCGAGCGGTGTGCTGACCGAGCCACTACTCCACCTGAATTACGAGACGCTGGAAGAGTTTCGTGCGAAGCAGGCGCGCTACGCCTTGTTGGAAGCCAACATCCTCCGTGATCGCGGCGTCCGAGCACGACCCCGTAACCTGATGCTCCAGCCAGCCCGCGAGTTCTGGCGGCGTTACCTGGAGCTGGAGGGCTATCGTCAGGCCACGCTCGGCCTGATCTTGTCCGCCGAGATGGCCAGGGCGACGTTTGTCACCTACCGCGAGCTACTGGCGCTGCAGCGCGGGAAACCCTCGACCCTCGAGACGGCCGCTGATCCAGGCGGTCAGCGACCGAAGCGGTGGATGCCGGTCGGCGAAGCGAAGTAGAGGGCGCCGTCCGGGCCGTTGGCGACGTCCAGGTAGCAGCCCTTGGCGACCACACTCTGGTCGGCGATCTGGTCGTCGTGTGCGCCGCCGAGACGTATCCGACTCAGGTCTCCCGTGTTGAAGGCACAGAAGAAGAGGTCGTTCTCGTACTCCGGCATGGCGCGGCCCGTGTAGAAGGCCGCGCCGGTCGGTGCCACGCGGCCAACGCCGGAGTCCCACAGGGGATCGACGAAGCGGGAGTCGTTGACCGCGCCGTCGACTTCGGGGCTGCCGTAGTTGCCTCCGGGCACGATCCGGTTGACCTCGTCGTGCCCGACGTCGCCATTCTCGGTGACGTACGGCACGCCCGACCGCGGATGGAACGCCAGGCCCCACGGGTTGCGGAAGCCGAGGGCGAAGATCAGCGACTCCGGCGCCGGCCGGTCGGCGAATGGATTGTCGGAGGGGGCGGTCCCATCCGGATTCATTCGCAGCACCTTGCCATGCAGCTGGTTCATCCGTTGAGCCCGTTCGGTGCGGTTCTGATCGCCGACCGTGACCCAGAGCTTGCCGTCGGGCCCGAAGGCGATCCGGCCGCCGTTGTGACAGCAGATCCCAACCGGTAGATCGTCGATGATCTTTCTCGGCTCGGTGGCCACCCCGTCACGTTCGGTGTAGCGGACGATCCGGTTGTCCCGCGGATCGTCCTTGTTCCCGTCTTTCTGGGTATAGAAGACGTAGACCCAGCGATTGCGGGCGAAGTCTGGGTCGAGCGCCAGTCCGAGCGCCCCCTGCTCGGTGCGGGCGGGCACGGTGAGCGCGACGAATGGCTCCGGACGCAGGGTCCAATCCGGGTCCACAATCCTGACCATCCCCTTGGATACCTCGTTGAAGAAGAGGCGGCCGTCCGGCGCGAACGTGAGCGCGGTCGGAAGCTGGACGTTGTCCAGCACCTGGGTCACCCGGACGTCGGGCGGGATCTGGGCAACCGGCGTCGGCGTGTTGCGACTGCGCGGCTCTGGCGTGGCCGGCGGCCTCGCGGTGGCGGTTGGCGCCGGGACCTTCCTGGCGGAGCTGGTCGGTCCGGGCGTGGCTGAGGTACCGGACGAGGGAGGGGGGCCGCACGCCAGGGCGAAGGTCAGCGCCACCAGAGCGACGGCGGCAAAGCGAACAAGCTGTGGCACGACGTGCCGAAGTATACCGCCCCATCAGCCGCTGGTGTACGCAAGGCGGGCCTACGACGACGTTGGCCGGCCGGCAAGTCGGGCAACAAGCGCCCGCAACAGCGGCATCGCGTCGCGGACCGCGCGAGCCCGGTGGCTGATCTGATTCTTCTCGTTCGGGTCGAGCTGGGCGAGCGTCCGCCCGTACTCGGGAAGCCAGAAGATCGGGTCATACCCAAAGCCACCACTGCCGGCCGGCTCAGCGGCCACGTAGCCGGCCAGCGATCCGCACCGGCGGTGGACCCGCCCATCGGGCTCGACGATCGCCAGGTGAGCCACGTACCGGCAGGTTCGCTCGGGTGGTGGCACGTCCGCCATCCGCTCGAGGATCAAACGGTTCTTGGCGCCGTAGTCGTCAGTCTCTCCCCAGCGCGCCGAGCGGACACCGGGCTCGCCGCCCAGCGCATGAACCACGAAGCCAGAGTCCTCGGCCAGCGTGAGCGCGCCACTGGCGGCATGAAAGGCGCGCGCCTTGATCGCGGCGTTTTCGGCGAACGACCGCTCACCCTCGAGGACGTCGACGTCGATGCCCAGCTCGGGTGGAGTAACCAGGCGGGCCGGTAGGTCGGCGAGCAGTTGGCGAAACTCGCGGATCTTGCCGCCGCTGGTGGTTCCGAGGAGCAGGATGGGCAGCGTGAGAGGGCCTGGATCCACGCTGTTAGGGTACGCCCGGAGCCACCCACCTCGGCAAGCCGTTTCTGTTCAGGACGCGTGCAAAGGCGTAGCGCTTGCCTTGTCGCGGGGCGACCGGTCGGCGAGGGGCCAATCCCCCGCTGCTATAATCGCGGTCTGCGATGAGCGGCCGACCCGAGGACGACCTGGGGCGCTTCCTGGAGCGGGTCGTCCTGCCGCCGGGCTGGCGCGTGCTGCACGAGCGGTCGGTCATCTCGACCAATGACCTGGCCCGAGAGGCCGCGCGCCGCGGCTGGCCGGACCGCTCGGTGTTCGTCGCGGACTACCAGACCGCCGGCCGGGGGCGGCACGGCCGCCCGTGGACGTCGCCCCCGCGGAGCGGGCTGCTGCTCAGTGTGCTGCTGCGGCCGCGCGAGACCGCCCCGCACGCGTTCACGATGCTTGCCTCGGTAGCCGTCGCGGAGGCAGTCGAACGGTTGCTCGCCCTGGATCCGGCGATCAAGTGGCCGAACGACGTCGTCATTCAGGATCGGAAGGTGGCTGGCGTGCTGGCCGAGGCGACCGACGACGGCGCCGAGCGGGTGGTTGTCGTCGGGATCGGCATCAACGTCAACGTCGACGCCGCGACACTGGCCGAGCTCCCCAGCGCCACGTCGCTCATGCTCGAAACGGGCGTGCCGGTCCATCGCGGGGAGCTGTTGGTGCTCATCCTGGAGCGGCTAGACGCCTGGCTGGAGTTGCCGGCCGCGCAGCTCGCCGCCGCACTCTGGCCCGCCTGGGAGCGCCGTCTCTGGCGCCGCGCGCAGCGAGTCACCGTGTCCGATGGCGGGGAAGTCATCGAAGGAATTGTCCTAGGAGGTGCAAGCGACGGAACCCTCAGACTGGGAACGCGAGACGGGCAGGAGCGACGGATCCTCGCTGGCGAGATCCTGCCGTGATTCGCCGCTCCGCGCCGGGCTGAGGTCCGCGCCGGCGGCGCCGCATACCTGAGCGCGTGCGCATGGCCGTCTGGGGACTGATCTCCGACGTCCACGGGAACGTACCGGCATTGAGGCGCGCGGTCGATCGGTGCCGCTCGCGGGGCGCCGAGCGATTCGCATTCCTCGGCGACCTGCTCGGGCGAGGCGACCCCGACGGCTGCGTCGCGCTGGTGCGCTCTCTGGCGGACGTCTGCGTGGTCGGCAACCGCGACCTCGATTGGCGGGACCGGGTCGGCTCGGACGCACGGGCCTACGTGCTCGGCTTGCCTGCCGTGGTGTGCACGGCCGATTTTCTCGCAGCCCACGGCGATCGGCGGCTCGAGCGAGACCTCTGCACTGACGACATCGGCCGCGGGCTGGCGCGGTCGTACCGGCGCCTTGCGGAAGCTGGAGTCCGCGTCGGGATGTTTGGCCACTCGCACCGAGCGCGCGTCTGGCGTTTGCCCGGCCCGGACGCGGCCCCGGAGCTGCTGTACGACGCGGCGAATGATCCAATGTCGCGCGTCCTGGACATAGTCGCGGACGATCCAGACTGCCGCCACGTGATCAACGTCGGGACCGCTGGTCTGCCGTTCCCGGGTAAGGGACCGGCATCCTGTGCCGTGTACGACGTCGCGGCGGCTCGAGTCGAGATCCTGCCGCTGACCGAAGGCGTCGTCTAGCGCCAGGACCTCTCTACGCTGCGTGGCGGCTTTGATTGGCCGGTGCCGCGAAGGGCGACGCAGTGCCCCGATGAAGGTGGTGGGAGGCGGGCAAGCAGTGTGATCGGTGCGCGCGTCAACTGTCTACCACGGTCGGCCGGGATCGGCCCGGATGGCAGGTCTATCGTTCGCTCGGTCTTGTACGCCGGGGCCCGATTCAGTTGCTCGAGCAGCAGTACGGTCGGCGTGGGAATCGGCGGTCAGAGCGCTGCACGCTGCCCTCGGGGTTGAGCGATCTAGGGCCGACGACGCCCGCGCTCGGGTCACCACGACCGGAAGCGCGGTAGCACCTTCTCGGTCAGCAGGTCCAACTGCTCCAGGTCGTCGGTGACCGGGCCGAGGACCAGGTACTCAAGGCCGGCCTGACGGAGGTCCTCGATGCGGGCGACGACGTCGTCGATGGTGCCGGTCATGTACGACTCCTGGAGGTGCTCCCAGGAGCGATGGGTGCCCATCGCCTGCTCGAAGACCGGGCGCTGGGCGCGCAGGGCGGCCTCGCGGTCGGTTGTGTCAACCAGGTGAATGAAGTTGGTGTGGCCGAAGCGGAGGGTCCGCGGGTCTCGCCCGTGGGCCTCGACGAACTCGCGGATGACCTCCCAGTCCCGCTTGACCCACTCCTGCTTGCCAGAGCACCGCGACAGCCAGCCGTCTGCACCCAGGATGCGCCTGAGGACCGACTGGGCGATGTCCGGCTTGTCGTAATACTCCGGGTCCGGGATCCGCGACCCTCCGGCGACCCAGACTTCGGGCAGCGTTGGCGGGCGCGGGTCGATCGTGACGTCCTGGAACTGGTAATATCTGCCCTGGAACGTCACGCTCGGTTCGGTCAGCAGGCGTCTGATGGCCTCCAGGATTTCGTCGGTCCGGCCGCCACGTTCCTCGATACGATTGCCGACCGCGACGTACTCCGGTGGGTACCAGCCGGGGCCGACACCGAAGGCAAAGCGGCCGCCGGACAGAAACTGCAAGCTGGCCACTTCTTTGGCCAGCAGGACCGGATGGCGGAGTGGCAGAACCAGCACGCCGGTCCCGAGCGTGACCCGTTCGGTGCAGCCGGCCAGGACGGACATGACCGTCATCGGCTCCAGCCAGGACATCCCGTACAGCCCCGGCGCGGTCAGCAAGTGGTCGATCACCCACAAGTCCAGCCCGAGCGCCTCGGCTCGCCGCCCGAACGCTTTGACGGAGTGGATGGCCCGCTCATAGGTCAGGTTCGGGAATGTAAACGACGGGACCCAGACCGCGAGCTTCAACTCTGCCATGACGAATCAATCCCTGACGGTTGCTGCGCTGTGGCTGTTTGGACGACGTGGCCAGGCGCGCGTAGGCGAAGGATACCGCGTTCGAACGCGGCATGCCCGGTACCCACCAGGTGCTGAAAGCACCCTTCCGCCAACTGTCGTCGGTCGACTACCGTGTACCGAGCAAGCTATGTGGCAGCATCGGGCGGACGGACGGGCACGGGTGTTTGGGCACCGCGGAGCGATGGGCCATGCGCCCGAGAATACGATGGCCTCCTTCCGGAAGGCGGTCGAGCTGGGCGCTGATGGAATCGAGCTGGACGTCCACCTGACCGCGGACGACGAGGTCGTCGTCATCCACGACCCGTTTTTGGACCGGACGACGAATGGACGGGGGCCCGTGCGGGCGCACTCGCTGGCCGAAATCCGCGCGCTGGACGTGGGCGGCCATGTGGCATCCGGGTGTGACGAGGCGGGGGTACCGACGCTCGGCGAGGTACTGGCCTGGGCGCGCGGCCGCTGTGTGGTCGACGTCGAGATCAAGGGTAACCCAGCCCCGTATCCTGGCATCGCCACGCGAGTCGTCGAGCTGCTCACCGCCCACGGAATGCTCGATCGGTCGATCGTGATCTCGTTCGACCACCCGACCGTCCGCGAGGTCAAGGCGCTCGCGCCCGGACTTGCTACCGGCGTACTCTACTCCTGCCGCCCGATTGATGCCGTCGGCCTCGCCGTCGTGGCCGGGGCGGATGCCCTCCTGCCGCACTGGTCGTACTGTAACGCCGAGGACGTCGCTCTGGCGCACAAAGCCGGGCTGTCCGTCCACCCCTGGGCGACGTCCGACCCGGCGGAGATCCGCTCGCTGCTTCTGATGGGCGTTGACTCGATCGCCAGCAACCACCCGGATCGCGTCGTCGCTGAGCTCGGGCTGTAGGCCGGTGGACCCGCGGCCCCACGCCAGTGGCGAGGTTTGGCATGTGGCTTGCCCAGCCGAGGAGGAAGGGCGTGCTAGAGTGACCGCCCGAGCGCCGCGGCAGAGCGGGGACGAAAGGACGCGATGACCGCCGAGGTGGCCGAACAGAACGGACCTGCGCTTCGAGGCCGGAGCGAGCGAATCGTGTTGGCAAGCAATCGCGGGCCGGTCGCGTTCGAGGCGCGCGCCGACGGCACGCTGCGCGCCAACCGCGGTAGTGGCGGCGTGGTGACCGCACTGGTCTCGATCGGCGGCACTCGCCCGGTCACCTGGATCGCTTGCGCGATGACGGAGGGAGATCGGCGGGCGGCCGAGCAAGGCCAGGCGCTGGACACGCGCTCACCCGGCATTCAGGCCCGCCTGGTGAGCGTCGACCGTCAGGTGTACCGGAAGTACTACGAAACGATCAGCAACCGCGTTCTCTGGTTCCTTCAGCACTACATGTGGGACATCGTCGATGGCCCGAGCCTGGACTTACGCAGCTACGAAGCATGGGAGATGGGCTACGTACCGGCCAACGCGGCGCTGGCCCGTGCGGTCGCGTCGAGCATCCGTGAAGGTGAGTGTCCGACGGTGATGATCCAGGACTACCACCTGTACCTGGTGCCGGCCATGGTGCGGAAGCTGGCGCCAAGCTGCACCATCCAGCACTTTACCCACATCCCCTGGCCAGCGCCACGGTACTGGCGGCTGCTGCCGCCGGCCTGGCGCAGGGAGATCTGCGCGGGGCTCGTGGCTTGCGATGTCGTCGGGTTCCAGAGCGTCTGGGACGTGACCAACTTCCTCGGGACCTGCCAGGAATCGCTGCCAGGCGTCGTAGCCGACTACGCGCGCGGGGAGCTCCATTGCGGCGACCACATCGTGAAGGTGCGGGCGTACCCGATCTCAGTGTCCCCGGAGCGCCTGACGCGCCTGGCAGCCTCGCCGGAGGCTCGGCGCCACACCGCGCGCCTGGCCGCCGAGCCTGGCGTTCGGACCATCGTCCGCGTCGATCGGATGGAGCCAAGCAAGAACATCCTGCGTGGGTTCCAGGCGTTCGAGGTGCTACTGGAGCGGCGGCCGGATTTGCAGCGTCGCGTCCGCTTTTTGGCGTTCCTGGTGCCATCGCGGGAGTCGGTCCCGGAGTATCGTCGCTACCGCGACTTGGTATTCGAGCGGATCACGAGCATCAATCGCCGTTTTGGCGATCCAATCCGCGTCTACTACGAGAACAATTATCCCCAGGCTATCGGCGCGATGACCGCCTATGACGTGCTGCTGGTCAATCCGCTGATTGACGGGATGAACCTCGTCGCGAAGGAAGGCCCGATCGTCAACGAGCGGGATGGCGTGCTGGTCCTGTCCGAAGGGGCCGGCGCCCACGAGCAGCTTGGCGAGGGGGCGATTTCGGTCGCCGCGCCGGATATCGAGGGAACCGTCCGCGCGCTGGAGCAGGCCCTGGAGATGGACCCCGCCGAGCGCGCACAGCGCGCCGCGCTGTTGCGAGACGCGATCCGCACCCGAGACATCCAGTGGTGGCTCGACTGCCAATTGGCCGACCTGGATCAGGTTAGCGAGGCGCGCTAGAGATCCGCGCAGACCCTCGGAAACAACTTCACCAGCTCAACGCCTCAACCCAGGACCGGACGGGCGGGTGGACCGAGTCAGGACCGCGGTTAGACCGACGCCGACCAATGGGTCGGCACGTACGCCGAGGCACGAGTTTGTCGGCGTAGCGACTGCCAGCACGGCCGACACAGGTAGCCGAGGCCGTCCGGAGCGGGTAACGGCACACTGTCTTCGTGACCGGCGCCGATGAAAATCTCGCACTCGCGGCACTTGATGGTGGCCTGGAACTGGCTGACCATCTGCGGGTGGTTTCGAATCAAGCGTTCCGCCATCTACGCCTCACCTCCGACGAGGCCCTGGAGCAGGGCGATCCCGCACGCGAGCCCGAGGACGATTACCGCGAGATCGAGCACCGCCCACCTCCAGGTGAAACCTTCCGCATTGTGCCCCGCAGACAGGGCAAGTCCGTCACCACATGGATCACAGAGCTGTCACAGTAGCGCGACGAGAAGAACACCTGTGCGACAGCGGCTGAATACCCGAGCGCCAGCATCACGAAGCCGAGTTCGACCATTCAACTCTCCCGCGCGACATCCGCGCCGTCGCGATGACAGCCAGGTCATGCTACGGCCGCACGCATCACAGCGGCGTCACGACCACCTGGTCACGCGTCTCAATTGGGTCACGCGCATGGGCTCATTGCCAGCGGTTGGCGGTGCTCTTGCTCGAAGAGAGGGAGCTGCAAGCCCCCTCTGGCAGCATCACGGGGCCGGGGGCTACTGCAGCTGGAGGAGGGCCGCGTTCATCGCATTGATCTCGGCGAAGACGCGCAGCAGGGCAGTACGGACGGCGCCATATCGGCGCGGGTCGCGGGCCTTAACCACCTCGTCCAGCAGCCGCGTCGCGTCCTCGGCACGGTCGACTGCCCGCAGCGCGCGCTCGTGGACTTCGCCAGTGTCAGGGCCCGGCCTGGCGGCGCGGATCCGGCGCGCCGCCTCAGTCAGCGAGGCGCCGGCTGCGTCGGTTGCCGTCCTCCAGAAGGCATCTTCCAGGGCAGCGGGTCGGCTCGTGGCGACCTCGAGCTGCTGGTTGACCGTGCCGATCGCGGTGCCGATCGCATCGATGTGTGGCTGAATCTGCGCCAGATAGGCTCGGTCGACGTCGCCGATCTGGCGCGCCTGCCCTGAACTGATCGCAGGGGTTGGCGCCGTCGAAGGGCTGGCCGTGACCGCGGCGGGGGCCGAGCTGGACCGCGTTGGCGTCGAACGTGGGGCGAGCCCGACACTCGCCGGCGCGGATGCCAGGAGCTCGCCGACAATCCAGCCGACTGCCCCATCACTCGGATCACGGACCTGGCGCCAGGTGCGGCCGTCCACGTCGCGGTCCGGACCAGTGACCTCCAGCTCGGACCCCTCCGGGACTGTCTTCACCCGGGCCGCGTTGGCGCTCGGCTCGGCGCGCAGGTTCGCTCCCTGCCCCTCGCTGTTCGCGACGCGAGCGCGACCCGCTTCGTTGGATGCTGCCGGCCCCGCGGCGACGAGGGTCGGTGACTCCGGGGCGACCGGTCGGATCGGAGAGGGAAGTACGTCGGCCGATATCGCGGCGCTCGGCGACGGTGGCGGGGGCGGCGCGGCGAGTGGCGCTGGCGCAGGCAGTTCCGTGGGCGAGGTGGCCGGCCGGGGCAGTTCGGGTGGACTGCTCTGACAGCCGGAGCCCGTGAAGAGCCCGGCCAGTAGCAGGATCACGAAACGCGCCACCTGGCGCGGCAGCCCTGGGTCGGGGAGTTGAGCGGAGCAATGGTCGACATACGCACGGCGCGAGGACATCGCGGAATTGTAACGTCGATAGTCGGGGGACCAGAGTCCCAAGACGCTCACTCCCAGCGGAATAACCACGTCGCGAGCAGGGGCATCCCGCCTGCCCAGACTGCCAGGACCACGAGGCTGCCGAGCGGAACCGGGCCGGCCGGGGACAGGCTCGCTCGTAGCACGTCGGCCAGCGCAGCAGCCGGCAGCAAGCTCGCCGGTGTTGCCAGGATCGTCGGCAGCGCGGACAGCGGCAGGATGATCCCGCCAAGCAGCAGGAACGCCAGGTACAGGCCGTTCGCGGCGGCGAGCGTGGCTTCGGCACGGAGCGCTCCTGCCATCGCCAGACCGATTCCGCCGAAGGCGGCCGTTCCGAGCAGCAGGGCAACCAGCGCCAGGCCGGGGCTACCGGCCGGCTGCCAGCCGAACACGGTGGCCGCGATTCCAAGGAGAAGCACCACCTGGACCGCCTCGACGAGGAGGACGGTCGTGATCTTGGCCAGCAGCAACCCCTCCCGGGGTAGCGGCGAGCCGCCGAGTCGCTTGAGGACGCGGTAGTGGCGCTCGAAGGCGGTGGCGATCCCGAGACTGACCATCGCCGTCGACATGACTGCCAGGGCCAGGATGCCTGGCAGTAGGAAGTCGACCGTCCGGCCCGGGCCAAGCGGCAGGACGGCGACCGACCCGAAGAACAGGAGCAGCGCACTCGGGACGATCATCGTGATGAGCACGCTCTCGCCCCGCCGAAGGGCAAGCAGCAGCTCGGCGCGGGTCTGCGCTGCAACCATGTTGAGGAACGAGGGACGAGGAGTACGGAAGGACGAGGAGGCGTCCTTACTCGTCATCGACCATGCCTTGTGCCTCATTCCGACTGGTGAGGCGGAGGAATACATCCTCCAGCGTCACCCGGGCAGGCCCGACGTGAAGGTCGGAGACCAGCACGTCGCGCTCGGCCAGCCAGCTTGCCAGCGCCGCGACGTGGCGCGGCGTGGGGGCGGTGTCCAGGTCCAGGACGTACTCCCCGGGCAGCGACTCGGCGGCACGGCCGCCTCCGACGGCGGTGGCCAGCCCGTCGAGTGGCACGCCAGGCAGCGCGCGGAAGCAGAGACCGGCCGGCCCGGTTGGGTGTCCAAGCAGGGCCGGAGTGCCAAGCGCTCGCAGGCGGCCGCCGTCGACGATCGCCACGCGATCGGCCAGCCGCTCGGCTTCTTCCAGGTCGTGCGTTGTCAGCAGCACCGTCGCGCCGGCCGCCCTGAGGCCACGGATGACCTTCCAGGTTGCACGGCGCGCGCGGACGTCCATCTGCGCCGTCGGTTCGTCGAGGAAGGCCAGCTCCGGATTGCCGATCAGCGCGAGCGCGAGCGAAAGGCGCTGTTTCTCGCCACCGGAAAGCTGTCGGTAGCGGGTGCGCGCGGCATCCTGGAGCCCCACGCGGCGCAGAAGCTCGTCGGGGTCGGCTGGACTTGGATAGAAGGCGGCGAAGAGCCGCAATGCCTCCGGCGGACGCATGGACGGGTAGATGCCGCCGTCTTGCAGCATCAGCCCGATGCGCGGCTTGAGGGCCGGGCCATCGCGTACCGGGTCCAGCCCGAGCACTCGCACAGCGCCGTCGTCGGGCGCTCGGTAGCCTTCGAGGATCTCGACGGTCGTGGTCTTGCCGGCGCCGTTAGGTCCGACCACTGCGAAGATCTCGCCGGGGGCGACCTCGAAGCTCAGTCCGTCCAGGACGGTCCGCCCGGCGTACCGCTTGGTCAGCCCGCGGACAACTATTGCGCGGTCGCTCGCATCCATGCCGTTACAATCATCGTCGGTGCGCGGCTCGCGCGCCCACGTCCGACCTCCGCTGTCTTCGTCCCCGCGTCCGACCAACCCGAAGCACCTGCCCCGCCGCGAAAGGTGGCGCCTGCCGATGAAGGCCTGGATCGAGCCATGGATTCCCCTGGCGAACACGTCGCTGATCGTTATCAGCGGGCTGTTCCTGCTCCTGGGCTACTACTTCATACGCCGAAAGCAAGTCGTCCCACACCGCACCTGCATGCTGGTCGCCACGATCTTCGCGGCACTGTTCCTGGTGGTGTACGTCACGCGGGCGCTTCTGTTTGAGACGAAGTTCTTTGCCGGCGAGGGCTGGGTCCGAACCCTCTACCTGGCCATTCTGATCTCCCACACGATCCTCGCGGTGGTCGTCGGTCCCTTCGCGCTGGTGACCCTGCGGCGGGCGCTGCGGGGCCAGTTCCAGCGCCACCGCCAGATTGCTGTCATCACCTTGCCGATGTGGCTGTACGTCGTCGCCACCGGATGGATCATTTACCTCATGCTCCACGTCATGCCAGTTTCGGCCGGACCCACAGCGTGACGGGACGCCTGGCTGCGTGGTGCGCCTCCGCCTGAGCTGGGCAGAACGGATGCTGCGCAAGAGTCTGCACAGCCGAACTGGGTCCAGACCGCCGATCAGACGGTTCCCGCGAACCGAGGGTCCAGGTAGTCCCGGAGCCGGTCGCCGAAGATGCCGACGCTAATGACCACCAGGCTCAGCGCCAGCCCCGGCATCGTCGAGATCCACCACGCGGTGTTCAGGTAGGCGCGGCCGTTCGCGACGATCAACCCCCAGGAGGGCTGGTCCGGCGGAGTTCCCAGTCCAAGGAAGCTGAGGGATGCCTCGGCGATGATGACCAGGCCAACCTCGACGGTCGCGATCACTGCCCATGGCGCGATGATCGACGGCAGGATGTGACGGCCCAGGAGGCGGCCGTCGCGGGCGCCGAGTGCGCGCGCGGCGGTCACGAAATCACGTTCCTTGGCGACCAGCGTCGAGGCGCGTGCCACGCGCGCATAGGTCACCCAGCGCGTCAGCGATAGCGTGATGATGACATTCGTTACGCTCGGCCCCAGGACCGCGGCGATCAGGATCGCCAGCAGGATCGAAGGGAATCCGAGTTGGACGTCGGCCAGCCGCATCAGAAAACCGTCGAGTAGGCCACCATAGTAGCCGGCGATGATGCCCGCCGCGATGCCCAGCAGCCCCGCGATGGCGACGGTGCTGATGCCCACCAGCAGCGAGATCCTGGCCCCCTGGAGCACCTGCGCCAGGAGGTCTCGACCTACCTGGTCCGTGCCCAGCCAGGCCCGCGCGCCGTCCCGGGTCTGCTCGCCGGGGGGCTTGAGGCGCTCGCCGGTTCGCACCGTGACCGGATCATAGGGCATCAGGAGCGGCCCAACCGCGGCGAAGAGGATGAACAATCCGAGTGGGATGGCGCTCAACACCAGCCGGAGTTGTTGCCGCCGCCCGCGCTCGGACCGCGCTGACGACGCTGGCAAGGCTGCCGCTGCTGGCGACTGCGCGGACACCGCGGCGGGGGCTCCGCCGTGGGAAGGACTTCGTAGCCCGGTACTCATCTGAGGCGCACCCGCGGGTCCAGGTAGCCGTAGCTCAGGTCAACCAGGAAATTGATCAGGATGAAACCGGTCGTGACCATCAGGATGGCGGCCTGGACCAGTGGGTAGTCGCGGTTGGTGATCGCTTCGACGAGCAGCCGGCCAACACCCGGCCAGGCGAAGACCGTCTCCACAATGACCGCCCCGCCCAGCAGGTGACCGAGCTGGAGACCGATCAGCGTGATGATCGGGATCAGCGTGTTCAACAGGGCATGGCGACTGACGACCGAGCGTGGGGTGAGCCCCTTGGCACGGGCGGTTCGGATGTAATCCTCGTGGAGGACGTCGAGCAGACCGCTGCGGACCAAGCGTGTGAGCACGCCGACAAGTGGGAGCGCCAGCGTGACCGCCGGCAGCACCAGGTGCAGCCAGCTCTCGGACCCGGCGCTTGGCAGCCAGCGAAGCTGCCGGGCGAACAACAGGATGAACATGATTCCGAGCCAGAACCCGGGGACCGATTGGCCGAGGAGCGACAGGACCGAGACGATGCCGTCGACGATCGAGCGGGGGCGCAGAGCTGCCCAGATCCCGAGCGGAAATGAGACTAACACCGCCAGGAGCATGGCACTGGCCGCCAGCTGCGCTGTCGCGCCGAGCCGCTCGGCGACGGCCTGCAGAGCCGGCTGGTCCAACCGCAGCGAGCTGCCGAAGTCGAGCCGCAGGGCATCGAGCAAGTAGCGCCCATACTGGATCGGGATCGGCCGATCGAGGCCCAGCCGCTGGCGCAGCGCGGCTACGTCTTGGGCAGATGCGTCGGTGCCGAGCATCAGCTGGGCCGGGTCACCAGGCGCCAGTCGGATCGATGCGAAGACGATCGTGAGTGCGCCCCAGAGAACGAAGGTCGAGTAGCCGAGTCGGCGCAATATGTAGGCGGCCATAGCTCCTCAACGAGACAGGTAGGCGTGCGCCTGTTTCCTGTCTACACGTTCACCGCTGCACGGTCACGTTGTTGAAGCTCGGGGTCTGGCTCGGCGGGGGCACGAAGCCGCTCAAACTCTTCCGGTAGACGTACGAGCCGAGGAGCTCGAACGGGAAGATGCCCGGCGCCTCCTCCCAGATGATCTTATTGGCCTGGGCGTACAGATCAGCCCGCCGCTGCTGGTCGGTCGAGGATCCTGCCTCGTCGAGCAGCTTGTCCAGCTCTGGATTCTTGTACCCGTTGCGGTTCGCGCGCGAGTGGTACAGCCGGTTGAGCGTGAAATCGGCGTCGCCGGTGGTGACCGAGTTGGTCTGGAAGTCCATGTCCCAGTCGAGCTTGATCAAGTTGTCGAGCCACTGGGCCCGCTCCAGCTCCTGACTGCGGACGCGGACGCCAATCGCCGCCCAGTACGACAGCATCGCCTGGACCAGCTCCCGATCCTGGGGCCCAGAGTTCGGGTTCCAGATCATCGACGTCTCGAACCCGTTCGGCTGGCCGGCTTCAGCGAGCAGCTGCTTGGCCTTGTCCGGGCTGTACTCGTATGGGGTCTGTGGCGCGTAGCCGAAGACGCTCTCCGGGATCGGTGCCGTCGCGCGCTTTCCGACGCCTGCCAGCAAGTCCTTGGCGATCGTGTCGACGTCGAGCGCGTGAGCCAGTGCGCGGCGCACCTTCGCATCGGTGAACGGCGGGCGGCTGGCGTTCATCCAGATAAAGTAGTACGAGTAGGAGGGCGCTTCGTCGATCTTCAGATCGGGGTTGCGCCGCAACGCCGGGAGCTGGTCCGGCGGGAGCTGCCAGGTGAAGTCGACCTCGCCGGTCTCGAGCGCGGTCACCCGCGCGGCGACCTCGGGGACATAGCGGAAGGTCATGTTCTGGAGCCCCGGCGGGCCGCCCCAGTAGTCGGTATTCGCTTCCAGTCGAAGGTCGGCGTCCTCCCGGTAGGAGACCACCTTGAATGGCCCTGAGCCGATCGGCTTGGCGAAGAAGCCCTCGGTCGATGCACGCGCGGGCGCGATCAGCAACAACGTCGAGCTGGCCAGCAGGGTCCCGGATGGAGTCTTGGTCACGATCCGCACCGTTCCCTCGTCGGGCGTCTCGATGCCATCCACTGCAGCCCAGAGCGGCGCCTGCGGGCCCTTGGCGGCGATCACGCGCTCCAGCGATGCCTTGAAGTCGGCCGCGGTCACCTTTGCGCCGTCGTGGAATCTGGCGTCGGGGCGAAGCTTGAAGATCCAGGTGGTCGGGTCTGGATTCTCCCACGACGCGGCTAGATTCGGGACGAATCTTCCGTCCGCCTCGCGATTGACGAGCGTTTCCATGACGTGACGGGTCGCGGTGAAGGTGATCGTGTCGACCGACTGCGCGCCGTGCGGGTCGAGCGTTGTCGTCTTGGTCGGCAACAGGACCTTGATCTCACCGGACGGAACGCGCGCGGCCGGTTTGGCGACCTCGGCGGGCTTGGGCGCGGCAGTCGCCGGCGCCGCCTGGACGGCCGGCGCGGCCGTCGGGGCCGGGGCGGCGGCCTTGGCAGCCTCGGTCGGCTTGGCGTCGGCCGGCTTGCTCGCGGGAGTCGCCGCCGGAGCGCAGGCGGCAGCCAGCCCCGTCGCCGAGCCAACGGCAAGCAGCGACGACGCGAGCTTCAGAAACTTGCGCCGATCCGGCCTACTCGGTGGGGCGGACGTGGCTGGCCGCCGATCCGAAGAGTCATCCCACCATCGTGTCACCATCAGCACGTGCCCTCCCTCTGCCGTCGATCACTGCGAAAAGATGTCCCGAGAGGAACCGCCTTTCGGTCGTCCTCCATCTGGCCCGGCGCGGTGTGCTCTCGCCGGGTCCGCCATCGCATGGTACCCGTCGTCACCCGCCACGCAGCGCTGTTCCTGCTGCGTCGCGGACCTGCCTGGCAACGTTCTCGCCCAAGAAGGCACCCCGTTGGGTCAGCGTCTCCTGAAGCCAGGGAATCGGCAGCTTCCTGGGCTGAACCCCCTCGGCGACCGCCAACGCGGCGGCCGTCCCCGCCGCCTGGCCCATTGCGAACGACGGCGGCATGACCCGGATCGCCCCGAGCGCCTCGTGACTCGCAGACACGCACCGTCCGGCCACGAGCAGCCGATCGACGTCGGCCGGCACCAGGCAGCGGTACGGAATCTGGTAGACGTTCGCCACCTCGAGCTCGCCGGTCGCGCCGCCCCCGCTGCCGTCCGGGCTGTGGAGGTCGATCGGGTAGCCGCACAGGGCGATCACGTCGTCGAACTCGCGCCCGGATGCAAGGTCCTCGGCGGTCAGCGTGTACTCGCCGACGATTCGCCGGGTTTCGCGGACGCCGATCATCGCCGCGGTGTCGAGCAGCGTCGACTCCTCGAAGCCCGGGCAACGCTCGCGCAGGAAGCGGAGCAGGAACATGACCTGGCGTCGACCTTCAATCTCGGCCTTGGTCAGATCCTGAACACTCGTGCCGTCGAGGCGTTGGAGACGGGTCGAGTTGAGCCGCCAGATGCCGGGCTGGGGCGTGCGGTAGATCCCGATCCCTTCGCGCGGGATCGGGAACTCGCCGCGCTCACGTGCCTCGCGGACGATTGACGCGTACGGACGGCGGTCGTCGGTGTGCTCTGCCATGTAGGCGATGACCCGCGCGTCGTCGACGTTCGCCACCCGGAAGAACAGGGTCATCGGCTGGGTCAGTCCATCCGATTCGCGCCCCTGGTGGAACGCCGCGCCGGCCCGCGCGGCGACGTCGGCATCGGCCGAGCAGTCGACGGTCACCCTGGCCTTGATCGCTTCAAGACCGGACTTGCTGGCAACGATCACCCCCCCGACGCCATCCCCCTCCACCAGGGTGTCGACCATGAAGGTGTGGAGCCGCAGCTCGACCCCGGCTTCCAAGCACATCTCGGCCGCGACTAGCTTGACCGCCTCGGGATCGAACGGCGTGACCTTGTGGTGGCCGTAGGAGATGAAGCCGGAGAACTCGCCGACCCCTACCTTGGACGGGTGGATCGCGCCGCCAAGCGCCTCGGCCCGCTCAACCAGCTCCTCGAAGACGCCGCGGATCAATTGCTGCTTGCCGTCCAGGCTGTACGAGGTCATGAATGGGCCAACCAGCCCGGCCGTGGCGTTGCCGCCCAAAAAGCCGAATCGCTCGACAAGCACCGTCCTGGCGCCGTTCCGTCCGGCCGACACAGCCGCGGCGATCCCGGCCGGCCCGCCGCCAACGACCAGGACGTCCGCTTCGGCGACGACCGGGACTTCCTTCTCGTACCTCATCAGGTCATCCTTCCAATCCGCAACGACCGCCGTCGGGCGTGGGACATGCTCGTTCTCCCGCGCGCTCTAGTGGCGCTGGAGCTTGCATGGTGCATGTAATAGCTGAATTGGTGGAGGTTGTCGACGTGCTCGGACGCACTCCTTGGGGGAGGCCGGGTGAGGCGGGCCTCGCTGTTCGTCGCGCATGCTGCGCGCGGCGGCTACCCCAGCTACACTGACTCAACCTCTGGCGCCGTGCATCGGGCAGCAGACCGGGAGAGGCATCCGTGAGTCGCGACATCCTGGAACTCGAGCCGCCGGCCGCCGATGCCCGCCTGCCGTACGGGCCAGACCCGAACCAGTTCGGCGACCTGCGGCGTCCGGGCGGCGCCGGCCCACATCCGGTCCTGGTCGTCATGCATGGCGGTTTCTGGCGCGCGCGCTACAGCCTGGACCACATCGGCCATCTGTGTGCCGACCTCACCGCTCGCGGCATAGCCACCTGGAGCCTGGAGTACCGGCGACTCGGCAACCTTGGTGGGGGCTGGCCGGGGACGTTCCAGGACGTCGCGGCAGGCGTCGACGCGCTGCAGCTGATGGCCGAGTCCTGGGACCTGGATCTCGGCCGAGTCGCCTCGATCGGCCACTCGGCCGGCGGCCACCTGGCGCTCTGGCTTGCCGCCCGGCACAGGATTCCGAACGCCGAATCAGCCTTCACTCCGGCGTCGACGCCGCTACGGGGCGCGGTCTCGCTGGCCGGTGTGGTTGACCTACGTCGAGCGTGGGAGCTCGGCTTGAGCGATGGGGTCGTCGAGGAGTTTCTTGGCGGGGCGCCCGCTCGCCACTCTGACCGATATCGGGCCGCGTCGCCGATCGAGCTGCTCCCGCTCGGCGTGCCACAAGCGCTGGTCCACGGGACGGCAGATGCGAACGTCCCGTTCGAGATCAGCGAGCGGTATCACGCCCGAGCCATCGAGGCGGGCGACGATGTTCGACTGCTGACGTTGCCCGGCTCCGACCACTTCGCGGTGATCGACCCACGCGTACAACCATGGCCGTCGATCGTCGACGCCGTGCTGCCGCTGCTCGAGACGTAGGAGGCTCGGATGGACGCTTCGAACGCCGTTACGTACGCGGGCTACCTGCAACTCGACCGGATACTCGGGGCGCAGGCGCCGCTCAGCCCGGACGATCTCGGCCCCCAGGTTCGCGCCGCGGAACACTTCTTCATCGTCGTCCACCAGGCGTTCGAGCTGTGGTTCAAGCAGGAGCTGCTCGACCTGGAGCTAGCGCGCGCGGCGTTAGCACGAGATGAGCCTGAGCTCGAGGTCGCGCTCGACCATCTCTCACGGGTGACGGCGATTCACCGTCTGCTTATCCAGCAGATGGTCTTGTTCGATCACCTGCCTCCGCATACGTTCCTGGCTTTCAGGCCCTACCTCGGAGAGGCCAGCGGCGCCGAGTCGGCCCAGTTCCGGGTGGTCGAAAAGGTGCTTGGCGTGCGTCCGCGCACTAGCAGCCCGCTGTACGACGTATTCGCCCGCGCCATTGAGCGCCGCGCGCTGTCGCTGGAGCAGCTCTACCAGCAGCCGGCGCGGGCCGGCGCGCTCTACCGCGTCGCCGAGGCGCTCGTCGACATCTCAGAGACGTTCTGGATGCTGACCGCTGCCCACGTCCGGATCGCCGAGCGGACGATCGGCGCCCGCGCCGGCACCGGCGGCACCAGCGGGGTCGAGTACCTCGCCGAGGCCTTGAACCACAAAGCGTTTCCTGAGCTCTGGGATGTCCGCACGCGCCTCTAGCCGAGCGGTCCAGCAAAGAGGCGACGAGCATGCGGCCCGACATCGTGCAGAACTGCTGGGACGACGCTCCTGCGAGGCCGCGCAGAGTCAGCGATCCGACGCCGACCGTTGACGGTGGGTGGGTGGAGTCGCCTCACACCAGCGGCCACCTGCTCGGAATTGGCAGTCCGGCCTGGGCGATCGTCTCGCGAGCGAGACGGTCGGCCTCGGCGTAGAGCTGGCGGGTGTCGAGGCTGGGGAACTGGCCGTCGCGGTAGATGACGCGGCCGTCGACCAGGACCAGCCGCACGCTCCGGCCGTCGGTGGCGTGGACGAGGTTGTGGGTCACGTTCAGGAGCGGACGCCAGGTAGGCTCCTCGGTGTCCCAGACGACGAGGTCGGCGCGCTTGCCAGGCTCGATCGAGCCAATCCGATCCTCCAGGCCGAGCACGCGGGCGCCGTTGATCGTGGCCATCTCGATCGCCGTCTCGGCCGGGATCATCCGCGTGTCCATGCGCGCATCCTTGTAGACGTTCGCGGCCAGCCACATCAGGCGCACCATGTTGGCGTGGTTCGAGCCGTTGGCGCTGTCACTCCCGAGCGCGACGGTCACGCCGCGCGCGAGCATCTCCGGGTGCTTGCCATACCGGGAGATCCCTTTCTGATGGTGCAGCGCCGGCGTCGGGCAGAAGACGACCTTCGTGCGCCGCTCGGCGAGGAGGTCGACGTCCGCGTCGTCGACGTAGACGACGTGGACGAGCTTGGTTCGCGCGTCGAGCACCCCCAGGCGGTCCAGGTGGCTCACGCCGTAGGCCTCGCCCCCCACGTACTGCTGCCGATTGGCCGCGAACATCATCCCAAAGCCGGTCCGATGCCTCTCCGCGAGCGCTTTGGCCTCCCGGATCAACTCGTCCGAGCAGGCGCCGATGCCGAGTACGACCGGCCAGGCCCCGATCCGCGCGTCGTCCAGCGCGGTGACGCCTTGCAGGAGCTCCTCCAGCTCGCCGAGCACCTGCCGCGTCGGGCGCACCGTACGCCCCGGCCAGGGTGCGCTGTCGGCGCTCCATCTGGCCAGGACCGCGCGCATACCGAGCGTCTGCACGGCACTCGCAACGGCCCGCCAATCGAAGATCGTTCCAGCGTCGGCGAACGTTGTCGTCCCGCTACGCACCATCTCCACCTGGGCGAGCAGCGCGGCGACGTGCTCGCCCTCGGGCGGCACGAGGTTGTAGACCGGCAAGAGCCACCTGGGGAGCCACTCGTCCACCCCGGCGTCATCCGGAACCCACCCGCGCCAGAGGTGCTCGGTGACGTGGATGTGCGCGTCGACGAAGCCGGGCGTCACCACGGACCCGGAGACATCTATCGTTTCGGCCTCGGCGAAGCGCGGCGCGACCTCGGCATCTTTGCCGACGGCGATGATCTCACCCCGACGGATCGCAATGGCGCCGTCGGCGATGATCCGCCGCCCCGGGTCCACGGTGACGATCAATCCGCCGCGTAGGAGGATCACCGGGCCGGCCGGCGTACGCGTCGAATGGCTACGACCGCTTCCGCCCACGCCTCGGTTTCGATGCTCCGGCCGCGCCGTTGTGGGAGCCGTCGCCGTAGGCGGACGGGCGCTGCCAGATGCCGCGCTCGATCATCAGTGCGATTTGGGTGTCGATGACCTCGCGCTTGAACTCGGCATGCGTGAACGGAGCACGCTCGGCATACAGGTTCTTCGGGTAGATCGGCTCCTCGTAGACCATCTGATACAGCTCGGTCCGGAGGTCCTTCATCCAGTTGTCCCATTGGGCCGACGTGCGGTGGTGGCGCATCGCATCGACGTCGATCGTGCCGGCGACGTAGGACGAGCCGGCCCCGTACAGGTGCTGGCCCACGATCCGTCCCTTGTAGTCGATGATGTACGACCGTCCGCCGAAGGTGTCGATCGGTAGCTCGGAGTCGGCGTCCAGATAGTACGTTGCCAGGTTTGGGGCGACGACGTAGAAGTTGTTGTCGAGCGCCCGGGCGCGAGACTGGATCTCGAAAAACTCGTTGCCGGTGTGCGGGTGCGGGTACGACGCGCGGTACACCACCTCGGCGCCGTTCATGGCCAGCGCGCGGGCATTCTCCGGGTACGATCCCTCGTTCGCCATCATCACCGCGAGATTGCCAATCTCGGTCCTGGCGACCGGGAAAAACGCGTCCAGGTTCCGCCCGTACAGCTCGATCCAGGTGTCCCAGACGTCGTGCGGCGTGACCGAGTGCTCGACCGGGTACAGCGTCGACAGCTTGTAGTGTTTCAGGACGATCTCACCCCGCGGGCTGATCGCGAAGCCGACGTTGAAGAAGCGATCCCGGAAACGCCTCGTGCCGGGCCTTGGCCTGACCCATGATGTAGGCGTTCCAAAGCTTGGCAAGGTCGGCGATGTAGTCGGTCTCGGGGCCGGGGATGTCGATTGCACAGGTGTTGGCGAAGGTCGCATGGTCGAGGTCCATGACCTCGTCGTTGAAGGCCTGCAAGCCGCCCTCGGGGATGGCGATCAGCCGGACGGGTAGGTCCAGGCTGGATAGCCACGACGCCGCCTTGATCAAGTGCGAAATGTGCTCGAGATTGCGCTGGATCTCGGAGCGGTTACGAATCCCTCGAACGGTCGGGATCAGCCCGACCGCGGTGTACGGCTGTGGCACGGCGACCTCCTACCCTAGATCTCCTCTCCCTCTGGGAGAGCATGAGTGTGGCGGGCAAGCCCGCTCCGCCCAGCGAATCGCATCCCCGTCAGAGGCGGCCTGCATACTACCCTGCTCGCAACGGCGAAGCCACGCCGGGCGGGCTGGTGCCGCTCCACTCCAGTGCCCTGTCAGCCCTGCCGTGACGGGTGGATCTAACATGGTCGGCCGGGCCGCGCGGGCTCGTGGGGCCTGGCCGTCCGCGACGACGAGCGCAGAGCGCGCCGCGACACTCGCCCCTGAGAGGCGCGCATACAGATGGTCATCAAGCGTGTCGAGATCCACGACGATCAGGACTGGGGAAGGGGAGTTCGCGCTCACGGCCAGGGTGTACGAGATCGTTGAGGATGCCCGCTTGACGTCCATCCCGGATGTTCCAGACTATTTCCCGGGGTGCACCAGGATCCTCGCCGAGGGAACCTACGAGAGCTCCGTCACCGACGGCACGGTGCTGACACCCAATCGGGCGGTCCCAGCATCAGGGGATGTCATTGGGGATCCATCGGTCGGCGCGGCATACGGAATCCCGCTCTTTGCGAACCGTCGCTACGGCTGGGGGACATCCGCGGTAGAGAAGGACCCTGCTCTCGATGACGGGATGGGGCATCTGGGCGGACGTCTTGTGATGGAGAATGGTTGGGGCCCTCTCGGGCGTACGTTCTCCGAGCGCGGGACCGTTGGCTGGAGCTCATTTTTCCCACCTGGATTCGGCTTCAAGCCAGTGTACTACTCGGTTGATTACGAGTTTCGCCCCGTCCCCTGCCGGACCTGCGTCCCGTTGGCATCAAGGTCCACGACCTGCCGGGGACCACCGACCAGCTCGTCTGCATGGCGGTGCAGAACGCCCGGCGTCCTGGATGCCGGACCCTTCGAAACTGCCCTCCACGTTGACGGCGTCATCCCGCCCAACGGACGGGCGCAGGCAGGCGGGCTCCGCGCGCCGGGGTCCGCGAGCTGTGCGTCGAGACGCCGCTGCCGGCGTCCGGCGAGCACCGACTGGCGGCGGTGGTCGACGAGCCGCGGGGCATCTTCGAGCAAGACGAGTCCAACAAGCGGTTCGAGCAGCCGTATGTTGCCAGTCGGGTCGCACCGAGCCACGGTCCGGGTGGCTCCCGTCGGCGAGGGGGTCGGGGTCGCCACGGACACGGAGTCGGACTCCGATGCGGATCCGAGGCCGTGGCTCGTCAGCGTCCGACTAGACCGCGCGGCTTACCGAGCCGGGTCATGTCGGGCCATCCTGCCCACGACAAGGCGACAAGGAGTACGTGCGGATCGGCCCGGCCGTGCTCTTTCTGTGCTGCGAGCTGCTCCGGGCAGGGCGCGCGGGTTCGCGTGACCGAACGGCGGGCCAGGGCCGACGGGGCCCTGGCGATCCGGGCTCGTCGACATCGCGACGCTCACCCACGAGTCGGCCTCCTGGCGAGACGGTTGAAGCGCCATTCGACGCCGCGTCGAATGGCGCTTCACCAGGCCCGACGCTCGCGTCAACCTCAATCGCCTTTACTCATCAAGACTGGCGTGACACTCTACTGGTAGCCGGGCAGCGTAATCCGACGGGTGGAGGCGCTCACCCTGTGGGGCCTGGGGTCGGGGGTTACATGCGGGAACCCCCGACCCGGTTAGGGCCCCGAGCCTACTTGCTGAACTCGTAGACCTGGCTTCGGACCTGGTTAGTGATCGGGATGTCCACGCCCATCCCGGCCATGGCGGCCTGGACCTCGGCGACGCCGGTCGCGCCGGCCGGCGGGCTGACGCGGTGGTGGTGCGGCAACAGCGTCCGCAAGTTCGGGTTGTCGGTCGCCGTCAGACTGATCGACATCGCCGCGTCCAGCGGCTCTTTGGGCACCGACATGTGGAAGATCATTGCGTCCGGCTTGTACATGGCGCCCCAGAGCCCTTGGTCCGCGGTGGCCGCCGAGCTGCCGGAGAAGTACACCGTCCAGCCGTTCTCAAAGGTGATGTAGAAGCCTGAGGCCGGTCCGCCGTACGTCAGCGTGGGCGTGGGCCGCGGAAGGCTGTTGTCGTGGACCGACCACACCTGGCGGATGGTGATCCCGTCCAGCACCAGGCGGTCGCCCTGATTCCCCCCGCGCGCTTGATCCTCCGGCAGCCCCTCGCCGACCAGCCAGGCCACCAGGCGGCTCGGCCCGTGCACGAGCGCCCCGGTCCGTTGTGCGATCGGCAAGGTATCACCGAGTTCGTCGCGGTGCCCGTCCGCCACCAGGATCAGGTCCGCCTGGGTGACGTCTTCGAGGCTGACGGCGACGTCGGCATTGCCCGTGATGAATGGGTTGGTCAGGATCACCTTCCCGCTCGGCGAGGTGAAGCGGAAGAACGACCAACCCAGCCACTCGACCTGAACCACGCCACCCTGGGCGCGGGCCGCCGGCGCGGACGCGGGTGGCGTGGTCGCGAGCAACGCGAGCATCGCCAGCCCACCCGCCAGGAGAACGAGCGAGCGTCGACCGAGTCGATAATGGACAACCATGGTAATGCCCCCTGGGAATGCAGGCGTCCGCCCCTAGTCCGGGGCGTCGCGGCTTCCAATGTAGGACGAGCGCGCCGGCCGCGCAAGTAATTCCGCAACTGGCCTGCCGCCCGCCGGATGCCGAGCCCGAATGCCTTTACCCGTCAAATGGGGGGTGACAAGGCACTGTTGACGAAGGCAGCGACGTGGCGTCAGGACACGCGGGCGCCCAACGGCGCCTCCCGCTCGACGGCGAGCAGGATGATGCTGTCCTGCTCATCGGGCACGCCGAGGACGAGCACCTCGGAATCGAAGCCGGCGATGCGCCGCGGCGGGAAGTTGACGACGGCCAGCACCTGCCGGCCGATCAGCTGGTCAGGCGTGTACAGGTCGGTGATCTGGGCACTCGATCGCTTGCGCCCGAGTGGGCCGAAGTCGATCTCCAGGCGGTAGGCCGGCTTGCGCGCGTTGGCCAGCGGCTCGGCCGTCAGGATGCGCCCGACCCGCACGTCGACTTGGAAGAACGTCTCGACGGTCGTCTGCTGGACCGCCTGCTCGTGCATGCCGCGCTCCTCCTGTCTGCCACGTCTCGGCGCCCGTCGGCAGTATCGGGCCATTGTAGCGGGCTACAATCCGGGATAGAGTCCGCGTGGACGCGCGGTAATCAACCATGCGAGGTCGGACCATGCAGCTGCCACAGTCAGTGACCATGCGGGAGGTCGGCACGCGCGACGGCATCCAGAGTCTTGGCGCGTTCGTCCCGACCGAGCACAAGATCGAGATGGCGAACCTGCTGGCCGGTGCCGGCCTGAAGCGGATCGAGGTCACCTCGTTCGTCAGCCCGAAAGCCGTTCCGCAGATGGCGGACGCAGGCGAATTGATGGCGGCGCTGGAGCGGCGGCCCGACGTATCCTGGGAACCGCTGGTGCCGAACCTGATCGGCGCCCGCAAGGCGCTCGACGCGCGGTCGGACCGACTCGTCGTCGTCCTGGCCGCCAGTGACACCTTCAACTTAAAGAACATCCGCATGACCGTCGAGGACTCGTTGCGGAACGTATCGGAGATCGTCCCTCTGGCGCGGGCGGCCGGCGTGCCGGTCAGCGCCGGCATCGCGACGAGCTTCGGCTGTCCGTACGAGGGAGACGTACCGGCCGAGCGTGTCGGCCAGATCGTCGACCGCCTGATCGAGCTCGGCTGCGACGAGGTCAGCCTGGCCGACACGACCGGGATGGCCAATCCGCTCCAGGTCGAGCGGACCGTCGGTGGGCTCCGCGAGCGCCGTCCGGACGTCCAATTCGGGCTGCACTTCCACAACACGCGCGGGATGGGCCTGGCGAACGTGATGGCTGGCCTGAACGTTGGCGTGACCGTCTACGACGCTTCGATCGGCGGCATCGGCGGCTGTCCCTTCGCGCCCAGGGCCACTGGCAACGTCGCCACGGAGGACGTCGTCCACATGCTCGAAGAGATGGGTATTCAGACCGGGATCGACCTGGACGCCCTGATCGGTTGCGCCCAGCGTATGTCCGAAATCCTGGGCCACGAGCTCCCAGGCCAGGTCATGAAGGCCGGCCCCCGGGCCGTGCGCCACGCGGCCTGAATGGAGAACTGGACGGTCGGAGTGACGGATGGGCGTGATCACGGCGTCAGGCCGAGCGTAACCGCCCGCGCGACGCGCCTTCTCGTGGCGGTTCTGCTGGCCGCGGTGAACTCCGGCGTGACGGAAGGACTGGCCGCGCCCGCGCGACAGGTCGCGCTCGATCCGCGGCGTGTGGCATTGGTCCTCACCGACCTGCCGCTCGGCTTCACGCCGGTGCCGGAACGGACGGGCTACGAGGAGCGTCCGGATGGAGTGGCGGTGTACGAGGCGACCTTCGCCCGGCCGCCGACGCCGGAGAACCTGGCCGAGGGGACGCTCGAAGTCCGGAACGGCGTTGCCCGCGTGGCGAGCGTCGACGAGGCGGCCACCCAGCTGGCCGGATCGCGCGAGGCGTTCGTGTCGGCTGGGTGGACCGAGAGTCCGGTCGAGCCGCTCGGCGAGCAGGCCCTCGGCCTCTCGCGCGAGGAGGACGGACCGAGCGGTCGCTCCAGCGCGCACCTCTACCTGTTTCGGCAAGGCACGTGGGTGATCCTGGTCGGCGTCGCGGGTCGCTCAGATGTCACCCGACTGGGGGACACTGTGCGGTATGCCATTGTCGTGTCAGATCGATTGCACGCCGTGAGCGGGAGTGGAGCCCCACCCGCCGCGTCCCCAGCACCGCTCCCACCACCCCCAACCGACGAGCGCGTCCGAGTGGGTATCGTTGGGGGAGGAAGCGCGAACGTCCGCGCACAACCCTCGACCGCGGCGCCGATCCTCGACAGCCTGCCCGACGGGACCGTGCTCGACCTGGCCGGTCCAAACCGAGCCGTAGACGGCCGCACCTGGCGCAACGTCCGCCTGTCCGACGGCCGCACTGGCTGGATCGCCGGCGAGCTCCTGGTGTCCGTTCCGCCGGCGGGGCCGCCGCCTCAGGAAGCTACGATGCCAGCCGGACCAGGCGACACGCAGCCATCGGCCGCGGGGCCTTGGACCCCGGTCTGGCGGGACCCGTCAGCCCGCAAGCCCTGACCGACTCCTGCGAAGCGGGCGGACCCGCGCTGCCTGCTACGGCCCGGGGCAGATGAGCCCAATCGTTCCACTCGTCGTACTCGAGCTCCCTGAGCCCCCTGGCGAGCGTCTCGAAGGGAGCCGCTCGATACGGCCCGAGCCGGTGGCGGTCGAGGTCCAGCCGCTTGTCGAACCGCCGACTCGTGGCTCCGGTTCTCAGGGGGTTGCCGCGGGCTGGCTACAATCGGATGGCCCTTCGACCAGTGGCCAAGCAGGGCCAGTCGTACCGATGCGAGCTTCATGCCACGCGGAACGAGCGGCCCATCGGCTGAAAGTTGTCCACCTCCTGCCGCTCGAGTTGCGAGACGATTTGCTCGAACCGCCTGATCGTTTCCACGGGATAGTACCGCTCACCGCAGCGCAGGCAGACATCCACCCGGACATGTACTGAGGCGGTGTTTACTCCTCCGCGCAGAAGCTTCTCAACGTCCTTCGTCACGAGCTCTCCGCCACACAGCGGGCACTTCTCAAATGGCATCATGGCTGCCTTCTCCTTTCCCGCCAGTGGATCCAGCGCGAGGGGTCTGGCCGGTACACGGTTATCAGAACTGCCCATTGCTGCTCCTCGTTGTAGGCCCAGACGCTGTGGACCGGATCGCCCCGCGGCATTCGCCCGTACAGTAGGCAGCTAGGATAGGGACGGTCCTCCAGATACTGCTCGATGATCTCACTGACGAAGACCGAGCTGAGCACATCGTCAAGGCTCAATCCGTCGTTGCGCGCCTCGTCATACGCATGGTCGCTGATCCGGAGCCGGCCCTGCTGGATGGCACCGACCAGATCGCCGATCTGCATCGTCTAGTCCACCAGCGGGGCTTCGAACATCATGCGTCTGAACGCCTCTTCGGTCAGCAGCACCCGCCAGCGTTCGCTCTTTCCGTGCGGTCCACCTATGCGAGCACGAGCTCCAGACGCACGGTGATGGCTTCGTTAGCGATAGTTGGTGAACTGGAGCGGGACCGGGTAGTCCTGGTCCTTGAGGACCTTCATGGCGGCCTGGAGCTGGTCCTTGGAGGCGCCCGAGACGCGGACCGCGTCGCCCTGGATCTGGGCCTTGAGCTTGGGCTGGCTGTCGCGAACCAGCTTGACGATCTGGCGCGCCAGGTCTTGCTCGATCCCCTGGCGCAGCTTGACCGTCTGACGAACGGTCCCCTTGGCCGCCGGCTCGACCTTGCCGAACTCGAGGACCTTGTGCGACAGCCCTCGCCGGGCCACTTTGGTCAGCAGCAGCTCGCGGACCGCGGTCAGCGTGAACTCGCTGGCGCTGTGCAGCTCGATCGTGTCCTTGCCCAGCTCGATCTCGCTGCCGGTGCTCTTCAAATCGTAGCGCGTCTCCACCTCGCGCCTCGTCTGGTCGATCGCGTTGACCATCTCCTGACGGTCGAACTGCGAGACGACGTCGAAGCTGCTGTCCGAAGCCATCTGTACCTCCACTCTAAACGTGCCAGTCGTGGGTTGAAAGTCTAACGTCCCGACGGGACCGAGCCGCGCTGTCACCCGCGCACCAGTGGATGCGTATTGCCGCCCTCAGCGCAGACGGGCGGCTGCGGGCGCGGCCACCACACTGCTCCACGAGCATTGTGGGCTCCAGCGGTCGCTCGGGATGCCGTCCAGGCGGTCCATGACGACTGCGCCGATGACCGAGCCGAACTTGAACCCGTGGCCCGAGCCGCCGGTCGCCACGAACAGCCGTGGCTCGGCCGGGTGGAAGTCCAGCAGGAAGTCGGCGCTCGCCGTCAGATTGTACATGCAGCTCTCGGCACGCTCCGGGTAGGCGTCAGGTGCCAGACCGAGGCCGTCTCGCACGAACGCCCGGGCTGCTTCGAGAAAGCCCCGCGGCGGCGTCGCGCGGTCGAAGTCGGGCGTATCGATCGGCTCGCCGGCGACGTGTTGGGCCACCTTCAGCGCATCGTCACGATGGGCCGGAAATCCGTAGAAACCGGTGTCTGGACACGAGAAGGCAGGCATCTGAGGAGTGTGGTAGGCCGCGGGGAGGCCTCGCAGGTAGAGGAGGCCGAGCCGGGTCTGGGTCAGGATGGCGCCGAGCTCCGAGAGCAGCCGGCCGGCCCAACCACCCGGAGCGAGCAGGGCCCGGTCGGCGCGGAAGCGGGCTCCATCCACCGTCGTGGCCGTCACCCCACTGGGGCCTGCCTCTACCGCCTTCACCTCGCGGCCGGTCGCGATGATGGCGCCGCGTCGCTCGGCCAACCCGCGCAGCGCGGCCACGCAGGCGCTGGCGCGCAGAAACCCGGCTTCAGTCTCCAGCAGGGCTCGCCGGGCCCCGCGGAACTGCGGAAAGCGCGCGGCGAGCTGGCGCCGCTCCAGCCGCTCGACCGGTGTGCCAAGATCGCACGCCACTCGGTCCAGGGCGTCCAGGTGTGGCTGCTGATCCAGGGCCGTGTAGACCAGGTTGCCGGAACGGACCAGCAGCTCATCGCCGGTTTCGCGCTCGATCTCGTGCCAGCCCTCGATCGCCGCGCGTGCCAGCGCAGCGTAATACGGGTCGGTGTACCCTGCGCGGATCTTGCGCGACGGACCGTACGAGGCGGCGACTGGATTCGGGATCGAGCCACGTTCCAGCACCAGCACGCGCCGCCCGCGCCGCGCCGCCTCCAGCGCCGTCCCCAGTCCGAAGACCCCGCCGCCCACGATCAACAGGTCGAAGCGGTCATCCGCATGAGCATCGGTCATCGGGAGCAGCTCCGAAGTCGTCGGACCATGACGATCGCCCCGACGTGCCGATGATACACTTCGTTCGCAGCGGCTGATCGCCTTGACGGTCGGTGGTTTCGAGGACGGGGTATGTGTCTTCATCACAAGATCACGCGGCGGCGGGCCCTGGCCACGGTCATCGCGGCGGTCGGCACGGCGCTCGTCCAGGCCCGGGCGGCCCATGCCGCCGGGCCGTATGAGGGCCCGCTGGTCGATGCCCACAGCCACCTGAAGGCTGCCAGCGGCCCGTCGCCCGACGAGCTGATCGGGCTGTACGACGGCGCGGGCGTGCGCGGCGCGGTGCTGTTCGGCGAGCCGTGGCCGGTGGCTAGCGACGCGCGCGATCGGTACCCGAGGCGGATCGTCCCCTTCCTGGCCGAAGGGTACGCAAACGCGCTGCACCCGGACTCGTCGTACGTGAACCCGGCCGGCCTGGACCAACTCCTGGCGGCCAACGTGGTGCGCGGACTTGGCGAGGTCATCTTGCGCCACTCGCCCTACCGTCTCGGCGCAGTCGGCGGCTACGCGTCCGCCCCCGCCAACAATGTGCCGGCCGACCACCCGTCTCTGGTGGCAGGGTACCGGCAAGCCGCGGTCTGGGGCGCGCCAGTCAACGTCCACCAGGAGTGGTTCTACGCCGACGAGCTGGAGCGGGCGCTGCAAGCGGCCCCTGAAACAACGTTCGTCTGGGCCCACGCCGGACACGGGCCAGCCAGTGTCGTGGGGCCGCTACTGCGGCGCAACCCGAACCTGCTGGCCGACCTCTCGGCCCGCACGCCCTGGATTGGTCCGGGCACCGTCTTGCTCCGGCCCAATGGCGCGCTCGAGCCGGCCTGGGCGTCCACTCTAACGGATCTGGCCGATCGCTTCGTGATCGGGCTGGACCTGTTCGCGCCGGCCCATTTTCGGGCCGACTACGTCAATCAGATGGTCGCGTACTACCGCGGCCTGCTCGGGCAGCTCGCCCCGGACGTCGCCGTCATGATCGGCCACGGCAACGCCGAACGGATCGCCCCCTTCGCCGAAGCTTAGTCAGCGGCGATCAGCGCCACCCCGGCCAGCGCCATGGCCACGCCCGCGGCTTGAAGGCGCGTGAGGCGCTCGTCAAGCACCAGCCTGCCGAGCAGTACCGTGGCGACCGGGTAGAGCGAGGCCAGCACCGCGGCGACGCCGAGGTCGCCGAGCCACGCCGCGTACGCGAAGAGCGCGTTCGCGGCCGTGTCGAGCAGGCCGACGATCGTGATCGTCCCGATCTGTCGTCCCGGCCACGGCGCAGGACGGCGGCCCAGCACAATCACCGACAGCATCGTCATCAGGGAGCCGACCCGCGCGCCGGCGACTACCCAGAGGGGCGACGTGCCATCCGCTGAGCCCTGGCGCACCAGGACGAAGAACATGCCGAAGCCAAGCGCGGCGCCGAGCGCGAGCAAGAGAGCGCCGCGCGCAATGTAGGGGCCGTGCGGGAGTGGCGCACCCCCCCTGGCTGGCACCGATTCGTGAGCCGCCACGCGTGAGGCCACTGGTGCAGGCCTCGCCTGGAGCGACACCACGGTAATCCCGGCCAACGCGGCGACGATGCCGAGACTCGCGAATACGCCAGGGACCTCCCCGCGCGCCAGGCCGACGAACACTGGGACCAGCGCCCCACACGCCGAGATCGGGGCGACCACCGACATGATCCCGGTGGCGAGCCCGCGGTACAGCAGCAGCAGCGCCCCGCCGCTGAAAAGGCCACCGCCGATGCCCCACAGCAATCCGGCGGGCGCTGCCTCGCCGCCGACTGCCACGAGCACCGCCACCAGCGCGAGCCCACCCGCGAGCTGGCTCCAGAGCGCGACAGCCAGGATTGGCAGGCGTCGCGATTGCACGCCGCCGAAGAAGTCGCCTACCCCCCAGCACAGGCCGGCCGCCAGACCCAGCAGGATCGTCACGCGGAGCGGCGTCGTGCCGCATGCTGGTGCCTTGTGCGGGCCCGCCTCACTGCGATGGACGTGGCCAACGGTCCGGGGTACGCCGGTCCGAGCCTATCCGCCGCCCTGCTCCCCGCTCTGGCTGCCCGCGACCTCGCTCAGCACGTGCAGGGCGGTGATCGCGGTCGGGACCCCCGAGTACGCGGACGCGTGCAGGCAGATCTCGCGTAGCTCCTCGGCGGACCAGCCGTTGTTCATCCCGCCGAGGAAGTGGAGGCGCAGCTCCTCGCGTCGCGCCAGGCCGGTCAAGGCCGAGAGCGTCACCAGACTCCGCTGCTTGAACGTCAGACCCGGCCGAACCCAGACCGCCCCCCAGGCGTGCTCGATCGAGTAGGTCCACAGCGGTGCCAGCAATGGCTCCGGCTCCGCCTGCGTCTCATTCGCCCGCCGGTCGCCGAGGACCTTTCGCCGCACCTCGGCCGCGCTCAGCCCATCGGCGTCGCCCGACTCGACTTCCTCGACGGCGAGGCCGCGACGGCGGACGACCCCACTCAGCGACTCGAGGGCGTCGCCGGCCGCGGGGATACCAGCATACGCCCAAGTGTGCAGGCACGCCTCGCGCAGCTCGAGCGGCGTCCAGCCGGCGTCCAGGGCGGCGTCCAGGTGGCGTGCCAGGCGGGCAGTCCGGCCGAGTGCGGCAAGGACCGCCACGGTCACCAGGCCACGGTCCTTGAGGCCTAGCCCTGGACGGCCCCAGACCCCGCCGTAACAGTGCTCCACGGCAAGCCGGTAAAACGGTCCGAGGATCGGGTCCCGCTCGGCCTCAGCCGCGTCAGCGCCGGCGTCGCCGAGTATCCGCTGTCGTACCTGCGCGTCGGTCAGACCGCCCGCTGCCCAATCCATGATCCCTCCGGCCGCGCGGGGCTCGTGCGCGCCCGCGGGGACGGCGGCAGCATACGCCGGTTCCGCCGCGGCTGTCGACGGCTGGACGTTCCGCCATCGACGCCGGAGGACTCAATGTGTCCGCGGGACGGTCATCTCCCAGCTC
>JAUJPG010000081.1 GCA_030447245.1 Chloroflexota bacterium | reverse complement strand
GAGACGGACGAGGGCGTCACCGGACATGCCTTCCTCGGCAATGCCAACCGGGGCGCGGACGAGTTTGCCGCGCAGGTGCTGCAGCGGCTGAAGCCTCTGGTGCTGGGACGGGATCCGCTCGACATCGGCGCGATCTGGGCCGATCTCTGGAGCCAGAATCGGGTCGCCGAGGCGACGTCCATCTGCGCGGTCGACGTGGCGCTCTGGGACATCGCCGGCATCGTGGCCGGCCTGCCAATCCATCGCCTGTTGGGAACCTACCGCGAGAAGGCCCCGGCGTACGCCTCCTCCCAGGTGCTCGACAGCCCCGAGGCGTACGTCGACCAGGCGCTCGGTTTCCGCGACCAGGGCTGGCAAGCCTATAAGATCCATCCCCAGAAGGACCCCAAGAAAGACCTGGCGATCTGCCGGGCCGTCAAGCAGGCCGTCGGCGACAGCATGGTCCTGATGCTCGACTCCATGTGGGCCTACGGGTATGAGGACGCCCTCATCGTCGGCCTGGCCATCCAGGAGATGGGCTACTTCTGGTACGAGGACCCGCTCGCCGAGGACGACATCTACGGCTACGTCAAGCTCAAGCAGAAGCTGAACATCCCGATCCTGGCCACCGAGTACTCACCCGGCGGACTGTTCGGCTACACGTCCTGGATCCTCCAGGGCGCCACCGACATGCTTCGCGGCGACGTGGCGGTCAAAGCCGGCATCACGCCGATGGTCAAGATCGCCCACCTCGCCGAGGCCTTCCGCATGAAGTGCGAAATCCATCACGGCGGCAACTCGCTCAACAACGTCGCCAACCTGCACATCACGATGGCCGTCCCGAACTGCGACTACTTCGAGGTCCTGCTGCCGGACAGCGCCCAGAAGCATGGGCTGGTGCGCGACATCGAGGTCGACGCTCAGGGCTACGTCCACGCCCCAACCGCGCCCGGCCTCGGCTACGAGATCGACTGGGAGCTCGTCGAGCGCAACAAGACGGAGGTCCTCAGCTAGCGGTCCACCACCTCGGCAATGGGCCCCCTGGGACTCGAAGCCCGCTCACGGCGGCGGCGGCGTCTGCGCCGACTGCGCCTCCAGCTCGGCCGCCCGCCGATCAAGCTCCTCGGCAGTGACGATCCCCTTCTCGATGACCAGGTTCTCGATCGCCGTCAGCCAGCGCTGGTAGTAGCTGTAGGTCTCGTACCGTTCCGGGTCCAGACTCTCGATCTGCCGCCGCAGCTCGTCCACGCGGATGATGCCCTTCTCCGGGCTGGACAGCAGCCGCATCAGCGCATCCGTCCGCTGCTCCCACAGCAGCGGCTGGTGCTCCGACCGATCGATCGGCGAGTCGTCCGGCCACCCCCCTCGATCATGAATCCCCGGCATCGTCATCACCTCTCTAACACCCGTGCACGCTGAACCCACAGACGGACGCCACCGCGTAGCCGATCAGCGGCAGCCGGAAGTCCGTCCGGCCGCGCGACCTGCTGCTAGCTCGTCGCCCGCGAGCGAGGGCCTTCCGACCAGCCGATCGTGAGCAGGAACGCGCTATCCTCGAGCGCCTCGACGTCGTGCGGGACGTTGTGGCCGAGCGCCAGCACCTGGCCAGGCGCCAGCTCGACGGTCTCGCCGGTCGCGTGCAGTCGGAGCCGCCCCGCGAGTGCCTGGACCGAGATCGGCCCGGGCGCGCGGTGCTCGCGCATCTGCGCCCCGGCCTTCAGCACGGTCAGGACGATCCGCAGGTCCGCCTCGCCAATCAAGGTCTTGGCGTTGCGGTCGCCCTGCCGCCAGGCCGCTTCTTGCCGCAGCCCCTCCAGCTCCCCGGCGATGTCGAAAATCTGGAGCGGGCCGCCGATCTGGTGCGCGGGCCGTTGCATCGTTCCTTCCGGATCCCTGGGCCGCTGCGTCTTGTCGGTCATCCTCGATCTCCTCTCCTTCGGACGACGCCGCACCCCGTCGATGCCTCTCGCCATCCGCGCAACACGAGCGTAACCGCGACCAGCCCCCCACTTCAATTGGCCCTTAGTCGATGCTCTTGTCCTCCAGTGACGCCCTCTGGCGCTCGCGAGTCCATCACCCTGTCGTGGCGCAATGACCTCCCTCCTGCTTCGATGCAGCTTTTACCTTCGGAGAATCGCTGCGCCGCGCCGGAGTCAGAGCCGCCGTACTCACTCAGTCTTCCCGCCAGGGGTCCGTTTGCGCGGTCGTAACTGTGGATAACTGCCCCTCAACCTGTGGAAAACCCCTCGTGGGGTGTGGACAACTCTTCGGGTCTGTGGAAAACCATCCGTCGGCCAGACGCCCGCTGTGTGGGCACCCCGCGTCATGCCCCCGCTCCTGCTCGCGCCCTCCACACCTACCCCCGCGTTGTCCACACCCCTCCGGGAGCGTCTCGCCTCCTGGTCAGGTGGTGCTATCCCCAGGGCAGCCTGCCCTACTACGGCGACGCCTATCGTTCCCTGAAAGAGAAGACACTACACTTGGGGAAAATCTTCGCGGGAGACGTCATGCCGCCGAGTCTCGGCCGGTGAAGCTCGGCCTGCTGACCCTCCCGAACCTGCCGTCCGCTCAGCTCGTCGAGACGGTCCACATGGCCGAGGCGGAAGGCTATGTCCACTTCTGGCTCGCCGACGAGAAGTTCTTCCGCGATCCGTGGGTCGGCCTGACCGTCGCCGCGCTTGAGAGCCGAACGCTCCTCCTCGGTCCCGGCGTCACCGAGCCGTATGCCCGTCATCCGGCCTTGCTGGCGATGGCTATCGCCAGCCTGGACGAGCTGTCCGGCGGACGCGCCGTCCTCGGGCTTGGCGCCGGTGGCACCGGGTTCCCGCCGATGGGCATCGATCGACGACGGCCGGCTATCGCCATCCGGGAGGCCGTCAAGGTCATCCGTGGACTCCTCGCCGGCGAGACCGTCAGCTATGACGGCGACGTGATCTGCTTCCGTAACGGCAAGCTCAACTTCCCGGCCCGCGCCGACGTCCCGATCGTCGTCGCCGCCCGCGGCGCGCGCGTCCTTCAAGCAGCCGGGGAGGTTGCCGATGGGGTCATGATCGCCCCGTATGCCAGCGCGCCGGGACTGCACCACGCCCTCGGATGCATCGACCAGGGCGCCGCCCGCGCTGGCCGATCCCGCGCCAACGTGCAGACGATCGCTAGGGTCGACGTCTGCATCGCGGCTGACCGCGCCACCGCCCGCGCGGCGGTCAAGAAGATGGTCGCCCTGCCACTCTGGGTCAGCTACCCGAACCTCGGCTACCTGGACCCACTGCCCGATGTTCCCCTGCCGACGGCGCTGCTCGAGATCCTCGCCCGGCGCGACTACAACCTGATCCCCCAGGCCGCCGAGCTTGTGCCCGACGAGCTGGTCGAGCACCTGGCTGTCGCCGGCACCGTGTCCAACGTCACCGCCCAGGTCCGCGCGATCCGCGATACCGGCGTCGACCAGCTCACCGTCCACCCCGTCGCGCCGCCCGGCAGCAGCGCGCTCGACGTGGCGCGCCAATTCGCGCGTGAGGTCGTCCCCAACCTGTGAAGCCGAATACCAGGAGCCAGGAGCCAGCACCCAGGAGAACGCTGTACCTGTCCTCCCGACCCCAAATCTCATGTGTCCTCCCGCGCAGGCTCACCGTCATCCCGCGCAGGCTCACCGTCATCCCCTGCAGGGTCTCGGTCATCCGGCGCAGCCGCTCGGTCATGCCGCACACCCTCTCTGTCATCCCGAGCAAAGCGAGGGATGACATACTGAGTGTCTTCCCAACTCGTAGCTCCTACCTGCGGACTCCTCCCTGCGGAGTGCGGACTCCTCCCTGCGGAGTACGGTCTGCGGACTACGGACTGCTAACTCTTGACTAATCCTTGAGGAGGTCGCGCCGATGACCCGCGTGATTGCTCTGAAGTGCTTGCGCCGCGGGCACGATCTCCCGCCCGACGACGTCGTGACGGGTTGCCCCCGTTGCCGCGACGACGGCCACGCCGTCAACCTGAGCCCGGTCTACGATCCGAGCGGCCGCCGGATGGTTCTGAGCGCCGGTCGCTTCGATCCCGACGAGCGCGGCGTCTGGCGCTATCACGCCCTATTGCCGGTCGACCTGGCGCACGCCGTCTGGCTCGGCGAGGGCGAGACCCCGCTGGTCCACGCCACTGCCCTCGGCGCTCGGCTCGGCCTGGATGCCCTGTACCTCAAGAACGAGGCCCGCAACCCAACCGGTTACTACAAAGTCCGAATGGAAGCGGTGCTGGTCGCACGCGCCCCGCAGGAAGGCGCGAGAGACATCAACAGCGCAAACAACTGAACCTCCGCACCCGAGCTATCCGACTATCGCTAAGTCTACTGCGAGGAGTGCTGACACTACAGAAAACAAACCTCACCTAGACCAAGAAACGCAATAACTACTCAGAAAC
>JAUJPG010000032.1 GCA_030447245.1 Chloroflexota bacterium | reverse complement strand
CATCTGGCCGCGCAATCCGGGCAATTACATTCCCGGGGGTGACGCGCGCGGGTAGCCAGGGCGTCCACCTGCAGCTCGGCAACTTCCGATTCGACCGTCAGGGGACCACGCTCGGCCTCGACTTGCAGGGGGGACCCTCGTCCTCCAGGCTGATCTAGAGCAAGGCGCCGGGCCAGGACCCCGGAACAGGTCGTCCAGGCGTCATCCAGGTTCTCGAGCGCCGCGTGAACGCCTACGGCGTCGCGGAGCCGATCATCCAGGCTCAGGGCACCGATCGCGTCATCGTCGAGATGCCCGGCGTCAAGGACATCGAGGAGGCGAAGAAGCTGATCGGTCAGACCGCCCAGCTCGACTTCCGCGAGCGCGACCCGGCCACCGGCCAGTGGAAGGTCGCCATCGCGCCGGGCCTGGACGGCCAGGAGAAGGAGCTGACCGGCAAGTACTTCCGGCCCAATGCCCAGGTCGTGTTCGACCCGCGCACCAACCAGCCGCAGGTCGCCTTCGAGTTCGACGACGAGGGCGCCCAGATGTTCGAGGCGCTGACCCGCCGCCTGATCGGCCGCCCGCTTGGAATCTTTCTCGACAACGAGCTGATCTCCGCGCCGACGGTCCAGGCCGTCATTAGTCGCAACGGTGTGATCACTGGCGTACGCTTGCAGGAGGCCAGAACCCTCGCCATCCAGCTGAACGCCGGGGCCGTGCCGGTGCCGATTTCGATCATTGAGGAGCGAACCGTCGACGCAACGCTCGGCAGTGACTCCGTTCGCAAGAGCGTGATCGCGGGCGAGATTGCACTGCTCGTCGTCGCCTTGTTCATGATCCTGTACTACCGACTACCAGGTGTCCTCGCGACGATCGCCCTGATGGTCTATACGCTGCTGACGCTGGCGGTGTTCAAGCTGATCCCGGTCACCCTGACCCTGGCCAGCATCGCCGGCTTTATTCTGTCGATCGGCATGGCCGTCGACGCAAACATCCTCATCTTCGAGCGGATGCGCGAGGAGCTGCGTTGGGGTAAAAGTCTGGGCGCGGCGATCCAGGCCGGATTCGATCGTGCTTGGAGCAGCATTCGCGACTCGAACTCGTCGACATTGATCACCTGTGCGCTGCTGTACTGGTTCGGCCAGAACTTCGGCGCGAGCTTGATTCAGGGCTTCGCGTTCACGCTCGCGATCGGCGTCGCGATCAGTATGTTTAGCGCGATTTTCGTCACTCGAACGTTGCTACGCGCCATCGTTGGAAGCCGCGTGATTCACAATCCGTCCTTATTCGGGATGGAGATTCATGCCACACCGAACGTGCGCCCTGCCCCGGGCCGATTCCGCCTCGGCGAGCGGGAGACTGGTGCGCTCCGGGGCGCTCGCTCGTGACGCTCGACTTCGTGCGGCATCGGCTCGCGTTCTACGCGGTCTCAGTGGCGTTGATCCTTCCTGGCCTAATCTCGCTGCTTCTGCCCGGTGGGCTGCGGCCCGGGATCGATTTCACGAGTGGCACGATCATGACCCTGCGCTTCGACCGACCGGTCGACCAGACCGAGCTTCGGCAGGCGTTCGCCGAGGTTGGCCACGCTGAGGCGATTGTCCAGCGTGCCGATGACGGGACCTGGATAGTCCGTACGGCGCCGTTCGAGCAGGCGATCAGCGAGAATGCCGAGGTCGGCACCCAGACGGAGCGTCAACTCGTTGTGGGTGCCCTGACCCAGCGCTTCGGCTCGGTTGAGATCCTGAACCTGGACTTCGTTTCGCCGATCATTGCCCAGGAGATAGTCCGCTACGCGCTGCTAGCTGTAACCGCCGCCTGTGCGGGCATCCTGCTGTACCTGTGGTGGGCGTTCCGCAAGGTGCCGCACCCGATTCGCTACGGCGCGTGTGCGGTGGCAGCGCTGGTGCATGACGGGCTACTCGTGCTCGGAGTGTTCTCGATCCTGGGCCGGCTGTTCGCGATCGAGATCGACGCGATGTTCATCACGGCCGTCCTGACGGTGATTGGCTTCTCCGTTCACGATACGATCGTCGTCTTCGATCGCGTGCGCGAGAACATCGTCCGCCATGCCGGCGAGCCGTTCGCCGACATCGTCAACCATAGCCTGACCCAGACCCTCGCCCGTTCGGTGAACACCTCGATCGTCGTGCTTCTGACATTGGTGGCGTTGTTCTTGTTCGGTGGCGTGACGATTCGGAACTTCGTCCTCGCCCTGCTGATCGGCATCACGTCAGGGACCTACAGCTCTATCTTCAACGCGAGCCTGCTGCTCTACTCCTGGGAACAGGGCGAGTTCGGCAATGTGTGGCGCAGACTCACCGGGCGGAGTCCGTACGTAACCCGGGCGACCGCCTGAGGTCCTGGCCGGGATCCTCGGGCAGATCGGCGCCCACCATCAAGAGGCGTAATGGCGCCTTAGCCGATGGAGCAGTGGGCCAGCCCGCGCTTCTCCAGATATTGCTGGTGATAGTCCTCCGCGGGATAGAAGGTTGGCGCCTCGACGATTTCGGTCACGATCGGGCGGCGGAACCGTCCCGACGCCTCGAGCCGCTCCTTGGACGACCGCGCTGTTGCCGCCTGCTCCGGCGTATGGAAGAAGACGACGGAGCGGTACTGCGAGCCGACGTCTGGACCTTGCCGGTTCAGCTGGGTTGGGTCGTGATTCTCCCAGAAGATCTTCAGGAGATCCTCGTAGGACACGCGAGACGCGTCGTACTCGACTTCGACCACCTCAGCATGACCCGTTCGGTCGGAACACACCTCCTTGTACGTCGGGTTCTCGGTCGTCCCGCCCGCATAGCCAACGGCCGTGGCGACCACTCCGGGCGTCTGCCGAAACGTGGCCTCAACACCCCAGAAGCAGCCTGCTCCAAAGGTGGCCTTCTGCGTCGTCATCGTTCCTCCTCAGGCGGTCTGGCGCCTACCCCTGCCCGCTCGTGGCGAGTTCCACCCCAAGTGTGCCCCGCCGCCGCACTCGGTTCCAAGATATGCTCGTAGGAACCTTGAAAGGTCTCGGCCGTATACTGTACATCCAGGGAGGTGACGCATCTATGAGTACCGACACCAGTGTCTCTAAGAGTGATCAGGAGTGGCGTGAGCAGCTTACTCCTGAGCAGTACGAAGTCCTCCGCCGCAAGGGGACCGAGCGACCGTTCAGCGGCGAGTACGTTCACGCCAAGGTGGATGGCACGTATCGTTGCGCGGGCTGTGACGCGGAGCTCTTCCACTCGGACACGAAGTTCGATTCAGGCACCGGCTGGCCCAGTTTCACGGAACCGGCGGTCACAGCCGCCGTCCAGCTGCACACCGATCGCAGCTTCGGCATGACTCGCACGGAGGTCACCTGCCGCACCTGTGGGGGGCACCTCGGTCACGTCTTCGACGATGGCCCCGGCCCGGACGGCCAACGCTATTGCATTAATTCGGCGTCGCTGAAGCTCGACCCGAAGTAACCGGACGAAGCCGCGCGTCTGAGCAGTCGGGGTCACCCCGACCGGCGTCGCCCCGCGGACATCGTCGTCTTTCGGCGTCCGTCTGGCAGCCATGGCTGCCTAGCGTTCGCCCTGCCACGCTACTATTGCGCTGGACGGCACGAAGACACACGCCCGCGGCACTTAGGGCCGTGCCGTGCCCCTGCGGAGGTCAGCAGCTATGCCCGAACAACGTGTCGGCCTCGTCGGGCTTGGCTCGATGGGTCGAGGGATCGGCAAGAATCTGATCGCGCACGGCTTCCCGCTAACGGTCTACGACGCGAACCTGGCCGCGATCGAGCCATTGCAGGTGCTCGGGGCCGAAGGTGTCGATACGCCGCGGGCAGTGGCCGAGCGCTCGGACGTCGTCGTGACCGTGCTTCCAAACGGGCCCGACGTCGAGGCGGTGGTACTGGGGACCAACGGGGTCGCCGAGGGGGCGCGGCGAGGCACGATCGTGATGGACTGCAGCACGATCGAGCCGGCCGTGTCGCTGGCGGTGAGCTCGGCTCTGGCAGCACGCGGGATCCGAATGGTCGACGCTGGGATGGGCCGCTCGTCGAAAGAAGCTGACGAGGGGACGTTGCTCTTCATGGTCGGTGCCGAGCCCGAGGACTTCCAGGCGGTCCAGCCCGTGCTCGAAGCGACCGGCAGCGACGTCTTCCACGTCGGGCCGCCCGGACACGGAATCACGCTGAAGCTCGTCCACAACCTGCTCTCGTTGACCATGCTGACGGCCAGCGTGGAGGCAATGGTGCTGGCCGGTAAAGCAGGATTGGACCTTCACCGTACACTGGAAGTGCTCCAGGCCAGCACCACCGGTCACGGGCACCTGCGCGGGGCTATCCCGACCCAGGTGTTGACCGGCGATTACACCCCCGGCTTCCGCGTCGTGCTCGGACAGAAAGACCTTCGCCTCGGGCAAAACCTGGCCGCCGGCCTGGGTGTGCCGCTTCAGACGATGGCGATCTCGGGGGAACTGTTCACCGCCACGGTCGGCAAGGGCCGCGGCGACTGGGCCAGCGGCGCGATCGTCACAGTGCTGGAGGAGATCGTCGGCCTCCGCCTTGCCGACCTCGCCAAGCAGCAACAGGCGTGATCGGAGCCCGTGCCGACCACCTCGCGCCCTGGGAGTGGTTCGCCAACTACTCGCGGCGACCGCGAACACCTTGGCCACTCGGATGCCGAACTCGTAGCGGCTCCTAAGCAGGGGTCCGCTGACGTGCAGCACCCCGAGGTAGTACTGCGCCGCCGGATCGAGCAGGGTGTCGGCAAAGTCGTCAGCGTTGTTGGCGCGTGCGCACGCGAACGGTTGTCCGAGTGACGACAACGAACTGGTCGAGGCGGTCCGAGTAGCGGGAGAGGACGAAGTCGAGGCGGGCGATCTCGGTCGGAAGCTCGATCGGCCCCGACCGGGAATACTACACACCCGCGTGAGGATGGCCTTTGCTGACGACGAGTTCGCCGAAGTCGCGATCGAAGGTGATCAGGATGCGTTGTTCCCGCTTCGCGATCTCCAGAACGTCTGGGTCAGCCAGAGCGGGCGAGTAATCAGCCGCCGCGGCCATGACGTAATGACCGAGACTTCTGAGCTAGGCGGCCAGGCGCAGATCTGCACTCTCGTCAATCAGGAACTTCATACGCTGGTGCTGTGGGCACCAGCAGGCTGCTCGCGATGAGTCAAGGTTCGCAGCCGCTTCGCCTTGAGCGCGCGCTGGGCGTAGGCGATACAAGCCTTGACATCATCCTCACTCAGGCGTGGATAGGCAGCGATAAGCTCCTCGGGGTCAAGGTTATAGGAGAGTTGCTCCAGGACCAGTTCGACCGGGATACGAGTGCCACGCACGGTAGGCTTGCCGAGCATGATGTTCGGGTCAGAGACAATTCGGCCTTGGAGGTCGGTTCTTGCATTGGACATGGGGCTGACCTCGCGTGCCAGAGGGAGGATCATCGCCCCCGCGACAGCTAGCGATTGTATCGCACGGGCCTGCAAGTGAGGCCGGTGGCACCACTCCATCGGGTCCGGATCTGGACTCTGGACCGTGAGCTGGAGCCGGGAGCTCGGCTAGACGGAGGAGTTTAGCGGTCCACTCGGCGTTGGTACTGGATCGCCTCGCCGAAACTCACCTGTACGTTGCCGATGATCGGTAGTGCCGGTCCGGCACCTTCGCTGCCAGTCGGCCGCATCCTGCGCGTGTTCGGCGCGACGCTAAGCCACCAGCTCGAAACAGGCGCTGGTCGCGGGCGGCTACCTCTGGCGGCTGTTGCAACACGGTGGGCGCTATCCGGCCGTGGTCGCGGTGGCAAAGTCGTGACGACGTGTGGTGTGGGGGGACCGGTTGGCCAGCCGGAGCGCTCGCCCCGACTCGGGTGGCGCCGAAGCACCTCGCGCTGAACTGGCCGACCGCCTCGCCGAAGCGCACATGCTGCTCCAAAAGGCCCATGTGTCCGGCCGGCTGGAGCTTCACCAGGTACGCCGATGGCATCGCCTCGCACATGTGCAGGCTGGCCTCAGGCACCAGGACGCGATCGAGATGTCCGGTCAGGACCAGGGTCGGGACCCCGATCGTGGGCAGCGTGGCCGTCTCGTCGTAGGCGAACGTGGCGAGCATGCCACGCGCGAGGACCGCGGGGGAGCACAGCGGCGTGAACCGGGCGGCGAAGTCCAACTGCCCTCGCGATTCGTGGCCCGTGAAGCCGGTCAGGGCCGACTGGATATGGGCCGAGCCATTGAGGTAGCTCAGCCAGTTCATCAGCCACACGATCGGCGACAGCCAGATCGTCAGGTGGAGGAGCGGCGTCAGAAGCGGCGCTTGCAGGACGCGGCAGACGCTGCTGAACGAAGTGGTCCGCACTGGATTGGTGTAGGTGGTGTCCACGAGCACCAGGCCGGCTACCCGGCGGCCCAGGTACTGCGGGAAGCGCCGACAAAACGTCAGGCTGATCATGCCGCCGATGCTGTGTCCGAGCAGGATGACGGGCTGCTCACCCGCCACTGCAACAACGGCTTCGAGGTCCTCGGCCATCTTCTCTAGATGGTAATTGTCGTCGTTCGGGCCGCGGGATTTCCCCAGCCCGGGTAGGTCCCAGACGATCAGCCGGAAGCGGTCGGCCAACTGGCGCTTGGCGTAATACCACTCGGTGCTGTTGGTGCCCCACCCGTGGGTCAGGATGATCGGCGGCGCATCGGGCGGGCCGTAGCATTCGACCCGCAGTTCGGTGCCGTCTGGCCGCTGCACCCGCTGGGACGAGCCATCACGCGTTCCTCGCGGCTCGTCAGGACCCGGCCGACGCAGGAGCCAGAGGACGATCCAGCGACCGGCGAAGGTCCAGATGACCGAGGCGACCCCGCCCACGAGATAGGCCGTGCCGACGACGGCGCCGACATACCACAGCCAGACGACATAGAGGCCGCCACCGACCAACGCGAGGGACAACAGCCCAATCCCCCAGGTGATCGGGAGAAGAAACGGCGTGAATGGCATCAGTGACTACCTTCCGACGACAAGATCAGGCAGGACGGCGATGCACGAACGGGGCCACCACGGCTTGCGGGTGGCGACCAAGGGGGCAAAGCCGTCGACGTGGTGGAGCTGGCCCGCCTCGTCGCCCCGATCATCTGCGACCGTCGCCCTGACCTGCAGGGCTACCTGCGCTGCCCGGCCTGTCGAACGGCCTCGTGGACGACACGCCGCCGTCCGACCCTTCGCGGCGAGGCTTTCATCTCGGCACCTCCAGAACGCTACCGAAACCACCGGCGCCTCTGCTCGACTCCCGCGATCAACTCGTCGTAGGACCTGGCGAAGGCAGCCACACCCTCAACTTCACCCTGGAGCGTCAAAAGGTCAGTCCGTGGTCATGAGACGGACCTGGCACGCTTCCTGCGCCCCTATTCTGCACTACCGCGATTTCAAAGGGGACTTGATGCAATCGAACGACGTGACCGAGACAACGGCTACCTACCTGAAGCTGATGGAGGTGGTCCCAACGCAGGCATACCTCGGGGCCGCCCTTGGTAGCATTGCAGTGTCGGCGCTCTTGCGCCTGTTCGGGAAGAAGGATGCCGCTGTCTTCGTCGGCCAGTGGCCGCCGACGTTCATCCTGTTCGCCCTGGCCTACAAGATCCTTCAGCCCAGCGACGAGGACGCACTCCAGGATGGTCATGAGGCGATCGAGCACCCGTCCAACCTGGTTGGTGCCGGCCGCTAAGGTCAGACTAATCGCAGTCTGTTGGAGAGGCGGCATCCAGGCTCTGGATGCCGCCTCTGTCTATACCCACACCTCGTCAGCACGGTGGGCAGGTATGCAGGTGGGTGTTCCATAAGCCCTCGTTTCTGAGACGGCCGGAGCGAGCGCAACTCTGGCAGGACCGGCACCTCCATGCACAGACGCTCGTCAGCCGGAGTGGCCCCGAATGACCCGGCCCGGGTGCTGCAGAAGGTGATATTCACCCGGCACACTCGAAGCTGACTCGCTCTGGCTCCCCTTCCCAGCCGCGCGCCAGTGTGAAGACCGTGCGGAAAGTCTGTGTCGGTTTGGGCCCTGGTTCAGCAGAATCGAACGTGCATGCCGATGCATGTTGCCCGGTGAATAGCCGGAGGCTGCCCAGGTGTGCCGTTCGTGGCTCACGTGGGCCTCGCGTGACGCCACAGGGGCCATCGCAGGTCACCAAGAGTGCAGCGATCGTCGGTCTTGTATGGCCGGGTCAAGGTTTTTTACAGGCGCGGAGGCGGGGCCGCGGCTGGTGGGGTGCGTCGGGACCGTGCGCTGCTGGCGCACAAGCAAGTTCTCGGCATCGATGTTGGACCTGTCACGAAGCGTGGAGCAGGTTGTACATTGCGATCGCGGTCCTCCTGGCCGAGATGACGACGGACGACGTTCCGCGTATACTGAGGGCGGCCAACGAAGCTGTTACGGGCCCGCACGCGAGGGGATTCTTCGGTGACCTCGACACCGCCCGTCAAGAACATTTCGTCCGAAGTCTTGAGGACTTTGGGGGTCGATATGGCTCCGTCGGACCATCCCATCTACCGAGCCGGCGGGATGTTCGCGGCGGCGGTGCCGCCTCGGCCGAGGCATCCCCGAAGAGAGTGAGCGTCCGACCGAGGGCGGGCCGGGCGCCCGGCTAGGTGGGTCCACGGAGGTCGCTGTCCGTCCGATGCTCATGAGGTGTCGCACCTAAGTCCGTCATCGCGTCGAGGGCCTCTCCCCTCCGTACCGAACGTCCGTGAGTATCGAAATTCAAGGGGAGAGGAAGGGCGTGGGCTCATGTTCGGTTTCAAGCGCAAGCCCGTGGTTCGGCAGCCATCGGCGGCGCTCTGCCGCGCCATGGCGGCGAGCGGCCTGCCGCGGGGTGCGACGACCCCGCCGCCGCCTTCCGTGTGGTGGAGTTGCACGGGGCGTACTCGGCCGCAAGGTGACCCAGGTCCGATCTTCGATCCCTCGAAGGCCGAGGCGCGTGGGCTCGCCGTCGGCGCGTACGGCGACCTCGACGCGCGCGTCCCGGCCGGGTCCGCTGGACGGGCCGCGTCGAGCAAGATGGTACGTCAACATCGCCCGCCAGGCGGCCGCAACGCCGACCACGGCGCCGACGCGCCAGGCGGCCGACCTCGCCACGCACGGCGACGTCGACTACCTCCTCGACCAATCGGCCGGTCGCGGCGAGCACGAGCGGTACTCCCGAGACGGCGCCGATACCACCGCCTGACGTCCACGGTCGGCGCCGCGACTCGATCTGCACGAACAGTCGGAGCTCGCGTTGGGTGAGCGCATCGTGGACGAGGCCAGACAGCCGTTCGACGGCGCCGGCCACGGCACCATCTCATCGGGCGGCGACCGGCGTCGTACCTGAGGCAGAGCGTGCGCGCCTCGATCCACGAGGTCGTCGAGTTCCACGCCGCATCCATCAGCAGCTTCCGCAGAGTAGGCGAACAATTGCTGAATGAGGAGCAAGGATGCCGTTCTTTATTGCTCATGTGTCGGGGCCGCGCTCGTCGAAACGCGTCTTGACCGACAGCGGGGGTTTCGAGACTGCCCACGATGCCGAGGACGCTGCCAAGTCTCGGTGGCCGAACGGCGACTACTTCATCGTCGAGGCAGACGACGCGGGCCAGGCGGGACGCGCGGCGATCGCCGAGTCCAGGACGCTCGACTGAGCCAGGGGCTGACCGTACCTTCGCCTCGCCTGTCTTCGCCAAGCCTCTCGGCCTCGATACGGTGGTCAGGATGCATGGGCGCGTGCTTGACTGCTGAGGCCGCGACGTAGGTGCCGCCGGACCGAAGAGCCAGATAGTATTCCCTGCGTGGCGGCGTGGAGCCAGAACCCACTCGTCGGGTGGCTATACTCGGGCACTACTAGTGGCAAGGAGGCAGTCACCCGCCGCCATGGCCAGTACGTGCGGTGTCGTCGCGAAGCACTCTGCGGCTGCGCGATGGATGACGAGTGCTTGACCGTTCACGAACTGTGCTCCCGCGAGCTCCAGGGCGTCGGCCGCGACCGATCATGCGTTGGTGCTCCCCGGAGCGCCCGACCCAACAAGGAGATCCGACATGACACCACTGCGAGAGCAGGGACAGGACGCCGGTGACCCCGGCGCACCTCGCACCGAACGGGTAGCTGACGCGGAGGGTGAGCACGATTCGACCAGATCGCCTGCCCAACAAGCCCTCATCAACGAGGAGGAGGCGTTCGAGTCGGGCGAGGAGAACCCTTCCTAGGCCCCTCGGCGCGGGACTGGGAATCGCGCCCTGACAGCAACGGGGCCTCTCAAGTCGGCTGCTTCGCGCCCGACTCCGGCGGCACCGGGACGGTCGCGGGGCCGTCGATCGACGCCTGACTTGCGTCCGCCGTCCGGCTGACGGTCCGGATCGGCGTCTGGGCATGGCCCGGCAACGGGGCCGGACCGGTCTCGGTTCTGCCCTCGGGCCGCGCGGCCGGTCGGTCCTCGGCCGGCTTCTCGGCGTCCTCGCCGACCGGGTGGGCGTAGATGCCCGCCCTCGGCACCAGGTCGTCCGAGACGACACGCCGAAGACCTTTCGGGGTGACCGATGGGGCCAGCCGCTCGGTGGTGGCGATGTCGACTTGGAGCTCGCGGGGCAGGACCGGCAGCATCGAGTTCACCATGGTGCCGTCGAGCGGCCCCGTGAAGGCACCAACCGCCAAGCCCGCGAAGTCGCTGTAGTCTCCGAGGCGGTCGACTCGCAATTGGGACGGCGCGGTCGGCCCCCTGCCCGACTACCGCGCGCCCTCGATCATTGCCGCCATCGACTCAGGACGGATGTCGTCCGTCGACCAGGTTGCGCCGCTCCGAGAGGTACACGTCCACGACCTGCCCGTCCTGGTCGATCGCCCGGTAGCAGTAGACTCAGCGCCCGTTGCGCCGGCAATCGGTATGGTCCACCTGCCAGCGCCCGCCGACCGGTCGCCGGTGGAGGCAGGCCGCCTCTCCCAGCAGGGAGCAGGAAACGCCGGTCCCAACGATAGATGGTGCTCAGATTGATGCTGAGCCCGCGCTCGGCCAGCCACTCGGCGAGGCCGGCATCGCTGAGGCGGTATCGGACGTACCAGCGGACCGCAAGGCGCTCACCTTGTCGCCGAAGCCATGCTGGGAGAAGGCGCTGGATGAGCGGACGGTGAACCGGCGCCGGCAGTCGCGGCAGCGCCAGCGCTGCCCGCCCCGTCACGTGCACCCGTCCCGGCGAGTCCTCTCGCTCACGCAACGCACACAGGTCATGGCCACCCCTTTCGCTGATGGATGGATGGCTAGCCTACCCTGCCCAGCCCGATGCAACGAAACCGTCTCTGGTGCGCCTTGAGACAATCCATCATCCCGTCGGCTCCGTACGACGGCCCGACAAGCTTGTCTGGGTGGCTGTCAACCGGTGGAACGCGCGATCCGCCGCGGGAGGGGAGGAGCCTCACAGGTACCGAAGGTCGATCTCCAGCCCAAGGTAGAAACGCCCGACGAGCTCGTAGTGGCTGAGCCGGGATTGGAGGTGCTGGCTGATCACGTGGATGTCCTGGAAGTGACGTTGGAGCGGGTGGCTCTGGAAGATCGCGGTGGCTCCGGCGGCGTTGTAGAGCGTGTCGACTACCTGCACCGCCAGCCGGATGGCATGGGTGGTGGCGAGACGTAGCTCGGCTCGCTGATCCATGCTGATCGTGCCGGTGGCGAAGGTGGCGTCCCAGACCTCGCCGACGGTTTCGCGGAGCATCGCCCGACCGGCGCGCAGATGTGCCTCGGCGTGGCCCAGGTCTGACTGGACAAGCGCCTGGTCGCGCAGGAGCCCCGTGTGGTAGGCGGGCGTCTTCCCACCGGCCAGCTCGACCAGCGCGTCGACGCTGCTCCGGGCGACGCCGAGCGCGGTCGCGGCGTCGCCCGAGGCGAAGAGCAGGGTTCGGGGGATGACGTAGAGCGGACCGTGCTCCCCCAGGGTAGGGGCCGTGACCGAGAAGACACGCTCCTCCGGCACGAAGACGTCGGTCACGGCGAAGTGGTGCGTACCGGTGCCGCGCATGCCGCGAACGTGCCAGGTGTCGAGGATCTCGGCTTCGACGGCGGGCAGCAGGAAGAAGCGTATGTCCGGCTGGTCGTCCGCGAGGATGCGGCCGCGCGCGGCCAGCCAGGACGCATGGCGGCAGCCAGTGCTGAAGCCCTGCCGCCCCGTCACCCGATAGCCGCCCTCCACCCGGACGGCCGTGGCGTTCGGGTCCGCCGTATTGGCGACCACGCTGCGCGGCGTGTCCATCCAGACGAGCCGCGCGACATCCGGTGGCAGGCAGGCCGCGTAGGTCGCGAAGACACCCCCCTGGTTGATGCACCAGGCCGTGCTCGCATCCGCTTTCCCGAGCTCCTCGAGCACCCGGATGTAGGTTGGGAGATCGATCTCACCGCCGCCCAGCGAGCGCGGCACCAACAGGTGGAAGAGCCCGGCGTCGGCCAGCGCCTCGAAAAGCGCTCGCGGCAGTTCGCGCGCCTCCTCGATCTGATCGGCAGAGGACCGGATCGAGGGAGCCAGCTGCCGTGCGGCCTCGAGCGGCGATCGGACACTGATGTCCGCCATGCGCATGACGCGACTCCTGCCAGGATCCGACCGACGTCCGCCACGGCCTTCCGCGCGCCTGCACGCCGGCACCGCCGATCTTACCCCGGAACGTGCGACACGCATGGCCGGTGACCCCCGCCCCAGCTCGCGACCGTGGCGACTCCACTCGCCGGCGGCGGCCCGACAGCGTCGCCCGCCAGCCGGCACTCGGTCGCCTCGGTCGCCTCTGGCCGGTCACCGACCATCTCAGCCTGCTGACGGATCCCGTCCTAGGGCGCAGTGCTCCTGGTCTGCAACGTTTCTATCCCTCCGATGCCGCCCGCTGAGGCCCTCCCAGGCGCTCGGAGCCTCGCGGACGCCATCGGCGTCGCGATCGACGGTCAGGCTGAGGGCGGCAATCGGGTCGATGGTGGGCAGAGCTACAATGTCCTCCGTCGAATGACCGAGGTCGCAGGTGCTTGACGGTGCGCTCGCGGCCCCGGCGGTCGGTGCGTTGGGCCGGGGTGCGTCCGAAGCTCACCCGGCCAGCTTGCTGCCCGGTGAGGGTGGTCGGCCCACTCACCGCGTGACCCATGCCCCTCCTCTCGGCCAAGGTGAGCAGGACGACCGACCCTGAGCTCGGGCCGGCGGCGACAAACTCGGTGGCCGCTTGATGCATGTCTGACGGATGATCAGCGTCTCACGGTCCGCGGAGGGGCCTGTGTGGGGTCGGCCGCGCGATCGCCCGCACGAACCCCAACCGATCCAGGGGTGACGGCCACGCTGGCGCCGCGCACGCCCACACCGCCTGCCGCCAGCAAGGCCTGATCGATATTCACAAGGTTCGGCGTGATGGCCGCAGGTGGGCTCTATGTACCCGCGCCAGGCACTGGCGCGCTGCGCGTGGCGACGTCCCCGTTACCGTTTGACCACCTGGCCTCGGCGAGGTGGGGCGGGCCGATGTCCTGCGCGTCCGCCAGGTCGGCGATGGTGCGAGCAACTTTGAGCACGCGGTGGTAGGCCCGCGCCGACAGTCCGAGCTGGGCGACGGCCGCGCGCGCAGCAGCGCCTCACCCGCGCGATCCAGCACGCACCAGCGTCGAACCTCCCGCACGCCCATCTCGGCGTTGGACGTCAGCCCTGGCGCCGCGCCGTTGGCGCCTGTGGTCGCAAAGCGGGCCCACTGGCGTGCTCGCGCGGCCTCAACGCGCGCGCGGACCGCCGCGGACGACTCGGAGAGCCCGTCCGAGGAAAGCTTCTCGTAGTCCACCCGCGGAACCTCGGCGTGCAGGTCGATCCGGTCCAGCAGCGGGCCGCTCAAACGCTTGCGGTAGCGCGAGACCGCCCCTTCCGGACAGGTGCAGGCGCGAGTCTGGTCCCCATAGTGGCCACACGGACACGGGTTCATCGCACCAACCAGGGTGAAGCGCGCCGAAGGTGATCGTCCCGCGCGCCCGCCCGAGCGACACGACCCCGTCCTCGAGCGGCTGGCGCATCACTTCCAGGACGGTGTGGCCAAACCCGGCAGCTCGTCCAGAAAGAGCACCCCGCGGTGTGCCAGGCTCAATTCGCCAGGGCGCGCCCAGCCGACCCCGCCGCCGACCAGCCCGGGCCCGGACTGATCGCGTGGTGCGGCGCTCGAAACGGTCGCTGGCGCAAGACAACCCGCGCGGCAGCTGTCCGGCGACCGAGTAGATCCGCGTGACTTCGAGTGCCTCGTTCGGGGTCATCCGCGGCAGGATCGACGGCAGCGCCTGGACCGAGCACACAGCCGGGGTCCGGCATCCATTCCTGCTGATGAACGGGCCCCCAGGGACCGGCAAGACGCTGCTGGCCGGGCGCTGCCGTCAATCCTGCCGCGGATGACCCCGACCGAGGCACTCGAAGTCACGCGGATCTACTCGGTCGCCGGACAGCTGCCGCGCGGGGTTGTCTTGCGCCAGCGACCGTTTCGAGCGCCGCACCACGCGATCAGTCCGGCCCGGGCTGGTCGGCGGCGGGGCTGGCTGCGCGCGGCCTGGCGAATTGAGCCTGGCACACCGCTACGTCTTGTTCCTGGGCAGCTGCCGAGTTTGGCCACACCGTCCTGGAAGTGATGCGCCAGCCGCTCGAGGACGGCATCGTCTCACTCGGGCGGGCACGCGGGACGATCACCTTTCCGACCCGCTTCACCCTGGTTGGTGCGATGAATCCATGCCCATGCGTCGGCAAATACCATAGTGCCGAATCACGTCAGCCGGGAACTGGTCATCACCGTCCCGATCCCGGACGACAAGGGGCGAAGCGGCGACGGCCGCCCGAAGGTCCGCGCTTCCGCAGCCACTGGCTGGAGCTTGGCCGGGCGCCTGGTGGAGTTCCGGGCGCGCCACGGCATCACCCAGGCCGAGGTCGCGGCGGTGGTCGATGCAGGCAACGCCTCGACGGTCGCCCAGTGGGAGAGCGGCGCGAACATCCCGAGGGTATCCGGGCGGGAACACCTGATCGAGTTGCTGGACGGACAACGCTGACCCGAGCTGCGGGCGGTTGCCGTCGTGGGTGACGGGCTGCCCGCGGCGTGGGACCGGGGTGCGCGCTGGTACCGCCGGGCCTCGCGCGAGCGGCGGCGGCGTGAGACGGTCGGTGCCGCCGTGGCGGCCGTGCTGACCCACCTGCAAGACCTCGCGTCAGTGGCGGCCCTGCGCCAGCGATACTGCGGGCACGACGGCGAGTGGGTGCGCGGCGTCGCGGTCCGGTGCGGGCTCGAGGAAGAGCAGCCGGTCGACCTGCGCCGCCTCGAAGACGCGGCCTACGGCCTACGGTGGCTCGAGATCGAGCACGATCGACACTTCGACCTCCGCAAGCCCCTCGTGCCCCAATTATCGCTCGGCCTGCTCGACCAGGAGGAGGATCGGGCCTCGGACGGGGCAGGGTCTGCCGCGGCGGACGCGTGCGCGAAAGGGACTCGGGATGGCTGAGCAGTCCGACCGGACCGAGCGATCGAGCGGCGCTGGCGGCCGCGCTCCCGGTGCCGAGGGCTGGCGGGCGCGGGCCGAGCAGGCCCACAGGGCCTGGTTCCAGATCCGTCGCGGACGCTGACGGCCTCGGAGATCGGCGCCTCCACCTTCTGCCCGCAGGCCTGGTACCTCCAGTGGTGCCGCGTGCCCGTCACCGCCATGGCCGAGGAACGCCGCCGGTCCGGCAGTCGGATACATCAGGAGATCAGGCGGCGGACAAACCTCACGGATGTGCCGCACGAGGGCGGCACCGGCAAGTTGCTGGCCGCTGCCGGCTGCCAGTTCATGCTGGTGCTCCGCCACTGCGACGCCATCCCAGGCGAGCATTTCAGCGAGCGGCAGACCGGCCTGGACCACTTTGGCTGCCTGGTCTCTAGCCCGACCGAGCTGGAGGACCTATGGTTGCGGGGCGGCAAAGAGCTCCAGCTGGATATTGTCGGGGTCGCGGAACACCAGGACGGAGCCATAAGGAGCGTCGGTGATGGGCGAGTGGGGCACGGCCCTTTCTTCCAAGCGCTGCTGCCATTGGACCAACTCCGCTCGAACCGGAACGCCGATGGCAGCATGGTCGAGACCCGTGCGGCTCTCGGAGAAACGCTCACCGGAGTTGTCCTTATGGGCGTGCAGCCCGATGAGCAGCTTGAATTCCGGATCGGCGAGCACCACGCCGGTACCCGAGCCATCTGGATGCGGCTCCTCCATAACCTTGTTGAGCCCCAGCAGGTCGCAGTACCAGTCGACGCTGCGCTGCAGGTCGCATACCGTGAGGGAGAAATGGTGAACCCCAGTCACTGCCGGCATGGCCAAACCTCCGCTTGTTGAGAATGCGCGCTTTCAGCGCAGATCGTCGATGGCGTAGATGTCGGGCCGGTTGTAAGCCGGCTCGTTGGGGCGCAGCATAGTCAGGCCGTTGAGCATGGCGCGATAGCCGCGAGCCAGCAGCGCCTGGTAGGCGGCGTGTCTCTCTGTATTCATGCCGGCCACCACGCGTGCCAGGGAATGCCGCGCCGCGAGCGCCTCGCAGGCATCGAGCAGCCGTTCGAAGCGGCGCTCCGCTCCCTGGCCCGGCAGCACGGCCCCGAACTTGACGAAGCAGGCGCCGCTGCCGGCCTCGCTGCCCGCGCCACAGTGGCACACGGCGAACCCCTCCAGGCCATCCGCACTGGCGATAAGGACGGTCTCGCCGAGACCCTGTTCGTCCAGAACCAGGATTTCGCGGGTCAGGTCCAGACCGTCGTAAATCGTACTGGCTACCTGCCGGCACTGGGCCAGAACGCGGTCTCCGGAGCCCGCGACCCGTGCTGTGGAGAAGGTCTCGATGGCGGGGCGAGTTCCGGGCGCGACCAGTTCCCTGGCCAGCACTGGGTTCAGCCCTTGGGGCCAGAAGCCGAACTTCTGATAGAGGCCAACATGCTTCGGACTCTCCGGGAAGGTGAACAGGCCTGCATGCCGCACACCCCACTGCTCGAAGAGTTGCATGATCGGCTCCATGAGCCGGCTGGCGATGCCTCCGTCCCACAGGTCGGGTCGAACCGTCAATGGGCCGAAGAAGCCGAAGCTGCCCCAGCGGGTGGCGAAGTTCGAGCCGACCACCTCGCCGTCCAGCTCGGCGCAAAACGCGGCGCTCGGATCGGCTTTATGGCGCGTGTGCACCCAGTCCGCGTCTCCAAAAACCTCGATGGGGTTGGGCGCTTTGAGATACGTGCCGAAGGCTAGGCGCATGATCCGGTCGGCCTCGTCAAGCTCCCTGTGCTTGAGCCCACGGATGACCACACGTTCTCGCAAGGCCCAGATCTCCCCGCCGGTCCCCTCGGTTCCTGTCATCTCGCCTCCTGGTCTCTTGATACCAAAATACTTTCCAGTAAGATATACTTCCTGCGTGCCCGAGTCAAGAGAGTCATCAGATACCGAGCCCCGGCAGCACGACCAGCTGGATCGTATGCTCGAGCAGTGGCGCCAGACACGGCCGGAGATCGATGCCGATTGCATGGCGCTCATTCCCAGAGTGCTCCGGCTGGCCCACCTGTACAACACCGAAATGGCCCGGGTTTCGCGCTCGTTCGGTCTGAAGCCGGGCTGGCTGGACACGCTGTCGGCCCTGCGGCGGATCGGCAGCCCCTACCAACTGCCGGCGACCAAACTGGCCGGCTGGGTGCTACTGTCGTCGGGTGGCATGACCAGCCGGCTCGACCGCATGGAGGCGGCGGGCCTCGTCAGGCGCCGACCCGACCCTTTAGATCGGCGGGGCGTGCTGGTTGAGCTCACGGAACAGGGCCGCGAGGTCATCGACGCCGCCATCGACGCCCACCTGGCGCTCTACAAGCAACTCCTGAGAGGCACGCTCAGCAGAGCCGAACAGAAGACGTTCGTCGAACTGCTGCGCAAGCAGACGCTGGCGCTGGAAAAGGGGCCTGAAGCGCGGCGTGCGCTCGAGGACTAAGCAGTAAGGGTTTGAGTACGCCGTGAATTACGACAGCGACACTTCGGTTAGGGTGCGCGCCGACCTCGAGGGGCTGGCGGCCGGTGTCTACCTGTAACGCCACCCGCGATGCCTGCCGAGGGATGGAGCGCCGAGCGGGTCGCCGCGGCCGCCTAACCGACGACCGGGCATGCGAGCGAGTCCGGGGCCGGTCGCGCGCAGCTCAGGGGTGGTCTTCTCGCCACGACGGATCACGGTGAACTGGCACCCGCCGACTGGCGCCAGTCCGGGCCGCTGCGAGACGATCGATCAGGATACGGTGTCTACGTCTGTCCAGCGTAGCGTCACCGCTACCGAGGTGCTACCCCGGACAGATTCCCGTAGGAATTTGTACTCAGAGAGGCTCGGGGTTGAGGCCGTCATCTGCAGAGCGGAAGCTGAACGAGAAGCGGGCGTTATGTCCAGTACCCAAGCATGAATGGAGTACGCACGCCGGGCGGTGTGCTCGGCCTAGACGCTGCCGTCGATCCTGCCGCGGATGACCCCGAACGAGGCACTCGAAGTCACGCGGATCTACTCGGTCGCCGGACAGCTGCCGCGCGGGGTTGTCTGCGCCAGCGGCCGCTTGAGCGCCGCACCACACGATCAGCCCGGCCCGCTGGTCGGCGGCGGGGTCGGCTGGGCGCGCCCTGGCGAATTGAGCCTGGCACACCGCGGGGTGCTCTTTCTGGACGAGCTGCCGGAGTTTGGCCACACCGTCCTGGAAGTGATGCGCCAGCCGCTCGAGGACGGGGTCGTGTCGCTCGGGCGGGCGCGCGGGACGATCACCTTCCCGGCGCGCTTCACCCTGGTCGCCGCGATGAATTCATGCCCATGCATTCGCAAATGCCATAGTGCCCGCTCACCCCAGCCGGGAACTCGTCATCACCGTGCCGCTACCCGAGGACCGGGGCCGGCAGGGCGACGCGCGGCCCAAGGTGCATCGCTTCCGCAGCCGGTGTCTGGAGCTAGGCCGGCGCCTGCGGGCGTTCCGTGCGCGCTACGGGCTGACCCAGGACGAGGTCGCCACAGTGGTCGGTGCCAACGACGGCACGGCGCTCGCGCAGTGGGAGAGCGGAGCCACCGTCCCTGACGGCCAGCGCCGGGAGTGGCTGAGCGAGCTGCTGGACGGCCGGCTCTGGCCGGAGCTGCGCGCCTCGCTCATAGGCGGCGATGCGATGCCAAGCCGCTGGAACCAGGGCACGCGCTGGTACCGGCGCGCGTCGCTCGAGCGCGGACCCCGCGAGAGCGCTGGCGCGGTTGTGGCAGCCATCGTCCAGGACCTGCGGGCCACTGGCTCGCTTGGTGCCCTGCGGCGGCGCTACACCGAGGGGGATGGTGAGTGGGCGCACACCATTGCCGACCAGCGCGGGCTCGGCGAGCAGTGCCGCCCGGACATGCGGCGCATCGAGGACGCCGCCTTTGGCCTGCGCTGGCTGGAGGTCACGCGAGGGCTGTGCTTCGACCTGAGTCGCTCGCTCGTGCCGCAGCTCCCGCTCGCTCTCCTCAACCCCGACTCGCATGACGGACGCAGCGATGCGTGAGAGGATTCCGTGATGGCCGAGCAGCATGACCGAAGCGGCGAGCGCCAAGCGGGCGAACGGTCTCCGCGGTCCCGCGGGTGGCGCCTGCGCGCCGAGCAGGCGTACGGCGACTTACCGGCCGAGCCGTCCTGGACGCTCTCGGCGTCGGAGATCGGAGCCTACGCCTTCTGTCCGCAGGCGTGGTTCCTTCAGCGTTGCCGCGTCCCCGTCACGGCCGAAACCGAGTCCCGCCGTCAGGCGGGAAGCCGGATGCACCGCGAGATCGGGCGGCAGACCGACCTCGTGCTGGCCGCCGGCGCGCTCGCCAGCGTGCTGGCGATCGCCATCGCTCTGGTGCTGCTCCTACTCGCCATCGTCGTGTTCAGGGGACTGGCATGAGCACCGAGCTGCTCGTGCTGGCGCTGCTGCTGGCCGTGGCCGCGTGTATCCTGCTGGCGCGGTGGATGCGCAGCCGCCGCGGCGCGCTGCGGATCGCCGAGGGCACGATCGTGTCAGCGGACGACTCGCTGATCCGCGCGCCGACGCTGCGCTCCGAGCGCCTGGGACTGGTCGGCCGCTGCGAGCATCTGCTGCGGGTGGGCGGGGCCTACGTGCCGGTGGAGCAGAAGCCGAGCGCGCGGCGCCTCCAGCAATCGCACATCCTCCAGGTTGGCGCGCTGTGTCTGCTGGTCCAGGATGTCTACGGCGTCCGCCCGCCCTACGGCGTGGTGGTGCTGGCCGGCGGATCCCAGGAGCGCGTGGTGTTCACCGAGGAGCTGGAGCGGGGCGTGGTGCGCTCGATGGCCGAGATGCGTCGCATGCTGGAGAATGGTGAGGCGCCAGGTCCCCGGTGGGTGCCCGCCAAGTGTCGCGCCTGTGGCTACCATCCCGTCTGCTGGGGAGACGAGGACGTCGGTGCGGCCGGCGACCAGGTCGCGCAGCGGGTGGGCTGAAGCCCGCACGGGCATTCGAGTCATCGTGCAGCCGATGGCAGAGCGAACCGGCCGAGACCTGCGGAGGTCCACGTCGCCGAGGAGGAGTGCCGGTTGGAACAGGGAGCGGTGCGCCAATCGGGAAACGTCGAGACCAGCCGCGCACGTTGGGGCGACGGGCCTGCGTCTCCTGGGCTCGGAGTGGTCGAGAAGAGGCCCGATGCACCCCGCTTCGGCACGTTTGGCCGCCTCGACTACGACGCGCTAACCGACGCGCTCTGTTGCCACATCTGTGGCGAGTGGAAGCGCAACCTCGCCCAGCACGCGCTATTGGCCCATCGGCTCAGCGCTGACGCGTATCGCGACCTCGCCGGCCTGAACCGGACCACGAAGCTCGTTACACCGACCATGCGGGCGCGCCTGCGCGAGGTCGGCGTCCCCGTGATCGAGCGGTTACGCGCCGAGGGCAGGCTCAGGCGCTGGGACGAGGACCGGGAGAAGTTCCGGCGGGACAAGGCCGCGGCGGTGGCAGCGATCCGGCAGGGGCTACGGCCGGAGGGGCAACGCCGCCGCAGCGAGGCCTTCAGCACGGCCGAAGAGCGGCGGGCACGCGCCGAGCGGCGGCGCCAGCGCAACTTGGCCGGGCTCGACCGGGCGGCTCCCGCGGCGATCGCGGCCGGTATACGCCGCGCGGCGGGCGAGCGCGCGTGCGAGCGCTGCGGCCAGCGGTACGAGGCCACGGGCACCCGGCAGCGGTACTGCCTCGCCTGTCGGATCGAGGCCGAGCGCGAGCATGGCCGCGAGTCGGCCCGGCGGGCGCGGCTGCGGCGGCAGCTCGGCGAGGCCGCTGCCCCACCGCGTACGCCTCCGCCCGCCAGGGACACCAGCCGCGACGCGGTCTGCCCCGGCTGTCGCCAGCCGTTCCGGGCCGCCTCCCACCGGGACCGGTACTGTCCGCCCTGCCGGCCGGCGGTGGCCCGCGCGTACCAGCGCCAGTGGAAGGCGCGCCAGCGAGCCGACCAGGCCAATGCTACAGCGTCCGACGTGCGTTCAAGTAATCAAGAAGTAATCGAGAAGTAACTGAGCGAGGGGTCGCCAACCATGGCGCAGCTCAAGAAGTCCGACCAGCAGCAGCTCTGGGCAGAGGCGCAACGGCGCTGCCGTCTGTCCGATGTTATATGGAGAAAGTGTCAAGGGTGGCTGGGCGTCGCGGGGTCTGTGCATCGCGGCGCGGCCGCGCGGTGATAGGCCGAGACGGCACGTGTCATGGCAAGGCAGAGGAAGGCCAAGAAAGCACCCGGTCATGAGGGATAGATCTGTGGATCGCACCCCAACTACCCAGACGCGCTGGCAGCGGTGGGCGGGCCGGCTGGCGCGGTATGCCTGGCTCGTCCTCGTCATCGCGGTCGCGCTTGCACTGGTCGGGGGCGCGGTCTACGCGGTTACCTGGGAACCACGCGCCGCCGACGCCCAGGTCACCCCGGACGAGTGCCCAAACCCGCCTTGCTTCGACTTAGGGGCAATGCCCGGCCTCAGGGACCTCCCCGTCATCATCCCGGTCCTCGGCTATGTGCTGGCGATCGCCCTCGGCCTGCCCAGCCTGCTCGCCGGCCTCTGGGATGTCCTCCGCGGCCGCTGGTCGATGGGTGGCCGGCGGCTGCTCGCCTTCGTGGGGCCGGTGCTGTTCTTCGTCGGCACCGAGATCGTCCCGCACCTACTGAATCCCTGCTTCTGGGCCGTGGCGCTCGGCGGCATACGGTTGCCAGAGTTCTACTGCGCGTACAGCCCCGAGTGGGGCGCAGACCTTGCTGATCGGTGGCACCCACTGGGCCACACGCTCGTCGGCGCCGTGCCTCTGGCGGCCCTCTACCGGTGGGCGCTGCGCCGGTGGCGCCCCGATGTGGCGCGGCTGCGCTGAAGGACGGCGAAATCCACTGGAGCCGGGAGCCGCTGCGGCGGCGGAGCGAGCAATGGCAGCAAGGGAGTGTCGAATGAACAGGAGTGCGCAAGAGACGTTGGATCCCCGGGCGGTGCTGGAGCGCCTGCATGCGGCGCAGAATCGCCACGACTTGGACACCTTCGTCGCGTGCTTCGCCGACGACTATCGGAGCGAGCAGCCGGCCCACCCGAGCTGGAGCTTCAGCGGCCGGGAGCAAGTGCGCCAGAACTGGGCGGAGGTCTTCCGCGGCATCCCGGACTTCCGCGCGGACCTCCTGCGGTCGGTGGCGGAGGGCGACACCATCTGGGCCGAGTGGCACTGGCACGGCACGCGGACGGAGGGGGCGCCCTTCGAGATGCGGGGCGTAGCGATCTTCGGCGTCCAGGAGGGTCTCATCGCCTGGGGCCGTCTGTATGTGGAACCGGTCGAGCAGGCCGACGCCGGGATCGAGGCGGCCGTCCGGCGCATGACTGAAGCACCCGGGGCGTAGTCTGGATGGGGCGGGGACAGGAGCGGAGCATGTCGTCGAGCACGCTGGTGCGGCTGGCCGGCCCGGCGGCCATGCTGGGCGGCGTCGTGTGGCTGGGTGCCATCGCCCTGTACGGGCTGCAGCCGGAGGGCCCACCCGGGACGTGGCGCCAGGGCTGGTTCAGCCCGAATACGGTGATCGTGGCCGCCTTTGCCCTGATCCTCCTGGGCGTGCTGGGCATCCACGCACGGCAGCGTGCGCGTGCGGGCTGGCTCGGGTTAGTCGCCGTCGTCCTCGCCTGCCTTGGCATGGTGCTCCTGGCCGTCATCCGTGTAGCCGTGGACCTGGACCTCGTGCCTGCCTGGCCAACGGTCGGGCTTGGGTTCGCCGTCTTCTTCGTCGGCCTGCTGCTCCTGAGCGTGAGCATCATCCGCGCTGCCGTCCTGCCACGTGCGGCGGGCGGGCTGCTCATCCTCGGCATCCTGGCCTTCTTCATGGGCAACTTCGAGGACGCGAGCATCTGGCTCTTCCTTCTGTTCGGAGCGGCCTGGGTGTGGCTGGGCTACGCCCTGTGGTCAGCCAAGACCGATCGGCGCATGGCCCCAGCGGCCAGCTCGGACGCGAGGGCGCGGGATCAGCGGGTGCGGGACTGAGGCAACGAGGTGTCGTCGAGCACGAGCCCAGAACCACGGGTGACGAGGCGGAGCCTGCCCACCCGCATGCTCCGGGCGGCGCGCCTCGACGGGAGGCTGTACGCCGAGGTCCGGGCGGACAGCGCGGGCACCGCGCAGGCGGTAGCGGTCGTGGCGCTCGTCGGCGTGGCGCACGGCCTGGGAACCATCGTGCGGGCGCTGCTCGCCGGTTGGGCGCCCGGGGCGGCCGTCCTGGTAGCGGTGCTGGCGGAGGTCGCCTTCTGGGCCGTCTTATCGTCCGCGGTTTACCTCGTCGGCAGGCACGTCCTCGGTGCGACGGTCGCGTATGGACAGGTGCTGCGTCCGCTCGGCTTCGCGAGCGCCCCAGGCCTGTTCATCCTCGGCGCCAGCGTCGCCTCGGGGGTCGGCGCCGAGGCACCGGCGCTGGCCGCGCTGGCCCTGTGGCGCCTGGCGGCGTACTTCGTCGACGTGCGCCACGCGCTCGGTCTCGGCATGGCCAGGAGCATCGCGGCCCTGGTCGTCGGGGTGGCCGCCACCCTCATGATCCTCGTCGCGCTGACGGGGGCGCTGTGGCGCGTGCTGGAGCCGGAATGAGCCAGCCACCAGCTGTGGAGCCCCCTACGCGGGCCGTTGAGGCCGGGTCGCCGTGGTGGCATGCCGCGCACCGGCTGGCGCGGTACACCTGGCTCACCCTGCTCTTTCGCGCTCCGACGGCGGCGCTCGGCGGTCACACGGCCCCGGCTGCTCCGGTGGCCACGCTCGCGCGACAGTGATGAGCGACGGAGGAGAGACGATGCCATCGACGCAGACCATCCGGCTCCGGGGGCTGGCGGCGATAGTCGGCGGCCTGCTGTGGGTGCCCTACGGCGTGTTCGAGATGCTGGAGCCGTGGGGCGCGGCCACGGTCTACCGGGAGGACGTGGGGTACGAGCTGATCACCGACGCGCCGCTGTTCGTCGCGTACAGCCTGCCCGGCGGCCTGGCACTGCTGCTCACCTCGCTGGGACTACTCGGGGTCCTGGCGCTCTTGGGACCGCCCGCCGGCCGCGCCCGCACCGGCGACCTCGACGTGCTCGTCGTCGCGCTGGCGCTCGCCGTCCTGAGCGTGGCGGGCGTGGTCGCGCTGTTCGATCCGGTGTTCACCGCGGCGCGGGTCTTCGGGACGCTGGCGCTCGGGGCCGCCACCCTCCTGGCGGGTCTCGGCGCGCGGCGCGCCGGCGCGGGCGCGGGGCGGACGCTGGCGCTGCTGGCGCTGGGCCTGCTGGGCCTGTTCCTGCTGCCGCTGTGGCCGCTGGTGTACGCGGTGAAGTGGCTGCCGGAGGCCGGCGGGGCGGCGTTCATAGCGGTGTTCGGCACCGGCTGGGTGGCGCTGGGCCTGGCGCTCTGGCCCGGCCGCGGCCTGCGGCTGCCTGATACCCATGCCGAGGCAGGACCCGCATCGCCTTTATCTTAGGCACACGTACAGGACACAGAAGGGGGACTGCTCCAATGGCATCACACGACACGCGGTCCTCGGCCCTGAGGCACCGGCTGCCCCGCGCTGTCGCGATCGTCCTCGGGGCCGGCTTCGTTGCCCTCGGGGTGTGGACGATGCTCGATCCCCGGTCGTTCTTCGACGCGCTTGCCACGTTCGAGCCGTACAACCAGCACTTTCTCCAGGACATCGGCGCATTCCAGGTCGATCTGCGGGTGGTGCTCCTGCTCGCGGGCGTGCCCGCTCGCGCCGATGGGCTGACGGTGGCGCTCGTGGGGGTCGGTGTGGGGGCGGCGCTCCACACCGTCTCCCACATCGTCGGCTACAACCTCGGCGGCACTCCGGAGACGGACATCCCTGTTTTTGCCGCGATGGCCGTCCTCCTGCTGGCGGCGGGTCGCTTCCGCTGGAGACAAGTGCGTGGCTCAGCTCGCTGACAGCACCTTCTGGGCGTCGCTGAGGACCTGAGCGACGGGCCCGAGGATGACATCGAGGGACGGATCAGGTGACGGTGTGGACGCCGGCGCCCCCCGCCCCAGGCAGTGAAGAGTTCAGTCTCCGCAAGCGGAGGACCTACCCGATGACGTTGATCCTTACTCGCTGGGGCAGCGCAGCGGCGATGATGGGTGGCCTGCTCTGGATGGTGCTTGTCCCGCTCATCACGCTGACCTATCCGGGGAGGTCGGGATGGGGACGCACCGACACGCTGCTGGGGCTCGCCTGGGAAGACTACAACAGGATGCTGCCGGCCGCGCTCCTGCTGCTCCTCGCCGGCCTGGCGGGGCTCCGCGTGCGGTACGCGGGCCAGTCCGGGAGGCTCGGAAAGGTGGGCTTTGCGGTGGCTTTGGTGGGGCTCGCACTGATGCTCGCAGGCAACGTGGTGGAGTTCTGGGTCGCGGGCGGCATCCGGGAGCAGATGACCGCCATCGACCTGGCCGGATGGATCGGCTACTCCCTGGGCTACCTGCTCCTGGCGGTCGGCCTGGTGCTCCTCGGGATCGGAGTTCTGAGGCTGAAGGCATTCCCCCGCTGGAGTGCGCTGCCGCTCCTCATGGGGCTGCTCGTCCTCCCCATGTACGTCACCGTGACCAGCGGGAACGCGGACGGCGCGGTGCTGGCGGTGCCGTTCGGCCTCGGCTGGGTGGTGCTGGGCTACGCCCTACGGTCGGGTGAGGGCGAGCAGCACGCTATCCACGCGCGGGGCGTACCGGCTGGGAAAACTCCATAGGCTCTTCGACCTGACGACAGCGGTGGCCGGCTGGCCAGCGCGGCCGTCGCCTGGGGGCTCCTCGCGTTCCCGCTGTGGCTTCTTTCCTTCTCCTGGGTTCCCTTCGCACTCGCAGGGCGTGAAGTTGGATCTGTCTGGTACATCATCCTGCTCGGTGAGGCGGGTGCGTTGCTGGCAGCACTCTTGGCCATCGGATTCGGTTTTGTCGCTCGACGGCGTGCGCGCCCCAGAACTGCGCAGCATCGGCGGGCTTCGCGAGGGCTGGTCACCGGTGTGACAGCCCTGGTGCTGGTCGTTGGGCTCAACATCTTGGGGGCAGTCTTCTCGTAGAGCGCTCAAGACTAGCGCGCAGTTGACGAGTGGGGTCCGGAACTCGAACTCGGCCTGGCGGATGGCCGCAGCAGGCCGGGCTCGCGGGCTCCGCGTGCCGCTTCTCGCGGAGCGCTGCTTCCTAGAGGGGGAGAGGTCCGACGAAGAACCGAGTCGGCCCAGGTCAGACCGGCCGCCGTTCCCGGCGAAGTTCATGCTGGTATTAGCAAACACACCGTGTCCGTGTGGCCACTATGGGGACCAGACGCGCCCCTGCACCTGCCCGGAAGGAGCGGTGTCACGCTACCGCAAGCGCCTGAGCGGCCCGCTGCTCGACCGGATTGACCTGCACGCCGAGGTTCCGCGGGTGGACTATGAGAAGCTTTCGTCGGACGGCCTGGCCGAGCCATCCGCGGCGGTCCGAGCGGCGTGTCTCAGGGCGCGTAGGAATACTCGAGCTGGATGTTGTCGGGGTCGCGGAACACCACAAGCAACGACCCCGGCAGGCGGCCGGGCTTGACCTCGCTGTGCGCCACCCCGAGGGCGTCGAGGTGCTCGGCCGCGCGGTGGACGTCGTCCGGGCTTGCCACCCGGAAGCCGAGATGGTCCAACCCGACACGGGCCTCGTCGAACCGCAGCTCCGCGTCGGAGATCTCGTGCCAGGGAGTGTTCAGTCCTAGCCCCGTGGTCCCGTCGTGGAGCAACACCGCCGTTGGGCCAGAGCGGATCCTCACCTCGAATCCGAGGGCCTCTGTGTAGAACGCGATCGAGCGTTCGAGGTCGCTCACCGTCAAGCGGAGGTGGTGCAGACCGACTGTCTGGGGGCCAGCCATCGTGATTACTCCTCGCCGTGATCCCCGCACTGCGGGCGGTCGACACTAGCGCACCCTAGCGTAGTCGTGTGAGCCGGCCGGGGTGGCGCTAGCCCGGGCTGCTGCAAGATGATCGATCAGGATACGGTGTCAACGTCAGTCCAGCGTAGCGTCACCATAGCGGAGGTGCCACCCTGGACAGATTCCCGTAGGGATTTGTACTCAGAGTGGCTCGGCGTTCAGGCCGTCATCTGCAGAGCGGTTTTCCTGGGGAGCTGTCGCTGGACGGCGGACTACGCCACCTCGGGGTGCTGCCGATGGTCGGCCTCGCACGCGATCGCGGGATGCGGACCGTCTTCGTGCCGGCGGTCGACGCGGCCGAAGCCGCGTTGATCGCGGATGTCGACGTGATTCGGTCGGCACGCTGGCGGGCGGCCTCGCACCTGCGCGGCGACGTGGGCTCCAGCCCGAGCCACGTGGCGAGGGGCTGGACGCCGGCGGCGGAGGCGAAGACGCTGGTGGACCTGGCGCACGTCAAAGGACAGGAGCACGCCAAGCAGGCGCTCGAAGCCGCCATCCGCGGACGCAACCTGCTCAGGTATGGGACGGGACGCCCGCTTCTCGTTCAGCTTCCGCTCTGCAGATGACGGCCTGAACGCCGAGCCACTCTGAGTACAAATCCCTACGCCGATTGGCAGGTCGTACGATGGGCCGGACTTGCGCAGCTCGGCCGGCGCCAGGTTCACCGTGACCCGTCGCGGGGGGGACACCAGCGCGCTATTCCTGATGACTGCCCGGACCCGCTCGCGCGCCTCCTGAACGGCCGTATCGGGCAGCCCGACGATCGTGGAGGTTGGAGCGCAATGCACAACGCTGGCTGACGGTCGAGCTACCATCGATTGCCGCGAACCGTCCCAGCGTCCAGCGTACACCGGCTTCGGACATGCGAGCGGAGAGCGCGGGGTCGGGCGCCAACTCGGCCCACGGGTAAGCGACGGCGGACTCCCCCACAGTGGGGCACCCGCACCGTTCCGCGCCATCATCTCTCGATCGTATCCTATCGTGCCGATCCCGCCCGGCGCTGTACCACTGGAAACGCGTCTGTCAATCCGCCAACGGCAGGCCGAGCAGGCCGGCGGCGCGTATAGCTGCGGGCGCGCCAGTGGCGGTAGGGGTGGGCCAGTGTTCAACAGTGATGAACTCGAAGCAGCCCGGACGTTCCATCCCGCGCTCGTTCCCTATACAGGTCCGGCGACACTGAGATCACGGCCTGACGCCGTTACCTCCACGTCATCATGCCCGGGCACGTCGCCCGCTAAAAAACCCGTCCGGCTCGTTGGGGATGACGCCGCGAACAGGTTCGAGAGAGCTGCCGAAGAGCAAGCCTCCCTCTTGCCCCACCGTTTCGGTAAGCGCTCGCCGCATTGCGACCGACGCCAACTCGGGGAGGTGTCCAGACTTCGGATTCCTGCAAGCTCGCTGCGGGCGTGGTCGGTCACTCGTCCAACGAACCCGAGCACCGAGGTGAGTCCAGCCAACGTCGAGGTCGATCTCGCCTACCGCGACAGCAAAGACGTGACCTCGAGATGCCGACGAGATGCGCGTCAGCAGCCAGAAGCAGTAGCCGATGGAAGGATTTAATGGAGGCCCGTTCAGAACTGGCAGGCCCCAGCGGGCAGAAGCCGAGCGGGGCCTGCAGTGCCAACCTTGGGGCTGTCAGACCACACCAGGCAGGCAGATCCATGGTACTGCAGTCGTCGCTGTTGCTGGCGCTTGTCGACCTGATCGATGCGATCCCGAGCCCGCCAGTCACGGGGCGGGGTGGGGCGCGGGGCAGGCGTCCATCGGTCTAGTCGGATCGGCTCTTCTTGAAGGCACTGGTGATCATGCTGGTGCGCAACGTCTGGACGGTCAGTGGATTGCTCGCGCTCTTGGAGCAGCCCACCTGGGAGATGCAGACGCTGCGGACGCGCGTGATTGAGCAGGGCCGCTTCCCGAGTCGTCGGACCTGGGAACGCCGGCTGGCGACGCTGCCGAGCACCCTGCTGGCCCGGATCGGATGCCTGGGTCGGCATCTGGTCGAGGTGATCAACCCATGGGCCGGCACTGGTCGGGCGGTCGCGCTCGACAGCACGATCCTGCACGCGCGCGGCGGCGTCTGGCACAACAAGCATCGCGACGCGGGCGTCGTCCCGCGTACCTCGATCGACACCGAGGCCGGCTGGACCAAGTCCGGCTGGCACGGCTGGGTCTACGGCTACAAGCTCCACCTGGCGACCACCGTCGCGGCGGTCTGGATCCCGCTGGCCGCCGAGTTGACCCCGGCCAACACCGCCGATAACGAGCCGGCCACGCGCCTGCTCGACGAGGTACCGCCCGCTGCGCGCTTCATCCTTGGCGACACCCACTACAACGACCCGGCCGTCCGCGCCCACTGCACCGCCACCGGCCGCCTCCTGGTCGCCACCCGACGTGGCCCCTACCCGAACCGAGACGATGGGGTCGAGGTCTGCCGCGTCTTGGTAGTGACGACCGCGAGTCTTGCACGGCACGCCCTGAAGACCCCTCTCCAAGTGGGCGACCGGCTCCGCTTGGGTACGTGGTACCACCAAATGCAACTTCCCCGCGCTTCGGCCACCGATTATTGAGCTGTCGGCACGAATCTTGCCGATGCATCTCACCCTAATGCAACGTGTGGCCAGGCTTTGACGCAAACTCTGACTGGCACTCCAAAGATCTTATTTTATTCCCACGATTCGTACGGGCTTGGCCATCTGCGGCGCACCTTGGCGCTGGCCCATCGTCTGCACGCTCGCTGGCCAGCAGCGCCTCAACTGATCGTCACCGGGTCGGCCCGCGCGCAGCAATTCCCCTTTCCCGAGGCTGCTGACTACGTGAAGCTGCCGTCCGTCGTGAAGGTGGGGGCGGGTCGGTACGAGGCGCGTTCGCTGCCCGTCTCGTTCGACGATGTGCGGAGCATTCGTCGAGACGTCCTGTTCGCCACCGCGCGTAACTTCCAGCCCGACCTACTCATCGTCGATAACGTAGCGCCTGGCCTCAAAGGCGAGCTGGTCCCCACCCTGCAGTACTTGAAGCGCTCCGCGAGGACGCGGCTGGTCCTCGGGTTGCGCGACGTCGTGGACGTGGACTCGCGGGTCAAGCGCGCCTGGTCTTCCGACGGCACTTACGAGCTGCTCGACGACGTCTATGACTTGATCCTCGTCTACGGTGACCAGGACGTCTACGACCCGGTCCGCGAGTACAACTTCTCGCCGCGCGCTGAAGCCAAGACGCGTTACGTGGGGTACATCCGGCACGACCCGACGGGCAAGTCGGTTGAGTCTGTGAGGGCCGAACTGGGGTTGCGCACAAGTCGGCTCGTCCTAATCACTGCAGGGGGCGGCGGCGACGGCTACGACTTGCTCCGCACCGCGCTTGAAGGCCTGCGCCGGGGAGGGGCGGCGTTGCCGTTTGACTGTCTGGTGATCAGTGGACCGTTGATGCTGGCCGAGGACCGGGAGGCGCTCCGGAGACTCTTGCCCTCAGGCTCGTACGTCCACCTCCGAGACTTCGCCGGGGATCTCTCCGCCTACGTCGCGGCGGCCGACGCGGTGGTATCAATGGGCGGCTACAACTCAGTCTGCGAGATTCTATCCTGCCAGACTCCGGCGCTCATTGTGCCGCGGGTCGAGCCACGCCGCGAGCAGCTCATCCGGGCCGAGGTGCTGAGCCGCCGCGGGCTATTGCGGATGATCCACCCGGCGGACCTGACGCCCACGCGCCTGTTGGCGGAGGTTCGAAGCTTGATCGAGCGCCCACCGCACCGACCGATCGCGCGCGCTATGGATGGTCTGGCCGGGGCGGCGGCCGAACTGGAGGCGCTGCTTCGGCCGAGCAATGGCCGCCCGGAGCTCGCGGCGGGCGTGGCCTGAGGAGTCCTGCCCAGCATGGCTGCTCCGACTCAGCTCGTGCGCGAGCGGACACGTGGGTTGAGGTTATCGCTCGGCGTCGTGCACCGTTTCCGCGGCGAATTGTTTCCGCACTGGCGCAGACTGCTGGGTGCGTTCCTGTGCTCAATGGGGTACGCAGCCATGCGGCTGGCCGAGCCCTGGCCGCTGAAGTTCATCTTCGACCACGTGCTCCTCGGACTTCCGCTCTGGACGCCGTTCCCGGGGGTTGACCGGGCGCTCGACGACGAGCGGATGCTCATCCTTGGCCTGAGTGTCGCCGCAATTTTGGCGCTGGCCGCGGTGCGCGGAGTCTTCTACTACTGGCAGAACGTCCTGTCTGGGCGCGTCGGCCAGGAGGTCGTGCTGACCATGCGGCAGCGGGTCTTCGCGCACCTGCAGCGCCTGTCGCTGAGGTTCCATGCGCGAACCAGCACCGGCGACTTGCTGACGCGCCTGACGAGTGACATTGCCATGCTGCGGGAGCTGCTGGTGGCCTCGATCCTGTCGTTGGTATCCGAGGCAGTGATCCTGGTCAGCTTCATGATCGTGATGCTGCTGATGGAGTGGCGCCTAGCGCTGGTGGCGCTGCTGGCGATACCAATCATCTTCGTGCTCCTGGCAATCTACTCTGGACGGATCCGCGATGCGACGCGGGAACAGCGGCGACGCGAAGGGAAGCTCGCCAGCCGAGTGCAGCAGGTGGTGGCAGGAATCCACGTCGTGCAGATGTTCGCGCGTGAGGCGGACGAGGACGAGCGCCTGGGTGGCCTCAATAAGCGTAGCCTGCGGAGCGGTCTGAAGGCTACCCGCCTAGAGGCTCAGCTCAACCGGGCGGTCGAGTTGTCGCTGGCCGTCGCAACGGCCGTCACACTGTGGTTCGGCGCAACGCAGGTGATGGCGGGCCGACTGACGCCCGGCGAGCTGATCGTCTTCGTGGCCTACATGCAGAGCTTCTATCGGCCGTTGCGGCGGATCTCGCGGGTGGCTGAGCGGGCGAGCAAGGCGAGCACCTGCGTGGAGCGCGTGACCGAAGTGCTCGACCAAGCTCCCGATGTGCGCGACGGCCACCGCCAGGCGCCGAAGCTACGTGGCGCGCTGAGCTTCGAGGGTGTCGAGTTCGCTTACACGCTGGAGGCGCCGGTCCTGCGGGACATCCACCTACAGGTGCAGCCGGGCCAGACGGTGGCGGTGGTCGGACCGACTGGGGCCGGGAAGTCGACCCTGCTCAGCCTGATCCCGCGGCTGTACGACCCAACCCTCGGCGTCGTGCGGATCGACGACCAGGACATCCGGGATTTCACGCTCAAGTCGCTCCGTGACCAGATCAGCGTGGTGCCACAGGACGGAATGCTCTTCGGCGGCGACATTCGCGAGAACATTGCCTATGGGCGACCCGAGGCGACCGACGCGGAGATCGAGGCTGCCGCGCGAGCGGCCCAGATCCACGACTTCGTCATGAGTCTGCCGGATGGCTACGACACTCCTGTTGCCGAGCGAGGCGTCACGCTCTCGGGTGGGCAGCGCCAGCGGCTGGCGCTGGCTCGCGCGATCATCAAGGACGCACCGATCGTCTTGCTGGACGAGCCGACGACCGGGCTCGACGCGGAGTCGGAGCAGCTGGTGGTGGCGGCGCTGGAGCGGCTACTGGAGGGGCGGACCGCGATCGTGATCGCGCATCGGCTAGCGACGGTCCGCGGTGCCGACCTGATCCTGGTGATGGCTGAAGGGCGGATCGTGGAGTGCGGCCGGCACGAGGAACTGGTAGCGCGAGGCGGCCTGTACCGAAATCTGTATCACATGCAGTTCGAGCCACCGGACCCGGTCGGAGGACCGCGCTTCGCCCGCGCCGGGTAGCGAGGAGCCTCTCCGGCGATGAAGATCCTGTACATCTGCGCCGATTCCGGCATCCCTATCCTCGGGCGGAAGGGGGCCGCGGTGCATGTGCGGGCCATGGTCAACGCTCTACGCCGGGCCGGCCACGAGGTGGCCGTCGCGGCACCGGTGCTCAGCAAGTCGCCCTGGGAGGAGCCCGCTCGCCTCGACCCGCCGCTGCTGCACATTCCACCCAACCCGGACGGCGAGCCCGCGCTGGCGGCCATCCGAGAGTTCGGCGATTCGTTGGGAGGGGCAGCCGGCTCGCTCCCGGGCGAGCTGCGCCGCATCCTCTACAACCGCGAGCTAGGCAAGCAGCTCCGACGGCGGTTCCAGGACGACCCGCCGGACGTCATCTACGAGCGCGCCTCGCTGTATGCGACGGCCGGCGTGAAGCTGGCCGAGGCGCTGCGCCGGCCACTACTGATGGAACTGAATGCGCCGCTGCCGCTGGAGCAGGCGGCCTACCGGGCCGGTGCGCTGGGGGGCCTGGCGGCCGAAGCCGAGCGCCGGACGCTGACTCGTGCTGACGCGGTGCTGGTTGTCTCCGGGGAACTGCGGGAGTATGTGAAGGGGCTGGGGGTCGAGCCGGGGAGGATCTGCGTGATTCCGAACGGAGTGGACCTGGCGCTCTTCCAACCGGGCCCGGCCGAATCGTCAGCTCGGGAGCGCTGGAACCTGAGGGATGGGCCCGTCCTGGGGTTCGTCGGCGGGCTACGACCGTGGCACGGGGTCGAGGTTCTTCCTGCGCTGCTGGAGCGGTTGCTGCGCAGGCATCCCGACGTGCAACTGGCGATCATCGGCGAAGGGCCGTTGCGCGGCAAGCTGCAGTCAGACGTTCGGGCTCGGCAGGTCGACGGAGCCGTGATCTTTACGGGCGCGCTGTCGCAGGAGGAGGTGGCCAGCTTGGTCCGGCACTTTGCTGTCGGGCTGGCGCCGTATCCGCGGCTCGAGCACGCCTTCTACTTTTCGCCACTCAAGCTGTTCGAGTACATGGCCGCGGGGACGGCGGTGGTCGCGGCCAGGCTGGGGCAGATCGTGGAGGTGGTCCGCGACGGCGAGACGGGGCTGTTGTACTCGCCGGGCGATGTCGATGCGCTAGCGGAGGCGTGCGAGCGGCTGCTGACAGACCCGGACCTGCGATGTCGCCTCGGTCGGGCGGCCGCGGACGAGGTCCGCGCGCGCTACACCTGGGACAAGAACGCGGAACGGGTCGTCCAGATCATGGGCTCGCTCCAGCCGGCGCTGGAGGTAGCCCGGTGACGCCACGGCGCGTGGCGTACGTGGTGAATGTGTTCCCGAAGTTCTCGGAGACGTTCGTCGCCAACGAGTTGGCCGAGCTGTGCCGACGGGGCATCGAGGTGCGGATCCTCTCGCTGCGGCTGCCGACTGAGGACGAGCCGCGGCACGAGGTCGTGACGCGGGCCGGCCTGCTCGATCGGACGGTGTATGAGCCGCGGGGGTTCTCCACCCTCCTGCGGGCGTTTCGGCCGGACCTGATCCACGCCCACTTCGCTACTGAGCCGACCGCCGCCGCCCGAGCACTGGCCGGCGAGCTGGGTGTCCCCTTCACCTTCACTGCCCACGGGTATGACGTCTACCGCAGGCCACCGGAGGATTTCGCCGCGCGTGCGGCGGCCGCCCGTGCGGTCGTCACCGTCTCGGAGGCCAACGTCGCTCACCTCGTCCGGACCGTTGGCATCCCGCGCGCGCGGATCCACGTCATCCCGTGTGGCGTCGACACGGAGCGTTTCCAGCCCGGCGGTCCCAGGGCATGGCCACCACACGTCGTGTGCGTGGCTCGGCTAGTACCGGTCAAGAACCACGAGCTGCTGCTGGAAGTCTGCGCCGACCTACGGGAGCGGGGACTGGAGTTCCGCTGCGTGTTGGTCGGGGATGGCCGGAGCCGTGGGCAGGTGGAGGCGACCCGGGCGCAGCTCGGGCTGGAGGAGCTGGTCGAGCTAGTCGGGGCGGCCGAGCAGGCGCACGTCCTCACCTGCTGGCAGCGGGCCACAGTTGCCGCCCTGACCAGCCACAGCGAGGGGATGCCCGTCTCGTTGATGGAGGCAGCCGCCTGCGGGGTGCCCGCCGTGGGCACCGCCGTGGGCGGCGTGTCGGAGCTGATCGAGGACGGTGTCACCGGCCTGCTTGCGCCGCCAGGCGACGGCGTGGCGCTGGCGACCGCCCTGGAGCGGCTGTTGCGAGATCCGGACCTCGCGGTGCGGATGGGCGCGGCGGCGCGGCGGCGAGCGGAGGAGCGCTTCTCGGTGCGCCGCCAGGTCGACCGTCTGCTCAGGCTATGGTCCGAGTTGGCGCGGGAGGACTCAGCGGCGTGAGCGTCACGGTCGCCGATCCGTTCGACGCTGCCAGCGACCCGGCGTTGCCGGCGCTCGCGCGGGCGCTCGATCCGGTCGAGGTCAAGCATCAGTTCAAGCGGCGCTTGCCACGCCTGGCGGGCGCGGAGGGGCTGGTATATCCGCGGGCGATTCGGGTCACTCGCTACAAGCCCGGTCGGCGCTGCCTGGTGGAATACGATGTCGAGATCAGGCGCCCGGATCGCGCGCCGGAGGCGGCCACGCTGATTGGCAAGATCCGGGCCGGGCGCTTCGGCATGACCGACTATCAAGTCCTCGACGCTTTCTGGCGGACCGGATTCCAGGATGACAGCCCCGATGAGATCTCGGTCGTCGAGCCGATCGCCACGGTGGCGAAGTTCAGGATGTGGCTGCAGCGCAAGGCGCCGGGGGTGCCGGCAACCGAGCTGCTGGGGGGGCGGCGCGGCGTCTGGCTGGCGCGGCGGATCGCGGAGGCCGCACACAAGGTCCACCGGGCCGGGGTACCGGCCGAGCGCAGCCACACCATGGCCGACGAGCTGCGGATCCTGCATGAGTGCCTGCCGACGGTAGCGGAGGCGGCGCCGCGCTGGTCCGGGCGGATCGAGCGCATACTGGACGCCTGCGACCGTCTAGGGGCGGCCACGCCGGAGCAGCCGCCGCGCGGGATCCACCGCGACTTCTACGCCGACCAGGTGATCGTCGACGAGACGCGCCTCCATCTGATCGACTTCGACCTGTACTGCCTGGGCAGCCCCGCTCTGGACATCGGCAACTTCCTCGGGCACATCACCGAGCATAGCTTGCGCACCCGCGCCTCGCAGCATGCGCTGACCGATGTGGAGCAGGCGTTGGAGGATCGCTTCGTCGACCTGGCCGGCGAGGCAAGCCGCCCGACCGTGCGGCCCTACGCGACGCTCACCCTGGCGCGGCACGTCTACCTGAGCATGCGCTTTCCCGAGCGTCGCCCTTTTGCCGAGCGAATCCTCGAGGTGGTCGAGGAGCGGCTCGGCCTCACGGCGCGGGCCAACGCCTAGGCTCGGCTCGATGACGTCCACGCCCGCGCTGAGCCGCGATGCCTTCCCGACCGATCGCAATTTTCCGGGACTCGAGCTGGCAGCAGACCTGTCGGCCATGCGGGAGATCTTCCGCGCGCGGCTGAGGCCGCTGGCGGTGGGCATCGGCGAGATCTGGGATTGCGCGCTCGTGCGGGTGCGGTATCGGCCGGGCGACCGATGCCTATTGCAGTACAGCGTGCGCCTGGTTGACCCCGCGACCGGGCGGGAGCGCAGCCAGTGGGTGACCGGCGCGCTCTTCACGGATGGGCGGGCCGAGCGGGCCTTCAGACAGCTGCGGGCCGGCGGACCGGAGCGACGGATCCCGGAGGCGCTACGGACGTTCGAGCCCGTCGACTACGTCCCCGAGGCTGACATGTTGATCCAGGTCTTCCCGTACGATCGCCGCCTGCCGACGCTGCCGATGGTAATGGCCGGACCGACGCCCGACCTCGAGCGCCTCCTCCTGACACGGGCGGACATCGGACGAAGGGTGACGTGGGAGGTCGAGCCGGTCAGGTACCGGCCGCGGCTCGGGGCGGTGGTCCGCTACCGAGTGCGTGGAGACGGGCCGGGGCGGAGGGAGCCGTCGTTCTACGTCAAAGTCTACCCGGATGAGCGAGGCCAGCAGACCTTTGAGCTACAGCACCGGCTTCATGGGAGGGATCGCAAAGACGGCGGGCTTGAAGTGGACGCGCCAATCGCGTATCTAGGCGACCTGCAGGCCCTCGTCCTCAACGAGGCGCCGGGCATCTCGCTGGAGCAGATAGTGCTCGAAGGGCGAGACGCAGTGGCGGCGGCGCGTCGGGTCGCCGGCGCGCTCGCAGCCTTCCACACCGAACCTCTGATCACGGCTCGTCGATGCGTCTTGACCGAGTACATCGCCGACCTCGTCAGGATCGGGACGCTCCTCGGCTGGGCCTGCCCGGTCCAGAAGTTGAAGGTCGAGCGGATCATGCGGAGGGTCGCTAGTGGACTGGAAGAATGTCCGCCCGCCCCGACCCACCGCGACCTGAAGCCTGCTCACCTGCTCCTTGAAGGGGATCGGCTCCGGATCATCGACCTCGACGATTTGGCCGGCGCCGACCCACTAGAGGATGTGGCCGACCTGACTGTGCGACTGGCCACCTTGCGGGAGCCCATGTGGGGCCCGCGCGACCACATGCAGGGTGTGGCGTGGACCCTCGCCGACGCCTACTTGGCCCAAGTCCCGCGGGGCTGGCGCGGGCGCCTGCGCTACCACTATGCCGCGGCGCTGCTGAACGCGGCGGCCGGCTTTTTCCGCACGCAGCAGCCACGCTGGCGAGAGCGCGCAGCCGAGTTGATCGATGCGGCAGTTGACGCGCTGACGAGGCGGGCACTTCCACTCACGCGCTGATCGTTGCCGTCGCCTACGCGCGGCTGGCGTCCGACATCCGTGGGGAGTGGACTCAGACTGATCGATCCGTACTGGCGGTGCGCCCGGGCACATCACGAGCGGGCGATGGCGACCATGGGCTCGGCGGGCCGCCTTGCCCGGAAGCTGGCAGCGACTCAGCCCTAGCGGGCCATCTGCAGTGCGCGGGTTGCTCGGAAGTGGACACTGCTGGCCTGTCCAAGTTTTGCAGACGTGAACGTACATGCCGATGCACGTGGCCCGGTGAGGTAACGGCTGGACACCGTGTCTCCTTCGGGGACACGGTCGCGCTACGCTGGCGCCTGCGTCCGCCCGCAGACCTTGACAGAGACCGCAGTTCGCCGGTAACCTGTATTCATGGATGCGGGTCTGACCCTGGGCGAGTACGTGCGGCGCTTGCGGCGTCGGAACCGTTGGCAGCTACAGGAACTGGCTTCGGCGACCGGGCTCTCGGCCACGCACCTCTCGCGCATTGAGAACGACAGCGCGGTCCCGAATGCCGAGACGGTCGTCAAGCTGGCCACAGCCCTCGATGGTGAACTGGAGCGAATGCTCGCACTCGCTGACTGTCTGCCCCGGGAGATTCTCGACCGGCTTGTTCGGCGTGTCGCCGATGGCGACACGGTCCTCAAGAGATCGGCGGGTGAGCAACCCGCCGATTCTTCTTTTCCGAGGACCCTCATCGAGGATGTCGATCCGGCCGTCCGTGGAGCGCTGGCCTCCCATTTCGGTCTATCGGAGCAAGACATCGAGGGCCTCTTCGGGATCCTGCGACGGGTGGCCCAGATGGCGCCGGACCGGCGAGCCGCGGTGCTCGACTTCCTCGCCGCGAGCACTCGGGGAGGGTGATCGGTGCCCGCGAGCAGCAGGTGGCTGGACGCGAAGCGGGTAGGGGCCTGGAAGCTCGGCGTCGAGCTACGTGAACGCCTGCTGACGCAGTTCATGGATAGTGAAGGCCTGCCGGAGCGCCCCTCAGGATGTAGTCGAGGATCTTGTCCGAGAGATCCAGGGCGCTCGCCTGCGCGACGACGTCTTGCCACTGGACAGGTACGCCCAAGGCGAAGTCGTCAGGGGACGGGTCGAGGTGACCATCAACAGGCGGATCGCCGAGATTCCAGGCGGTCAAGGACGCGGCCGGGGTCAGGATCGTCGCGGTTGCCCACGAAGCGGTGCACGTCGACCGAGATCTCGACCCGAACAGGCACATGCCAGGCCGACAGCCCGCGCTGCCCGGCCTGGAGCGGGAGGATCCCCGAATGGTCGTCTGTAGGAGCGTCGGGAGCGGCGGCCATGCGGGGCAGTTGGAGCGAGAGTTCATCGCCGAGAACGCCGGGCTGTCCATGGCGATCGCGTTGCCCGATCTTCGGCGGTGCGCGGCGTTCCTGGAGCTCCACCGGCGCGGGGTCGGTGGGGGAGACCTTGGAGGGGCCGGATGGAGCCTCCTCTACGAGATCGCCGAGTTCATTGGCGTCAACATCACGGCGCTTGTGACCTACTTCGGTCATCGGGGCCTGTGCCACGTGGTACACGACGGGGGGCGACGGCGCCTGATCGCCGCGCCTCCGCTGTTCCGGGTCGACGACTCGCTGGAGCCTGTGACGTGGACGAGCAGGTCCGTCGCCTAGCAGACCAGGTCCACGAGACCATCCGCCGGAACGACGATGAGTTCCTCCGCGCCGAAGGTACCGCGGTGCTGACGGTGTTCAGGAGATACGGCTCAGCCCGAGTCGAGTTGACCTCATCGAAGACGCTCGTCGGCATCAGCGGTCAGCATCGATCGGCTTCGCATCAGCGCCTTCCGGTCGAGGTTCATCAACTCGCCGATGACGTGCGCCAGGCGATGCTCTCAGACCATCTGCTGGTCGGAGGAGCCCGCCAGATCGTCATCGAGATCCAGCTACGCGGCCCGCGACCGAGCTTCGATATCAGTTACAAGGGCCGCAGGCCGTAACAGCCGAGGAACAACCGCACACTGGCTCGGGCCGGCGGAGAGGCTCCCGATCCCCTGGGAGTAGGGGGGACATGGGAGCCTTCCTCTATGGGCCGGAACACGAAGCGTAGCGTCGAATCGGAAGACCTCTCCCTGATCATCCGCTCCGACTGGAGCGTTGGCCCGCGCACAGCGGCCTGAGACCGCCTGTGGCGGTTCATGCTTGCTGGCCTCGACGCGCGGCCGATCGAGGACGGCAAGGAGCAGCTTGGACGGGAGGGGGTCGATGCCTGACCCGCTCCTCACAGCGACTGCCCGCTACCGATGCCTGAGCAGGCTGCTCGTATGCGGCGCGGCACCGTGCGCGTGCCACGACGCCCGTTACCGAGCCCGCGGATCAGTCCACTGCCCGTTCTGTGGATCGGAAACGCCGAGTCTCGAACTTGACCTCCGAGGCGCGGAGCTACGGGCACGGTGCAAGGACGGCTGCAACGAGGACGGGCTGCGTGGACTCGTCGACGGGGAAGACGCTCCCCTCCTGGCGCTGTACGACAACTCACTGAGCGTCGAGCATGCGCGGCTGCTCTTCGAATCGGCCATCGCCCCCTGTGTCGCCAAAGCACGTTCCTATTGGACGGCGAGCAAGGCGGCTCAGATGGAGCGGCTCGGCTTCGCGCGCTCTCAGCGGACCGTACCGGCGCTCGTCATCCCGATCCGGAACGTCCATGGCGACCTGGCCACCTATCAGGCGCGGCCCGACAGTCCCCGCGTCCGCGATGGCAGGGCGCTGAAGTACGAGACGGTCGCCGGCGCGCGCATGGCGCTCGACGTGCCGCCGGCCGTGCGACACATCCTGGGTGATCCGACCGTGCCGCTGTTCATCACTGAGGGGGCGCGGAAGGCCGACGCCGCGGTCAGTATCGGGCTCTGCTGCATCGCGCTGCTCGGGGTCTGGAACTGGCGCGGGACAAACGAGTGGGGCGGCAAGGCGGCGCTTCCCGACTGGGAGGCGATCGCCCTCAAGGATGCGCGGGAGGTGGGCCGCGAGGTGTTCATCGCGTTCGACAGCGACGTGATGCTCAAATCGCCGGTCTACCTGGCGCTCTCGCGGCTCAAGCCACTCCTCGAATCGCGCGGCGCGGTCGTCCGCCTGATCTATCTGCCGCCGGGCGAGTGCGGTACGAAGGTGGGGCTCGACGACTTCCTCGCCGCGGGGAACGATGTGGACGATCTGCTCGCGCTGACGACCGATACGCTGCGCGCGCCCACCCTCGGTGAGGACGGTTCGGAACGCGGCGAGGGGGAGTCTCAGGCCGACATGCTTGTCCGCCTCGGTTCGGTGGGCGACCTGTTCTCGGACCCGCTCGGGACAGCGTACGGACGGATGACGGTTGGCGACCATCGGGAGTGCTGGCCGATCCGCTCGCGCGGGTTCCGCCGCTGGCTGATCGGGGCGTACTACGCCGAGACTGCGAAGGCACCGAATGCGGAGGCGGTCGGCAACGCGCTGAACGTCCTCGAGGCCCGGGGGCTGTTCGACGGGCCGGTCGAGCCCGTCTATGTTCGCGTTGCGCCTGAAGGCGACGACGGGCTGTACCTCGACCTCGGCGATCCGGCGTGGCGCGCGACTCGCGTCACGCGCGACGGCTGGGCAATCGTCACCGACCCGCCGGTCAACTTCATCCGAGTGGCCGGCGCGCTCGCCCTGCCGGAGCCAATCTCGGGCGGTACCCTGGACGAGCTGCGGGAGTTCGTGAACGTCGCGGACGACGAGGCGTGGGCGCTGTTCAACGCCTTCCTGCGCGGGAGCCTTCGCCCGCGTGGTCCCTACGTCGTCCTCGCGCTCTCAGGGGAGCAGGGCAGCGCGAAGTCGACGACCGCCCGCCTCGCCCGATCGCTGGTCGACCCGCGCACGCCGTCGCTCCGTGCCGAGCCGCGGGAAGCGCGCGACCTGGCGATCGCGGCCCGGGGATCGTGGCTGGTCGGGTTCGACAACATCTCGGGGATCCCCCTCTGGCTCTCGGATGCTCTCTGCCGCCTGTCCACGGGCGGCGGGTTCGCGACGCGCGAGCTGTACACCGACTTCGACGAGGCGCTGTTCGATGCGCAGCGGCCGATCGTCCTGACAGGGATCACGGACTACATTAGCCGACCGGACCTGCTCGACCGTGCCGTCCAGGTGACGCTCGCCCAGATCCCCGACGACGAGCGACGGGACGAGAAGGCGCTCTGGGTGGCCTTCGAGGCGGCGCGGCCGCGTCTACTCGGGGCGCTCCTCGACGATGTGGCCGCCGCCCTGCGGACACTGCCGAGCGTCCGTCTCGCGCGCCTCCCGCGAATGGCCGACTTCGCGCTCTGGTCGGTCGCCGCCGAGCGCGGGCGGGGCGGGCCGACTTCGCGCTCTGGTCGGTCGCCGCCGAGCGCGGGCGGGGCGAGCCGACTGCGTTCTTGCGGGCCTACACCCGCGCCCGCGACGCGAGCCACGACCAGGCCATCGAAGCCAGCCCGATCGGTGGTGCCCTGCAGCGCCTCATCGCCGAAGACCTCACGCGAGGCCCGTGGGAGGGCACGGCAGCCGAGCTGCTGGCCCGGCTCACAGATCTCGCCGGCGAGGCGGCGGCGCGGCGGAAGGAGTGGCCGAAGTCGCCACGCGGGCTTTCCGGCGAACTGCGGCGGCTGGCGCCGGCGCTGCGCGGGATCGGTCTGGTGGTCGCGGTCGGCGAGCGGTCAGGGCATGATCGGCGGCGCCTGATTCGGCTCGCGCTCGGCCGCGACGCCGGGACCGAGGGAACGGCAGGACGACCGTCCCCATCGTCCGCACCGTCCGCCGCAGGCGCCTCCGAGGAGGACAAGGGGCGTGTCGCCGCGGACGGTCGTGCACCCTTCGCGGACGATGTGCCGCCTGGGGTGGACGATCACGCGGACGGTCCGACCGGGTATGCGGACGGTGCGGACGGTTCTGCCGCCTTCATCTCGGCGGCGGTGCGCGGTGATGACCCGAATGACGCATGGGAAGAGATCTAACGTGGGACCGGCCCAGATCCTGACCGAGCTCGAGAGGCGCGGCGTCGAGCTGGCCCTCGACGGTAACCGTCTCCGCTTCCGCCCGCGGGAGGCCGTCACGCCTGACCTCCGCGCGGCGATGGCGGAGCACAAGGACGACCTGGTGAGGCTGGTCGCGGCTGAGGACCACGAGATCAACTGGCGGGTCGATGCGATGCGGCAGCAGGCCACGCCGCGCGGGCTGATCCCATTCCTGGTCGCGCGCCGAAACCTCCCCGATGCCTTGGGGCGGTGCCTGAGCTGCGGCGAAGATCTGGTCGAGGGTCGGCGCTTCCGCTGCGGTGCCTGCGTCCGTGCCGTCGAGCGGGTGCTGAACGAGGCGCGCGAGGGGACGTGACGTGTCGGCAGGCCTCGAGAGACATGCCGCGGCATCTGGAGCAGCGGCCGCGTGCCGACTAGCCGGCCGAAGGGACGTTAGCGTCGGAGGTGAGGAGGATGGGTGAACACGAAAAGCGGCGAAACGTTGCGTAAGACGTTGTCCCTGCCCGGTGCGCTTGTGCCGGAGTCGGTGCGGTGCGGCAAGCCGACCTGCCGTTGCGCGCCGGGCGCCGAGACATGGGCCGTACCCAGGCCGTCGGTGGCGGAGGGTGGCCGCCAGCGGCGGGAGTACGTCCGCAGGGAACGATGCGGAGGCGCCCTGCGCCGCGCTCGACCGCGGCATCGCCCGCCGCCCGCCTACCTCGTGCGACGAGAGCTGGCGGCGTTGCGCCGCTTGTTGCGTGAACTGGAGGACTGACCATGCCCCAGGCCGAGCAGGAGGCGCTCGAGGTCGCACGCATTGCGGCCGCCCGGACCAGATGGCGTGCTCGATGAAAGCAGTACTTCGACGTGTTCAAGGCGGAGTACGAGCGTCGCCTGGCTGAACGGCATCAGCGGCTCATGAGCGACACGCGTGCTGTGTTCCGGGGCCTTGGACGGCTGGCAGCACGTGGAAGGACGCCGACGCCTGGAAGGAGACGGTCCGCAAGGCGGCCGAGGACCTGGAGACGAGCGAGTTCCTCATCGACCGCCTCGGCGCCGAGCGGTATCTCGATCCCGAGTTGATGGCGACGTTGCTCGTCCTTCGACGACGGCTCATCGACGAGTATGGGTCCGAGAGCGCGGCCGACCTCATGCTGATCGACGTGGCGGTCCTCAGCTACTACCACACGATCCGCATCAACGGCTGGATCAGGGAACTTCGCGAGCATGCTCGAGGCGGGAGCCTTCGGCAAGAAGGGCTGCGCGTCAACGCAGGGCGAACATAGGAGCCCTGGGGACCTGAAGATTCGCGGCCTGCGCGCCGAGGACATCGTGGAGCGGATTGGCGAGCAGTTGGTGCCGCTGCTCGGCTCGAATCGAATGATGCTCCGCAACCTGAAGGCGCTCCAGGCGCGGCGGGAGGGCCAATGCCGAGCGTGAGCATCGGCAGCGCGGGCCAGGTGAACGTGGCGACGGAGCAGGTCAACTCGGGTCCTGAGAGCTGGGCGAGACTCGACGCGGATGCTGACGGTCCGAGGCAGACCCTGCATGATGGAGGAAGAAGCTTCCATGACGAGCGCAAAGGCGGCCGTGGCGAACCGCAAAACGCCAGGAAGTCGACCCGGCCCGGAAGACCGCGGCAAGGCCCTGCGCGGCTCAACGCCGTGAAGCACGGCGGCCTCTCGCCGCTTGCAGTCCTCCCGAGATCGAGCGGCAGGACGAGTGGGCGGCGCCTGCTGCAACGCTCGCCAGCCCCAATCCGTCGGGCAACCGAGACGGTCCTGGCTGGGTGGCCCTCATCTGGCGGCGAGGAGGCGGGTCGCGAAGTTCCGAGCGTGAGATGATCGCGGTCGGCCAGGAGCGGGTCGTGGACGACCTGGCCGACGAGCGCGAGGACAGCCTGAGCCCTATACCGGAAAGTTGGCCCGGATCATCGGGATGACCGCAAGCCTATTCCGCGACGCCCGGGCGAGCCCTCGACGTGGATGCTGGCCGTGTCGAACTGGACTCGATGAGGCTCGGATGAGCGGCGAGGAGGCCGAGCTGGTGCTCTCGACAGTCGCCGATCAGACCGAGCACGTCGACCCCGAGACGTTCTCGATGCCTGAGGTGTGCGATGAGATTCCCTGGGGTGGGTTCACCGAGTGGACCGCCGTGTCCGGCAGGCACCGCGGCGATGGCCAGGCCGAGGACGAGTCCGGGAGAGCCTTCTCGCAGGTGCCCTGCAGCACTTCAGCGCGGAGGTGATCAAGCTCAAGGCCGAATCGGAGAAGATCGCGACGGCGATACACCAGCTGCGCCGCGAGCGCCTGCTCGGCAGATGCGCCGCAGACCGATCGCGTCATGCGCTACGAAGCGCACCTGGTAGGGCAGCTTGCCCAAGCGCTGCACGAGCTGCAGCGACTCCAGACGACCCGCGCCGGCGAGCCTGGTGGCCGCCCGGGCGGTGCTCGACGTGACCGTCGGCGGCCTCGAGTAGGCCCATAATGGAGTTCACCGTTCGCAGTCTCGCTCAAGGCCGCTAGCGGCCTTGCCCCTTCTTGTCGGCATCCGACGCAGCGCCGCGATTCGCGCGAAGATTCAGGAAAATCGTCGGGGGTGATTCGTTGATGGTGGCCAGGAGCGGGCGCTGGGGCTGCACGACAAGAAGACCACGGTTGAGGAGCGCCTGCCGCTGGACGCGGCGAAGCTGGCGCGCGACGGGACGATCGCCCGCTCCGCCGCCGCCGGGATCCTTCGTGTGGACGAACATGCGCACGGGCGAGCGGTCGGCGACGGTCGAACACCGCCGCGAGCTGATCGGGCAGACCGTGCACTTTTCGCCTCGTCCCAGCGTGACCGGGGCAGGGACGGGGAGAAGCACGAGGTGGACGAGGCGGTCATCCTGCGATCACCCGCCCCCCCGATCGGTGGTAACGGCTGGTGGTTCCGCTGTCCGCTGGTGGCGAACGACCGGCCATGCGGGCGACAGGTCAGAAAGCTCTACCTGCCGCCGGGGGCGCGCTACTTCGGGTGCCGCTACTGCCATGACCTGACCTACGAGAGCTGTCAGGAGAGCCACAAGTACGACCGACTCCTCGGAGTGGTAGCACGCGACATCGGCTGTGACCTTGGACTGGTGAAGCGGGCGCTCGGGTAGGCTCGTCGTTCGAAGCCGCCAACGCGGCAGACGATAGGCCATCCCCTTTGTCACACTGTCTCTGGCCTTGTGGTGCCGTGCTCTGCCACAATGGCGCGATTCGACTCCACTTTGGCGGGGAAAGGTGCGGGGGCGATCTTGCGCGGTGCAGTGAGCTTCTCGACGCTCCGGCTGCCGCCCGATCTCATCGCCGACCTGGAGCGCTGGGGGCTAGCCAGCCCTGACCAGCTAGCGCTGTTGGTCGCAGCCCATCTGGAGGTCCCCGCCGGCGTGGCGCTCGCCCACGGCATGTGCCCGGCCGGGGAGCTCCTCCGACGCATGGTCGATCACCTCTACCAGGCGTACGTCGTCGCCGAGGTGCGCGAGCTAGAGACGAGCGTCACTTGCCTCAATGAGACTCGGACCTACCGCGTACGCCTGACCGCGTCGAACAGCGCATCCAATCCGAGATGTCGTTGCCTGGGCTCGACGCGACGCCGGCCGACGAGCTGCTGGAAGCGATTTTCTCGGGGACAGCAACGACCGCCGGGCGGTTTACCCGTGGGCGCGCAGTACGAGAACACGGTCGATCCGTTCGCGGACCTCGCCGCGGTGCTGGACTTGCTCGGGTTTGTTGCAGGCGGGCGGGCGTACACCGACCAGCCTCGGACGAGTGGGGAAAGGGGCTGGCCATGCAGGCGCGGTGCAGGAGCCGGGCGACGCGGCGCGACGGGCGGAGACCCGCTGGCGGGCAACGCTGGCGCTGCTGCGACCGCCGGCGTCGGTTCACCGCCTGCTCGTCCAGCGCCTGCCCGCGGCTGGCTTTGCCGATGAAGTGATCGCCCTGGCGGTCCGCTGGTACGTGCGCTACCGCCTCGAGCTACGCCGATGTCGCCGAGTGGCTGGCCGAGCGCGAAATCATGTCGACCGAGCACCATCTACCGCTGGGTTCGGCGCTACCTGCCGCTGCTCCGGCAGGCCGCCCGCCGCTATCGGCACCGGTCGGTCGGCGCTGGCGGTGGACGACGTACTGTCGGCCCAGGGGGCGCTGGGCCTACTGCCATCGGGCGATCGACCAGGAGGCCAGGTCGTCGACGTGTACTTCTCGGAGCGGCGCAACGCCGCCCGCCCGCGCCCTTCGAGCGGGCGATGACCGAGACGGGCGTGACCCCGCAGCGGGTGGTCACCGCCGACAAGGCCGCCTGCCACCCGCCCGGCTGCGGGTGCTGCCAACCGCTGAGCATCAAGCCCTCAAGTACCTCAACAATGGATTGAGCGGGATCACGGCCATCTCAAGCAGCAGCTCCGCCCGATGCGCGGCTTCAAGCAGCTCGCGTCCGCCGATGCACTGACCCGCGGCCACGCCTATCCAGAACCTACCGAACGGCTTCTCGACGCTGACCAACGAGGTCTGCGTTCATGCTGCGCCTGGCGACCTCCTGGCCGCAACTCGCCCGCGCGATCTGGCGCGACCTGACTCCTCTCCCGCGACCCACCCTGAGCGGGCCACGCCCTCGTGCGGGCTGCCCAGCTCTCTGCAACAGAACCCGCTGGGCGACCAACAGATCGCATCGCAGCCGCCGGCCGATGGCGAGCGACTGGTCGGCGCAGTCGCGCGGCTGGTACGATCCTGCGCGGTCCCGCCAACGGACCAGCCTGACCGAAGGACGGATGATGGCTCGTGTGCTCGTCGTCGACGATGAGGCGGTCCTGGTCGACACGATCCGCTACAAGCTGCGCCGCGAGGGATACGAGGTGCACGTCGCCGGCGATGGCCTCGAGGGGCTGCGCCTGGCCCAGGCTGCCGTGCCGGACCTCGTCGTCCTCGACCTGATGCTGCCGGGCCTCGATGGCCTGGACGTCTGCCGACAGCTTCGGCGCGAGAGCACCGTCCCGATCCTGATGCTGACGGCCAAGGACGACGAGGTCGACAAGATCGTGGGCCTGGAAGTCGGCGCCGACGACTACATCACCAAGCCATTCAGCCTGCACGAGTTGGTCGCGCGCATCCGGGCGATGCTTCGCCGCTCGCGGATGCAGCAGGCGGTGGCCGCACCGGAGGCGGAGCAGCCGATCCGGTCCGGCGACCTCGAGGTGGATTTGCTCCAGCGGCGGGTGCTCTTGCGGGGCGGCGTGCTCCAGCTCAAGCCGAAGGAGTTCGACCTGCTGGCCTACTTGATGCAGCACCGCGGGCGCGTCCTGACGCGCGACCAGCTGCTCGAGAAGGTCTGGGGCTACACCTTCGTCGGCGACTCTCGGACGGTCGACGTCCACATCCGCTGGCTGCGGGAGAAAATCGAGGACAGTCCGAGTAGCCCCCGCCGCCTGGAAACGGTCCGCCGCGTCGGCTACCGCTTCGTCGCCTGAGCGTCCCGCCCCACCAATCCTCAAACGTTAACTCCCCGTTTACCCGCCATAACCTGCGGTTAAGCTCTCCTTAATTCGCGGTCGATACCTTCCTCCCGAGGCTCCCGGTCCGGGCCTCGTCGCGGAAAGGATCGACGCGCATGGAGATCGCGGTCGCGATTCCCGCTCCGGCCGTTGCATCACCGGAACGGCGCCCAGAGCGGTGCGAACGGTGCGGCTCTCGTGGCTTCAACCTGCACCAGCGTGCGACCAAGGCGCTCAAGGATCCGCTGATGCCGCGGGTGCCCATCCTCCGCTTCATCTGCAAACGCTGCCGCAAGACGACGCGCCTGTACCCGGAGGGCATCGATGGCGGCCACCAGACCGTCGCGCTGCGGCAGGCCAGCGTGGTCCTGTACTGGCTCGGCCTGTCCTATGACGGCGTCCGCGAGTACCTCGGGCGCTTCGGCTGCTCGCTGAGCAAGGCGACCGTCTGGGCCAACGTGCGGTCGACCGGCCTCCTCAGCAACCGCCACCGCCTGCGGGCCGAGCCCGCCAGCCTGATCATCCAGGAAGGTCCGAACGGTCCGGTGGCACGACTCCGGGTGCGCGGTGGGCCCTACTCGATGGCGCTGGTGCCGAACGCGTCACACGCGCTGACGATCACGGTGAGCACCCAGCAGCCCGAGCTGGCGCGTCTGCTCCAGTGCCGGCTCCTGGAGGTGGCCCGCCGGCTTGGGCTCCAGCCCGAGCCGATCCGGGCAGGCGAGGCCGCCCGCGCCTGACCCGGCACGGCGCGTCGAGCGGTCCGCCATGCCGGAGATGACGTCGTTTGTTACCTCGGGAGCCCGGCTGAGCGTCGCGCGACCACGGATGGCGCGATGATCGGGGCGCGGGAGTCCGGGTCGTCCGGGGGCGGCGCTCACCGTCGCCATCCCGCCCCGCCCTAGATGAGTGCGCGCACGTGCCGCAGCCGCGAGCCCCGGTCGGCAAGCCCGGGCCGTACGGGGACAGACCGGGCGTGCGGAGGGTGTGGCGGCCGCGGCCGGGGCGGGGAGGTTGCTTGGGATCGACGTGGCCGAGGTAAGCCTGGAGTTCGCAGTGGGGCCGGGCGGCGAGGCCGGGCAGATGACCGACCTGCTGGCAATCAAGCCGTGGCTGCAGCAGCACCTGCTCGCACGGTCCCCACGAGCCGGACTTCCGCTGGTCGACCGCTTCCGGGTGCCGGTCTGCCAGCTCGCCGGTGCCTCTCGCTGCCGCCGCTTCCGCGGCCAGCCCGACGGCAAGGACACGCTGATCCGCCAGGCCCGCGACCGCTTCCGGGTCCAGGTCCGCTGGTGCGGGTCCGGGGTCACCAGCCGCGTCGTGCTCGCGCCGGCCAACATCTCGGAGCCGGCGCCGTACCCGCGCCGGCGCAGTACACAGGTGGGCTCCTGCTCGACGACGGCAACTCCCCCGCCGCGGCTCTGGCCGCCGAGCTGGCCGCGCACGGGGTCGAGCTATTGCCGCCGTTGGGCCGAGCGCGTCGGAACCCCGCGCCGGTCCGGCGCGTGCTGGTGCGCCGCTTGCGCTACCGACCGTGGCGACACCGTCATTGACCAGCTGGTCGAGCGCTACCACGCCAGCGAGGCCTGGGGCGCGACAGCCGCCATCCCCGGAGGCGCCTGCTGTGGAAGGTCGTGAGGCATGCCGATGCCCAGGCCGTGCTCCTGACCACCCGGGTCGGCCGGCTCCCCTTGCAGCTGGCCCGTTCGGCCAGCCACGAGCACAGCTGCGCGTCGGGCCAGCTGGCGTCTCGATGATCGGCGACCCTCGACCCGACCCAGCGACCAAAGCGGTCAGGCGTCGTGGTCAACCGATCTTGGACCGACGCGCAGCTGCAACTTGGATCGAGAGTACGCACCGCTCATCGAAATCGTTGACGCAACCCTAATGAACCGTTAACTCGTGAGGGACCCTCTGTTTACGGTCCGCTTACTTGTCCGACCTATCGTCCTCGGTGCAGAGAACCCCAGCAGCTCGTCACGCTCGTGACGCTGCCGCGAGCGGGCTGACCTGCAGCGAGGAGAGATCCCGATGTCTGTTCACGATGAGATCAGCGACACCGTCGGCCGGTCGCAGGCCGGCACGGGGGCCACGTTCGAGGAGATCCTCGAGCGCCGATTGAGCCGACGCGGTCTGCTGAAGGCGGGCGTGGTGGCCACCGCCGTGGTTGCGCTCGGGTCTGAGGCCGCGCTCGACGGGGTGCACTCGGTCGAAGCCGCTCCGGTGACTGCGCCGACCGATCAGAGCACGATGGTCACGTTCACGCCGATCCGACCGGACACGACGGACCAGGTAACGGTCGCCGAGGGGTACCGTGCGCAGCTCCTGATCAGCTGGGGCGACCCGCTGTTCTCGGATGCGCCGGCCTTCGACATCAACAACCAGTCGGTAGCAGCCCAGGAGCGGCAGCTCGGCTTCAACAGCGACTTCGTGGCCTACATGCCGCTGCCGCTGGGGTCCAGGAGCAGCTTCGAGGGACTCGTCTGGAACAACCACGAGTACACCGACGGGCTGATGATGTTCCCCGGCTACGATGCCAAGAACCCGACGCGGGAGCAGGTCGACATCGAGCTGGCCGCGCACGGCGCTAGTGTCATCCACGTCCGACGCGACGCGACCGGCGAATGGTCGTACGACCGGAGCTCGAGGTACAACCGGCGGGTCACGGCGACCACGCCGATGCGGATCTCGGGGCCGGCGGCCGGGGCCGAGATGATGAAGACCAGCGCCGACCCAACCGGCGCCCAGGCACTCGGGATGCTCAACAACTGCGGCGGCGGCTGGACCCCCTGGGGCACGATCCTGACCGCCGAGGAGAACTTCAACCAGTACTTCGCCAACCTCGACCTGCTGCCGGCCGAAGATCCCCGCAAGGCGCTCCACACCCGCTACGGCATCCCGAAGGCCGAGAGCGAGCGGCTCTGGGAGCGCTTCCACGACCGCTTCGACGTCTCGAAGGAGCCGAACGAGCCGAACCGCTTCGGCTGGATCGTCGAGGTCGACCCATACGATCCGAGCTCGACGCCGGTCAAGCGGACGGCGCTCGGGCACTTCAAGCACGAGGCCGCGACGTGCGTCGTCGCGTCGAGCGGCAGGGTGGTGGCGTACTCGGGGGACGACGAGCGGTTCGACTACGTCTACAAGTTCGTCAGCGACGGCACCTACAACCCGAACGACCGCGCCGCCAACCTGGACCTGCTCGACTCGGGCACGCTGTACGTCGCGAGATTCAGCGAGGACGGCACCGGGGTCTGGATGCCGCTGGTCTACGGCCAGGGCCCGCTCGTCGAGGCGAACGGCTTCAGCTCGCAGGCCGACGTGCTGATCCGGACCCGCCAGGCCGCCGACCAGCTCGGCGCGACCAAGATGGACCGCCCCGAGGACGTCGAGGCCAACCCGGTCAACGGCAAGGTCTACCTGGCGCTGACCAACAACACTCAGCGAGGCGCCGAGGGGCGGGCGGCGCCGGACGCGGCGAACCCGCGGGCCAACAACGCCTTCGGTCATATCATCGAGTGGACCGAGGACGGCGGCGACTACACGGCCACGTCGTTCCGCTGGGAGATCTTCATCCTTGGCGGCACTCCGGAGGACCCCAGCTCGTACTTTGCCGGGTTCCCAAAGGAGCAGGTCAGCCCGATCGGCAGCCCGGACAACGTCACGTTCGACACGCGCGGCAACCTCTGGATCGCGACCGACGGCCAGCCCTCGAATCTCAAGGTCAACGACGCTATCCACGCCGTGCCCGTCGACGGGCCCCAGCGCGGGCGGGTCATGCAGCTGCTCAGTGGGGTCACCGGCGCTGAGGTGGCGAGCCTGGCGTTCAACACCGACGACACGGCGCTGTTCGCCTCGATCCAGCACCCCGGTGAGGGCGGTACGCTCGAACAGCCGACGAGCGTCTGGCCGACCGGTGTTGTGGCTCGGCCGAGCGTCGTCGTCGTGACGAGCACCAGTGGCGGGACCATCGGCGCCTGACTACTGCGGGAGTCCGCAGCACGGGGGCCGCGCCGGCCCCAGCCGGCCCACCCCCTTGAGCGTCAGGGTACGCCGCGGTTGCCGACGCCGGTGATCCTCCAGCGTGTGGCGCGACAGCCAGCACGCGTCAGCCGTCGAAGACGAACCCACTTCCGCGCACCGTGCGGATGCGCGTCGGGCGAGAAGGCTCTGGCTCGATCTTGCTCCGCAGCCAGCGCATGTGCACGTCGAGCGTTCGATCCGTGCCCGGCGTAGGTTCGTGCCCCCAGACACTCCTCACGAGGCGTTGTCGTGAGAGCAGCTGGGACGGGTAGCGGATGAAGTACGCCAGGAGCTCGAATTCGAGCCGCGACAGGGAAAGCCGGCGACCATCCGCGGTCGCCTCTCGAGTCGCGGTGTCCAGCACGAGACCACCCGACTGAAGTATCTGGCGCTCGGGATCGGCACGCCCGTTCAGCGCGGATCGCCGGAGCAGAGCCTTGACGCGCGCGAGAAACTCGCGGATGCCGAACGGCTTGACGAGATAGTCGTCGGCGTCCAGCTCCAGACCCAGCACCTTGTCGATCTCGTCAGCACGCGCGCTGATGATGAAGATAGGCGCCCGACTCACGGCCGAGGTGCTGCTGTTCTGACGCAGCTCCCGACAGACCTCAAAGCTGTCATGTCCGGGGAGGATGAGATCGAGGACGATCAGATCCGGCTTGTACGCATACGCGACGTCGACGACCTTCGACCCGTCGGCACACGTGCGCAGCGCATGGCCCTCGCCGATCAGGCTGTGCTCGAGTCGCTCCACAAGGGTCGGGTCGTCGTCGGCGACCAGGATCTTGGACATCGGCTGTTAGAGGGTCGGGTGCGCGTGCGCGGGCTCCAGGCCGGACGGCTCCTTCCGCCGCCCCTCAGTACTTCGAGACGTTGATCTCTTCCATCGTCCCGGTGACCAGGTAGACGACGCGCTCACAGACGTTGGTGGCGCGGTCGGCGATGCGCTCCAGGTTGTGGGCGGTCCACAGCAGCCAGGTCGCCCGCTGGATGCTCTGCGGGTCCTCGATCATGAACGTCAGCAGCTCGCGGTAGACCTGGTCGTACAGCGCGTCGACCTCATCGTCCTGGTCGGCGATCGCTCTGGCCGCCTCGGCGTCCCGGCGAATGAACGCGTCTAGACTCTGGCGAGCCATCCGGCAGGCGACGTCAGCCATCCGCGGAATGTCGATCAGTGGCTTGAGAAGCGGCTGGTCGCCGTGCATCAGCGTGATCTTGGCGATGCCCGCGGCATGGTCACCCATCCGTTCCAGGTCGGTCGCGATGTGCATCACCGACGCGATCACGCGCAGGTCGCCGGCCATCGGCTGCTGGGTCGCGATGAGGCGGATCGCGGTCTCCTCGATCTGCCAGCGCTTAGCATTGATCTGAAGATCGTCGGCGATGATCTGCCGCGCAAGCTCGCCGTCGAGGCGCTTGAGTGCCTCGATCGACCGTTCGACAGCCTTGACCACCATGCTCCCGAGCAGCAGGGCATCGTCCTGCAGCTCCTGAAGCTGCCGATCGAACGTGACGCGGGTCGTCGCCGCCATCGCCTCCTCCTGTTCTTGCGTTGCCGCCGTCGCGCCAGGTGGCTGGCTAGCTTGCACTATGTCAGCATCCCCGTGTGCGGGCAACGCCCGGTCATGACCTGCGCCAGCGCCCAGCATTCGACCGATGGCGATCACGCCAGGGCCTTGGCGCAGCCGTAAACGGTGCCGCGTGCGCCATCGGCACGGTCTAGCCGAACCGACCCGTGATGTAATCCTCGGTGCGCTTGTCGCCCGGATTGGTGAACAGCCCGCGGGTTTCGCCGAACTCGACCAACTCGCCGGTGCGCTCCTCGCCGGCAAGCATGAAGGCGGTGTAGTCCGAGACGCGGGAAGCCTGCTGCATGTTGTGGGTCACGACGACGATGGTGTAATTGCGCTTGAGCTCGG
>JAUJPG010000080.1:2465-4484 GCA_030447245.1 Chloroflexota bacterium | reverse complement strand
CCCACCGGGATGATCGCCTGGTAGACGTAGCCGTTGATGCGGCGGCCATCGAAGCGAATGGGGAAGTCGTACGCTTCCGCTGCGTGGTTCAGGCCGTGAATGTTATACGTCTTCACACCGAACTCGAACTCCAGCGGCGCCATGGGATCGGGGTAGTGGAAGAGGTTCCTTTCCCAGTACAGGCGCGCATCGCCGGGCTTCTCCCACGTCACCGGAAAATCCGGCGGTGTCGGAATGGGCTTACCTGGTTCAGGATGTTCGGTCATGGTCGTCGTTGTCATTTTCTTCTCTTTTCAACGGATTTGTCGAGATGTCCGCAAACCATCGAGCGCCGTAACGGGGCGGCACTGCAACAGGTACAGCCGCCCGTCCTCGTAGGCGCACTCGACGTCCACCGGCCGGCCCATCTCCTCCTCCAGGGCCCTTGCGAGCCGTGCCATCTCCACGACCTGATCTTCATCGAGAGCCGGCCGGGTACACAGGAACCGCGGCGTCACGACCTCGCGGGTGCCGCCGGGAACAGGCACCGTCATGCGGCGCTTCTCGGCAATGCTCCGGGACACGACCGCCAGGTCCTCCTTGCGCACGACGTAGGTATCGGGGGTCACCGTGCCGCCGACGATGCTCTCGCCCAGACCCCAGCCGGCCTCGATCACGACCTCCTCCCGGCTGCCGCTCACCGGGTTGGCGCTGAACACCACCGCCGAGACATCCGCCGCAACGAGTCGTTGAACCAGGACCGCCAGCCGAACGCTCTCGAGGGCGAGGCCCTGCCGGCGACGATACTCCACCGCCCGCGAAGTGCAGGCCGATTCCCAGCAACGCCGTACCGCCCCGGCGACGGCGTCCGGCCCCACCACGTTTAGATAGCTCTCGTGCTGGCCCGCGAACGAGGCCCCGGCGCCGTCCTCGTCCACGGCCGAGGAGCGCACGGCCACGCCCGGCGCGCTCACGCCGCAGCGTCCGGCCAGCTCCCGGTAGGCTACCGCAAGCTCATTGCGGAGTGCCGGTGACAACGCGGACGGTTCGGAACCATCCGTTCGTGCCCGGTCGAAGACCGGCGCCGCAAGACAGAAGCCGGGCGGGACGCGGTGGGTGGCGGCCAGCCGGCTGAGGTTGGCCGCCTTCCCGCCGACGACCGTGCGGTCGTGGCAGGCCGGCTCGCCGAGCCACAAGATGTCCTCCGGTGCCCTCTCGCCGGTCGTCACGGCACTACTCTCCGGTTCTCTCAGAGGTTTGATCGTACCTCATCTCACGCTCGCAGCTTTCCCGAGACCCTCTCGCAGGAACGCCAGAAAGCCGTAGGCCACGATGAGTCCGCAGATCATCAACGTTACGTGGAAGCCGTACTCTATGTACAAGAGCCCCTGCATGTCGTCGCCAACGTGGATGTGAAGGTTGTCGTGCGGCCACCAGGAGACAAGGAGCCATCCGATGGCGAGGTACATCGCCCAGGCCAGAGGCTTCGAGCCAGAGGAGATCCTGCTCGTGAGCGGGAAGCCGAAGATAAGAAACGAGACTCCCAGCCCCAGGAGGACGGATTCCATGGCGGCCAGGAAGATAAAGAAGGGGAGCTGTCCGGCGGTAGGTTCGGGGCCTCCCTCGGCGGGGGGCCAGACTATCGGGCCGAGGATCATGGCCGGGACCGCTACGACGACGGTGACGATCAATACTTTTATCCAGGTTTTCATTGCGTGTGGACTCCTTTCGTTGGCTGTGACGACTCGGGGCGTGTCCGAATCTGTGTCGTCTACTTCGCTAACTTTCGGAAGGGTTTTGTCCTGTGCTCCTCCTTTCCCGACGCTTACCTCACGCGGCTACCGCGCCCGGATCGAGCCGAACGGACGGCATCCACCGCCCATCCGATGACGGCCACGCTGAGAAGGAGGTAACCGGCGATCTGCAGCACCTCAGCCGGGTTCCCACCAAGGAGGTACACCATGGCGTGGATGCCGAAGGGCAAGGCGGCCAGCGCACCGGCGACTCGCGCCCAGAGAGCGAAGCGCGGCGGCAGGCTGA
>JAUJPG010000080.1:1209-2365 GCA_030447245.1 Chloroflexota bacterium | reverse complement strand
CCGGCCCACATGACGACCTGGGCTACGGCCAGTATGGCGAACCCGGCAGCTACGAGGTCGCCGCCGCGTCGCGCTTCTCTCAGTGCGAGCAGCGCGGCAGCCACTACCAGGCCGATGCTGCTCACGGCGTGGAGCAGGTCCTGTAGGGCACCCTCTCCCGGGATGTTCGCGACGAGTCCCAGCACTACGAACACGGCCAACCCGCCGACGATGGTTGTCCGCGCGCCCGTCCACCCGCCATCGCCGGCCGCGACGCTCGTGGTCGTCATGGACTCTTCTCCTGCCTGGTGCTGTTCGGCTTGTCGTTCCACAACCGACTCCTTTCTCGACTTCTCCAGAGGCCGATCCGGTTTCACTGATCACAAACATACGCCGCAGGGCATAGCGGCGAATCGGCAGAACTACCTAAAATGAATTCCGGAGATTGCCTAGGCAGAAGTACCGGACAAGGATTTCGGCGGATTCAGACGAGCTCGTGTTCGACGGCGTAGCGCGTGGCCGCGCTGCGCGTGCCGACGCCCAGCTTGGCGTAGATCGAACGCAGGTGCGCGTTCACGGTGCGGAGGCTGATGAAGAGCTTTTCGGCCACCTGGGCGTCGGTCAGGCCCTCCGCCACCAGACTCAAGACCTCGACCTCCCGCGCGGTCAGCCCTGCCGGGTATGGGGAGGAGGGCGCGGCCGGCTCCACGCCGGGCTGCTCCAGCGCCGCGACGGCCTGCTCCGGCGTCATGGACCGTCCCTCGGCCCACGCCGCCGCAAGGTTCTCTCTATCGAGCCGGGCACGGATGGCCTCCAGAGTTCGCTCGTGGGCGGGGCGGCAGTGAGGCGGCAGGGGCGCGCCGATGGCTTCGAAAAGAGCCTCCGCCATCCCCAATAGCCGCGTCGCCCGGTCGGGCTGTCCCTCCGCCGAGATCACACCCGCCAACCCATCCAGAGAGACGGCGAGGAACCACCTGTCGCCCAGCTCCCTGAACATCGCTACGCTCTCCTCGTATGCGGCGCGGGCCGTCGCGTGGTCGCCCTGTCCCAGGGCTACTTCTCCCAGGCCGATGAGCCCACGGGCCAGGCCCCGCTTGTCTCCTATCTCCCTGCATATATCCAGGCTCTCCTCGCACAGGGCGCGGGCCGTCGCGGGGTCGTCCTGCGCGACTCTCAA
>JAUJPG010000080.1:0-1109 GCA_030447245.1 Chloroflexota bacterium | reverse complement strand
GAGCGTCTGTTGCCGCTCCGGCAGATCGAGCGCTCCGCCCGTCAGCAACGGCAACCTCTGCTCCAGCCGCGCCAGCAACGCCCGCGGCGGGAGCAGCCTGACGCGGGCCGCCGCAAGCTCTATCGCCAGCGGCAGCCCGTCCAGCCGGTGACAGATTCCGGCCACGGCCTCCGCACTCTCCCCGGTGAGCCGGAAGTCCGGCTTGACGGCCCGCGCCCGCGCTACGAAGAGGGCGACGGCCGGAGATTTTAGAAGGTCCCCGGTCTCCGGAAGGTGCTTCAGGTCCGGCAGCTCGAGCGGCGGCACCGGATACTCCTGCTCGCCGGAGAGGTGGAGCGCCTGCCGGCTGGTCGCCAGCACCTTCAGGTGGGGACAGGCAGTAAGGAGTTCCGTCACCACCAGCGCGGCCTGCGCCACGTGCTCGAAGTTGTCGAGCACTAGCAAGAGTCGTTTGTCTTTCAGGCGCTCTTTCAGGCGCTCGAACAGCGACCGCTCTCCGGCTTCCTCGAGCTCCAGCGCCTGAGCTATGGCGGATACTACCAACTCGGGGTCACCGACCGGGGCCAGCGAGACGAAGCGGGCGCCGTCGGCGAACTCGCCGATCAGGTCCTCCGCAAGCCGCATCCCCAGGCGGGTCTTGCCGACCCCGCCCGGCCCGGTGAGGGTCAACAGGCGCACGCCCGGACGACGCAGGATCTCTCGTCCGGCCGCCGCTTCGCGCTCACGCCCGATCAGCGGCGTAAGCTGCGCCGGGAGGTTGCTCCTGGATGCTCGCGCAGATTCGCCCCTTCGTTCCGGGACGGGATCAAGCATCGGTCGGGAATGATTACTCTTCGGCACCTCGTTTCTCCAACACGATCATCCTGGATTGCCAGGCAGTATACTCGTTGCAAATGCCGCAGGAAAATCATGCGTGGAGGCATGGCGTCGCCTCCAATGGAGACGCCGGGGTCGGAAGGAGGCGTTCGGACCTCCTTTACCACCATGCGTCCCGCTGCTCCTACGAGAAACCTTCCCTGGCCGGACGGAGGTGGGAAGGTGCTGCACTTGATGGCTCAGGACGCTACCAGCGCCGAGATTGTCCGGCTCCTGTCCTTGAGCTCCGAGGC
>JAUJPG010000031.1:21993-51482 GCA_030447245.1 Chloroflexota bacterium | reverse complement strand
GGGCCGCGAGAGTGCTTGGCCGCCGCGGTGCGCAGCAGGTTGCCCCAGGATGGCGTTGGCGGGTTGATCCCCAGCCCGAGGAAGGACCAGGCCGACTCGGCAAGGATCAGGCCCCCGACGTCGTTCGCCGAGAGGACGATCACGAGCGGCAGGACGTTCGGCAGAATGTGGCGAGCTATCATCCGCACCGGAGATGCCCCGAGCACGCGTCCGGCCGTGACGAACTCGCGCTCGCGCAGCGAGAGCGTCTGACCGCGCACGAACAGCGCGATCCGCTGCCAGGACAACAGCCCCAGGATCGCCACGAGCGTCCAGGTGCCGGGCGTGAACAGCACGGACACGATCAGAAGCAGAAACAGCGTCGGAATCGAATCCAACGTGGCGATCAGGAGCTGCACGAGATCGTCGAGCGGGCCGCGGAAGTAGCCGGCCGCCAGCCCGACGGCGATGCCGATCGTCAGGTTGATCAGCGCCGCCCCAAAGCCGACCGCCAGCGAGATCCGCGCGCCGTACAGCAGCCGCACAATCTGGCCGCGGCCCAGCTCGTCACCGCCGAGCCAGAACGCCGGATCCCGCGGGTCCGGCCTGGCGTACGCCCTGAGCAAGTCTTGCTGGGTGAAGCCGTACCGAAACAGACGCTCGGCCAACAGGTCGGCGGCCGCGGCAAGCACGACCAGCAGCCCCAGAACGAGCAGCGCAACAACCGTGACCCGATCGCGCCGGAGGCGGGCGAGCGCGTCTGCCCAGAGGCCGGCCCGCGGCCGCCGCGCGCGGGCGTCCGATGAAGGAAGGATCAAGAACCTCGGGCGACGCGGGGATCGGCGATGGCGTAGGCGACGTCGCGGAGGATGTAGCTGACCAGCAGCAGCGCGCTCGAGATCACGACGACGCCCATCACAATCGGGTAGTCCTTGGAGCGCGCAGCCTCGTAGGTCATCCGGCCCATCCCTGGCCAGGCGAACACCTGCTCGACGACGAGCGCCCCCGAGATAAGCGTCGCCAGCAGGCCGCCGAGCGCAGTGATGATCGGCAAGAGCGCGTTGCGCAGCGCGTGGACGTACAGGACGGCGCGCTCGGGCAGCCCCTTGGCGTGCGCGGTTCGGACGAAGTCCTGGCCGAGCACCTCAAGCGCTTCGGTGCGCATGTAGCGCGAGTAATTGGCGATCCCACCCAGGCTCAGGGCGAGGACCGGTCCGACCAGATGCGCCAGCCGATCGCCGACGTCCCACTCGCTCGCGCCAACGGTGAGCATCCCCCCAACCGGGAACAGGCGGAGCTGGACAGACACGATCAGGATGAAGAGCAGGCCGAACCAGAAGGATGGGATCGCGTGGCCGGCGACACTCAGGACGCGGATTGCCCCGTCCAGCGGTGTCCCGCGGTAGCGCGCGGCGAGCAGGCCGAGCGGGACGCCAACCGCGAGCGCCACCAGCAGGGCCAGCACCGAGAGCTGGAGAGTGTTCGGCAACGTGGCCGCGATCATCTGAAGGACTGGCCGCTTGTAGAGCAACGACTGGCCGAAGTCGCCGCTCAACATCCGCCAGAGCCAGCTTCCGTACTGGATTGGCATCGGCTGGTCAAGCCCGTAGGCGCGCCGAATGGCCTCGTAGTCCGCCGGAGCCAGCTCAGCCGACCCGGCGACCATCAGGCTGACTGGATCGCCGGGCGCGAGCCGAATCAGGGCGAAGGTGATCAGCGTGACCCCGAAAAACGTCGGGATCGCCTGGAGCAGCCGACGCAGGACGAACGTGCCCATGTACGATGAGTCAGGAGTCAGAAGTAGGAGCGCCGCCCCCTACTGACTCCTGACCCACCATTTCTCGACGTTCCAAAGGTAACCGTTGTAGTAGTTTGGGAACGAGCCTGGTTCGACGCCCTGGACCTTCTTGTTCGAGAAGGTCAGCGTGTTCTGGGCGAAGCCGAAGTTGTACGGCTGGTCCTCGTTCAGCTGCTTGTCGACGGTCTTGTACGCCGTCGCACGGTCGGACTGCCCGCAGTGGGTGCGGCCATCCTCCAGGGCGCGGTCGACGACCTCGCTGCGGTAGCCCGTGCGGTTGGCGCCCGGAAACTGAATCTGGCTCGAGTGCCATATCTCGTAGGAGTCCGGGTCGGGAGTGAGCGACCAGCCGAGAATGAACGCGTCATAGTCGCGCCCACCGCGGTCACCGTACGTGGGATCCCTGGACTTGTTGAGGCGGTCGACGAGCGCCTCGAACGACTCGGTCCTGGCGCTGGCATTGACGCCGATCTGCTTGTACTGCTCGACTGCCACCTGGAGCAGCGTCTCGCGCGTCTTGTTACCGGAGTTGGTGACGATCGTGAATTCGAGACGCTGACCGCCCTTCTGGTAGATCCCGTCCGGCCCCCTGGTCCAGCCGTCCTGCTCGAGCAGCTGCTGGGCCTTGCCAGGATCGTACTCGAACTGGTTGAGCCCCGACGGGTCATAGGCCCAGGAGACCGGCGGCGTGTGGCCGACCATCTTCCTGCCCTCGCCGAACAAGACCTGTTCGATGACCTGGTCCATGTTCAGCCCGTAGGCGAGCGCCTGGCGGACGGCCTTGCTCTGGAAAAACTCCTTGTCAGCGCGCAGCTGGTTCCAGCCAATGTAGGTGTACTCGGGCGCGAGCACCGAGAACGCGTTGAGGCTCTCAACGCGGCTGAGGTCGTCTTTGTCCTTGGGCTCGATCCTCGTCGCCACGTCGACCTCGCCGGTCTTCAACGCGGCAGCCAGAGCATTCGCATCAGGGTAGACCTTGTAAATCCACTGATCGATCAGCGGCGCGCCTCCGAAGAAGCGCTCGTTCCGCTCCAGGATAATGCTGTCGTTCGGCCGCCACTCTTTGAACTTGAACGGGCCACTCGCGAGCGGGGGCGCCGTGTTTTCGGGCGCGTCGTCGACGTTCCTGGAAGCGTCCTTCGGGTCCATGTACCTGCCGAAGACGCTCTTGGGGACGATGCCGAATAGGCCGATCTGGGTGACTGACGGGCAGCTTGGCCGCTCCAGGGTCATCGTGATGGTCTTGCCGCTCACGACGATGCCGGTGATCGTCTCGAGCGTGCCATCGCTGAACTCCCTGGCGCCGGCAATGTCCTGGAAGTAGCTCTTGCGGACGCTCGTCTTGCTGCGCATGACGGCTTCGACCGTGAATGCGACGTCCTCGCCGGTGAAGGCCGAGCCGTCGCTCCAGGTGAGCCCGTCCCGCAGCACGAACCGCAGAGTCTTGCTGTCTGAGGAGACGTCCCACGTCTCGGCCAGCCCAGGCACCAGCTGTCCGGTCTTCGGGTCGGCGTTGAGGAGGCTGGCGTAGACTCGATTCCAGACCGTGGCAGAGGGGACGTCGGTGGCGAGGATCGGGCTCAGTACCTTGGCGTCGGAGATGGCGCCGACGATGACCCGACCGCCCGCCCTGGGCTCACCCGTCGGCGCGGCAGGGCGGGCGGCGCCCGAGGGTGGCCCGGCGGTGGGCGCGCAGGCGGTCCCGACAAGTACGGTCACGATCAGCGCGGCCGCGAGGCGCGACGCCCCGGCCCACGGACACGGTAGTCCTTTCACGCTGCTGTTCCCCTCTCCGCTGCCGTGATCCCGAGTGAGGCATGGACAGCGCCCGTCGAGCATCCGACCTCGGCTGCCGGATATATAGCACCCCAGTGCCTCCCGCGATAGGTGTCCCACCCACCCCTTCGTTGACAGCGGCGTTATCCGCCCTTCTGGAGCGGTTTAGCCGTTCGACGCGGGCTCCACGGCTGGCACCGCGATGCGGAACGTTGCCCCACTTCCAGGAACGCTGCTCAGAGCAACCCGCCCGCCGTGGAGCTCGACCAGGTGCTTGACGACGGCCAGTCCGAGCCCACTGCCGCGCTGCTCGTCGTTGCGCGTCAAGGACCCCCGATAGAGCTTTTCCCAGATCCGGTCCTGGTCGCCCACCGGGATGCCTGGGCCGTGATCGGTCACTTCGACGTGCAGCCAGCCGTCGCGCCGGTCCACACGGACGAGGATCGGGCCATCTGGCGCGTACCGGATGGCGTTGACCAGCAGGTTGCCGACGACCTGGGTGAGTCGCTCCGGGTCGACGAACACAGCGCCTTCGTCGAGCTCGGCCACGATACGCTCGCCGCTGGGCTGGCGTCTGAAGCCGTCGATCAGCCAGCCCAGCATCTCGCGCACCTCTACGCGGCGGGGCCGCAGCTGGGGCTCGCCCTGCTCGAGCCGCGAGGAGTCCAGCATGTCGTCAACGAGTCGGACCATGGTGTGCGAGCCGGCGTAGATCTCGGCGGCCATCGTCCCGACTCTCTCGGGAGGAAGCTGAGCGGCGCGGTGCATGAGCAGCTCGGCGTACCCGTGGATCAGGCTGAGCGGGGTGCGCAGCTCGTGAGACGCGGTGTTCAGGAACTCCGTCTTCAAGCGGGCGAGCTCGCGCAATGCCTCGGCCGTGGCCGCCTCTCGGAAGAGCCGTGCATTCTCGATGGCGACGGCAGCCTGATCGGCGAACGCCTCAAGGACGCCGACGTCCGTTCTAACGAAGCGCCGCTCACCTCGGCTGAGCACGGCGATGGTGCCAAGCACCCGCTCCCGCCCGCGCAGTGGGACACCGAGCCAGGAGCGGAGCATCCAGGCGGGCGTCTCGAGCTGACCGGTGGGCTCGGCGTCCCGCCGGCCAACGCCCGCGGGGTCCAGGTCTCGGCCACCTTCGTTTCGCCAGCCCTGGCGCCGAGGATCGTCAAGGTCGGTAAAGATGATCGGGCGGTTTTCGGAGGCCACGCGGTTGCTCAAGCTCTCATCGAGCGGTGTTCGCGACTCGGCCGTCTCGGGCTCTGTCGCCCTGGACGTGGCTGCCAGCAGTAGGGTGTTCCCCTCGCCGAGCCACACTCTGGCCTCGCTCGCCCCGAGCAGTCGGGTTGCCCCTTCGGCGATTCGCATCAGGATCTCGTCAAGGCGTGGCCCGAGGGCCAGTTGCTTGTTCACGTCCATAATCGCCGCGAGTTGGCGGGCCTGTCGGCGGGCGTCGCGGTACAGACCGGCGTTCTGGATCGCGACGGCGACGTGGGTGGCGAGGCTCCGGGCCGTCCGAACGTCCCCCTCGTCGAACACAGCCCCGCGTGGCCGGTGGTCGCTCTGCTGCCCGCCCTCGTCTCCACCCGCGCCACGGAGGCCGACCAGGACGCCGAGTGGCTGTGCATGGTGAATCAGGGGTAGGAACAGGCCGCTCCTCGGCGCGACGTGGTGTGGCAGCTCCGACCGCCAGAGTGGATCGCGCGTCACGTCGGCGCTGACGAATGGCCGCTCGGCGCGCAGAACCCGGCCGATCAGGCTATCCCCGACGGGCATGGCGAACTCGTCGCCGCCCGGGCCGGGCGGCACGCGGCCGCCGAGCCGCACGACGTCCTCGGCAGCATCATGCAGCCAGATCCAGACCTCGTCAACCGCCAGCAGCCGTGCCGCCGCCTGGGCAGCGGCCTGGAGCAAGGCGCGTGGGTCCAGGTCGGCAACAGATCCCCACCCCAACGAGTCGACGGAGTTGGCCGCGCCGCTTCCGCCTGTGCGCTCGCCAAGCTCAGGACATTCGGCGCCGTCTACTAACGGCATCGTCTCTCCTCAGCGCCGCCGGCGCACCGCGCGGACACGCCCCAACGGGTGCCGATCCCAGGGTCGGCTCGCACGGGTGAGCCCCTGGTCGCCGAGCCGCCGGTTACTTGAGCTCGCGCGGCGTCACGGACGGGTGTCGACGTCCGCGTCGGGCGGCGCCGCGTCCTCGAGCGCCTGCCGCAGCCGACGCAGGCACCGCGTTCGGAGCGAGCCGATGGTGTCAGGCGACACCCCCAGGCGAGCCGCGATCTCGGTGTACGACGGGGTCGTCGCGTCATAGAAAAAATAGTGGACGATCTGGCGATCGCGCTCCGATAGGGCGGCGACTGCCGCCCGGACGGCGACACCGCCCTCCCGCTTGACGACGACGTCTTCGGGCGAAGGGTCCGGATCGAGCCGCTCCGGAATCTCGGCATCCGGACTGGTCGGCTCGTGGGCCCGCTGAAGCAACTGGCGCTTCGCTCGGCGCGCGGCAACCGTCGCCAGCCAGCCAGCCAGTGCTCCTTCGTCACGGATGGTGGCGAGGCCTTCCCAGGCCGCCAGCCAGACGTCCTGGAACAAATCTGCCGCCTCATCGCCGCCAAAGCCGCACCGCCGGATGACGGTGTACACCAGGCCCGCGTGGGTCCGGACCAGCGTTTCCCAGGCGTTCTGGTCGCCCAGCAGGCATCCTGCAACCAGGTCTCGCCTTTGGCGACCGAATGGGCGCGACGATGAGCCCATGTACGACATCGCCAGCGTCCCTGCCCGCCAGCCGGCGGACTGGATAGGGTCGCCTGGCTGATGCAGGCCGGAGTTGCCCCCGACGATGGCCTCGCCTCCAAGTGGCGGTGCAGTGCCCTCTGCCGCCGCGCACTCTTCCTGAGGCTATCGTACAGGAGAAAGCCCAACTCGGACAAACTCCGCTCCAGCAGACAGGGTCGCGTGGACGGACCGGCAAGGCGCCCAACCCGGCCTTCTCAGATCTGCACCTCCGGGATCTCGATCAACTCGTACGTCAACCCGATCTCCATACGGTGCCGACCGGTCACGAGACCTTCCAGGGCGAACTGGCCCAGCTCGTCGATCTCGCCCTCGACGCGACCGGCCGGCCCTTCGATGGCCGCCCAGGCGCGCGTCAGGTCCGGCGGCTCGGCAGAAACCTGGCCAAGCATCCGCAGGCGGCCGGCGATCCCACTATCAGTTACTTCGAGGTCGATCTCAATGCCACCGGCCTGGTACATCAGCCGCAGCTCATCGCCGGCGATCGCGCGGGCGCCGGCCGCGCGAGGGCGCAGGCGAGTGTCGTAGACGAGGGCGGCGACCAGGCGCCGCCAGATGGCGGTCCGAGCCTGCTGCCCGTTCTCCCCCTGTCGGCCGATCCGGACCGCGCGATTGACCACCCAGGGCGGCGGCGCGGGATCTTCGGCCGCTTGCAACCAGTCGACCACCGTGTCTACTTCGGACGCCTGCAGGCGCCCGTCGGCCAGATCCTGCAGGATCCGTGGCATCTGGACCGAGTCATCCAGCCCTCCGTCGCCGTCGAGTCCGTCGTCCTCCGGCAAGCCTCGAGCCATATGCATTTCGTCGATCATCGGTTTCTCCCTCCGAATAGTCGCGTGGGGACATGGTTGCCCCAGGGTCGTGGGGGTCGATCAGCGTGCCATTGCCGCTCCGTTCCACCCGAGTACCGACCAGCGAGCCGGAGACGGCACAAAACGTCGGCAAGAATAGGATCTAGGACACCGCGGATACCAGCAGCATACTGGACGCCGTGTCGGGCACGCATTCCCAAGGTCTCACTCGCCATGCAGCGGCGCGAGTGCGGCTATCACCCACCTTCAGCGGTGCTCCAGCAGCGGTGCCTCGACCTGGGGTCGAGGGCCGCGCGAGCTCCGCTCGCCGCCACTCGCCCGCCGTTGATCGGCACGTACCCCCCCGGGCCCACACGTACCGACCGACACCGTAAACGTCTATGGTTCCACGTTACATCGACGGGCAGCACCCCCTTCACGGCCCGCCAGGCACCGATTGCGCGCGGCGTGAAGATCAGCTCAGGTTGCGGCCCGTTGGTGGGAGAACCAAACGACTCAGGGTCTCACTGTGTATGACGCGGCAGCGGGTGCCGCGATGACGCTACCTCCGGCTCCGGAGCGGGCCCCGGCCAGGCGACTGAAAGCTTATGGACGTTCGTTGCGCGCGGAGCCCGTGGATTACAGGCCACTCGCGTACGGCTGCTGCTGCTCGGCCGTCGGCGGCATGTAGTCACCACTGCCGTCGTTTGCTGAGACCGCCGTCGCGCTCGCCAAGGCCAGCAACGCCGCCAGAGCCATCGCTCGCAAAGCACCCATGTCGATCCTCCATCTGTGCGGTTGGCGCTGAGAGATATCGCGCCACCGGTCGTCCTCGACGGTCACCCGTGACTGTCGACCGGACTGTCTTCACAGATAGAGTGGCCGGAACGGTCAGAATCCGTGCAGGCCGAAAGGAGGAATTTCCCGGGGGAGCCAAATCGCCGTTGCCGCTCGGGACAGATCGCACCCTGTGCCGGGGTCGCGCGGCGCGGGCAGAGAGCGAGCGCGGCTGAGGAGAGTCGAGCTGACTAGAGCGCGCCGACCAGGATGAACGGCGCCCAGAAGTACGGGTGCGGCTCGACCGCGCGGATCGCCAGGGCCGCCCGGCGCAGACTCTCGGCGCGGCTCCAACCTTGCTGCAGGCTGCTGTAGAACGACGCCATAAAATCGGGCGTGGTGTCGTCATTCGCGGCCCACAAGCTCGCCAGCAGCGCCGCGCCGCCGGCGCCGAGCACCGCACGGGTTAGACCAAGCAGCTCCTCGCCAGGCCCGACGCCGCTCATGCCGGTGTGGCACGCCGACAGCGTCACCAGGGCGCGTCCAGCGCTCAGCTCGGCCAGCTCGCCCACACTGAGCCAGCCATCGGCCAGCTCCAGGGCAGAGAACGCCGGGTTATCGGCCCGGAACACGCCGTGGGTCGCCAGGTGGAGCGCGTCGCAGCGCGGAGCGTGTCCACGGAGCGCCTTCAACGTTGCTCGAGGTCCGACCAGGACCACGGCGTCCGGATAGAGCTGGCCGAGACGCCGCGCCTCGTCGCCGACCCAGGGGAGATCGGGCAGATCCGGGGCGAGGATCAGAGGTCGACTGAACCCCTGCCTGGTTTGATCGAGCGACGCGGCGAACACCGCGGCGCTGGGCGCGTACGACACGCTCACGTGATCGAGCAGCGCCCTCTCGCGGTGCACGAGGGCATGGAAGGGAAGCCCGTGGAGGCTACCGTGGGGCACGACGACGACGTGATCGGCCGATTCGAGCACCTCGGCGAGAGGGGCAAGTAGCAGATCGCCTAGACGCCGCAAGGCTCGGTCGATCGCGGGTGCCAGCGCACGAGAGTTCGCCCGCAGGAACTCGACGCCATAGATTCCCTTCCGTAGTTGGAACCAGAGCCATTGTGCAGCCTGCTCGATCTCCGGGAGACTGCCAAACCCGCGCTCGAGGCGACAGATGTCACGGTCGATCACGAAGCAGAGGGTCTCCTGGCCCAGTTGAACGTACTCCAGCAGGCACACACCGGCGGGGAGGGCGGCCTGGATACGCTCGACATCGAGCAGCGACGTGACGTCGGCGGTGCGATCGTTACGGACGAGGATCTGGAGCTGGCGGGTCTGCTGCGCCAGTTCGGCCTCCAGATGCCCGACGTCGTCGGTGTGGGAGGCCGCGCCCCGAGCCGCGGGTGCGCGGTCGACCGCGTATCGCTCAGCATACGCCCCGTTCAGGCGCGCGCGGAGGTTCTTGACCGCCTCGCGCGTGCGGACGACGCGAGGGATACGCGCGTGCGCACCGCGCTCGGACGTGGCCAGCAAATCTTCAAGGAGCCCGCGGGACTTACCGCGCTCGATCCAGCGAAACGCCTCGCGCACGTGCCGGTCCGTGCCACTCCTCAAGAGCCCTCCCGCGACGCGCTCGTACAGGCTGGGCTGATCCGCGAGGAGCGACATCTTGAGGTCGTCGGCGCGGGCGCGCTCCCGCAAGCGCTCGAGGTGCTCAATGGCCTGGCCGAAGGACGCCAGCGCGTCCTCCGGGGCTTCCGTTTCGAGAATCATGCCGCGCGCCGTGTAGGCGAGGTGCAGAACATGGTCGGCCCCGAGGCGCCGGCCAATGTCGGCCGCCACTCCGTAGCTCACCAGGGCCGCCTGGGTTCGCCCAAGCTGGGCCTCTAGGTTCCCGACCACCAGCCACGCCATCGCGGCATCATCCAGCGCCCCGAGCTCCTCCAGCCGCGCGACGGCGGCCCGGCCGCGCACGATCAGCTCTTCCAGGTATGCGGGACTATCCGCATCCCCGCTCTGGCTCGCGAGTCGGATTGCCTGAACCTGGGAAACCGCTTCCCAGACCGCGTTGCCGAGGCGAGCGAAAAGCTGGCCGGCCTGATGGACGTGGCCGCGCGCGGCATCGAGCTCGCCGCGGCGCTCGGCAGCCTGGCCCGACCGCATCAGCGCGTGCGCCAGCTCGAACGGCAAGTCGAGGCCGCGCAGGGTGGCGACCGCCCGCGCGCACGCCTCGTCTGCCTCACGGACGAGGTTCAACGCCAGGTACGCGCGTGCCAGGTCCAGGTCAACCGCCGCTCGTTTGCGATCGAGCCCCAGCTCCTCGCTGAGGGCGCGGCTGGCTCCGAGCACCTCCAGGGCGCGCGCATACTCGCCTCGCCAGACGTGGAGCAGGCCCAGGTTCATCTGGACCGTCACCAATCGCTCGCGCAATCCGAGGGCTCGGCAACGACGCGCCGCGTACTTGCCAACCTGGAGCGCCTCGGTGTACCGCCCGAGATCAGCCAGGACCAATCCCAAGTTCAAACTGGCCGCCGCGTCAAGCTCGCTCTCGCCGAGACGACGCGCATCCCGCCGGACGCGTTGGAAGCAAGTCAGTGCTTCTGTCAGGTCGCCAAGTCGCCAGTACACCAGGCCCAGGTTCATCGTTTGCTTGCCCGCGTCCACCTGCATGACGTCGCCGCGGGACTTGAGATAGTCCAAGTTGTCCTGGGCCAGCTTGATGGCGTCCTCATAGCGTCCGAGGTAACGGAGCGCGCCGACGTGGCTGAGGCGTGCGCGGGCAGCCTCGTCGGGGAGGCCGAGGTCGATGAACCGTTCCGCGACCTCGGTGAACAACTCGTCGGAACGACCGTAATCGCCATTCTGGCGCAGCGCGTACGCGACGGCGCGGAGCGCACGAGCATGCCCTTCGGCGTCGGTTTCCTCGGCGAGCCAGTGCTCGGCCATCGCTAGTCCCGACCGCGGGTCGGTACGGGTCAGCCGATCGACCTGAGGAGCCAACACTTCCCAGCGGGGCGCGGCGGTTGGCGAGGCCGGACTACGGAGGGGAGTGCTCGGCGGGACGGTCACCGTCAACGGGGCTCGCGGCGGGTGCCGATTCAGTCTCTACGGGTCACAGCCGGCCACGTGGGCGGATGGCAATGAAGCCGTAGAGCGTGGGCTCAAAGCGATTCGCGATCCGGAGGTACTCTTCCTCGTTGCCTTCGATCATCAGCTTGTGCATGACGACCGCGTCACCATCCGGCACCGGCTCGACGGATTGGACGCACAGCGCCATGATCGGCACACCGCCCTCGTACACCTTCACCTGGCCCTGGTGGCGAGGGATGCGGTAGACGCGCCGCGGTCGGGTGCGACTGGGAACCTCCAGGTAGCCGCGACGGTTGAGCGTCCGGTACTCGTCTTCGGTGAGAAGGTCCCGTAGGAGCTGCTCGGCGCGCTCCTGGGCCTCGCGCCAGTCCGAGCGGCGGCCCGCCCCGGACAGGGGTGGATGGGCCAGCACCCCGTAGGGGGCGCGGCACAACAAGCAGACGATCAGCAGGACGAAGAGCAGCTCGAGGACAATCACCGTGAGGACCACGGCGGATTACCCCCCGGCGACTCGCGGCACGACGATGATCTGCTCGGCGGTGCGGTCGAAGGCGTCAAGGCGCCGGGCAGGGCTGTCGGCCTCGACTTTGAAGGCCGTCGCCCCGCGGGCCCGCTGCTCCTCGAATATCCGCTCGGCCTCATGCACGGCAGCCACGGCCTCGGGATCGCCGGTCCGCAACTTCCGCTCGTCCCACTCAAGGACCGTGTCGCCACGGGCCGAGAGCACGCGCATCTTCGCCATGGGGTTGCCTCCCTCTTACCGCGGCGCCGGTTGGTCGGCGGAACTATGAATCACGACGCAGTGTACCGCACCGCGCTGGAACCGCCCAGGCGCCGTGGACGGAACCGGAGGTGCGCCCTCGGGAGCGTTCGAAGGGCCACACCCACCACGCACCGCCGACCGCCTCAGGCGAGGCCAGGCTGTCGAATCTACCTGCCAGTATACTCGCCCGCCGACTGCTGTCAAGTTACTATGGAGGCGGCTCGCCCAGGGGCACGGAGTGCGCCGAAAACGATGCGCGGAGAGCGGCCCGAGGGACCTCGCGGGACCGAGTGGGGTCAAGCAGCGAGGGGCGTGACGTTGCGCAGGGCAACGGTCTTCTCCCCGCTGGGAGGGAAGGCGTGCTCAGAGGCGGCAAGCACCTCGGCGCCGACGACCCGCCCGTCTGGCGCAAGATCAATGCTCCTGGAAGTTCTTACAACGGCCGCCACGATTCCGCGTCGCAGCCACCGATTGGCCCGTGCGGAACGTCTCGACCACGTCATCTTCGACGGTGCCGCGCTCAAGCATCCGCTGGCGAGTGTGCCGCGAGAAGCGGATCGATTGGTTGACACGAGGCGAGCACGGCTGCTCGCGTTCAGTGAGGCCCTGGAGCGTTGGTGATCCGTGAGCGCCTGACGGCGGCCCAGGCGGCAAGCGCTAGGAACTGGGGCAGGGCGAGCTGGCGACGCCAGCGCCAGGGCTGGGTGACCAGGCGGTGGAGCCACTCCAGCTCCAGACGGCGGGCCCACAGCGGGGCGCGCGGAGCACGGCCGGAGAGGAAGTTGAAGACGCCCCCGACGCCGATCCCGACCGGGATGCGGAGCGGGCCGAGGTTGCGGTCCAGCCAGGCTTCTTGAGTCGGGGCGCCGTACGCGATGAGCAGGAGGTCGACCCGCCCGGCCGCGGCGACTAGAGCGCGAACTCGCCCGTCGTCTTCCGGCCGCGGCGATCCGGGCTCGGCACCGGCGATCTGGAGGCCAGGGTATCGGGCGAGCAGGCGGTCGGCGGCGGCGCGGGCCACGCCGGGGGCGGCGCCGAGCAGGAACCAGCGGTCTCCCCGATCCGCCGCGCTACGGGCCAGACGCTCGACCAGGTCGGTGCCACGCACGTGCTCGCGGAGCCGTCCGCCGAGCAGCCGCGCCGCCAGCAGCAGACCGACGCCATCCGGAATGTTCAGCGCCGCGCGGTGGAGCAGGGCGCAAAAGGCCGGGTCGCGCCGCGCGGCCATCACGAACTCGGGGTTCGGCGTGGTCACGACGTGTGGACCACCCGCCCCACGCCGGGCATCGTCGATCCAGCCAACGATCAGCGCGATGGCCTCGTCATAGGTGACGTCGTCAACGCGGACGCCGAGGATATCGAGGGATCGCGCCACAATGTCTTGCTACAACCCGCCGACGTAGCGACCGGGATTCAGGGTGCCCTTCGGGTCGAGCTGCTGCTTGAGCGCGCGCATCACTGAGAAGCCGTCCGGGGGCGGGCCCCAGACGTCCAGGCCAGGCTTGGCCGCGGCCGGGCAGGCCTCCACGACGAGGCTACCTCCCTGGTCGCGGGCGTGGGCGCGGGCTCGATTGACCAGGTCGGCCAAATGCCCCGCCGCATCGGCATCTCGACTCGGGTAGTCCAGGCGCAGGTAGACGACGCCGCTACCCGCGTGAGCCAGCAGGACCGGGCGGAAGCCGGCCTCGGTCGCTTGCGCGCGCAGTCTGCTCAGGGTGGCGGCGCTGCGCGCCGACGGGACAGCCACTTTGAGCAGGGCGGTATCCGGCGCCGACGGATCCGGCAGTTCGCGGAGCACGGCCCACAGCGCGTCGACCCGCTCGGGATCGAGCACTGCCTCGGCATCCGACGCGGCCCGGCAGAGCGCTCGGATATCGCGGACCTGGCGATGGACGGCTGCCTCGAACCCGAGCGCCGCGACGACAAGCAGGCAGCCCTGTTCAGGAAGCGTGGCGTCCCGCCGAACGACGGCAGCCGCGCCAGAGTCGAGCAGCTCGACGGCCGCGGCGTTGAGCGGCGAGCGGACGACCTCGCCGATCGCGGCCGCGGCGTCCTCGACCGAGCTGAACGTGGCGACGACCATCCCCTGGGCCTGGGGCAGCGGGTGGAGCTTGAAGCTGAGCTCGACGACGATCCCGACCGTCCCGAGCGAGCCGATGTACAACTTGTTCAGGTCGTAGCCGGCGACGTTCTTGACGACGCGCCCACCGGCCTTGCTGACGACACCGTCCGCGTTGACCACGCGCGTGCCGATAACCAGGTCGCGGACGGTTCCGTAGCCCAGGCGCAGCGGACCACTGGCGTTGGTGGCGATCAGCCCACCGATGGTGGCCCGGTCCGCCGCGGACGGGTCGAGCGCTAGCATCTGCCCTTCGGTCCGCAGCCGCTCCTGGAGGACAGCCAGGCGGATGCCGGCCTGGACCGTGACCGTCAGGTCAGCGGGCTCGTACTCAACGATCGAGTCGACGCGCTCGGTGCGGACGACGAGGTCAGCGGCGCGCGGCGGCAGCCCGAGCGCCATTCGCGTCCCGCCGCCGCGGGGAATGACGGACGCGCCGGCGCGGTGGGCGGCGCTGACGGCATCAGCCAGCTCGTCGACACTCGTCGGCGCGCAGGCCAGCCGCGGACGGATGCCGTCGACGGCATACGCGTCGTCCTCGGGCGGGAGGGCGCGCCAATCGTCGACGGCCGCGGCCACCTCGCGCTCCAGCGTCATCACATCCGACATATCGCGACCCTCAGCGGACCTGGGCCGCGATTGTACCTGGAGGAACGTGCACTGTGCCGTTCTTCTCCTGTCAGAGCTCTGCATTGGTCGGGTATACTCTATCGGCGAGAGTGCGACCGCGGCGAGTGTTGCGCGGTCCTGCGCGCGGGTCGGAACGGGCCCGCCAGGGTGCCTTTCAGTCCCCCCTATGTTCCAGTCGGCCTGCCCCTGAGGGCGGCACGCGCAGCAGCGAGGAGCGTTCATGGAAATCGGCATCGTCAAGCAGATCACCGTCGAAGAGGAGATGCGCAACTCCTACCTCGACTACGCGATGAGCGTGATCGTGTCGCGGGCGCTGCCGGACGTGCGCGACGGGCTCAAGCCTTCTCAGCGGCGCGTGCTGGTCTCGATGCACGACCTGAACCTCGCCCCAGGCCGGGCCGTATCCAGAAGTGCGCCAAGATCTGTGGCGATACCTCGAGGAACTACCACCCGCACGGCGAGGCGGTCATCTACCCGACGCTGGTGCCGCTAGCCCAGACGTTCAACATGCGGTACCCGCTTGTGGACGGTCAGGGCAACTTCGGCTCGGTTGACGGCGACCCGCCGGGCGGCGATGCGCTACACCGAGTCGCGGATGACGCCGATGGCCGTCGAGATGCTGGCCGACATCGACAAGGACACCGTCGACTGGCAGGCGAACTACGACGGCACGCGGAACGAGCCGACGGTCCCTGCCGGGCGCTTGCCGAACCTGATCTGCAACAGCTCGTCGGCATCGCCGTCGGCATGGCAACGAACATCCCGCCCACAACCTGACCGAGGTCGTCGGCGCGCTGCTGCTGCTGATCGAAAACCCCGAGGCGACCGTTGACGACCTCTGCAAGCACATCACCGCCAGACTTCCCGGCCCGGCGGCATCCTGATTACCCGCGAGAAGGACCACAAGACCGGGCTGATCGTCGACAACGTCAAGCACGCGTATGCGACGGGCCATGGCCGCGTCCTGATCCGCGCCAAGGCCAAAATCGAAGAGCGCAAGGCTGGCTTCTTTCAACTCGTCGTCACCGAGCTGCCGTACCAGGTCAACAAGGCGACGCTCCAGGAGAAGATCGCGGACCTGGTTCGCGAGAAGCGGATCGACGGTATCTCGGACATGCGTGACGAGTCGGACCGCCAGGGCATGCGGCTGGTCATCGAGCTGAAGCGCGAAGCGAGCCCGCGGACGGTCCTGAATCAGCTCTACAAGTACACCGCGATGCAAACGGCGTTCGGCATCAACACGCTGGCGCTGGTCGTCGAGCGCGACGCTGACGGCAAGGTCCAGGCGCGGAGCCGCGGGTCCTGACGCTCAAGCGGATGCTCCAGCACTTTCTGGACTACCGCCAGGAAGTGCTCACCCGCACCCGCTTCGAGCTGGAGAAGGCGCAGCACGGGCCCACATCCTGGAAGGTCTCAAGATCGCGCTGGACAACCTGGACGCGGTGATCCGCACGATTCGCGAGTCGGCGTCGGCCGAGGCCGCGCTGGCCCAGCTTCAGACCCGATTCACGCTCTCCGAGATCCAGGCTCGGGCCATCCTGGACATGCAGCTTCGCAGGCTGGCCGCGCTGGAGCGTCAGCAGATCCTGGACGAGTACCAAGCGATCCTCAAGACGATCGCTCGTTTGGAAGACCTGCTGGCGAACCCGCGCAAGATTCTCTACCTGGTCCGTGACGAGCTGGTTGACCTCCGCAAGCGGTTCGGCGACGCGCGACGGACCGAGGTGGCGACCGACGTCGGCGGAGACCTGTCGACGAGGACCTGATCCCGAACGACGAGGTGCTGGTCACGATCAGCGGCCGCGGCTACGTCAAGCGGCTGCGCTCGGACACCCCGGGTCCAGAGAAGCGCGGCGGCGTTGGCATCCGCGGCCAGGTGCTGCGGGAAGAAGACGCCCTGCGGCACATGGTCATCGCCAACGCCCGCGACAACATCCTGTTCTTTACCAACCGCGGCAAGGTCTACCAGACCAAGGCGTACCAGATTCCAGAGTTCGAGCGGACTGCGCGCGGAGTCCCGCTGATCAACGTCATCGACCTGGATCAAAAGGAGGCTGTCACCGCTATCCTGACCGCGCCGGACTTTGCTAACAATGAGTTCCTGATCATGGCCACCCGCCAGGGCGAGGTCAAGAAGACCACGCTCCAGGACTTCGCGACGGTCCGCCGCAACGGGCTCATTGCGATGGATCTCGAGCCGACCGATGAGCTGTGCTGGGTCAAGCACTGCGGCGCCGGTTGCGACGTGATCCTGATCAGCGAGCTGGGTCAGGCGCTGCGTTTCCCGGTCGACGTGCTGCGGACGGCATCGCGCTCGAGCGGCGGCGTGCGGGGCATGAAGCTGGCTGCCGGCGACCGCCTGGCCGGCATGGACATCGTCGATCCGAAGGGCCAGCTCGTGGTCGTGACCGAGCACGGGATGGGCAAGCGGACGCTGGTCAACGCCTACAAGCCGCATGGCCGTGGGACCGGTGGCCAGCGGATCCTGAACATCACTCCGAAGACCGGCAAGGTCGCTTCGGCCCAGGTGGTCCACGGGGACGAGGAGCTGATGCTCATTTCGTCATCCGGCATCGTGATCCGCACGGAGCTGGGAACGATCCGGCAGGTTGGGCCGTACGCTCAGGGCGTGATCGTGATGAACCTGCGGCCAAACGACTCTGTCGCTTGCATCGCTGTGATCGGCGTCCAGGACGGCGCATCTCTGGACCAACTCGGAGGCGACGGCGCCGTCAGTGGAGACCTAGTGGCTGCCTCACCGGAGACCAAGCCCCCGCGCGGGTAGGCGAGCCGAGCACCTGGCGCAACCGTCAACTCGGGCGTCCGTTTCTTGAAGTGTGGGAAGTGTGAGCCCCGGTCGATGGGGCCCGCCCACCGCAAGGCGCACGGGAGCCTCACCCTCGATGTCAGCTCGAGCTTCACTCTTCCGACCGCGGCCGCTGGGAAGCGTCACGCGGGTATGTGCCGCGTTCGCCCTTGCCGTAGTCTGCTTCGGGTCAGGCGTGTTCGGTTTGGGAGCTGCTTCGGCGGCGACTGACGTCCAGGTGGTCGTGCTCCAGCCGAGCGATCTGCTGAGCTGGCGCTACGATCCTGCCGAACTGACTATTCCCGCCGGAACGACGGTCACCTGGGTCAACCACGGCGGCGAGCCGATCACCGTGACCTCGCCGGACGCGCTGTTCGACTCGGAAGATATCGCGCCCGGAGCAAGCTTCAGCCTCTTCTTCAACACGCCAGGCACGTACCGGTACTTCTGCGTCTCGTATCCGCACATGAAGGGCGCCGTCGTCGTCACTCGCTAGGCGGGCGTCCGTACCGACGGCCACGCGTCTCGGGCAGTGCGTCCGTGCCGATGTCCCACCTCATCGGACCCCGAAGGTGATCTCGCGCGTCGTACGCAGGCTCCCGCTTCCAACGGCGACGGCGTAGCGCCAGGCGCCGGGCACGGTGTCCGGCGGGACGGTCCAGGTCCAAGAGCACTCGCCGTTCTCGTTTGCTACCTTCGGCTCCAGACCCTCGCGCGGGGCTACGCCGGGGCCATAGAGCAGCACCCGAACCTCGCAGCGGATCCCAGGGCGCGTGGTGATGATCAACGTGGCAGGCTCGCCGCGGTCGGCCGGCGAGGTGAGGTCAGTGACCAGGATCGTCGGAGGCGTCGGCGTCGGCGTCGGGCGGGGGCCGACCACCCGCTCATCGACCAGAAACTCGCCTGGGATCCAGCCGTCCGCGCCGGTGTCGTCGCGGACGTTGCGCCAGGTCCGGCTCTCGGCCTCGCGCTCCGAACCGATCAGCTCCACCTCAGTCCCATCGCGCACCACCTTGATGCGCCGACTGGCAGCACTCGGCTCCGCGCGGAGGTTCGCCCCTTGGCCATCCGTGTTCGCCACGCGTGCCACGCGGGCCATGCCCGGCGCGAGCGTCGGGGTCGGCCCCGCGGTTGGGCTCGGGTCGGCCGCGTCCGCCTCCGAATCAGCCTCGGCCGTGGGCGCGGGATCGATGCTGGACGCCGCACCGGTGGTAGTGGCCGCCGGAGCGGGATTCGCGGCGGCCTTTGCACTGGTGACTGGTCCCGAGGCGGTGGGCGTGGACCCGGGACCGGATTCGGCTGACCCTCCGGACGAGCACGCCGCGCCAATCAGGCCAAGCGCCAGCAGCGGAGCGCCGAGACGGAACGCGCGGCGCCGCTGAAGAGGACCCTGTTCCCGCACGCGCTCCTGGTTCCCTGGATGGTCGCGAGGCTGGCAAGGGACATGACGAGGTCGGCATGACACCATCGCGACGGACGGACGGACGTTGCAACCGATGCTCGCTGTCGGCGAGGGCTGCGCTGACCGAGGCAGCCTCCGTAGGATAGCCGAGCCCTGCGCCTTGTCAAGCCATCTGCACGGCGGCCGAGTGATCACCTCGGCAGGTCTGCGCGGGAGCGCCGGGTATGGGAAGTCCGGCTGACACGGTGCTCGCAGGGTGCTACAATGTCCCCGCACAGCCACGGGGATTGTATGCCGCGCATTCCGCCACTCGACCGCGACGCCGCCGCTCCCGAGGTCCGTGTCCTGTTTGACCAGGACGCTGAGGCGTACGGCGAGGCGCTGAACACCACGCGGATCGCGGCCTATCGGCCCGGCATCGCACTCGCAGCCAAAGAGCTGGGGCGGGCCGTTGCGAATGCCGGCCTGATCGCGGCGCAGCTCCGCCTGCTGATCAACGTGCATGTCGCGAGGCTTGTCGGCTGCCCCTTCTGAGCGGACATCAATGCTGCCGGCGGCAGCGAGGCGGGCGCGACCGCGGAGAAGATCGACGCTCTCGCCGAGTTGCGGACGAGCGCGCTGTTCAGCCCAGCCGAGAAGGTGGCGCTGGAGCTGGCGGAGGCGGCGACGGCGCTGCCGCACGACGTCTCGGACGAGCTCTTCAGCAGGCTGCGCGAGCACTACTCGCATGCCGAGATCGTCGAGCTGAGCTACATCGTCGCGCTCGAGAACTTCCGCAGCCGCTTCAACCGCACCCTCAAGATTGAAGCCCAGGGCCTCTACTGCGCGGTCCCGGCCCACACTCGGGCTGGCAGCTAACGCCAACACCCACGATGGCCGCTGCTCCCGATGTCGACCGTGGTTTGGGCTACCTGCGAGACGTCTCGCGGGGGCTCCGCGACGATCTGACGGGCCTCCCGCTGGAGGCGTGGGACGCCCCGACAAACTGCCCCCCTGGCCGGTGCGCCGCCTGGTGGCACACGTCGTGAGCAATGGCGAGTGGTTCCGGCTCAGCGTCGAGCGCGGGGTGGCTGGGGTGACCGAGCCGTGCGTGTCAGAGCAGGAGCGGGCGCGGCGTTTGGACGAGCTGTCCAATGCTGCGCCGGACGAGCAGATCGCCGCGCTGGATCGCGTGACCCACGCCTTCGAGCAGGTCTACGAGGGGCTGACCAGCGAGCAGTTGAACGCCATCTGCTACCACCGCCGCGGGGATCGGTCAGCACGCTGGTACGCGCGGCATCGGCTGGCCGAGGTCGCGTTCCATCAGTGGGACCTGCGGCATTCCCTGGGTCGAGACGCCACGCTCGATGAGGAGCTGGCCTTCTTCCTGCTGCCAACCCTGATCGAGAGCAACCTGCCCCACATCTATGCTGGCAGGCCTGGCATCAAGTCACGCTTCGGGCTCGTCGCCGAGGGTCGACCAGTCTCGACGTGGCTGCTGACGGCCGGCCCGGAGCGGCTCGACGTCGTGCGCCGAAGCGGTGCCGCGGACGTGACCATCACCGCGCTACCTTCAACCCTGGCCCTCCTGGTCTACGGCCGCGCGAACCTGGCCCAATTGATGCGGCAGGGCCACGCCCACATCGCCGGCGACCGCGGCCTCGCTGAACGGTTCCACACGATCATCCCGAGGCCGTAGCGCCACACAGCCGCGGGGCGACCGGACCCGCTCGACTTCAGAACTCCAGACGATGGCCGAGTCCGGTCGGGCCCGCACCATCGAGGTCGAACCCGACTTCCAGGAGCGCGCGGCTGAGACGCTCGGTGCTGTCCCGAACACCGCGGCTGACAGCGTTCTGCCTAAGAGTTGAGCCAGGTGCGAGGCTCGCTGCATGACACCCTACTCCGAGGATCTCCGGCTGCGCGGGGCCGCCTACCGCGAGGCACACGGGAGCCTCACCCTCGGTGTTAGCACCAGCTTCACTGTTCCGACTCCGGCCGCTGGGGAACGCGACGCGGGTATGTGCCGCGCTGGCCCTGGCCGTAGTCTGCTTGGGGTCGGGCGTGTTCGTCCGGGCAGCTGCTTTGGCGGAATCTGACGTCCAGATGATCGCGCTCCAGCCGATCGATCTGCTCAGTTGGCGCTACGACCCTGCCGACTGCGACGATACTCGCTACCAACCCAGCCCGGGTCCGGTCTCCGACGAAAACCTGGGTCCCTCTTGCCGGCGAACCTGGGTCCCTATGCACTGCGAATCAACACCCGTTCCAGCACGTCATGTTCATGCCCTGGGCAGACTTCCCGGACTTCATCGCCGTGGCGGCAACCGCCATCCTCTAAACCGTACGTGGAATGACCAGCACCACCAGGTATTTTCGATACCTTGCTTTGGTCATCTTCGATGCTCGGGAGTGCCCCACCTGGGATCGCGTGACGACGTAGCTCATCCTGCCTGAGGAAAGCAGGTGGGAGCGTTGGGATGCGGCGGAGGAAGGGCACAGTGGAGCTGTTCGAGGAGGTCCGACGGGAGTATGAGTTCGGGATCCGGACGATCCAGGGGGCAGGGCGAAAGCTCGGCGTCCATTGGCGGCTGGTGCGGGACACAATGAACGACGCACCGCCGGCCGAGAAGGCATCGCGGCCACGGGCTCGGCCACGCAGTGTGGCGGTGGCCGGGTTCATCGATGCAATCCTGGAAACGGATCGCCAGGCGCCCCGCGGGCCGCGGCACTCGGCGCATCGGATCTAGGTGCGGCTGCAGATGGAGCGCCCGGAGCATCAGCTCTAGGAGTCACCGGTGCGGCAGTACGCCCGCCAGCGGTCCGGCTGGTGCTGTGCACCGACCGCGCGATCAAGACTGCCGAGGCTGAGCCGGAGCTGGGATTGGAGTTGTTCATCGCGGACCTGCCACGTAAGTCCGCGGCCTGAACCGGCGCCACAGCGGGATCTACATGGTCCAGGGGCCAAACCATCGGGGTTTCACTCTGGCTTTGGTTTAGGGCTGAGGCAGCGTATGCACGGGATGGCCCACGGCCGAGTGCAGTGACGGGTGAGCCATGCATAATGCTCGTCCAAACGTGCTCGAACTTGTAGTGGACGGCACGGAACACGGATGTGGGGCATGCAGTGGTGCTGAGCCTGGGACGGAGGCGACGCCGAGACTTGACCGAAGAGCAGCCGACGGCACCTCACGGGACGGCGTCTGGCACTGCCGGCCTGGTGACGATCCGCGCGGCGTGGGCGCTGGCGCTGATCATGGTCCTCGCGGCCGCGTTCCGCCTTGCGATGATCGTCCATGCGCCGGCCTTCATCCTGCCCCACGATACGGTCGACTTCTTCGGCGCGGGGTACGATCTGGCGAATGGCGGCGGGTCGAGCCTGCCGTGGAAGCGTGCTCCGCTGTACGCTGCCTTCCTGGCGGGCCTGATTGCAACAGTCGGCCCGAGCCTGGAACTGGTGGCTTTGGTTCAGCATGTCCTCGGGCTGGTGACTGTTGCGCTGGCCTACTTGCTTGGCACAGTGACCTTCGGACGGATCGCGGGCCTCATCGCGGCGCTCGGGACGGCCGTGAACGGCTCGCTTCTGCTGATGGAGCGCACCGTCGCGTCGGAGGCGCTGTACACGCCGATACTGCTTGCCAGCGTGCTCCTGATCGTGCTGTCGCTGCGATCCCGGCGGTTACCGCTGTGGCTGCTGGCCGGCTTGCTACTCGGCCTCGGCGCACTCGCGCGCCCGATCACGCAGACGGTCCTGCTGCTGGCCCTCGGCGCGGTCGTCCTGCAACCCCGCGGCTGGGGTCCGCGATGGGCCGGAGCCGGCCTGCTTTGCCTCGGGTATCTGCTAGTCACCGGCCCGTGGCTGCTGCGTAACCAGGCGGTCCACGGTTCGGCGGCGATCAGCGGTGGCCTTGGCGATTCGCTGTTCGCCCGGACCAACCGCCACGATCGTGCCTTCGAGTTTGTGGACGCTGGCGAACGGGACCCTGACCCGCGTCGCGCGAACATCCGTCGGCGGATCTTCGAGCTGGCCCGGACCAACTCGTCGGGGTCGGCGGTCCGAGATAGGATTCGCGCGCAGTTCGGTATGGGCGAGGCGGAGAGCGACGTCGCCTTGCGCGACGCGAGCCTCCGCGTGATCAAGCAAGAGCCCGAGCGGTACCTGCGGGGCACGGCCGCGATGTTCTTGACGCTGGCGCTGCGCTTCGAGGGCGCGCTCGACCCACTCTGGGAGACTCGGACCAAACCGAAGTACGCTGAGGCGTGGCCCGATCGGCTTCAGTTCGCGATGGAGCCGGTCGTGCCGCGGCCACCGGAAAGTCGGAACGTCGTCGAGCGGCTGACCGGCTTGTATCAGGATCGCGCGGTGCCGTTCGCAGTCGGGGTGTTGTTCCTAGTTGGATCGTTCCGCGCATTGGCTCAGGGTCCGTGGCGTGGGACGTGGCTGTTGCCACTCGTCGTCATCAGCCAACTCCTGTTGTACGCTGCGATCAACGGCTACGCCGAGGGCGACGGCTTCCAGTCACGCTACCGCTACCCAGTCCAGCCGCTGATCACGCTCGTGATGGGCGGCGGGGTGGTCTGGCTGTTCGGAGTGGGCGCCAGGCTAGTTCAACGGCGGCTGCCGATCCCAGCCAAGCTGGGCCTCGCACCAGCGCGCGGCTCGGACTAGGGAACGCTCGTCCCAGCGGGCGGCAACGAGCTGGGTGGAGAAGGGAAGGTCTGCCTCGCCAAGGCCCCATGGCAGACTGATGGCTGGGAGCGCGAGCAACGACCGTGGTACCCGGCAGGACGGGTTGCCAGTGGTGTCGCGCGACCGGTGGCCGGTCTGGCAGCGGACTCGGCTACCGGCCTCTACGGCGCCAGCTGATAGACCCGGATGTGCGGCCCGGGCCGGGCCTCACGGTCGAGCGGGATGCCGTGCCAGCCCTGCCAGCCGCTCTCGACCGAGTCGTAGGGGTAGGTGGGCCGAGGTTCCGCCGCGAACAGCAGCGTGGCCCGCTCGTCGAGCGATTGGTAGAACTCGGCCCGCTTCGGGTACTGGTCTGGGTTGCGAGTCCAGCGGTCGTGCATGAAGCTGCTGGTGGCGGCGTAGCCGACGCCGCGTCGCCGGTACTGCTCGATGGACCGTCCGGCGAGGTCCGAGCCCATCTGGCGGATGCCCGGATAGGGTGGTCCGTACCACTCGGTGACGACGGTGGCGCCGGGCGGAAGGTTCGCCGCCATCCATTCGGCCGCGACCGTCCGCGTGTCCGGGCGGGTCAGGAGGAGCTGGTAGCGGACAACCCCATCTGCCTGCCAGAGCAACGCGCCCAATGCCAGCCCGCTCACTGCGATGACGGCCACGTGACGGGCGGCGGACGAGCGCAGCGCAAGCCCTTGGCGGAGAACCGCGGCCAGTCCGAGCCCGGCCAGCATGCAAGCGAACGGGACGAGCGGCAGCAGGTAGCGCGATGGGCGGATCTGCCAGGTCCAGGAAAAGATCCAGACAGCGAGCGGATAGGCGAGGAGGGCGACCAGCAGGCGCGCCGCCAGCGGCAACGCTTCGCGCCGCCGCACGGGTTGGACGACCAGCCAGATGGCCCAACCCAGGCCAAGTCCCCCCAGCAAAGCTACCGGCGTGTCCAGGCCCCAGCGGAGCGTCTCAAGCGCGTAGAGGAGCGGCGCGAACGGCCCGCTCGCGAAGACGTCCCCGTCCTTGCCGCGCGCGAACTGCTTGTCCGTCTCGTACCCCATGTGTTCGAGGAAACGACCGGAGTCGAGGACGACATATGGCGATGTGACGACGAACGTTGCGATCGTCACGAGGCCGGCCAGCCAAAGCCGTCGATCGAACAAACCCAGTGACAACCGCTGATAGAGCGGCCGGGCTTCGACGTGGTCGCGTATGAGGTGCGCGGCGAGAATCGCCACGGCGAACATCGCGCTCGGGTACTTCACCCCGCTCGCCAGCCCCGTTGCGACACCAGCCAGGATGTACCAACGGGTTTGCCCATCCTCTGTGATCCGGAGCGTGCAATACGCTGCCACGATGAGGAAGGCGGACGTCGGCACGTCCGGCGCCGCGATCGGTGAATACTGGACCCAGAGCGGGCTCAGTGCCAGGAAGCCGGCCGATACCATGGCAAGGACGCTCGGCCATGGCGTCCCCACGGCCGCGAACAGTCGTCGGCTCACCAAGTACAGCGGCACGACGGCGAGGGCGCCGACGACGGCGGTCACGGCTCGTGTCACCCAGTAGAGGTAACCCAGGTTGTCGAGGACGGCCGGCGCAAACGCGGCACGCTCTCCGACACCCTGGGCGATGACGGCGCCGATCTTCGCGACCGCGGCCAGGAGGTAGAGCCAGAACGTCGGATAGGAGAAGTGGATCGGACGCAGGTCGCCAGTCGCGGCGATGGCCTGGACCGGGCCGGCGACCTTGTCCTCGTCCGAGTAGAAGCTGTCTGGCAGGCCGTAATCGAGCACGGTGAGACGGCTCACGAGCGCGACTGCGACCACGAACAGGAGGCCGGCCCGGCCCCAGATGGCTTCCCCCCGCGAGCCGACCGATGGGGACGCGGGCACCACCGTGGAGTCGCTGATCCGACGGTCCCCCCCAGCGACCACCGTCACCATCTATTCGAGCTCACGTCGTACGGTCATGGCGGCGTTTTGACCTGCAACTGGGCAGAGGGCGGCTCCGGGGAAGTTCGGATACGCCCCGCTGCACAGGTTTAGCTTGCGCAGTCCTGGGATCGGGGCGTCCGGCGCAGGAACACAGCTCGCGCCGTGCCGCTGTCCACCAGCCTGTACTCTACGGCGCTTCGATGAAGCTGAGATGATGCGCGCCTGAAGCTAGACCAGAGCCAAGGTGAAACCCGCGGAGTCGCTCTAGGCCGTCCGTGTGGATGCCGTCGTGGCTTCGGTTCAGGATCACAGTGCTTCGGAGGGCGATAAGGACAGTCCAGTCAGCATGTTCCACAACTATAGCGCCAACGCTACCGTGGTGAAACAGCCCCACGCACAGCCGATGGCGTGTTGACGCCGTGGCCCTCCGCTCGAGCCTATCCCCTACGGCCACGGTGGCCGGGCCTGCCGCGGCAACAGGAGTGCCTCAGAACTCCAGGTGGTAGCGGCTCGGCGTGGGGTCCTGGTCGCCCTGGTACTTGCTGGCCAGGCGGCCACCGCCGTACGGGTTATCGACCGGGGTGGTCATCTTGATGAACGAGATCTGGCCGATCTTCATCCCCGACCACAGGGTGATCGGGAAGGGGGCCAGGTTCATCAGCTCGAGGGTCAAGCGGCCCTCCCAGCCAGGGTCGACCAAGCCAGCCGTGGCGTGGATCAGCAATCCGAGCCGCCCGAGCGAGCTTTTCCCATCAAGCCTGGCGACGAGGTCGTCTGGGACCCCGATCGTCTCCAGGGTCACGCCGAGGGCGAATTCCATCGGGCGGAGGTAGAACGGCACGCCCTCCTTGAGCGGGACGACCTCGGTCAGGTTGGCGGTGTCGACGCGGACGTCGATGTGGGGAATGTGGTTGTTGCGGAAGACGCGGATCTTGTCGCCGAGCCGCAGGTCGATGCTCGACGGCTGGATCGCGCCATCCGCGAGGGGCTCGACGCGGATCCGCCCGCGTGACAGCTCTTCGCGCATCGTGCGGTCGCTCAGGATCACTGGTCGCCACGTCCTTTCAAGCGCATCGAGCCACGCGCATCGCGCGCACGGCGGCGACACCGCCGGGGCCAGCTTAGAGGGCCGCTCCAGAGGGTTCAAGGTCTTCGCAAGGGCCGCGGCGGGTTCGTGGCGCGATCTTGACGCTGCCGTATCGTTGCACGGCTCCTCCTTTGACAGCCAAAGGCGGTCCTGTAAAGCCCTATAATCTGGCCGGTCGGAACATCGGGCCGAACCTCGGGGAGCTTGCCGGAGGGCACAACGGGATTCTCTTGAAGCGACGCGGATGGGGTCGTGAATGGCCCGCGGTCGTCTTCGCCGTGGCCCTCGCCGTGCGCCTCTGGGGCATCGACTGGCAGCTTCCCGACGCGCTGTACTACGACGAGCTGAAGTACGTCTCGTGGGCATCAGCGTGGGTCGACGATCGGGCGCTGTCCAGGACGGACTATCGGAACCCGTCGCTCTACCGATACATCCTGGCGGCGGAGTATCGGCTGGCGAGCGCCGTGGCCCCCGATCGCGACGACCAGCGCGTGGCGGTTCGGCGACTGCTGCTGGCGCGCCTGACGAGCGCCGTTCTCGGCGCAGGGACGGTCTTGCTGACCGCGCTGGCCGCGGCTCGGCTGTTCTCGCCGGCGGCGGGACTGGCGGCCGGGCTGGCGCTCGGGCTGAGCCTGTTGCACGTCAATCTGTCCCACCTGGCGCTCAACGACGTGACCGCCTCGTTCTTCCTGGCCGCGGGCCTTTTGTTCGGCGTCCGTGGGCTGGTCACCCCGCGCCCGCGCGAGTACCTGCTAGCCGGCGTGGCAGCCGGGCTGGCGGCGGCCGCCAAGTACAACTCCGGCGTCGTCTTGTGCCTGCCGCTGGCCTGCGCGGTCAGCCTCCTCGCGACCGGGCAGATTCGGCCCGCGCAGGCCGTCCGCTTGGCCGTGCTGGCCCTGTCCGGCGGGCTGGCCGGGCTCCTGCTCGGCATGCCGGAGTGGCTGTGGGCAACACGCGCGATCCTCGGCGGGATGGCTGAGCAGGCCGCGCTGGCGAACCAACCCCTGGTCGGCCAGCCCGACGAGCCGGTGCCGGTGCTGTTCGCCAGGGCAGTGCTGCACGGGATTGGCTGGCCGAGCGTCGCCCTCGCGCTGGTCGGGCTGGTCCAGATGCTCCGTGCCGACCCGCTGCGAGTGCTGATCCTGCTGGCGTCCCCGGGCGTGTACCTGGTGATCATGCTCCGCAACGAGCTGTTCGCCGCCCGCTTCGCCCTGCCGATGCTGCCGTTCATCGCCCTGTTCGCCGCCGGCGGCGTCGCCGGTCTCGCGGAGGGGCTGGCGACCAGGCGGCGGGCGGTTGCCCCACGCGGGGCGGTGGTCGGCTTGGCGCTGCTGGCGATAGCCGTGCCCTCGTGCGTCGACGTCGCCCAGCACAATCGGCTGGCCTGGTCGACCGACACCCGCGTCCTGGCCCAGGAGTGGGTCCGCCGGCAGTCGCGCGACAGCCGCTTCGCCGCCCAGACGTTCGGCCTGCCGGCGTCTTGGGGTGGGCACGAGCGCCTGCGCGGCTATCGAGTCAAGCGCTTCGAGTCGCTGGCCGATCCGACGGCCCTGGCCGGCCTGGCGTGCGATGGGACCCACTACGTCCTGGTCGCCAGCTTCGCCCACGACCGCGCGCCGACGCGCCGCCCGCCCGGCGGGACCACCGGCTACGAGCAGTTGGAGCAGCAGGCCAGCTTGGTTGAGACGTTCAGCCCATTCCGCGAGGGCAGATCGGCCGAGATCACCCCGGACGACGCACATATCCCGTTCTGGGACCTCCACGCGTATCGGAGCGCTGGACCGCTGATCGAGGTGTACCAGTTGGCCGACGACGGCGCGTCGCTCTGCGCGTCGGCCGGCCGGTAAGAGGTTGGCCGCCGATCGCTTGACGGCCCGCGCCGGCTACGACGTGCGCGCGGTGAAGCGATAGAGCCGCTGATCGTCGTAGTCGACGAGGTACAGCTCGCCGTCCTCGTCCTCGCCGAACGAGCTGATCTGGCGGCCGGAGCGGAGGAGCTCGACCATCCGCCAGGCGCCGGGCTGGGGCTCGTCCAGCGCCCAGATCCGGCCGGTTCCGAAGTCGCCGAAGATGTAGCGACCGACGAGTTGGGGGATCGCTCGCCCGCGATAGACGTGGCCGCCGGTGATCGATAAGCCGGCGCTGCGGCCGTACTCGGCGACCGGCCGGACCAGCCCGGTCTCGTCGCAGGCCTGGCCGATTGGGAAGCAGTGCTGGCCCTCCATCATCGGCCAGCCGTAATTTTCGCCGCCAGCGGTGCCCGCCCGCCGCACGTTGACCTCCTCATAGGCGTTCTGGCCAACGTCGGCGATATACAGGTCGCCGGTTGCCCGGTCGAAGCTGTAGCGCCACGGGTTGCGCAGTCCGATGGCCCAGATCTCCGGCCGGGTGTCCGGCGCGTTCACGAATGGGTTGTCGGCCGGGATCGCGTACGGGTCGCCGTGGTCCACGTCGATCCGGAGCATCTTGCCGAGCAGCGACTGGCGGTTCTGGCTGTTGCGGAATTGGTCGCCGGCCCCGCCACCGTCGCCGGTGCCGATCCACAGATAGCCATCCGGCCCGAACAGCACCAGCCCGCCGTTGTGGTTGGGGGCAGGGTCCGGCATGGAGAGCACGACCTTGCGGCTCGCGGGATCGGCCACGTCCGGGTCGGCTGACACGCGGTAGCCCGCCACGACCTGACTACCGTCCAGGTCAGTATGGCCAATGAAGAAACGGCCGTTCGTCGAATACTGGGGGTGGAACTCCACGCTCAGCAAGCCCTGCTCGCTCCCCCTCGAGTTGACGATCTGGCTAATGTCCAGGAACGGTTTCTCGCGGGCCACGCCGTCCTGCACGATCACGATCCGCCCGCGCTTCTCGACGACAAACATCCGCCTGCTGCCGTCGCCGGCATGGGTCATGTGGACCGGCCGGTTCAGCTTGGCAGGGATCGGCTCGAGTGCGACCGCGACGGAATCGCCAGCCGCTTGGGCGCGGCCCGGCGACGCGCCAGCCACCGGTGACGGCGACGGTGGCGCACCAGCCACCGGTGACGGCGATGACGGCGCACCAGCCACCGGTGACGGCGATGACGGCGCACCAGCCACCGGTGACGGCG
>JAUJPG010000031.1:0-21893 GCA_030447245.1 Chloroflexota bacterium | reverse complement strand
ACGGCGGCGCGCCCGCCTGGGATGGCGGCGTGGCGGCTACCCTGGTCTGCGTCGGAGCGGCGGCCGGCGGCGGATCTGCCCGGCGCGGTGGGCCACACGCCAGCAGGGTCGGGGCCACCAGGGCTCCGCACACCAGCGTTGTCTTAGCCCATCGCGCCAACATCATCCGCTCGGTCCCTCAGGTCGCCGCCTCGGCTGCGCCTGCCGCGCACCGCGTCCTCGGGGTGTAACAAACCCCGGCTCGCCGTGGCAACGGATGTCCGGCTCTTCGACCGCCGAGGCGGCCTGCCGATATAATCGCCCCCGCCACATGCCATCACGAGCGGCGAAGACGCTGGCAGGAGCCCGACCCCGAGTGACAGCCCAGCCCGAAGACCGAGTCGGCGAGGCGCCGCGCCAGACGTCCGATCTGGTAGCTCGCCACGGGCTGCGCGGGTCGGACGATGGCCCGCCGCCCCCGTCGTCCGTCTCGAACAGGATGACTCCCTTCGAGGTATGCCGTGCCGGCCCGGCGGCCGTCGCTCGCTGACGGCCCGGCCAGCGACCACCCGGGTACCGATGGCTCAGCCTCGGTGATTGGCCGACCCGCCGACGCCACCGTGGATCACGCCTCGACAGCGCCCCCCGCGTCCTCCGAGGGGGTGCGCGTGGTGGCGCCGGCACGTCGGACTTTCACTCCATCCCCGGCCGCGCTAGCGACGGTCGGGCTGTTCGTCCTGTTCTTCGGCATCTACTCCTCGTTCGGCTCACGCCTGGTGGCTCTGCCGGTCTCGCGGTGGCGGACCAGCTTCATGTTCCACGCCGACCCGGCACGCGTCAGCGGAAGCCTGGTCGCGCCGCCCCAGCACGAGGACCACGCGCGGTCTAACGTCCACCCGCTGTTCTCGCTCCTGTACAACCCGCTCGGCTCCGCGCTGACCGCCGCGCTCGGGTCGTCGCGCCTGGCGATCACCCTGCTGGTCGCGACCGCCGGCGCCCTGGGCGTGGCCCTGGCCCGCCTGTTCTTCTCGCGGGTTGGGTTCACGCTGCCCGACGCGGTCATCCTGGCCGGAATCCTCGGCGTGACCGCCTCGCACGCCTTCTTCGGCATCGTCCCCGAAACGTACGCGTTTACGGCGGCGGGCCTGGTCGCGATGTTCTGGCTGTTGGCTCGGGGGACGCGTCATCTCGCCGCGCGGGGGATCGTGCATCTCCTCGCATTCGCCAGCTTGATTTCGAACATCGTCGAGTCCGCGCTTGTCTCAATCTTCTTGCCGCGTCCGGGCGTGTCGAGGACGGGCTCGCTCGTGCGGGCGGCCGGCTTTTCCGGTTCGATCCTGCTGGTCGCCGGAGCTCTCAGCCTGCTCCAGCTCGCGCTGTATCCGAGGAGCACGCTCTTCTTCATGCCGGCGAGCCTCCAGAATGAGACTCGCTACCTGGCCGACGCCACCGATCCGGCTATCTTCGCCGCGCGCGCCGGCAGGCTCGGGCTGCACATGTTCTCGTACAGCTTCGTCGCTCCACGGCTCTGCTTCATTCGGGCGACGCCGCCGGTCCGCTCGCTGCCGACCGTGACGTTCGACTCTGACGAGTGCACGACGCTAGAATCGGTCAGCCCGCTCGGCCAGGCGGCGCTGGCAATCTGGGTCAGCCTGCTCGCCGTGGCGGTCGTCTCGCTGGTCCGCCTCGTCCGCCAGCGGCGAAGCGGCAGCGCCGAGCCGGTCCCTGAAGCGCCAGTCCTGGCCGCGCTGGGGCTGGCGATCCTGGCCCATGTCGGGCTGCACCTTGTCTACGGCGACAACTTCTTCCTGTATTCGTCGACCTGGACGTTCGAGATCCTGGCGATAGTCGCTCTGCTGGTTCGGCGCCTGGCGTACTGCTCGGCCCGCGGCCGTCTGGCGTTCCGCGGCGTCCTCCTGCTCTTCCTGGCCCTGCTAGCCGGCCACTCGGCGATGTTCCTGGAGACCATCATCGGCATCTTCGCCCGCGCGCGCCTCTGATAAAGAGGCGCGCAGCCGGGAGGGCGCCGGCCTGCGCTACGATGTGGCGCCGGACAGTGGCTCCAGGCGTCCCCCACGGGCATGGGGTGACGATGTTCCAGAGAAAGAGTGGGCGCGATGGTGACGACTGCTGACGCGGTGGTCGTGGGCGGCGGCGTCATTGGGGCAAGTACTGCCTTCCACCTGGCGGCGCGAGGGCTCGAGCGGGTGGTGGTCTGCGAGCGCCGCTGGCCAGCGGCCGGCGCCAGCGGCAAGTCCGGTGCGCTGGTCCGGATGCACTACACCAACGCGCCGGAGGCCCGTCTAGCCCACGCCAGCCTGCCGTACTTTCGCCACTGGGACGAGCTGGTCGGCGCCGGGAGCTGCGGCTTCGTTCAGACTGGTGTCGTCCGCCTGGTCTCGCCCGAGAACCAGGAGAAGCTCCACGCCAACGTCGAGATGCTCGAGCGGGTGGGCGTCAACACGACGATCGTCGGCCCGGAGGAGCTGCGGGAGCTGGCGCCCGACTGGCGGCTCGACGACGTCATCGTAGCGGCCTACGAGCCCGACTCGGGCTGCGCCGATCCGGTTGCCACCACCCACGGCTTCCTGAACCGCGCCTGCGAGCTGGGCGCCGAGGTCCTGACCCGCACCGACGTGACCGCAATCCGAACTGGTGGAGGCCGGGTGGCAGGGGTCGAGACGACGGGCGGGCCGATTTCGGCGCCGGTCGTGGTGATCGCCGGCGGCGCCTGGGGCATCCCGCTGCTGCGGTCGGTGGGGATCGACGTCGCCATCCAGCCGCTCCGGGTCCAGGTGGCCGTCTTCCGGCGCCCGCCGAGCCTGGCACCGATCCACCCGGTCTGCATCGACGGGATCGAGGAGCTGTGGTTCCGTCCGGAGGGGCCGAACTGGGCAAGCACCCTGGTGGGCGTCGCCGGGCGGCGCAGCCCGCTCGACGACCCAGATGCCCTGGACGAGAGCGTCGACGGTGCCTACGTCCCGCGGGCTCGCGACGGCCTCGCCAGGCGGATACCGGGCATGGCCGACGCGCCGATGCGGGGTGGCTGGGCCGGCGCGATCACGATGACCGAGGATGGCAAACCGATCGTCGACCGCCACCCCGAGATTGCCGGCCTGTACTTCTTCACCGCCGATAGTGGGTCCAGCTTCAAGACGGCGCCCGCGATCGGCCGAGCCCTGGCCGAGTGGGCGCTCGACGGCCAGGCGACCGTAGCCGACGTGCGGCCATTCCGGGCGAGCCGCTTTGCCGAGCGCGAGCCTTTCGTCGACGCACATGACTACGGCGACCGCGGCTCCGATTCCTCGATCACGCCACGGGTGATGCTCGGCTGAGCTGCCAGGCTCATCCCCGGCGTGCTTCGATCCGGTGCATCCACGCGGGGGCAGGTCGCGCAGCGTTGGCTGCCGGAGAGCGATCCGCGTCGAGCATGCTTCTTGCCAGGTGAGACGCTCATGCACCGGATCCCTCTCTCGGCGCTTTCTCGCCTGCCCAGAGGGCGCACTCAGAACGCGTCGCCGGCCCGGATCCTGGCCGATCACGCACTACCGGCGCTGCTCTTCAGCACGCTGGGGATGGTCGGCATCTCAGGCACGCTGACGGCGGCAGGTCAGGGCCCGGCTGACCCGAGCGTGCCCGCCGGACTGGCCTACCTGCTGGATCTGACCCACAGCATCCTGACGTTCCTGTTCTGCGGCCTGATCGCCGCGCTCTTCCTGATGCGTCGCGCACCTCGAGCGAGCCGCGCGCGCCCGCCGGCGATGGCGGTCGCCCTGGCAGGCACGTTCGTGATGTCTGCGACGGCGACCCAGCCCAACACCACGCAAGACTGGCGTGTCCTCGCGTTGGCTGACTCGCTCTTGACCGGCGGGCTTGCCGTCTCGATCTACGCGGCTGCCGGGTTGCGTCGCTGCTTCGGGCTGGCCGCGGAGGCGCGTGGGGTCGTCACGTCGGGAGCCTACCGGCTCGTCCGCCACCCGCTCTACCTGGGTGAGCTCGTCGCTGCGCTGGGTGCCCTCTTGCCGGTGCTGGCCCCGCTCCCGGCGCTGATCTTCGGTGTCTTCTGCCTGTGCCAGGTGATGCGCGCCATGCTCGAGGAGCGGACCCTGGCGGCCGCCTTCCCCGAGTACAACGGCTATCGCCGCCGAACTCCCGCGTTGTTGCCGTGGCCGCGCCCGAAGTCTCCGCCAGCGCGACCCGGAGTCACCCCGGTTGCTCGATGATCAAGGGAAGACGAAGAGGGTACATTGCCCCCCTGACAGGGCATAGACCAAGAGCATGATCACCAGACTGACCAGCAGCGCGGTCCCGCAGCCGATCATACGGGGCCGCTGCCCAGATCTCCAAACGAACATCCGTGTGCTCCCACGCTAGCCTCCCGTAAGCTCCAAAACGTTTGTCGGTCCGGTCCAACTGGTGAGCCCTGGTAGCCGGGCCCGAGCGCGTGGGCTGCCGCGATGAAAGGGCCTGGGTAGCTCGTCACAGACCCGGGCCTGGAGCAGTCCTGAGCTGCTCCAGGCCCAGGTGCCGGTGGCGCAGACAGTTAGCGCCGGTCCATGGACCACTCAACATGCTCACGCCACCGCAAGCCGGCAAGACCGCCCGAGCCCAGCAGGCCCCACGAGAAGTTGTTGTCGTTCCGGGTCTGGGTTGGCTGGGGCACCGGCGCGGTAGGTGTGGTCTGGGCGTGCGCTTGCCCAACCGGCACCAGGCCCAAACAGGCCGACAAGGCTACTACAACGACGGTCTTCCGCTGATGTCCTCCCTTGCTATCCCCCGGTGGGATGCTCGAGGTTCCGGAGCGCAGGACCCGTGCCACAGCGTGATCGTGGTGGCACAATCCGCTCGGCCGCGTGGGCATCGATCCGATCGCCGGTGAACAGGAGCTCCTTGGACCGTCGCGGGCCGATCAGGTACGGCAGCTTCAAGAATGGGTCACCGCCGCCATAGCCCACCTCTGGGTACCCCCGCGCTGACGGTCGCGCTAGCAGGCCAGGTAAGGAGCTTCGAGCACGGGCCGTGCGTCCACTGCTCGCGATACGATGTCTGCGTGGGATGTTGTCAAGCGACGTCCTCCACGGAGACGTGCGTGTGAGCGGTCACCCACTGCTGGTCCACCCGGACGTGGACGCCTGGGTTCGGCAGCGGCCAGAGCTGCGTCGCCGCGTGGACTGGCTGCTCTTCGAGCTGGCGACGCGCGGCACGGCCGGTCGGCCCAAGGGCATCGTCGGGCCGGCCGCCAGGCTGACGGACGCCGCAGGCTCACGCTGGCTGCGCTCCGGAGTCGGCGGCTTCCACTATTACGCCTGGTGGTTTTCGGCCAGTGGCTGGGACGGCGTGGCGGACGGGACGATCGCCGTTCGGACCATCCGCGATCACGACGACATGGCGCCCCTGGCCGGCGGGGATGGAGCGGCGTACCGGCCGCGCGCCGTCGACGATCTGGACCCGTTGACCGAGGAGCAAGCCTCGGTGCTGGTGACGCCTGCGCGCGTCCGGCTCGTGGTGGGACAGCCCGGCACGGGCAAAACGAGCGCGCTCATCTTCGGCGCGGTCCGCGAGGCAGCCAGCTTTTGTCGCGAAGCGTCCGGCCTCGCGCCGGATGCGCGGCTGCTGTACGTCACCCTGTCGCGGCGACTGGCCGACCTGGCAGGGGAGGTGCTGGCGGGTGCCAGTCTGTCCGAGCGGGCGGTGGAGGTGGTCCCGCTGGCTGACGTGCTGGCGCGCTGGGCCGGGGCGCGCGGGTCGGCCGTCTCGGACGACGACGAGGAGCGCGCCTTCCTGCAGTCGGTGCGGGGATTCGCGCCACGAGCGCGGGCCGACTGGCAGGGCTCGGACCGGGCGCTCTGGGCCGAGGTCCGCGCCCACGTCCTCGGCGCGGCGCTGCCGTTCCGGCTCCGCAATCACCCACCAATGGTCGAGCCGATCGTGGACGAGCAGAGCTACCGCCGAGTCCGCGAGCATCAGATTGGCGCCAGGTCGGCACGAGCCGCCTGGCAGATCGCCCGCTGGTTCGTCGATCGTCGCGACCTGCCGAGCGCCCAGCGTACGGCCTGGTCGGCGCTCGAGCGCATTCGCGGCGGCAAGCTCGACCGCGAGCTGCGCGGGATCGGCGGTCTGATCGTCGACGAGATCCAGGACCTGACGCTGCTTCAGATCGCCGTGCTAGCCGAGGCGACCAGGCGGAGCAGCGAGCTGCGAGGCACTCCGTCGCTGTTCCTCGCAGCCGGCGACGAAAGCCAGATCGTCCACCCCAGCGGCTTCGACTGGGGCTGGTGCAAGGACCTGTTGTTCGACCGACTCGGTAGCCCGCCGGCCGAGCTGAGCCTGCGCACCAATCAGCGCAGCACCGCGCCGATCGTGGAGGTGGCTAATCGGACAGTCAGCCTGTACGACGAGCTCCAACGGGAGTACCGTCCGCGCGGCTCCGCTCGAGTTGAGCCGACCGACGCCCGCAACGGCGAGGTGGCCCTGACCGCCGCGGCCTCGGATAGCGGCGAGGTGGTCGCCTGGCTGGAACGCCTGGCCGAGACGCCGCACACGGCGGTGATCGTCAATGCCGGGCTCGTCGGCGACGGCACCGTGAACAAGGAGGCGCCGTCAGACGGGCGTCCGCGTGGACTGATCGGGGACGATCGGTTCCGTGATCTCTGCTTCACGCCAGCCGAGATCAAGGGGCTGGACCGTCAGTACGTCGTCATCTGGGACGCGACGCGGACGCTGAACGCGCTCCGCGAAGAGATCGACGCGGCGCGCGAGCGCGGCCAGAAGCCACGCTTCCTCGCCGCGCGGACGGCAATTGACGAGCTGCGGGTGGCGGTCAGCCGAGCGACTGAGACGCTCGTCTTCGCGGATCCTCCCGACGCCGAGCCGGACCCGCTGCTGGCCGAGTTGGTGAGCGATGGCCTGGCCCAGCGGCGCTCGCCGGCCTTTTTGTGCGATCGCCTGGAAGAGCGCAACGCCGACCCGCTCGCCCGCGTCGACGGCTTCGTCGACGACGCGCTTGGGTTGCTCGACGGCGACCTTGACCGTGCCGTCCGGACCCTGGTGCGGGTCGACGCGGCGCTGGCCGAGCTGGTGGACCTGGTCCAGCGGCGGGAGGTGCTTGCCCGCGCGGCCGTGGTCCGCCGTGCCGCGGCCACGGCGCTGGTGCACCATGGCCGGTACGCCGAGGCGGCTGAGCAGTTCGAGCGCCTGGTCGGCATCGGCCGAGAGCTCGGCCAGGACGCGCGGGCTGAGCTGGACGACGTCGCGGGCCGCCGCTACCGCGAGGCACCGCCGGGCGACGCGCGGGCCGCGACCGTCCTACCCACCTTCGTGGCCCGCTACGCCAGCGCGCTCGAGGCCTTGCCACAGGGTGAACGTTCGATCCCGCTCTATGACCTGCCGCGCGCGTGGCTCCAGGAGGCGAGCACCGCGGAGGAGGGCGTCTGTGGACCGGATCGAAGCGCCGCGCTGCCAACCCTGCTGGATGGCGCGCGCCGCCTGGCTGAGCTGAGTGGCGACGAGCGCGACCGGCGCGCGGCGGCGCAGCTCCGCGCGACCGTGGCCGACGCGCTGCTGGCTGCCCGCGCCTGGCGCAAGGCGCTTGACTTGCTGGCCGACGAGCCGGACGCACCGCCGGAGGCGCTGGCCCGATGCTACGAGGGCCTCAAGCTGTGGCGCGAGGCCGCCGATGCGCGTCTCCGTGCGGGCCAGCCGGCCGAAGCGCTTGAAGACTACCGGCGCGCCGCCGCCTTCTCGGAAGCTGCGGCGCTGGCCGCGCGTCTCGGCCACGGCGAGTTGGCCGAGACGCTTGGCCTGCTGCCGGCTTGACCGACGCGATCGGCCGAGTCCGGGCAGCCGATCTGAACGCGATGACGGACGACGAGGCTCATGGCCTGGCCCGCCGCTTGCGTGAAGCCGCCGACCTGGTCACCCGTCGCCCGGCGTCGCTAGCGCCGCACACGCGCGCTCGCGCGCGTCGGCCAGGCACGAGACAGGGACCAGCGCCACTGCGCCGTCGTCCACCACGGCGCAATCCCTGGCGAGATCCTGGAGGGCGTAGCGGCGGCGGCGGGTGAGTCGGGCACCGATGGTCTCGGTGAACGGCTCGAACTGAAGTCCCCAGGCCTGCCGGAACGTCAGCGCATCGAAGGCGGTATGGCTAACCAGAATAAAGTCAACACCGTAGCGATCGACGAGCACCCTCGCGCGCCGCGGCCCCTCGTCGTAGTAGGCCGCGATCAGGTCCTCAACCCGCTGCCGAACCTCGCGGTAGTAACCCAGGTGGTAGGCCAGCGCAAACTCGTGGGATGCGAGTACGCGGCGGCCGGTCAGCGCCGGGATCACGTCAGCATGGCCGGGGGCGGCCGCGACCAGCACGCCCTTCGGCTGGTCACGGAGATACGCCGTGACCGCTGGGTGGGCGTCGACGGCGAACGCGTCGTCGTAGCGGGCCGGGTACAGGGCCAGCCCGGCGGCGAGCAGGAGCGCGAGGCCGGCCGCAAGCCGGCCGGAGTGGGCGGACCGGACACCGGCCGCAAGTTCGTGGCAGACGATCGCCAGCGCCAGCCCGGCCGCGATGGCCAGCACCAGGGGGACGCTCCACTGGACGTAGCGCGCCGGCAGGTAGAGCTGGAAGAGCAGCAGGTGAGCCAGCGCGAACAGTCCGAACGACGCGGCGAGCACCTGACCCAGGATGGCAAGCCGACCGTCGACCAGCCGCGCATATGGCAGCCGCCGTCGGAAGGCCAGCTGGAGCGGCAGCAGCGCAGCCAGGGCCGCAAGCTCGAACAGGACCGGCAGGTCCTTGAACAGAGCGTCGGTCACCCGCAGGTTGAGGCCGCTTCGGTAGCTTTCCAGCCAGAAGCGGTAGGCATCTTGGACGAAGAAGGCGTTTCTACCACGGCGGCTGAACTCGGGCATCGTCCGGGCCTCGGCGGCCGACACAATCGGGCCGTACGGCGTCGCGGCTAGCACCTCCGGCATCAGGACGAGCCCGACGATCACCGCCGCGGTCAATGTCGCGAGCCAATCGGACCGGCGCCGGTTGAATGTCGGCCATCTTTGACGCCCGCGGCGCTCGACGCAGACCAGTCGTGAGCCGAGCAGCGCCACGCCGAGCACGCCGCCGATTGGGTACAGCAGCGCCGCCACGCCCGTCAGCGCGACCCCGAGGGCCTGACGCCCGGAGGCCAGCGCCCAGAGCAACGCCACCAGCGTGGGGAGCAGAAAGGCACGCGGGGTCGCCGAGGGTAGGTCGTCGTGCTGCCAGACGTACCAGCTATGCAGGACTGTCGCCAGGAACGGCGCGAGCGGCGAGGGGTAGAGGCGACGCACCAGCAGGAAGGTGAACGCGGCCGTTGCGCTCCCGAGGAGCGGCGGCAGCAGCTTGCTCGCGAGCAGCGGGTCGATCACCTGCGCGAGCGTCCAGTAGACGGCCGTGTAGCCGGGCGGCGCAAGCGACTGGAAGTAATCGGCGAACAGGTCGTCCTGGAACAGCTCCGGGTCGCGATAGCGGAGCATCCAGAAAACGTGCTGGAGCGCGTCGTCCTGGACCGCCTCACGCGGGCCGAAGGCCGGCGCCATCGTGCGCGCGGTGAACAACAGATTGAACGCCAGCGCGCCCAGCAGCCACCACACCGCTTATCCGCCGCGCGCCGCCTGCCAGCGCGGCCGCGTGGCGGAGCCGGCCAGGTCACGGTCCATGGTGCCGGCCAGCGGCCCTGGCCAACCGAGCCAGGTGCGCCAGCGGAAGGCCAACAGGGCCATTGGCAGGAAGACCACGAGCACGATCGGCCGCGCCTCGCTGTCGAACGGGTACACGAGCGGCGCCAGCAGCGTAAAGACGATCCCCAACTGGCGCGGCGGCCCTTGAACGAGCGCGGCGAGCGGAGCCAGCCAGAGCAGGTACCAGGGATTGAACCACTGCGCGCCGACGAGCAGATAGACGAAGAACACCCCGAGCGCCGCCGCGAGGAGCGGCAGCCGCCCCAGCCAGACTGCGCGCGCCAGCCCGGCCAGCAGGACCAGGAACAGGCCGTTGGCGAGCAGCCCCGCCACGAGCTGCGCCCGGTCCGGCGGCAGGCCGGCGTCCCGCAACGCCGCCAACACCAGCCGGGCCGGCGAAGCGGCGAACAGGTGCCCGCGAGCCAGCCCCTGGAAGGTGGCTGGGCCGTCCCAGAACGGCAGATAGGCCAGCGTCACCAGGCCGACGCCAAGAGCGATCCCGATGGTCGTCTCGCGCACGGCGACGTCGCCGCGCGCGCCGTTGGACGGTCGCAGGGCGGCCACGAGCAGCAGCGGCCCGAGCACGAGCGCGAGCGGCTTGATCAGCACGGCAACGGCCAACAGGGGAAACGCCACACGCGCGCGACCCAGGCGCGCGGCCCAGACGGCGACGAGCGCGGGCAACGCGGCGACCACGTCGTTGTGACCGCTCTGGAGCGCTTCGAGGGCGACAAGCGGGTTCCAGGCGTAGACCATCGTCCCCCAGACCGCGCGCTCCGGCTGCCAGGCACGCAGCAGGCCGAACAGCGTGGCCGTGGTGCCGAGATACGCCAGCATTGGCCAGGCCTTCATCGCCAGGACCGCGCGCTCGCAGCCCTCGCCGCCAACGACCGCGGAGCCGGCCTCGGCCAACCGCCAGAGTGGTCCGTGGGCATTGACGTGGGTCTTCCACTGGACCATCTCGTAGAACGGGTCTCGGGCGAACTCCGTCGGCAGATGGGTAAACGGATTCTGGCCGTAGACGGCCAGGACCCGGCCATCCAGGATGTACTTGAAGACGTCGCTCGAGAGCAGCGGATAGCCGAAGCCCAGGACCAACAGCAGCAGCAGCGGGACGGCGCCAAGCAGGAGCAGGGCGGCGGCGCCACCGCGCAGCGGCCGCCCCCCGGCAGCCAACCGCAACGCGGCCAGATACGCCAGGCTGGCCGCGGCCATAGCGAGCACGAACGTCTCGCCGCTCAGGCCGGTCGGGCGAGTCCGCTCGAACAGCGGCAGCACCCAGGTACGCGAGCGCCGCGTGCAGTACTCGGTCAGCGGAAACGGTCCGCTGAAGGCCACCCAGAACACGCCCGCGATGGCAACGCCGAGTCCGAGCGCGCAAGCCAGCCGCGTCCCGTCACGGCTCAGAAGTCGCTGCCCGCCAGGCACGGCCACTAGGTGCTCTCGAGCACAGCACGGAGCCCGTGAGCCCTAGCCACCTGTCCGCCACCTACCGTGGGCGGGTCGCGCGAGCAGCACGATGACAAGCATGAGGCCGACGAGCGACAGCCCTCCCCCAAGCCACCGCGCGGGCGTCGCCTCGAAGCGCGCGACTATGAGCGACTCGCCGGCCTCGACGCCGAACTCGATCAACCCGGCCGGGTTGTCCCACTCGATTGGCCGCTCGCGACCGTCTACCATGACGCGCCAGCCTGGGAAGTAGTAGGTGTTGAGGCGGACCCGGGCAGGGCGCGCGGTGGCGACGGAGAAGCGCTGCTCGTGGGCCGTGGCGGTCAACTCGGTGAGCGCCGCTGGCCCTGAGACGACCGCGGCCCGCGCCGACGGTGGGTCATCCGGGCGATCGACCGTCCAGATTGTCTCGTACTCCTGGACCGTGCCGCGACCACGCTCACGGCTCGCGACGGCGGCCGCCGAGAAGCGCTCCTCTGGGTACGGAATCGGCTCGGCCGGAGGCTGGGCGCGCCTCCAGCCGCCGATGACCAGCAGGCCGATACACGCAGCCGCCAGGACCGCTCCCGCCCGCGGGCGGGAGCGAGCGAGCAGCGCCGTGGGCAGGGCCGCCAGGGCGGCGCAGCCGAGCGCCGGCAGCAGCAGGAATCGCCACGGGAACTGGAGGAAGTGCAGCGGCGGGAGCACCTGCCAGATCGGCGCGGACAGCTTCAACGTCATCGCCGCGCCGACGACGACCAGCCCGCCGGCCAGCAACGCCTGGCGGCGGATCTCGCCATCCGGTCGGCGGAGGGCGAACATCGCCAGTCCGGTCAGCGCCAGCGCAAGCTGGGCCTCGCCAAGGCCGAAGCCCATCAGACGCTCGTCGGGGCCGCGCCGATTGACGCCTGGCCCCCAGTACGGGCTGACCAGACGAACCGGTTCCAGGAAGCTGTCGGTATAGGCCACTCGGCCGTTCAGCAAGCGCTCGAAGTGCAGCAGGTGGCGCTCGGCCGCGGCCGGGACCCAGAACACGGCGGCGAGCAGCACGCCGACGGCGAGCGCGGCCAGCCCTGCCGCAAAGGGCCACGGACGACGACGGTCGACCAACGCGACCACCTGGCCGAGCAGGGCCGGCGCGGCGACCAGCGTGGCCGGCGTGCTCGCCAGCAGCAGCAGCCCGACGACCAGGCCGCCGGTGGCGACGGCCCGCGGCCCCGGTGCGCGACCGGCCCGGGTGATCCCCCAGAGAGCCCAGGGCAGGATGCAGACGGCCGTCAGCTCGGTCAGCGCCTGGCGGATGTAGACGTCGAGCAGGACGTACGGCGCCCAGGCATACGCCACCGCGGCGACCGCGGCCCCGGCTCGGCCGAAGCGCGGCGCGGTCCAGGCGTACATCCCCAGCCCGGCCACGACGAGTAAGAGGGCCGTGGCCAGGTTCACCGAGGCAACCAGCGGCACGCCGACAAGCGTCGGGACCGCGGCCAGCATGTAGAACAGCGGTGGGTTGAACAGGAAGATCGGCTCGCCGTAGCCGTGGCCCAGGTTCGGCGCCCACCAGGGCCACCACACGCCGGCGGCCAGGGCTCGGGCGAACTCGGCCGTCCGAGTCACGTGCTCGTTCGCGTCGTGGCCGGGGATCATGCCGCCACGGAAAAGCGGGGCGGCGGCAAGCAGGCTCAGCACGACGACAGCGACCAAGGGCGCAAGCGCCCGGACGCGCCACCCGTCGAGCCCCCCGATCGAGTGGCGGCGTCTCGCGGCAACCGCGCCAGCCGCGATAGGCGCACGCGCTACCATGCGCCTGACTGTACCGGTTCGACGCCGCCGATCGGCAACGTCGGGTCCTCGTCAGTCCAGGATGGGGTACCATCCGGGTCCAGTCGGGCCGACGTCGATCTGGCCCGGCGCCGCGGACCAGCGCCCGTGCCAGGGTGCCTTCACGCCAGCGAGCATCTCCCTGACTACCAGTACGTCTCGATCCGTGGGCAGCCCTCGTCCAGAGGGAGAGGAAACATCCGCGCGGTCGCTTCCAAGCGTGCCACGTCTGGCGGCGATGCTGGCGCTCCAGGCGCTGGTCGCCTGGCTGTACGTCTGGTTCGCGACGGCGGGCACCTACGGCTTTGCTCATCGCGAGACCGACGACTACTACGACCTGCTCGCGGATGCGTTCCTGGCCGGCCAGTTACACCTGACGGTCGAGCCATCGCCGAGGCTGCTGCAGCTCCCGAACCCGTACGACCCAGCCCAGAACGGGCCGCACCGCCTTCGCGACGCCTCGCTCTACAACGGCAGGTATTACCTGTACTGGGGTCCGGTCCCCGGTCTGGTCCACGCCGCCTGGAAGGGCCTGACCGGCCTGCCGCTCGGCGATGGCGCCGGCACTCTGCTGTTCGGGCTGGCCGGCTGCCTGGCGTTCTTCATGCTGGCGCGGGCGCTGCGCGAGCTGGCCGCCCCCGAAACGCCGGGCTGGCTGGTGGGAATGGTGTATCTCTGCTACGCGTTCGGGGGCGTCAGCCTGTACCTCCAGGTCCGCGCGGACATCTACAAGGAGGCGATCCTGGCCGGCACGTCCTTCACCCTCGCCGGGCTGTACATCTGGCTGCGGGCTCTGGCCGGGCGTGGCCCGCTTGGCCCTCAGCTGGCGTTGGCCGGCCTGCTCTTCGGACTCGGCTTCGGCTCGCGGTTCACGCTGCTGTCCTACGCGGCCGGGGCCGGCCTCGTCCTGGTCTGGCAGGCGGCCCGAGCGCCAGCCCGGGCAACGGTCAGCGCGTTGCTGGCGTTCGGGCTCCCGGCGGCGGGTGTCCTGGCCCTTCTGCTGCTGTACAACCAGGCGCGGTTCGGGTCGCCGACCGAGTTCGGCTTCAGCTACCAGCTCATGAGCATCGCCACGGGTCAGGAGTCCCTACCGGGTGGCCTACACCCGATGTTCGCGCCGCTCAACGCGGCGAAGTACCTGGCGCTCACGCCGTCAATGCTGCCCTGGTTTCCACTGCTTCAATTCGTCAATCCACCCCTGACCATCGTGGACGTCGGCAGCTTCCGCTACGTGTCGGAGACGTTTTCGGTCCCAGTCCCGCTCCTGGCGCCGTTGGCCGTGTTGGGCGCCCTGGCTTGTGGCCTGCCGCTCCTCCGGCCGGCCCTCCGCGGCCGCCCGGGTCGGCCGGCGCGGGCATTCGTGGCCGCCGCGAGCATCGGGCTGCTCTTCAACCTGACGCTGCTGCTGCTGTTCATCTCATCGACGATGCGCTACATCCAGGACTTCCTGCCAGTCGCGCTGCTGCTGGGCGGCCTGGTGCTCTGGTCGGCGTGGCCCACGGCAAGGACGCGGCGGGCCTGGCGCCTGGCCCACGCGGCGATCACCGCGGCGATCCTGGCGGTCTCGCTCGGCTGCGCGTTCGGCTACGCGATCAATCACGTCGGGCGTGTCCGGCCCGAGCCGTACCTCCAGCTTGCCTACCACTTCGACCAGGTCGTCGGCGCGCCGGCGCGCTGGGTCAACCCAGGCGGTTGGGCGGACTGGTACGCGGCCACAGCGCAGCGGCGCCTGCTCGGCCCGTTCTACCCCGAGCGGTCAACGCTCCGTCTCATGCCGCCACGCGGCGCGCGCGCCACGACCCTGACTGTCTGGTCGCTCCTACCGTCCGCTACGCTGGCGACGGTCAGCATCGACGGCGAGCAGCTCTTCCAGGGACAACTCCGCCCCGGCCAGCAGCGCCTCCGGCTCGCACGCACCGTTACCGCCGGCCCGAGTGGAGCCGTGGGCGTCCAACTGAGCTTCCCCGAGGAGCCGTCCCGCGCCGAAGGCTCGCTCTGGCCAGTGGCGGTGCTGGGACTGGAGCCGTGAGACTAACCCCGCACAACCTACGCCCTCAAGGGTAGGGGCCAGAGGGTAGGTTGGCCCCAGTACGCCTTGACGGGGCGGACGAGCCGCCGGTATCGTCCAGGGCTGTGACATCCGCGGGGAGGGTTGGGCTGGCCGACGGCACTCTGGGGCAGGTTCGGCAAGCCGTTTCCCGACACCCTGACGCCCTGGCGCTGTGCGCGGTGCTGGCCGTCGGGGCCGCGCTGCGGCTGGCGTTCTGGCCGCGCGCGCCGGTCTTCATCGGCGGCGACACCTCGCAGTACTACCTGCCGGCCTGGGCCCTGATGCACGGCGAGGGGCTCCCGCTGCCGTTCAAGCGGCCGCCGCTGTACCCACTGTTCGTGGCGCTCGTCGGCTGGGGGATCAGTCCGGACCTGCGCGTCCTGGTGGCGATCCAGCACGCGCTCGGGCTCGGGACGGCGGCCCTGGCGTACGGGATCGGCCGGCTGTGCTTCGGACGAGCGGTCGGGCTGATGAGCGGGCTGGCCGCCGCGGTCTCGGGCGGACTGTTGATCTTCGAGCACTACGTCCTGACCGAAGCGCTCTTCACGGTCCTGCTCGCGCTCTCGGTCTTCCTGCTCCTGGTCGCGTTGCGTCGTCATGCATGGTGGTGGCACGTCGGCGCCGGCCTGGCAATCGGCCTGGCAATCCTCACCCGGCCGCACGCTCAGGTGCTGCTGGCCCTCGGTCCGGCGATGGCCTTGCTCCTCTACCGGCGCTGGCGACCGGCCGCGCGGGCGACGGCGCTGATCCTGGCCGCGGCCGCGCTCGTCGTCGTCCCGTGGATGGCCCGCAATGCGGTGGTCCACGATAGCTTCGCGGTCGTTGGCGCGATCGGTCAGAACCTGGTGTTCAAGATGGTGAGCCTCCACGCCGGCGCGTTTGTCTTCTACGATCCGGCCAACCCTGCCCACGCGGCCGATCCGGACCCGCAACGCCGTCAGGCCCGTGTGATCTTGCAGGACGTTACCGACGACAAGATCAAGCGGCCATCCCTGCGCGTCTCGAACCGCGAGCTCCACGCCCGCTTGATGGAGGAGCTGAACGTTGGCGAGGCGCGAGCCGATGCGATCATGCGCGAAGTGGCGCTCGACGCGATCCGCGCGCGGCCCCTGGTCTTCGCCCGATTCGCGTTCGACGACTTTCGCCAGATCATGGTCGGGGAGCCGGATCGGCTGAACTATCACTGGCGACTGCGCGAACGGACGGGCGGACCGCGCGGGGTCGATCTGGAGACGCTCGCCGGCGAGGTCACGCCGGAGCAGGAGCGTGGGCGTCCCACGACCGAGCGGCTGGTGACGCTCTATCAGTCTCCGCTGCTGGGCTGGACCGTGCCGGCCCTGTTCTTCGTCGGCCTGGTCGCGGCGGCGGTCACGCCGGCCCACCGAATCGCCCTGCTGCCCGGTCTGACGGCGCTCGGCCTGCACGCTGGCAGCGCGGCCGTCGTCGGTTACGTCGCGCGCTTCCACCACCCGCCGGACCCGCTGGTCCACGTCGTCGCGATCGGTGGCGCACTCTGGGCGATCCAGCTCGCCCTCGCCCTACCGAGGCGCACGCGGTCCCGACTACCAGCGGAACAGACCCAGCCGGAGACGGCGAGCGCAAGCCCGGTCACCTCGTAGGCGCGGACCCGTGATCCGCCCCTACGGCGAGCGCGGCGCGAGGTGCGGGCGAAGGGCATCGAAGATGGCGCCGTGGAGGTGGGGGTTGCTCATCAGGATGTGGCCAGCCGCGGGCCTGAACGGCGCACCGTCGAGGTCGGTCACATGGGCGCCCGCCTCCTGGGCAATCAAGCCACCAGCGGCGACGTCCCAGGGGCGGACGACTGTCTCCCAGTAGCCGTCGAAGCGGCCAGCGGCGACCCAGGCACAATCCAGAGCGGCCGAGCCGATCCGCCGCACGGCCTGGGTCTGGCCACTCAGCGCGGCAAACTGGGCCAGCGCTGGCGGGAGCAGGCCGCGGTCGTACGGAAAGCCGGTCGCCAGCAAGGCGCGTCCCAGCGACGCGGTGTCCGAGACGCCGATCGGGTGCTCATTCAGGGTCGCCCCACGGCCGGACCGGGCGACGAACAGCTCGTCGCGGCTCGGATCGTAGATTGCCCCGAGCGCCATCTGCCCTTCGAGCTCGTAGCCGATCGAGACGCAAAAGACCGGCAGGCCGTGGGCGTAGTTGGTGGTTCCGTCGAGCGGGTCGATGATCCAGCGGTGGGCTGGATCGTCGCCGCCCTGGGTACCCTCCTCGGCCAGGATCTGGTGGCGCGGGAAAGCGCCGCGGATCAGCTCGGTGATGGTCTTCTCGGCGCGGACGTCAACCTCGGTGACCAGATCGATCTCGCCCTTGTAGCGGACCGAATGAAGCTGGCCGTATGACTCGCGCAGCATGGCGCCACCCGCCCGCGCCGCCCGGACCGCCAGCTCACGGACGGCGTCAAGATGACGCTCAGCCATCAGCGGCCGGTCACCCGGTGGTCATCCCGAGCACTCCCGAGGACACCGCGTGCCGGATCGGCGACGCTACTTCTGGAACCGGGCGGACGCGGCCGGGGCGACGTTCTCCGGGGCCATCAGGACGATCGCGCCCTTGTCGCAGGCGGCTTCGCACAGGTAGCACGAGACGCAGGTCTTGGGGTTGGTCAGGCGGGCAACGGCGGTCCACGGCTGACCTTCGACGTCTTCCATGCTCAGACAGTCGAACGGGCAGATGTCGACGCAGTACTTGCAGCCAGAGCAGATCTCGTCGGTGACGACCGGCTTGGGCCACTCAGTCCGCCGGACCTTGACCGCGAGCTCGCCATAAGTGTCCAGGATCGCGTCATAGGGGCAGGCCCGCCCGCACGCCCCGCAGTCGATGCAGATCTTGGGGTCGATGAAGAAGAGCTCTTTCTTGACGCCGCTGATCGCGTCCACGGGGCAGACAAGCTCGCACGCGCTGCATCCGACACACTTGTCGATGATGAAAAAGGCCATCGGGGAGCGTCTCCGCTTTCGGGGTCGGGGATCCGATCGAGAGTATACCAGAGAGGAACGGGCTTCCATGCGTACAGCGGACGTGACGAGTGGCCCTCGCTCGGGCGACAAGGAACGCCTCCGTTCCCCGGCGAAGGCACCCGCATCCCCCGCCCGACGCTTCGTTCCGGCTCGCCCGGCGCCATGGTCATGCCTCAGACTACCCCGGCTGCCTGCCGCAGCGCGGTCACCTGGGGCGAGGCGAGGAGCGTCTCCCGAAGATCCGCATCGGCGAGGTTCGCCGCGACCCGTTCGACAACCTCAACGGCCTCCCGGGTGACAGCGTCGGCGTCCTCCGCGCGGCCCTGGGCCCAGTGTAGCCGAGCCAGGGCGCTCAGCGTCTTCCAGATCTGGGCCGGGTTGCCGACCTCGCGGGCCACCGCCAGGGCCGCGACCAGCTCCGTCTCGGCCTCGTCGAGCGTGGCCTGGGCGAGCAGCGCTTCGCCCTTGAGGCGACGGCCCTTGACGATGTTGCGTCGAGAGGCGGTCGGCTCGGCGCCGGCCAGGCAGGCATCGGCGTAGTCGAGCGCCCGCTCCGGGTCACCCCTGGCCAGCCAGAGCTCGCCCAGGCTGGCGTGCAGGTGCTGGGTGTAGCGCCACTTCATCCAGGTCTCGCCCCAGGTGCCCTGCCGCCGCGACTCCCGCTCGACCGTCTCGAGATGACGCTGGGCCTCGTCCAGTTGGCCGAGCGCGAGATAGCAGTCGCTCAGGTTCAGCTCAGCGTTGCGGATGATCTCGGGATCGCTCAGTTCGCGGGATTCGGCGGCACCCTGGGCGTTGGGCCGGATCGCCAACTCCCAATTGCACAGGTCCATGTACGCCCAGCCCAGGGTGTTGAGCGCACGGCAGCGCCAGATCTTCTCACCGAACCGCGCCGACAGTTCGAGGGTTTCCAGTAACCCTCGGATGGCCTTTTCGTACTGGCCGAGGCCGCAACGCGCGAGACCTTGAACCCACGGCATCCAGACAACCAGCAGCGGTACTCCGTGTCGGCGACCGATTTGGAGTGCCTCGTCGAACCGCTCGAGGGCCCGCGCGTGATTGCCCCGCCAATTGTCCGCGTGGACGGATATCGCGAGGCTGAACCCCTGGAGGGCCGGGACGCCCGCCTGCTGAGCGGCGCGCACCGCCTCTTCGCCCATCATCGCTCCTTCGTCGAGCTCCCCGACGACCAAGTGGGTGAAGGACGATACGGAGAGGCTTGCTGCCAGAACGGCCTGGTTATCGATGTCAATGGCCAGGCGGCGAGCCCGGTTGGCGTAGTCGAAGGCGTCCTCGAAGCGATGGGCCCACAATGAGGCGAATGCGATCTCATGCAGGGCCATACCTTCCTGAGCCCGGTCCCCCGCTTCCTGAGCAGCGTCGAGCATCGTCCTAAAGCTGCTGATGCATTCGTCCCAATCATTCGTCAGGAACAGGGCCTGGCCGCGTCGGCAATGCAGGGTCACGGTCTGTTCCGGGGTGAGGCGCAGCCCGGATTTGGCTACGACGGCGAGCGCCCGATCGTAGAAGGTGGCCGCTTGCGGTGGCGAGAAGGCGGCCATCGCCTTTTCGCCGCTCCGTTGCAGGTACTCCAGTGCCTTGTCCCAAGCCTCGGCTCGCTCGTAGTGATAGGCCAGCGTCTCGTACTGCTCGGCCAGCCGATCGCGGTACAGCTCCTCGATCGCCTCCCCCACCAGCAGGTGCAGCGCCTTCCGGCGCGCCACCAGCAGGCCGCCGTAGGCCACGTCGTGGGTCAGCGCGTGCTTGAACATGTAGGCCAGTTCGGGATACAGGGCGCGCTCGTAGATCAGCTCGACCTCCTTGAGCTCCCGCAGGTAGCCCTCGAGCCCGCCCTCCAGCGCAGCGGTCCGATCCAGCAGCCGGACGGTGAACTCGCGGCCGATCACCGACGCGGTCTGGATCGCCCGCTTCGGCTCCTCATCGAGGCGGTCCAGCCGCGCCATGATCACGTCCTGGATCGTGTCAGGAACGTAGATGTCCGCGATCCGCTTGGCCAGGACGTACTCGGCGCCCGAGCGGCGAATCGCCCCGACTTCGACCAGCGACTTGAGGACCTCCTCGACGAAGAACGGGTTCCCCTCGGCTTTGGAAGCGACGACCCGCTGCAGCTCGGCGGGCACGCTCTCGACCTCCAGCATCCCCCTGGCCAGCTCGGCGCTCTCAGACTCGGTCAGGCTGGCCAGACGCAGGTGGGTGCAGAAGGCTTGATCGCCGAAGGGGTTCACGTAGCCCGGACGGTACGTCAGCACCAGGAGGAGCCGCTGGCGGGGCACGGCCTCTACCAGGTAGGAGATGAACTCTTCGGACAGGCGGTCAACCCAGTGCAGGTCTTCCAGGACGATCACCAGCGGACGGATCGCGCTGCCGGCCTCTGCCAATGTCCTGAGCGCCTCAAAGATGTTCGCCTTGCGCAGCTGGGGATCCATCGTCCCGACCGATAGGTCGCCGGGGTCGACCGAGAGCAGGAACTTCAGGTACGGCAGTCCGGCCGCTGCCGCGTCGCCCAGCGCCCGCGCGCCGGCCTCGGCCTTGCGGACAATCTCCGCGTCGTCGTCCGATTCTTCGATCTGGAAGATGTCCTTCAAGACGTCGATGATCGGCAGATAGGAGATGTCCTGCCCGTACGAGATGCAGCGTCCCTCCAGCCAGGTCGGCTCCTGATCGTCCAGCCGCGCCCGCAGCTCGTGCAGGAGCCGGGACTTGCCGATCCCCGGGTCGCCCGAGACGAAGACCACCTGCCCCCGGCCGGCCCTCGCCTCGGCGAACCGCTCGGTCAGCGTCTGGAGCTCCCGCTCGCGCCCGACCAGCGGGCTGAGCCCGCGCTCGGCATGGACGTCGACCCGTGAGCGTCGCGGCCCCGGGCCGACCAGACGGTACGCCACGACCGGCTCGCTCTTGCCCTTCAGCTCGACCTGCCCGAGAGGCTCGACCCGGACGTAGCCGCTCGCCAGCCGCGATGTCGCCTCTCCGATCAGGATCTCGCCGGGCTCGGCGTGCTGCTGCAGGCGCGCGGCCACGTTGATAGTGTCGCCGATCGCCGTGTAGTCCATCCGCAGGTTGTCGCCGATCGCTCCGACGACCACCAGGCCGGTGTTCAGCCCCATCCGCACCGCCATGGTCGCTCCGTGTTGCCGGGCCATCTCGCCCGCGAGATCGGCCAGCCCCCGTCGGATCCCGAGCGCCGCCAGCGCCGCCCGGCGGGCGTGGTCTTCGTGGGCGACCGGCGCGCCGAACAGCGCCAGGAATCCATCCCCCAGGAACTGGTTGAGCGTCCCTTCGAAGCGGTGGACCTCGGCCAGCGCCAGCTCGAAGAAGCGGTTCAGCAGATCGTGCATACACTCCGGCCCGAGCGCTTCGGCCAGGCCGGTCGAGCCGACCAGGTCACAGAACAGCGCGGTGACCAGTTTGCGCTCGCCCTCGATCGCGCTTCGGTCAGTCAGGATCTTCTCGGCCAGGTGGGCCGGCGTATACCGCCGCGGCGAGGTAAAGCGCGCGGCCGGCGCTGCCTCAGAGGGAGGCGTGGACAGGGGTGCCGCCGGCGAGCTTGCCGGGACGAACAGCGACGCCCCGCAGTCCGTGCAGAAACGACCGCCAGGCGCGTTGACGTGCCCGCAGGCGGGACACGCTGCGGTCGCAGGCGACCCACATTGGGCGCAGAACTTCGCCGTGGGCGAATTGTCGGCGCCGCAGGCTGAACACTGCATGGCGTGCCTCGCTATCGTACGCTCCGTCCCGACGGATTTTGCGAGTATAGACCGACCCGTACTCCGAGTCGACCAGACTCATTCGCCAGCACGGCCCTTGTTCCGCGCGCTGGCGAGCCGGCCCGTTCGTCCAGCGGAACGTCGCTCGGTCAGGTGGCAGGTTGCCCATACCTGCTTGATAGACGACGGAGCAGCCTA
>JAUJPG010000079.1 GCA_030447245.1 Chloroflexota bacterium | reverse complement strand
ATGGGGCACTACCTGCGCAAGCGCCTGCTGGCGGCTATTCCCACCCTCTTCGGGATCACGGTGCTGATCTTCCTGGCGATGCGCGTCCTGCCGGGCGATCCCGTGTCCTTCATCTTCACCGAGGCGCAGGGGGTGCAGGTCCTCAACGAGGAGCAGAAAAGCCAGGCGCGGGCCAAGCTGGGGCTCGACCGGCCCTATCACGAGCAGTACCTGGGCTGGATCGGCGGCGTGCTGCGGGGCGACCTCGGCGAGTCCTTCTGGCGCGGCGAGAAGACGGCGGCGCTGATCGCCCGCCGCGGCCCGATCACGGCGCAGATCGCCCTGATGGCGGTGGCGCTCTCCTGGCTGATCGGCCTGCCGGTGGGCATCCTGAGCGCCGTGCGGCGCAATTCCTGGCTGGACTATCTGTCCCGGACCACCGTCACCTTCTTCCTCGCCGTGCCGAGCTTCCTGATCGGGCTGACGGTGGTCCTCGTCGGCGTGCTCGTCTTCAACTGGCGCCCGCCCCTGACGATCGCCTATCCCTGGACCGACCCGCTGACGAACCTCCAGATCACCATCGGACCGGCCCTGGCGCTCGGCGTGGGGCTGGCGGCGGTGGTCGCCCGGTTCACCCGGTCCTCCTGCCTGGAGGTGCTGAACGAGGACTACGTGCGGACGGCGCGGGCCAAGGGCGTCGTCGAGCGGCGGGTGATCCTGAAGCACGTCTTCCGCAACGCCCTGCTCCCCGTCATCACCGTCTCCGGGCTGGCCCTCGGCGGGCTGCTCGGCGGGTCGGTCGCGGTCGAGCGGGCCTTCGGCGTGCCGGGCCTCGGGCTCGCGCTGACGTTCGCCCTGGCGGAGCGGGACTGGAACGTCATCCAGAACCTGGTGCTGCTCTACGGGGTGATCGTCACCGCGGTCAACCTGGCGGTGGACCTCAGCTACAGCTGGTTCGATCCCCGCATCCGGTATCAGTGATCCGGGTCGGCCGCGAGCGGCGCCGGCCGCCCGGCAGGAGTTGAGGAGCGGCGATGGCGGTACCGAAGCAACGGCCCCTGCCCCTGCAGGCACATGCGCAACCGCGACGACCGCCGCGCGCCGCGCGGGGCGGGCTGACCCAGGCGCGGCGTTTCCTGCGCTCGTCGCTCGTGGGGACCCTCAGCATCGTGTTTCTGGCCGGGTTGATCGGCGTGGCCCTCTTCACCGAGCAGTTGGCGCCCTACGACCCGCTCGAAGCGGACTACGCCAGCCTCGGCGCCCCGCCCTCGGCGGCGCACCCGCTGGGGACGGACACGCTGGGGCGCGATGTCCTGAGCCGGGTGATCCACGGGGCGCGGGTCACCCTGCTGGTGGCCCTGACCTCGGTGGTGCTCGGGGACGGCCTCGGCTTCCTCTGGGGCCTGGTCAGCGGCTACGTCGGCGGGCGGTTCGACGCGATCAGCCAGCGCCTGCTGGAAGTCTTCATGTCCTTCCCCACCCTGATCCTGGCGATGCTGCTCCTGATCGGCCTCGGATCCGGCCTGCAGACCGTGATCATCGCGATCGCCGTCACCCGCGTGCCCCTGGCCACGCGGGTCATCCGGGCGGTGGTGCTGTCGATCAAGGAGCTGGCCTACGTCGAGGCGGCACAGTCGCTGGGCGCCCGGCCCTGGCGGGTGATCGCGCGCCACGTCGCGCCGCAGTGCGTCGGCCCGCTGCTGGTGATCGCCAGCTTCAACCTGGGCTCGGCGGTCTTCGCGGAGGCGGCGCTGAGCTTCCTGGGCGTGGGGGTGCCGCCGCCGACCCCCACCTGGGGGAGCATGCTCGGCGGGGTGCTGGCCGACGCGTTCAAGCCCCCCTGGTGGCTGGTGATCTTCCCCGGCCTGGCGATCACCGCGACGATCATGGCGGCGAACCTGCTCGGCGATGCGTTGCGCGATTTCCTGGATCCCAGGATGAAGCAGCAGGTGGAGTGAGGTTGCGCGCCGCCCCCGAATGGGTGGACGGACATTCGTGTCGCCGTGTCGCAGGAGGAAAAGGAGCACCAGATGCCGATCCGCGTCTACGATTCCCGCACCGACATCGCGAACCTGGTCGTCCGCCCGGCGATCCGGGGACGCTTCATGCGCATGGCGCCGGGGCCGGCGGGGCGGATGCACAGCCACGATCTGGGGGGGGAGATCTTCCTCGTCCTGGAGGGTCAATGCGAGTTCCTGGTCGAGGACGAGCGGGTCACCTGCGGCCCCGGCCAGCTGATCTATGTCGAGCCGCGCCTCAAGCACACGCTGCACGCCGTGGGCGACGAGCCGTGCGTCATCTATCTGAGCGTCACGCCGCACGTCGAGCCGACCCACACCCAGTACGACGAGGAGTACCGCCAGCTCCCGCCCCGCTACGGGACCTGGCGGGGCACGGGGCAGGGGGACCCCCACCCCGATCTGGCGACCCCCGAACTGGCCGGGCGCTACGCCGCGGCCGCGCGCCACCTGGCCGATCTGGCGCGCGCCAACGCCGACGTCGCGGAGGGTCGCCTCCAGGCGCTGCGCGCGGCCGCCGCCGCCGAGGACCAGCCCGCCTGCAAGGACGCCATGGACGAGCTCTGGCTCAGGCTGCGGGACGTGCTGCAACAGGTGAGCGCGCTCGAATACGACTGGAACGCCCTGGCGCCGCGCGCGATGCCGGGGCGGTAGCGGAGAGCGCGCTCAGGCTCATGGCCCTCCGCCCTCGGTGCGGGGGGAGAGCCATTTTCGGCGCGCCGAGCACATCGACCCGGGACCGCTGTAGTCCAGCGTGGCCCTGCGCCGCGCGGCGCGGGGGTCGGCATCGGTCTCCAGCCGGCCGTGTCGTTACGCAAGCAACAGTTCTCGGGGGAGCGGAGGGGAGGAGGCGCGAGTCATGACCCAGACAGTGGGCTTCGCGGTGATCGGGGTCGGGCTGGTCGGCCCCACCCACGCGCGGTTCATCGACGAGGCCGCGGGCGCGGAACTCAAGGTCGTCTGCGACCTGCGCGAGGATCGGGGCCGGCCCTTGGCCGATCAGTACGACGCCGCCTGGCTGGCCGATTACCGCCAGGCGGTGCGGCGCGACGACGTCCAGGTCGTCACCATCTGCCTGCCGACCGCGCTGCACCTGGAGGTCGCCCGCGCCGCCGCCGAGGCGGGCAAGCACGTCCTGGTGGAGAAGCCGATCGAGCTGAACCTCGAGCGCGCCCGGGAGTTGATCGCCATCTGCGAGCGCCACGGCGTCAAGCTCGGCGCCATCTTCAACCGCCGGTTCGTCTTCGGCACGCGCCGCGCCCATGACGCGGTCCAGCGGGGCGAGCTGGGCAGGCTGCTCGTCGCCGACATGCACTTCAAGTCCTGGCGGCCGCCCGAATACTATACCGACTCGGGCTGGCGCGGCACCTGGAGCCAGGAGGGCGGCGCGGCGCTGATCAACCAGGGGGTCCACGGCGTCGATCTGCTGACCTGGATCGCGGGGCCGATCCGGCGCGTCCAGGGCTACGCCCGGCACCTGCGCCACCACCACATCGAGGCGGACGACACCACCATCGCGGTCTGCGAGTACGCCTCGGGCGCGCTCGGGGTGATCCAGTGCGCCACCTCGGTCTATCCGAGGCAGCTCGACCGGATCGAGCTGCACGGCGAGCGCGGGACGATCCTGCTGGAGGACTACAAGATCGCGGCCTGGCAGATCGACGGCGTGGCGCCCGGCGCGCCGCCGGCCGAGGAGCTGGCGCTCCCCGGCGCGGACAAGGGCACCAGCGTCGGCCACTTCCTCCAGATCCAGGACATGGCCGACGCGGTGCGCGAGGGGCGCGATCCCATCGTCACCGGCGCGGACGCGCTGCACTCCCTGGCCGTCATCCAGGCGATCTACGCGGCCGAGCGGACGGGTGGGGCGGTGGAGGTGCCGCAGCCCCCGGCGCGATAGGACGGCGACGTGGGTGGTGCCCACCATCCTGCCGGGGGCCTACCGCGCGCCGCCCTGCGGTTGATCCGCAACCTTCAGTTCTCCACGGAGGGGGCGCCGACCATGGCCATACCGTCGCTGAATCCGGCGACCGAAGAGCCGCTGGCGACCCATGAGCCGCTGCCGGCGCAGCAGGTCGACGCCATCGTGGCGGAGGCCCAGGACGCCTTCCTGCGCTGGCGTGGTTGGAGCCGGTCGCGGGCGAACTCGCGCCCGGCATCGCGATCCTGCCCACGCCGGGCCACACGTTGGGGCATCACTCGCTCGTCTTCGACGATGGCGGCCTGGCGGTCGTAGTCGCGGCGGATGCCGCGCTGACGCGGGACTTCTTCCTGGCGCGGGACTACTACTTCAACACGGTCGATCCCGAGGCGGCGGTCCGCTCGATCGACGCGCTCGCCGGCCGCGCGGACCTGGTGATCCCCGGCCACGACAACGTCTTCCTCAACCGGCGCCGAGTAGTCGGCGCTCGCCGGTCCGGCCGCCGCGCAGGGAAGGAGATCGGCACGGCGAACCGATTGGTCACCCTTACTGTGGCTCTTTCGCGCATCCGCGACGATCGTGCGCACCGATCAACGT
>JAUJPG010000030.1:36654-53786 GCA_030447245.1 Chloroflexota bacterium | reverse complement strand
GCGTGGGGCGGTGCTCCGCGCCCTGCTGACTGCCTCACGCGCGACCGGCACCTGTAGGCGCCCCGCTAATCCCCAGCATGGGGCGACACCCAAGCCTTGTGATGGCACTCTCCAGGGGGACTTTCGAGTCAGGTGGCATGCCGTGTGCGGCGTCGGCTGGGCGGGGCGTCCCGTCGAGTGGAGCGCCGAGGGAGCGGCCGTGCGATTCCAGCGATTTGGTCAGCGGTACATTGTGCGTCTCGAGAGCGGCGAGTCGGTCTTGAGAACGCTGACGGCGTTTCTCGAACGAGAGGGCGTCGAGTTCGCCAGCCTCACGGGGTGCGGGGCGGTAAGCCAGCTGCGGCTGGCGTACTGGAACGCGGAAAACAGGGTCTACGAGGAGCGTGATTTTGCCGAGCAGATGGAGGTGGTGAGCTTCGAGGGCAATAGCGCTCTCAAGGACGGCACTCCCTTCCTGCACGTGCACGGCGTCTTCGGCCGCCAGGACTTCTCGGTGATCGGCGGCCACATCAAGGAAGCGCAAACCCGCCCGACCATGGAGGTCTGGCTACGGACCGAGGACGTCGACGTGCGCCGAACCAAGGACGAGGACAGCGGTCTCGACTTGCTGGACCTTCCAGCCCGCGCGTGATCGGGCTCCGCCGCGATTCGCCGGGTGGCCTTGACGCCCTCGTGTACAATAGCGGCATATCGGACAAGGGGGACACCCAACATCCAGAATCGCAACATGCCTCCGCGCGCACCAACCGGGCCGCGCATCAACCGCGCTATCCGCGTCCCAGAAGTGCGGCTCATCGACGAAGACGGAACGCAGCTCGGGGTCGTCCAGACCATGCAGGCCATGGAGATGGCTCAGCAGCGCAATTTGGACCTCGTCGAGGTCGCGTCGAATGCCGTGCCGCCGGTCTGCAAGCTGATGGACTACGGTCGCTTCAAGTACGAGCAGACCAAGAAGGAGCGCGAGGCGAAAAAGAACCAGCATGCTTCCGAGTTGAAGGAACTGCGGATGCGGCCGGGCACGGACACGCACGACCTGGACGTACGGGCCCGCGCAGCGCGGCGCTTTCTTCAGGAAGGCCACAAAGTTCGATTGTTGGTGCGCTTCCGCGGACGCGAGGCGGCCCACCCCGAGATCGCTCGGGCGCAGATCGACCGCATCGCCAGATCCGTGGGCGACATCGCCGTCATCGAGCAAGGCCCGGCGATGGAAGGCCGAGCGATGTTTGCTGTCCTGGCCCGTGCACGCACGGGCGGTAGCGCCGCCGGTGCCGTGGTCAGGCCACGCGAGGCTCAGGAAGCTCCGCGGTCGCAGCCACAGCCGGCGGCCACATAGGGCGCGCGGCCGAGAGGATCAGCCCGCGGGCACGCCGATGACGGCCGTGCGCAGTCGGTAGAGGTTCGCGCGGGCGGTTATGTAGAGCGTCCCGCAGTCAGCGTCGCCCCAGGCACAGTTGGCCGGTCGATCGGGCGCCAGAATCCGGCCGAGGAGCGTTGCTGACGGGTCGAAGACCCAGATGCCACCGGCGGCCGTGCAGTAGACGTTACCTTCGGTGTCGACCTTCATCCCATCTGGGCCCCCCTCATCCGGGTGCTCCAGGCTAGCCCAGAGCCGGCCTTTGCTCAAGCGCCCATCGTCCGCAACGTCAAAGGCGCGGATGTGGCGCCGGGCAGTGTCGTCGACGTACAAGGTCTGCTCGTCGGGAGAGAAGGCCAGGCCATTCGGGCGGTCGAAGTCGTCGGCAAGCAGATCCAGAGCGCCGCTGGGGTCGACCCGGTACACGCCCTGGAATGGAAGTTCTTTGCCGACGGTCTTGTCGACGAGCCCGTACGGCGGGTCGGTGAAGAAGACGGTACCATCTGAGCGGACGACCACGTCATTCGGGCTGTTGAGGCGCTTACCCTGCCAGCGATCGGCCAGAGCGACGATGCTGCCGTCCGGCTCGGTGCGCGAGACGCGCCGGTTTCCGTGCTCGCAGGCGATCAGGCGACGCTGACGATCCAGGGTCAGGCCGTTAGAGCCCGGTTGCTCGACGCGGGTCGGGCGTCCAAGCGGGAAACCGCTCGGACAGCGGAACGTCGTGATCTCCGGCCCTTCCGGGAGCGGGCGGTAGCGGACGATGCGGTTGTTTGGCAGGTCGCTGAACAGCAGACTATCACCGACCCAGATCGGCCCCTCGGTGAACGCGAAGCCGCTCGCGACGCGGTCGAGCGTACGGCTCTCGGGCACCAGGCGGTGCAGAGCCTGGTCATGGACCTCCAGCAATGTTTCCATTCAGGCTCCTTTGAAGGGCCGGCTCGTGGGCGGCCCAACGGCACCCAACCCCGATTGTCGGACGAAGGCCCGCGGGATCAGGCAAGCGGTAAACTGACTGGGCGGTGGTCGCGGGCGGATTGATCGAGGGCGAAGCAGATCTCGTGGTCGATCGCGGCTTCGTCGAGGTCGACGTGCGAGCGGCGGCCGGTCCTGATGCAGTCGATGAAGTGGTCGATCTCGCCGCCAAAGGCGTGCTGGACGACGTCCGAGCTGTCCTGGCCGGCGACGGGCAACTCGAAGAACTCGGCCTCGCTCGGCAACCGGTCCAGATACAGCCGCTTGTTGCGGGCCGCGCCGCGCGTGCCGACGAGGTCTAGGTCGAACTGGTAGGGGGTGTGGCCGACGATCGTGGTAGTGAACGTGCCGACGGCACCGTTGTTCCAGCGGACCGTCGCGGCATGGGCACAGTCGTACTCGTAGCCATATTCTGCACCGACCGGGGCGGCGAACGCGGAGACTTCGGCCACCTCGAGGCCGCTGACGTAGCGGATCGCGTCGATCGCATGGGCGCCGCCGACCAGCCAGGGACTGCCCGCCGTGGCCCGAGCACGCTGAAAGTCGGGGCGGTTCGCGCGGTACGACCAGTACGCCGCGTTCGCCATGAAGAGCCGTCCCAGGTCGTCCTGGGCGACGATCTGCTTGAGGGACTGGATGAGCGGCGTCCAGCGGACGACGAAGCCCGCGACGGTCGTGACTCCCGAGGCGCGCACCGCCTCCTGAGCAGCTCGCAGCTCTTCGAGCGAGAGGGCGACCGGTTTCTCAATCAGGAGATGCTTACCGGCGCCGGCCGCCTTGACCGTCTCGGCGGCGTGGAGCTGGTTCGGCGTGCAGATCGCGACGGCGTCGACGCCCGGGTCGTCGAGCAGCCGCTCGAAGTCGGTGTAGATGGCCGCGTCGAGCGAGTAGGGGGCCAGCAGTGCCCGACAACTTTCCTCGCGCAGGCTGCCGACCGCCACCACGCGACAGCCCGGATTTGCGACAAACGCTTTGATGTGGCCGCTCGCCACCCAGCCGGCTCCCCAGATGGCGACACCAATTGCACTCTCACGCATCAGTGCTCTCCCTGCTCGGCAACGAGCATGCACCCGGTCGCGGCAGCCGTGAGCGCGGACGCCCGGACCAGCGGCCGATCCAGCTCCTGAGACGGTACCCGAGAATCAGGCGAATCATTCGCGTGCCGACGGCCAGGGTGGTCAGGCGCGAGCCGGTGATCTTGGAATCGCCGACGCGGCCGCGGTAGTTGACCGGGATCTCGATGACGCGCAGCCGCCGCTGCAGCGCCAGGACTACCATCTCCGGCAGGAAATGCGAGCCACCGACGCTCAATCCTGGCTCAATCGCGAGGAGCGCCTCGCGGCGGATCAGGCGCAGTGTGCAGCCGCAATCCGACAGTGACGGCCCGCCGAACAAGAGCTGCAGCAGCTTGGCCACCGCCACGTTGCCGATCCGTAGAAACCAGCCCATGTTGGCCCGCGTCCAGATCAGCTCCTTGGTAGTTCGGGTGCCCATGACGAGGTCGAACTCGTCCGCGTACGACAGAAGCTTGACGACGTCGCGCGCGACGAAGGTGCCGTCCGGCTCGGCCAGGATCACGTAGTCGCCACTCGCCTCACGAAGACCGCGCCGCAACGCATACCCGTAACCCTGGCGCGCCTCGGCTACAACGCGGGCGCCGGCCGCGCGCGCCAGCTGGTCGGTTCCGTCGCGCGAGTTGTTGTCCACGACGAGCACTTCGTCGATGGAGTCGATCTCACGAAACTCGCCAACCGCGCGGGAGATGTTCGCGGCCTCGTTGTAGGCGGGAAGGACCACCGAGACCCGCTTCTCCTGCCACATCGAGGCGAAGCGTAGCAGAAGGGGCTTGTCGCGGTCAGCGCTGGGCCCCTCAGCAATCGACCCTCCGCCGATGGCAGCAAGGTCGTTCTGCTACAGTTGCCGAGGCGCGGGCCGCCGCAGCGTTGGAGTCCCGCACGACGGAGCTCAGCGTTGGTGACGTCTCGGACGCTGGGTCGGCAACGCCGATGACCCAGTCCTCGTCGCGCGCCGGCCGGGTCGGGCATGCCGGCCATGCGGCGCGCGCCGTCGGCGCGGCGCTGTGGGGGCCACTGGCCCTGGTCTTGTTCACCTGCCTCGCCTTCGGCCACGAGCTGGCAGGCGGGCCGCTGGCGTACGGCCGGGACACCACGGTCTTCTACTATCCGCTCACCGAGTGGGCCGTAGGCGAGGTCAAGGCCGGGCGCCTACCACTCTGGCTTCCGCTGATCTATGGGGGCTACCCGCTGCTTGCGGACGGCGAGGTCGGTCCTCTGTACCCGCCGAACCTGCTGCTGTTGGCGCCCGTATCAATGTCTCAGGCGTATGCCGCGATGCGCGCGCTGCACTACGCGATCGCCGCGCTCGGCCTGTATGGGCTGGCCCGCGCGGTGGGCGCCGGTTCGCTCGGCGCGACGGTCGGCGGGCTGGCCTTCGGCTTCGGGAGCTTCATGGTCGGCCACCTCGAGCATGACAACATCTTGCGGAGCGCGGCGTGGCTGCCGTGGCTGTTGCTGACGGCCGAGCTGGCGTTGCGCAAGCGCGGGCCAGCGCGCGCGCTCTGGACGCTGGCGGGGGCGGGCGTGCTGGCGCTCCAAGGGCTAGGACTGCACATTCAGCCGCTCCTCCTGAGTGTGTTGGCGCTGGGAGCGTATCTGCTGGCGGCGCCCTTGGTTCCAGCCGCGAGACCCCCAACGCCGGCCCAACCTACCGGCAATGCCCTGCCCCGTAGCGAAGGGCACGGGGGTGGATTGGCACGAGGGACTGGGGGACGAGGGTACGTCCTCCCCCGACTCCGTGTCGGGGCTGGCATTGTCGGGCTGGGACTTGGGCTGGCGGCGATGCAGTTGGTGCCACTGTACGTGCTCGGGCGTAATTCGCTGCGGCCTTCGTTGGTGACCTACGACTACGCCACCAGCTACGCGGTCTCACCACCCCAACTCTTGACCCTGCTCTTCCCGTACATGTTCCATTTTGACGCCGCGAGATGGTGGTCACTGTGGAGCCCGCACGAGTCGACCCTCTACGCGGGAATTGCGCCGCTGCTCCTTGCCCTGATTGGAGTCGCGTTCCTTCGGACCAGGGCCGCGCTCTTCTTCGCCGGGCTCGGAATCGTCAGCCTGCTCCTCGCAATGGGCGATTACCTGCCGATCAAGCCGTACGCGGTCATCTGGAACCTACCGGGCTTCGCGTATCTGCGGGCGCCGGCCCGCTTCGGCCTGCTGTTCGAGCTGGCGCTGGCCTGCCTGGCGGCGCTGTCGGTCGACTGGCTCGCGCGGCGCGTCCGCGCCCAGAAGGTGGCCGTCGACGCTCTTCGCCAGGACGATGGGACACTTGTGGCCGGTGCGCCGAGCGGACGCGATCGTGCGGCAGCGCCGCGGGGCTTGCAGGGACTGCTGGCAGGACTCTCGTTCGCGGCGGTGGCACTGGCCCTGGTGCTCCAGGGCCTGCGCTGGACCCTCCGCGACGATCCCGCGCCGGCCCTCGACGCGTTCCGGATCGCCTTGCAGACAAGCAAGGAGAACTGGCAGCTCGGGCCCTGGCACATCTACTACGGGTTCCTGGAATTCTCCCGTCCAGATAACGTTCGGACGGCGCTGGGCCTACTGCTCCTGGCCGTCGTTCCGCTCCTGCTGCGGGCATGGCTGACGCGTCCGCGGTGGACGCCGCTCCGGGGCGCGGCGCTGCTGGGGCTCGTCGCCATGGACATGTGGCTGTTCGTTGACGGGTTTCATCCGAGGGCTCATTTGGAACAGCTGCGGCCGCGATCGCCAGCCGTTGCGCAACTCGCGGAGCGACCCGGACCGTTCCGCGTGTTAGTTGAGCCAGAGCTCAATCCCACGCTCGGCGCAAACCTGCTGGTCCCGAGCGGGCTGGCCGTCGTTAATGGCTACAGCTCGCTTGAACCGCGGCGACTCAACGAGTATTGGTGGAGCATCGTCGAACAGGACAACGTCCTGCTCGACCTGTTCAACGTGGGCTACGTACTGGCGCCTCGACGCCCATCCCCAGGCCAGCGGAGCTTCGAAGGGACGAGCTACCATCCTGCCGATCGCTTGATGAGCGGCCAAGCCGGAAACCGCTCGGGAACCGAACAGTTTCGCACCCCGCCGACGCGTGCCGAGAGTGTGACGGTCGTCGCGGCCATCGAGGATCTAGGCGAGTTGCCCGTCGGCACCCCGGTCGCCGAGCTGACCCTCCGTGGCGCCGACGGGACGAGCCGAGTCCTGCTCCTGCGGGCCCAGCAGGACGTGGGAGAGTACCGAGCGACGGCGCCTGGTTATCCGACGGCGGAGTACGACGGCCCGCGCGTCGCGTGGGCAGGGCCCTCGTTCGAGCCGGGCGCCCGCGGCAGGGAGAGCAGTCCTGCCCGTTTGTACGGGGCGACACTACTGGTCGATCCGCCGATCGAGACGGCGACGCTGACCGTTCAAGTCCTCGAAGCGAGCGGGCGTGTGCATCTCCACGGGCTCGGCCTGCGGAGCGCTGAGGGGGCTGTCGTATCGCTGCGCTCGGCCGACAAGACGAAGTACCGCGCGATCTACGCTGACGCCGACGTTCTGCTGCTCGAGAACACCGCGGCGTGGCCGCGAGTTTTCACCGTCGGCAATGCCATCTCGATTGACGCCATTGTCCCGATGTCGGACCAGCTTCTGGGGCGCAGCTGGGATCCCGCGCGGGAGATCCTGGTGGAAGGGCTTGAGGCAAGTCTGGCCTCGAGCGGGGCAAGCCGGCGCGGAGAGCTCGGGTCGGTCGGCGCCGGTCCCGCGCCAACCGACGCGATCGGCCGGGCCGAGCTGCTGGGTTACGAGGCGGGTCGGGTGGCGGTCCGGGCCGAGCTGACCAGCGCTGGCTTCCTGGTGCTAGTCGAGCGATACGACGAGGGCTGGCGCGCCTGGTCGGGCGGCGAGGAGCTGGCGGTCCTGCGGGCAAATGGCGTTCAGCAAGCTGTGGCCCTGCCGGGCGGAAGCCATGTCGTGACCTTCGTCTACGATCCGTGGTCCGTACGGCTCGGCTTCGCCGTCAGCGGCATCGCGGCGGCAGCCTTGCTAGCCTGTCTGCTCGGCGCCGTCTGGCGCGCCCGCCGCGCCACGCAAGTAGCAGTGAGCGCCTAACCTCGCCTTGCGCTGGGGCGGGCGAAGGGTAAGACTGGTGCCGAGAAGCGGTCTGCATGCGTCCCCGGTGTGCCCGAACATTCATTGCCCACACTAGAGGGCGTCCGTATAATCGGGTCGCCGCGCTGCCAGGGCGGCGACCTTGCTATCGGGGGCGAGCGAGCATCGTGTCCTGCTGCATGACCGCGTCGGCATCCCGCCGGGCGGCTTCCCACCCACAGGCATGACAACCGGCTCGGAGCCGGCGCCGATCTCCCGGTCACCATCACCTGGCCCCCTGCCCGCGACCCGCGCGGCCCCGCCCGCGACCTCTGTGCCACTCCCGCCAGCACCAGGTCGGACGCGCAGGTCGACGGTCAAACTCGTCCTGACCTTTGCCGCACTGGTCGCGATGAGCGGGTTGTTCATGTTCCTGCCGATCGATTACGTGCAGGTGGGCAACTGGGGCTACCTGGGCGTGTTCGTGGTCGTCTTCATCGCGACGGCCAGCTTCATCTTGCCGATTCCGTACCTGCTGATCGTCGCCCGCGCGGGCATCTTCCTGGACCCGTGGCTGGTCGCACTCGTGGCCGGGGTGGCCGCGTCGATCGGCGAGCTGACGGGGTACTGGGTCGGAGTCAACGGGCGCGACCTGATCGCCCGCGGCAAATGGTTCGACAAGGCCGAGTACTGGCTACTGAAGTACGGTTTCTGGTGCATCGCGTTCTTCTCGTTCATCCCGAACCCGTTCTTCGACGCGATTGGCTTCGCGGCCGGTGTGCTGCGCTACTCGATAGTCCGATTCGCGTTCGCCTGCTTCGTTGGTAAGTTCCTAAAGTTCCTGATAGCAGCAGTAGGCGGCGACTGGGTCCACCTTCTCGGGTGGCTCGACTGAGACCACAGACAGGCACGGGACCGCCGGGAGTGCAAGGCGCGGGTGTTCTGGTACCACCCTGAAGTCCCCGCTCTCTGATCCTACGCCGCCAGCGAGAGGCGGGGGAAGGTACCGCCGAGGATCTGGGCGCCGGAGGCGCCGAGCCAATCGTGAAGCACGGATCCATAGACGGAGCGGAAGTCTGTAGTGTACTTGAGATCGCCGCGGTCCAGCTCGGACAGGCTCGGATACGCACCGTGGAGGCCGCCACGGAGGCCTCCGCCCAGGATGAGCAGCGGCTCGGCGGTACCGTGGTCCGTGCCGTTGCTGCCGCTCTCGGTCACCCGTCGCCCGAACTCCGAAAAGGTCATGACCATCACGTCATCCTGGCGTCCGAGGCGCTCCAGGTCCTGCATGAAAGCTTCGAGTGAGTTGTCCAGATCGGTCAGAAGCCGCTGCTGATGAGCGGCCTGGCCGGCGTGCGTGTCGAACCCGCCGAGCGTGGCGACGAAGACTCTGGTGCCGACGTCACCGGCGATAATCTGGGCAATCGTCTTCAGGCTCTCGGCGAAGTAGCCGGTCGGGTAGGCGGCGACGGTCTGGTAGCCGTCTGCCACCCTGCCCAGGACGTCGGCATCGTCGAGCGCCACCTGGGTCGACCGCCGCAGGAACTCTTCCTCTGGCCGACCGCGGCTCTGGGTGAGAGCCGTGCGGAGCGCCTGGACCTCGTAGCCGCGCGCGGCCGGGTTGGCGCGCGGGCTGCCGTATTGGAAAGCCGCCAGATTGGCGATCGCCGGCACGAGGGTCAGCTCGGTCCAGAACGACTTGGGCACGACGCCGCCCATGACGATCCCTTCGAGGTGCTTGTCCGTGCCACAGACGCACGCCTGGAGGTAGCGGCCTAGCCACCCGGTCTCCCCAAGCTGGTCGGGCACCGCTGTCTGCCAGATTTCCATGCCATGGAAGTGCGACCGGTCTGGATTCGGGTATCCCACGCCCTGAACGACGGCGACCTGGCCTGCATCGTAGCGAGCCTTGAGGTGCTTGAGGTGCGGGGTGAAGCCGACGTCCCCATCCAGCGGCAGGACCTGTTCGCGTGGGATCGCCAGCGTCGGACGCGCCCGGTAGTAGAGCGGATCGGCGTAGTGGACTAGCGTGTTCAGGCCGTCGTTGCCGCCGGCCAGCTGAACCACCACCAGGATCCTTCGGCTCCGGTCCGCCTTCGGCCCGGGATCAGCGGCCAGGGCGACCGACGGGCCGCTCCCGAGGAGGCGGGCCGTCTCGGCCAGGAAGCTCGGGACGACCAAGCCGGCGGATACCAGGCCGATGCCGCTCTTCAGGAAATCACGTCGCTCGACTGGCATGACATCGTCTCCCTCGTTGAGGCCTAATTGAGCTGGTACGTCGGCAGTGCCGTCGTCAAGCGGAAGAGGCCGCGGGCTTGCTCCTCGCCCCTGACCTGCTGGGCGTAGCGGAGCAAAGCGTCCCGCTCGTCGGCACTGACGTCGCCGTCTACGAGCAGATCGAGCACGCGCCCGACGCGGGCCTCGGCCCCGATCGAGCCCTCGAGCAGCGCGCCGACTGCGTGGCCACCGAGATTCGGACCGCCGAGTTGATTGACCAACGTACCGACGACGTTGAACCGCCCGAGCAGCGTGGCCGCGTTGAACCAGCTCCGCCCCCCGAACCAGCCGGCCACGTGGGGTGGGTTGAACAGCTCCTGACCGAGCAGCCGCATCGCTCCGGGCGTCTGGGGCGGGACTCGCTCGGCGCCGGTGGCGCGGAGCGCGCCGACGATCAATTCGGCTGGGCTCTTGATGAGCGCCCGATAAGCGCGCTCAGTCGAGAACTCGGGCGATCGGAAAATGCCCTCGTCAATCGCCTTGATCGAGCTCCCACCTTGCTGGTAGGCATCGGCCAGACGGTCGATCACGGCCGGCTCCGGGTCCCGGTACGCGAAGAATCGGAACAGCTTGGTCGCCATGAAGCGCGCTGTTTGCGGGCAGGCGGCCAGCAGGTCCGCCACAGCGTCGCCGTCGAAGAGACCGGTCTGCCCGCGGATGGTTTTCGGGCCGTTGTCATGCTGCCGATGATGAAGGACGAATCGTCCGTCGGGCGTGGCATGGTAGCCGGTGAGGGCTCGGGCGACCTCGTTCACGTCATCCTCGGTAAAGTGGCCGGCCCCGAGGGTGAACAGTTTCAGGAGCTCGCGGGCGAAGTTTTCGTTCGGGGCTGCCCGGCGATTGGTGTTCAGATCCAACCAGCGGATCATCGCCGCGTCGCGCGAGATGCCGCGCAGGATCTCGCGATAACTTCCCAGTGCGTTGGCGCGGAAGAACTGGTTCTGGGCGTGCATCGTGTTCGGGTCTCTCACCTTGCGGAGCGCCGAGGTCAGGTGGCCGTGTCAGAAGAGCGTCATCTTTTCCTGCAGCGGCCGACGGGTGTGAAGCATCCGCTCGAGCCACCGCAGCTGGAGTCCAACGAGGTCGGAGGGCGCCGGACCAATGGGTTCGGGCTGCGACTCGGGCTGGGACTGGTAATTGACCAGCCGATGCACCGCGGCGTCGAAGCCGACCTCCAGGTACTCGTTCAGTTCTTCCTTGCTTGCCCCGAACCCGGCTCGGCGGAGGAGGTGCGCGATGCGTACGCGTTCAGCGGACTGCGCCATCGTTGCCTCCGGTGGTGCTCGTGCCAGGCCGGCCAATCCCGCGCGTTGCCGCCTCCGGCGCGACCTGGCCGGGCCGCGGCGGCGTTTCGAGTGCCGGGCCTCGCGAACAACGATAGCGACCAACTGTCAACCCGCTGTGGTCGAAGTGTTAGAGTCCTGTCCGGGACTGCATTGCTGGCCGAGGAACCCGGTTGTGACCTTCGACGCGCGAGCGCGGCGGTAATGGCGCCTGGCGGGCGCACCGCCACCAGGTGCAGACGGGCCGCGGGGCGAGCGGTGTGATAGCCTGTCGCCATTCCCGGCCAGAAGCCGCCGGGCTCGGAGGAACGGACGATGACGTCGTACGGTCGCGCAATGGTGCTGGCGGAGCCAGGCCGGCCGCTCGAGAAGCGAGAGTACCCGATCCCGGAGCCGGAGCCCGGGGCCGCGCTGGTTCAGGTGACGCTGGCGAACGTCTGCGGCTCGGACGTCCACCTGTGGCGCGGCGAGCTGGATCCCGTCAAGCGGGGCTGGGCGTTGCCGCGCCACTGGGGGCACGAGTCGACGGGCAGGATCGCCGCGCTCGGCGAGGGGGTCGCCAGTGACTCCAACGGTGCCCCACTGGCGACTGGCGACCGAGTCGTCTATCGGTACTTCTTCCCGTGCGGGCGCTGCCGCAACTGCCTGAGCGACAAGAGTCGCGCCTGCCCGACGCGCTACGCGTTCAATACCCCGGCCGACCAGGCACCCCACTTCAATGGCGCGTTCGGCGACTACTTCTACCTCCGCCCGGGCCACACGGTCTTCAAGGTACCGGACGATCTGCCGGACGACCTGGTGGTGGGCGTGAACTGCGCCTTGTCGCAGGTCGTCGCCGGTCTGGACGTGGCTAACTTCAAGATGGGCGAGAGCGTGGTGGTCCAGGGAGCCGGCGGACTCGGGATGTACGCCATCGCGGTTGCCAAGGAGCGTGGGGCCGGGCGGGTGATCGTTGTCGACGGCGTCGCCGAGCGGCTGGACCTTGCCGAATCGTTCGGAGCCGACGAGCTGATCGACATGCGCGAGCTTCGCGAGCCCGCAGAGCGGGCGACCCGGGTTCGTGAGCTGACCGGTGGCTGGGGCGCCGAGGTCGTCGTCGACGTGGCCGGCTTCCCGCAAGTGGTTGCCGAGGGGATGCAGATGCTGGCAAGCGGCGGCCGGTACGTCGAGATCGGCAACATCTCGCCCGGCTTGACCTACGCCGCCGACCCTTCGTACTGGGTGACGAACAACTGCACGATCTTCGGCATCCACGTGTACGAAGCACGCCATCTGCGCGACGCACTGTCGCTGCTTGATCGTGGGCGGAGCCGCTATCCGTTCCAGAAGGTCGTCTCGCACCGTTTCCCGCTCGAAGACGTCAACGAGGTGATGGCCGCCCAGGCCGACGGCCACATCACCCGCTCCAGTCTGGTGCCGTAGGCAACCGAGCAGGAGACGCGTACAATGCCCCTATGGCCACGCGGGACGGACAGGCCAGCGTGCTGGTCGTGGACGACGACGAGCTGCTGGTGTCCTCCATCCGGCGGGTGCTGGCATACGAGGGGTACACCGTGCGGACGGCGCAGACCGGGCTCGCCGGCTTACAGCTCGCCCGCGAGGCGACACCAGACCTGGTAATCCTCGACGTCGGTCTGCCCGGGCTGGATGGCCTCGAAGTGGCGCGTCGGCTGCGCGAGGGCGGCGGCGTGCCAGTCCTGATCCTGTCGGCGCGTGACAGCGTCGAGGACCGTGTGGCCGGGCTTGAAGCCGGTGCCGATGACTACCTGGTCAAGCCGTTCGCGGTCGAGGAGCTGTTGGCGAGGGTCCGCGCCCGACTTCGGCGTCGCGAGCCGGACGGCGTCGGCGCGGTTCCGCCGCCGGCCTCGCTGCGGTTCGCCGACCTCGTCCTGGACACTGGCGCCCGCGAGGCCCGGCGCGGCGAGCGGGCGATTCGCCTGACGAGCAAGGAGTACGACCTGCTAGCCCTGTTCATGCGCCATCCGCGGCGCGTGCTGCCGCACGCCTACATCCTGGAGCATGTCTGGGGGTACGACTTTGAGGGCGACTCGAACCTCGTGCCGGTCTACGTCGGCCAGCTGCGGCAAAAGCTCGAGGCGGGCGGCGAAGGGCGTTTGATCCACACAGTCCGCCACGCTGGCTACGTGCTGCGAGAATGAGCCTGCTGCGTCGCACGCGACGGGTGGCGCGGGTGCTGGCCCGGCCGGCCCCCTCGATCCGCTGGCGGCTGGCGCTGCTCTACACACTCGTGCTTGGGCTGTGCCTCGTCGCCTCTGACCTGCTGGTCTACGCCGTGCTGCAGCGATACCTCACCCAGGAGATCGACGACAGCCTCTCGTTCCAGGCGCAGGAGATCGCCGGCACGACGCGGGTCGCGCTGGTCGGCGGCCCATTCTCGACACGGGTGCTGATCAACCCGCCGAACCTGAACGTGTTCTCGTCCCCAGGGCTGTCGGTTCAGGTCGTCAGCCTGGACGGTGAGATTGCCCGGCGGTCCGAGAACCTTGGCAACCGGAGTGTTCCGATCGACGCCGCGCTGCGATCCCAGGCCGAAGGCGGGACGAGCGGCTACCAGACGGTCATCCTGGACGAGGCGCCGGTCCGCATCTACTACGCCCCGCTGCAGGTCGGCGGCGAGGTCGTCGGCGTCCTGCAGGTGACGCGCTCGTTGCGCGACGTCGAGGCGGCCCTAGGCCAGCTTCGACTGGCGTTCGCTGCGATCGGCGTGCTCAGCCTGGCGGTGGCGACGCTCGGCGGCTGGTGGCTGGCCCGCGCCGCGCTCTCGCCAATCGACCGCTTGACGCGGGACGCCCGGTCGATCGGCGAGAGTCGCGACTTCGGCCGTCGGATTGCCGACGCTGCGCCACGCGGCGCACGCGACGAGGTAGGGCGGCTGGCGACCACGTTCAACGAAATGCTTGGCCAGCTCCAGGCCGCTTACGACGAGCTGGAGCACACGCTAGGCGCGCAGCGCCGCTTCGTGGCGGACGCCTCGCACGAGCTGCGCACGCCGCTCACGACGGTCCGGACGAACCTCGAGCTCATCCAACGGGCCGGTGACGCCTTGAATCCCGGCGATCACGACGAGGCGCTGGCCGACGCGCTGTCCGAGATCGAACGGCTGAGTCGGCTGGTCGCGAATCTTCTGACCCTGGCGCGGGTTGATTCGGGCCTGCGGATCGAGCGACGGGAGCCGGTCCGGATCGACCGAGTGCTGCGCGACGTCCAGCGCCAGGCGCGCTTGTTGGCGTTGCCGCGCGAGCAGCGGGTGACTGTCGACGACCTTGACGAGGCGAGGGTCCTGGGTGACCCGGACTCGCTCAAGGAGCTCATCCTGATCCTGGTCGACAATGCCGTCTCGTACACGCCTGACGGCGGCGAGATCCACCTGGGTGTCGAGTGCGTGAACGGCGAAGCACGCCTCTCGGTAAGTGACAATGGAATCGGGATTGACCCAAGTGACGTGCCGCACCTCTTCGAACGATTTTTCCGTGCTGACCAGGCCCGAGCGCGTGACGCCCACAGCGACCGGGGCGGGACCGGCCTGGGGCTGTCGATCGCCAAGTGGATCGTGGACGAGCATGCCGGGCAGATCGAGGTCTTCAGCCGTCCTGGGAGCGGGTCGCGGTTTACGGTCCGTCTGCCGGCGCTGGCGCCAGGCGACGGGCAGGCGCCTGCCAGGGAAGCAGAGCTGGTTCCAGCCGGCAGCTCGTCCACACGGCGCTCGGTGCCGCTTGCCCAGAGGGACCAGATGCAAGCCGGCTGGGCAAGCGCTGGCCACACCACGGTGGTCCAACCCGTGGTGCACGGGCCCGCGGCGTCCGCGGGAGGCGACGAGCGGTGAGATTAGACACGATCGTGCTCGTCGCCATGTACCTGGGGGCGATCGTCCTCGCCAACGTCACGTTCGGCATCTGGGAGATGGCGTCCGAGCCATGGAACTCGATGCTGCTGATCGGACTGGACCTGACGACGCGCGACCGGCTTCACGAGGCGTGGGGTCGTCGCGGGCTGGTCTGGAAGATGGGCCTCCTGATCCTCACCGGCAGCGCGCTCTCGGCCCTGCTTGGTGCGATATTCGCCCGGCGGCGTGATCCGATTGCGATCGCCTCGGCACTGGCATTCGGGTCGACCGCGCTGGTCGACGCGCTGATCTTCGGACTGCTCCGACGGCGCTGGGCACGGATCAACGGCTCGAACGCGATCGCCGCGCTCGTCGACGGCGTCGTGTTTCCAACGGTCGCATTTGGCGAACTGGACGCGGGCCTGGTGGCCTACTTCGCGGCGGTCAAGTTCATCGGCGGCGCGCTCTGGTGGCTGGCGCTGGGCGGCTGGCGCGACCTCACCGCCCTCGCCCCCCAACACGCCAGACGCGACAGGACGGGCCACGGATGGCGAGACCACTGCGCATCGACCCTGGCCCTGGTCAAGAATCGGTCTGGGACTACCCACGACCGCCGCGGCTCGAGCCGACCGACAGGCACATTCAGATCCTCTTCGGCGCCCTGACGATCACCGACACCCGCCGAGCGACACGAGGTCCTCGAGACGGGCAGCCCGCCCGGTCTACTACATCCCCTTCGAAGACCTCCACGTGGCACTCCTGTGCCCTGCCGAGCGGTCGACTCTGTGCGAGTGGAAAGGTCGAGCTTCATACTGGACGGTCACCCTGGGCGATCGCGCCGCTCCAAATGCCGCCTGGTCGTACCCCCATCCCACACCTGCCTTCCACACCATCACCGACTACCTGGCCTTCTATCCGAGCAAGATGGACGCTTGCCTGGTCAACGGCGAGCCGGTCCGCGCCCAGCCTGGCGACTTCTACGGCGGCTGGATCACCCACGACATCGTAGGCCCATTCAAGGGCGAGCCCGGAACCGAGAGCTGGTCATCGCTCGACGTCATTGGTTCACAATGGCGTCAGCCATCGCGGGGCATGTCGCAGCGGCGCGTCAATGCGGCCCAGGAATCCAGAATTTCTTTATCCGAGCTTTATGTCCGGTTCACGTCGGATTTAGCCGCGTCCACGACACTGGGATCATGGACGCACCAGGGACGCCTCAAAGGATCGGCGCCCGCGGCCACAGGAGGACCACCATGTCGGACCGTGCCGAGCTTCCGAATGCCGAGCTGCCGAGCGACGAGCCGCGGAGCGGCTGGGAAGTGCGCGGCGACCTCGCCTGTCTGTTGTGCGCGCGGACCGTCGGCACCGCCCAGGGGTCGCAGAGCGAGCGTTTTACTCCGCGCTCGGTGCGACTGCGCAATCCGGAGCACGCCGAGACGATCCGGCGGATGCGCTGCCCGCATTGCGGCGGACGGCTCTGGTTGCAAGATCCCGAGGACATTTACGTCGACCGACGCCCGCTGTCGGCCGAGGAGCTCCGCCCGCGCCGCGGCCGCCCCCCGAAGGTCCGAGTGGCCCACGTCCCTACCAGCATCGCGTCGTGACATCGCCCGGCGACCGGACCTCCCGCACGCCATTCCGAATCCGCTTCGGTCACAAACGGGCCGGCGCGCCGGGGACTCGACCCCTAAACCAAAACCTCGAGGGCATCCACACGGACCGCCTCGAGCGACGGGGCTCACCCTTGGCTCCGGTTTAGTCGCTGTGCGTTGCGGTGCCGAGGGCCATGTGGCGCGAGACGCCCGCGCTGCCGGGAGCGTGGCAATTCGTCAGGGCTCTGTCAAGGCCGAGCATTGTCGCGTTAGCCCACCCGCCGTTTCGGACAACCCTTAAGTTTTCGGTGATCGGAGCGGAGCGTCCGCCGCATGCCTGGCGACGCGGGCTTCCGCGCGGACGCGTGCGCGGTGGGCCTCGCGCTCGATTGACCGCCGTTGCATCTTTCCGAGCACCGAGTCCATTGTGCTGCTACCCCCACCGCGGAGCGCGACCAGTAGCGAGCCGAGCGCCAGTGCTAGATTGAGCAGCCCGCCGGACAGGCCCAGCCAGCCGACCTGCAGCACGGCGACGAGCAGGCCAAGCGAACCGACGACGCGCGTCAGCATTCCGGCGAACAAGAACACGCCCATGAAGAACTCGAGCAGCGCTAGCCAGAGCGTGAGCTCCAGCGGGCGCAAGCCGCCGATCAGCGGCCACGCCTGCCAGGACGAGTTCGCGGCGAACAGGTCTGC
>JAUJPG010000030.1:4721-36554 GCA_030447245.1 Chloroflexota bacterium | reverse complement strand
GTCCCGAGTTGATGACCAGCGAGGTGACCGCCAGCGCCGAGCCGTCCGCGAGCGGATGATAGTTGGTGCCCGCCACAGTGCCGGAGGTCTTGACGCCGATGACCTGGGCGACTCCGTTTTCCTGGAGCGCCGAGGCCAGGATTTCGCTCATCGAGCCGCTGCTGCCGTCCGCCAACACCGCGATCGGCACGTCGCGCTCCCAGTAGTCGCCCCAGGTGGTGATCGTCCGTTGGCCGCCCTGCCGGTCGATCCGCTGGAACAGTGGCCGACTCTGTGGGATAAATCGGCTGGCAACGTGGGTACCGGTGTCAACCGAGCCACCGCCATTGCCGCGTACGTCGATGATCAGAGCCTGGATGTCGGCCTCCTCGAAGGCGTCGATCGCCGCGCGGAACGTGCCGAGGGCATCCGGGGTGGGGAAGTTGCGGATATGGAGGTAACCGACCCCACCATCCAGGACGCGGTACGCCAGCCAGTTGACTCGGATCTCGGCGCGAAGCAGGGTTAGGTTGACGGGCTCAGCGGCCGGGCCGCGACGAATGGTCAGCTGGACTGGCGTACCCGGATCGCCCTTGACCTTACTGCTCGCCTCGAAGACTGTCTGACCCTCAACGGACTGGCCATCAACGGCGAGTAATTGATCTCCTGGCTTCAGCCCGCCCGCCTCGGCCGGGCTCCCCTCAAACGTCTCAATGACGACGAGTTCGCGGTTGAAGCGCGCGCCGATCCCGGCGAACCGATAGTTATTCCGGATTGTTGCCTGCGCGTCGCGGAACGCCTCCGGCGTCAGGAAGTACGTGTGCGCTTCCCCCAACGCGGCGGCCATCCCCGCAACGATGGCACGGTCGAGCTGGTCCCGATCCAGCGTCCCTTCTGCAGCCGCGGCCAATCGACCATAGCGGTCAGTAAAGCGACGCCAGTCCGCCGCGCGATCGTTGGTCAGACCGAGGTCTTCCGAGGGCAGATCCTGGCCACCCTTGTCTCTCACCGCAACCAGGCCGGCCTTCCATCCGCCGTTGAGCACGTCGGCCGAATTGGGGGGGATGACGAAGCGGTCCAGGAGCAGATCGAACGCCTGCTGGACGATGTGCCCGGGCCGCGCTTGGGCCTGGGTCCCAAAGGGCGTCTGCCACGCGTCTGCCAGGGCGGCCCTCGGCTGCACCGCCGTGAGAGCCAGAGAGACCATCAGCAGGACGGCCAAGGACCAAGGCAAGCGAGGCATCGTCCTCTCCATGTGCTGGCCTCACAATACCACAGCCTAGGGATGCCCGGGCAGGATTACGTTCGGACCGCTTACTCGGCGTAGCTTACCGAAGGCGCCAGGACGTCAATGGTCCGCTCAATCGTTCGCTCCCAGTCGCGACCGGCGGTCCGCGGCGAGACGATCGGCAGATCCACCCCCGCGGCGCGGAAGCGGGCTAGACCGGCCCGACACTGGGAGGCCGTCCCCCAGACCGACACGCGGTCGACCAGCTCGTCCGGCACCGCGGCGACCGCGGCAGCGTGGTCGCCGCGCGACTGGGCTGCTTGAACCTCGTCGATCACCCGACCGTAGCCGAGCGCACTGAGGTGGCGGGCGTAGCCGGGGAAGCCGAAGTACATGGGCAACGACGCCCGAATTCCATCCCGAGCGCGGCAAGGATCGTCCTCCAGGCAGGTCCGTACCTGCATGGCGATCGTGACCGCCCGGGGGTCACGCCCGGTTCCAGCGGCAGCCGCGCGGACGTCGTCAATCATGGCCGGCACCTCCTCGACGGGCGTGAGGCCGAGGAAAACACCATCCGCGACTCGGCCGCCCAGCCGTCTCATTCCTGGCCCCATCACAGCGAGGAAGATCGGAATCGGCGCGCGGCGGGGCGTGAAGTCCAGCTTGAACTCATCCATCCGGAAAAAGGCCGGGGCGTCGGCTCGATAGCCGGCCGGGGAGGCCCAGATGCCACGGAGGATCGCAACGTACTCCGTCAGCGCGGCGATCGGTCGGCGCTCGATGTCAGCGACGGCCCGGTGGTCAAACCACTGGGTGCCGACGCCGAGACCCAGGAGAAATCGGCCGCCGCTCAGCTCGTCGACTGCCGTGGCCCCCATCGCCATCAGCACCGGGTGGCGGAAGCCGACGTTAGCGATGGCCGTCGCGATCCCGACGGAACGCGTCGCCGCCGCGACAGCGGCGGCCAGCGGCATGACGTCGTTGTACGACTCGGTGAGCGCGACGTCGGTGAAGCCGCGCCGCTCGGCGCGCAGCGCGAGCCGCGCCAGCCGGCTCGGCGCCAGACCCGTCAGCGAACTGAGGGCAAGACCGAGTGCGTCAGGCATGTGGCGTTCCTACAGACGCGCGGTGACGTGGGCCACTGGCGTGGCGAGGCGGGAACTCGGAGCGCCGGGCGGGCGGCGGACCAGGCGCGGCGCGGCCAACCAGCCGCAGGCGGCTGAGACGACGCAGCAAACAGCCGCCAGCGCGAACGCGGACATGTAGCTCCCGGTCAGGTCGTAGATTGTGCCGGCGATCCAGGCGCCGCTCGCCGCGCCAAGGCCTGTGCTGGCGGCGATCGCCCCGAAGACGGCACCGAAATTCGGGCCACGGAAAATGTCGGCAACCATCGCCGGAGTGAGGATCGACATGCCCGAGTAGCCCACGCCGACGAATAATGGGAAGACGTAGGCTAGCTCGGGGTAGGGGCCAGTGCCGATCAGGACCAGCATGGCTAGCCCGATCGCCAGCGCCGCCATGAAGATCGCCCAAGTCAGTTCGCGGCCAATCCGGTCGCTGACCAACCCGCCGACGAGCTTCGTCGGGATGCTCGTCAGGCCGATCAGCCCGGCCGAGAACGCCGCCAGTGGGCGCTCCACGCCGCCCTCCACCATGAAGGCAACCTGGTGGACGAATACGAACTGGACGGCGATGGCGGCCGCGAAGAAGGCTACGAACAGCAGCCAGAAGCGGGTCGTCTGAGCAGCCAGACCGAGCGTCCAGACCCGGCCGGCCCAGGCGCGGTCGACGACCAGGTCGTCCACCGGCGCGCGCGGAGCGGCCGGCTGACGATCATCAGGAGCCAACCTTGCGGCGTGGGCACGCGCCTCCTCGGACGCCTGGCGTGGCGGCGAGCGCTGGAGCAGCAGGTTGGCTGGGATGATGCCCAGTACGGTGAGCAGGGCCAGCTCCATGTAGGCCTGGCGCCAGCCGACCGTCGTAATCCTGGCCTGGGTGACCGGCGTGAGCACGAGGATCGCCATGCCAATTCCAGCCGAGGTGAAGCCCGAGGCTGCACCGATCGAGCGCGGGAACCAGCGTGAGAGGAGCGTGACGTTCGAGATCCAGCCGGACAGAGACATGCCGATCCCGCCGACGAGCCCGTAGAACAAGTAGAACTGCCAGAGCTCGGTGACCGACGAGCAGCCCGCGAGGGCTAGCCCAAGCACGGCCGCCCCAAGCGTGATGACCATACGCGGTCCCCAGCGATCGGTCAGCCGCCCGACGAACGGCGCCGCGATTCCGGTCAGCAACACGAACAGCGAGAATACTCCCGCGGCCGGGCCGCGGGCCCAGCCGAACTCCTCGATCAACGCGACGAAGAAGACCGGGAAGACGTACCAAGTCGGGTAACTCAGCCCCTGGTTGGCAAACCCGAGGCCGAGAATGACCCAGCGATACCCACGCTCGGCGATCATGCCCCCCACGCAGCCACGGATCGAGCCTATCCTAGCACCGCCCGGCCGGTCCCGCGTGGGTAAACGGGCGCGTACGCTGCACGCGTGTCAGGGGATCGTGTAGCCGAAGATGCTCAAGATTGGCGGGCGGCGAGGCCGAGCACGCCTTCGAGGTGATCGGCAAACTGGCGCGCCGTTCGGCCGCTGCGCCCGTTGTGGCGCTCGGCCCACTGGAGGGCCCGGCGGCGGAGATCTTCAGGGTCTAGCTGGAAGCCGCGCTGGCTGACGAGAGCTTCGACGATCTGGAGATAGCTGCGTTGGTCAGGAGAGGCGAAGACGGCACGGATGCCGAAGCGGTCGGAGAGAGACAGCTTCTCCTGCATCGTGTCCTGGCCATGGACCTCGGCCTCGAGCTGGGACTCGCGATCCGTCCAGCGCTCCTGGACCAGGTGACGGCGATTGGAGGTGGCGTACAGGACGACGTTCCGTGGCCGCGCCTCGATGCTTCCCTCGAGGACCGCCTTCAGGCCGCGGTAGTCCCGCTCGCCTTCGTCGAACGAAAGGTCGTCGACGAACAGGATGAATCTCTCCTGACGGTCGCGCACTTGGGCGATGATCCGTGGGAAGTCGGCTAAGTCATCTTTGGCCACCTCGATCAGCCGCAGCCCTCGCTCGGCATAGGCGTTCAGCAGCGCCTTGACGGTTGAGGACTTGCCGGTCCCGCGGTCGCCGTACAGTAAGACGCTGTTGGCCGGAAACCCGGCCAGGAACTGCTCTGTGTTCTGCAACACCAACTCGCGCTGGCGATCGTAGCCGATCAACTGGTCCAGGCGGATCGGGTCTGGCGCGGGGATCCCTTCCAGGTGGCCGGGGCCTCGGTCGTCGTCGCGCGCCCAGCGGAACGCCCGGAACCGTCCGAACAGCCCGGCGCCGACGCGGGCGTAGTAGGCCGCAAGCTCCGGCACCAGGGCCGGCCAGTCGGCGTCCGCCGCCAGGCGTTCCTTCAGCTCGCGGCCGCGGGGGGTGTGAAGTCGTGCGTCGCGATCCGCGTCGAGGGGCATGAAGCGATGCCAGCCGATCCAACCGTCGTCCGGCTCGGCACCGGCGGCGTGGGCAGCCGCGCGAGCGACGCGTTCGGCGTCGAGCGCGAACAGCGTCCGCAGCGCGGCCAGGTCGCGGCCGGTCTGGGCCAACAGCGACTCGCCGATGCCGGCCAGATCGCCGCGCTGGGCTTTGCGGCTGAACGGATTCTCGTCGGCCAACAGGCGATCGAGCAGGTGGTTCTGCCAGGCGTCGCCGACGAGCGGCTCAGGGTACAGCTCGGCCTCGTCGGCGAGCAGCCGGAACATCCTGCCGTACACCGCGCCGACCCGCGCCGGGTCAGCCTCAGCGGTCATGAGCTCCAGCAGCTCCAGGAAAGTCTCGCTAATCTCGTCGTCCAGCACACCTCGGAGTACGCCGAGCGCCCGCGCGCGGACCAGCGCGTCGCGTACGAGCGCCACGCCGCGCGCGCCACTGAGCGAGTGCCCGGGATCCACGGCGGTGCAGGGGACTGGGAACCGAGCGGCTGGGGCCCGAGCATCGGCAAGATGATACCTGTGAGCCACCAGGGAGCCACGGCAGTGAGCCACCGGGGACCCGGGTTGCCTCGTCGAGTCGCTACGTACTCCCGCCACGCGTTTCCCCTGGCAGGTTCCGCAGGCTTACGAATGTGGGCTCGTCCATCATCCGGTAGGCTGGAACCGAGACCGATGCCAGCGAGTTGTGGGCGGGCACCAGGAGGACATGCGCTGGCGGGCGTCGCGAGCCGATGCCCGCCATCTCGATTGCCGACGGTACCATCTGAGGCAGACATTCTCGCGCGGAGGCCGGAGATCGACGGGTGGCAGGCAGAGCGTTCGGCGCGGCACTTTGGCGACGTGGGGGCACGTCGGAGGACTCGGGTCGTTTCTGGCGGGATTCGTCATGACCATCGCGGGCGGCTACCTGTTGATGGATCGGGTGACCGTCACCAGTCACTTCTGGCAGCTCTTCGGCTATGACGCCTTCGGGCTCAGCCTGCTGCCGTTGATCGTCGGCGTGGGGATGCTCTTCTTCGACGGCCGCAACGTGCTGGGCTGGCTCCTGGCGGTCGGCGGGCTGGCGATCATCGCCGCCGGAATCCTGACTAATCTCACCATCTTCTTTCGGCCAACCAGCCTCTTCAGCACCCTGATGATGATTGTCCTGCTGGCCGGTGGCCTGGGCCTAGTCGCCCGTGCGCTCCGCCCAAGGTGAAGACTCGCCCGGACGGAGGGTCGCTTCTGCCGCGGCGCGCTAACCGACTGGGGTCGGCGCGTCCGGGTGAAGCAGGCCCTCGGCACGAAGCTCCCGCCAGAGATCGGCAGGTATCTCCCAGCGGAACATCTCGAGATTTTCGTCTAGCTCGGCCACCGATCGGACGCCGGTCAGGACAGTCGCCACGGCAGGATGGCCCAACGGGAACTGAATCGCGGCGGCCATCAGCGGCACCTGGTGCCGATCGCAGATGGCCTGCAGACGTTGGGCCCGCTCCACCCAGTGAGGCTCCGCAGGGTAGTAGTTGAACGTTGCGCCGGGTCGCGGGTGGGCCAGGATGCCGCTGTTGTAGACACCGCCGATGATGAGCGCGATGTTCTTCTCGAGACAGACCGGCAACAGCTCGGGTAGTGCTGAGTCGTGATCCAACAGGGTGTAGCGACCGGCCAGCAGGAAGCAGTCGAAGTCGGCGGCGCGGGCGAGACGGGCCGGGAGCTCGGCCTGGTTCATGCCGGCGCCAATAGCGCGGATGGTGCCCTTGCCGCGCAGCCCCGCGAGCGCTTGATATGCGCCGGCCAGCGCCTCCTCGGGGTGTTCGTCAGGGTCATGGATGTGGAGGACGTCGATGCGGTCCATCCCGAGCCGCTCCAAGCTCTCCTCGACTGACCGCAGCACGCCACCTTCGCTGAAGTCGAACAGCGGCTGGACCGGGGGGACGTCGCGATAGATCGCCCGGCGCTGGAGCTGAGGGTTGGGCGGCGCGTCGGCGCGGAGGAGGCGGCCTACCTTGGTGCACAAGACAAACTCGTCCCGCGGGAGCTCGCGGAGGACTCCGCCGAGGCGGGTCTCGGATCGCCCGTGACCGTACAGCGGAGCCGTGTCGAACAGGCGCAGGCCGACGTCCCAGGCATGCCGAACGACGTCACGGGCAATGTTGTCGTCGACCGGGTCAAAGAGCCCACCGAGTGGGGCGCCACCTAGCCCGAGCCGGCTGACGGCAAGTCCGCTCTTGCCCAAAGGAACCCGTCGCGTCGGGTCCATGCTGCATTCTCCGCCCCATGCTAGGGGATGACGCACATGCTAGAGGGTGATCGTCCGCGGCGACCATCCGTGCATCGCCAGGGTGCGTGGCCGGTCTATCGCTTCTTGCTTGGTATACTCGCGCCGCCATGCGCGAGATACCTCTGGCGCTAACCTACGATGACGTGCTGCTGGTGCCTCGGCGCTCGTCGATCGCCTCGCGACGCGACGTTGACCCGACCACCCGCCTGACGCGGCGATTGCGGCTGCGCATCCCGATCGTCAGCGCCAACATGGATACCGTCACCGATGCCCGGCTGGCCGTCGCACTGGCCCACGAGGGCGGGATCGGGATCATCCACCGCTTCATGACGATCGAGGAAGAGGCGGCCGAAGTCGCGCACGTCAAGCGCCCGGAAGATGTAGTCCGTGAGGTCCACACGATCGGGCCGGAGCGGACGATCAGTGAAGCCTCGACGCAGATGGCTCGGAGCGGCGTGTCTAGTCTGCTCGTCATCGACCGTGACGGTGCGTTGGTCGGCATCCTGACGACGCGCGACCTGTTGTTCGAGGAGAACTTAGAGCGGAAGGTCCGCGAACGGATGACCCCACGCGGCGAGCTCGTGACCGGGCCGCCAGGGACGAGCCTGGAAGACGCTCGACGCATCTTGCACGAGCATCGGCTGGAGAAGCTGCCGCTGGTCGACGGCGAAGGTCGGCTGCGCGGACTGATCACCTCGCGCGACGTTCTCCGCCAGGCACGGCTGCCGCGGACCGTCCGCGACGAGCGTGGACGGCTGCTGGTCGGCGCGGCGATTGGGGCAGTCGGTGATTACGTCGAACGAGCCGTCGCGCTGGTCGAGGCTGGTGCAGATGTGCTCGTCGTCGACATCGCCCACGGCCACGCTGAACACGCGATCCGGGCCACCCGCGAGGTCAAGCAGCGGCTACCGAGCGTCGAGCTGGTGGCCGGCAACGTCGCGACTGCCGAGGGAACGCGAGACCTGATCGAGGCCGGCGCCGACGCGATCAAGGTCGGCGTCGGCCCGGGCGCGGCGTGCAGCACGCGGGTCGTCGCCGGAGTCGGCGTGCCACAGCTCACGGCGGTCATGGAATGCGTCGAAGAGGCCGACCGTCAGGGCGTGCCGGTGATCGCGGATGGGGGCATCCGCCAGGCCGGCGACATCGCCAAGGCGCTGGCGGCCGGCGCCGCCACGGTCATGATCGGCAGCTTGCTGGCCGGCACCGAGGAGAGCCCCGGCATGACCGTCGTCCGGAACGGGGCGCGGTACAAGGTCTATCGCGGGTCGGCGTCCTCCGCAGTCGCGATCGATCGCATGCGGCGCGAGCGCCCCGAGGAGCAGTTTGACGAGCTGGCGGCCGGGGTGGTGCCGGAGGGCGTCGAATTTGTCGTGCCACACAAGGGCACGCTCGGCGAGGTGGTCCACCAGTTGGTCGGCGGGCTCCGCTCCGGGATGAGCTACCTGAACGCCAGAACTCTGGGCGAGCTGCGCGCAAACGCCGGCTTCCTGCGGATCACCGAGGCCGGCTGGCGCGAGAGCCTGCCCCTCCCGGGCGACTAAGCTTCCGTCGTGTCGCGATTGCCGAGCGCCCCTCCACGTGGTGGATGTCGCGGCGGGATCGCGCGCCCGGCACGCCGATTGCCTGTGTTGCACACTGCGGCAGGCAACGCCTGCACGACGTTTTTACGGCACCTCGGGCGTCGGGCCGCGACGCTGGTCGAGAGCGGGTGTGAGCACCCGACGGCCGTCATGATCGAACGCGAGGACGAGAACGAGGGCATGCGGACAACTCAGGTTTCCTGAAAGCCGCGTCCAGACGGCAGCCGACCGAGAACGTCCAGCCTCCGCACTTCTCAAGGAGTATTGCCATGGGTAACCTGAAGATAAAGCGCGACGCGCGGGTCGTCGCGACCGATGGCGAGGTCGGCCGCGTGAGCCACGTGGTGGTTGACCGCGACACTCGCGAGGTTACCGACATTGTCGTCGATCGGGGTGGACACGAACTGGTGATCCCGATCGACACGGTCTCCGGCATGCGCGGCGATCAGATTATGCTAGGCGTACCGCGCGCGGGAGTGCCGGCGGACGCTTTCGACCGCGACCAGTTCCGAGAGGTCGATGACGAGGTCGTCCGCGAGGAGACGGCGCGACGCGCGGCACACGGCGGCACCCTCCTACTGGATGCCGACGACGATGCCGTGTTCGTTGCCAACGCGACGTCAGATCCGGCGACGCCGCGGCCGGCCGATCGGCCACCAACAAGCGTGCCGCGGGCCGCCGAGCGCACCGACACGCTGCATGTCCCGCTGGCGGTCGAGCGGCTCGAGGTCGCTAAGCGCGAGGTGGAGCTCGGCGCCGTTGAGGTCCGCAAGACCGTCGTGACCGAGGAGCAGACCATCCCAATCGAGGTCATACGTGAGGAGCTGCACGTCGAGGTGGTAAGCGTGGATCCTCGAACGGTGACTGACGACGCGGGGTCCTTCCAGCAGGGAACGCTCCGGATCCCAGTGTTCGGCGAGGATGCGTTCGTGAGGAAGGAGGCATTCGTGAGCAACGAGGTCGTCGTCGAAAGGCACCAGGCAACCGATCGGGAGACGGTGAGCGGCACGGTTCGCAGCGAACGGGTGACCGTCGACGAGCACCAGTTCCGGCCGCCCTACGGAAGCGCCGCGCGGTAGGAGCGGACGGTCGGCGAACGTCTCCGCTCGCGAATGACGGCGGCCCGCGCCCGTACGGCGGCGCGACGGGCAGGGCGAACCGAATGATTGATTGGCGGACGCCACTGCTCTGGTGTTGGCGGACGCCAGTTCGCTGCGCTGGGATCTGTTCTGATTGCTCCGCTCGTCCCCCGCTGGCTGATCATTGGTTGAGCTTCACGTGCCGAAGCGATTCATTCGCCAGTGCGGGGACACGCCGGAGCCGATCGGCAGGTCGTCGGCCAAGGTCGCGGCGGGCCCGGTGGTGCGTTAGGCGAGCTCCTTGGCCTTCAGCGTGGCTCGGCCGGCTGCGCGCTCAGCATCGATGAAAGAGCCGCCCTCGTAAGGGTACGCCGGGTAGTCGGCGGGCTTGACGTTGTGTTTGCCGACGCGTGATTCGACTTCCAAACAGTAGACGCTCGTCTCGGCCACATCGGCGTCCGGCATCGGTGTGTAATCAACGCCCGGCTGGAGCTGTGGTGCGTACTTCCGCATGAGCCCCTCGAGACCGTGACGCTTCTCGTGTGGGTCGGCCACGACGCGGACGGTGCCGTACAGGATGACGCTGGCGTACTCAGTGCTGAAGTCCAAGGGTGTGTTGGCGGGGAGGATGCGGCCGTGCTCCATGACGCTGAAGCAGGCCGGTGCGGTGCCGGTGTCGAGGACAGCGCGCAGCTTGCCAACGGCAGCGGTGTGCCAGTAGATCCGCTCTCCGTCGAACCAGTAGAGGTTGCTGTGCAGCAGCGGCTGGCCTTCCCAGCAAACCGCGACGTTTCCGACCGCGGACGTCACCAGCATTCGGTCCATCCAGGCGTCGTCAGTCAGCGCCCGATCCTTGCGCCGCACGGCGGTCACCGGGCGTTTCAGATACTTGCTCGCGTCAACGGTCTTCGGCTGCATCCGTGCTCATCCCCCCGGGGTCGCCTCACATCAACTGGGGCCCACCGCAGGCGCCAGTCTAGCAGGCTGAGTGGCACACCCAAAGGTCCACTTTCGACGCACTTGACCCGGCCAATTCGAGGGAGGACACCGTTCGCTGTCCCGAAGTTCATCCACCCGCGGAAGTTGCCACCTCGAGCGTGATGTCCGCCGGCGCATCGAAGCGGTCCAGGCGGGTGCTCATGTAATGGGACGGAGCGACCATCGCCTCGCGGTGGACTAGGCCGTCGTCGGCGACCCACCAGCAATACCAGGCACGGTCGCGCGGGACGTAAAAGGAGAGGATGCGGACGGCGATCCCGTCGAGCTCCTCGGTGCGACCGGCGCGCTGGGCTGTGGCTCCCTCGTAGGTTGCTCGGTAGTTCGGGTAGCGCAGCGGGGCGGTCCTGCGGAGTGGCTGCCACGCCTGCTGGCCGGCCCGACGGAACATCTGAGCCATGCCGACGGTGACCGACGCGTCGCCCTCGTCGGTCGTCAGACGAGCGCGATCCGGTGCCGCGTACTCGGCCGTCGAGATGAAGAGCCCGCCCACCCCATCTGATAACGCCTCATGCTGACGGATGGCGCGCAGCCGTTCCATCCGTGCCAGCGCCGCGGCGAACATCCGCTCGGCCTCCGCCTCCGGCACGGGTAGGTCAACGCTGCCGCGGTTCGGATCCGGCACGAGCAGCTCGAATGGCACCTCGAAGGTCTGTCCCGCGAAGTCGGCACTTGCCGCGACCCGCCACCAGCCGGCGCGGTCGAAGGCGGGCGATCCCAGCAGACGGCCATCGGCGACCGTCGCCGCGATGTCCATGGGGTGGCCGTCGACGTCCAGCGGCGTCGCCCGCAGGCGCGCGCCGATGTCGGTGGCGATTGCTACAAGCGCCCCCGCGCGGTCGGCGAGGTGCACCTCGGCGCGGACAGTGCCAACGCGGGGTCCATCCAGGCGAAGATGAGCCCGTATCGGGCCAGCCGGGTTGATCGGCCGGATCAGCTCTAGCACGGTCGCACCCGCCGAGCTTGGTGCCGGCAGCAACGCCAACGCAGCGGCGGATGCGAGCACGCCCGCACCGACGACCAGCTCGAGGCGCAAGTAGCGCCACCTCTCTGAGCGATGATCTGGTCCTGGATCCGGGGGTTGCCAGCTACCCGCAACAACGAGACGCCCGCGGTCCCAGGCGCTGACGCGTCGCCAGACGAGCGCCGCGAGCCCAAGCATCGCAAGGACCAGGAGCAGCTTCAGGGCCAGGGTCTGGCCATAGCGACTGTCGAACAGCTGATCCGGTGCCAGCCCGAGCAGTGCGACGTTCCCCAGGCCGCTGGCCAGCGCCAGGCCGGCTGCGACTCCAGCAAGCCGAGCGAAGCGCGCCGCGACGCGGGAGCCCAGCTCGGGAGATGCCGCGGCGAGGACCGGGACCACACAAGCGAGCGCGGCCGCACCGCCCAGCCACACCGCGGCTACTGCCTGGTGAGCAGCCTCGACGAAGATCGGCCCAAGGCCAAAGAGGGCAGCGTGAGCCGCTTGCGCACGAGTCAGCACCAGCATGCCGGTGAACGCGAGCGCCATACCGAGCGAGCCACGCGGGCTGGCGAGGTAGCCGATCATCGGGACCAGCGCCACTCGCAGCAGCGCTAGTGATCCGGCCTTGCCGATGCCGAAACGGGCATCCACGCCGGTGGCGCCCGAAGAGAACACGCCCAGGGACGCGACGAATTCGCCGATGCTGGCCAGCGCCAGCAGTCCGAGCGCCGCCCGCTGGAACGCCAATGACCGCCGAACGGCGGGCGGGCACGGATGCGCGGCCAGGATTGGCTCGAGCGCGTAAGCGCGGAACGTCAGCCCACCAACAAGGAGCGTCGTGGCGACAAGGGCCAGCCAGCGGATCGCCAGCTCGGCCGAAGAAGGCAGTGGAGGGGCGACGTCGACGACGGCCGGCGGCGCTCGGCCCACCCCGAAGCGAAAAGTTCCCTGCCAACGGTGCCCGTCGACTTGCGACAAGGTCGCCCAACGGACCGTGTAGACCCCTTCGCCGAGTGGGACCAGACCGACCACGGCCAGCCGGTCGCCCGGCGGGCCTAGGGCAAGTTCGCCGGCGTCGACCCGCTCGCCGCCCTCGTCGGTCACGACCACCCGCGTCGCCGAGAGGTCCAGCGGCTCGGAGAAGCGTAGTCGGAGCGTGGCCGGCGGGGTCGGCACAGACGCTCCCGCGGCTGGCTCGGCCTGCTGCAAGTCGCTATGGGCCCACGCGCGGCTCGGGAGCCATCCAAGGGCAAGCGCGACGAGGCCGGCGAGGAGGAAACGCACGGGCGTAAGTGTGGCATGCGAGCCGATCGCGCGGAGGCGGGATCGCCCGCGGGCAGTTCGCTGCTGGCTCAGGCGCTCTGGGGGTTGGGGCGCCACCTGGCGAGGGACTCGCGGGCGACCAAGAGGAGGAGCAGCGCAGAGATCAGATGGAGCGGGGCGAAGGCCAGGAAAGCGACACCTGGATGGGTCGCGCCCGCGATGAGGCCGCCGACGAGGGGGCCCGTGAACGAGCCGAGCTCGCCGATCGACCGTCGCAAAGCTTGGAACCTGCCGCGGCCCTCCTCGGGGATGATGTCGTAGGTGAAGGTGGTCATCGCGCCAGTAGCCATCCCGGTCGCGAGGCCGAGAACCACCGAGGCGATGGCCAGCCCGAGCAGGTCGCCGGCCAGCGCGTAGCCGACGAAGCTCACGGCTGCAAGCGCGGCAGCTGGAACGGTTGCCGCCTTGCGGCCGAGAGTGTCTGAGATCACGCCGGCCGGGGCGATCGTCAGCAGGCTGACCAGGCCGGTGATCCCGAACACCAGGCCGAGCTCGGTTGTTGTCAGCCCCAGGTGGACGACGACGTAGATCGGGAGCATGCTCTGGACCGTCGTCGAGCGCAGCATCGCGGCGAAGGTGGCGAACAGCAGCACGACGAAGGTGGGGCGGTACTCCGAGTCAACCTCGCCGAGACTGCCGAAGCGACGTGAAGGGCTGGCGCTTGGATGGGTTCCGACGACCGGCCGCGCTCGGACTCGCGAGGGCGTGACGAGCAGGGCGATCGCCAGGACGATCAGCGCCAGAACCACATAGACCAGGAACACCGCCCGGAAGCCGACCCAGGCCGTTAGCGCACCGCCGACGACTGGACCGAGCGCGACGCCAGCCGAGGTGATGCCAAAGAACGAGCCGATCACTCGTCCTCGCTGCTCTGGGCGGAGCTGCTCGACGGCCGAGACCTCGCGGCCAAAGCTCCAGAGGCTGTCCCCAGCGCCGACTAGCACCTGGGCCGCCAGAACGGCGACGAACCAGGGCGCCGCGATGGTCAGCAGCGCGCCCGCGATCAGTAGCAGCGGCCCCATTACCAGCGCATGCTTGCGCCCGAGCCGATCGACGATCCACCCAGCTGGGAACAGAAAGCCGGCTCGGCCGATGAGCTGAGCGGTAATGACCTGGGCCGCCAGCTCGGCCGGCACCTCGAAGGCGATCGCCAACCCGGGCAGCGTCGGCAGGACCATGCCCTGGCCAAAGCCCATCAACACCGACGGGAGGTAGATGCTGAGGACGACCCGACCGGAGTGGGAGCTGACGTTCACGCCATGATCTGGCAGCCGCGACCCCTGCTGAGGGCGAGGGCGCGGGCGCAATGTGGCCCATCTGCTTTGATGCAGCGTCCTGGTTATACTCCACGACTATGCGGAACCTCGGGTGCAGATCCATGGGACCACGAGGAAGGTCGAGCTGTCTTGATCGAACCGCGCCGAGCAGATAGCGTGAGCCCGCGTCGGATGCGGCTCCGATTCTCGTCGCCCCCGGGGACCGGGCTGGCGGAGATCCCGACCGGCGCTTTCAGGCGCTGGTCGAAATTAGCCGGGGCTGGTCACGCTAGGGTTGGACGAGCGGGCGATCCTCCAGCACGTGACCGAGGCGGTCACGCGGCTGCTCGAGGCCCCATTCGCGGGGCTGTGGATGCTGGAGGCCCACACGGGGACCTGGTGGTCGCGGCGACCGCGGGTCCGCTGAGTTCGGCCGTCGAGCCGGGCTTCGGCGCCCGCCAGGCTCCAACACCCTCAACCAGATCGTCCTGGCACGGGGCCAGTCGTATCAGACCGACGACGTCGAGGCGCACCCGAACTGGGTCAACCATGACATGACCGAACGCTGGGGGTTCCGCACCTACCTGGGCGTGCCGCTGATGGTTGGCGAGCGACGGTTCGGCATCCTGACGCTGATGTTCCACAGGCGCCGAGTGTTCGGCACCGAGGACCTGGAGCTGGTCGAGATCGTCGCAGCGCAGGTTGCTCTGGCGATCCAGCACGCCCGGCTCTACGCGGACACCCGCTCGCAGGCACGCCAGCTTGCCACGATTCTCGACGTCAACAGGCGACTGGCGCTTGGGCCCGATCTGGACCAGATCCTGGCCCGGATCACCGAGGAGGCGGCATCCCTGCTCGAGCAGCCTGGGCGGAGCTCCAGCTCCTCGAAGGCGACGCCCTGGAGCGGGCGGCAACCTTCGGGTCGACCGAGCTGATGGTGACGACCGAGTGGCGGCACTCGACCGAAGCCGCGCGAGTGGGTGGCGGCCGAGAACCGCCAGATGACCGACCTCGCGGGCGGCAGCTCGGACGCCGCGGCGTCCGGCGGCGGTGTGAGCCGACGAGCCCTGGCCCGCGCCTACAGCCTCGGCCCCTGGCTGTGCGTCCCGCTCCGCGGCCGAGACCAGATCTTGGGCGTGCTCACCGTTGCCCACCAGGACGGTCGGCACTTCACCAAGACCGCCGTCGGCGTGCTCGAGGCCTTCGCCGATCAGGCCTCGATGGCCGTGGAGAACAGGCGGCTCTTTGGGGAGGCGCGGCGCCAGGCCGACCAGCTCGCGACGATCATGCAGGTCAACAAGCGCCTGGCGCTCGGCCCCGAGCTGGACGAAGTTCTGGCGCGGATCACAGACGCGGCGCGCCTGCTTGGGGCACAAGCGGCGGGCTGCGGCTGGTCCAGGGCAACGAGCTGGTGCGGGCTGCCAGCTTCGGGATGGCCGACGTGATGATGACCCGCGAACGGATCCTCGTCGGCGAGAGCTTGATCGGGCGCGTGGCGGCTGAAGGTCGTCCGATCGTCAGCTCCGATTCTAGCCGCGATCCACGCCACGATCCGCGCGGCCGAGAGCAGGCCCGACTGCACGGTCTGGGCTGTTGGCTGGGTGTCCCGTTGCGGCGACGAAGCGGGGTCCTCGGCGTGCTGTTCGTCTTGCGCGGTCACACCCAGGGACAGTTCGGCGACGACGACGTCGGGCTGCTTGAGGCGTTCGGCGACCAGGTAGCCATCGCCGTCGAGAATGCCGCGGCGCTGCGGCAGGAGCAGGAACGGCGGCACCAGCTCGACACGCTCCGCCACCTGACCGGAACGATGGTCAATACCGTCGCCGTGGAGGAGCTTGCGCAGCAGATCGTCGACGCGGTGCCGGACGCCTTCAGGCACGACTCGGGATTCATTGGTGGAGTGATCGCGATCATCGACGCTGGGGGAAGACGATTGCGGGCGCACGCGATGACGCGAATCCCAGCCGCAGAGCGCATCCTGGCGATGATCGGTCGACCGTTCCAGGAATTGGAAGATGCCATCGATCCACCGATGAACCTGCTGCACGAGGTGGCGCTGACGGGCACGTGTCGCGACAGCGCCCGCCTGGCTGACTTCGTGACTCCGAGCGTCTCTGGACTGATCGCTCAAGGGATTGAGCACCTGATCGGAATGCATGGCGGGGTGGCCCAGCCGATCACCGTGCACGGCCCAACGCTCGGAGTCTTCCTGTTCGTCCTGAGCAAGCCGACTGACAACGTCACGTCGGCTGAGCGGGCCTTGATGGCCGACTTCGCCAACACCGCCGGAATCGCCCTGGAGAACGTCCGACTGTATGCCGCGTCCGAGCAGCTGACACTGATGGATCCGCTGACCGGTATCGCCAACCGGCGTCACTTCGATCGAAAGTTGACCGAGGAGATTGCGCGCTCGAGCCGAGAAAAGACCCCTCTGACACTGCTGCTGATCGATATCGACCAATTCAAAGCGTACAACGACACGCACGGTCATCAGGCCGGCGATCGGGTCCTGCGAGGGGTGGCCGAGGCACTGTACCGGTCGGTGCGGTCGACGGACTTCGTCGCGCGGTATGGCGGTGAGGAGTTCGCTATCCTCTTGCCGAGTACCGACGCGGGGGGCGGGCGGGCCGTGGGCGAGAAGGCGCGGCGCGCCGTGGCTGACGCGCGGCTAGATCTGACGATCAGTGTCGGCGGGAGCTCCCGTCTGGCGAGTGACGGCACCGCGCTGAGCGCCGCGCCCGAGGCCACACTGGTGACCATGGCTGACAGTGCGCTGTACGCGGCCAAGCGGGCAGGGCGGAACCGCACCATCGTCGTCTGACAGAGGACGAGGCGTCGTGGACACGCCTCGCTGCCTGATCCCTCGTCCTTCAACTGTGCTGAAGAGCGCGCGAAACGACGTGCTTACGTCTTGTTCCATCGATGGGGTCAGACGTAGGATGGGCACCTTAGCGGGCTCGGCTCGCCAAAGGCCGTCCCTGGGACAGATACACGTCGATGAGCGTGGCGCAGGCCGCCGGGCACCGCGGTTGCCATGACCTTACCGGATACGCCCGCCCGGAGATGCCAGAGCGTGGCGCCGAGGCGGTCCGACTTCCGGTCCCGCTCCGGCGTCCGGAGCCGCCCAAGGCACCAGCCCGGGCCAGGTTGACGTTTCCGGCCAACACCCCGATCCAGGGCAGGCCAAAGATCCAGGCGGTGGCGACAGACCGGCGTAGTCTCGGCCACGCCGCGGCCCAGCCGAGCGCGGGCACGGTTGTCGGCGGCACTGTGGCCGTGGCGATCACCGCCGAGCTGTTGCTCGCACTCGTCCCCTCACTCCGCGTGATGGTCTGGGTCGGGTGCCTGGTCTTCGCCGGAGGCGCGGTCGTCTGCGGGCTGATGGCCGCGCATGCCGCGCGCAGCCGTTTCGGCCCGAGCTGGCTGCTGGCGGGGGCGGCTGCCGCGTCGATCCTGCTCGGGATGCTCGCGCGGGGGCGGCAGAGCTTTGACCCACTCGCCGCCGCTCCGAGCTTCGGGCGCGACGACGCCGGCTTCGTCATCGCGGTGGCGTTTTTCCTGGCGGCCGCGACGATCCGCCTGGATCACGAGCGGACGCACGTCAGGCGGCTGCGGCTGTGGCTCGACGTGGCGATCCTGAGCCTTTCGCCAATGGTGACCGGGCTGCTCGTGGCGGTCCACACTGACGTCCTGGGTGCGCGTGAGCAGTTCATCAACCCGGGCGGCATGTTGTACCTGTCGGCGTACATCGCCACGGCGTACGCGATGCTGTGCGTGATGCGGCGGACGGCGCTGGCCCGCCCGCTCTCACCCCAGGGTCTGCTCACCTGGGGGACGCTCGCCGTCTCGGCCGGCGCCGCGCTCCACGCCGGCCGCTTGCTCCACCTGCCGGGTTGGTCACTGGCCCTCGGCCAGCCGTTCTGGATCATCGGCCTGGGCGGTTTGGCGCTCGGTGCGCTGGCCGTGTGGCGTGCGCCCGATGCCGAGCTGGCCCATGCCCCGCCCGAGGGCGACGCGCGCGACGACAGTCGACTACGACTCGTACCGGCGGCCGGCGCTGGTGGGCTCGTGCTGGCCACGTTGACCGGGCAGGTCGTGTCAACCGCCCCGCCACATACAGAGCTGTTCGTCGGCACGCTCAGCTTATCCGTGCTGCTGGTCGTTCGGCTGATGCTGAGCCTGAACGAGAATGCATGGCTGTTGCGCCGCCTCGAGACCACCGACCACGCCGAGGAGCGGCTGCGCGAGCTAGGATTGGCGCTCAACCTGCGGTCCAGTCTCGAGATGGAGCGGGTCCTGGAGCTGGTCTGCCGCCAGGGACGGGCGGCGCTCCGCGCGGACATGGTCGTGATCTGGTTGGTCGATCGCGAGGCCGGCGAGCTGCGGATCGGCGAGTCGACCGGCGTCCGCCGCGACATCCTTCTGCATCGGCGGATCTCGCTGCGCGACAAGACGTCGCTGGCGGCTCGGGTGGTCAAACGACGCGTGCCGGAAATCGTGCGGCACGCCGCGTCGGCCCGCCGCAGCCACCCGCTGCTGACCGTGTTGCTACGCCAGAACAGCCTGCTCGCGGTGCCTTTGCTCCACCGCCGCGAGGCCGTCGGGGCCATCGTCTTCGGCAGCACGCGCCACCCCGAGCAGTTCCAGGAGCACGACCTTGCCCGAGCCGAGCTGCTAGCCGGCCAGGCCATGGTGGCCCTGGACAACGCGCGGCTGTACGGCGAGGTTCGAAGCCAATTGGAGGAGACGACGGCGTTGTACGAGATCGCGAACGCAGCAAACGATGTCGTGAACCCCGCGGCGCTGGCCACCAGCCTTCTGGAAATCCTGCGCGAGCGCGTCGGCTACGATCGCGCGGTCGTGCTGCTCTGCACGCCCAACTCGCCGCTATTGACTCCAGTCGCGTCGGACGAGCGGGTAAACGCCGCGTTCCCGAGCATCCCATCCCCGGTGCGGTCGGCCCCACTGACATCATCGCTAGCCAGCCAGGTGTGCCGCTCTGGACAGCCGCTCCGGCACGACGCGGAGCCGGGTGCCGAGTGCCCTGTACCCGATAGCGCGAGCAACGATCTCGCCAGATCAGCGCCCTCGAGCGCTCGTCACGCGACGCCCGCGCTGTTGGTGATCCCGCTCCTGCGGAAGGAGGGTGCCATCGGAGCCGTCCAGTTAGAGCGAGCCGAGCGCGCATTCAGTGACGGTGACGAGCGGATCGGCATGGCGCTGGCCAACCACGTCGCAATGGCGATCACCAACCTGATGCTTGCCGAAGACGCGCGCGAGGTTGCCGCTCTGAAGAAGCTGGACCAACTCAAGTCGGAGCTGCTGGCGACCGTCTCGCACGAGCTGCGAACCCCGCTCGGCTCGATCAAGGGCTACGCAACGACCCTGCTGGAGCATGACAGCCTGCTCAGCCGCGACGAGAGCCGCGAGTTCCTGGAGATCATCGATAGCGAGAGCGACCGCCTGAACGAGCTGATCCGCAACCTGTTAGACATGTCGCGGTTGGAGGCCGGCGTTCTCAAGATGGATCGCGAGTCCATCCAGCTGATCGAGGTGATCGAGGCCTGCGTCGCCCGCGTCCGGCGGCACACCGATCGACACCAGATCGAAATCGAGTGGACCGGCGACCGGCTGGTCGACGCTGACCCGCGCCGGATCGCCCAGGTCCTCACCAACCTCCTGGAGAACGCGGTCAAGTACTCGCCGGATGGCGGCGAGATCAGCGTTGGCGGGCAGGTTCAGGGGGGGATGCTACAGGTCAGCGTCGCCGACCAGGGCGAAGGAATCCCGACCCGGGAGCTGCACCGGGTTTTCGACCGGTTCCATCGCGTCGAGGGCGAGATCAGCAAACGGGTCGGCGGGACCGGGCTCGGACTGGCGATCTGCCAGCGGCTGGTCGAGGCCCACGGCGGGCGGATCTGGGTGGAGAGCCGGCTCGGGCGGGGGAGCACGTTCTTCTTCACGTTGCCGCTGAGCCGGTCGGAAGCGTGAATCTGGCGCCAGAAGCAGGGAAGGCTGGGATAGACGCCGTCAGGAGGCGCGCGTGCGGGCCGATCACGAGCATCGACACGAGAGCGGGTCACTGACGGCAAGCGGACATAGCCACATGGAGGAACAGTGTACGGAAGCGCGATGTCCACGGCATGGAGGCAAGGTGAGCGCGATGGAGCAGCGATGAACACGAGCAAGAAAGCGTCGGTGTTGGTGGCGGACGACGACCCGCGGCTGCTGCGGCTTGTCCAACGCAACCTGGAGCTGAACGGCTACCGAGTGGTCACGGCGATGGACGGTCAGAACGCGCTCAAGATGGCCGAAGCTGAGGAGCTGGACCTGCTCCTGCTGGACATCATGATGCCGGGCATGGATGGCCGCGACGTCTGTCGGCGGGTCCGTGAGTTCTCGACCGTGCCAATCATCATCCTAACTGCTCGCGAGGCTGAGGAAGACCAGGTATCCGGCCTGGATGCCGGCGCGGACGACTACCTGACCAAGCCGTTCGGGTCGAACGCTCTGCTTGCGCGGGTCCGTGCCGCGCTTCGCCGCTCGCAGCTCTCGAACGGAGACCACGGCGCGCCGGTCTTCGAGACCGGAGAGCTCGAAGTGGACTTCGCCCAGCAGGTTGCGCGCGCACGTGGCGAACAAGTCAACCTCACTCCAACAGAGTTCCGCATCTTGAGCTACCTGGCCCGCAACGCCGGCCGGGTCGTCACCCAGGCCGACCTACTGACCAAAGTCTGGGGCCCTGAGTACAAGGACGAAGCCCACCTGCTGCGGGTCAACATTGCCCGGCTGCGCGGCAAGATCGAGCCGGATCCGGGCACCCCACGCTACATCACTACCCGCCCAGGGATCGGCTACACCCTCAACAAGATCGGGGAGTAGCGGACCGAGTGACGCCGTACGGCCCAGCTTTTCGGGGCTTGAACCGCCCAGGGTAACTGTCCCACCGCTGGAGATTGGCTCGAGGCGCCTCACACGAGCGGCGGTCCTTCGGGATCGCCGCTCTTTGCATGCGTGTGCCCGGATCTGGGTCGCGCGGTCAGCGCTCACTGCCGCCCTGGGCTTGACCGACTTCAGCCCGGCCTCGGTATGCGTTCGTGACAGAACGACCGGTGCGCGAGACGGTGCTGTGATGCAGCGCACCGTACGATGACCCCGCCAGGAGGAGCCATTGGGATGATCCAGGGACGCTCGACCAGACCCGGCGCAATGTTGCTGCCCGCGTCCTCGAGCCGCGGTGGGCTGCCGTGCGGTGCGCGCTCCTCCATCACACACGGGGTCGCGACGCAAGCCGCGGGCCGTGCGGGGCGCGCACGGGAGCATGGGTTCAGGCGTCCCGTGACGACGGCCGACCCGCGGGAGGTAGCGCGGCGAGCGTGAGGCCCGGCCAGCCTCTCAGGAGCGGCTCTGGCGGCTCCTCGCCATCATTTGGCGGAGTGCCGCGGAGGTCGAGACGATGCTGCGTGTGCGTGCCCCTGACTCGACCGCCGCGCTCACACGGGTCACCATGCGCGGCACGCCCAGGCACCCCGCGCACGATGGCTACCCACTCGACGAAGCAACGCTTCCTACCCACGTCCGGACGTGTCTTCGTCCTTCGCACACTGAGCTCGTCCGCCCATCACGGAGGCTATGCCATGACCGACGATCGCACGCCCGCAGCCCGCGCGGCGGAGTTCCAGTCAGCCGCGCCGGACGTGCCCGGCCCGGCCCACTCGACCACGTGCCCCCCACTCACGTCAGACGACGTCCGTCGTCTGACGCTGTACAAGTGGAAGTACTCACTCGAATCGTCCGGGTTTTCGGCCGGCGAAATCGGCCACCTGCTGTTCCTGAAGTGGCTCCACGCTCACGGGACCGTACGCGGTTGAGCAACCCAGTCGATGCTCGATCGGCGCGCGGCGCTGCCTTGCCCACAAACTCGACGCGGAGTACGCTACCGGTGACGCGGCCCGCGCGGACCGTGCAGGGAGTGTGCCGCGATGGGCCAAGCTGGCCGCGGCGAGCTCGCGTTCCGGATGCGCTCGGCGGAACCGGAGGATCTCAAGGCGCTGGCCGAGATCCGGGTCAGCCTGGCGCATCCAGAGGCGCGGACGCGCGGCTCCGGGCTGCGGACGGCGCTCCAGCGCGGCGAGTTGATGGTGCTGGAGCGCTCCGACCCGCGCGAGAAGGCGTGGGTAATCGGCGGGTTTATCGAGTGGCACATGCGCGTCGACGACACGATGACGCTGCGCGACGTCGGGTCGGTGGGCGAGGTGCCGCACGCCGGAATTGTCAAGCACCTGGTCGGGGAGTTGCTTCGCTCCCTCGCGCCGGCCGCGGCCACGAGCGTGGTGCGGCGGGACGCCGAGCTCTGGAATCGGATCCTGGCAGAGATCGCCGGGTTTTTCATCGACGGCCCGCCAGAATACCGGCGTCCGCACTACTACAACATCTGGAAGTGGTCGCCGGAATCGGCGCGCCAGGCGGTGCGCGAATCTCGACGGGGCCGCGGCCGGCGCTGATTCTCCGAGTCGGGTGGCGCGGCATGCGCGACCGGGGTCGTCCCTCGCAGAAACCGACCCCGCGAGATGCTGTGCTAGACTGTCGCCGACCGTCGGTTGGAGCAGAAAGCCCGCGCCCGGGCTGCTTAGGAGACGGGTCATGAAAGAGCAGATCACCAATTTCCTCGAATCCCTGACGGCCGAACGCCGGCTCCTGCCGAACACTCTGGCGGCCTACAAGAACGACCTGCGCCAGTTCGAGGAGTATTTGAACGCCCGCGGCGCTAGCCCCGTGGCGGTCGCAGATGTAACCGGCCCTGCCGACCAGGGCGTCAATGGCCGCATTGGCGGCCAGGGCCGGACCAACGGTGACGGCACGTCTGGACATCCGGACGCCTCTGGCGAGCCGCTGGCGCTTTCACGCGAAGCGGTCGCCGGGTTCTTCATCAGCTTGCGCGACGACAAGGGCTACTCGGCGGCGACGGTCGCCCGCAAGATGGCCGCCGTCAAGTCGCTGTTCCAGCACCTGTTCCGCCAGGGGTTGATCCCCCACAACCCGGCCGCCGAGCTTGGCTCGCCGCACGTGCGCAAACCGCTCCCGAGGGCCATTTCGGTAAGCGATGTCGATCGTCTGATCCACGAGGCCGACAAGAGAGGCTCAGCCGAGGGGCTGCGGGATCGGGCGATGCTCCACTTGCTCTACGCGACCGGCATGCGCGTGACTGAGTTGGTCTCGCTGAACGTCGACGACTTGAACCTCGAGGGGCGGGCGGTCCGCTGCGTCGGCCGGGCGTCGCGCGTTCGCCAGTTGCCGATCGAGGCCAGGGCGAGCCGCGCACTTCGCGACTACCTCGAGCGTGGCCGGCCGCGGCTGCTCCGCATCGGCAAGGGCGGCGAGACCGAGCAGGCGGCACTGTTCCTGAATCACCGTGGCCAACGCCTGACGCGTCAGGGGTTCTGGCTGGTGATGAAGGCCCTCGCCCGAGACAGCGGGGTCACAGACGACGTGACGCCGCATACCTTACGCCACTCGTTTGCCACCCACAGGTTACGGGACGGCCTGACGCTCTCCAGGTTGCGTGAGCTCCTCGGGCATGCCAACATCTCGACGACCCAGATCTACACCCAGGTATCGGCCGAGCCACTCCGACCCTTGCTGTCCGAGAGCCGACGCATCGAGGACCGCCCACTGGTCGCGTCCGGCGGACGCGACCGGAGATGAGGAACGGGGGATGAGGACAGAGGAGCGAAGGAACGTCGCCTAACGCTCCGTCCTACATCCCCCATCCCTCGTCGGTCAGGTGAACGGACCTTCGCTGGCGTACCGCGTCCGCGAGGCGACCTCGAGCCTGCGTGTCCGCCTCGGCGCGGTCCCGAGCGTCGGGATCATTCTCGGCTCGGGCCTCGGCCCGATCGCAGACGAAGTGGAAGACCCGGTCGCGATTCCGTACACGGAGATCCCCCACTTCGCTGTCTCGACGGTCCCCGGGCACAGCGGCGATTTCGTGGCCGGCTTGCTCGACGAGGTTCCGGTCGCCATCCTGCGCGGACGCGTCCACTACTACGAAGGGTACAGCCTTCAGCAGGTGACCTTCCCAGTGCGTGTCCTCCGCCGCCTGGGAGCTGCGACGCTCATCATCACCAGCGCCGCGGGCGGGCTCAACGAGGCCTACCGGACAGGTGACCTGATGGTCCTGCGGGACCACATCAATCTCCCGGGGCTGGCCGGGCTGAACCCACTGGTCGGTCCGGACGAGCCCGAACTGGGCGTGCGCTTCCTGGACTTGACGGACTCCTACGACGCGGCGCTGCGGGTCCGCGCGCTGGGCCTGGGTGCCGAGCTGAGCCTTTCCATCCACGAGGGAGTCTACGCGGCCGTGGCCGGGCCGAGCTTCGAGACCCGTGCCGAGGTGCGCTATCTGCGCGCCATTGGCGCAGATGCTGTCGGCATGTCGACTGCCCCGGAGGTGATCGTTGCGCGTCACGAGCGCATGCGCGTGCTCGGACTCTCGGTCATCACCAACGTCGCCGAGCCCGGTGCCGCCGACGACGAGGTGAGCCACGAGGGCGTGTTGTCCGTGGCCGAGCAGTCAGAGCCGGGTCTGCGCGGTATCATTCGTGGCATAGTCCGAGAGCTGGGCGCCGAGGGCTGAGGAGGAAGGCGATGCCCCGATTGCGCGCCGCCGCGGGTGCCGTCCTTCTGGTCGTGCTGCTTGCCCTTCCGAGCAGCCAGGCTGCCCAGTCGGCCACGCTACGTGCGGCGTCATCAGGCGCCGCATCCATTCTGGCGGCCTCACCATCCGAAACGCTCGCGCTGCTCGCCGCCACACCGCGGCCGATCCGTGATCCGGCGGCGCTCGTCGGCCGCGTGACCGGGACTACGGTCGCAAGCGTCGAGGGCTCGGCCCCGGCTGAGCCTCTGGGCGTGGGGCGCGTCGACAGCTTCTGGGTGCTGGACCTGAACGCCAACCGCTACCAGAGCCGTCAAGCCGTGCTGCACCTGGTGACTGACCGAGCGTACTGGTACGTTGAGCAGGGTCGGAGCGTGGACCAGGGCGGGCTGGAGAGATCGGCCGTCCAGTTCGACCAGGTCACCTATCCAACCGTCAGGCGCCACTTCGGCAGTGAATGGTCGCCCGGCATCGACGGTGACCCGCGCATCAGCATCTTCATCGGCACGGTGCCCGGAGTCGGGGCCTACTTCTCGAACTGGGACGAGTACCCGCGGGCCGTATTCCCTTTCTCCAACGAGCGCGAGATGGTCCATGTGAACCTGGCCTCGATGCCGCCGGGCACAGTGACCTTTGACAGCACGCTGGCGCACGAGTTCCAGCACATGGTGCACTGGAACGCGAACCCGGCCCAGGAGACCTGGGTTGACGAAGGCAGCGCTGAGCTTGCCGCGGCGCTGTCAGTCGCGGGTCGGACGATTGGCGTCACCCGGTTCGCGGGGGAGCCCGACACCCAGCTCACCGCCTGGGCCCAGGGGGCTGGCACGGCAGCCCACTACCAGGCGGCGTTCCTGTTCATGCAGTATTTCGCCGAGCGCTTCGGTGGGGCCGAAGCGTTGCGTGCCGCGATCGCGGAGCCAGGCCGTGCCCCGGAGGCGTTCTCCCGCTACCTGGCACGGGTGAACCGGGCGCTCGGCTTTGACCACGTCTTCCAGGACTGGGTGGTCGCCAACCTGCTCGACAACCCGACCTTGCTCGACGGACGATTCGGCCATCTCGGGTCCGATCCGAGCATGGCCATCATCGCGCGCCTCGCACCAAGCAACCCGGAGCTGTCTGAGACGGTCCACCAGTACGGCACCGATTATGTCGACGTGGCGGGCGACGGCGACGGCTGGGAGCTCCACTTCGCTGGCGAGGCGACCGTGCCGCTGGTCCGAGCCGAGCCGACAAGTGGACGGCAGCTCTGGTGGAGCAACCGCGGCGACGGGCTGGATACGTCGATGACTCGCCGTTTCGACCTGCGCAACGCGGCAGCCGGAGATCCGCTGACGCTCCGTTTCAACCTGTGGTACGAAACTGAGCAGGACTTCGATTATCTGTACGTGATGGCCGCGACGGACGGTGGCATCCACTGGCAGGTGCTCCGCGGCGCGCACTCGTCTGATGACAATCGCGCGGGCAACGCGGTTGGCCCCGGCTACAGCGGACGCGCCGGTGACGGTCCGGGCTGGTTGGCGGAGACCGTTGATCTTTCCCCATTCGCCGGAAGTGAGCTGTTGCTCCGTTTCGAGTACGTGACCGACCAGGCGTACAACGCTCGAGGCGCCCTCGTCGACGACGTCGCGATCCCCGAGCTCGGCTACTTGGACGACGCGGAGTCTGACACCGGCTGGGTCTATGACGGCTGGGTCCGCTCGGACAACACGATCCCGCAGGCGTGGGGCTTGCGCCTGGTCGAGTATGGGCGAGATGGCGCGGTCACCGTCCGCGTACTGGCTGCCGGCCCGGATGGCACGTTGATCGAGCCTTTGCCCGCCCTCGGCCGCGACGTCGAGCGCGCCGTCCTGACGGTCAGCGGCTTGGCCCCGCTCACCCTGGAGCAGTCCGCCTACCGCGTCGCCCTCCGCCCGGCGGTACCGGGCACGCCGAGCGTCGCACGAACCCGTGTCGTGTCGTCGCTGCCGTTCCTGGATCACACGGTAGGCCGCGAGATCGGTGGCAGGCGCCCGGGCCTGTGACGAGCGCCGTTCCGCCCGAGCCGCTCTGGCTAGCGATCCGTGCAGATGGCCGCGCGAGCTTGACTGGCCGGCTCAGGAACCCCGACGAGTCGCATGCCGAGATCAGCCACGATCGGTGACGGCCTACTCGACGAGGTCCGCGCCGCCTGCCGCGTAGTGGCGGACCGGGCGGCCTACGTCCACATCGACCACACTCGGATCCAGACGTACGCCCGATCGCTGCCGCTCGATCAGGCCCGTGCTCCCGAGCTTGATCGGGAGCACCACTTTGTCGGCACTCAGGACGAGACGGTCGCGTTCGTCGTCACGCTCGACGCGGTCAATTTCGGGTCCGGTTACTTCCCACACCTGTGCAAGCGGCCTGCGCTGTCCGGCTACTTCACGGTCGCGTGCTCGCTCAAGGAGCGCTTCGAACAGGATGGACCGTTTTCGGCAGACGAGCTCGCCCGCCTCGACGCCGGCGATTGCGCAAAGCTATTTGGCCAGCAGCCGGCGTCCGAGGACTACGACAGCAGCCCGCGCGCGGAGCTGATGGGCCTGTTCGCCCGCGCCCTCAACGATCTTGGGCGCTACCTGCTCGAACGGTTCGACGGACGCTTCGTCAACCTGGTCAGCGCGGCCGGCGGGTCGGCTGAGCGGCTAGCGGCCATCCTGGCCGAGATGCCGTTCTTCCGGGACGTCCAGCGCTACGGCGAGCTGGACGTGCCATTCTACAAGCGCGCCCAGTTGACCTCGGCCGACCTTGCCATCGCGCTTGACGGTCAGGGGCTCGGCGCCTTCGATGACCTGGACCGACTGACGATCTTCGCCGACAACCTGGTCCCCCACGTCCTCCGCGTCGATGGTGTCCTGACCTATGACGAGGCGTTAGCAGCGCGCATCGACCGCGAGGCGCCAATCGTCAGCGGCTCCCCCGAGGAGATCGAGATCCGTGCGTCCGCGGTACACGCCGTCGAGCTGATGGTCGCGGAGCTGCGCGACGCGGGCCAGTCGGTGACCGCCGCTGGCCTTGACTACGTCCTCTGGAACCGCGGCGGCCAATCCGCCTACAAGGCGCGTCCCCGCCACCGCGCACGTTCTGTCTTCTATTGAGTGTCTGCCCCATCGCCTGAGACCCGGCTGACGGCGAGAGTGCCGTCAGGCAGCCCCCTGGTGGCAGTACACACGGGGGCGGAGCCTGGCCGCCATGGGGGTCGCGGTCGCGCTCGCTCAGGACCGGGCCGGCGGGTGAGGCCGCTCGGCGTGCCCCCGTCAGCTACCTCGGCTCAGATCTGCTCCAACTCCGCGGCAATCTCCCGGATTTTGCCGTTGATGCGGCCGAGGCGGGCCTCATCGTCTGGGTCCTCGGCGACCTCTACGATCAATTCGGCGACGCGGCCCAGCTGCGCCGCGGTCACTCCCCGAGTGGTCACGGCCGGCGTGCCGAAACGGACGCCGCTCGTCTGGCGCGGCGAGCGCGTCTCGCCGGGCACCGTCGACTTGCTCGTGATGATGCCGGCCCGCTCCAGTGCATTGGCAAGCGTGGCGCCGGTGTACGCTCGATCGAGGAGCTTGACGACGAGCAGATGGTTGTCGGTCCCGCCGGCGACGACCTGCAGGCCGCCGGCAATCAGGCCGTTGGCCAGGGCGCGCGCATTGTCGACGATCTGCTGCGCGTAGACGACGAACTCCGGCTGCATCGCCTCACGAAAGCAGACCGCCCGGGCGGCGACGGCGCCCAGGATCGGGCCGCCCTGGAGCATTGGGAACACCGCCCGGTCGATCGCCTTGGCATGCGCGGCGCGACACAAGATCAGCCCGCCGCGCGGCCCTCGGAGCGACTTGTGGGTGGTCGTCGTGACCACGTCGGCGTGGGGGACCGGGCTGGGGTGCACCCCGGCGGCGACGAGCCCAGCGATGTGGGCCATGTCGGCCAGGAAGTACGCCCCGACCTCGTCGGCAATCCGGCGGAAGGCCGCCCAATCGATGATCCGCGAATAGGCCGAGGCGCCAGCGACGATCATCTTTGGCCTGTGCTCGCGGGCCAGCCGGGCGACCTCGTCGTAGTCGATCGTCTCGTCATCTGCTTTCAGGTGGTAGGAGACGAAGGTGAACTGCTGGCCGGAGAAGCTGGCCGGGCTGCCGTGGGTCAGGTGGCCGCCGTGGCTGAGGTCCATGCCCAGGACCGTGTCGCCCAGGCTGAGCAGGGCATAGTACGCGGCCTGGTTGGCCGTGCTGCCGGAGTGCGGCTGGACGTTCGCATGCTCGGCGCCGAAGAGCTGCTTGGCGCGCTCGATCGCCAGGGTCTCGACGTCGTCCACAAGCCCGACGCCCTGGTAGTACCGCACGCGGGTAGCCCTCGCGCGTACTTGACGTTGAGGTGCGAGGCGAGCGCCTCGAGCACGGCCGGGCGAGGCGTAGTTCTCGCTAGCGATGAAGTTCAGGGTGTGATTGTGGCGTTCACGATCGCGCGACAGCAGCGATGCGATCTCTGGATCGCCGGCAGCGAGGCCGACACGGGCAGGCCCGCTCGCCCGGGATGACTGAGTCTGAATAGCCATACGCGAACACCTCCGGGGCGGCTGCTGTCTCGGTTGTCGGTGCCAGTATACCCCGGCCCAATCGCCCCAGGGTGCGGCCGCTGCCGCGTCGCCCCGACCGGTCCAGGTCTGGTATAGTCTCCCCGCTTTGAAGCAGCCGGGGTGTAGCGCAGTCTGGTAGCGCGCTTCGTTCGGGACGAAGAGGCCGGAGGTTCAAGTCCTCTCACCCCGACCACACAGGACGGCCGAAAGGCGGGGTCACATGCCCCGCCTTTTTCGTGCCCCGATTGGCGCCGGCCGAGAGGGTGGCGCCGGCCGAGGATAGCGCCGGCCGGTCCGTCGCGTTCGGCCACCCGGCCCCCGAGGAGCAGACACGCCGGCCGATTTCGGCCGTCCACAGCCTGACCGGGGCCAACACGACTATACTGGGCCATCCTGTCCTTGCGAGGTGCGCCGATGGCCGACGCCAAGATTGATACCGTGCGATCCTTCAGCACCAACGTCACCGGCCGCACGCTGAACAGCGCGCGCACGCACCACTGGGTGATCGACGGATCGACCACCCCGGCCGAGGCGGTCACGACCATCGAGTCGTTCCTGGCTGGGGTTTCGGCGTGTGGGGTGGGACTGGTCCAGGGACGCGCGGAGGGGCTCGGCATCCCACTCCAGAACCTGGAGGTCACGATCGAGGGCGTCCGTGACGCGGCCAACACAGCCGACTTCCAGGCCGTCAACATGCATTTCGACTTCACCGGGCCAAGCCAGGATCAGGCGGAGCAGCTCGTCGGGATCTACAAGCAGCATTGACCACTTTACCGAGCGGTCGCCGTGGCGACCCAGGTGAGTGTCAAGGTGGAGACCCGCCCGTCCTAGCCTCGACGCGGGCGGAGATGCCGCCCGCGTCGAGAAATCGGAGACAGGTTATGGCGTTGGAGCGTCTAAATCCGCGGGACGCGGCGGTGCCGAGCGGGCCGTATGTGAACGCGGTCCGAGCAGGCAGACTGGTCTTCGTGTCTGGGCAGGTGGCGTATGGGCGGGACGGGCAGATTGTCGGCGTGGGCGACGTCGAGGCGCAGGCCACCCAGGTGATGGAGAACGTCGGCGCATGTCTGCTTGAAGCAGGCGCACGCTTCGACGATGTCACCAAGGTGACGGTGTTCCTCGTCGACATGGCCCATCGCGACCAGGTTGCCACGGTCCGTGACCGCTACTTCCGGGGCAACAACCCGGCCAGCACCCTGGTGCAGGTGGCGGGACTGGTCCATCCGGACCTGCTTCTCGAGATCGAGGCGATCGCCGTCCTGCCCGACTGACCCCGAGCGCCTCGGCTCAGGTCGGCGAGCTCGCCAGGGCCTGGACGGCCGCGGCGCTCTTCGAATCGCTGCCGAGGTGATAGGCCAGGACGCCCATGCCGGTCGCCCACTCCGGGACCGGCTCGTAGGCTAGGACGCGTGCTGGGCGCTGTCCCATCGCGCCAGCCAACGTCAGCCAGCTCCGGATCTCGTGGGCGCCGTTGCCGGCCCGCTCCACCTCCGCATCGGACAGGTCGAGCGCCTCTTCAGCGTGACCCTCGGCCATGAGATTCAGGAACCAACGGTCGAACTCCGCGTTGATCCGCCCCATGCCGGGCATGCCGACCCAATGGGAGAGCCCTCCCGCGGCGACGAGGGCAACTCGCTCGCCGGCGGGCCAGGCCTCGATCGCGCGGCGCAGAAAGGCGCCGAAGCTCCAGCAGCGCCGGAGGGTCGGCATCGGCGCGACCGCGCAGTTCTGGATGATCGGCACGATCGGCAGTTGCATTCGCGGAGTCAGAAAGTGGAGCACGGTCATGATCCCGTGGTCGAGCCGCAGCTCCTCGGAGAAGGTCTGATCAAACTCGGCCGCAATCGCCCGCTCGACGAGCCACGTCCCGAGTGCACGATGCCCCGGAACGGTGGCCTTCGGAACGCCGAGCCAACCCTCCACTGGTCCCAGGTGGCTGTCGCCGATCCCGATGCAGGAGGGCGGGAAGTTGTCGAGGAAGAAGTTGGTGAAGTGCTCGTTGGAGCAGATCACGATCGCCGTCGCCCGGGCGTCCTCCAGCGCGCGGCGGAGTCGGCCCATGGCAGCGTACAGCCGCTCCTTGCTGCCTGGGTCGGCCGCCTCCGGGGCGGCGACGATCAGCGGCGCGTGGGATGCCGCGAACGCGGCGACGATCTCGGCCACCTCAGCCTCCGATCGTCGGATTGTCCGACTTTGCCCGAGCGCCGGGCGACGCGGCGACTTCGGGTTGACGCTCCGCGAGCAGCTCGTCGAGCGCCGCGCGGTACTGCGCGCGCGGCACACGCGCACGAGCGTAGCTGTTCAGGAGGACTGGGTGAACGCCGAGGCGATGCAGAGCCGCCACGTCTGCCGCCAGCAGCGCCAGGATGGCTTCGTCGGCGGCGGTGAACGCTCCCTCGACGGCGTCAGACAGCT
>JAUJPG010000030.1:0-4711 GCA_030447245.1 Chloroflexota bacterium | reverse complement strand
CACCCCCCCCCACCCCACCACTCCCTCACCCACCCCCTCCCGCCCGCCCCCCGCGCCCCCCGCCCCCCCCCCTCGCCCGCCCCCCCCCCCGCCGCCCGCGGGCGCCCCCCCCGCCCCCCGCCCCCCCGCGGCGGGGCGCGGGCGCGCGGGGGGCGGGGGGGGGGGGGCGGGGGTGGGCGCCGCCGCCGCCGCGGCGCGCCGCCCCCCCCCCCCCCCCCCCCCCCCCCCCCCCCCCCCCCCCCCCCGACGCTCCAATCGGCCCGCCATCCGACGCCGCTAGGTCGATGTCGCACGCGAATAGCGACTTGGTGAGAGGGTACCCGAACCAGCGGCCGACGGCGACACCCACCGGGCCTGGCTTCCGGCCACGGAAATCATCATCTGGCCTGGCGTACGTGCGAGAATAAGCGCGGTGCTGGAGGCGCGACGATGGAAAGCTCGTTCACGCTCGGGCGGGTCCGCGGCATCAAGATCGGCGTCCACTACACCTGGCTCCTGGCCTTTGTACTGATCTCGTGGTCGCTGGCGTCCGGCTACTTCCCGCGGCAGTATCCTGGCTGGGGTGGTGGCCTGTACTGGACGGTTGGGGTGGCGGCTGCGCTGATGCTGTTCGCCTCGGTCCTGGCCCACGAGCTGTGCCATGCGTTCGTGGCGTTGTCGCGCGGGCTGCAGGTCCGAGACATTACGCTCTTTATCTTTGGCGGCGTCACGAACATCACCAGCGAGTCGGAAAACGCGCGGGACGAGTTCCTGATCGCCGTCGTCGGCCCACTTTCGAGCCTGGCTCTGGCTGGCGCGTTCTGGCTGGCCGCTCAGACCGTGCCGAACGATCGGAGCCCACTGGACGCGTCGCTGTCGTACCTGGCGCTGGTCAACTTTTCGCTCGGCGTTTTCAACATCCTACCGGGCTTTCCGCTCGACGGCGGCCGGGTGCTGCGAGCGGTCCTGTGGGGGACGCTGGGCAGCATCGGGCGCGCGACGCGGATCGCGGCGCTCGTCGGGCAGGGCCTGGCCCTGCTGTTCATCGCCTATGGCTTCGTCCAGATTCTGGAAGGCGACTTCTTCGGCGGGCTGTGGATCGGCTTTATCGGCTGGTTCCTGAACAACGCGGCCGACGCCACGCGCCGCCAGTCCAGGCTGCAAGAGGGCTTCCGGGGCGTGAAGGTCAGCCAGGTGATGCAGGCCGAGCCCCTGAGCGTCAGCCCCGGGCTGCCGGTGCGGGTGCTGGTCGACGACCACATCCTAGGCCGCGGCGCGCGGGCCCTGCCGGTTGCCCTGGACGGGCGGATCGTCGGGCTGGTGTCGTTGACCGACGTCAAACGGCTCCCGACGGCGGAGTGGGATCGCAACGCCGTCGGCGCGATCATGACGCGTCCGCCATTGAAGACGGTCAGCCCGCGTGAGGAGGCGAGCCGTGCCCTGCAGTTGCTGATCGATCAGGATGTCAACCAGCTGCTCGTCGTGGAGGACGGCGCGATCGTCGGCATGCTCAGCCGCGGCGACATGATGCGCTTTCTGCAACGACGCGAGGAGCTGGGCCTGGACGGTGACGCCCGGCGGCGGTGAGCGGTGCCCGAGTCACCGGGGCTCGAAGCGCTCGCGGCGTCGCCTCGGGCCACACTCCCCGGCCGCGAGATCACAGTTGTCGACGTCCGCTCGCCGTCGCCGGTCAAGACCTTGGCCCCGCCGCTCGACGCGCTGACCGGCGACGCGTTCACGGAGGTTCGGCGGGGCGGCACGTGGCTGCCACTATTGTGTTCATGTCGCCTGCTCGCGCGCGTAGTGGCCCAGGCGATCGAGCTCGTCGGCGTACAGCTTGCGGAGCACGCGCGGGGCGAACAGGCGCTCGAAGAAGCCGCCGATGCCCCCAGCCCCCTGCCAGGCCGTCTCGATACGTACGCGGCTCTGGTCGCCCTCAGGCGTCACTGTCCAGGTCGTCACCAGGCTGGACGCCGTGTCCGACTCGGTCAGGACGCGGCCCGGTATTGGCTCGGCGACCGTCATCCGGCTAGCCCGGGTGCGCGGGCCGGCCTTGAGGTTGAACGTGATGACGGTGCCGGCGCCGACGCCGCCGCTCTCGACGCGAAAATCGGAGATCGCGGGTGGCAGGAAACGATGATGATGCTCGCGGAAATCGGCGATGTAGCTGTAGACGCGCTCCGCCGGCGCGGCGATGGCTTGCTCGGCGATCACGCGGATCTCTGCCATACGACAACCTCTCGGGGGAAAGCCGCGAGCGGATTCGAACGACGACGGGACGACGCTAGACGCGGACGAACTTCTGCAGGGAGTGGCAGTCAGGCTCGGTCCGGCCAATGTTGCCGAGTGCCGTCCGCGTGACCTCGCCGACGTACAGATCGCCGTGGGAGTCGACCCAGATCCCGTGAGGCGAGACGAAGCTACCGGGCGCGCAGGCGTCTTCGGTGCCCCAACCGGCCAGGATCTTGCCGGACAGGTCGCGCACGGTCATTCGGGACGGACGCACCTCGGTCCAGGGGACGCCGTGCAGGCGACTGAAGCCGGGGTCCCAGGACATCTCGCCGATGTAGACGCGGTCCTCACGGTCGATGAACAGGTCGCCAGGGCGCGTGACGTTGGTCCACGCCTCGAGGTACTCGCCCTCGGCAGTGAAGATCTGGACGCGGTCGTTTTCGCGGTCGCAGACAAAGACCCTCCCGTCGCGGTGGGCCCAGACGCTGTGCGGCAGGTGGAACTGGCCGGGGCCATCTCCGGGACCGCCCCAGGAGTGGATCAGCTCGCCACTCGGCGAGAAGCGGTGGACGCTGGCGTTGCCGTAGCCGTCTGAGACGTACAGGTCGCCATTCGGCCCGCGTGACAGCCGGGTTGGGCGATTGAACGGGCCCGCGGCGCGGACGATCTGGCGGAGATCGTTGCCGCGCGCCATGTCGTAGCCGGTGTCAGACGACTGGTTGGGCGTGCCGAGCGTCTGCCGGAGCGTGCCGTCGGTGCTGAAGACGCGGACCGTGTGGTCAGTGTCGTCGGCGCAATAGACGGTGTCATCCGAGTCGATGGTGATGCCGTGCGGCCGGGGAAATACGCCCTCACCCCAGGAGCTCAGGAAGCGGCCGTCGCGGTCATAGACGATGACCGGGTGCTCGCCGCGGTTGAAGACGTAGACTCGGTCCTGCGAGTCGGTCGCCACGCCGGCGACGTCGCCGTGCTCCCATCCGCTGGGCAACTGCTCCCAGCCTTCGGCCAGCTCGTACCGAAAATCCCCGTCGCCGACAATCATGGCGTCCCCTCCCGTGCATCCATCACTTCGACGCGGACCCCCTCTCATCCCCAGCGCAGCGAAGCAACGTAGCCCCGACGACGTGTCGTTCCGCTCAGGACGAGGTCGAGTGATGTCGGTGGTGCGGTGACCATGACGGTACCACGCTGACGCCGCCGGGCGCTGACGCTTCGGCGCCGGAGCGACGGGAATACGCCGGGCTGGATGGCAGTTTCAGTTCATGACTAAACAAACGGCCTGTGCCGGCGTGGCACCGGCCCGCGACGTTTGCTGACACACCTGAGGAGGCCCCGATGGCCGCCATTGCTTCGAAGATTGACGTCCGACGCGCCAACGAGCGCTTCGCCACCCGTGCCGGCTGGCTCGACTCGTACCATTCGTTCTCCTTCGGCCACCACTACGATCCGGCCAACACCCACCATGGGCTGCTGCTCGTCTCCAATGACGACGTCATCAAGCCGTACACCGGCTTCGACACGCACCCTCACCGTGACATGGAGATCGTGACCTGGGTGCTCGACGGCGAGCTGGAGCACAAGGACACGCTTGGCAACCGGGGGCTGATCTACCCCGGCCTGGCGCAGCGGATGAGCGCCGGCCGCGGGATCTACCACTCCGAGAAGAACAACACCTCGCCGCGTGACGTGCACCTGGTCCAGATGTGGGTCTTGCCCGATCGCGAGAGCATCGACCCAGGCTACGAGCAGCTCGACGTCAACGCCGAATTGGACAGGGGTGGGCTGGTGCCGATCGCCTCTGGGCGCGGGCACGCGGCGATCGCCCTGGCGCAGCGGGGCGCGGTCCTCTGGGGTGGCCGTCTGAAGCCTGGCGAGGCGGTCACCGTCCCGGACGCGGAGTACGCCCACGTCTTCGTTGCCCGTGGTGGAGCCCTGCTGGAAGGCGCCGGGCCGCTGGCAACGGGCGATGCCGTCCGCCTGACCACCGCGGGGTCGCCGCGCCTCGTTGCTGACGCGGCCAAGGGCGCCGAGGTACTCATCTGGGAGATGAGCGTTCAGCGCTCCTGACCAGGAGGAGACTCCTCGCCGAGCCGGCCATTCGCCCGGCCATTGTCCCCAAACAGTACCCCAGACATGATCCGGGCCGTCGTCTCGTCCTCGTCCGGACTGTCGGCACCGTAGGTGGAGACGGTAAACCCCACCTCGTGATGGCCAAGGGTGGCGCTGACCCGGTAGGCCGACACACCGTTCCGAATGGCCAGCGTCGCGAACGTGTGGCGGAGCGTCTTTGGTGGCGGCGGCGGCCGGCCATCAGCCCGCGCGGTGGCTCGGCAGGTGGGACAGGTCACGAGCTGCTGGGTCCAGCGGTGGCCGCGGACGCAGCCCAGCTCGGCCGGCCAGCCGACAGCCTCGAACCAGAGGCGTCGCCACTCGCGGCGGAGCGCTACGCCGCCGTAGGGCTGACCGTCCGGGCGGGACAGGACCCACCGTCCGCCCTGGG
>JAUJPG010000078.1 GCA_030447245.1 Chloroflexota bacterium | reverse complement strand
TCATCGCTCACTCCCGTTTGAGTGCCCGCCATTGCAGCGGAGATCAGTCGCGAGATCGGCCGCGAATGTCCGCGACAATCGGGTGGGAGCACTATGCTCCCGCGGCACGTCCGTGTCAATTCGCACTCGCGACCCGGCTGAGGTCCACCCGAGAGTCCCGCACGTCCGGAGTGGGCCGACCGGAGCACCAGGGCCAAAACGGAACCTAAGCCTACGGTTGCACCCCAGGCGCACTTTGAAGGTGTTCTTTCTTCAAAGGTTGCGGCAATCGGTCAAGCCCCCGACATGATAGTCAAGGGTTTCAACCTACGAAGAGATCCCGGGGCCCGGTAACCACTGGCGCTCAGCCGTGTCCGCGGCTTGCTTACAATGGAGGTCTCCCAGCGGCGACCAACCTGGCGCTACGGAAGAGGCAATTCCAATGACGTTCGTCCGCATTACTACGAGCCCCGACCAAATGGGCGGCGTTCCATCCATCCGGGGTCTTCGTATCCCTGTCGCTACCGTCGTCGGCATGGTCGCAGATCGGATGCGTGAAGACGAGATCCTCGAAGCTTTTCCCGATCTTGAACGCGACGACATCCACGAAGCGCTTCGCTACGCCGCCGAAGCGGTGCGGGAGCGCGCCCTGCCCCTCCTGACGGGGATGTGAAGTTTCTGGTCGACAACGCCTTGTCGCCGTTCGTCGCCGAAGGACTCCGTGGGGCGAATCATGACGCCGTCCATGTACGGGATTACGGGACGCAGGCGGCGAGTGATGAAGCGATGCTGACCCGAGCCGCCGCGGAGGATCGAATCGTGCTCTCCGCGGATACGGATTTTGGCACGCTGCTCGCGATGCGGGGTGAACGCAAGCCCTCTGTCATCTGTTCCGCGGAGGGTCCGAGCGTCGTCCTGCGCGGCAGGTGGTGCTCCTACTCGCAAATCTCTCGGCGGTCACCGAGGCCCTCGAACAAGGGTCGGTGATCGTCTTCGAGCAGACTCGGCTGCGCATCCGACGCCTCCCAATTGGCGGGACGAATGGCTAGACACAGGATTCGCGCCCGCATCGGGTATGCTGGGACGGAGGAATGATCGGGAGACAGGACGTGGCGATCGCGGAACGGCGGCTCACCCTGGCAGCGTGTCTCAAGCTGCCGGACGTCGACCTGACGGGACGAGACCTTTTCGAGACGCCGCGATTGGACTGAGCGTGCCACTCACCCAGCGCCTTTCCAGGCAACCAGAAGAACGATCGAGCGAATGGAGCGCGAGCAGATGCAAGTAGGAGACAACGTGCGCGTGCGGGCGACCGGCCGTCTGGCGATCATCGTCGCGGAGGTCGGCGGCGGGCGCTTTGAGCTGGAGATGCTCCCCGGGTCCGCCGACGACCCGATGGACCGGGACACCGTCCAGGCGCAAGACATCGGTGGTATCTACAGCGCCGACCAGCTCGAACCGTCCTAGCGAGCCGCCCGCCAGCAGTCGCCGCGGCAGCACCACGCGTGCCATGAAGGCAGGCTACACTCCGCGCAACCAGACCACCCGTTCCTGGCGGTGCCTCACGTGAACGTCCCCCAGGTTGTCGAGCAATTCCTGACACTGCCCAAACACGCCCAGAACGTGACCGCGCTGCGCCACCTCCCGCCGCGGCCGGCGCGGTACGCTGATGTCCCTGCTGGGATCGACGGACGGCTGCGGTCGGCGTACGCGCAGCGTGGGATCCGGCGGTTGTACACACACCAGGCCGATGCAGTCGGCCACGTGCTTGCTGGGCGAAACGTGGTTGTCGTCACGCCGACGGCCTCGGGAAAGACGCTCTGCTACAACCTGCCGGTCGTGGACGCGATCCTGAAGGACCCGTCGGCGCGGGCGCTGTACCTGTTCCCGACCAAGGCGCTCGCCCAGGACCAGCAGGCCGAGCTTCACGGGCTCGTGGAGGCGATCGGCGCCGACGTCAAGACCTACACCTACGACGGGGACACGCCGTCCACCGCCCGCCGCGCGATCCGCCAGGCCGGCCACATCGTCGTGACCAACCCGGACATGCTCCACACTGGCATTCTGCCCCACCACGACAAGTGGGTCCGACTGTTCGAGAACCTGCGCTACGTCGTCGTGGACGAGCTGCACCACTACCGCGGGGTGTTCGGCAGCCACGTCGCCAACGTTCTGCGGCGGCTCCGCCGGATCTGCGCCTTCTACGGTACCAACCCCCAGTTCATCTGCTGCTCGGCAACGATCGGCAACGCCGTCGAGCTGGGCGATCGGCTGCTGTCGTATGGACCGCTTACTGACGGCGATGGCGTCATGGACGGCAACGACGGGCCTGTCGGGGCAGCGCAAGCCTCGCCCCTGGCTGAGCGCGCCGAGCGGCTGGTCGATCTGCCGCTCCAGCTAGTCGACGACAATGGCGCCCCAACCGGCGAGAGGTTCCTGGTCCTCTACAACCCGCCGGTCGTCAATCGCCAGCTTGGCATCCGGCGCAGCTCCACGCTCGTCGCCCGCGACCTGGCGACAACATTCCTGGCCAACAATCTCCAGACGATCGTCTTTGCCCGCAGCCGGCTGACCGTCGAGGTGCTGTTGCACTACATGCGGGAGACGGCGAGAAAGAAGCACTGGAACCCTGAGGCCGTCCGCGGGTACCGCGGCGGCTACCTGCCCCGCGAGCGGCGGGCAATCGAGCAGGGCATCCGCGACGGGTCAGTCCGCGGGGTTGTCGCGACGAACGCCCTCGAGCTCGGCATCGACATCGGCGGGCTCGAGGCTGCCATCCTGGTCGGCTACCCCGGCTCGATCGCCAGCACGCTCCAGCAGATGGGGCGGGTCGGCCGTCGCGACAGCCCGTCGATCGCCGTCCTGGTCGGGAGCAGCTCGCCGCTGGACCAGTTTGTCGTCACCCACCCGGCCTACGTCTTCGAGCGGACGCCCGAGAGCGGACTGGTCAACCCGGCGAACCTGGTCATCCGCGCCAACCACCTGCGCTGCGCCGCGTTTGAGCTGCCGTTCGAGCAGGGCGAGAGCTTCGGCGGGCCGGCGACCTCCGAGCTGCTCGGCTACTTCGAGGAGGAGGGAGCGCTCCACTACAACGGGACCAGCCGCAAGTGGTACTGGGCCAGCGAACGCTTCCCGGCCGAGAGCGTCAGCCTGCGCAGCGCGGCCAGCGACAATTTCGTGATCGTCGACTGGACCGATACGGGCGCGCCACGCGTCATTGGCGAGATGGACCGCTACGCCGCGCCGGTCTACCTGCACGAGGACGCGATCTACATTCACGGCGGTCAGCAGCACCAGGTCGAGAAGCTGGACTGGGATGGCAAGAAGGCGTATGTCCGGCGGGTCGACGTCGACTACTACACCGACGCCGAGCTGGCGGTCCACCTTCAAGTGACCGACGTGTTTGCCGAGACGGAGGCCGCCGAGTCGCCGCGCTGCGCCCACGGCGAGGTCAGCGTGACGTATCAGCCAACGATCTTCAAGAAGATCAAGTTCGACACGCACGAGAACGTTGGCTGGGGCAAGATCCAGATCCCCGAGGCGGAGCTCCAGACGACGGCGTTCTGGCTGACGCTCGGCCCGGAGCGGACGGCTTCTCTGGCCCGCGAGGCGCTCGAAGGCGGGCTGGTTGGCCTGGCCCACCTGCTCGAGGGCGTCGCGCCGATCTTCCTGATGTGCGACCCGCGCGACATCGGCGTCGTCCCGCAGGTGAAATCGCCGTTCACCGGCCTGCCGACGGTCTATCTCTACGAGCGCGTCCCGGCTGGCGTCGGCTTCGCCGAAAAGCTGTTCAGCATGCGGACCGAGCTGCTCCGCGCTGCCGCCGACCTCGCTCGGACCTGCGGCTGCGGGGCCGGCTGCCCCTCCTGCGTCGGCCCGCTCGCCGTCGTCGGCGAGCACGGCCGCCTCGCCGCCATCCACCTGGCCACCGGCTGACGTCGCGACGTCAGCGCAGTCCTCCGCCATCCCGTGCTGGGCTCTGATTGCCGTGAGAGATCGCCGGATCGCTCACTCAATCCGATGACTCGATAGCACTGGAGACTGCATCAGCAAACCCTGGTGGCGAGGATGCCTCCGTCTCCTCCGGTGAGTCGACGTTCAAAGGGGAAGCTGCCACGTGGCATTGGGTGTGCGAACGCTCTACTCCCAGCATCCGTGCCGGGCGCCGGCGCGAGCGAGGCCGAGTCGTGCCGTCATGCTGATTGGTAGGAGGATGGACGTGGTCAACGTCGTGATGCTGGACATTGACGGGACGCTGATGGATTCCAACTATCTCCACACCGAGGCGTTCATCCGAGCGTTCGAGGCCCTGGGCCTGCCACGGCCGCCGCACGCCGCGATCCATCGCCAGATCGGCAAGGGGGCCACCAAATTCCTGCCCGATTTCGTTGGAGGCAACGAGGTGGCCGTCAAACAGGTGGAGGAGAAGCACAGCCAGCTCTACAAGTCGATCCAGCACCGGGGCTATCCGCTGCCCGGAGCCAGAGAGCTCCTCCATTCCCTGGCCGAGCGCGGCCTCCAGGTCTGGCTGGCGTCGAGCGCGAAGCCCGACGAGCTGGAGTTCTATCGGCACGCCCTCGACGTTCGGGACAAGCTGGCGGGCATCGTCACGTCGGGCGACGTCGAGGAGGCCAAGCCCGAGCCAGACGTCTTCGTCGAAGTTCTCAAGCAGGCCGGCTGCGCGCCGGGCGATGCGATCGTCGTAGGTGATACCGTGTGGGACGTTGAGGCGGCCAGGAAGACCGGGCTGCGAACCGTTGCCGTCCTGACCGGCGGCGCCTTTAGCCAGGCCGAGCTTGAGCACGCCGGAGCCGTTGCCGTGTACCAGGACTGCGACGAGCTGCTCCGGTCGGGCTTCCCGGCCGGCCTCTGAATCGTCCCCCGGAGAGGCTGAGCTCGCACCGCCGCCGGTGGTGCCCTCGTCGCGGCACTACTGCCTCCGCGAGCGTCCCGCCTGGCCCATCGTCGCCGGCCATCGGCAGCACCACCGTGCCCGTGCGGTTCGGCAGGTTGCAGAC
>JAUJPG010000077.1 GCA_030447245.1 Chloroflexota bacterium | reverse complement strand
TCGAGCTTCCTCGCCTCGTCCTGGCGGGCCTGCTCTTGCTCGGCTTTCTTGACCTGTTCGGCCCGTCTCTCCTGCTCCTGCTTGGCCTGCTCGAGCCGCTTCGCCTCCTGCTGGCGCGCCTGCTCCGCCTGACGCACCTGCTCGGCCTTGCGCACGTTCTCCCGCCTGGTCTCCTCCTGGTTCCGGGCCTCTTCCTGGCGCCGGTCCTGCTCCCGGCGCGCCTCCTCAGCCTTGGCGGCCTCCTGCCGGCGCTTGGCCTCGTCCTGCTGCCTGGCCTGCGCCTGCTTCGCCTGGTCCGCCTTCTCGTCAGCCTCTCGCTTCGCTTGGTCCGCCTTCTTGGCAACCTCTTGCTTCGCGTCCTCGGCCTTCTTCGCGGCCTCTCGCTTCGTGTGCTCGTGCTCGACCTGTGGAGATGGCCGCTCCGGCGGCTTCGGCGCAGCACTCGCGCCGGCGGCGATGCTCAGGAACGCGGCTAGGGCGACGAGCACCCCCAGGAGACCGGCGCGTTGGGCCCGCAGGCGCAGGCCACCTCGGGACCGAGGCCGCCGCTGCACCCCGCCAGCGCCGAGAAGCATCACGCCACCCTACCCCTAGCAGCGCCGCCGGGACCCTTGGGGACAATGCAGGCGGCGCGCAGCTAACGCCGCACAAAATGCAGGGAACGTGCCGCCTGCTTCAGCGAGCCGAACGACGGAGCGTGTCTCGAAAACGCCCGTTTTCGAGACACTCGATGGGCGTCCCCGCGGTCAGCAGGCTGTCAACTTCAGCGCTCGGTGGCGCCGTTTCTTCAGCGCTATTTGGCACTCAGACGGTGCCGATGACTAGGCTCTGGCGGGCCGCGTCCACCACGTCCGGGGTGATCGCCCGGAGGCTGTTGATCTCCAGGATGCGCTCGATCTGGCTGAACAGCCGCTGGACCAGGCGGAAGTTGCCGCCGGTAATCCGCAGGATCGCCCCGATGGCCTCCGCGTCGGTGACGTCGTCGGGCGCCAGGGTCAGTCCGAGCTGGCCCCACTTCTGAGCGAGGATGAGACGCATCCCGTCGGCGCTGAGTGTCCGGAACTGGTGGACGAATCCCACGCGCGAATAGAACTGCGCGTAGCGGGCGAGGCGCCGCTCCAACCCGGGCATGCCGATCAGCACGAGTCCGAACCCTCGCCGGTCGTACTCGTCGCGGAGCTGCTCCAACGTCGGGAACTTCAGCCGATCGGCCTCATCGACGATCAGTAGCTCCGTCCGCTCGGGCAGCGTCTGGATCTGCATCAGGAGCTGGTCCTCATCCGCGCCGAGCGCACGGGCGACCGCGAACTTCAGGGCGCGCTGCAGGCCGAACAGCTCATCGGCCAGCCGGCGCGGGGTCACCGTCATGGACGGCGTGTAGAGCAGGGTGCGGCAGGCAGCAGTCGCCGGGGGCGGCTCGCCCGGAACCAACCGACGCTGGGCCTCCAGGACCGGCTCGAGCAGCTCCCACCGCGCATACCGGCGCGCCGAGCAGCTCCCACCGCGCATACCGGCGCGCCGAGATGGTCTTCCCAACGCCAGGTGCCCCGTAGCAGAGGCCGATATACCGATACCGGCGGCAGGCGTCGCAGAACTCGGCGAAGCGGCGATACTCCTGGGTCTCCAGGAACTCTTCGGCCGGTGCCGTGGTTGGAGCAGCCTCGGCGTTCTCACTCATTGCGGTACCGCTTCAGACGTGGTGCTGTCGGCGAGGGCGGTGTCGTCGGAGGCTGGTCCGGCGTGGGCGCCTCGGCGAGCAGGGTTTCGACGATCTGGGACCGGGCGCTCAGACCGGCCTGCACCTGTCGCCGTCGCTGGGTGCGAGCACGCTCGACGTCCTTGAGGCTGATCGTCTGACCGGCCAGCTCCTGGCAGACAGCACGGCAGAGGAAACGGTCCTGGTAGTAGACGCGGATCTCGGCCAGATCACGCGGGTCGTAGCGGATGGTCACGTCTTCGCCGACGTAGGCTGCCAGCGTCAGGTCCAGGTAGCGGAAGCCTTCGAAGCGGATGCCGTCCTGCTGGACCCGCCGGGCCTTAGCGACCGTCAGCAGGAGCAGGTCGAGCTGTTCGAGTGAGTCAGGTAGTCGTGGCAGAAAGCCACCGGCCTCCCAGCGCTCCTGGGGGCGCGCCCCGGTCTCGCCGTGGACGCGCTGGTGATACTCGGCAAGGAAGAACTCGCCGAGGCGTGTTTCCAGCTCACGGAGCGTCAGGCGCGGGGTCGGCTGGCGTGCACCAGGAGCGATATAGCCAGGGAGTGCGCTCAAGCAGAGCTGGTTGACGGTCTCGAAGAACCGCTCGATCCGACCACGACCGCGTGGGCGGCCCACGCCCGAGAACACCAGCCCCATCTTGATGTCGGCCGCGACCTGCTCGAGGTGCTCGGAGGTGAAGTCGCTGCCGTGGTCGGTGTAGAACGTGTCCGGGATCCCGCAGACGTGCCAGCGCGGATCGCTCTTCCGCCAGATCGCCTCGCGTAACGTCAGGGCGGTCTGCAGAGCCGACGGAACCTGGAGGCTGACCCGGTAGGCGGCGACCACGCGGCTGTAGTCGTCGAGGATCACGGTCAGCCAGGGGCGCGCGGGTTGACCCCGGTCGTCAAGGACCCAGATATCGAGCGGGGTATGGTCGGCCTGCCAGATCTCGTTGGGTCGGCTGGTCTCGCGACGGTAGAGCAAGTCGAATCGCTCGCGGTACGCCTTCGACCCCTCGTGCGCGAGCGTCACCAGGGCGGGATCGAGCTTGCGAACGATCGCGTAGACGGTGCCGTAGCTCGGAGTGGGCCAGCCGTGGCCCTGAGTAATCGTGCTTACCCGGCGGGTGATCGCCGCGATACTCGGACGCGGTCGGCGGAGCGCCAGCCCCTCGATCAGGTCGTGCAGCTCCGGAGGCATGCGACGACAGCCCTGATTGCTGCGCGGGGCACGGATGAGGCCAGCCAGGCCCGTCGATCGGTACTGCTTGACCCAGCGCCGCGCCGTGCGGAGCGGGATGCCGTGCTCGCGCGCCAGCCCTGGCAGCGGCACGCCCTCTTCCAGGAACGGCTGCAGCACGCGGAACCGCTCGATGGCACGCTGCCGAGCCTGCTCCGAGAGCGCCGTCAGGGGGGCAGTTCAGCCATCCTCAGAACTCCTCGACGTAGCTGGCGGCCACGGCCTCGGGCGGGTTGGTGTAGCGCTGGATGTAGCGCTGCGAGCGGTGGCCGAGTCGGCGCTCCAATTCGTAGGCGTCGGCGCCCGTCACCCGCGCCAGATGGAAGGCGAAGGTGTGGCGGAGGTCGTGAGGCCGGAGCGGCGAGATCGGCCGTCGAGCGTCAGGCAGCTCCGCGTCATGCCAGCGGCCGATCTGCTCGAGCAGGAGGTTGATCGCCCGGGGCGAGAGCCGACCACCGGCACTCCGGGCCGGTAGGCCGACCGCGCTCAGAAATAAGGCCGTCGCCTCGTCGGTGGCATCGCGGGGCCGTTCCCGCTCCAGGTAGTCCGCCAGCGCGGCGCGAGCGTCAGCCGAGAGGAAGACCGTTCGCTCCATCCTGCCCTTCCCCTGGACGCGAGTGATTCGCCCTTGCCGGGCCCGCCGGAGATCTGTGGGCGTGTTCGGGGTGACCTGGTCGAGGTCGACGTTGACCAGCTCCTCGCGGCGCAGACCCGTCGAGAGCAGGACGTAGACGATCGCCCGGTCGCGCAGCGGTCGGCCCGTTGATCTGAGCCGAAGCTGCTCGGGCGTCTTGGTCCAGCGACGGCCCCGGAGCTGATGGAAGCGCTCGAGGCGATCACAGACGCTCTTCAGGGACCTGACCTGCTCGGGGGAGAGCGTGCGTGGCTCGAGCGGTGGCAAGCCCAGTTCGCTGATGCCCTTGGCCGGGTCGCCGACGGCGAACAGGTGGGGCGCCTGGGCGTGGACCCAGGTCGTAAAGCCCGAGAGCGAAGCCAGGTGGTTGTTGACCGTGGCCGGAGCGAGGCCCCGGTCGGACAGGCTGCGCTGCCAGGCCAGGACATCCCGTTTGAGGACGTTCCGGATCCGCTCGTGGCCGTAGCCGTCCTTATAAAAAGCAGTGAAGCGCTGGAGGTGGAGCGCGATCTTGTCGGCGACTTCCTCCGACCGCACCCCGACGACCGCCAGCGTCAGGTAGCGGGTGACCCAGGCCGCGAGCATCTCGGCCACGTCCGGAGCACCCCCGGCGAAGGGCACGATGGACCCCTCCACCTTTCGTGAAGTGATTTCCGCGAGATGCGGGGTGCTGGTGGCGGATGTGGCGATCGAGCGTCGTCTGGGCATAGGGACCGATTCACCTCACAGAAGGGCTGTTCTGTGCCGTGATCTGGTAGGCCCAGCGTAGCATCGCCACAGCGGTTTCGCAAGACCCAACGTCACCCAGGCCGCGCGCGGCGACTGGTCAGGGCCGCCTGGTCGACGCGTTGCTCAGCGCGGGTAGACGTTCCAGACCTCGATCATCTGCCACCGCCTGCCAACCCGCCCGATCACACCGGAGATGGTCCAGCCGAGCTGGCACCCACGGCTGAGTTCCTCGGGGAGGTGAATCGGCCCATGCTCGCGACCATCGAGCAGACCGGCGAGCCAGATCCGGCCCGGCTCAACCCGCGTGACCTCGAATTGATCCTCAAGCTGGTCGGCCGGGGCTCGACTGGCTCGCTCCTCGGCAAACGCCTGGAGGCGGGAGGCGAGCGCATCCGCCTTCGGCAGCTCGCGGGCGGCCTGGGCCCCACGCTCAGTGGCGACTTCGACGTCCTCGGCAGCGGCGTAGCCTTGCTCGGCCAGCCAGGCCGCCAGCCGCTTCGTCACCGTCCCGGCCGCACGGAGCAACGCCCGGCTGGCGACGACCTTGCGGACCATGAAGTAGCCGAGGAACTCGCCCACGTTCGGGAGGATGTGCTCAGGCCCGAAGATCTGACAGAACTCCCGCTGGGCGTCTCCCGTGGCGCGCTGCAGCCGCTCGAAGCGCTTGGCGTCGAACTCCTCAAGGGAGAGGTACGCGTAGCCATTCAGGTGATGCTGGAGCAGCTCGACCACGCCCCGGTACTGCGCGACGGTCTTGGGAGACAGTCGCTGTGCCTCCTCGTCGAGGAACTGCGCCAGCACGGCGGCGATGGTCGGCGTCTTCATTCCTGCGCCCACGCTGGCGTCGCTCGCCACTCCCTTCCAACTCTCGGGATCAATAGTAGTCCGCCAGGCAGGCGCTCGTCGGACCTCCGAGCGGTCTTCCACGGGTCAGGGATGGTGCCATATAGCGCTGAAGACTCAGTGCCACCGAGCGCTGAAGTTGACA
>JAUJPG010000076.1 GCA_030447245.1 Chloroflexota bacterium | reverse complement strand
GGCGCTCGAGGGTGGCGGCCAACCGTTGGGACATCGCCCGCCGCTGCTCGGCGAGTTCCTGCTGGCGCTCTTGTTCGATGCGTTGTGCTTCGGCCCGCTCGGCTGCGTCCCGGCGGGCCACGGCGAACCGGAGCGTCTCCTCGGCCCGCGCCAGGTCCAGCGGCTTTAGCGCGCGGTCGCCACGCTCCAGTCGCTCGTGAATGTCGGCGAGGGCTTGCTCGGCCTGGGCGACGGCGTCGGCCGGCGTGATGGTCGTCGTTGTGCTCATTCGGTGTTCTCCTGCTCGGCCTCGTGGGCCGCCTTCTGCGCCTCGTACAGACCTAGCGCGATGTGCTCCGTCGACGGTAGCGATCGCCACGCCGCGGGATCAGTCCGCTTGAGCTGTAGCAGGTTCTCGTAGTAGGGCGACGGCTTGTAGCTCTCGGCCACTCGGCGCCGCGGACGTGTGGCCGGGTCGACGGCTCCGTAGCCATCGGCGATTCTGGTCAACGGATCCTTATCCATCGTTTCCTCCATGTGTGTCGGCGCGCTCACGGCTTGCTCCGCCGGCGCCGCTCGGCCCGATTCGGACGGACCCGCGTGATGGCGCCGAACTCTCGGGCCAGCTCCTCGTGATGGCCGGCCGCCCAGCCGCGGAGGCGTTCCTCCGACCAGGCGCTCGGGGCGAGAAACATGGTCGTCGAGGTGTCGCGGCCGGTCGGCAGGTTGACCACAACCGGCTTACCGATCGACCCGGCCAACTCGACCAAGAACGCCGCCGCGGCCTCGTAGCCGCCGAGCTCGGCCTCGAGGTCGCGGATCGCGCCCGCCTTGACGATCGTGACCGGCGCGAACGCAGCCACGCGGCGGAGGGCCTCGGCGGTCGAGACGGCGGCCGGGTCGACGGTGACGGTCAAGCTGCGGGTCATGACGCCCCCCGCCGCGGCGTGTTCGTGCGGCCAGCGCCCTCACCGTGCGACCAGCACGCCGAATAGCCAAGGTCCTCGCGGATGGAGGCGCGGCAGGGCGTGCCTCGCTTCGTCGGGTGGCCGCAGACCCGGAGCTGGCGAATGAGGACGCCACAGTCCAGGCAGGCCAGGTAGCCGATCATGACGCGGTCGGGGTGCCGGCGTCCGGTCAGGGCGGCCAACTCGTGGCCGTCGTGGGGGTCGTCGCCCGCTGGTGGTCCAATGGGGCGAGGACCATGGGGAAACTGCTGCCGGTTCTCTGCCGGTTCTCTGCCTCCGCCCTCGAAGGAACGCGCGGGGCTCATGGCCGTTCCTCCGGCGAGGGCACGATCACGCCACAGGGAGCGCTGGCGCAGACGCAATCGCCCCACGGTTGTCGCTGGATACGTTTGGCGGATCCACAAATGCACCGCCAGGTCTGGCGCGGGACGGTCGCCGCCGGTGGACCGATCGCGAGGGCCGCCGTGCCGTTACCGTTGTGGTGGGCGTGGCCGTTGGCATGATCGTTCGTCGTGGGCGGCAGCGAGAACTGGCAGTCAGATGACGGGCCAGAATCTACAACTTGTAGATTCTGGCCGGCGGACGATCGAGCCGCCGAGCCCCCAGCCCTGCCTGAACTTCCAACTTGGCTGCCCCTAAGTACGGAGACACCCACGGCAGAGGGTGTCTCCTCTGAACTTCCAACTTGTACGTTCAGAGGCTCGCGGTGCAGCACATCGCCACAAGTCGCGCAGGACCAGACCTTGTCGACGATCACGGCCGCGCCCGGGCACGTCTGGCAGCGCCAACGTGCCGTGGTTGCGGCGGCGCTGCCGCCGTGCTTCCGGGCATCGGGCGCCTTCGGGAGCCTGGCGACGGCCAGCATGGTGTCTGCGGTCCGCTCGGTCCGCAGGTCGAAGCTGATCGTTGACACCCAGTGCTCGGTCCCGTCCTCGGCGCGCCTCATCTCTCGGGTGACCGATCGTTCGAATGGTGACCCTTCCCGCTCGGCGAGCTCCCGGCTTTCCCTCGATACTGTGGCCTTCGAGAGGCCGGTCCGCTCAGCCAGCGCGACCAGCGGGAGCGTGCGCCGTCCGCGATCGGCGCGGTAGTGGGCCTCGTTCGCCAGCGCCAGGGCGACGACCTTCTGGGTGGCCCGCATCTCCTCGTTCGGCTTGGCCAGGACGCTGGTCACATGCGACAGGTACGCGGTCTTGCTCTCCAGCTCGCCCCGCTGGGCGGTGATGATCGAACTCTGGGCCTCGTGGGATGAGGCGAGATATTCGATCTTGTCGTCCTGGTCGAGCCGAGCGCGGTGGAGTCTGGCGAGCTCGGCCTCGAGGTGGGCGATCCGCGCCGCGTCATGCGTGCAGCAGTCGCACGAGCACGTCTCAGCACCGTCGGTGCCCACCTCGGGCGCTGCCCCCGCGTCGCGGTCGTTGAACTGGATCTCCGGCCAGACCGTATCGGCCGGGTAGCCAGTCAGCTCCTCAAATGTCTGGCTGCACCCGGCGATGGCCGTGCCGATCGTCATCTCCCCGTAGGTGCGCCCGTCGCTCGAGTGGCGTTCGTCCCACTTCGGCCTGGCCGACTCGGCAGCTCGGAACAGCCCGGTCGAGCGGTACGCTCGGTCGACGCGCGACGCATCCCGGCCGAACCAGAACACCAGCGCGTTGTTCGCCGACTGCTCGGCGCCTGACCAGTTGGGCGAGCCATCCTGCTTGCGGTACTCGCCCGCGTCGCCGTCTAGCAGTCGGCGGAGCTGGTCGCCCCGCTTGCCGCGGTACATCCGCTCGAAGATCCGAGCGTCGGCATCGCCCGGCATCATCGACGTGGTTGTTCGTTCAACCCGGACCACGGCACGCTCGGAGTTGAGCTCAGTGAGCGGTGGGAGGATCTGCTCGAGCTCGTCTGGGTCGTAGGCCCGATCCTCTAGACTGACTAGCTCGACAATTGGCATGTCCGGGTACTTCCGATTTGGCATGCCTGGTGGTCGCAGGAGCTGGGTGAGGTCCCACCCGCTCTTGTCGGCGCCTATGGCGTAGGCCAGCCGCTTGTTGAGCTGCTCGCCGACGACGGGCGCGACCGGTCTGGACAGTCGCCAGTAGAACTGCTGGCGGCCCGGCGAGGACTCCACCACGGCGGTTGGCCGCGGTAGGTGATCGGGGACCTGGGCGCCATCACCGTCGACGTAGAGCGCGCGGATCTCGGCAGCGTTCTTCTTGACTCGCCTGGGCTTGGTGAGCAGGTGAGCGCAGAAGTACACGTCTCGCCCGACAGCCCGCTCGTCGCGGAGCCAGTGTAGGGCGTTGATGGTGTGGTCCTGGCCGAAGAACTTCGACTGGGTTTCCAGGAGCTGGTCGCGGCCGGGTTCGCGCTGACCCGAGAACAGACCGATGTAGCCTGCCCGCCCGGGGAAGATGTGTGCCCACAGATTGAGGAGTGCCTGGGTCGTGCTGGGTGACCGGCTGCCAGTGGCCGCGGCGCTCACGACGATGTCTCCAGGGAGGAGGGCCGGCGACCGGCCCTCCTCCCTGGGCGACACGCCAGCCGCCGGATGTAGCTGGCGACGCGGCGGGGTGCGATTCGCTGGTCCGAACGGGCACGGAACGCGCTAGAATGCGTAGCAGTCGGACTGACCAGTACAATGGTCATGACGACACTCCTTGAGAACCGATCGCCTTGCCTGCCAAAGCTGGGGCGATCGGTTCTCTGCTTTGTGAGGCCGGATAGTAGCCCGGGTCATCGCGCGGCCGCCTCGAACTCGCGCGAGCCGGTGGTCAGGGCGGTGCTACAGTCGTTGGGCGAGCGGTCGGTCGACACCTCCCAATAGCCGGTGACGTCGAGCGGCAGGACGCCGGCCCGACGGAGACCGTCAACGATCAGGTACGCTGCTTGGTCGTCCGGCTCGCGGTACTCGCGGATGGCCAGCTCGCCGAGCGCGCGACGGTGTTCATCGAGAAGATTTCGGATGGTCAGCGGTCGGGCCATCGGTCGCACACCTCCTAGCGACCATGCTACGGTGCCGTCCGTCCAACGAATTCCACGTAATTCGAACGGGTTACCTGACCAGATTCGACGTGCTGCGGTCGGATCTTCGCCTTTTCGAGCCAGTCGTACATCGCCGATCGGCTGGGGTGCTCTTGCATTCGCTCGTGGAAGGCCCGGCTTGCCACCCTGAAGCCCCACTGTTTGCCGGTGGCGTTCTGCCATTTCTCGATGGTTGACCACAGGTCGTCGAGGAAGTCGCGGACACCACCGGGCCATAGCTGGCCGTCGCCTTCCTTCTTGCCACGCTGGCCGACGAGGGGCGAGTGGCGTAGCAGCATGATGCCGCGCTCGGCGTGCTGCCGTTCCTCGCCCCGGTAGGGCGGATTGCCCCCCCGGATCCCTGCTTCTGCCTCGTCGAAGCCGGGTCGCCAGAGGACTTCGGCGTAGAGCCGGCTGCGCTGGTACCGTGCTCGCTGTCGCCAAAGTTGGACGCAGGTGATGATGCGGCCCGTGCGGTCATTGCGGAGCAGAAAAGTCGGGGCAGGCCCGGCCGCGGTCTTGTCCGGGACTCTCAGGCCGAAGAGGTCGAGATGGTAGCCCTCCCACTCGGCCATGGTGGCCTGGGGGGCGAGTATCCCGACGGTTACCCGCGTGGACGTGCCGGTGAACAGTGGCTGCTCGATGTAGACCTGGGCGTCCCCGTTCACGAAAGAAACCGGGCCGTCGGATCTGATGCGTCGCCAGGGAGCATCCGGCGGCAGTCCCAGTTGATCTAGGGTTAGCTCAGGGGGATTGGGCTCCCAGTCAGCCGCTAGAATGATTCCGCCTCCTTCCCTGCGCGACACAGGGTCGGTGTGCTGAAAAGCCGCGCGCCTAGTTGGCTTGACCGTCGCCTAGGCCGCGGCTTTTCCCTGTTCCTCGACGAGCTCGATGTCGTCCATGCTCACGCCGAACGTCTGGGCAAGCGCTCGCAGCTTCGACACGCCCGGCTCGTACTTGCCACGCTCCCAGTTGTAGACCGTGGCCGGCGTTACGCCGAGCTTGACTGCCAACTCGAGCTGCGTCCAGCCCTGGGCTTCTCGAAGGTTCCGGATCGTCTTCACTCTCCACCTCCCATGTGCGACCAGTATAGCACACTGATACAAGGTAACTGTTGACAGGCTTCTAGTAGTATGCTAATATAAGGACACACGAAGAAGCCCCGCTCGAGGGTCCATCTCGAGCGGGGCAAGCCACAGGAGGGGAGACTCCCATGACCGTCGCACAGCTTACCACCGCCAGCGTCACGATTGCCGATCTCCGCCAGGTCGTCGCCGCGGGCGTCGCGCGCAAGCCCGAGGCCCGCTCACGGATCGAGAAGGGGGCCGCGATCGTGCTGCTTCGCGCGATCGTCCCGGACCCGCAGTACGTCGGCTGCTTCGACGTCGAGTCGGCCACCGAGCCGGGCACGTTCTACA
>JAUJPG010000075.1 GCA_030447245.1 Chloroflexota bacterium | reverse complement strand
AGCAAGCGGCGCTCGCCTGGCAGACTGCAGACGAACCCTTGAGCCTTAGCAATCGTGACCTGCTCCCCGAAAACTGGCCCACGTATTCTGAGAGTCCTCCAACTGGATCAGGTCTCAGGAGGACAGGATGCGCAGAAGTCGATTCAGCGAGGAGCAGATCGTCGGGGTGCTCAAGGAGCAGGAGGCCGGCGCCGCGACCGCCGAGCTGTGCCGCCGTCACGGGATCAGCGAGCAGACCTTCTACCGCTGGAAACAGAAGTACGGCGGCCTGGAGGGGAGCGAGGCGAAACGACTGAAGGCTCTGGAGGAGGAGAACGCTCGGCTCAAGCGGCTGGTGGCGGAGCAGGCCCTGGACCATCAGATGCTCAAGGACCTGCTCCGAAAACACTGGTGAGGCCCGCGGCACGGCGGCAGGCCGTGGGCTATCTCCAGGAACAGTTTGCGGTGTCCGAGCGTCGCGCTTGCGGGGTGGTCGGGATCGGCCGCTCGAGTCTGCGCTACCGGCGCCGTCGACCCAGTGACGCGGGCCTCCGCCGCCGGCTGTGCGAGTTGGCCGCCGAGCGGCGCCGCTTCGGCTATCGGCGCCTGCACGTGCTGTTGCGGCGAGCAGGGGTGCAGGTCAACCACAAGCGCGTGTATCGGCTCTACCGCGCCGAAGGCCTGCTGGTTCGCCAGCGCACGCGCAAGCGGGTCACCCACCACGAGCGAGCTACCCCGACGGCCGTCTCCGGCCCGAACCAGCAGTGGAGCCTGGATTTCCTGAGCGATGCGCTGGCCTGGGGGCGTCGGCTCCGCCTGTTGGCGATCATCGACAGCTACACCCGGGAAGCCGTGGCCATCGAGGTGGACACATCGATCCCCGGCCGCCGGGTGGTTGCAGTGCTGAATCGGGTGATCGCCGAGCGAGCAACGCCACGCGAGATCCTCCTGGACAACGGCCCGGAGCTGACGAGCAAGGTGCTGGACCAATGGGCCTATGACCGGGCCGTACAACTCCGGTTCATCGACCCGGGCAAGCCGGTCCAGAATGCCTGGATCGAGAGTTTCAACGGCCGCCTCCGGGACGAGTGCCTGAACGAGCACTGGTTCCTCAGCCTGGCCGACGCCCGGCGGATCATCGAAGCCTGGAGGATTGACTACAATCGCTCCCGCCCGCACAGCTCGCTCGGTTACCACACCCCCGAAGAATTCCGCCTGGCGATCACCACTCGCCAGGCTCAGCGCCCTCACCTGGCAGGACTCTCATAATGCCTGGACCAAACCCTGGGGGCAGGTCACAGCTCCTAGCCGACTACAGCTTCGAGCGGCTGGCCGGTCGGAGGCGGGGCGAGGAAGACCCGTTCTCGCACTACCGCAAGGGTGTGGCTGGCGATTGGCGGAGCTACTTCGACCGGTCGCTCGAGCGGAAGCTCGCGGAGCTGACTGATGACGTGGTGGCGCGCCTCGGCTACGAGTAGGCCGCGGCGAGCAGCCGGCCTCGGTCACACCGGCGTCGGTCGTAAGCTATCGTGGCAGGTCGGCGTCGTCCCGAGGTGCCTCAGCCTTCGCGTCTTCCTGGGATCCTCCGGCTCGCACTACCATGGTCCTCATCCGCGTTGCAGAGCAACTGAACGCGGGGGCGACGATTGCCGCTGTCCGCCCCCGCCGAGTATAACGACGGCCGTCCCTGCCAGCGCCCGATGCGCAGGTGTCACCGACGCGGCTCGGCCGACCCCGCCGAGAGCGTGCGAGGGCCTTCGGGAGACGCGGACTTCGTGTCAAGACCGGTCCGGGCGGGAGGGGACAGCGCATGCTGGAGTATGACTCGAGGCGGCGGACCTCGCCGCTGGTCGCCGAGTTCACCGAGCTGGTGCGGTACCGCCACCTGCTCGTCCAGCTCGTGTCGCGCAACATCAAGACCCGGTACAAGCGGTCGCTGCTCGGTATCGCCTGGACGATGCTCCACCCATTACTCATGATGGCGGTCCTGGCGATCGTCTTCTCCGGCCTCTTTCGCTTCTCGATTGACCACTACGCGATCTATCTCCTGTCTGCCCTGGTCCTCTGGCAGTTCTTCTCGCAGACCACGTCCGCGGTGATGAGTGAGCTGGGCTGGGGTGGCAGCTTGCTGACCCAGATCTACGTGCCGCCGGCGGTCTTCGCCATCTCCGCCCTGGGCACCGGCCTGATCAATCTCCTGTTATCACTGGTGCCGCTGGCGCTGATCGCGGTTGCCACCGGCGTCGCGATCACGCCGTCCTGGCTGTTTCTGCCGATCCCGATCGCGCTCATCGCGATGTTCGCCCTCGGGATCGGCCTGTTTCTCTCGCGACTGGCGGTGTTCTTCGGCGACGTGGTCCAGATCTACCAGGTGGTCCTCACCGCGTGGATGTACCTGACGCCGATCATCTATCCGCTGGCGATCATTCCGGACGAGTATCGCGCGTGGTTCTATCTCAACCCGATCTACCCCTTGCTCGAGGTATTTCGAACACCGATCTACGCCGGCACGTTGCCCGATCTGACCATGCTCGGCGCGGCGACGCTGGTTTCCAGTGTGACCCTGCTGATCGGCTGGTGGTACTTTGCCAGGAACGCCGATGAATTCGCGTATCGTCTCTGAGCGGTCTTCGGCGGACGGGTCGGCCAGCGGCAGCTCCAACACGGTGATCCAGCTCGACCAGGTGTCCGTGCGCTACCGCGTGCCACGTGAGCGGATCGTCTCCTTCAAGGAATACGCGATCCGCACCCTGCAGCGGCGGGTGAGCCACGACGAGTTCTGGGCCTTGCGGGACGTCAGTCTCGAGGTTCGCCGCGGCGAGGTGTTCGGGATCATCGGGCGCAACGGCGCCGGCAAGAGCACGCTCCTCAAGGTCGTGGCCCGCGTACTGAGGCCGACGCGCGGGCGGGTGCGGGTGTGGGGGCGGGTGGCGCCGCTGCTGCAGGTGGGCGCGGCATTTCACAGCGAGCTGAGCGGCCGAGAGAACGTGTTCCTCAACGGGGCGCTGCTCGGATACACCCATGCCGACGTGGCGCGTCAATTCGAGGAGATCGTGGACTTCGCCGAGCTCTGGGACTTCATCGACGCGCCTCTGCGGACCTATTCGAGCGGGATGGTGGCGCGATTGGGTTTCGCCGTTGCCACGGCGACGCAGCCGGAGGTCCTGATCGTCGACGAGGTGCTCGGGGTCGGCGATGAACGGTTCCGCGAGAAGTGTCAAGCCCGCATGAGCCAGTTTAGTGAGGGGGGAACCACGATCCTCCTCGTAGCCCACAGCACTCCGCTGGTGCGGGAGATGTGCACGCGCGCGGCGTGGCTCGACCACGGCGTGCTGAAGGCGCTCGGTGATGTCGACGAGGTCGCCAACGGCTACCAGGGAGCTGACTAACCAGGGCCTCCGATCGGCGTAGGCGCTCGCCGAGGGACGTGGGATCGGACGCAAGAGGCTCGTGCGCGGCTAGCATCGATCGATCAGCAGCTGGAATCCCTCAAAGTCGAGACCCTGCGCACGTCACTCGGGTCAGCAGGACGTCAGCGGTTTGGGACCTCCGCCGAGGAGCTGCGCGTGCTGCTGGCGCGAATCGCGCAGGCAACCGCGCTGCTGGCACACCTGCGGAATGGGCCCGCCGGCGCCGCTGCGGCTGCGCATGCCGCCCAGATCATCGCTGCCAACCTGTCGGTGCCCGCCGTCCATCCGCGGGAGGCCGTCGCGGCGTGCGCCGCTCGCCTGTCCGCCGCGAACAGCGAACCGCCGTTGCAACACGTCCACGCCAGTAGCCCACCCGCCGATCGCCGCCACCCCGCCTAACCCTGCTTGCACGCCGGCGGGCTCCCCACTGTCCTCGGGCACACGTCAGGATCATCTCACAACAGTGGCTGCGGTACCGGCGGTCGCGGCGTGAATGTGCTGTACAGGGCGGGCATTCGTGGAGGTGGCGGTGGAACGCTGGTTCGACGAGCTGGCGCGCGGCATGGCGCGCGGCCCGTCGAGACGACAGGCCTTCAAGGGGGTGGCCGGTGGCTTCGGCGGTCCCGTCCTGGTCGGTCCGGACGGCACGATCGGCAGCCCGGTGGCGCTCGGGCCGGACGCCATCCGGAAGCTGGCCGCCGCCGCGGGCAGCGGCCAGGACGCAGGGCTTCTCGCTCTGGAACAGGCCGCGCCGCATTCCCATTCCCATTCCCATGAGCTGCCGGGCACCAACGGCACGGCACACGTCCCGGCCGGGGCAGGAGCGGTCGGTCGGCCCGCGCCTTCGGTGCGCCTGCGCGATCTCGAGGGAAAGATGGTGGACCTCGCCAGCTTCCGAGGCTCCAAGACGCTCGTCGTGTTCTGGAATCCGGGCTGCGGCTTCTGCCAGCAGATGCTGCCGGACCTCAAGGCCTGGGAGGCCGCCACCCCGCGCGAAGCGCCGAAGCTCCTGGTCGTGTCCACTGGCGATGCCGAGAGCAACCGTGCGCTGGGCTTGCGATCGACGCTGTTACTGGATGACGGATTCCAGGCCGGGGCCGCCTTCGGGGCGGGCCGAACGCCGTCGGCCGTGCTGGTCGACAAGCGCGGCAACGTTGCCTCGGGACTCGCGGTGGGGGCGCCGGCGGTCATGGCACTGGCAAACGGCCAGGACCTGTCGAGCGTGCTCACGGCCAACAATGGCGCCGCCGCCGGGCCGAAGGTCGGGGATACAGCGCCGCCACTTCGGCTACCGGACCTACAGGGTCGGCAGGTGGACCTGGCGGACTTCCGGGGCCGGGAGACGCTGCTGCTGTTCTGGAGTCTTGGACGCGGGTTCTGCCAGCAGATGCTGCCGAGGTTGCAGGCCTGGGACAAGACGCCGCCGAAGGGCGCGCCCAAGCTGCTGGTGGTGTCGACCGGGACGGTGGAGGAGAATCGCGCGATGGGTCTGCGCGTGCCGGTGGTGCTCGACCCAGGCTTCGGCGTCGGGAGCGCGTTCGGCGTCAACGGAACGCCGATGGCGGTGCTGGTGGACCCTGAGGGACGGATCGCATCGCCGATCGCGTCGGGCGCCGACGCGGTCTTCGAGCTGGCAAACGGGGGCGGGGTCAGGGCCTAGCCGGCGTACTGAGCACCACCGCCACCAATTCGGGGACAACTGCCGCATCGCGCACCGCGCAAGAATGCTCATTCGGTCTGCTCGCCTCGCCCCGCGGCTCAGAGGCGTGGGTTGGGGAAGCCTACCAACGCTGAGTCGACGTGCGGGCGCGGCCCTGACTCCGCCTGCGACGACGGCCTGTGCAGTCCCGCGGAAGCAGGATTGATGCGTCGGCCAGGCGACCACTCCCCCCCGCGGGGGCCTGGTCGCCACGGCCGGCCCACACACCGCCGCCCAAGCGCACCAGGGGCTCTCCCACCCCCCACCCACCGCGCCAAAACACCCCCGCCCCCAAGACCCCGACGACGCGGAAGTTTAGGAGTTAGGAAGAGCGTAGGGGAGGGAAACAGTGTGTGGAGATGTGTGT
>JAUJPG010000029.1 GCA_030447245.1 Chloroflexota bacterium | reverse complement strand
AGTATGGTGCCGTCGACTGGACTCGAACCAGCACGCCCGTCCGGGCACAGGCCCTCAACCTTCCGGGTATACCTATTCCGCCACGAGGGGGTCGGAACCGATTTAGTATAGGCGGATCCTGAGCGCTCAGGCAAGCGCGCCCAGGTGGTCGAGGCCCTGTTAGCCAGCCACCGGTGGCTCGCCTTGCCCCGCATCGACCAGGCGATCGGCGTGTCCGACCGCCAGGCTGATCAGGCCAATCAGCAGGACAGCTAGGCCGACGAGCAGGAGCGTACGACCCACGCCAATCACGTCGGCCAGCCCGCCGAGGAAAACGAGTGGCAGGATACTCGCGACATTGGCAAGCGCGAATTGGATCGAGACCACCCTCCCGCGAGCCTCGGCTGGAGCGCGCTCCTGGATTAGCGTCAGAGCCGGCGTGACGACGGCCACGAACGCCAGTCCGGCCATCAACGCCGTCGCCATCGCCGTGCCGATCAAGCCGGCCGAGGCGCCGTTCGCCTCGCTGGCCGGTTCGCCGATGGCGCGCAGGAGCTCGGTAGATCCGGAGCCGACGACTCCCATCGAGCTGAGCGCAATGCCAAGGACCAGGAGACCCACGCCGATCAAACGGCGGACATCCCGACCCTGACCCCAGCGGCTCAACGCGGCCGCGCCGAGCGCCATCCCCAGCCCGGCGGGTGCCAGCACAAATACGCTGTCTTCGGCCCGAACGCCGAGCACGCTCACGGCAAAGGCCGGCGCCAGAGTCGCCAGCACGAGTGCCAACGTCGCGCCGAGCGTCCAATAGATCATCGCCGAGGTGAGGGCCCGGTCTGCGCGGACGATGGCGAGCACGTCACTGACCTCGTGCCACAGGGCGGCAAACCCCTCCACCCGTGGATCCGCGCGACGGAACGTCGTCGGCAGCGGCCAGGAAAGCGCGGCGCAGGCCACGAACGCCAGCGCGACGGCGGCGAACAGGCCCTGCAGGCCGATCAGGCTGACCGTAAGTGGGCCGATCAAGACGAACCCGACCAGCTGCGATCCGGTAAACGTCACCTGGAACAACGAGTTAGCCTCGATCAAACGGCGCCTCGCAACAAGAGCTGGGATCATCGCCAACTCGGCAGGAGCGAAGAATTGGCCGATGCTCGAGAACACGAAGGTCGTCAGGTACACGACCATCAATGCGTCGCCGAACACGATGAATCCGAGCATGCTGGCAGCGCGCAGAGCGTTGCTGCCGACCAGCACGCGGCGCTTGTCGCGGCGGTCGACATACGCGCCGGCGACCAGGCCAAAGATCACCGACGGTACCACGACGGATAGGACTGCCAGGCTCAACTGTGCGCTGGAGCCGGTCCTGGTCTGGACGAGCACGATCAGGCCGTAGTTGAAGGCGTTCTGGGCCGTCTGGCTGATCGCCTGCGCCAGCCACAGCAGCGCGAAGCTTCGATTGTGCCAGAGGCCGCCCGACTCTCGCGGCACCTGGAGCTAAGTCGTCCGAGGCTGTGGTGCGCCCGTGGGAATCACGCTGGTGGACTCGGGTTGTGGAGGGGCGCAGCGGGCGAGGATGGTCACTCGGGCGATGGCTCGATGTCGTTGGGCATTGCCGGCTGCTCGCTCCGGCTCACGAAAGCGGTAATCCGTCCTTCGAGCAACGGCCGCGCCAGCATGATCCGCCGACTGCAGACCGTGCAGCGCAGCCCGATGTCGGCGCCGAGCCGAACTACCGTGAAGTCGTGGTTGCCGCACGGATGCGGCTTGCGCAGCCGCAAGACGTCACCCAGCCGCAGGTCGACCGGAGGCACCCTTCCGCCCTCCCGACGCGGCCTCCAGGCGATCGCGTAGCTTCAGGGCGGCCGCCCGCGCCGAAGTTTGCCAATCCTCACCTGTGCTCGCGTACAGCACGCCCCGCGAAGCGTTGACGATGATCCCGCCGCCCGACTCGTCCAGTCCAGCGCGGGTCGAAGCCTCAAGATCTCCGTGCTGCGCGCCAACGCCAGGCACGAGGATCGGCAGTTGGGGCGCCAGACTCCGCACGCGCGCGAGCTGCGCTGGATAGGTCGCACCGACAACGAGCCCGAGATTTCCGTGAAGATCCTCACTGACGGCCCGCCTGGCAACGGCCTCGTACAGCGGCATCGTTGTCTCGCCGACCCGCGTTGGCAGATCCTGGAGGTCGCCCGAGCCGGGATTGGAAGTCTTGCACAACACCAGAACCCCCCGGTCGCTGTACGCAGCGAACGGCTCCAACGCGTCCCACCCCAAATACGGGTTGACCGTCGCGGCGTCGAAGCCCCAGACGTCGAACAACGCCCGCGCATAGGCCGCGGCGGTGCTGCCAACGTCGCCCCGCTTTGCATCGCCGATCGTTGGCACATCGCGGGGCAGCCCGTCGAGGATGGCTCGAAGGCCGTGGTAGCCGTCGAGCCCGAGCGCCTCGAAGAAGGCGAGGTTGGGCTTGTAGGCGCACACGAGATCGCGGGTCGCTTCGACGATCCCAAGGGCGAACCGCTCGATCCAGCCCTCACGCCCAACCAGCGACGGCGGCGCGAGGGCCGGGTCGACGTCAAGCCCGATGCAGAGCAGCGAGCTATTCCCCTGCATCGCGGCCACCAGCCTGTCGGCGAAGACGCCCACTCGATCATCCCGCCTTTCGACCGAACCGCTGGCCTCGAGGTAAGCCGCCCGGCGACCTGCGCTATGATACACGCGACCACCCCGCGAGCTTCCGGGCGCGCCCGCAGGTGGTGCCTGACCTTCACGTTGCGCGTCCCCCTGGGAGGAGATCGGTGTTCACGCCTCATCACCCGTTCAGCCCGGCATCCACGCACCGTCCATCATCGCGGCCCGCCGGGCGAGCCCTCGTGACTCTGCTGCTCCTACTGAGCCTGCCGCTGGCAGGAGCTTGCCAGATGGCGCAACCTCGTGCTGCCCAGATAGGTACCAACGACAAGCCGATCAGAATGGCGTTTGTGCCATCGAGCGACTCACAGAAAGTGCTTTCGAGTGGCGAACCGCTCGGCCGCTTGCTCGAACAGGAGACCGGGCTCAAAGTGCAGGTTTCGGTACCGACGTCTTACGCGGCCGTAATCGAGGCAATGGGCGCCGAGAACGTCGACGTGGGCTGGTTGGCGCCCTTTGCCTACATCCTGGCCCGCGACAAGTTCAGCGCTGAAGTCATCCTCGCCAGTGTCCGCGGCGGAAGCAAGACCTACACCGGGCAGATCATTGCCCACGTGGATAGCGGGATCGCGGACCTTCAGGGGCTGCAAGGCAAGAAGTTCGCGTTCGTCGATCCTGGGTCCGCCTCAGGCTTCCTGTTCCCCAACGCACTGCTCGCGCAGAACGGTATCGACTACAAGGCCTTCTTTTCGGAGACCACCTTCGCTGGCGGCCACGATAAGGTGGTGATTGCCGTCTACAACAAGCAGGTCGATGCCGGCGCTACGTTCGGCGACAGCGTCGAGGGGCAGGTCACGGACGCGCGCACAGCAGTCCAAGGCACGTTGCCGGACGTGATGGAGCGGGTCAAGCCTATCGCCAGGACTGAGCCAATCCCGAACGACACCGTAAGCCTCCGCAAGGGGATCCCGGCGGACGTGGCGGCTAAGATCCGCGATGGGCTGCTCAAAGTGGCCGACTCCCCCGAGGGCAAGCAGTCGCTGAGGGACCTGTACCGGATCGACGGCCTTGCCCCATCCGAGGACAGCGACTACGACCCAGTGCGCAAAGCTGCGCGTGCGCTCAACCTCAACTTGGAGCAGGAGCTTGCCCCGAAAGAGAAGAAGGGATAGCACGGGAGGCTCGTCGCAGAGCTCCGAATGGCAGGTCAGGTGAGCCGAGATCCCCGGTGGTCAGCCTGACCGCGCATGCTCAGAATCGAGCACTTGACGAAGGTCTTCCCGGGCGGAGTCGTCGCGGTTGACGACCTCAGCCTGACCGTCGCGGATGGTGAGTTCCTCGTCATTATCGGGTTGAGCGGGTCCGGCAAGTCGACCCTACTCCGCTGCATCAACCGGCTGGTCGAACCGACCTCGGGCAAGATCTTCCTCGACGAACTGGAGATCACGGCCCTGACGCCGTCGCAGCTGCGTCGGTCCCGCAAGCAGATCGGGATGATCTTCCAGCAGTTCAACCTGGTGCGTCGCTCGTCGGTGATGACAAATGTGCTGACCGGCGCCCTAGGAACCGTCGATGCCTGGCGCAGCGTCCTGGGCCGCTTTCCGGCTGCCGCCTACGACCGCGCGTTCGCGAACCTCGAGCGGGTGGGGATCCCCGAGAAGGTGGACCAGCGCGCGGATACCCTGTCTGGGGGTCAGCAGCAACGGGTGGCGATCGCGCGGGCGCTGATGCAGGAGCCGCGGCTGATGCTGGCGGACGAACCGGTGGCCAGCCTTGACCCGGCAACGTCTCACTCGGTGATGAAGTACCTCGAAGAGATCAACCGCCATGACGGCATAACCGTGCTCTGCAATCTTCATTTCCTGAGCTTGGCCCGCCGCTACGCGACGCGCGTTATAGCCCTCAAGGCCGGCCGGATCGTGTTCGACGGGACGCCGACAGAGATTGACCACGTTCGCTTTCAACAGATCTACGGCGAGGAGGCTGTCGAGGTGGAGATAGCCTGATGGCCCAAGCCGAGGCACCCCCGAGCGCAGTCACCAGGCGAGCCACCTACCGCCGAGCGGGCCCAACCGGATTCCTGGCGTCCTGGCGGACGATACTGTTTCTGCTGGTCGCGCTCGCGGCCTACGCATATGGCTGGCGCATCACCCAGATCGACTTCCCGACGCTGTTGTTCAACTTGCCCAAGGCGGAGCGGATTGTGGTCGGCCTGCTCCAGCCGGACGTAATCGCCCAAGACACCGAGTCGGCATTTGGTGAGGTGCCGCTGCGGATTGGGGATGGGCCCGCCATGCCGACGACGGCGCCGCTGGCTGGCGGGACCCTGACCGTGACCCCCGGCGCGATTCGGCCCGGCGAACCGTTGACCATTGTCATCACTGGTGCGCGGCCGAACAGCGACCTTCGACTGTCGTTGGTCGACGCCAGCGGCGATGCTCGGCCGATCCGCACGGGCGAAAAGACCGACGACAGCGGGTCATTCCCGCTGACCTTCTCGATGCCCCAGTCGGTCGCTCCCGGCAGCTACAGCGTTCGCGCGGAGCTGAGCTGGGGGCTCGGGCGCTGGCGCCCGACCGAGACGTTCGTCGTGTCACTTGCAAAGATGATTGAGACGATCTTCCTGGCCTTGATGGGCACCACGTTCGCCCTGTTCGTCAGCATTCCCCTGAGCTTCCTGGGCGCGCGCAATCTGATGCAGGGCTCGCGGGTTGGCTGGACCGTGTACTACCTGACGCGGACGCTGTTCAACGTCCTGCGCTCCATCGAGACGCTGATACTCGCCGTCATTATGGCGGTCGTGGTCGGTCTCGGGCCGTTTGCCGGAGTGATGGCGATCGTCATTCACTCGATTGGCGCGATGGGTAAGCTCTACTCCGAGGCGATCGAGTCAATCGACCCCGGTCCAATCGAGGCGGTCACCGCCACCGGCGCAAGCCGCTTCCAAGTGGTCCTGTTCGCGGTCGTCCCGCAGATCGTGCCGCAATTCCTCTCGTTCACGATGTACCGCTGGGACATCAACGTTCGGCTGTCGACCGTCATCGGCCTGGTCGGAGGCGGCGGAATCGGCTTCCTGCTTATCCAGTACATCAATCTACTCCAGTGGAACCAGGCCGGAGCGGCGCTGTGGATGATCGGCGTGACCGTGATCCTGATGGACTATGCCAGTGCCGTCATCCGGCAACGCCTGATTTAGCCGGCCCGTCTAGAGGATGCCACGCCTTGCCGGTGCGGCATGTACAGGGAGGACCAGATTCCGTGCGAGCGGTCACCCGCATCGAGGAGCTGCGCGCGTTGGTCGGGCAGGAGCTAGGAGTCGGGCCGTGGTTGGTCATGACCCAGGACCGCGTGAATGCCTTTGCTGAAGTAACAGGGGACGATCAATTTATCCATGTTGATCCAGTCCGGGCGGCCAAGACGCAGTTCGGCGGAACGATCGTGCATGGTTTCTTGACGCTGTCCCTCCTGCCGCTACTCGCTCGGGGTCGCGAAGGGATCGCCATCGACCTCAATCCAGCGATCGCTGTGAACTATGGGCTGAACAAGGTGCGCTTCGTGTTGCCTGTTCGAGTTGGCCGAAGCGTCCGCCTGCGCACCGATCTGCTGAGTGTCGAGGACGTGAGCCCGAGGGTGTACCAGGTGATCTATCGTCAGACCGTCGAGGTTGCTGGCGAGCAGAAGCCGGCGATGGTCGCCGAGTCGATCACCCGCCTGTACCTTTGACCTCAGGAGGGTTGCTCCACGGCAGCCGAACGTCTCCACAGACCCCTGACCGCGCCACTGCCAAGCGCCTCGCGCACGGCATGAAACATGCAGAAGTTAGACCGTGCATGCCTCGTAGAGGTGCGGGAGGACAGGCCCGCGCGGGCCGGGGTCTATCCCAGACATGCATCGGAGGATGTGAAGCATGGTCCAGAGCAAGCAGCAACAGACGATCAAGGTCTACGTTGGTGACATGGCGTCGTTGGAAAGCCATATCGAGGAGGCCATCGATCGCCAGGTCAAGTTAGTCAAGCCGCATCCAAAGGCGGCGGCCCTGGTGAACCAATTACATGTGACCAGCAAGACCCACCGTGACGCTCTGAAGGCGCACCTGGGTCGGATGGGCGGAGCGACCGGGAGCCCGATCAAGGAGGCCGTCGCCGCCGCGGCGGGCGTAGCCGCCGGGCTTATCGACAAGGTGCGCCCTGAGTCAATCTCGAAGGCAGTTCGCGACGACTACACGGCTGTCAATCACGCCACCATCGGGTACACGATGCTGCACGCGACCGCGCTGATGCTCGGTGATGAGGCCACCGCTGCACTGGCGGAACGGCACATCCGCGACTACACAGCGCTGATCGAAGGGATCAACCAGATCATCGCGGATGTCGTCGCGTATGACCTTCGTCGGGATGGCATCCCGCTGGACGACAGCAAGGTCGAGCAGACCACCGAGGCGATCAACAAGATCTGGCAGCAGACGGAGCCCGCCGTCCACTAGGGGCACGACCCCGGGAGCTAGCGAGGCCCGCCGTCCATCGACGGCGGGCCTCGATGTGTCCGGCGCCCGGGTGTGCAGGGCTTCCGGACGCGACGGTCTCCGGATCGGGCAGCGGCCAGGCCCAGCGGAACGACGCGTCAGCCGGGCGGCCAGCCGAACATTCGGCCGCCCATGACGTGCAGGTGGAGATGAGGCACCAGTTGATTCCCATCGCGGCCAGTGTTGATCGTCAGGCGGTAGCCGAGGTCGGCGATACCTTCCTGCTGCGCGACCACGCTTGCGACGCGAAGCAAACGGCCCAGCATGGGTTCGTCCCTCAACTCGACGTCCCGGGTTGACTGCAGGTGCCGGACCGGTATGACCAATACGTGAACGGGCGCCATCGGCTCGATGTCACGGAAGGCCGTCACTAGCTCGTCTCGGTAGACGACGTCGGCAGGGATCTCGCCGCGCACGATGCGACAGAAGATGCAGTCGTCCACGCGCTTAGTCCCAGGTCCGCTGATCGACTATTGGCGGCGCGTCGTCCGGGATCGTACCACTCGGCACCATCTCGACGTCTGGACGGACGTGGAGCACGTCCCAAAGAGCGTCGCGGATCCGTTCGGCCAGGTTGGAGGGCGGATCGCCGAAGGTTTGCACTCGCGCTAGCATGGCATCGCGATGGTCGGCTCGCGTGACGACAATTTGATGGCGCTCGATTTCCGAGAAGCGGGCCAGCACGTCGGTCACCTGGCGCGGATGAACGAACATCCCTCTGACCTTTACCGCGTCCCCGACTCGACCCATGATGCGGACAAGCCGTGGCGACTCGCGCCCACACGCGCAGGGCGTGAGCTCCAGGGCTGAAAGGTCGCCAGTCCCGAATCGAAGAAGCGGGTACGTTGTTCGGTTGACCGTTGCCACCACCTCACCTGGCTCACCGGCTGGGACGTTTCGCCCGGTTGTCGGGTCCACGATCTCGACGATCGCGTTCCTCGGCACGTGCATGCCGGTCAACTCGCTGCACTCGTACCCGAGGCAGCCCAGGTCCGCCGTCCCGTACCCCTGCCGGACCGATGTCCCGAGATCCTCGATTGCCACCCTGAGCGATTCCGGCAGCATCTCCGCCGCGACGAACGCCTTGCGAATGCCGAGATCAGACCGCGGATCAAACCCCTGCTCCATCGCCTTGTCGAGCACGATCTTGAGGAAGCTCGGGGTTCCGCAGTAGGCCGTGGCCCCCATCCTGCGCGCCATGTCCACCTGGAGCTCAGTGTTCCCTACGCCCGATGGTAGGACGACACACCCGATATGCCTCGCGGCCTCGTCGAACATCAACCCGAGCGGCGTCATCGTATAGGCGCAGGCGTTCAACACCACGTCTCCCGGCTCGAAGCCCGCCGCGTGCAGCGCCGGCCCGAAGCGCCAGTAGTCCGGCTCCTTCCCCTGTGGGTCGAAGAGCGGCCCCGGCGACATGAACACTCGCCCCAACTCCCCGATAGGCACCCCAAGGAACCCACCGAATGGCGGCTCCGCCCGCTGCAGCTTGAGCAGCTCGTCCTTGCGTGTGATCGGGAGGCGCTCTAGCGCGCCCACGCCGGTCACGTCGTCCGGCACGACCCCGGCTTCGTCGAGGATGCGGCGGACGGCTGGGGCGTTGGCATAGGCGTAAGCGACCAAGTCCCGGAGCCAGCTGGCCTGGGAGGCGGCCCCCGTGTCGACCCCTGGCGTGTCCACGCGCGCATCGAAGTGCGCGTCCAGGTCGGTCATGGCTCTTCGGTCATACTGGTTCCTTGCTGCCGATCGGTCGCTACGAGAGCCAGCGCTTGCGGCGCTTGTAGTGCTTGACGTCGCGATAGGACCTGCGCTCGCCGACGTCGCTGAGGCCGAGGTAGAACTCCTTGACGTCCTCGTTGTCGCGGAGTTTTTCGGGTGCGCCTTCGAGGACGATACGGCCGCTCTCCATCAGGTAGGTGTAGTCGGCGACGCTCAATGCCAGGCGGGCGTTCTGCTCGACAAGCAGGATCGTAATGCCGTCTTCGCGGTTGATCCGGCGGATGATCCCGAAGACTTCTTGAACGAGCAGTGGGCTCAGTCCGAGCGACGGCTCGTCGAGCAGCATCAGGCGCGGATGCGCCATCAGCGCCCGGCCAATCGCCAGCATTTGCTGCTCACCGCCGGAGAGGTACCCCGCCGACTGTTTCCTGCGCTGAATCAGGCGCGGGAAGTATCCCATCACTCGATCAAGGTCGTCGTCGAGACTGGCGCCGCGGGCGCGGGTGTGCGCGCCGGCCATCAGGTTCTCCTCGACGGTCAGATGCTCGAACACCCGCCGACCTTCGAGGACGTGGAAGATGCCGCGGCGTACGATGTCGGCAGCGTCCTCGCGGTCGATGCGAGTTCCCTTGAACTCGATCGAGCCGTCGGTGACGTCGCCCTCCTCGGTTCGTAGCAGACCCGAGATCGCCTTGAGCGTGGTGCTCTTCCCGGCGCCATTGGACCCGAGCAGGGCGACTACCGTGCCCTCCGGGACCTCCATCGACAGTCCCTTGAGTACGAGGATGACGTGGTCGTACATGACCTCGACGTTGTTCAGCGTTAGCACAGATGCTCTCTCGCGCAACGATCGAGGTGAACCGGTGTGATCCGAGATAGCATCACTTTCATCCGGAACGCTCGCGTGTCACGCCGAGCAAAACGGGAGATCTCATGCTGTCAGGGGGGCGAGCATGAGATCCCGGGCTCCGCTTGCGGTGACAGCGAAGGACCCTGAGATGACACCGCGTACGCGGTGCTCTTCCTACGTCGCCTTGATGTACTCCGTGATCGGTAGCCAGCGGTTCTGGCCGGCGTCGGCACGGTAGATCTTGGCAGACAGATTGCCCTTGTGGCTCTTGTCGCTGAACGTGATCGGGGCGGTGATCCCGCCGGTGTCGTAGTCTTTCAGCGCCTCGAGACCCTTCTTGATCCCCTCGCCGGTCACGCCGCCCTCGGCACGCTTGACGCCTTCGAGCATGACCTTCATGCTCACCCAGCCCTGGACGTAGTTGACAGGGTGCTGTTTCCAATCGACGCCCTTCTTCTCGTTGAAGTCCTTGATCTCCTTGTGGCCCGGAACGTCGTCGGCCAACAGCGCAAAAGCGTTTGCGCCGATCATCCCGTTGACGGCGTCGCCGCCGACCTTGAGCGTCGTCTCGCCGATGCCCCAGTTGATGGTCGCCAGGCTCGACTGGAGCCCGGCCGTCCGAGCGCCCTTGGCGCCAACGGCAGTCGGCGCCGCGACGTTGTTGAAGATGATCAGATCCGGTTCGTTGTTCTTCAAGGGCAGCATCTGCGGCGACAGGTCCGGCGCGCCGCCCGGCATCGCGATGTCCTCACCGAACTCGACGCCGATCCCCTTACCGTAGGCCTTGGTGTCCTCGATAGGCGAACGGCCAAACGGGGAGTCGTTGACGACGAACTGGACCTTCGGCGCTCGGGACTCCTTCCAGTTGTCCTTGAAGTACTTGACCAGGATCTTGGCCTGATCGGAGTAGGTCACGCCGATCATGAAGTTGTAGGGCGTGGCATTGACGTCGGCGACCAAGGGTTCAGCGTACGAGGCCGAAAGGAAGGGAATCTTGTCCTGGGTCACTTTCGGCCGGAGTGCCTCCGAGTCGCCCGTGCCCCAGGCCATGATTGCCACGACCTTCTCCTGGTTGACGAACCGATTGTAGAGCTCCTCGGCGCGTGGGACCTGGTAGGCGTAATCATCCGCGATCAAGCTAATCTGGCGCCCCCCGACGCCGCCCTGGCCGTTGACGAACTCGACGTAATCCTTCTCCCCCTGGCAGTATGGGTTGCCGACGTCGGCTGTAGCGCCGGTCAAGTCGCAAATGGCTCCGATCTTGATCGGACCAGTGTCCTTCGCGGCGGGTGCGGCACCAGGCGCACAGGCGCCGAGAACCATCGCGGCGATCACTGCGAGGGTGGGGAGGCGAAATCTGATCATCACGCTGACCTCCATTGTCAGACTCGTCAGGTCCACGGGCGGCAATCCCTACCCGTGGTGATGGTGAATTGTCCCTATCCGATCTCCCCCTTCCCGCGCCGGAACCTGTGTGCCGCGCGGCCAGACCGGGAACAGGATAGTACTTCTCTCGTTCCCCCTGGCAGGGTGGTGGGGGCCAGGGCAGGAGTGTCCGGGTCACTCAGTAGCTGAACGGCCACAGCTTGAAGTAGTCCTTGACGTCGCGCCAGATTTTGGCGATCCCGTGCGGCTCGAAGATCAGGAACCCGACGATGGCCAGCCCGAAGACTGCCTGCTGAAGGACACCGACATTGGTGCCGGCCAGGCCGAGCGTTCCGGTCATGAGAGAGAGCGCGGTTGGCAGCAGGCGGATGAACGCGGCTCCGTAGATCGCCCCGCTGATGCTGCCGAGCCCGCCGATGATGATCATCCCAAGGTACTCGATGGACACACTGATGTTGAAGTACTCAGGCGAGACGATCAGACGGTCGTGCGCCTGGAGCGCTCCGGCCGTCCCGACGTAGAACGAGCTGACTCCGAAGGCCAGGAGCTTGTACTTGAACACGTCCACGCCGGCGACTGACGCGGCAATGTCCTGGTCGCGAATGGCGACGAACGCCCTCCCAATTTTCGTCCGAAATAGGTTCGCCGCGAACAAGATGGCGATCACCACGAAGAACAGCATCAGGAAGTAGAATGCCCTTCGGTCCGAGAACTCTAGCGGGCCGAACGCCGGTGGCTTGATCCCGTAGATTCCGTTTGGGCCCTTGGTCAGCCACACCATCCGCAAGATCAGCCACTCGACGATCACCTGGGCCGCCAGGGTTGCGATCAGCAGGTACAGCCCCTTGAGCCGCAGCGAGGGAACGCCGAAGATTGCGCCGATTGCTGCCGTCGTGAGACCGGCGCACGGCAGAGACAGCCAGAACGGCAGGCCCAGGGTCACGGTCATGATCGCGGTCGTGTAGCCGCCGACCGCCATGAAGGCGCCCTGAGCAATCGAGATCTGGCCGGTGAAACCGACGAGGATGTTCAACCCGAGCGCCCCGATGATCGCGATGTACAGACGGTTCGCCTCGCCGACCCAGTAGTCACCCGCGACGAACGGGAACATCACCGCGGTGACGCTCACGAGGACCAGCCGCAGCCGCGAGGCTGTCGTTGTCCGGAGCGCCATGTCGTCAGCGTAGGTCGAGTGGTACACGCCGCAGCCGATCCGTGGGCGCAACGACTCCCACCAGGACGCGCGGCGTTGTGGCCGGGTGGGGGCGCCCGGTGTTGGCTTCACCGCGACTGCGCTACACACGCTCGATCCGCTCCTTACCGAACAGCCCATACGGCTTGATCAGGAGGACGACGACCAGGAACACGTAGGGCGCGACCTCGCGGACGCCGCCGCCGAGCGGAGTGTCCAGGTACCCGGCTGACAGATTCTCCAGCACGCCGATCAGGATTCCGCCGACGATCGCGCCAGGAATGCTGTCCAACCCACCGACGATGCTGACCGGTAGCGCCTTGAGACCCACCGCGCTGAGACCGATCCCCACCCCCTGGATGTTGGCCAGCAGCATGCCGCCAATCGCGGAGACGAGGGCAGAGATGACCCAGGCCAGCGCAAATACCCGCCGCACGCTGATGCCCACCGACAACGCCGCTTGCTGGTCGTCTGCGACCGCTCGCATCGCGATCCCCATCCGGGTAAACCGGAAACCAAGCGTGAGCGCGCCGACCAGCAGAAGGCAGACCAGCAACGACCAGAGATAGACCTCAGGGATCGGGACCGGTCCGACGCTGACCACCGAGTCCTGGATTGGGCTTGGGTAGCGCTGGTACTGCGTTCCCCAGATCGCGATCACCATCGCCCGCAGGAAGATGGACAGGCCGATGGTGACCATGATGACCGAGATGATCGGCTGGCCGATGAGCGGACGGAGCGCCGCTCGCTCGACCGCCAGTCCGAGCAGCGACGTGAACGCTAGGGTCATGAAGAATGCGGGGACGAACGGAATGCGGTAGTCGGCAATCAGCGAATAGGAGATCCAGGCGCCAATCATCAGCATCTCGCCTTGCGCCATGTTCAGGACGTCCGTGGACTTGTAGATCAGGACGAAGCCGAGCGCGACGAGCGCGTAGATGCTGCCGATCGCCACGCCGCTGATGACCAACTGGAGGAAGAGGACCGTTTCCTGGCTCATCCGGGCGCCCGAATCACGCCACCGCCTCCGGCTGGCGCTCGACGGTCGGCTCCACCTGGTACACCGGGACGCGGGTCTCGATGTGTGCCTGGCGTCCGTCCTGGTACTGAACGTCGGCTACCACCTGGATCACGTCGTCATCCGAATACAGGCCACGGATCAGGTCACCGTAGCGGCTCTCGACGAACGATCGCCGCACCTTACGCGTCCGAGTCAGCTCCTCGTCGTCGGCGTCGAGCTCCTTGTACAACAGGGCGAAACGCGCGATCCGGGCGACCTTCGGCAGGTCGCGGTTCACCCGTCGCACGTCCTCCGCGATGAGCTCGTACACCCTCGGCTTCTGGGCCAGGTCGGTATAGGTGGTGTACGCGATCTGGTGGTTCTCGGCCCATTTCCCGACGTTGCTCATGTCGATGTTGACGAGCGCGGTCACGCACGGTCGTTCCTGCCCGATGACGACCGCTTCCTTCACGTACTGGCTGAACTTTAGCTTGTTCTCAATGTACTGCGGAGAGAACTTGCTGCCGTCCGCGAGTACCATCACATCTGCCATGCGGTCGATGACCACCAGGTGGCCCCGCTCGTCGAGTATGCCGGCGTCTCCGCTCTGGAGCCAGCCGTTGTCAAGGGCCCTATCCGTGGCCTCCGGGTTCTTGTAATAGCCCCGGAACAAGCCGGGGCTGCGCGAAACGATCTCGCCGCGGTCGGAGATTCGTACTTCGGTTTCGCCGATCGGCTGGCCGACGGTCTCGAAGTCGACGTCGCCGTCGCGGTGGATGACCGACAGCCCGGAGATCTCGGTCTGCCCATACACTTGCTTGAGGTTGACGCCGATCGCGCGGAAGAATCGGAAGCAGTCCGGCCCGAGGGCGGCCCCTCCGGTGTACGCGCGGCGTAGCTCCGACAGCCCGAGGTGATCGCGCAGCGGAAAGAAGACCAGCGCGTCCGCGAGCTTGTGTCGCAACGTTAGCGCGAGCGGAACGGGCTTCTTCGCGACCTGCAGGTCGACGACCGCTTCCCCGACCCGCATCGCCCACTGGTAGACGGAGCGCTTGATCCGGCCGGCGTCGTCGCTCTTGACCTGGACCGTCGAGAGCAGGTTCTCCCAGATCCGAGGCGCGGCAAGCATCATCCGTGGGCCGATCTCGCGGATGTTCTGCTGGACCGTCTCTGGCTCCTCGGGAAAGTTGACGATCATGCCCTCGCTGATCGCCAGGGCCACTCCGAACACCTGCTCCACGATCCAGGCGCACGGCAAGAACGAGACGTACTCGTCCCCTGGCGCGATCGGGTCGATGTCCACGAGGTTGCGCACGGCGGCCAGCAGGTTGGCGTGAGTGAGCATCGCCCCCTTGGGATTGCCAGTCGTGCCGGACGTGTAGCACAGCACTGCCAGGTCCGCGGCCTGTCCGGCCTCGACCGCGTCCTCGAACGCGTTCGGGTGCTCGCGCTCGTAGGCCCGGCCTTGCTCCTGGACCGCGGGGAAGCTGATCAACAGCTTCTCCGCGTAGCGCCGAAGACCTTTCGGGTCGTAGTAGATGATCCTTTCGAGCTTCGGCAACTGGGGCACGATCTCCAGGAGCTTGTCGACCTGCTCCTGGTCCTCAACGACGACGAACCGCGCGTCGGCGTGGTCGACGATGAACTGAACCTCGCGGGCGACCGCGTCCTGAAACAGCCCGACGGAGGCGGCTCCCGCTGCCTGGACCGCCAGCTCCGTGAACACCCATTCCGGTCGGTTGTCGCCGATAATCGCGACCGTGTCGCCGCGGCGAAGCCCGAGTGCCCGCAGGCCGAGCGAGAACGCTCGAACATTGTCCAGGTAGTCGGACCAGGTAAGTTCGCGCCAGATGCCGTACTCTTTCTCGCGCATCGCCACACGTTGGCCCATACGCTCCGCCTGGTGCACGAGCAGCTTCGGCAGTGTATCCGCTCGGGTGTCGGTCATCAGCCCCTCGCCCTGGCTCTGGGGTCCGCGGCGTGGTCGACTGCACTGGGTTCGAGGGTTGCCTTCCGCGGCTCGGTCTCCTCGCCCAGGTACGCCTGAATGACATCCGGATCGCGGCGGACTTCGTCTGGCGTGCCGTAACCAATCCGCCTGCCAAAGTTGAGAACGGCGACGTGGTCGGAGATGTCCATGACCACGCCCATGTCGTGCTCGATGAGCACGATCGTGACGTTCCGCTCTTCGTGGATGTCGAGGACGAAGCGGGCCATGTCTTCCTTTTCCTCGGCGTTCATGCCGGCCATCGGCTCGTCCAGGAGGAGCAGCCGTGGTTGCATCGCGAGTGCTCGCCCTAGCTCGACACGCTTCTGAAGGCCGTAGGCAAGCGTTCCAACTGTACGCTTGCGGATGGCCTCGATTTCAAGGAAGTCAATCACGTCCTCGATGATCTCGCGATTGGCGACCTCCTCGCGTCGCGCCGCTCCCCAGTACAACCCACTCGACAGCAGCCCGGACTTCAGGTGGATGTGGCGTCCAAGCATCAAGTTGTCCAGCACGCTCATGCCCTTGAACAGCTCGATGTTCTGGAAGGTGCGAGCGACTCCAAGACGCGCGATCTGGTGAGGCTTCAGCCGCGTGACGTCATGCCCGTCGTACAGCAGGCGTCCCGACGTGATCGGGTACAGCCCGCTGAAGGCGTTGAGCAGGCTCGTCTTACCGGCGCCGTTCGGCCCGATGATCGCCGCGATCTCACCTTGATGGACGCCAAGGCTGACGCCGGCCAACGCAACGACACCGCCGAAGCGCAGGTGCACGTCCTGCGCTTCGAGCTGGATGGACCCAACCTGCCCATTCGCGCGCTGGAGGACCGCCTGGACCTCCCCGTGTTCGCCCATGCCGCACCTTCGCGCCAGGTTTGTCCATACTATCCCAGCGCTGCCAGCGCGGCAACTTGTGGAGCACCGGAGCATCCTCGTCACGCCCCGCCCGTTGCGCAACCGGCACGGCCGATTCCAGCCTGAGAAGTCGCGAGTGATCGGCGCCCTCAGCTTCCGGGAGGCGCCGAGCCGTCGAGGGAAGGCTCCAGCTCGCCCGCCTCATAGAGGGCCAGCGCCGCAACGATCGGCCCGACCGTCTCGGTCCGCAAGATGCGAGGTCCGAGCGATGCACTCAACGCGCCCCGCGCGGACGCCTGGTCCATCTCGGCTTCGGAGAAGCCGCCCTCCGGGCCGACGAACACACTCAGTCCAGAGGCAGGGCCATGGTGTAGCACGTGGGTCAGCGCAGCTCGAATCGAGCGTCGACGCTCCGCCTCCCAGGCGACGATCACCGGGCCACGCGATACGGCATCGGACAGCGCATCCGCGAATGGCAACGGTCCCCCGACGTGTGGAATGCGTCCGCGCCGCGACTGCTCGGCCGCTTCTCGGGCGATCCGCCGCCAGCGTTCGAGGCGACGCTCGTCAATCACGTCGCCGCGCGGGACCACGCTTCGAGCGCACGAGACCGGCACGAAGGTCGACACGCCCGCCTCAGTCCCTTTCTGAATGGCCACCTCGAGCTTGTCTCGTGGGACCAGGGCCTGATACAGCGTCAGCGTCAGCCGCGGCTCTCCACCTGACACTCGCGTTTGTCTCACGATCCCGCAGACCCGCCGCGGCGTGACCTCGACCAGCTGGACGACGCACTCTCGGCCGGAGCCATCCAGCAGGGTGATCTGCTCGCCTGGACGTAGCCGCAGTACGCGGGCAATCTGGTGCGCCAGCGAGCCCTCAAGTGTGACTTGCTCGTCGGCCGTGACGCCGGGCTCGACGAAAAATCGGTGCATCGCTCGCCGAATCAATCGGGTGGCGCGGATCGACTCTCGGCGACTGACGATCGGGAGGTCGCGGCGGACGGCTGACGTCCGCCGGGATCCGTCCTCTTCACTACCATCGCGATCCACTCAGCCTCCGCGCGGGTCTCGACGTGCTGCCAGCCAGACGCCTCGTACACCGCCCGCACGTCGGCGGCGCCGACGTCAAGCACGCCGGACAACAGTGCTACCCCACCCGGTCGCACGAGGGCTGCGAGACCAGTCGCGGCGTTCTTCAGCACCAACGCCGAGATGTTCGCGGAGGCGAGGTCGAAGGCGCGACCAGATGTTACCGCGATTCCCGCGTCCACTGTGCCCTGGCAAACCGTCACACGGCGGGCCACGCGATTCCGACGAACGTTCTCGGTCGCGACTCGCACGGCGACGGTGTCGACGTCTACCGCCTTAACGGATGCCGCACCGAGGCGGACCGCCGCGATGGACAGAATTGCCGATCCGCAGCCGAAGTCGAGGACGCGGTCTCCGACGCGGATGTGCTCCTCCAGCAGGACCATGCACATCCTCGTCGTGGGGTGTAGCCCGGTTCCGAAGGCCATCCCCGGATCGATTCGGATCACCAGGTCGTCCGGCACGCGCGCTCGACGGCGCCAGGAGGGGAGGACGACCAGCCGACGCCCGACTCGATGGGGCCAAAAGAACCGCTTCCAGGCGTGGGCCCAATCCTCCTCGGCGAGCGTGCGCGCCTGAAGTGGCTCGACGTGGCGCAGCCGCCCTAGGTGCCAGACGGCTTCCTCGAGTAAGCGACGCGGTTTGTCGACGCCCGCGTCGAGTGGCAGGTACGTCTTGACAACGACGTCGCGACTGGGGTCAACCCAACCGCCATCTCCGGCCGGCGCATCGCGCACCGGCTGCTCGATGGCGACGCCACGCCCCCAACGACCGAACACCTCGGCGACCGCGTCCGCCGCTTCAGGCTCGGCCACGGCACTCAGCTCCAGCCAGCCCTCGACCATCAGTGCCTGGCGCCCACTGCTCGATGCTGCTCGCCCGGAGCCGAGCGACTGGCGTCCAGCCTGGGTCCGCGCCACGGATCGCCCATCAGGCCTCTCGTCGCCGCCCGTGCTCGCTGGGACGGGAACTAGCCGATCAAGTCCTTGACCTTCTCGAAGAAGCCCTTGTTTTCCTGGGGCACCGCGCGCCCGTCAAAGGTGGCGGCCAGTTTGCGGAAGAGGTCACGCTGGGCGCCGGTGAGCTCCGTCGGGACGACAACCGTAAGCCGCACCTGCAGGTCCCCGCGACCCTGCTCCCGCAGGTGCGGGACGCCCTTTCCGCGCACTCGGATGACTTTGCCGCTCTGGGTGCCGCTAGGCACCTTGATCTGCACCGGGCCGTCGAGTGACTCGATCTCCAGCTCGTCTCCGAGCGCCGCCTGAGCAACGTTGATCGGCAGCTCGACGACAAGGTCGCTGCCCTGCCGGCGGAAGTAGCGGTGCGGCTGAACGTGAATCACGAGGTACAGGTGCCCGGGTGGACCACCTTTTGGCCCAGGCTCGCCCTCGTCAGACAGACGAATCTGCGACTTGTCGTCAATGCCTGGCGGTATGCTGACGCGCAGGGTGCGTGTCGTTCGTACGGTGCTCTGGCCCTTGCACGCCTTGCAGGGATCCCGAATCAACTGCCCCTCGCCGCGGCAGCGCTCGCACATGCTGACATTGACCATCTGCCCGAAGATGGACTGTTGCGCCCTGCGGAGCTCGCCGGTCCCGTTGCAACGCTGGCAGACGATCGGCTCGCTGCCCGGCTCGACACCCTTGCCAGTGCAGTGCTCGCACATCTCGTGGCGCGGGTACGAGATCTCCTTCTCGACTCCGAAAACCGCCTCTTCGAGCGTGAGCGTGACATCCGTACGGAGATCTGCCCCACGCTGGATTCGACTTCGACGTCCTTGCCCCGCCGCGGCGGTCCCAAAGAAGCTCTCGAAGATGTCCTCGATTCCGAAGCCGCTGAATCCGCCATTGCCGAAGCCACGCTCGCTGGCGACGTGCCCGTACCGGTCGTACAGGCTGCGTTTCTCTTCGTCCGCGAGAACTTCGTACGCCTCGGTCGCCTCCTTGAATCGCTCGGCCGCGCCCGCGTCCGAATTGCGGTCAGGATGAAACTCGAACGCCAGCTTGCGGTACGCCTTCCTGATGTCGTCCTGGCTAGCATGGCGCTGCGTGCCGAGTACTTCGTAGTAGTCGCGTTTGGTGATGGCCATAGACCTCGTCTGAAAACCTCTCCGCGTGCCTGCCTGCTTCCGCGTACGCGCTCACTCTGGAGCGCGCCGAACCCGTTCGATTATGCCACAGGGGCCGCCGTGGGCGCCGGCATCAGACCGATGCGTCGGCGCCGAGCGGCTCGCCGGCCGCTGAGTCCAGAGAATCCGCGACAGGCCTGGGCTTTCCGACCTTGACCAGGGTCGGCCGCAGCACGCGGCCCGCGAAACGGTAGCCGCGCTGAAGCTCAGCCACAACCGCCGTCTGCTCGCTTGCCTCGGCATCGTCCTCGCGCATGACGGCCTCGTGCAGATGCGGATCGAACTCCTGGCCCTCGGCTTCGATCGGCTCCAGCCCTCGCGCGTGGAGGACCGTCAGTAGCTTCTGGCCGATCAAGGCGACGCCTTCGATCCAGGTCAACGTCCGTAGCTCCGCTGGTAGCACCTGGAAGGCGCGCTCGAAGTCGTCCACGACACGAAGCAGGTCGGCCGTGAGCGCCGCCTCACCCAGTCGTCGGGCATCATCCTTCTCTTGATCGGCGCGACGCTTCCAGTTCTGGAAGTCGGCAGCCGATCGCTGCCAGTTGCTGTGATAGCGTTCGGCCTGCTCGCGCGCTTCAGCTAGCTCGGCCCGAACCCGCTCCAACGCGACGGCGGGCTCGGCCTGGTCGGATGACGTCTCCGCGGCACTCGCCGGGTCGGACGGAGCGCTCTGGGCGGTGCTTTCGGCAGCTTCGGTATGTTCAGGGTCCGGTTCGGACTCGGCCGCACGCTTAGTTCGTCGAGGCATCTGCAGTTCCCACTTTGTGGTCAACATGATAGGCTGGGTCACCGTCAGCCACTGAGGCGGCGACGAGCAGGTCCAGCACGTGGGCGATGAAGCGGACCATCGCGACGGCCCGCCCGTATGGCATCCGCGTCGGGCCAAGCACGCAGAGCACCCCCTGGATGTCGTCGCCGTGACCATAGCGCGCCAGGACGGCGCTGGTCTCCCGCATCTGCTCCAACGGGTGCTCGGTGCCAATGACCACGTGGACGCCGCTTGCGTCGAACGCCTGCGACAGTAACTGGCCGACCATTGGCCCACGTTCCAGCGCCTGGATCAGCGGGACGGCCTTGTGGCTATAGGTGAACTCGGGCTGGCTCAGCACATGGCCGACGCCCTCGTAATAGACCTCTTCAAAGGCCTGCTGGTCTGCCTGTTCCAGGATCCGCGCGACGGCCGCCGCGACCGCACGTTCTGCGCCGCTCAGCCCGTCGGCAGTCCGGGCGACGCCCTCCGCCGTTTGGCTGTCAAGCACAGCCGTCAGCTTGTTGCCGATGCGGTCCAATTCGTCTCGCCCTGCCGAATCGTCCAGGTGGAGTATCTGTTGGCGGACGGCCCCCGAATGGAGCAGGACCGTGACCAGCGCCACCGTGTCATGCACGCCGAGCAGAGCGACGCGCCTGGACCGCGCTCTTGACGACGTGAGCGGCGTGACCACCGCGGCATTCTGGACGGCGTTCGACAGCACCGACGAGGCGAGGTGGGCCCAACGATCGACATCGGGCTCAACCTGGTGGAACTGGTGGCGGATCGTGCGCTGCTCGCCAGGTGACGGGCTCTCGGCGTCCATCAGATGCTCAACGAAGAACCGGTAGCCCGGATCGGTCGGCACGCGCCCCGCGGAGGTGTGAGGATGGGAGATCAGGCCTAGCTCCTCGAGCTGTGCCAGTTCATTGCGCACCGTCGCCGAGGACACGTCGGTCTCGTACCGCCGCACGATGACCTCGGACGAGACGGGCACGGCGGATTTGACGTACTCCTCGACGACGTGCTTCAGGAGCCGTTGACGACGCGCGGTAAGCTCCACCGTCGACCTCCCCGGCGCTCGCCCGCCGGTCCACCGGTCCACTAGCACTCTTCGCACTTGAGTGCCAGCGGGTACTGATGGTAGCTATAGCACCGTGGCCCGGATGGTGTCAACCATCCCGGGGACACAGCGTGGTGGCGGCATAGCATCGTGCCACACAGTCGCGCGTTAGGCCAGAACGAAGTACCCTCCGGTAGGGGTGCCGATGATTGAGCGGCCGGGCGCGGCGAGCGACGCAGAGGTCAACGACCTTCGGGACAGCGACGGGCGTTCCTCGGCGCGGCTCGAGGGGCGGCGCCTCATGACCTACCTGATGCTCACGGTCGCGGCGGTAGGCTGGGGGGTATCCGGGCCCACAGTCAAGCTCACGGTGCAGGACCTCGCGCCGATGACGGCGGCGTGCCTGCGATTCGGGCTTGGCTCCCTGTTGCTGCTCATCGTCTTGAGCTGTCGCGGCGAGGCCCGCCCACTGCCACGGTCCGGAGACTGGCTGTTGTTGCTCGGTCTCGGTCTGCTCGGGGTGACCCTCTTCGGCGGCCTCTACACGGCGGGCTTGCAGTGGACCGGGGCTGCCGAAGGAGTGCTGATCCAGGGCATCGCTCCTCTGACGACGATCTTGCTTGCTGCGCCCCTGCTCGGCGAGCCCCTGACACTCCGCCGACTGATCGGCGCTGGGGTCTCCCTCGTTGGATTGGTTGCGCTCGTACTGGGCGGGCCTTCTGCGTGGGGAAGCGGCGAAGCCTGGGAGCGGCTCTTCGGCGACGCGCTGATGCTCGGCGCGGCGATCGCCTGGGGCGCCTACTCGGTGGCGGTCCGCTCTACCCGTGGGCGCTTGACCCTTGCCCAGACCAGCGCCTGGTCCGTCTTTCTCGGAGCCGGCCTTCTGATCCCGTTCGCCCTGCTCGAGACCCCACGAATGCCGTGGACCGAGGTGCGACCGGTGACGTGGCTCGCGATCGGCTATCAGCTCGTGGTCTCCTCCTGTCTAGCGTATCTCCTATGGAATGAAGGGGTACGCCGAATCGGCGCGGCGCGCGCTTCTACGTTCGGTTACCTCGGGCCGATTGCCGGGGCGGTCACCGCGTGGCCCTTGCTAGATGAGCGTCTTGGACCGCTCCAGGTCCTGGGCGGGGCCCTAATCCTCGGCGGACTCTTCATAGCTACTCGACAGCCGAAGGATAGCTCTGGTAGCTAGTCTCTCCGCGACAGCCAAGTGGCCGGGTCGAAGCGGAGCCTGCCAGCCGCTCCCGAACTGCGATTAGGCGCGAATGCCGAGCTGCTTTAGCTCGTCATAGTACTGTTCGCTGGCCGATGCAATTGCCTCGACGGCGGCTTGCAGCTCTAATTGATCCAGGTCGTCAGCGAGCTGCTCGTCGAGCAGAATCACGTCGCCTTCCTCGTCGACGGCGAACTTGCAGCCGTTCAAGATCCAGTTGATCTCGAGAAGGCGCCGGTGTATCTGGGCCTGGTTCTCGGAGGGGTTGCGGCCAAAGATGTGCGAGACGTAGACCCACTCGTCACCGGTGATGACGCTGATCCGCAGGTCGGGTCGGACGCTCGTCTCGAACTCGAGCGTGAACAAGTTGGGATCGTCCTCGTCTCGAGTGTAGTCCCAGGACGAGGCATCGAGCATCTGGCTGATGCGATCCGCGGTCGCCTTTTTCTCGATCATCGGGGTCCCCCTTTGACGCTTGGTGCTCGGGTGTATCGCATGCACGAACGGGTTCCGGAGAAGAGCGTTCACGGCCCTGCCCAGGCCCGTGAACTCGCTTCGGGAAGAGGCGGGTACCGGCAGGATGCCACTCGCATGCGTCGGCGGGCTAGCCCTCGCGCACCGCGGCCACGGTGCGTCGGCCTCCGCTGAGCAGCAGCTCGGCAACACTCGTGCCGAACCAGCGAGTGCCTTCGCGTCGCCAACGCTCCCATTCGGTCGAGGGCACGCCACCCACGGCGACGGCCTTGCCGGTCGCCTCACCGACCTGCAGCACTCGACGAATCATGTCAACGAGCTCTGGATCGTCCTTCTTCCCCGGCCGGCCCATCGACTGCGACAGATCGGACGTGCCGACGTTCAGAACGTCGATCCCCTCAACTTCCGCGATTGCCTCAATGTTCTCGACGGCCGCGACGCTCTCGATCATCGCCAGGACCATCGTCTGCGCGTTCGAGTATTCGACGAACTCAGGCTGGGACATAGCGCCGTAGCCCGATGCCCGCGCACCGGCCAGCCCACGCTCGCCCAATGGATGGTACTTGACCGCCGCCACGGCGCGCCGAGCATCATCGGCGGTGTCGACATGAGGCACCAGGACACCCGCGATGCCGGTATCCATGAAGCGCAGGATCACCTCGGGCCGGTTCACTGGCACCCGTGCTAACGGGGTCACGCCAACGTGCTCGGCGGCGAGCACCCCGATTTCGATCGACTCGGGAGAGACCGGCCCGTGTTCACCATCGAACAGCACCCAATCCAGGCCAGCGCGACCGAGATGCTCGACGACCTGTGGGTGGACGAACATCATCATACAGCCGACGACGGTGCTACCCCCGCCTAATCTGGCCTTCGCCTTGTTCTCGCCCAGCATCGGCCTCCTCCTTCGATCCTCCGCGTACAGCGGGCGGCTCGCCCGGCGTCAGTTTTCGACCCAGGTCGTCTTGAGGAACGTCGAGCGTCCCGTGTACGACTGATGGTAGCCCTTCTGGCTGTGGTGGAGGGCCTCAAGCTGGTTCTCGGCGCACCACCAGATGGAAGGTGCCTCGTCGAGCAGCGTCCTTTGTGCTTCCTCGTACAGTCGTTGCCGCGTGGGCGGCTCGATCGTCGTCCGCGCGGCCTGAAGGAGCTGGTCGAATCGTTCGCTGCCCCACCGCGACAGGTTGCGGGCGCCATCGCGGGCGTACGTGGGTGTCAAGTAACCATCCGGATCAGGAGAAAAGCCGTTTTCGTCGGCCACAATGTCATAGTCGCGCGCCTGCATGAGTTGGAGCAGGGAGCCGCGGTTGACGCGGTGGACCTGCGCACGGACGCCGATGCCACGCAGCTGCTCGGCCAGGATGGTCGAAAGGCCGAGCGATCGCGGTTCGTCGGCCGTGACGACAACCGTGTCGAACCCCTCCGGCAGCCCCGCCTCTGCTAGAAGCAGTCGGGCCGCGCCGAGGTCGTGCCGGTATGGAAGCCGTTCCGAGGGCGTCGCCCAGCTGGTTAGACCTGGCGGGATCGGGCCGGTCAGGACCGCCCGTCCGCCAAAGACACGCTCGTAAGCGGCACGTCGATCGAGCGCAAGTGCTACGGCTCGTCGGACCCGGACGTCGTCGAACGGTGGTCGTCCGACGTTCACGTGGTGGACCCATTGGCGGGCGCCGGGTGCTTCGAGCACTCGGACGTCGCGCGCGTCCGCCAACTCCCGCGCCTGATCCGGACCAATAGAGGCGTGCCGGACTCGCCCGGAGCGCAGCTCGTCGACAAGGTCGACGGCGTCAGAAACCAGCTTGAGCGTGACCGTCTGCAGGTACGGTAGATCGCGTTCCCAGTACTCGCCATGGCGGGTATAGGTTACGTGGCTGCCCGCGACGTACTCGGCCACTCGAAACGGGCCCGTTCCGGCGGTTTCGCGCTCCAGGTCAAAATTGTGCATGGCGCGGCTCGAGACGATTGCCGACCCGCGCAGCCCGGCGAGGAGCGTCAGCAGGGGCGCGTAAGGCGTATTCAGAGTGACCCGCACGCGGTACATACCGACCGGCTCGACGGCGGCAATCGCGGCGAACCCCGCACGATCCGGGGCGGCCGTGGCGGCAGCCGTGATCCGTTGATGCCAGAACACGACGTCATCGGCCCGCAGCTCCTGGCTGTCGTGGAAACGTACCCCGCGACGCAGGGTGAAGAGCCAGGTTGTCGGGTCCGGATTGGTCCATGACTCGGCAAGCGCGGGCACGACCTTGAAGTTCTGGTCGAACATCGTCAAGCCCTGGTAGACGAGGTCTCCCCAGACCAGGAGCGCTGCCTCGGAGGTCGACGCGTGCGGGTCTAAGCTGATCGGCGCCGCGGACGCCCCCCAGACGGTGGAGCCACCGGACCTCGTGGCCGCCACCTGGGAGGTGCGCCGCGCCGCGGGCGGCGGAGTCGATTCGACCGCGCCCATCTCGACCATGCTATCGGCTCGCGGCGCGGTCGAGCCGTTGCTCGCGGGCCGACAAGCCCCAGTCGTCGCGGCACTGGCGGTTGCGACGATCGCCGCTATCATCCCTTGAAGAAAAGCGCGTCGCGGCTGACGGGGCGAAGAATGCAACCAGCCCGAGTCCGGGTTCGAGGATGGCGGACCGAGAGTGGATGACAAGCGATCACCTGCTTCGGCGTTCGTCCTGCGTCCCTGAGCCACCTGTTCAGCCCGCGGCGCTCAGCGGAGCCGCGTAGCGCTCGGAGACGAGCTTCCGATACGCGGCGATCTCGTCGTCTCGGCGCGCGGCGTTCCAGCCGGCGGCCCCACCCACGAGCTGGGCAACGCGATCCAGGCAATCCATGGCCAGGCACGCCGCAAGTCCGACCGGCGTGCGCCGCAAGAGCACGTCCGCGAGTGTGGTCGCGGCCTCCTCCCGAACGGCGTACAAGGCTTGAGCTGCGATCGAGGGCCCGTGCGGGCAGATCGGCTCGGCCAGGCGGGCGTCGCCCTCGGCGATTGCCAGGACCCCATCGGCCCGCGAGCCGTAGAGGCCAACCAGGTGTCGAAGCGCGGCGTCGTTCAGCTGTAGCGCGGCGGCGCGAGGCTCCAGCTTCGCGGCGAGCACCTCGGGGGGAGCATTGCCTCCCGGCAGTGGGGCGCAGGCAGTCGGGCTTCGGCTTGGGCACCCGAGCCGGCGTGCCGCAAGGTCGGTGACTTCCTCGGCTATGAGCCGATAGGCAGTGATCTTACCGCCCACCACCGAGACTAGCCCCTCTGGCCCGCCCACGCGAGCGTGGTCGCGGATGGTGTGTTTACGCGAGACCTGGCTCTCCTTGCGAATGCCATCCTTGCGAACCAGGGCCCGCACGCCGGCCATGCTGTAATACACCGTCGATCGCGAGGCTTCGGGGAACGTACTTTCAGTCTCCCGCAGCAGGTAGCTCACGTCCAGCGGGTCAGCCTGGGCTACGGTCGGGTCGTCGCGATAATCGGTGTCCGTCGTCCCAACCATTGAGTAGCCCAACCAGGGAACCACGAAGAAGACACGGTTGTCGCTCTCGGCGATCAGCAGAATGGCGTTCCGACTCAGCGGCGGCACCACCAGGTGGACGCCCTTGGTCGTGCGCAACAGCGGCGCCCCCCCGTCTTCGACGCCTGCGAGGCTGCGGTCGAGCCACGGGCCGGTGGCATTGATCGTCAGCCTCGCCCTGATCGGTCCGACTTGGCCGGTGCAGAGGTCTCGGGCGACAACGCCCACGACTCGGCCGTTCTCGCGAGCGAAGCTATCGGCTGTGGTGTGATTACTCAGGAGAGCACCGTGCTCGGCAGCACCAAGAGCGTTCGCGAGTGCGAGCCGCTCGGGAAACTCCACCTGGGCGTCCCAGTACTTGGCGGCGCCTTTGAGCCGGCGCGGGTTGAGGCGTGGTTCGGCGCGGAGCGTGTCGCGACGGGACAGAAAGCGATGCCACGGCAGGCTCTTGTCATACGACAAGAGGTCGTAGAGGACCATACCGACCCTGAGACGGAGGCGCTTCCAGAGGGGCCAGCCATACATCGGGATGAGGAACGGCAGCGGCCGAACCAGGTGCGGCGCAATGTGTAACAGGATTTCACGCTCCCGCATGTCCGAGCGGACGAGGTCGAAATCGAGCAGCTCCAAATAGCGGAGCCCGCCATGGATCAGGCGTGTCGAGCGAGACGTCGTTCCCGCCCCGAAGTCTTCGCACTCGACCAGCCCGACCTTGAACCCCCGTAGCGCAGCGTCGCGGGCGACGCCGCAGCCGATGATGCCGCCGCCGACGATGAGCAGGTCCAGGTCCGCCGCTTGGAGCGTCTCCAGAGTGGATCGCTGCATGGCACGCGTGCCGATTGTATCAGGAGGGATCACCACTGAGCGGGCCGCCCGTGGCAGAATGTCCAGCGCCGGTCCAGGCCTGGCGCCTGGCCGGGCAGGTGGAGGTCGGAGTGCAGCATCTCGCAGGCCGAATGATCGCCGTCGAAGGGATCGACCAGGCAGGAAAGTGGACCGTCTGTGAGCGGCTGGCCAGCGAGCTGCGCGCCGCCGGCATCGTGACTGAACTGACCGGCTTCCCCGATTATGGCACGCCTCTGGGCGGAGAGATCCGGCGCTTCCTCGTCGGCGAACGCCGCTATCCACCCGAGCTACGTCAGCTCCTCTATGTGGCAAATCGGTGGGAGCGAGCCGGCGACCTGCGCGCCTGGCTGGACGGTGGACGCGCGGTTGTCGTCGATCGCTACATCGCTTCCGGGATCGCCTACGGCACTGCCCACGGGCTTGACCCTGACTGGATGAACGCCGTGGAGCGAGGGCTACCCACGGCCGACCTGACGATCCTGCTCGACATCGCCCCTGAAGTTTCAGTGGCCCGAAAGTCTGCCGCGCGTGATGTCTACGAGGGCCAGGTGGATTTGCTCCGCGGCGCGCGCGAGGCGTTCCTGCGCCTGGCGGATGACCCAGATTGGTGCATCGTGGATGGCAATGGAGACCGTGACGTGGTGTGGGGCGCGGTACTGGCAGTTGTGCGAGCTTGGAGCAAGCGGTAGGTACTCTTCAGCTATCATCAGCGACTGACACGCGGAGGATGGATCTTGGCGCGGACGATGGACGAGCCCGCGGTTTCTCTGGACTGCCGCCGTGGCCTTGCGACGATCTCGCTGAACCAGCCGGCGCGGCTGAATGCGATGTCCATGGAAACCTGGCGCGGTGTCGGCGAGGCAGTGCGCGTCGCCGACGCAGATGTGAACGTGAAGGTCCTGGTGATTCGCGGCGCCGGCCGCAAGGCGTTCAGCGCCGGCGCCGACATCAGCGAGTTCGAGCAGACAAGAGCGACCTCTTCGGGCGCACAGAGCTATTCGCGGCTGGTGCACGAGACGATGGAGGCACTGGTCGCCGTCAAGAAGCCGTTGATCGCGATGATCTACGGCTACTGCATCGGAGGCGGCTGCGAGATCGCCATCTGCGCCGACCTGCGGATTGCCGCCGAGGACGCGATGTTCGGCATACCCGCCGCGCGCGTCGGCCTGGCGCTGGCGATGGAAGACATTCAGCGCCTGGTAGCCCTTGTCGGGCCGGCAAATGCCAAGTTGATCCTCTTCACTGGTCAGCGCTTTACGGCGCAACGCGCGCTGCAGATGGGCCTGGTCAACGAGGTCCTGCCAGCCGACGAAGTAGAGGCGCGTACGACCGAGCTCGCCGACCAGATCGCCAGCGCGGCGCCGACTTCTGTCCGCTGGGCGAAGCAGGCGATCACGGACATCCTTCGCGATCCGTCGCTCGAATCCTTCCCCGATCACCGCGAGCGCGCGGCGGCGCTGTCCGCGGGCGAAGACTTCCGCGAGGGCGTGCGGGCGTTCCTGGAGAAGCGAGAACCGCGCTTCACCGGCCACTGACCGTAAGGAGGTGCCGCCTAGGGCGGACCGCCTTGCTAGACCTCCTCGGCGACCGGGACCGGCATGTCGCCCGAGCGGCCGGACAGACGGATCAGCAGCGGCCAGGTCAGCGACAGGACTGCCGCCAGCAGCAACACCGCCGAGATCGGGTGCGTGAGGAAGACGGTGTAGTCGCCCTGGCTGATGGTGAGCGCGCGACGGAAGTTCGTCTCCATCAGCGGGCCAAGCACCAGCGCCAGGACGACCGGTGCGGCCGGGTAGTCGAACTTGCGCATGAGGTACCCGATCACGCCGAAGCCGATCATGATCCAGATATCGCTGACGTTGTTGTTCAGCGCGTACGCGCCGATCAAGGTGAACAGCAGAATCAGCGGCAGGAGGATCTGGTAAGGGATCCGGAGCATGCTCGCCCAGAGGCCCACCAGCGGCAAGTTCAGGATCAGCAGCATGACATTGCCGATGTACATGCTGGTCACGACCGCCCAGAAGAAATGCGGCTGCTCACTCATCAATAGCGGCCCTGGCCGCAGTCCGAAGATCAGCAGCGCTCCCAGCATCACCGCCGTAGTCGCCGACGAGGGGATGCCGAGCGTGAGCAGTGGGACCAAGGCCCCACCCGTGGCGGCGTTGTTGGCGGCCTCGGGCGCCGCGACGCCCTCGATCACGCCCGTCCCGAACCTCTCCGGGTACTTGGAGGCCTTCTTCTCGACCGCGTAGGCCATGAACGCTGCGACGGTAGCGCCGGCGCCGGGCAGTGCGCCGATGAAGAAGCCGATGATCGTCGCGCGGACCATCGTCATGCGGACAGCCATCCAGTCCGCTAACGAAGGCCAGAGGTTCTTGAGGTCCGTCTTGAACACGTCTCGAGTCAGCGACTCCTCCGCGTTCGAGAAGATCTCGGCGAGCGCAAACAGGCCCATCGCGACCGGGACGAATCCAATCCCGTCGAGAAGCTCGACCCGTCCGAAGGTGTAACGGGGCGTGCCCGTGAGCGGATCGAGGCCGATCGTGCCGAGCGCCAAACCGAACGCGCCCATCATCAAGCCCTTCACGAGCGACTTGCCTGCTAGCCGCGTAAGGGTCGTCAGCCCGAGGACCATCAGCGCGAAATACTCGGCTGGCCCGAAGTTCAGGGCGAAGGAAGCGAGCGGCGGCGCGAGCAACATGAGTCCGAGCACGGAGAACGTGCCAGCGATGAATGAGGCGATCGCGCACATGCCGAGGGCCGGTCCGGCTCGGCCCTCGCGGGCCATCGCGTAGCCGTCAAGGCAGGTCATGACCGATGCCGACTCGCCGGGCGTGTTGAGCAAGATCGAGGTTGTCGATCCACCGTACATCGAGCCGTAATAGATGCCGGCGAGCATGATCATGCCGGACGTCGGGTCAAGGCTGAAGGTGATCGGGAGCAGAATCGCGACGCCTGACACCGGTCCGATTCCGGGAAGCACGCCGATCAGCGTGCCGGCAAGGACGCCGATGAAGCAGAACAGCAGGTTTTGCGGGGTCAACGCCAGCAGGAACCCCTGGCCGACCTGCTGTAGGACATCCACGGGTTAGCGCACCAGGTCCAGTGGATCAGGTGGCAGCGGGACCGACAGCAGGATCCGGAAGACGTAGTACGTCATCAAGCTGACTCCAAGCGCCGCCACCGGCTGCCACCAGCGGCGCCGGTCGGCGAACCCCAGCAGCAGGAGTCCAAGCAGCAGCGTCGTGGCCGCCACATAACCCGCCGGCTCGAGCAGGAGGGCGTAGGCGATCAACGAGGCCAGGATGACCGCGATTCGGCGGAAGTACGGCAGCTCGATGCGATCGATTTCCGGCCGCAGGAAGCTCAGCGCGGCCATCGCGACAATCAGTACCCCCATCGCCGTCGGCAGCAGGCCCGGCCCGGGCGCGCCGTCCGGAGTTCGATATGCGAGCCGCCAGGCCTGCCAGACCCAGAAGCCCCCAAATGCTGCCATGCCGACAGCACCGATACGGTCCAACTACGCGCCCGCCTTCACCGCGCGGTCTACTTCTTGTTGTAGAGCCCAAGCTCGCGGAACAGCGTCTCGTTGATCTTGTACTGTTCGTCCATGTACTTGGCGAACTCGGCGCTGCCCATGAAGCCGTTGACCTGCTGGAACTTGTCCAGGTACTCCGCCTTCCACTCTGGGCTGTCAGAGACCTTCTTGAAACCTGCCTCGAGCGTCTGGACGATCTCGGCCGGCAGGCCCTTTGGCCCCGCGATACCACGAAACTGCGCAGCGGTAAAGTCGACACCCTGTTCCTTGAGCGTGGGTACGTCCGGCAGGTCCTTCAGCCGCTCGGGGGCAGTGATCGCTAGCGCGCGGACGCGGCCAGCCCGCATCTGCTCCCAGACCTCGCTCGGGTTGGCCATCGCCGCGTCGACGTGGCCGCCGAGGAGGTTGGTGGAGACGTCGCCCCCGCTGTTGAACGGCGCGTAGGTGAACTCGAGGCCCGCCACCTTGCTAATCTGGACGAGCTGGATCTGGTCGGTCGAGCCGATGTTTGTGCCGGCCACCGAAAGCGCCTTCGGTTTCGTCTTGGCGGCGTCAGCCATTTCCTTCCAGGTCGTGAACGGGGACTCATTGCGGACGACGACCATGTTGTAGTCGGTCACCAGCCGGGCGATGAACGTCATGTCGTTGTAGCCGAATGGCTGCTCGCCGCCGAGGTCGCCGTAAATGTTGCCGTCGTCGGCGACGGTCAGGGTGTAGCCGTCTGGCCGCGCGTTGATGCCCGCCGCCTTGCCGACTGATCCGTTGCCGCCAGTCTTGGTTTCGATGATGAAGGACTGCGGGAACGCCTTGATTTTCTGGGAAACAGCGTCGACGTTGCGGAACATGATGTCGGTTCCGCCTCCCGGCGAATAGGCGTTGATGAGCGTGATCTGCTTCTCAGGATAGTTGGTGGCGGCCTTCTTGGACGCAACGCCTCCGGCCGCACCCTGGCACGCCGTCCCGAGCATGGTGAACGCGGCGAGTGCTACCGCGATTCTCAGTCCGTGTGCCTTCCGCATCGAAAGCCTCCCCTGCTCACCTGGATCCCCGCCAGTCGGCCCGCGGGCCGAAGCTACGTCAGTATAGACGCGCGCTCGCCTTCGCTCCAGCCGATTCGGTTCACCCGTGATCAACCTCGGCGTTCGCCGGTAGTCCAACCGCCGCCTCCGCATTGATCGGAATCTCCACGGCGGATGCCTCGCTGGCGAAGATCGTGCCGGGATTCAAGATCCCCTTCGGATCGAGCGCCTGCTTGATTTGCCGCATGACGTCGAGGGCCGGACCATGCTCACGTGCCATGTACGGCGCCCGGCTGGCACCGACGCCGTGCTCGCCGGTCGTCGTGCCGTCCATCCGCAGGCCGAGGTCGTGAATTTCGTCCGCGACGAGTAGAACGCGGCGGATGTCGTCCGAGTCGCGGCCGTCGATGAGGTGACCTGGGTGCAACCCGCCGCCGCCGATGTGGCCGTACGTGGCGATCGGGATGTTGTGCTTGGCGCTGATGTCCTGGATCGCTCGGAGCGTCTCTGGAATCCTGGCGACCGGGACGCAGATGTCTTCGCCGCAATAGGCTCGGTTCGAGCCAGGCCGGAGCACGCCGACGGCGGCTCCGACGACCGATCGCGCCTCCCAGAGCGCCGCGATTCGGGAAGGCTCGTCGGACCAGTCGACGCTCCGCGCGAGTGGGCGAACCAGGTCGGCGATCTTTTCGGCATCCCAACGGACGCCCGCCGGGTTGCCGTCAACCTCGAACAGGATCACCGCCTCGGCGTTGGGGAGCGTCATCCTAGGGCGGTAGATGTTCACCGCCTGGATGCAGCGCTCGTCCAGGATCTCGACGGCCGAGGGGCTGATCCCTCCCCCAAATACGGCTTGGACGGCTTCGCCGGCGTTCTCCAACCGGTCGAAAACACTCAAGACGATCGCCCGCGCGGGCGGGATCGGCAGCAGCTTGAGCCGCAGGCGGGTGATAATTCCGAGCACGCCCTCCGAGCCGACGAATAGCTTGGTCAGCTCCAGCCCGGCCGACGATTGCTTGGCCCGCGATCCGACCGAGCCGGTCTCGATCAACCGGCCATCGGCCAGGATCACCTTCAGTCCGAGCACCCACGAGCTGGTCGGCCCGTACTTGACCGCCCGCATCCCATGGGCGTTGGTTGAGGCCATCCCACCAACCGTGGCCATCTTGCTCGACCCCGGGTCCGGCGGGAAGATCAGCCGATGAGGGGCGAGCTGCTCGTTCAGCTTGGCGTGGACGACGCCTGGCTCGCAGAAGACCTGCATGTTGGGCACGTCGATCTCGAGTACCCGGTCCATGGCATTCAGTGCGATGACGATGCCGCCGCCGAGTGCCACCGAGCCGGCAGTCTGGCCCGTGGCCGCCCCGCGTGGGGTGACCGGAATGCCGCGTTCCGCAGCGTAGCGGACGACCGCCATGATGTCCTCCGCTGATCGGGCGATCACGGCGGCATCTGGTGGGTGAGGCGCAAGCTGGGTCAGAAACGAGGCGTCGTAGGCGTAGGTCTGGAGCTCGGCAGACTGATCGACAACCGCGCTGACGGATACGAGGCTGCGGAGGTCGGCGGCAAGTTGGCGCCGCTTGGATTCGGACGGCGGGCCCAGAGGGCTAGTATGGCCGTCGGTGCTCACGGCGCGGTCACTTCGTCCAGGAGCTCGATAATGTGCTTGACCCGAGTCCGGCTGCCGCGTTCAGCTAGCCCACTCTGGAGCTGGAGCAAGCAGCCGGGATTAGCCGTGGCGATGATCTCGGCTGATGTGTCGGCGGCGTGGTCTAGCTTACGTTCTTGAAGCTGCCGCGATTCCTTCGGGTTGGTGACGTTGTAGATGCCAGCCGAGCCGCAGCAGAGACCGCTTTCGGCCATCTCGCGCAGCTCCAATCCGGGGATGGACTGGAGGAGCGTGCGCGGCTGCTGCACGATTCGTTGAGCATGGACGAGGTGACAGGGATCCTGGTAGGTTACGCTCGCACCAAGGGGGCGGCGCATCGGCAGTTCGCGGAAGGCCAGCAGCTCGGTCGCGTCGTTGACCCGAACGCTGATCGCTCGCGCGCGCTCTGCCCAGGCCGCGTCCTCGCGGAAGTGGTGCGCGTAGTCCTTCAGCATCGCCCCGCAGCCCGCCGAGTTGACGACGATCGGGCCACCGGCATCCCGCTCAAAGGCGACGATGTTGCGCCTTGCGAGCTCCTTGGCACCCTCCAGGTCACCAGCGTGAGCATTCAGTGCGCCGCAACAGCCCTGACCCGCGGAGTTCTCCACGTCGCAGCCGGCGCGCGTCAGGACGCGGATAGTCGCGCGGTCGATGTCGGCGAGCGCGGTGGACATGACACAACCGGCGAAAAAGGAGACGGGCAGGTATTTGCCGGGGAAGCTCCCCTCACCCGCACCGTCGTTCCTGGTGACAGGGTGCGCCGTCCCATCTGGCCCCGAGGGATCTTCGCGGTACAGCGTGGCCGACGAGGATGTGTGACGCTTTGCCCTGTACACCTCGCCCCGAGGCACCAGAAATGTCCTCGAAATCGTCGGTAAGAACCCCTCGGTCTTGTCCAGGCCGATCAGTTTCAAGAGGCCAAGCCCGCGAGCCACACGTTGCAATCCGGTCCACTGGTAGACCCGGATCAGGCGTATGAACCCCCGGAAAAGTCGCATGTCTGCAAAGATGTAGCGAAAGGCGACGTGGCGAAGCGCCCGCTGCCAGAACGGCCTGCGAACACTGGGACTGACCGCCGTCCTGAACGCCACTTGCAGCGGATCCATGTGGACGCCGGCCGGGCAGATGGCCGTGCAGGCGTCACACACCAAGCAGTTCTGCTCGTGCTCGACAAGGTCCCGGCTGAGTGTGATCTGGCCGTCGAACAGCGCGCGCATCATGGCGATTCGCCCGCGTGGTCCCTCCGCCTCGCGCCCCGAGAGAATGTACGTCGGGCAGGACGTCAGGCACTGGCCGCAGCGGACGCACGCGAGCATATTGGTGTGCTCGGCGCCGAGCAGATCGCGCTGCCAGGCCGCGACGTCCGGCAGCACGTTGGGCGGCTCGCGATTTTCGGTCATCGTCATGCCACAGGGTCGTCGGTCAACGCGCCGCGATCGGCTGCTCGACCGGTACGCCGGCTAACGCTCTACTCGCGTCGCCGAAGAACGACTCTTGCGCGGCGGCCACGCCCGACCCGAGGGTGATCGGCACCCCCGCCTCGCGGAGCGCCATCTCGACGCCGCCGAGCGTCGCGAGTACCTCGAGCTCGTTGAGCGCCCCCAGGTGTCCGATTCGAAAGACCCGGCCTTTGATCTGCGAAAGGCCGACGCCAAGGTCCAGGCCGAACCGCTCGCGCGCGATCCGAATGACCTCGGCCGAATCCAAGCCGTCCGGCATCATGACCGCCGTCAAGCTGTTGGAGTAGGCGCCCTGATCCTCGCAGAGGATCTCAAGCTCCCAGGCCCCGACGGCCTTACGAACGGCCTCGGCGAGCCGCGTGTGCCGCGTGAAGACGTGCTCCAGTCCCTCCTCGAACAGCATGTCGAGCGCTTCGCGCAGGCCGAACAGCAGCAGCGTCGCTGGCGTGTACGGGAAGAAACCGGCGGCGTTGTCCTTCAGAATCGGTCGCCAGTCGAAGAAGTTGCGCGGGCTGCCTCCGCGCTCGCCTGCAGCGATCGCGCGTGGTCCGGCGCACAGCAGCGCCATGCCTGGCGGGAGCATCAGTCCCTTCTGGCTACCCGTCAGCGTCAGGTCGGCGCCCCACTCGTCCATGCGATAGTCGATGCTCGCCAGTGAGCTGACCGTGTCCACAATCAGCAACGCCTCGTGGTGGCCAGCGTCTATCGCCGCGCGGATCGCCTTGACATCGCTCACCGCGCCAGTCGAGGTCTCATTGTGGACGACCAGCACGGCCTTGAACGGCTGGCCGCGGTTGCCGCGGAGTCGTTCAGCGACCTGCTCGCCGGCAAGACCGCGCCGCCAGCTCAGCGGCACGAGTTCCACGTCGAATCCTAAGTTGCGGGCCGCCTCGGCGAATTGGGCGCTGAAGTGGCCGTAGTTGAACGCGAGGATCCGATCCCCCGGTGCCAGGGTGTTGACCAGTGCCGCCTCCCAGGCGCCCGTGCCTGATGAGGGATACAGGACCACCTTGCCGCGCTCGCTCTTGAAAATCTTCGCGACGTCCGGTAGTAGCCCCTGGACCAGCTGGCCGAACTCGGGGCCGCGGTGGTCGATGACAGCGCGGTCCATCGCGCGCAGCACCCGCTCGGGTACATTCGTCGGGCCGGGAATCTGAAGGAATGGTCGGCCGCTCACGGTAGTACCTCCAGGGCCGCGGAAGGTACGCGCCTCAGCGCGCGGTGCAATAAGACCTGGCGAATAGCTGATGCACTCAGGGGCACAAAACTTCCTTTTCGCCCAGGACGCAGTATAATCTGGTTGTTCCATTTAGGTTCGAGGATACGGAGGAGTTAGCTCGATGAGCATGTACTACGACCGTCCGATGGACCGCCCGATTGACCAGGCGCGGCGGGGGACCGTCCAGGGCCAGGTGATGGGGCTGCTGGCGTTTGCGATGGTGTTCACCGCCGGTGGTGCGGTGTTGGGACGTGCGCTCGGGCCGGGCGCGATGATCCTGTCGATCGTTGGTTCGCTCGGGACTGTCCTGGCGCTGGCGTTCGCGCGCTCGAAGATGGGCTCTGGCGTCGCGCTCGGAGTGTTCTATGCGTTCTCCGTGTTTGAGGGCATGGCGCTCGGACTGATCATCGACAGCTACGTCGCTCGCGGCATGGGTAGCGTGGTGATCAACGCGGCCGCCACGACCGCGGCGCTGACGCTCGCTCTCGGGTCTTACGCCATGACCACCAAGCGCGACCTGAGCGGGATGGGTACCTACCTGATGGCCGGCCTGCTCGCGGTCATCATCGCCTCGCTTGTCAGCATGTTTTTCCAGTCGACGATGTTCCACTTCATCCTCTCAGCGGCGTCGGCGGTCCTGTTTAGCGGGTTCGTGATGTACGACCTGCAGCGGGTCCGCCGTGCTGGCGAGGCCGACGACGCCATCATGTTGGCGGTGGGTATTTACCTCAGCGTCTTCAACCTGTTCCTGGCGATTCTCCGACTATTCGGGTTTCTCAGCAGCAGCGACGAGTAAGCTCGCCGTCGTGTACCGGAGCGGCCGGCTCCTCATGGCGCTGGCCGCTCCGCATTCACGCGGATGAGCAAGCTGATGCTTCCGCCAGCGAGACGCGACGACCACCGTTGATCTGGCCGGGTTCCCACCCAATTGGGTCGAGGGGTTGATGCTGGCAGTACTCATTGGCCGGCCGGCCTGCGCCTAACCGAGTTGTTATGGGCGCGGATTTGCCTTCTATTGGCGTCCCACGTCGGCTGGTCGCCATGGGCGTCGGCGGCGAGCTACGGCTCTTTCGCGGGGTTGAAGCGGTACCGGGCGGAGTAGCTCCCAAGCGCTGTCTGTTTGAACTCTTCGCCTAGCGCCACCGCTACCCCCCTGGGCGCACACCGGCTCCGAGCCACGTTGTGACCAGACAAGTTCCACTCTAGAAGATTGACGGCCGGCCGCGGGCGGGTTGGCGGCGGGCCTCAGCTGCCAAGAGGGGTTCTCGGCCGATTGTGTACGGTTAGCTCTCGACGAGTACCGTGCAGGAGGTTGCCGAAGGGTGCAGATCGGAATCATGGGCCTGCCCGGGGCCGGCAAGACGACCGTCTTCAATGCCCTGGCCCGTGCCCAGGCAGCCGTTGGAGGGTACTCGGCGCCGACGGCCCAGCCGAATCTCGCCGTCGTCAAGGTGCCGGATCCGCGGCTCGATGCGCTTGGGTCATTGTTCAACCCCAAGAAATTCACGCCCGCCGAAGTCCAGTATGTTGACGTCGCGGGCATCGTCCGCGGGTCCGGTAGCGAGAGCGCCGGCTCGCTGCTCGCTCATCTGCGTAACACCGACGTCCTGCTGGTGGTCGCCCGAGCATTCGGGAGCGTGGCCACCCTCGGAACCGAGCCGACGCCACTGGACGACATCGAAGCCGTGCGCCTGGAATTGGTGCTGGCCGACCTGGACGTGGTCGAGAAACGTCTGGAACGGGTTCGCAAGGAAGCGCAGTACAACAAAGGCACCCCGGCCGAGCGCCAGGTCCGTGAGATCGAGGTGGAGCTGTTCGGCCGCTTGCACACAGCGCTGGCCGATGAACGCCCAGTCCGGGATCTCGAGCTGACCGTGGCCGAGCAGAAGCTGCTCCGCGGATACGGCTTGCTGACGGCCAAACCAATGCTCATCCTGGTCAACGTGTCCGAGCCAGACGCCACGGCTGATGCGCTCATAGAACAACTCCGCGCGCGTCTCGGAATCCACTCGATGGGGACCGAGGTGGCGAGCCTGGCCGGCAAGCTTGAGATGGAGCTGGTTGAGCTGTCTGACGCGGAGGCCGCCGAGTTCACCGAGGCGTTGGGCATCACTGAATCGGGGCTGACCAGGGTGATTCAGCTCTCGTATCAGCTGGCGCGGCTGGTCTCATTCTTCACCGTGGGTCCCGACGAGTGTCGCGCGTGGACCCTTCGGTCCGGCAGCAGTGCGGTCGAGGCGGCCGGCTCGATCCACAGCGACCTGGCGCGCGGATTCATCCGTGCCGAGGTCATCCCGTGGGATCACCTGATTGACGCAGGCAGCTTCGTCGAGGCGCGAAAGCGCGGGCAACTTCGGTCCGAGGGCAAGACCTACCAGGTGCAAGACGGCGACGTCATCGAGGTGCTGTTCAACGTCTGAGACTGGCGCAGCAGGATGCGAGCAGCAACGGAACTAGCGGACCCACTGACCCCGCCTTCTGACTCCTGTCTCCTCGGTGTGGTACATTCGTCGGCGGCCTGACCGGCGCCCAGCAGGGCAGGTCGCCAATGGGGGCGGGCGGTGATCGCGGAGACGTGGCTGGCGCGGTCGGCGGGAGTGCTCACCGTCTACTGCCAGGCGGGATCCTACGCCGAGGATCACCTAGACGAGATCACTGCCCAATACGACAAGGCGCTGCGCGGCGTCTGCGCTGCCCTCGGCGTGGATCCCGCCGCCCTTCCACCGATCTCGGTGCACCTGTCGCCTTTCCTAGAGCCCGGCACCAACGGACGCGAGCTAAGCGCGACTACACGGGTGGACTTCGACCGGAACGCCATCTGGACGGTCGTGAGCTCGGAGTCACCAGGCGACAATCCCGAGTTCGCGTTGACCCACCTGGTGCTCGAGCGGGCGTTCGGGCCCGGCCTGCCCGAGGCGCGATTCTGGGCGGATGGGCTGGCGGGCTACCTGGCGGGGCGGAGTGGGGCGTCGTACTACGCGGAGGCGGTCGAGCGCGCCAAGAAAATGCGCGAAGAGGGCCAACTGAGGCCGCTCGTCAACGTCGTTCGCCAGTATGCAGAGCGCCGCTCGGCGGCGGCGACGACAATCGCGGCTGCGTTTGTGACGTATCTGATCGACTGGCGCGGGGCCGAGCGGTACCGGCGTTTTCTTACCGCCGCACGTGCCCCCAACGGTGACGCGTTCACCCGCGCCTACGGTCGCCCCCTGCCGGGCGTGGACCAGACTTGGGTGCGCAGGATGGAGGCGACGGCGCAGGCTGGCGGTGGCAAGACGCTGATCGCGATCCGAGGGGTGCTGCCGCTGCTGCGACCCTATGCCCTGCAGGTCGCTGGCATCCTGGTCACCATCATCCTTGGCCTGTCGTTCGACGTCTTCATGCCGCTGGCGATCCGATTCATCATCGACCACATCCTGACGCAGCGCCCAACTGGTTTCGCGATCCCGTTCCTCGGCCCAGCCGGCACCCGGATCGAGCGAGCGGACCAGGACAATGTGCTCTACGGACTGGCGGCCCTGATGGTCTTCATGTTTCTGCTGAACGCGGTTGCACGGATCCGACAAACGTCGATGACGGCGAGCGTCAGTCAGGGGATCAACTTCAACCTTCGCATGCGAATGCTCGAGCATATCCAGCGTTTGCCGATCGCGTATCACTCGCGGACGCCCGCGACCGAAGTCACCCAGCGGTTCTTCACCGACATTGCCTACGTGCCGGCCGCGTTTTCGGGGGGCATCGTGCCGATCGTTCAGAGCGGCCTGGCCATCCTGATCTTCAGTTTCACGATGTTCTCGCTGAACCCGTGGTTGTCCCTTGTCGCGCTCACGGGTCTGCCGGGCTTCGCGTTCGCCGCACGCACTGGCCGAGCAACCATCCGGGACAATCAGCGCGAGACGGCGCGCCGCTCGCAGGAGATTCAGCAATCGATCGTCGAGAACATGAACGCTCAGGTCTTGCTGAAGACCTGGAACGCGCGGCCGACCGTGATGGAGCGGTTCCGCGAAAAGCTCGCCATCAATCGCGAGCTCAATGTCCGCAACATGGTCATCACCTCGGCGTTTGGCCGCGCAAGCACGCTCATTACGAACGCTGCCCAGGTGGCGTTGCTCGTAATCGGCGGCCTGATCGTGATCTACAGTGGGGGCCAGGATCTCACTCCTGGAGGGCTGTTCGCGTTCTACGCCCTCCTCCTGCGCCTCTACGCTCCGGCGGGCACGTTCGCGGGGGCACTCCAGACGCTGTCACTCTCGGCGGACGGTCTGGAGCGGCTAGGCAAGGTCATGGAGCGGGACGAGGAAGCCGATCCCCCGAACCCTGCGCCCATCGGGCCGCTGCGAGATGCCGTGCGCTTCGAAGGGGTGAGCTTCGCGCAGGTCAAGGGCAAGAACTTGTTGAAGGGCTTCAACGCGGAAATTCGGGCGGGCACGACCACTGCCTTCGTGGGACCGACCGGCTCCGGAAAGGCGAGTCTTCTACAGATCCTGCCCCGGCTGTACGACGCCACCGAGGGAAGCGTCACCTGGGATGGCACGGATATCCGGGCCGCGCGTCGGGACGCGGTGCGGGCGCAGATTATCACCCTCTCGCAGGACACGTTCATCTTCAGCACAACGATTTACGAGAACATCCTGATCGGCTGCCACGTCGCGGCGGAATCGGATGTGGTCGCGGCGGCCATCCGCGTCGGCTTGCACGATGCGATTCTTGCCTTGCCGAACGGCTACGACACCGTCGTCGGCGACCGGGACACGACGCTTAGCACTCCTCAGCGCCAGCGGTTGGCGGCGGCGAGGGCACTCCTGCGCACCGACGCATCGGTCGTTCTCATGGAGGACGCGCTGTCGGCGGTCGAGGCGGCCGACCAGCGAGAGATCGAGCAGGCACTGCGCGGACCCCGCGGCTCACGGACGCTGATCAAGGTAGCCCAGAGGCTCACGGCAGTGACTGACGCCGACGAGATTTTTGTCGTCGACAACGGCGCGGTTGTCGAGCATGGGACCCACGACGAACTGCTCGACCGTGGCGGGATCTACACCCAGATGATCAGGGACGAGCTGGGGGAGGCGGCCGTCAGCGGCGCTCGTCAAGCGGCACGTCGCCTGAGCAAGCTGGGGCCGTTTGCAAGCCTCCCGCCCGAAGTGCTGGAGGAGACCGCGCGCCTGCTCCTGTACGCGGAGCGGCGGGCCGGAGAAGTGATCTGCCGGCAGGGGACGATGGGCGACGAGCTGTACATCATCGGCCGCGGCCATGTTGAGATTGTCGTTGAGGACGAAGAGCAGGGCGAGGAGCGGATCGTGAATGTACTCGGCGAGGGCGACTACGTCGGGGAGATAAGCTTCATTCGACGCACGCCGCGAACGGCGACCGTCCGCGCCCAGGACAAAGTTGAGCTACACGTGCTGCAGCGCCTTGACTTCGACGCACTTCTCGAGCGACTCGGAGCTGGCACGGTGGCCCAGTTGGAGCACACGGCGCAGGAGCGGATCGAGGATACGAGGCGCAAGCTGGCGATTCTGGCGAGTGCAAGGTCAACGGTGACGGTCACTGGGCCCTCGGGAATATCCGGACCGGGTGCGGCGGTTGTGAAGGATGAGAGTCGAGAGGCGCGAGTTGGCCACGCTGACGGCTGAGCAACAGACCGCGTTCGAGCAAGACTCCATGCAGCACCTCGACGCGCTCTACCGCACAGCGTTGCGGATGACGCGGAACCCGGAGGACGCCGAGGATCTGGTCCAGGAAACGTACTTACGCGCGTACCGCTTCTTTGACAAGTATCAACCCGGCACGAATCTCAGGGCGTGGTTGTTCAAGATCCTGACAAATGCCTACATCAACCGCTATCGCAAGCAAGCAACCCAGCCCCGGGTCGATTCGTTGGACGGCACTGAGGAGTTTGCCTTATACCATCAACTCGATGTCGAGGCGGCGGCGCATGGCAAGAGCGTCGAGGCACAGGCCCTCGACAACATCGCCGAGGCCGACATCAAGCATGCGATCGAGGCCCTGCCGGTACAGTTCCGAATGGCGGTGCTGCTGGCCGACGTCGAAGGGTTCTCGTACAACGACATTGCCGAGATCACCGGAGTTAAGAAGGGAACCGTGATGTCGCGGCTTTTCCGGGGACGGCGGCTGCTTCAGAAGGCGCTGGTGGATCAGGCCAGAGCGGCCGGGTTTGCCGCGGGGACGCGTGCGTCATGAACGACCACCGGCGGTGCCAAGAGACTGTGGCAAAGCTCCAGACATTCCTCGACCGCGAGCTGTCGACGGACGAGGTGGGGGTTGTCCGCTTCCACCTGGACAACTGCCCGCCCTGCGAGCACCTCTTCCGCTTCGAGGACCACCTGCGTCGTCTGGTGAAGATCAGAGCCTGCACTGAAAACGCACCGTCGAGCCTGCGCGAACAAATCCTCGCTCGAGTCCGAACGAGTGACTTGAACCGCCTGACAGAGGGCCCGCGCTAGGCTGGGGCTGGAATCCGCAGATCCACCTTGGTGCGTTGCAACTCGGCGTCCACGGCCGCCGCGGAGACCTCGTCGGCCTCTAGCAGTGGCAGGCGCGGCGTGCCGACGGGCATGCCCACGCGCGAGAGGGCGTACTTGAGCGGAATTGGGTTCGTGGTCACGAACAGGGCATTGAAGAACGGCCGAAGCCGTCGATGGAGCGCCGCGGCTTGGGCCGGACGACCCTCGAGATGGTGGGCAATCATGTCCTGGATCTGGCGGCCGACGAGGTGGGCGGCGACGCTGATAATGCCGTAGCCGCCGAGCGCCAGGATCGGCAGTGTCGCGATGTCGTCGCCGCTCCAGACCTTGAAGTCGGGGCGGCTCTCGTCAATGATCTTGGCGACCGCGTCGAGATTGCCACTAGCTTCTTTGACGCCGACGATGTTGTCAATTTCCGAGAGGCGGAGGGTGGTTTCGGGAAGCATGTTGGTCACAGTCCGCGACGGCACGTTGTACACGATCATCGGCAAGTCGACCGCCGCGGCGATGGCCTTGAAGTGCGCGTAAAGACCGGCCTGTGGCGGCTTGTTGTAGTACGGAACGGTGCCGAGAATGCCGTCGACTCCCTCCCGCGCGGCCAGCCGGCTCAGCTCGATGCTCTCGGCGGTGTTGTAGTTGCACGTGCCAGCGACGATGGTCGCACGGCTGCCAATCGCGTCACGAATCTCGGCGAACAGGCGTAGCTTCTCATCCGTACTCAGAGTTGGCGACTCGCCGGTTGTGCCGGCCAGGACGAGCCCGTCCGATCCGGAATCGACCAGCGCGAGTGCAAGCTGCCTGGCGCCGGCGTAGTCCACCTCGCCGGCTCCATCAAACGGGGTCACCATTGCCGTCAGCACGCGCCCAAACCCGTTCATTGTCATCCTCCACTCGCGTCGGCTGTGTTGAACAGGGTACCGAGAAGCGCACGGCCGGTCAACGGACGGGGACTGGTGCTTCCGCGAACAGCAGTTCCGCGATCTGGACGGCGTTGAGTGCAGCACCCTTGCGGAGATTGTCGGCGACCACCCACAAGGCGATCCCACCTTCGAGTGAGCTGTCGGCGCGGATGCGTCCGACGTACACAGGATCCCGCCCGGCGGCATCGATTGGCTGAGGGTATTGCCCGTGTGCTGGGTCATCGACAACGGTGATGCCTGGGGCGGCTTCGAGGAGCCCCCTTGCCTTACTCGGCGACATCGGGTGTTCGAACTCGACGTGGAGCGCCTCAGAGTGGCCGACAGCGACAGGGACGCGGACACACGTAGCGGACAGCCGCAGGTCCGGCAGGCCCATGATCTTGCGGGTTTCCATCTGCATCTTCCACTCTTCTCGGGAATATCCGTCATCGCGGAAGGCGTCAATCGCCGGAAAGAGGTTGAAGACGAGCGGGTGCGGGAGGGCGTTCGGTGCGGGCGTGCCCCCGGCGAGCGTCTGGCGCGTGTGGTCGATCAACTCATCTAGGGCCCCTTTGCCGGCTCCCGATGCGGCCTGATATGTGTCAACGACGACCCGCCGTAATGGGTTGGCGCGATGCAGTGGGGCGAGCACGACGACCATCTGCGCGGTCGAGCAGTTCGGGCCGGCGATAATGCCGTGATGACGCTGGACCGCCTCCGGGTTGACTTCGGGCACGACCAGCGGGACGTCGGGATCGAGACGGAAGGCTGAGCTGTCGTCGATCACCAGGGTCCCGTTGGCCGCGACGGGGAGTGCGTACTCCCGCGTCAGCTCCGTCGAGATCGAGAACAATGCGAGGTCCAACCCCCGACACGCATCGACTGTGAGCTCCTCGACAGCCAGCTCGTCCCCACGAAACGGCATCCGCATCCCACGCGAGCGCGCCGACGCGAAGAGCCGCAACTCACCGATCGGGAGCCGCGATAGTTCCAGGATACCCAGATACTCGCGCCCAACCATCCCGGTGGCGCCGACGATGCCGATCTTCAGGTCGGTCATGATCTGCTATTACGCATCCAACCCCATCAAGCCGTCCAGACCGTACACCAGCCCGGTCCGCTTGACCACCGCCTTCACGGCGAGCGCCACGCCTGGAATGAACGAGTCGCGGGCGAGCGAGTCGTGACGAATGGTCAGGACCTGTCCCGGGCCGCCGAAGATCACCTCCTGGTGGGCTACCAGGCCAGGTAGGCGGACGCTGTGAACCCGGACCCCGCCCTCGACCCCCCCACGGGCCCCCTGGAGAATGACTGTGCTCGTCGGTGGCTCGGAGAACGCTCGACCACGCGCCCCGACCATCGCCCGGGCGGTCGACATCGCCGTTCCGGACGGGGCGTCCAGCTTGCCATCGTGGTGCATTTCGATGATCTCGGCCGCCTCGAGATAGCGCGCGGCGACCCGGGCAAAATGCAGCATCAGGTTCGCCCCGATAGCAAAGTTGGGCGCCACGACAGCCCCCAACTCCGCCTCGTCCGCCAGCCTGGCAATCTCATCCAGGTTTTCGGGGGAAATGCCGCTTGTCCCGACGACTGGCGAGACGCCGAGCCGCAGGGCCGTCCGAACGTTGTCCATCGCGACATCGGGACGAGTGAAGTCGACCATGACCCGCGGACGGACACGGCTGATCAGCGTCTCCAGGTCGCGCGCGATCGGTATCAGTCCGCCGCCATCGGGGAGCGGCAAGTACTCCTCGATCGCGCGTGGGGCGACTCCGCCGGCCAGGTCCACGTCGTCGTCGCGCGCCAGTCCCGCGATTACCGCGCGGCCCATCCGCCCAAGCGCTCCGACCACGATGACCTTGGTCACAGCCGTAGACCCTCACACGACCTCTTGAGCTTGGGGCCAAGTGTACCAGAAGCACTTGATCCGAACGGCCGGCCGGTTCTGGTACCTCGAGACGACGCGGGTGCCGCGCTGTGCGGCTTCGAACGGGTGAAATCGCTGCGCTATGATCCCGAGCACTTGAGGGCGAACTTTGCAGCGCAGGGAGCGTGAAGATGGAAAACACGGATTCGGAACGGCCGAAGCGTCGGGTCGAGCGCGATTCGATGGGTGAGCTGGAAGTGCCGGATGGCGCCTACTACGGTGCGAGCACGATGCGCGCCGTGCGGAACTTTCCGATCAGTGACCTGCGGCTGCAGCGCGGGTTCATCCGTGCCCTCGGATTGATCAAGCTCGCCAGCGCGCGAACCAACCATGATCTGGGCCTTCTGGATTCCTCAATCGCGGAGGCGATTGAGCGCGCTGCTCGGGACGTTGCCGATGGCGCACTCGACGATCAGTTCGTGGTCGACGTGTTTCAGACCGGCTCTGGAACGTCAACCAACATGAATGCCAACGAGGTGATCTCCAATCGCGCGATCCAACTAGTCGGGGGCAAGATTGGTTCGCGCACGCCAGTTCACCCCAACGATCACGTGAATCTGTGCCAGTCGTCGAACGACGTGATTCCGAGCGCGATGCAGCTCGCAGCGCTCATCGGCATTCGCGAAGACTTGATCCCGGCCATGGAGGGTTTGCAGCGTGCCCTCCGGCACAAGGCCGAGGAGTTCATGCCAATCGTCAAGACCGGCCGAACCCACTTGCAGGACGCCACGCCGATCCGGCTCGGTCAGGAGTTTCTTGGATACGCCGGTCAGGCCGAACGGTCGATCCGTCGGCTGCGCTACGCAGAGGCGGAGCTGAGCGAACTGCCGCTTGGCGGGACGGCCGTGGGGACCGGAATCAACGCGCACCCGGAGTTCGCCGCCCGTGCGTGCCGCGCCATCTCCGACCTGGCGCGCGTCGAAGTGCGCGAGACGAACAATCACTTCCAGGCTCAGAGTACGCTGGATTCCGTTGTTGCCGCGAGCGGCGTCCTACGTGGAATCGCCGTAAGCATGATGAAGATTGGGAGCGATCTTCGCTGGATGGGGTCAGGGCCGCGGGCCGGAATCGGCGAACTCAAGCTTCCCGAAGTCCAGCCGGGAAGCTCGATCATGCCAGGCAAGGTCAACGCCGTGATCGTGGAGGCGGTCTGCCAGACCGCGGCGCAGGTTTTCGGCAACGATCAGACGATCGCAACCTCGGCGCTGTATGGCAGCAACTTCGAGCTGAATGTGATGATGCCCGTGGCCGCCTACAACCTTCTGCAATCGATTGACCTGCTGGCGAGCTCGCTCGACAATCTAACCAGCCAGTGTATTGTCGGCCTCGAAGCCACCAAGCGCGGCCCCGAGATGGTCGAGAAGGGGCTTGCGATCTGCACCGCGCTGGTGCCCGAAATAGGCTACGACGCTGCCGCCGCGATCTCCAAGGTGGCCGATGGGACCGGCGAGACGATCCGTGAAGTCGCTCGCCAGAAGACAAGTCTCTCGGTGGAGGATTTAGACCGACTCCTCGATCCCGCGACGATGACCGAGCCAGGGTTGACCGGCGCGCCAGGTGTAGGATGAAGCGCTTGTCGCTCGGAGCCACCCGCCTGATTCTTCTGGTCGTGAGGAGGGACCTGCTTTCTGCGTCGAAAGCAGGTCCCTCATCGCGGGCGGGGAGTACGAATCGGCGCCTGTGGCCGAGAGGCGATTAGCCGCCGACGACTCAGTGCGTCGGGAGTGACCGTTCGGAGATGCGCTCCAGGGTCTCACCGCTCAGCGGATCATCGCCGGTACCTATGGCGAGATCGCCGAGCGAAACAATACCGACCAAATTCCTGTCGTCGTCGACGATCGGCAGGCGCCGGATCTGTCGGTCGCGCATCAGCTTGGCGCCGCTGCCGATCGTGTCCGTGGCGTTCGCATAAACTATTTCGGAACTCATCGCGTCATGAACTCTGGTCAGATGCGGGTCGCGTCCATCCGCCACCGCCCGCACGACGATGTCACGGTCGGTCAGCATTCCGCGCAGCTTGCGGCCGTCACAGACCGGTAGGGCACCGACGTTCAAGCGCTGCATCAGCGATGCGGCCTCGAAGATTGTGGCGTCCGGACGGATGGTCTGGGCATCTCCGGTCATGATGTCTGCGAGTCGACCGGAGCGGCCTGAGCGCTTGCGTCCAGTGAAAGCGTACCAGAGCCCGGCCAGACCCAGCATCGCAGCCGGCCCAGCGAGCATCCAGTATCCCGACCAGTCTTCCTCTTCACGGGCGAAGACCTCGGCCGCTGGCATCCACTCCCCCAGACCTTCGCGGCCCATCCAAGCTGAGCGGCCAGCCCAGCTCGGCCGCTCGACCCAGATCCTCGCCTGATCCTTCCACGACGTGCCTCGTGACGTGGCGGCGTCCGGCCAAGAGTCGGCTCCGCCGCGAACCTCGCCTCGCGTTCTCTCGGCGCTGTCCTGGGCTTCAGCATCGTCATCGGACCGTAGCCAGAGGAGAAGCGGCAGCGCGGTCAGAGCGACCGCCCACCAGTACCATGGCCGCTCTCGCGCGGACTCCCATGCGTTCTCCCCAGCATTGGAGAACATGTCGCCAATTCGCTGCAGGCGGTTGCGGCGCGTCCTGCGGCGCCACCAGAGGTAGCCGGTCGCGCCTGCCGCGGCCGCGCCGATGGGCGCAAGCCGGAACGTCCAGTTCGACCCACCGCCTTCCACCGATTGGTCCCAGGCCCGGAATGTGTCGGGCCCACCGCTGACCGGGGTGCTGCTGGCGCTGCCAATCGGCTGATCCGACGCCGTGTAGGAGGAGCGATCCAGTTGCTCTGCCCCGGACGAGTCAGCGGTGTTCCGCACAATCGGCTCACTGGCTGCGGCACCCGCCGAGGTGCTTGCCGCGGCGGCCAGCGGCGGAAAGTCGGGATCGTGCTCGTGGAAATCTTCCATCCGAAGCTTGAGGTAGACGTCGCCGTCAGCGGTGCGATCTACGACCGAGAGTGGGAGGTTGACGTACCCCAAACCTTGAGGCCGGCCGTCGACGCGGAGGCGTCCGTCCTCGACGTCGGTGACATTGCCAACAGGCCGTTCAAGGGCGTCGAACACCGACCAGCCTTTCTCGATCGCGCCCACATCGGACGATTCTGATCGTTCGCGCTGGCCGGTGAGATCCTGCGTCATCGTACTCTCCTTCGCGCGGCGCCGGGATTTCAGGGCTCGCCGCAGGGAAGCGTTGGCCATTATCCGCTCGGCCTAACGGGAGGGTGATCGCATAGAGCGTGCCGGCTGCTGTACGTACTACGCGCCCAGGGCCACGCACGTGCTGGGGTCGAAAAACGGAGCGAGGCCACGGGACTCTCCCGTGGCCTCGCCAAGAGGATGCGCCGCGGGCTACTCGTCCGGATCGCCACCAGACGGGTTGGGGTCGTTGATGTCGCCGCCCTCGCCCTCCATGCCTTCCTCGCCTTCCGTGCCGAACCCTTCCAGCGGCTCCACCGTGTCGAGCAATGTCCACCGGGTCATGGTGCTAGGCTCCTTACCGCGCGCCACGCGCGATCGTGCTATCAGGCAAGCAGCTACGCCACGTAGAGCTTGCCCCTGACGCACTAGGAGTCTAGCATTGCAACGCGTCGCAAGGTAGCCATCGACCACGAACGCGCCGGTCCCGAACGCGGGACCGCCCGGCCAATCGCCGGCAGGGCACGCAACCTATCCCTGGAGAGCGACCAGAACAACGTAAGCGATGCTGGTACGCCCGGAGGGATTCGAACCCCCGACCCCGTGGTCCGAAGCCACGTGCTCTGGTCCGCTGAGCTACGGGCGCTCAATGAGTAATCGGTGGCCAGCCAGACCGCCTTCGCAGGCCGCCGCACGAGGCGCTTGGTCCTGCTGAGGAATGAATGCTAGCCGCTCCAACTCGTACGGGGTGAGCGATGGGATTTGAACCCACGATCTCCAGGGCCACAACCTGGCGCGTTAACCGCTACGCTACGCCCACCATGCGCCGAGGCGCTACTCGGCACTGCTCCGGATTGTATCGACAGTCGTCCAATCCCGTCAATGTGGCGCAGGGGCCGCCTGCAATCCTTGTGCGTCGGCGGGGCGGACTGGACCGCGCCTAGTCGCGAAGATCGCGGAAGGTTACTGGCGCGCTCTGCGCGCCAAACGTACTCGGGCGCTCGGGCCGGGGCTCGTCCTCGGGCTTCGACCCAGCGGGGTTGCTTGTGCGATCCGGCATGCCGTTCGACGTGGTCTCGCCCAGCACCTCCATCACCTCCGGGTGGTCACGGCGCAACCGGGTCGTTGTGAGCATCTTGCCGCGCGAGCTGGTTTCGAGCTGCTTGTACAGAACCCCCCGTCTGATAAATTCGAGCACCTTGCCGTCCACCTGTTCGGTTGGCAGCACGCTCAACTCCAGGCGCTGCTTGAGCCAGCCGATCAAGTTGCCCTGGGTCGGCAGGAAACCGCCGTAGAGCGACTGCTCGAACTCTTCGATCCTTGAGATGAGCGCGGCGTCGACCGCCGGCGAGGAGACCACCTCAGAGACTTCGAGCGCGTCCTCCTCGCCGGCGGCACTCACAAGATCGCGGCTTGTGGTCTCCGGAACACCACAGATCACCACGCGCTTCCCGAGGCGGTTTCGGAGCATCGCGACGACACGGATGAAATCGCCATCTCCCGTGAAGAAGAGAAAGGTGTCGATGGTCGGCCGACCAAGGGCAGTGTCCACTATGTCGATCACCATGTGAAGATCGGCGATGCTGCGAATTCGCTCCGACCCGTCGCGGTCGCGGAAGCGCTTGACCGCATAGTGTTCGGCCTCGAAGCCGGCCACGTTCAGGCGCTGGCGGAGCTGCGGCGGATGCTGATCAAAGTCAGCGTACGCTCGCGCAATGCCGATCAACCCGTACTCGCGGGCCTTGTCACGCCAGGCGAGCGGATCGGGTTCCTGGTGCCACCGGTTGAGCATCGAATAGCGAACGTTCTCCAAGTCGACAAACGCCGCGACTTCGTGCATTGCGCCTTGCTGCATAGCGATCCCTCATGAGCGTCGAGCTGGGCGGGTGGCTCGTACCGAAGGACAGAGATCGAGAGGCGAATCCTTTATTGTTCGAATCCACGCGTGTTGCGCAACGATGCCGGTGCGCCCGGCGGATCGATGCGGCGTCGGGTCATTGTAGCAGTGGCCTGGCTAAACGCGCGTCCTGAGCGGGCTCGACGGGCCGCTCAATGTTCCGCCGTCGGGTCGCGCGACATCAACTCCGATAGGGCTTCGACCGGGCCGCGGCCCTCGAAGAGCACGGCGTGAACCTGTGCGGTGATTGGCATTTCAATGTCCCAGCGGTGGGCCAGCGCGACAGTCGCCTTCGTTGCCGGCAGGCCCTCCACGACCTGCCGTCCGTCGGCGAGGACTTGATCAACCGTCCAACCCCGACCGAGCAGTTCGCCAGCCCTCCTGTTGCGACTGTGGCGGCTGGTGCAGGTCGCGATCAGATCGCCGATGCCGGCCAGGCCGGCTACGGTGTCCGCCCTCCCGTCCGCGGCCAGCACGAGGCGACTCAACTCGGCGAGACTGCGGGTCATGAGTGCGGCCTTGGCATTGTCACCGCCCCCTAGGCCATCGCCGATGCCGGCCGCTAGGGCGATGACGTTCTTCACCGACGCGCACAGTTCGACCCCGATGATATCTGGGTTCGTGTACACGCGGAACGCCGGGCTGCTCAAGAGATGCTGGAGACGGGTGGCGACGTCCAGATCGCCGCAGGCGACTACGGCGGCGGTCGGGATGCCCAGCCCAACCTCCTCGGCATGAGTTGGTCCTGACAAGGCTGCGACGCGACCGCGATGGACGGGGCTCAACTCGTCCTCAATGACTTGAGACGCGCGGAGCCAGGTGGCGGGCTCGAATCCCTTGGTCCCGTGCACGACAACGGCTGCAGGCGGCAGCAACGCCGCGAGTTGTCGGGCCAGGTCACGCATGCCGATCGAGATCGGAACGAGAATTGCGGCCTGGCATCCAGTTACCGCCTCGGCGAGGTCTGCAGTCGATCGAACCGTGTTCGGGAGACGAACGCCAGGTAGGTATGGGGTGTTTTCGCGGGCGAGATTCAGGGCGGCCACCAGTTCAGGGCGGCGCGCCCAGAGACGGACGTCGTGGCCAGCCCGACCAAGCAGTGTGGCCAAGGCTGTGCCCCAGCCGCCGGCGTTGAGCACGGCGACGGCCGTCAACGGACCATGCTCGAGGCTTCGCTTGGCTGGAAGGGTCGAGCACGGAGGATCACGCCGATATAATGCACGAACCGGTACGGTGTCACACCCGCCGCGCGACGGGCATTGCGCCGAGGCGCCTGTCGAGGAGTTGCGCCCGATGCCATGGGCGTTCGTCCTAGCGCTGTCCGGGGTGATCGGCTATCTGCTCGGGGCGATTCCGACGGGAACGATGATCGGTCGCAGCCGCGGCGTCGACCTGACGGCTGTCGGCAGCCGGAAAACTGGCGCGACCAACGCTCTTCGCGCCATCGGGCCGGTCGCAGCAGTGCTGGTCCTGGTCGGCGATTTCGCCAAGGGTGCTGCCGCTGTGCTCATCGCGCGTGCGCTCGGCGATGAGGGGGCGTGGCCGCAGGTCATCGCTGCGGGCGCGGCGGTGATTGGCCACAGCTACTCGCCATTCATTGGCTGGCGCGGTGGGCGTGGCGTCGTTACGGCGATGGGGGGGCTCGCCGTCATCCTGCCGTGGGTTGCGGTGATTCCACTTGTGGTCGGCCCAATTACCGTGGCACTTACCCGTTACGTGTCGCTTGGCTCGATCCTTGGTACGATCGGGGCTGGGATCGCGGTCGTCTGGCTGTCGTGGTCGTCCATCAACTCGACTGCCCTCCTGGTCTACGGCCTGCTGGTTCCCCTCTTCATCGTCATCAGCCACCGCGACAACATTCGGCGGCTGCTGGATGGAACCGAGCGCAAACTCGGGCAGAAAGCTTGACTGGCTGCTATGGCTACTCGCCTCCTCCTTCGATGTGCTCGAGCAGGCTTGCCATCTCTACTGCCGCCACGGCCGCCTCATACCCTTTATTGCCGGCCTTGAGTCCGGCGCGGTCCAGAGCCTGTTCGACCGTCTCGGTCGTCAGCACGCCGAAGATCGTAGGTACCCCGGTGTCCAAGGCAACGCGTGCAATCCCAGACGCCACACAACCTGCCACTTGGTCGTAATGGCTCGTCTCACCGCGGATGACCGTGCCAAGGCAGATGATCGCCGAGTACCGGCCGCTGACCGCCAGGCGATGTGCCGCCAGCGGAATCTCAAACGAGCCTGGCACCCAGGCCAGGTCCACGTCAGCCTCTGCAAGTCCATGACGCCGTAGACCGTCCTGCGCACCCTCGAGCAGGCGTCGCGTAACCAACTCATTGAACCGCGAGGCGACAATCGCGACGCTTCGCCCTCGGCCGAACAGTTCGCCCTGGAACTCCCGCCCCATCTTCCGCGCGTTCGTCAGCGGCCCGGATTGGGCCCGAGCAGGTGGCCCATCTTGGCCTGCTTGGTCTGGAGGTAGTTGCGATTCGAATCGTTTGACCTGGCGACGAGTGGTACACGCTCGACGACTTCCAACCCGAAGCCTTGGAGGCCGGCCCGCTTGCTCGGATTGTTGGTGAGCAGGCGTATCTTTTCCAGCCCGAGGTCAACCAAGATCTGCGCGCCGATGCCGTAGTCGCGCGAATCGGGTGGAAACCCAAGGTGGATGTTGGCCTCGACAGTATCGAGGCCTTCATCTTCCTGCAGCTTGTAGGCCCGCAGCTTGTTGACGATGCCAATGCCGCGCCCCTCGTGGCTTCGCATGTAGACGATGACGCCGCGGCCTGCGGCGCCAATCTGTTCCAGTGCCATCTCGAGCTGGTCACCGCAGTCGCAGCGGCGCGAGCGGAACACATCGCCGGTCAGACACTCGGAGTGCATCCGAACAAGTGGTGGGTCCCCGCTCCGCAAGTCTCCCTTGACCAACGCCAAGTGATGCTGGTTGGTGACGACGGATTCGTAGGCGTAGCAGGTGAACTCGCCGTGGTCGGTCGGCACGGCTGCCTCGGCTACACATTGGACCAGATTCTCGGTCCGACGGCGATACTCGACCAGTTGAGCCACGGTGAAGATGTTGACGCCATGGCGCTCGGCGAAGCGAATCAGGTCCGAGCGGCGCGCCATCGTGCCGTCGTCGTTCAGGACTTCGCAGATGACCGAGGCGGGATACAAGCCCGCTAGCCGGGCGAGGTCCACGGAGGCCTCAGTGTGGCCCGCGCGTCGAAGTACGCCGCCTTCGGCGTAGCGAAGTGGGAACAGGTGGCCGGGTCGGACGAGGTCTTCAGGTGTGCTGGTCGGGTCGATCAAGGTCTTGACCGTGAGGTAGCGGTCATGCGCGGAGATGCCGGTCGTGACGCCTCTCTGGGCGTCGACTGGCACGGTGAACGCGGTTGCCTGGTTCGGGACGTTGCGAATGACCATCAACGGAATCTGGAGCTCGTCCAGGCGCTTGCCGAGCATCGGCATGCAGATGAGCCCACGCCCGTGGGTCGCCATAAAGTTGATTGCGCCGGCGGTCACGTGCTCGGCCGCGATGGCGAGGTCTCCCTCGTTCTCGCGGTCCTCGTCGTCGACGATGAGAACCATCTTGCCGACCTTGAAGTCGGCGATAGCCGCGGGGATGTCGCAGAACGCGGTCGTCACGGCCGCGGGGATCTGTGCAGCCGTACCGTTCGAGTGCTCAAGATCGGCGGGCATGCTGTCGCCTGGACGCTTGCCGTGGCTGGAAGGTCTACCCTTGCCGATCGCGCTCACCTGACGCCTCCAGTAGACTCTCGACGTACTTAGCAATCACGTCGACTTCAAGGTTCACGCTCGCTCCAACCGGCTTGCTCGGCAGCGACACCGCGCCCCTGGTGTAGGCTACCAACGCCACGCCGAAGCGGCCATCCCCTCGCTCCGTCACGGTCAGGCTAACCCCGTCCACACAAATGTACCCCTTGACAACGATGTAGCGCATCAACTCGGTCGGTGATGAAAACCACATGCGCAGCGAGTCGCCCTCCGTACGGGTCTCGACCACCTGCCCGACGCCGTCGACGTGGCCCTGGACGTAGTGCCCCCCGAGGCGCGCCCCGGCCTGGACCGATCGCTCCAAATGGAGCGGGTCACCTGCTCGGACGTGCCCGAGGTGGGTCCGCTGCCGCGTCTCGTGCGATAGCCCGACCCGGAATCCATCGGGCTCCAGCTCGACGATGGTTAGGCAAGCGCCGTCCACCGCGACACTGTCGCCGAGGGCGAGTCCCAATCGGACTACCTGGGCGGAGATCGATAGCCGTGTCCCACCCGCTTCGCTGACCAGTTCGCGGACGCGCCCAACTTCTTCTACCAGACCGGTGAACATGTCCCAGTGTACCCGACGATCAGGAGGTCCGCGCCGAATCGCTCGTAGCTCAGATTGCGGACGGTGGCCGGTCGGGCAGTCGCCGACGTGGCACCCGCGATCGTCTGACCGGCCCGCACTCTCGGGGTGACGAACGCGACGAGCTTGTCGGCCAGACCTTGGTCCAGGAGGCGGCGCAGGTCGCGGGCCCCGCACTGGACGACCAACGAGGTCACTCCCTCTCGTCCGAGCCCGGTCAGGTCAGGATCGTGGCTTCGCAACGAGCCGAGGCCGACGAGGGCGCGATCTGCACGGGTCTTGAGCTGCTCCAGCTCCCGGCGCGCGGCCTCGTCTAGCATCCACCCGGCGGCCGGCTCGATCATCAGCCCATCCAGTCCCATCTGGTACACGGCGGACACGAGTGGACGACCACGGGTGATCCAGGTCCAGTAGCCCTCGTTGAGGCGCCTGGCCTCGCTTTCGAGTGTGCCGAGCGTCGTCCGAATGCCCGCGGCGTCCAGCACGGCACGCCCGGCGCCGTTCACCCACGGGCTCGGATCCAGCGTCGCGATGTTGACCTGCGCGACGCCCGACGCGACGATCGCATCTGCGCACGGAGGCGTCCGCCCTTGATGAGCGCACGGCTCCAGCGTCACGTACATAACGGCGCCGCGTGCGCGCTTTCCGGCCTGCTGCAGGGCTACCACTTCGGCGTGGTCATGGCCTGGGGGCTGGGTCCAGCCCTCGCCGACGACCGAGCCATCACGGACGAGGACGGCACCGACGGCCGGATTCGGGCTGGTCGTCCCGAGCGCTCGAGCCGCGAGCTGCAGGGCCCGTGCCATCTTGTCCATACAGTCGGTGTCTCGCCCCGATCGTAGCATGGCCCGCCGGCGGGCGACAAACAGGTGGCATCCAGGCGTGTCGTTGGGCCAACGTTCACGAGTCGGCGGCGCGTGGGGCTATCTGCGCTGCGAGTAGCGCGTGGTAGAATGATGCCGAATCGCGGCGTGGGCGGATGCGCGCCTGGAGCAGCAAGCTCGGTGAGACCGCGACGCACGGCAGGGGCCGGATATTCTGGAATCGCCTAGTCGAAGAACCCACTGGCAGGGTCCCCTGCTGGTCCTGCTTGGTGCGCTTGTCATTGTCATGGGGATCGCCTGGGGGAGCGGCACACTCGAGTACGCTACCTGGTGGGTCAGTAACACGACGCCTCCGACCGTTGTCCTGGCGGTCCCTCAAGACGTGGTGCGGGGCGAGACACCGGTGGGTGTGCGGATCGAACCGAGCGGGCGAGCAAGAATCGTCGAGGCGCAGCTGGATGGACGGCCGATCCTTGCCAGCAATCCGCTAGTGGTTGATACTGCCGGGCTGCCGGACGGCGATCATCAGGTGGTTGTCGTCGCCGAAGATGAATCGCGGCAACGGAACCGGTCGACGGCGACCGCGGCTGTGCGCTCGGACAACACGCCGCCCCGGCTGACGATCGAAGGACGCCCCGAGCCGGTGCCTCAAGGCGGGACCTGGCTGCTACGGCTGCGCTCAGACGAGCCAGCCGCGATCCACGCGACGCTCGGCGATCGCCCGCTCGAGCTCCAGGCAGCTGACGGCTTCGGTTGGGCGGTGGTGGGTTTCGGCCCCGACGCTCCGCCGAGCACGGTGCCGGTGGCGATCGACGCAACCGATCGGCTTGGGAATCGAGCCGACCAGCAAGCACCGGTGCACGTAGTGCCCGGCGACTTTCCGCTCGACCGCGTCGAAGTCTCGGCCAGCTTGCTCCCGCTTGTCGCTCCCGAGGCACGCGCCGAAGAGGACCGCCGCCTGGCGCCGAACTACGCCAAGGTCACCCGTCCCCGCCTTTGGGAAGGCCGTTTCCTGCTGCCGCTGCAAGGATCGGTGATCACCGAATTCGGGACGCTCCGTACGTATAACGGCGGCCCGGTCGTGGGTCACCACGCTGGAGTCGATCTGGCCGCAGCGGCGGGGACACCGGTGCGGGCGCCCAATCGCGGTCGGCTGGTCCTCACCGACGAAGTCCGACTTCGCGGGAGGGTCGCGATCCTCGACCACGGTCTCGGGGTCTTCACGACTTACGCACACCTATCTTCGGTCGATGCGCAGATCGGCGATATCGTCGAGCGCGGCCAGCCGTTCGCCCGGGTCGGCAGCAGCGGCCTATCGACAGGTCCACACCTGCACTGGGAGTTGTGGGTCGGCGGGGCGAATGTCGCGCCGCTAGAGTGGACCGAGCGCGACCTTCCGTAGCTCGCGAATCGGAGGGCTGGTTAGTACGCCGGTTGTGCCGCAGCCGTCGCGAGGCGACCCTCGCGGTGGATTGCGCTGAGTTGGAGTTGGGCTTCCGCTGCCATTAGCCCTCCATCGCCAGACACCGCGATGAGCTGCCAGCCTTGCTCGAGGCGACGATTGGCGGCCTCGGCGTTCGGCGTGTGGATCCCCGGCGCGACGCCGTTCCGCTGACAAGCGTCGAAGATCGTCTGAAGGGCCCGGTCGTACTCGGGGTCGTCCGGATTCAGGCTTGGCTTCAGGCCCAGCGACGCGGAGAGGTCGTTTGGTCCGACGAAGCAGGCGTCTACGCCGGGTACCGAGAGGATATCGCGGGCGTTCTTCACGCCCTCGGCGCTCTCAATCATCAAGATCACCAGAATCTCGTCATTCGCGTGGGCTACGTAGTCGGCGCCCCCGTACAGTTGCCGCCTCGCCCCGCCCAGGCCACGCTTCCCAAGCGGTGGGTACTTCATGGCCCGAACGCAGAGGGCGGCCTGGTCGCGCGACTCGACCGTGGGAATGAAGAGACCATAGGCGCCCGCGTCGAGGGCACGCTTGATCGCCTGCGGATCGGCCCAGGGAACGCGGACGAGCGGGATCGTGTCGGTCGTGCTGATCGCTTGCAGGAGCGACTGGGTCAGCGTCACGTCGATCGCGCCGTGCTCCTGATCGATGTTGAGCCAGTCCCAGCCTAGGTGGGCCAGCCATTCGGCTGCGAGCGGGCTGCCCAGGTTTAGCCAGGTGCCGACCGCCGGCTTGCCTTCCTTGAGCAGACGCTTGGTGGTGTTTGGACGCATTCGTTCCTCCAGTGCCGCGTGGCCCGGGCCGACTTCGAGGCCGCGGCGGGCCCGATTATAGCCGTGCCTCGAAATTGGATGATGCCGTGCCTTCCGTTAGAGTTTGCCCGGTCAGAGAGACGATGGTGAAGCATGGCAGCAGCGCACTGAAGGACCCGAGGTCACGGTACGGACCATGGCGCGTCTAGGCTGGTTGTCGCTTGTCGTCGCGGTCGCGGCGTTCCTGACTGCATGCCAGCCTGCTCGACTGGTTGGCCGGGTGCCGGTGCAGGGACAAGTCTTGCGCATCAACATGCAAGCGGAGATCGGTTACGCCCCACTGCTGGTGATGCAATCGCAGCGACTGATCGAACGGCGTGTCCAGGGGCTGGCCGTCGAATGGAAGTCCATCGCGCAGCCCGACCTCGTCTACGACGCGCTTGCGCACGGAGGGCTCGACATTGCCACGGCCTCTCCGACGGCGTTCTTGCTGGGTCGAGAGCGTGGGGTGGCGGCGCGTCTGCTGGCCGGCGTTGCGGAGCTGCCAATCGCCGTGATGAGCAGCCGAACCGAGGCTCGGAGCCTTCGAGATCTCGATATTCGGGATCGGGTGGCGGTCCCATCGCGGTCCAGTCAGGAGCACACGCTGTTGCGGATGGCGGCCTTGCGCGAACTAGGGGATGCCCACGCGTTGGATGCACTGGTGGTTCCCCGCGCCCCCACAGACGCGTTGCTGGCCTTGCTCGCACGCCGTGACGTCACGGCACACGGCACGGTCCCGCCGTACTCGGAGCACGCCCTCGATTCGCCCTCTGTTCGGAAACTGATCGATGGGGCGGAAGTCGTC
>JAUJPG010000074.1 GCA_030447245.1 Chloroflexota bacterium | reverse complement strand
ACAAGCATGCCAGGAAGCGTCCCCACCTCGGCGCCCGGGAGCGTAAGCGCCCGCCGACCGTTTCGCCGACACTCAACGGGCCGCCGCCGGTGACGCCGGCCACGCCCTCACCATTCGTGAAAAAGATGAAGAGCCCTGCCCTCTGCCCCCGAGTCCTGCTTCGGCTGCAACACAGTGACCCACCGCAGGACGCTATTGCGACGGGGCCCTGCCTAAATGCTGGCCCGCGGCGATGTGCTCTGCAATCCCGATCGCGTCGGGGACGTCGAGACTGGCCCCAACGAGAGGACGCGATTCAGGAGAGGCGATTCACTGAGCCAAACAGCATTGCGACCCGGCGGCGGCCGCGGCCAAGATAACCCCTGCCAACAATTCTCTACGCTGATGGGGCTCCCAGTTCCGGCGCGATGTGAAGTAGCCCGACGACGTGGTGGCAGGCTTCGTCGAGAACGACGATGCACGACTCCTCACCTTGAGCAATCGCGCCACCCACAACGTGAGGCGCCTCAGAGCCCGCGAGGGCATCAACGAGGCTCTCAAGCCCATCCACTCGGTACCCACGGTCCCGGACCATTGAGTACTTCAACTCGAGCGCGCTGCTCCACGCCCGTGGCTCCTGTCGCGCAAGCGGAATCGGCTCGTCCATCCGCCTGCTTGCCATGGCCAGGACGGGCACGGCGGCGGGATGATCCACCCCGCTCAGAAGCGATACCAGTTGGGAGACAGAGAGCGTGTGCATCACGGGATCCTCGTAGTCTTCGCGCCGAAGCGCGCAGCAACACTTCGAACTCGCCCAGATTGTTCGGGCCCGGGACCATTCGATGGGCTTGCTCCTCCAAGGTCGTTTCCAGAATGACGCCGGGGCTCCGCCCGCCCTTCGTCGCGAACCCCTCCGCGACCTTCCGCGAGGTGGTCCAACTTGTGAGGGCGCTTCATGCGTGAGGCCGGCCGCATGAAGGACGCCATCACTGTGCCCAAGAACATCACCGGGCCAGGCATTGCCCGCGAGGGCCTCGTCGTAGACATGATGTCCCTCGGCAACGCCCCTGAACAGGGGCGTCGCTTCTTCTGCGGCGTTCCACTAAGACCCGGTCTTCCAGAGCTCCTCGTTGAAGTCGATGACGTACTTATTGGCTGCTCGATCGAACGACACCTCCGCCGGCTCACCAGCCAGGTTGAGTTCCTCAGCGGCCCAGCCTGCAACCGCGAGTTCTATCGCGTCCTGTTGAAAGTCAGTTAGCGGATACCAGAGGTGCTCAAGCTCAAAGACCAGATCATCCGCGTCGTTCTTGTAAGCGGCACGGAAACCCGCTATCACACGGCGCAGTCCTCGGATCAGATCCGATATGTCATCCTGAGAAGCCTGGGCCGCCGGCGTAACCACCAACCAGACTCGCGGAGCGACTGGGATTGCACCCGACGGACTACGCCCTACGAGATGCACCGAGAGACCTAAGTCCACTCTGAGCCCCCAGCTCCAGAGCAGAATTCGTAGTGCGTAGCGACTCATCGCGGGCCGATCCAGGTAGCGGAGCGGAATGCGCTCGGACTGAAATAGTGCTGGACTCCGCGGCCAGTGCCTCTCGTGATGTAGTCCAGCCCATGGTTCGGAGTCCCTTCCCAGAGCTGGCTGAACTTCGACATGAAAGCGCCGGGATCGGCGAGCGAATCCACGTCCACGTGGCGGAGGTTGCTCGTGTCGAGTGAAAACTCGCAGACCTGGACGCAGGCTCCGCGACTTTCCCGCAGGTGGGCTGCGTAGTTCGCCGCATCGTCGGCATTGCCCCAGGCGTATACCCCGGGGCCGAACTCAGCCTCGCTCGGTGCCGTTTTCCAGGGAGCGCCACCCGACGCAAGGCGGGCGGCATCATCAGACGATTGGACGGTGTAGAAGGTGGATTCGCCTTTTGCGGCAACGCGAGTAGCGATGCCAACAACGCTGCCCTGGTTGAGCGGGATCAGTTCTCGCTGCCGCCCTGCGCCACCTGCCGCCGAGTTGTTCAGGACCCCGTGCAGCGTCCCAACATGTTGCAGGCCGACGTCGGACACGTGCGCAGCCGTGGTGGTAGCCGCATGCGCGTGACCAACCAAGTGCGGGAGGCCGGTCGAGGCCGGCCCAACCGCACCCACCCAAACCGCGAGGAAAGGGAGGAGGAAGAGGAGAGCGCGACGGGGAATCGCGGACATCCTTAGATGGGCTCGGTGACCCATCGCGGGCCCTCCTCGATAACCCAAACCTTCTTGTGCGGGAGCACGTCGATCAGCGCCAACGTCAGCTCCCGCACGTCGACCGACTCGAAGTCGGCCGCCGCGAGCAGGATAACCTCCTCGGTGGCGTCAGTCGTAGTCGCCCTCGACGCCTGAGTCACGCCAAAGCGCGCCAAGGCCGCAAGCACGTCCTCCCGCGCGAAGCGCTCCATGCCGCCATCGGCGGCCTCGTCTACCACGGTGGCACCAGCGGAATTGCGGGCGCGAGGACGATGAACAGGAGGATCGCCTCGCCGCCAGCACCAGACGCTGTTCGTGCTCGCAGAGCCAGCACCAATGCGATGACGCAGACGGTTGCGAGGACGCCCAGCAGCCGGGTGACTCGCTCAAATGCCATGCCCCACGTTCCCACGCCGGCTGCATCAGTCGTAATGATCACCCGCTGCAGGTAAACGCACCCGCCGGATTGACCCGTCCAGATGACCGGCCCTGCCGCACCAGAGCATCGCCTCCGAACGTGAACTCGCGGCACCTACCGCGGCTCGCGGGGACTGCTCTGCCAAAGCAGCGAGCTGGTCGAGGGACGCCGCGAGTCGGTCTGCTGTCGTCCTCTTGGCGCGCGCGATTCGCGACTCATCGGTCAACTGCATCCAGTCGTATGTGTGGGTCACCTGGGTCAGCGAGCCGTGCAGGGGCTCCAGTTGCCACCGCCACAGGTGACCGATGATCTCGCCGCCGACCTCGGCGGGTCGCCAGGCGATGAGTCGACCCTCATCGAACTCCACGACGTGATTCTCGCGAACGCTGCCCGCGGTCAGCGTCATAGTGAAGACATCGCCGACCGCGTGGACCCGCTGTCCAGGCCCGGCCTGCGACAGGTTGTCGTTCCCGTCCCAGCGCGGTTGCTGGCTCGGGTCGGCGATGAACTCGAAGATCAGCGCGCTGTCCGCCCTGATCTCCCGGCTGGTGCTCACAACGCGATCCGACCCACCAAACCTCACCATAGTTCGGCATTGAAACACCGCATGAAGTAGCGCACATAACGCTTGTTGCAGGCGCGATCCACCGGCGAGAATGGCGCCTACCGCGGCTCGCCGCGATCCTCGGCGAGGGACCGCTGCGCCAAGGCAGCGCCGGTCGAGGACGCCGCTAGTCGATCTGCTGTCGTCCACTCGGCGCGCGCGATTCGCGACTCATCCGTCCACTGCGTCCAGTCGTACGTGGGGTCACCCGGGTCAGAGAGCCGTGAAGGCCTCGAGTTGCCACCGCCACAGATGTCCGATGATCGCTCCGCCGACCTCGGCTGGCCGCCAAGCGATGAGTCGGCCCTCATCGAACTCCACGACGTGATTCTCGCGAACGGCTGCCCGAGGTCAGCGTCTTGATGAACATCACCAACCGCGCGTGCACCCGCTGGCAGGCCCGGCCTGCGACAGGTTCTCGTTCCCCGTCCCAGCGCGGCTGCTGGCTCGGGTCGGCGATGAGCTCGAAGATCAGCGCGCTGTCCGCCTCGATGTCCCGGGCGGCTCTCACAACGCGATCCGGACCAGCCAACCTCACCATGTTCGGCATTGAACACCCTTCGAAGTAGCGCACCTAACGCCGGCTCCCCGCCTCGGCGGCTACTGGCCCATACCTGCCGTCGGCTCGGTACTTCGCGACAACCTCGATCTTGCCGACGATGTTCGCGTTCAACTCCTCGAGGTCTTTCGCCGGTATCCAATACTCGAGGATCGTCTGGCCGCCGGCCTGCTGAACGTCGTAGCGGTCCAAGAACGACTTGCGGACCGCGAAGCGGGTCACGAACCCCGCACCACTCGCCTTCACGTTCCAGTCGCGGGCGATGCGGGTCGCGTAGTCCTCGTTGAGGACCGGATAGAAGATCGGCTGGTCCGGGAGCCGAGGCGGCCAAGCGCGCCATCCGCTGGCCTCAACAAGCGCCAGCTCCTGCGGTCCGGTGGGCCGCCACAGCGTGACGGTCTCGTCGTTCATGGCCCCCGAGTCAACATGGCGGATGCAAGGGGTCAGCGGCCGTAGCCGCCGTCAGCCATCTGCTCCCGGCATGCGGCGCGCACGTCGTTCTCGAGTGCGACGTCAGTACGTCCCCAGCCCGCTCCCCACTCGTCGTCCATGCCGAACAACCTTCCGAGCGGCGGCTCGGTCACGACATCGCCGTAGTTGTTGTCAGCGACGATCTCGGTGACCTTGTCGACGACCCATCGTGGGCTGGCCCGGCTCTCCAGGCAGAGCCGCGCGATGTCGCGGTAGACCATCGAGACCCATGCTCGCTTGCGGTCGCCACGCACCTGCTCCACGTCCACCGGATCGGCGACCTCAACGCCTGCCTCCCGCAAGGCCGCTGGGAGGACGTCGCGGACTTCATGAGGGTCCTTGCCGCTCATGCCGGCCAAGTCACGGAGGGCAGTGCCGTCCTGGCCATTCGCCAGCCAGTGGGCGGCCCAGACCGGTACGCGCTCCGGCGCCAGGCAACCGAGTACGAGCCACGCCGCTACGAGCTGAGGCGAGGGCACACCCTCGTCATCCTCGTACGGCGAGTTGCGCACAGCTCCATGTTGACTTGTGGTGGCGTCACGCCACCCCTGAGCGACGGGAACGGCCCATACCGTCCGGCGAATTTCGGCGCAGTTGCGCCACCGCTACTAGCCTCGAACTGTCGTGATCATGAGCCTGGATGTCCAAGTTCCCAGGCTTTACACCGGACCGCCTCGGCTGTCACCCACGTCTGACGGCGCTCTGGCCGGCAGTTGTGCGCTGCGAGCTTCCGTCAATTTCGCCGGCGGAGCCCTACCCGACGGATCTAAGCGACCGCAAGCTCTTTGGTGAACATCACGAAGGCGGAACATGCCTTGATGGTGCTGATCTGCTCCGCCAGCGCCGTGTCGTAGCCGTCGAGCGGGATCCACACACGTATGGCTGGGCCTTCCTCCCGTGCCGAGCCGACCTGGTGGTCGGCGAGTTCTTGGGTGAGGAGGCGTTCGAGGATGGCGCGCCGTTCGGGCCCCCGGATGGTGACCTGCACCGTTGTTGCCCAACCGCAGGCGAGGTAGAACGAGGCCACATCCTCGTCGGCTCCCAAGGCGAGATGCCGTACGCCACGAGCGGCCGCGCGGGCTTCGAGCTCTCCGAGCATCGCCCGTCCCACGCCTCGGCCCTGGTAGTCCGGCTCGACGGCTACCTCCCCCACTACGGCACCGTCCGGGGAGAGGCTGGCCAGGGCAAGACCCACGACCCGCCCTTCGACCACGGTGACCACCTGCAGGTCGTCCTCTTCGGCGCGCCGACTGGGGTAGTACTCCGGCCCGCGGCCGGTGCGCTGGTGCAGCCCAGGGAAGAATCGCACCGCCAGCGCGATCGCCTCCGCCAGCTCCTGCTGCGATGCCACCGGGCGCACCTCTACCGGGTGCCCCGGACGAGGTCGAAGCGTGCCGCGGGCGTCGAGCTCGAGGTCAGCCGGCAGCCAGGGACGGCCCCGATGCGTCCGCCTGCGGTCCCATGCCCACACGTCGATGGCGCCTTCGAGGTCACGCTTGGTGAAGCTGCGGCCCGGACCCGAACACCGAAGTTGCTCCGCGACGAACTGGCGGACCGGCGCCGGCTGTGGCCAGGGTGACATGGCGGTGAGGACGATCTCGGCGAGCCGATCCCAGCCGATGGCATCGTCGGGCCACTCGCCCGTGGCAACCCCGTCGACGAACAGGTCCAGCCGCCCCCCGGCGCGCTCCGCGAGGTGAAAGGTACTGCCGGGCGGCGAAGCCAGGTAGCGACGCGCTAGAGGATCGCCGGGTTCCAAGACGAGGATGTCGCCTGGAAACAACGCCTCGAACTGATCGGCGGTGGCATCCACGATCGACCCGTCGGCTGTCTCGTTC
>JAUJPG010000073.1 GCA_030447245.1 Chloroflexota bacterium | reverse complement strand
CGTGTCAGCTCTGGGCCAGCCAGGGCCGTGATCAGTTCAGCATGCCGAGGATGATCATCGCGAAGGTCAGGTGGATCATCACCGGCACGGCCGGGTGTCTCCAGCCAGACGACCCATGCACCCAGGCCGATCTGGGCCGCGAGCATCAGCGGATCAGCGTCGCGGGAATCAGCACCGCCCGCCGCGACCGTCCCAGACCCAGGCAGCGACAACCGTCGCGAGAATCAACGGTGAGACCAGCGCGCTGATGAAGCGGTGGGTCCCGCTCGACGATCGCCCTGGGGGTCGGGCGGCGGCAAGAGCTGGCCGTAGCAGAGCGGCCAATCCCGGACAGCCAAGTCCGATCGAGCGGTGCGGACGATCGCGCCGACGACGATCAGGAGGTACGTCGCGACCGACGTCGAAGGCCAGTCGTCGGAGGCGGGTCATGGAAGCCTCCGCAGGCGCGCGCACCGCGTTCGGTGCGCGCTCCAGCATTATATCCAGCCACCGGGCCGCTGGCATCTCGCGCGTCCTCGTCGGGCGTCCCCGACCGGCCTATACCAGGCGTAGGTCCATGCCGCGCCTGGCCCACCCGTGGCCGAGCGCCGACCAAGCGTAAGCGCCGTGGCCGACGAGCCCGCCGAGGTGAGATCCCGTGGACGACCTGGACAAGCAGCCTCAATCGCATTCAGTCCGACTTCCCGCTTGCTGCGCCCGTACCGCCAACTGGGCGAAGCGCTCGACTTGACCGAGCAGGCGGTGATGGACCGCGCTCACGGCGCTGCGGTCCGAGCGATCATTCGCCAGGTCAGCGCGATCTTCGACACCAAGAGCCTCGGGTAAGTCGAGCCTGGTGGCGATGGCGATCGTCGCTCCACGTCAACGCGGCGGCCCAGCTCATCAACGAACATCCGGGGTGTGACCCACAACTACGAGCGGAACCACGAGTACAACCTCTGGTTCACCATCGGCGTCCCGCCATCCTCCGACCTCGAAGCCGATCGTCCAGCGGATGCCACGAGCTCGTCGGCGCGGACGACTCGCGTGATGTACACGCTGCGGCTGTTCAAGGTCGGCGCCAACCTCGACATGACCGGGCGGCCGACGCCACCTCGGCGCCCGAGTACGGCGAGGACGACCGCGCCCGCGCTCGCACCTTCGAGCTGAGCGAGCTGGACAAGGGGGTCATCCGCGAGCTTCAGGAGGATCTGCCGGTCGCCTCGCGCCCCTTCCTGATGGCCGAGCGGCTCGGCGTTACCGAAGACGAGCTGCTCGCTTCGGCGGCCGACATCCAGCGGCGCGGCTTCCTGCGGCGCTACGCGGCGATCCTCTACCACCGCAAGGCGGCCAAGGCGAACGGGATGGGCGTCTGGGCCGCCGCGCCGACGACGTGGTCGCCGTCGGCACCAAGATGGCCAGTTCACGGCCGTCAGCCACCGCTACCAGCGCCCGACGACTGGCCGTACAACGTCTTCTCGATTGGTCCACGGCCGCTCGGTCGAGGAATGCGGAGGACGTCTTCAAGGCCATCTCCGCCGCCGCGGCGTGACCAAGTACCTTCGCTCTACAGCACCTGCGAGTGCCAAGAAGACCGCCTATTGTTCTATACAGACGCGTACCACGAGTGGGAGATGAAGTACATGCCGAGAAGGCTACGGCAACGTGGGGGCCGCCACAGATCTAAGCGAAGCGCCCCAGGTTGGTCCGCCTAACCGCGCTTCATGCCCTGGGCGACATGCTCGATTTGCTCGATTTGCTCGATTCAGGACTATAGAGAATCGAGCAAATCGAGTTTCTGGGGCAGTCGATCAGAGCGGCGGGCGGGGATCATGCCATGGGGGCCGACGGCGGCTGCCCCGAGAGCAGAGGTGCTAGGGTACGCACCGAGTCTGCCGACAAGGTCGACGATGGTGACCCCGCTCTGGCGCGCCCTCGTCAGTGATGCGATGCGCTCGGCTTCTGCCACGGGAATCTTGAGCATCGACTGCCGCGGCTCGGGACGCTCGATCTCGGCGATGACTTGCTCAGCGACGAGGATACTCCTCGCCGTTCCTCTTCCGACACGTCAAGGGTTGCGATGCCGCGCCTAAGCTCGTCGAGGAGCCGACGGATCTCGGCGACGTCAGACGGCTGCTCGATCGTCTGGAAGACTGGAGCCATGCCTGCCTGCGCTATGTTGGCCATGCCATAGTTGTGGATAATCTGAGACTGAGCCGCTACCGGCGCAGGTCTTCCAGCTTCGCGAAGGGCTCGCAAACCAGCCCTGGTGATGCGGCACGCGCCGTCACTTTCCGCTCTGTCGTGAGAGGCGGCGAACGGCTCCGCCAGCCTCTCCGTTAGCAGGTCTGCGAGTGTGCCCTGCACTCGGCTCGGTGTGGTCCTGAGAACAGCCGCGACGCCATCGACATCGAGCCACAGGATGGCCGAGGTGTCTTGCTGCGCTCGGTGGCTGACGCTGCAACGCCTGCAGGAGCTGGCGACGCAGTTCGTCTTCATCGACATCCGGCTCGCCAAACAGAGGCTGCCAAGCGCTGGTCCGCTTCACGTCGTAGACAGCGCCTATTTCGAAGCGGCAGGGCTATCAGCCCGTGGACCCAGCGTCGCCCGTAAGCTTCGGCAACCTCCTGTAGGTCGCGGCTGCCGAGTGCTGCGGCGAACCCCTGGTCCACCTCCAGGTTGAAGACTCCGTGCCCCGTCCTGTACCGTGAAGGCCTGGACGGCTCGCCGTCGAGCGGATCGCCGGCGTGCCCCGGGCCTCGACTCGATGGTGAAGCCCTGGTACTGTTCTGAATCCACAGTGTTGCTCCCCGCCCCGTGCTGCTGGCGATCTTTGTTTCCTGCCCCACCTGCTCAGATAGCCCTCGTAATCCTCATAATCCATCGACCAGAACAGGCCGCCCGAATCTTGTGGTGACGACGATAGGGTCGTCGCCCCCGACTGCAAGACTTGCCGGCTCGCAGAACCAGCGGGGACTGACACTGGGGCGTACCCAGCAGGAAATCCTCGACATCTGTCGGAATATGGATGACCCGATCGAAGACGTTCACCAGGGAAACGCCTATACGCACGTCGCCTGTGTAGGTCGCCACGTCTCGGTACGCGTTCTCCGCAAAGAGCAAAAGCCCGTACAAGTCACCGAAGAGCTCGGGGAACGGCACCGCGAGCTCCTCGCCGGCGGGTCTCGGAAGAGGCGATGGTAGTGCATGGTTGCGTCTCGGTAGACCCACACATTCCGCTGATCGCCCAAGACCAAGCAGAAGCCGTCGTTGGAGGTGGACCTTTGCTGTGCGTGACGCGACCACTCGGAATCGCGCAAGGCGCCTGCAAGTCACCAGGTGAGGGCGAATGACGCCCCTGACCGGAGGGGACCCGCGTTGACCCGCCCGCCTGAGGCGAGGCAGTCGCCATCTCTCCCTCGAGGGCTACCCGTATTGCGCGCAGAGTCGTGCGGCTTCTTCCATCGGACCTGACTACAATCGAAAACGCCCGCTCGTCGCCCGCGCGACGCAGGCGTGCCGGAAAAGCCGCGTGCCTAGCTGGTTCCAGATCCGTCTAGGCCGCGGCACTGTTCGATAACCTGCCTACTTCCGACGCGGGAATCCGCCAGCCGGATCTCGGCGGCCTGGGTATAGACCCGCGCAACTGCCCACGCCGAAGCATCGGCGGACCGTCTCTGGACGCGCGCCGTCGCTCCGCTACTTCCGCGACCGTCAATAGTCGGTCGTCGCCCCCCACCTCCCTGGACTCATTGTAGCAGATAGTGGCCGTAGACATTGGTTGTTGACAATGGTAGTAGATAGGGTATAACGAAGACATGAAGAAGCCCCACGAGGTGGAAGCTTCGAGCGGGGCAAGCCAGGAGGGCTAGCTCTCCCATGACCACCCGACAGCTTACCACCGCCACCGTGACCGTCGACGACCTCCGCCAGGTGGTTGCCGCGGCGATCGCCCGCCAACCCGAGGCCGCCTCGAGGATTGAGAAGGGCGCCGCGATCGTCCTGCTTCGCGCGATCGTCCCGATCCCCAGTACGTCGGCTGCTTCGACGTCGGTCGGCACCGAGCCAGGCGCACGTTCTACAGCGTCGACCACGGTGGAGCGTCTGCCAGTGTGCCGACCACCAGCGCCGCGGTATCCGTGCGGACACCTGTGGGCGGTGGAGCTGCTCGCAGCCCTGGCCAGGCGTCAGGGCGCGAGCGCTGGCAGGTGGCCGCGTGATGGCGGCCGCCGAGCTGCTCGTCGCTGATGATCCGCTGGTCTACTGGGGCGTGGCGGCGGTGTCGACCAGCCCATCGCGATCGAGCGCTGCCAGCGTGCGTGGCGCTTCACCTGCTGCTGTGAGGACTGACATGGCCGTACACCCCGAACGGCACCGGCACCACCACCCAGCTCGTCGGCATAGTCGCCAGCACGTCAACCCCCAAGGGCTCAAGCTCGAAGGTCGCGATGACTGGCTCAACTTCTCGAGTTCGCGCCGGACCTGTTGCCGCCCGAGCGCGGCCAGGTCGTGACCGTCACGCTGGACCGCTCGGCTTCGTCGGGCGATCGCGCCGCCGCGCCCACCGATGCACCACAGGCCCCGAGGGGCCCAGCGTCGCGAGAGACGGCGATCATCCGGCAGACGTGCCTCAAGGCCGCCGCCGAGTTTGCGGCCGGTCGGACCGAGCTCAAGAGCGGCGACGTGCTGGCGATCGCGACGAGTTGGGAGCATTGGGTTCTGCGGAGGGAGCATGACCGACCCGACCACAACCGCTCCAGCCGTTCCTGGACGTTCTCGACGGTCGAGCTGGCGCTGCTCAACCACCTCGGCAGCGGGCGTGTTCAACGCCCGCAGCGCGGCCCAGTGCGTCACCGAGCCCAAGCACGCGCCAGCACCAGACGACGCTCCAGCTCGCGACGTACCTGTCGACAGCGATCCAGCTCGAGGCCGCGCGGGCGATCGTCGCCGCGGAGATGGAGGGCCAGGTCAGCGGCCCCAGCCCCGCCCCCACCCCAGTCGCCCCGTAGATGGTGCTGAGCGGGCGCTACCTCCCTGGTCGGCCTGGTCCACGGCCACCTGGCCCGCTCGACAGGGCGCTCCCGAGAGTGATGTAGACCTTGCCTTCATCAGGGGCCGGGCGTAGTAGGAGGGTACTAAGAGCTTGCGCCAATAGGGGAGGAGCATGTATGCACGGAAGGCGGGCGCGGGATACATCTCGGGAGTTGTCGAAGCCCTCATGCAGGAGTCAATCCGTGCCCGCACTCCGACCATACATCATCAGCCCGTCTGGGAACAGTTCTCTGCTCTGTTGCCCGAGCGAAAGACGGACCATCCGCTTGGCTGTCACCGTCGTCGGATACCCGACAGGGTGGTCTTCGAGAAGCTCGTCGAGGTCCTAGTGTTTGGTTGCGCCTATTGGGATCGCTGATGAGTCGTGTTCGGCTACTACGCTGCGTCGCAGGCGTGACGAGTGGATCGCCTCGGGAGTGATGGAGGCGCTGAGATGGCGCTTGAGAGCTATGATCACATCATCGGCCTGGAAGCTCGCCTGGACGTAGCCGTCGATGGGTGCATAACCAAAGCTCGAGATGGCGGGCAAAGCCCGCGGATCGGAAGAAACAGGGCATCAAACGTTCAGTGGCCGTAGACGCGGATGGCATCCCCCTCGGGGCACGCCCCAGTCCGCCATGACTCGCCGCGCTCATAACCGAGACCTGGACGCCCTGGCGGCGCTGGGGCCGCTGCCCGAGCAAGCGAGTGTATCTGGACCGCGGCTACGACTCGGATGCCACCCGCGAGCGGCTCCACGACCGGGCCTGATCGGTGTGATCTCCGAGAAGGGCAAGCCAGCTCCTCTACAAGCCACCAAAGCGGTGGGTGGTGGAGCGTACGAACTCCTGGCACAACGCCCACAAGAAGCTCGTGTGGTGCACCGAGCGTCGGGGACGGGTCATCGACTTCTGGATCGCTTTTTCCGTATGATCATCATCGTGCGTAGGCTCATCCGAGAGGTCTGGACCCGCTACCGCTGGGAAACTCGGCCCCCTCGCCGACCATGGCCCTGTTGGCACAAGCTCGCTTACCTATCCTCACAAACTGGATCACAAAATCGCAATGGATTCGAGAGCAGGCCAATTCCGCGCTAAGGGTGGCCGTCGCGAATGAGCCGGAATGTCGACCTCGCGCTCTACATAGGTCCACTCCTCGGTCTCGCGCAACTTGCCCACGAGTTCCTCGAACGCCTCTGCGTAGGCGGGGGCGTACTCGAACCAGGTTAGGAAGTCGAAGGGCTCGCCGAGCCCATGATGCAGACGGCGGGCGACCAAGGTACTGGAGGCTGGTCGCGATGTGCCTGCGAGCGCTCCTCGAAGATCATGTGCGCTCCGGGTGAGTTCCACCATGTTTGCGATTTCCTGATCGGAATAAGGGCGCGCACGTCGCTTCGGGTCGGCCCAGTCCCGCCTGGCGAGCCGTCAAGGCGGCCCGCTCGGCCTCGTTCACATAGCGCTCGTTGCTCGTAACGCCACGCAGTACCTCGGCAGGGTGGCGGGTTCCTTCTCCTTCAGCACGGCCAGCCGCTCGGTAGCGACTCGCCGATGACGGCGTCGATCCGCTGATTCTCCAGGGGCCGCTGGCGCCGCCGGGCGAAAACTACAAGAAGTGGTCTCATCGACCCTCGTGAAAATAACGGACCGGCACTACGATAGTAATTCTTCAGGTGATTAAACCGCCTGTGTCTCACTCATATACACATACTCCTCACGCCTATTGGCGCGGCCTCTAAACGTCCCGTCCCCAGTCCAGCCACGGCTGTCGCGCGACGCTACCGCCCGCCCCTTGTCATAGCCGCGCCCGACGTTCTCCGGCGCGGTGAGAGCAAACACGACCACGGCGAGGGCGTCCCGCCGCTCCTCAAGCGTCCTGGCGGCGGCGTCCGCCAACACAGCGATCATGCGCTCGTCGTCGTAGTCCGCAGGCACGACGATGTTCGTCTCGTAGCGGGAGCGGTTTGGCGTGCTGGTCTGCCCCGTGCCGACCATCTGGTAGGGCGGGACCACCGCTTTCGGCGCTTCTGTCGGCTGAGCGGCCATGGCCGTAGGCGGAACTGACGTCGGCGGGATCGGTGTCGGCGGCACGGTTGTAGGGGGAACTGGTGTTGGTGGAATGGCCGTGGCCGGGACCGGCGTCGGTGGGATCGGAGTTGTGGTGGCAGGGGCGGCGGTCGGTGGCGCGGCCGTGGACGGCGCCGGCGTCGCGGTGAGCTGTGCGACAGCGAGCGGCGTCGGGGAAGCGCTCGCCGGCGCGCTTGGCGGCGTGCTGGGTGACGGAGCGGAGGCGACGAACGAGATGAGGCCAACCAGCACCAGGCCCGCCCAGATGGGTGCCGCTTTGAGTTGATTCCGTCCCCTGAAGGCGGGGATGCGCGACCGAAGGCCCCAGCCATTGGTAGCGAGGAGCACGATCGCGAGCACGTCCAGGCCGAAGATCACGGACGCGACGTTGCGCCCGGCCAGGCCACCCAGGATGAACATGGCGATTAGCGCGTAGCCGACCACCGCGACGACCTTCTTCCCCCACTTGCCTGAGCGGAAGCCGGGAACCTGCCGCCAATCTGCCATGGCCCCCCCTCCACATCGTGCCCATACTAGCCGGTCGACTCGAGCGTCGTGGAGGACGGCCCGCCCGCGGCGTAGGCGCGACGCCAGCTCCACAGCCGCCCTGCCGGGTCGACCCGGCAGGGCGGCTTGCTTTGTCTGAACTCCTAGAACAGACCGAGCAGGCGTAGGACCACGACGAGGACAACTATCGCGCCGATGATGTAGAGGATCGAGTACTGGCCGCCGCGCATGGGCACCTCCCTGCCGATTTCCTCAGGGCCGGGCACCGACCGACCTCGGGGGAACGGCCGATGCCCGGCGGGGCAGTGTAGCCTGGCGGCTACTCCTCGGGGATGAGCTCGCCCTCGGCACTCTCGGGGTCAGTGTCGACCTCAGCGTCTGGGTCGTAGTCTTCCCGGATGTCCTTGTCAGGGTGTTCCATGGTCTGTGCTCCTCTCAGGCGTGTGCGATGACCTCGTACTCCTCCGTGCCCTGGACCCTCGCGCCCATGGCTTGGGCAGCCTCCCTGCGGCGTGGCTCGATCTCGACCTCACTGGCGCGCATGGCCTCTTCGCTCTCCCACAGGGCCACGCCCAGGACCCTGCCGGTCTGGCGATTTGCCAGCCAGTACGCGCCCTTGAAGCCGCTGAGCTGACGGACGAACGGGACGGCCTGCTCCTGGTATGCGCGGGCCGCTTCGTCAATCCGATCCGGCGAGGCTTGTATGGTGGACACGCGAGCGTACATCGTCGCACCTCCGTGCCTGCTCCCCGCGCCGCCAGACGGCAGCACCGTGCCCGATCATCAGCGCCGCGGCGAGTATCGGCAGCGCTGCACTTGGAGAAAGCGGCGGGGCGCCCTTGCTGAAGAGGGCCCCCGCCGCGGTTCTGCACACGCCCGTTACTGCCAGGTCGGCGGCACTCCGGTCGATGGTCGTCTGACGATCGTCGGCGTGGCGCCCGCGGGGCCGCGGCGAACTGGCAATCGTCCCTGAAAGGTCCGACCTGGGGGTTGCGTCCGGCCCCGTGCCCGCCCGGCGCAAGGCCGAGCGCGGGGCCTTATCTATCGACCTGCCAGACTCCGAAGTCGATCCGGGTCATGTCCGACCCTCCTACCGACCGGCGCCGGTACCTTTCCACAGTAGGCGGTCGCGGACCACATTGCAAGTCTCTGCACGCCGCCAAGCCGATGGTAGTGGGTCAGTTCTCATGAGGGTTGCCAAGCGGGTGTGTGCCTGGCATGCTCTG
>JAUJPG010000072.1 GCA_030447245.1 Chloroflexota bacterium | reverse complement strand
CGGGCGGCGCTGGGCGCCTGGATCGAGGCTCAGCCTTCGTGGTCGGATTTCCCCTTCGTGCTGCTGACGTCGCGGCAGGCGCAGGCTGACGAGCGCAATGCGCCGGGCGAACTCCTGGGCAACGCCACTCTGCTGGAGCGGCCGCTCCACCCCGTCACCCTGGCCAGCGCGGTCCGGCAGGCGCTTCGGGCTCGCCGCCGCCAACGCGCGGCCGGGCTGGTGCTGGAGGAGCGGCGCCGCGCCGAGGCCCAGCTGCGCGCGCGCGAGGCGGAGCTGGAGACAGTCAACGCCACGCTCGAACGTCGGGTGGAGGAGCGGATCTCCGAGCTCGCGGCCGCCAACCGCCAGCTGCTCGAGCAGATCGGCGAGCGGGAGCGGGTCGAAGATGCGCTGCGTCAGTCGCAGCGGCTCGAGGCCGTGGGGCAGCTCACCTCGGGGGTGGCGCACGATTTCAACAATCTGCTGACGGTGGTCATCGGCAACGCCCAGCTGCTGGAGTCCGCCGCAGGGAACGATGAGCGGACGCGGCGACGACTGGCCAATGTGCGCGCCGCCGCCGAGCGGGGCGCCAGCCTGACGAGCCAGCTGCTGGCGTTCTCGCGGCGGCAACGGCTGGAGCCCAAGCCGGTCGACCTCAACGAAACCATCGAGGGGATGGGCGAGCTGCTGCGCAGCACCATGGGCGGGTCGGTGCGGCTGGAGACGGTGCTGAAGCCCGATCTATGGCCGGCGCTGGTCGACGAGACCCAGATCGAGATGGTCATCCTGAACCTGGCGATCAACGCGCGCGACGCCATGGTGGTCGGCGGCAGTCTGTCGGTCGAGACGGCCAATGTGGTGTTGGGAGAGCCTGGGCGGCCGGAAGAGCCTGCGGCGGGCGAGTATGTGATGGCCTGCGTCAGCGACACGGGCTCGGGGATGCCGGATGGTGTGCTGGCCCGGGCTTTCGAGCCGTTCTTCACCACCAAGGCTGTAGGCAAAGGGTCGGGCCTCGGGCTGCCGCAGGTCTATGGCTTCGCCAAGCAGTCGGGCGGCGGCGTTCGGATCGAGACGACGCTGGGCGAAGGCACTTGCGTCAAGGTCTACCTGCCGCGGGCCGCCGGGCGGGCGACTCCGGCGCAGGCGCACGCCGACGAAGGAGAGGATCTGCGGGCGCGCCGTCAAACCCTGGTGCTGGTCGTCGACGACGACAGTGCGGTTCGCGAGGTGACCGTCGCGATGCTTCGCGAACTCGGCTATTCGGTCATCGAGGCCGGCAGCGGCGGCGCCGCGCTCGATGTTCTCAACCGCGAGCCTGGGGTCGACGCCATGCTGCTCGATTACGCCATGCCGGGGATGAACGGCGCCGAGGTCGCCCGTCAGTCGGTCCAGCGGCGGCCGGCCCTGCCGATCCTGTTCGTGACGGGCTACGCCGACCTGGGCGCCCTCGCCGCAGCCGGTGAGGAGCGCATCGTCCAGAAACCATTCCGAGGCAATGAACTGGGACGCAAGCTCCAGGCCCTCCTTGGTCATCAAGAAGATGACGCCGAGCCGAAGGTAATCCCGCTACGTCCGACGGGCTCCCGGTAGGAGCGGGTTGGGATCCGCAACCGCCAGGACTCATCTTCAGGCTGAGAAGCTCTCGATCCAGGTCGAGAAGCGGACCCTCGGAAGGTCAGCTAGGAGTCAGGAGCCGACGTCCGCCAAGCCAACCTAAGACGGACCGTGTTCCACTTAGGTTCCCCAGTGAGCGTCTAATCGGCAATCTGCGAAGGTCCACCAAGCTCCACAAGCCGACAAAAGGTCCTGGGCGGTAAGCGGACGATCGCTAGTCAGCATGAGCTGCAGCCGGGCCAGGCTGGCTCGTCACCGACCTGACCGGTTTAATCGAACGGGGCGCTGCTGGTTATCAAAACCGGCGATCGTGCTAGGAGGCGATCGTCGTCCACCAATGCTGGAGGCCTTGACCGTACCCATGAAACAGGCAGGCGAGGGTCGGAGCGCTTCGAAGGTTGTCTTGGTCGTGGACGACGAGCCTCTGGTGCGCAGCTTGGCGGTCGATCTCTTCGAGGAGATGGGCTGCGAGGTGCTCGAGGCCCGTGACGGCGCCGAAGCGCTCGTGAGGCTGGAAGACCGGCCGGACACATCACTGATGTTTACCGACTGTCGGATGCCTGGCATGAGCGGACCCGAGCTCGCCGAAACCGCTGCCCAGCGATGGCCGCAGCTGCGGATCGTGCTCGTCACCGGCTATCACAACCTGCAGGCGCCGGGCTGGCCCATGGTTTGGAAGCCGTTCGACGCACGCACGATCGCGCGCGTGGTGACCGAGGCGGCTTAGCCCGCGTCAGCCTGTTCCGCTGGGGAGTCCAGGATGCTGCGCACCTTGGCCGCGAGCTCCTCGACGGTGAACGGCTTGCCGATCAACTCCACGCCCTGGTCGAGCACTCCGTTATGGACCACGGCGTTGCGTGTGTAGCCCGTGGTGAACAGCACCTTCAGGTCGGGGCGACGGCGGCGCGCTTCATCGGCCAGCTGCCGGCCGTTGACGTCCGGTATCGACGTCGGTGAACAACAGCGCCACCTCCGGGTGCGCATCCAGCAACCGCAACGCCGTCGCCGCGCCGTCCGCCTCCAGCACGCGGTACCCCAGTTCGCTCAATGCGTCCGCGGTGACTTGCCGGACCGCTTCCTCGTCTTCCACCACAAGCACGACCTCCCGGCCGACGCCGGACGCGAGTTCCGCAGGACTGATCTCGCCCGCCTCTTCACCCGCGGCGCCCGCGAGCCGGGGCAAATAGACCTTCACGCTCGTCCCCTGGCCCGGCTCGGAGTAGATCTTCACGTGCCCGCCGGACTGCTTGACGAAGCCGTAGACCTGGCTGAGCCCCAGCCCCGTGCCCTTGCCCACGTCCTTGGTCGTGAAGAAGGGATCGAAGGCCCTGGCGATGACCTCCTCCGACATCCCCCCGCCCGTGTCGCTGACAGCGATCAAGACGTACTGGCCAGCCGGCACGCCCAGGTGCTGGGCGGCGTAGCGCTCGTCCAGGTAGGCGTTCTGCGTCTCGACAGTCAGCCGGCCCCCGCCCGGCATCGCGTCGCGAGCGTTCACGGCCAGGTTCAGCAGCACGTTTTCGAGCTGGTTCGGGTCGGCGCTTGTTCTCCACAGGCCGCCAGCCAGCACGGTCTCGAGCCGGATGTCGGCCCCCAGGGAGTGGCGCAACAGGTCGGAGATGCCGGCGACGAGCTTGTTGGCGTCGATCGACTCGGGTCGAAGCGGCTGCTGCCGTGAGAACGCCAGCAACCGCTGGGTCAGCAGCGCCGCTCGTCGAGCGCCATCGGTGGCGGCGTCGACATAGTGGCGGGCGCGGGCGTCCTCCCTCCCCAGGCGCCGACCCAGGAGGTCGAGGGACCCGATCACCACCGCCAGCATGTTGTTGAAGTCGTGGGCGATGCCGCCCGTCAGCTGCCCGACGGCCTCCATCTTCTGGGCTTGCCGGAGCGCGGCTTCAGCCTGGCGCAACGCCTCGGCCTGCTCCCGCTCCGCCGTGGTGTGCCGACCGGTGGCGTAGACCCGGCCCTCCTCGAACGCCGCGGTCCAGCCAAACCATCTGTACCCGCCGTGCTTGTGACGGAACCTGTACTCGTAGGGCTCCGTAAGCGGCGCCTCAAAAACGTTCTGGAAGGCCAACAGCGTGGCGTCGAGGTCGTCGGGGTGGGTGAATTCGGTGAACGACGCCCCGACCAGATCGGCCGCCTCCCAGCCGAGCAGCTCCGTCCACGCGTCGTTGACGGCGGCGATCGCGCCGCCTGCCTCAGTCACCACGAGCAGATCCGGAGACAGGCGCCAAAGCCGGTCGCGCTCGGCTGTCCGCTGCTCGAACTCCCGCGTGAGTTTGGCGTGCACCTCCAGGGCCGTGGTTTCCGCGCGCCGGCGATCAGTCACGTCGAGAAAAGATACGGCGGAGCGCTCTCCCCCGATCGGAAAGGCGTGGCCTTCGTACCAGCGATCCAGCGACCCGACTTGCCGCGTGAAGGTGATCGGCTGGCCCGTTTCAACCACGCGGGTCAACTCTTCCACCCAGTCGGGGTCGATTCCGGGAATCACCTCCCTGATGGTGCGGCCGATCGCCGACTCGCGCGGCACGCCGAGCAGCTCCGCCCAGGCGGGATTGGCCTGGAGATAACGCCAGTCGACCGCCTGGCCAGAGCCATCGCGCACCGGCTCCCCGATCGCCAGGCCGCTCTGCAGGTTCTCGAAGACCTGTCGGGTGAGCGCCTGGCTGGCGCGCAGCTCCGCTTCGGCCCCGACCCGCTCGACGTGCGCCCAGGACCGTTCCGTCACCTCCCGGGTCAGCGCCAGTTCGGCGGACGTCCACTGGCGGGGGACCTTGTCGTGGATGGCCATCAGCGCTGTTAGCCGCCCGGCTTTCACCAGGGGCATGCAGATGGTGGCCGCGATGCCGATGCTCTGAAAGGTCGCCGCCTCCTCTGGCGCCAGCTCCCGGAGATTGTCGTTGACCACCAGCGGTTCGCCTGCGCTCAGGTTCCGGACCGCCAGTCGGCCGAAGTCGGCCAGGTGGTAGTGGCCCACGATGCTGGGGGAGCCGGGCGCGCTCCAGTCGCCGCGGATGGTGAAGCCGTCCTGGTCGTCGTCCATGTCGGCGTAGGCGCACACCGCCAGGTCAAGGTGCTCGCCGACCATGCGCGTGGCGGCCGCCAGAACGGCGTCGGCGTCCGAGAGCTTCGCCGTCTCCCGCCTGAGCGCGTCGAGAAACCGGAGCCGCTCCTCGCTCTCCCGCAGGGCGGTCTGGTTCGTCTTCCGGGCGGTGATGTCACGGTAAAAGATCGCCAGCCCATCGCCACTGGGGTAGGCCCGCATCTCCAGCCAGGTCCGCCGGCCGTCCGGCCAGACATACTCGTGCTCCAGCTCCACTCGCTGGCGATCGCGCATGGCGCTCTGATAAAGTCGGCCGAGCTCGGAGGTCTCCGTTCCCGGCCAGGCCTCCCAATGCGTGCGGCCGAGGATCGCCTCGCGCGGCCGGTTCTCGAGCCGCATCGCCTCGCTGTTTATCTGCAGGACTCTGAAGTCGCGATCGAGCAGGGCGAACCCCTCGCCCATGTGCTCGAGTACGTCGCGGCTGCGGTCCCGCTCCTGGCGCAGCGCCGCGTCGGCTTCCACCTGTTTCGAGATTTCCGTGTTGACGCCGAACCAGCGGACCACCCGGCCATCGGGCGCGCGCACCGGTTGAATGCGCGTCAGGAATGGGCGGTAGCGACCGTCCGCCCCCCGGAGGGGGAAGGTCATCTCGAACGGCTCTCCGGCCGCCACCGCTCCCGTCCAGCGCTCCATGACAGCGGGCAACACGTCCGGGTCGTGGACCGCCGTCCACCCCCAGCCTTCCATTTCCTCCGGAGTCGTGCCGCAGTACTCGTGCCAGCGACGATTGTACCAGACGATGTAGCCGTCCCCGTTCGCCATCCAGCACAGGGTCGGCAGGTTGTCCGCGAGCACTCGGAACTCGGCCGCATCCAGACTCGAGGCGGCTGACGGAGCCCCGGCGGGATAGGCGGGCGCCGATCGCCAGTAGCGCTCCCCGAAGTCCGCTTCCCGATCACCGCGCATGATGCTTGATCCTGTTGGCCGGAAGCACAGTCGCTTTAGGCAGGAGACCCGACTCGCGCCAGTCTCCACGTGTGCTCGCACTTTGACGGGCTTCTGGGTATCCGCCGTGGATGTCGCTCCGCATCTTCGGCCCTGACCGGTCCGTCATGCGACCTACCCCGCTAGACCGCAGCATCGCTAGACCCACAGCAGCGACAGGACCGCGCTGGAAAGTGACCCCAGTTAGGGACTCATTAACCTTGCTAACGAAGGCTTCTAGCAACAGAAAGGGGGAGGAATGTATACTTTTATGTTCGTCAGCCCGAACGGCTCAATCCCGACGTTTGACTTCTCCGATAGCGCTAATACCGCAACAGCCTGCAATGAGGCGCTTCGCCTTCTCCAGCAGCGAAGTGAGCGGACGGTCGTAGAGGTCTGGAACGAAGGAGACCGCGTGGCCGTGATCCGCCGGGACGCAGAGGCGCTCCCCGGGCTTGCCGGATCAGATCAGTTGACAGGGCTCTGTCAGACCAAATTAGCGGGCCCGTAACGACGGGGCTCTAGCCCCGGCGCATGGCCGCCGTAACGACGGGGCTCTAGCCCCGGCGCATGGCCGCCCCGAAGAGCCCGTTCCGCTACTTCAACTCCTCGCCCGAGGTGATCCGCCTCGTGGTGATGATGTGGACGCGCGATGCGGGTGCAGATCGCTACACGGGTGTGGCCGACGCCCGCAGA
>JAUJPG010000071.1 GCA_030447245.1 Chloroflexota bacterium | reverse complement strand
CGCCTACAGGCGGGCGGGGAAGAGAGAGACGGACGAGAATCGCTCTGTGTGTGAGCTTGTATGTCTAGTCTCTGTCTCTTGTCTGATGGTCTTTCTTTCGATTGTCTCTGCTGCCTTTTTGACCTTCGGTGCCCCTGTCATCCGCGTCGCTGTTTTTAATTATTGGTCGCCGACCGAGAGCGGCTGATGGTGCGCGGCGATCGACGGAGGGATGTCAATCTTGAACATCAGCGTTGCCTCGGGCGCGCTGAGGTACATGTACTCGGCATAGCCGCCACTGAACGGTGCCAGGTCAACGCGGTTGAATCCGTAGTAGACTCGCCGATTGCGACACGTCCGCGGGAGCCGCAAGGCCCGACACTCGTAGCAGTGCCCGCACGAGCCAGCCCGTGCGATGACCCGATCACCCACCCGGAGCTCGCGGCCGAGGAAGTCCTGCTTCCCACCGGCGCCGATCGCGTGGACCACCCCGACGTTTTCGTGTCCCAGGATGACCGGAAAGGGGGTCTTCCACTGCCCAAGATAGGCGTGCGCGTCCGTGGCGCAGCACCCCGCCAGCTCCTGGCGCAGCAGGACCGTCCCCGGCGCCGGCTCCGGCAGCGCGAACTCCTCGACGCGGAACGTCCCCATCGGCCGATCCAGGACCGCTGCCTTTCCCATTGCCATCGCGCCAAGCCCTCCCTCCGCGACCCGCGGTGCTCATCAGGGTAGCCTATCCGTGGCGACCGTGCTCGGTGCATGTGAGGCTCGGGTAGGGGCCACCGCCGGCGAGACGAAGGTCAATTCGAGCCGTGACGTATTTTCGACACTGACCCGCCCTCGAATCGTCAGCTTCTAGCCGAGCGGGCCGTATACTTAGGAGAGCAGGCGGAATCCGGGACGGGAGCCTGAACGATGACGGTGCCGAGCGTGGGATCCGAGGGCGGCACGGCCGCGGACGACGTCGGCAACGGCGCGACGACCGGCGCGGAATTGGCCTCGCGGCGGGCCGGCGAGTCCCGGGCTGGCGTGTGCCCGCGCTGTGGCGCGGTGGTTACGGAGTCGAGCGCATACCGTCGTTACCGCGTCTGCGAGCACTGCCGGCATCACTTCACCCTGTCGGCCCGCCGCCGCCTCGACCTCTTAGTCGACGAGGGCACGTTCCGCGAGCTCCAGCCGGAACTGACTTCGCTTGACCCACTGCTGTTCACCGACCGCATCCCGTACAGCGATCGGCTGGGCCAGGCCCGCGAGCGAACCGGGCTGGAAGAGGCGGTCGTCGTGGGCACCGGACGGGTCAACGGACGCGAGTGCGTCCTGGCGATCTTCGACTTCGAGTTCCTTGGCGGCAGCATGGGGACGGTCGTTGGTGAGAAGGTGGCGCTCGGCCTCGAGCTGGCCGCGGACAAGCGCCTGCCGTTCGTGGGGGTCTCGGCCAGTGGCGGCGCCCGAATGCAGGAGGGCATGCTCTCACTGGTCCAGATGGCGAAGACCGCCGCGGCCGCGATGCGGCTGCACCGCGTCGGCGTGCCGTTCGTCTCAATCCTGACCGACCCCACGACCGGCGGTGTCTACGCCAGCTTCGCGTCGCAGGGAGATGTCATCCTCGCCGAGCCAGGGGCCTTGATTGGCTTTGCCGGGCCGCGCGTCATCGAGCAGATCACTGGCCGGAAGCAGCCAGAGGATGCCCAGACCTCCGAGTACCTGGTCCGGCACGGCCAGATCGACGGCACGGTCGACCGCACCCGCCTCCGTAACGTTCTGGCCTCGCTGCTTCAGCTCTTCGAGAACCCCTGGAACGTGTCGCCGCGCGGCGAGCACGAGCTGTACCGACCGGACGTCCGCCCGCCCCAATCGGCCTGGGAGGCCGTCGAGATGGCGCGCCATCCTGAGCGTCCGACCGCGCGGGCCTACATCGACGAGATGATGCCGCAGTTCTTCGAGCTGCATGGCGACCGGTTGAGCGCGGACGATCCAGCCCTGATCGCCGGCATCGGCGACCTGGGCGGGATCACGGTGATGGTGCTGGCCCAGGAGCGTGGGCGGACTGACGAGGAGCGACTCCACCGCCGCGGCGGACGGATGTCGCCGGAGGGGTATCGCAAGGCGACTCGCGCGATGCGGCTGGCCGCCTCCTGGCGACTACCCGTGGTTACCTTGATCGACACGCCCGGCGCGGCGCTCGACTTCGACTCCGAGGCACGCGGACTGGCCCCGTCGATATCGCAGTGCCTGGCCACCATGTCGATCCTTCCGATCCCGATCGTCGCGGCCGTGATCGGCGAGGGAGGCAGCGGCGGCGCGCTCGCACTGGGTGTGGCGGACCGCATCTTGATGCAGGAGAACGCGATCTACTCGGTCATTGCGCCCGAGGGGGCCGCGGCAATCATCTACCATGAGGCCCAGAAGGCGCGCGACCTGGCTAACGCCTTGAAGCTGACGGCCGCCGACTGCAAGCTGCTCGGCGTCGTCGACACGCTGGTTCCCGAGCCCGAGGGCGGCGCCCACCACGACGCGGACTACGCCGCGTTGCTGCTCAAGAACTTCCTCCTCGACGCGCTCATCGAGCTGCGGCGGACCCAGCCGAACAAGCTGGTGGACGAGCGCTACCGCAAGTTCCGGAGGATGGGCCAGCAGCCCGTTGCGAGCCGCCGCGAGAGCTTCACCCGCGAGCTCGACGAGCTCCAGAGGCGGCTGACTGGCGCCTTCCAGGGGGCAGTGGGACACCTACCGGCCCACCTCCAGCCGTGGCCAGTCCTCCGTCATCGGCCGGACGACGCCGAGCCGGCGTCAACGCCTGACGGCGGCCGAGACACGTCATCCTGAGTGCTCCGACCTTCTTCGCGTCCGTTGACCGTGCGGACGTGGCAGCGGCGCGCTTTTCCGTCGGTGAGGTACCCTGGTCAGGTCCGAATGCAGCGGGAGGGCACTATGGCAACTGAGGTGCGCGGCGTCGTCGCGCGGGAGGCAGGCCGGCCGGCGCCGTTGGAGCGGATCGTCCTCGACGATCCCGGGCCTGGGGAAGTGCTGGTCCGGATCCAGGCCAGCGGCGTCTGCCACACCGACCTGCACTTCCAGCAGGGGCACATCGGCACGCTGCCCGTCCTGATGGGCCACGAGGGAGCAGGCACCGTCGAGGCCGTTGGACCCGGAGTCGACTACCCGAAGGTCGGCGACTACGTCATCCTCGCCTGGCGCGCGCCGTGCGGCACGTGCCGCTTTTGCCGAATCGGATTGCTCCACCTGTGTGCCGCGAGCCTCAACGCCGAGCCTCGCCAGAAGACTCCCGGCGGCGAGACGATTCCGACGATCATGGGGCTCGGGACCTTCGCCACCCACACCGTGGTGGCCGCGCTCCAGGCCGTGCCGGTCCCCCGCGCGGTCCCGCCGGAGCAGGCATGCTTGATCGGCTGCGGAGTCATGACCGGTGTCGGCGCGGTTATGTACACGGCCGTCGTGCGGCCCGGCAGCACCGTCGCCGTGTTCGGCTCGGGTGCGGTCGGCACGAGCGTCATCCAGGGTGCGCGGCTGGCCCGCGCGTCCAAGATCATCGCCGTCGACCTGGAGCCCCGCAAGCTTGCCTGGGCCAGCACGTTCGGCGCGACACATACCGTCAACGCCAGCGAGGGTGATCCAGTGCAGCAGATCAAGGACCTGACCGACGGCCTTGGCGTCGACTACGCTTTCGAGGCGGTCGGCAGTCCCAGGGTGCTCAGCCAGGTTCTCCGGTCGCGCGATCTGGCCGGGGTGGCCACCTTGATCGGCGTGCCCAGTGCCGACGCCCAGATCGAGTTCCCCGCCCAGGAATTCTTCGGGATGGGCGGATCACTGCGGGTAAGCTGGTACGGCGACTGCTTGCCGATGCGCGACTTCCCACTGCTCGCCCAGATGTACCTGCGCGGCGAGCTGCTGCTGGACGAGCTCATCACCAAGAAGATCGCGCTCGAGGACGTTCAGCCCGCTTTCGACGCCATGGAGCGTGGTGAAACACTGCGCTCGGTGATCTCGCTGCCATAGCGGCGCCCCAGCACGTCTTCCCGCGGTGTGCTATCGTGGACCTCGCAACCGCGCCGTTTTCGTGGGAGGAACGAGCTATGGCAGCTCATCGTCTGGTATCTCGCCGCGCCGTCCTGACGTTGATGGTCGGGGGAGGGGCCGCGACGCTGCTCGCGGCCTGCGGCCAGCAGCAGCCCGCCGCGCCGGCCAAGCCGGCCGAGACCAAGCCCGCCGCCCCGGCCGCCGCGGCTACGAGTGCGCCCGCTGCGGACGCCAAGCCAGCTGGGCAGGCGGCGCCGGCTGTCGGCAAGGACAGTTTCGACTGGAAGAAGTTCAACGGCGAGACGATCCGGGTGATGGTGAACAAGAACGGCGTCGGCGACATGTTCGAGTCGAAGAACCCGGCGTTCACCGAGCTCACCGGCATCAAGGTCAACTTCGAGATCCTGCCCGAGGACCAGTTCCGACAGAAGAGCGTCGTCGAGCTGGCATCCGGGTCCGGTTCGATCGACGTGTTCATGACGCTGCTGGGCCAGGAGGGCCTGAAGTTCCTCAAGGCCGGCTGGTATGCGCCGGTCAAAGGGTTCATCGACAATCCGGCCCTGACCTCGCCCGACTGGGACTTCAGCGACTTCACCGAGGCCGCGATCAAGGCCCAGACGGTCTCCGGCGCCGGTATCGAGCCGACCCTCGTTGGCGTGCCGATTTCGCTCGACTCGCAGACGCTGGCGGTGAACAAGGACCTGCTCGCGGCCAAGAATCTTCCGGTACCCACCACCTTCGACGAGCTGGAGCAGGCCGCTCAGGCGCTGACCAACAAGGGGCAGAACGTCTTCGGAATCTCCAGCCGCGGCAAGCGCGCCGCGGCCGTCTCGATGTTCTGCACCTACCTCCACGGCCTCGGCGGCACCTGGCTCGACGACAAGGGCGAGCCGGCGTTGAACTCGCCGGAGGCGGTCGGCGCCTTCGAGTACTACGGACGCCTGCTGCGTGAGTCCGGCCCGCCCGGCAGCAGCAACTACCATTTCTATGAAGTGAACGACATCTTCATGCAGGAGCGGGCGGCGATGGTTACCGACGCCATCGCGTTCCGTAGTTTCTACGAGGACAAGGAGAAGTCCAAGGTTGCCGGCAAGGTGGGCTACAACCCGATCATGAAGGGGCCGGCCGGCCAATTCCCGATCGTCTACGGTTGGGGTTTCGCCGTCGCGAACCAGTCGAAGAAGCAGGAGGCCGCCTGGTACTACGCCCAGTGGATGACCAACAAGGAGAACTCGCTGGAGCACCACATCAAGTACGGGCAGGCAAGTGGCCGGACCTCAGTCTGGAACAGCGAGCGCGCCCAGCGCGAGGCGCCGTTCCCCAAGGACTGGTCTGACACTTTCGCCTATCACCAGCGCATCGGCTTCCCGCAGTGGGTCCCTCCCGTCATCCCGGTCTCGGAAGTCCGTGACGTCATCGGCGACGTCATCGTGACCGCCATCGAGGGCGGCGAAGTGAAGCCGGCCGCCGACAAGATGGTCGAGCAGTTCCGCGACATCGTCAAGCGCGCCGGATAACGCGCGCGCCGCGAGGGACGTGGTGTAAACGCGTAGGGGCGCACGCCGTGCGCCCCTACGCTGCCCCTCCAGCAGGAACTGAGACATGAGCGTCCTCGGTCAGTCAGAAAATCTGAGTCCGAGCATGGCGCGCCCCGGCCGGTCCAGCGGCGCGGAGTCCTGGATCGATCGCAACCTGCACTGGCTGTTTCCGGCCCCGACCGTCGCCGTAATCTTCGCGATCATCGTCTTCCCGCTGCTCTACACCATCTGGATGAGCCTGCATAATTGGTACGCGTCGAGCACCGTTGCGCCGGCCTTTGTCGGACTGAAGAACTACGCGGACATCCTCGGCGGCGACGGACGCTTCTGGATGGCGCTCTGGCGGACGGTCCTGTTCACCGGCATGGCCGTCGCGTGCCAGACGGTTCTCGGCGTCGGCATGGCCCTGGTCTTCAACCGCGAGTTCGCTGGCAAGGGGTTCGCGCGAACACTGTTCCTGCTGCCGATGATGGCCACCCCGGCGGCTATCGCGCTGATCTGGGGCTTGATGATGATCCCGACGCTCGGCGTCCTCACCCACCTGCTGTCGTTGGGCAACCTGCCGGGCCGGCTCTGG
>JAUJPG010000070.1 GCA_030447245.1 Chloroflexota bacterium | reverse complement strand
CGCGTTCTCTGTACCCTCGCAATCCCGCCGCAGCCGACGCGTTGCTCTCGGAGCTGGAGGCAGACCTGGAGATCGCCCTCTCCGACCTCCGCCGCCTGGTATACAACCTGCGCCCGCCCGCACTCGACGAGCTGGGGCTCGCCGGCGCCGTCCGCGAAGCCGCCGCGCAATATGGCACGAACGGGCTAAACGTCTCGGTCGACGCGCCAGAGCGACTGCCCGCTCTCCCCGCGGCCGTCGAGGTCGCGGCCTACCGCATCGTAGGGGAGGCGCTGACCAACGTCGTGCGCCACGCTCGAGCCGAGAACTGCGGCGTTAGCCTCCTGGTATGCGACGAACTGCGGCTGGAGATCTCCGACGACGGCGTGGGTCTGCCGGCGGAACGCAACGCGGGCGTGGGACTCTCCTCGATGCGCGAGCGGGCCGCCGAGCTCGGCGGGGAGTGCCGGATCGAAGCCTCCCCCACCGGCGGAACCCGCGTGCTCGCTCGTCTACCCCTACCGCCTGCCGAAAAACCGCCCAACGAACACTCCGACGCCGATACGAACCTCGCAGCCGGGGACGAGAGACCGGCGAAGGAGCGGGCGTGAGCGCGGGCGATTCGACTGCCGCCGAGCCGCTCCGGGTGCTCGTCGCGGACGACCATCCCATGTTTCGGGACGGCCTGCGCGCGCTGCTGGCCTCGGCGCCCGACGCGGAGCTGGTCGGGGAGGCAATCACCGGAGAGGAAGCCATCTCTCTGGCCACCGAACTTCAGCCAGATGTAATCCTCATGGACGTCCAGATGCCAGGCGTGGGAGGCATAGAAGCGACGCGCCAGGTAGTTCAGGACAACCCGCACGTCCGCGTTCTCGTCGTTACTATGTTCGAGGACGACGCCACGGTCTTTCGGGCGATGCGCGCCGGAGCCCGCGGCTACCTGCTCAAGGGCGCGAACTACAAGGAGATGCTACGGGCTATCGGCGCGGTCGGCAACGGCGAGGCTATATTCAGCCCAACGGTCGCCGTCCGGCTGATGGACTACTTCGCCAGCATCCGTCCCGCCGCCCAGCCTCAGGTCTTCCCCGAGCTCAGCGACCGCGAGCACGAGATCCTCGACCTCATCGCACGAGGGCATAAGAACCCCCAGATCGCCAAACTCCTCTACCTCAGCCCCAAAACGGTAAGGAACCACGTCTCCAACATCTTGAGCAAGCTGCAGGTGGCGGATCGAACGCAGGCCATCATCCGCGCCCGCGAAGCCGGACTTGGATAGGACAACACGTAGACCGTAAACATCGTCCGCCGGCGTGGCGGCTGTTTACAAACCCCTCCGTAGCTATCTCCGTGGTGGGCAACTCCCGAGGTTCTCCCGGCCGACGGGATGGGCCTCTATCCCGTCGGTCGCCAGCGGCTGGTTCGGGAAGCATTCCCTTACGGAACGGGACAAGAATTCCCGAACAACTCGGGAACCCGCCTCATGACTCGGGAAGGCCCCGCCTCGTAGAGTTTCGGCAGCAAGGTAAGCAGCCGGAAGGAGCAAATCCATGAGTCGGACAAGAACAGATGCGGAGACGATGGACGCTCGCCCGCGACAAAGGCAGCCGTTGACGGCGCTCGGCAAGCTGATGGTGGTCGCGCTGGTCGGATTGGCCCTCTCGTACCTCTATCTGGTCGTGGTACTCATCGGCGCGTTCGAGCCGATCGCGGTCACCGTCCCGACCGCCCTGCTCCTCGCCGGCATCGTCGCCACCGGCTGGCGCCCAGCAACGGCGATCGCCGCAATCATTTGCATCCTGGGAATACTTCCGGAGCTTCCCATGCTGCCCAGCCACCTGGGCCAGTTTGGCAGCAACATGCCCGCCTTCGTCGTCAACGTCCTCTTTATCCTGCCGCTCTTCGTCGTCGCGATCGTAGCCGGCATCGCAGCGACGGTGCAGAACTACCGCCGTGCCACATAGAGAGCCCCGAAGAGAGAAAGGAACTTGCGAATGAATTCGTCGCCAACCTTGATCCGGTGGGGTGGATCGGCGGCCATGCTGGCCGGCGTATTACTCATAGCCGCCGACCTGCTGAGCCTGGCCATCTCCCCAAAGTTCCCCAGCGTAGAGTCCCTCACCTCGGGTCCCTACGCCGTCCAGTCCGTGCTGAAGCTCGTCGCCGCCGCACTGCTCTTGCTCGGGCTGTTCGGGCTGTACGCTCGCCAAACGGAGGCCGCCGGCGCCCTCGGATTAGCGGGCTTCATCGCCGCTTTTGCCGGCACGGTACTGATGGCCGGCGCCTTCTGGGCCACGGCCTTTTGGGCGCCGACCTTGGCAGCTGGAGCGCCGGAATACTTCGATGCCGAAGGGCCCTCGGGACGGCTCGCGAACATGTTCGTGGTCTCGTGGGCGGTCTTCATCTTTGGCTGGCTCTTATTCGGGGTGGCCACGCTCAGGGTGCGGATCTATCCGCGCGTCGCCGCCGTACTCCTCATAGTCGGCGCGGTGCCCGCTTTCGGTACGCTGCTCGTCGTCGGGTTCCCCACCGGCATCTTATTCAGCGCGGCCGTGACCTGGCTGGGCTACGCCCTCTGGTCGGAGAAGAATGCGCCGGTACAGCAACCTGCGCCGCGGGCGCAGTAAATAGCAAAGAAAGGAACTTGCGAATGAAGCCATCGTCAACCTTGATCCGGTGGGGAGGGCCGGCAACTATGCTGGGTGGGGCACTGGTCGTTATCACCAACGCTATGAGCCCGTTCGTCATCGACTTCGACAACCTGAGTGGGAGCACGGCCACGAACGCCTATGTCTTCCAGCACTCGTTGTTGATGCTCTCCCAGTTGCTGCTTCTGGGAGGGATCTTCGGGCTGCAAGCGCGCCAGTCAGAGGCGGCAGGTACCCTGGGCCAGCTGGGCTTCCTGGCGGCTTTCGTCGGCACGGCGCTGCTGCTCGGCCACTTCTGGGGACAGGTCTTTATCGCACCGGCCGTGGCGGTCGAGTCACCATCGCTAATCGACGAGCCCACAGGGCTGCTGATAGTGGATTTCATGCTGCCTTTCATGCTCTCCGCTCTAGGCTGGGTGTTGTTCGGTGTGTCCATGCTGCGTGCTCGAGTCTATCCACACGTGGCCGCCGGGATCCTCATCGTCGGCGCGATCGTGCCCATCGTTCTCACCCTGCCTGGCTCCGGCCTGGTCCTGGGCTTGGCCCTGACCTGGTTAGGCTACACGCTCTGGTCGGAGAAGAGCGCGCCGGTGCGGCACCCGCGGGTTGGTTGAGTGGCGCTTGAGGAGGAGAGGAGCGGAGCGATGAGGCATACGACAAAGAGGAACTCCTTCTGGCGTGCGGACTGTACCTGGCGATCCAGGTCGTGGGCGCGGATCTCCGTAGCCTACAGGCTACCCGCGGAGTTCGTGCTCGATGAGTCGGGCGACCCGAACAACGTGTTGGGCGACATCCTCAGCGGGAATGCCGGCGCGTCGCCCCGCCTACGCCCCTGGTCGCCCTGATCGTGTTGATGATACTGGCCCGCAGCCGGAGGTGGTGGGGGCGATCGGAACGATGGGAATCTGCGGCGTTTGAGCCCGTTCATCATGTTCGCCATGTTCATGGAGCCGGTCGTCTATCGGGTCTTCCCGCCCACGCTGTCCGAGCTTCCCGTGGCGGTGACGGTAGCACTGTTCGTCGGCGTGCCGCTGCTCATGCTGGTTGGCGTTGAGCGTCGCACTGCTCCGGAGCACACGGACGGCGGGCCAGTCCACGCCGCAGGTCGAGCCCGCGTAGTGCCGCCGTTTACGGCACGCTTCACAGGTATCCGATAGAGGCCGAATTACCGTGGACAGGAGGCGGGTTGCTCTGACCCCGTTCGCCCGCGTCATTCGGGGCAGCCACCTACCTGCTATCGGTACAATGATGGACGAGCACTCGTATCATGAGCTAACACCAGTCGCAATGATCGGTGGCAAAGGCGGGAGGAGCCGTGAAACAACCGGAGGCTATGACAGAAGGAACGGCATCCGCACGCGTCCACCGGCGCCCGTCGGTACGCACCGCGAGGTGGTTGGCCTGGTCACTTTGGGCGCTCTCCGTGGTGCTCGTCGCGCTCAGCGGCGTCTTGCTGGCCTTGAGCTTCTCCGCCGCCGGCGGCTCTCCATACTGGCTCACCAACATCGTCGCCGCCCTCGCGCTCTCGACAGTTGGCGCACTCGTCGCCTCCCGGCGACCAATGAACTCCATCGGCTGGCTGTTCGGCGCGTCTGGGCTCCTCTACGCGGTCATGGTATTCGCCGGCGAGTACGGTACGTATGCGCTCGTCGCCGATGCCGGGTCGTTGCCCGGAGGGGTCGTGGCGGTCTGGCTCGGTTCGTGGCTCTACGTCTTCGCCGCGAACCTGTTTTTGTACTCGTTCCTGCTCTTCCCCGACGGGCGCTTGCCCTCTCCTCGCTGGCGCGTCGTGGCCTGGCTCGCCGCACTCACGATCTGCCTGGACTCGGCGTCGCTCGCGCTCGCACCGGGACCGCTCGATAACTTCCCCGCGGTTGAGAACCCGTTCGGCTTCGAGAGGGCCGCCGGTCTGCTGAGCTTCGTCGAAACCCTTTCGATCCCGTTCCTGGTGGCGACCTTGCTGGCCCCCGTCGCTGCCCTGTTCGTGCGTTTCCGCCGTGCCCGTGGGGAGGAGCGCCAGCAGATCAAGTGGGTCGCCTTTGCCGCGACGATACTGCCGGCCGCAATCGTGGCCGTGACCGTCTGGCCGGACCTCGATCCGACGGTGGCGGGGAGGGCGCTGTTCCTGATCGCCTTTCTAGCGATACCTGCGGCAATCGGGATCGCGATCCTCAAACACCGTCTCTATGACATAGACCTGATCATCAACCGCACTCTCGTCTTCGGCGCTTTGACGGCTAGTGTGGTCGTCCTCTACGTGCTGGTCGTGGGCTACCTGGGCGCCATATTCCGCGTGGAAGATAATTTACTCGTCTCTCTCACTGCCACTGCCCTCGTTGCTGTGATCTTCGCTCCGCTACGCGAACGCCTGCAAAAGGCCGTCAACCGCCTGATGTACGGTGAACGCAACGACCCTTACGCGGTGCTCTCGCGCCTCGGGCACCGTGTGGAGGCGACTTTCGCTCCCGACGCCGTGCTGCCGGCGATCGTCGAGACGGTCGCCCAGGCCCTGAAGCTGCCGTACGCGGCGGTCACGCTCAAGCAAAAGGAGGGGTTCCAAATTACAGCGGAGCACGGGACGCCCGCCGGCGAGCCCGTCGTTCTGCCGCTCGTCTACGGGTCGGAGACGGTCGGACAGCTCGTCCTCGCTCCCCGCGCGCCAAACGAAGCCTTCACGAAGTCGGACCTGCGCCTCCTGGAAGACCTGGCCCGCCAGGTGGGCGTCGCCGTCCACGCCGTGCGTCTCACCGCCGACCTGCAACGCTCGCGCGAGCGTTTGGTGACGGCGCGCGAGGAAGAGCGCCGCCGCTTGCGCCGCGACCTTCACGACGGCGTCGGTCCCCAGCTCGCCGCGCTCATGCTCAAGCTCGAGACCGCCCGCAGCAAGCTCGCCCACGACCCGGCCGCGGATCCCCTGCTGGTCGACCTGGCGGAGCGTATCCGGGACGTCGTCGCCGACGTTCGCCGGGCGGTCTATGACCTTAGGCCGCCCGCGCTCGACGAGCTTGGCCTCGTCCCGGCCCTGCGCGAAGGGGCAGAGCAGTACGGCCACAACGGTCTAAGGATCTCCGTGGACGTTCCGGAGGATGGATTGCCGCCGCTGCCGGCCGCCGTCGAGGTGGCCGTCTACCGGATCTCGCAAGAAGCCATGACCAACGTCGCCCGCCACGCCGAAGCCCGCAACTGCGCTGTACGCATCGCGCTCAACGAACCCGCCGGCACGCTCCGCCTCGAAGTCTCCGACGACGGACGGGGCCTGGAAGGCGCCGTAGAAAAGGCAAAGGGCGTGGGGCTGGCCTCGATGCGCGAGCGCGCCGAAGAGCTGGGCGGGACGTTCGCCGTCGAGTCGACGCCTGCCGGCGGCGCCCGCGTGAGCGCGTGGTTGCCTTACTCATCGTCCGACGGTACCCACGATCCGGAGGAGTAACCATGGAACTCATCCGCGTCCTCATCGCCGACGACCACCCACTCTTTCGCGACGGGATGCACGGGCTTTTGGACACAGTGGCGGACATCGAGGTGGTGGGGGAGGCGACGACCGGGGAGGAGGCCATAGAGCTAGCCCAGAGGCTCCAGCCCGATGTGATCCTGATGGACATAAAGATGCCCGAGGTCAACGGCATAACGGCCACGCGAGAGATCCTCGACACCAGCCCGCACGTGAGCGTCCTCGTCGTCACGATGTTCGAGGACGAGGACTCGGTCTTCGCCGCGATGCGGGCCGGGGCCCGAGGCTACCTGCTAAAGGACGCGCGCGGGGACGAGGTGCTGAACGCCATCCGGGCCGTCGGCGACGGAGGGGTCATATTCGGCCCCGGCATCGCCCGTCGCCTCATGGACTTTTTCTCCGCCCCGGCGCACCCCGTCCCGCCGCGCGCCTTCCCGGAGCTCACCGGCCGCGAAGAGGAGGTGCTCGCCCTCGTGGCGCAAGGTCGGAGCAATGGGGAGATCGCCGCCGATCTCTTCCTCAGCCTCAAGACGGTCCAAAACCACGTCTCCAACATCTTCGCCAAGCTACGGGTCGCCGACCGGGCGCAGGCCGTCATCCGCGCCCGCGAGGCGGGGTTGGGATAGGGCAGGCAAGACCAAACCGAAATGCCGTACGAAACAGTAACCCTGAAACGAAGGCCG
>JAUJPG010000028.1:51587-72170 GCA_030447245.1 Chloroflexota bacterium | reverse complement strand
GATCGACGCGGGCGAGCGCGCCCTGATCCTGCGTCGGAGGAACGGTCCCGAGTACCGGCGTGGACGGGAGTCCTGGCTGCTGCGCGCTGCGGGGCTCGTGCGGGACGGCTGAGCGGCCGCTCGCAACGTCCTGTGCCTGCCTGTCAGTCAGCGCGACGTGCATCGGCTGTCTTCGGCAGCTCGGGTGACCCGCAGTCTACCATGAGAGACCTGCAGTGGCGGAAGTCCGACCGTCGCCGCCCACCCGCGTCGTCGGTCTCCGTGAAGCCGAACGGAGCGCAGCTCGTCGCCTGGGACGTACGATTGCCCCTCGACCACCCGTCCGGTGTCGAGCCGCCCGCGCCCCGCAACGCCCGCGCGCGAGGCGCGTCCGGCCTGCTCGTCGCTGGGCTCGTCGCAACCTACCTCGTTGCTGCAGCGTGGCAGATCGACCTTCCTGGCGTCTACTACGACGAGGCATACTGGGCGCCGGCCGCGTTCAACGTCGTCTACCGGAGCTGGCCGCTCTGGGTCTACGCTGACGTGGACGTCGGGGTTCGACGCTTGCCGATCATGCTCGACAAGTACATCGGCGCGGTGAAATCGTACCTGCTAGCGCCCGGCTTCGCGCTGTTCGGCCCGAGCCCGGCCACGCTGCGCGCCCCGCCGATCCTGCTCGGTGCCGCCGTCCTCGTCGGCACCTTCTGGCTGGCGCGCGGCTGGTTCGGGCCTACCGCCGGACTGGTCGCCGTCGCCCTGCTCGCGACCGACCCAACCTACGTGACGTATCTGCGCCACGACTACGGGCCGGTCTCACTCGCGACAGGAGCGACCGTCATCGGGCCGTTGGCCGGGCTGCTGTGGTGGCGGACAGGCGGAACGACCTGGCTGTTCGGCGTGGGGTTGACCACCGGGCTCGCAATCTACGACAAGTGGCTTAGCCTATTCATCGCTGTACCGGCTGGGCTGACGCTCGTTGCGCTTCGGCCGGACGTGGCCCGCCGCTTGATCCGGCCTGATTGCGCGATGGCCCTCGCTGCCGGGCTGCTAACCGGGACTGCGCCGCTGCTCTGGTGGCTGGGCGTCCATCACGGCGAGCTGGTCACGTACGTCGCCGACGCGGCTGGAAACCGGTCCACTACGGCGAACCTGGCGGCCCAGGTGGCTCGGCTAGGCGACCTGGGCCTCGGGATGCACGGCGATCCGACCTCGGCGCTCCGCAGAATGTTCCGCACGCCGGCTGAGCGTCTCTCGCCCTGGCCACTGCTGCTCGCCGCCGCCGCGATCGTGCTCGGCCGCGCGGCTCTTGTGCGCCGACCCGACTCGGGACATCCCGCCCCGCCGCGACGCATTCTGCCGCTGGCGACGGCGGCCATCCCTCTATGGGTCGCCGCCTCGCTGGCCTGCTGGTCACTCACCCCAGGCGGCGGCCGCGTCCACCACCTGTTCCCACTCTACGTCCTGACCGTCCTCTGGGTCGGCGGGGTCCTAGCGACGGCTGCCCGCGGCCGGGTGGGACCGGTCGTCGTCGCCATCGTCCTGGTGAGTATCCTAGCCAACCTCGCGACCGTCGCGATGTTCCACCGGCAGGTTGCGGCCGACCCTGGCCAGGGGATGTGGTCGACCGCGACGGGCGAGCTGGCGCGGCGGGTGGCGCGCGACCGGGACCCGGCCCTGCGCCGCTATGTCATGCTCGACTGGGGGCTGTTCAACCAAGTCTACACCCTCGCCAACGCCCCCAAGAACGTGCTTGAGCTGGTCTGGCCCGTCGTTACTCGGGCTCCGGGCGCCGAAGAGACAATCGGCCAGCTCCTGACCGACCCGACGTCCGTCTTCGTCCTCCATGGCCCGGACTACACCGTCGTCGACGGGCCACGGCAAACGCTCCACGCACTGGCCGCCGATGTGGGTGTGCTGCTCGCATGCGAGCCATTCGCGGCCGACGATGCTGGCCGGATGCTGATCGAGCTGTGTGCTCCCTCCTCCTCCTCGGGCTCCGGGCGGGGTGGTAATCGACCATGAGCACGGCTACTACTCGCTGGCCAGGGACGGGCCGACAAAGGCCCACTCCTCGTCGCTCACATCGGTCGGGTACGGCTTCCGCGATGGCATGCCCATATGCTGCCGCCCGGAAGTCCTGCAGTTGATCACATCCTCCAGGAGCGGCTTCTTGCGCTTGACATCGCCGAGCAGCAACAACCAGAGGGCGACGAACAGCGAACCGTAGACAAACGTGATGATGACGGCAATGGCGAGAGCAAACCAGGAGACTGCGGCCCCGAGAAATGGGCTCAGCCCGAAGCCGGCGTAGCGGCGCGCACTGTAGTACAGCGCGACCGGCAGAATAGCTTGTGCCACAGCTTCGGAGAGTGCACCCCGGACATGGACGTTGAGAGATGCGGGGCGCAGCGGCGTCGACGCGCGCGGTCCACTTGCCCACGAGCGCCACACAACCGAGAGTTGGTGAGGTACAGATTCGACGGGCGGCCTGGTACGCCTGGGCCCGAGCGGCCCAGCGCCGAGACTACGCGATCACGCGCGCAGCCGCCGACGCTCACTGGCAACGGTGGACCGAGGACGCCGAGCGGTACGTCCAGGACACGCTCGCTGAGCCAGCCCGCGAGGTGGCTCTTGCGTTAGGCCGCACGTCGGCCACGGTTGCCCGGCGCCGAGCCGTGCTCCGCGAGCGCGGGAGCGGGGAATCAGGCCAAGCCACCCGTCGAGGTCGACCTCGACGGGTGCCTGTGCGTTGACCCGGTGTCTTGACAGCTGGCCCTTCCCGTGGTCTGCTAGTGTCGCCCCGCATCGCCGGGAGCAGCCAGGGAGGTGCGACGATGATCGCTCGTGTGACCACCATACAAGGCTCGCCGGACCGTCTCGACGAAGCCGCCCGCCGGCTCCAGGAGCACGCCGTCCCATTCGCTCGCCAGCTCAGCGGCTTGAAGGGCGCGTACTGGCTGGCGGATCGCCAGACCGGCAAGGTCCTGTCGGTGGCCATCTGGGAGAGCGAGGAAGTCATGCGCGCCAATGAGACCGTCGTCGAACAACGCCGTCGGGAGACCACTCAGGCTCTGGGCGCGACAATCGAGGGCACGGCGGAGTACGAGGTCATCGCGCAAACCTGAGAGGGCCATCCACGCGCAGCCGCCCTGCCGGGCTGATCCGGCAGGGCGGCTGCGGTGGCCCCTTGTGACGCGCTCAGGCCGCGGGCGGGCCGTCCTCCGCGGTGCTCAGGTCGGATACCGGCAAGGCGACCCACTCGTCCGAGCCGCCCACGCGGCGCATGATGTGGGGCCCTGGCCAGTCGCCGAAGCCCTGGTCGATCTTGTACGTCGTCCGCGTCCCGGGACAGACGAGCGTCTCCGGGGCTGATGCCGACCTGGCCGCAGTGGATGCAGTACTCCGGCTCGGGGTTGAGGTTAGCGGTCACGGTGCCGCTCCTGCTCGGTGTCGCCCGTGCAGCCGTCAAGGCGGAATTCAGGCGGCAGCTGCCGCCAGCCCGGCACGGGTCGGAGCGCGGGTCGTCGACGCTGATCCGGGCCGCAGCCATCGGCCACGTGGAACGCGACGGCGCGGATCGCCCCGTCCATGCCAGGGAAGTGCCGGGGCCAGCGCGTCGACGAAGCGGTCCTGCCAGTCCAGCCGCTGGAGGCACCCGCCCCTCGCCGAGCGCGTCGTCCAAGTCGAGGGGCAGGTGCCGCTCCGACTCGGGCAGGAGCTGGCGGATGCGGTCACTGAGCGTGTTGGCGAGGATGCGCTGCCGCGCCGCCCGGCAGCATGCCGAACAGTCCCAGGCTCTGCGGCCGACAGTGTACCGTTGCGCAGGAGAAGCACGCGGAGGTGAGCTCTGTTCGCCTCTTCAGCGTCACACATTGCTGCAATCGACGGCGTGCCGCGGCTGGGCTCGTACGCTGGACCACCTCCTCATCCTGCTCGAGGCCGGCCAGGGGCCGGCGGATCTGGGGCGGCCTGGACCGACGAGCTCATCGCACGAGCCCTGGAGGTCAGTCGCTCAACCGTCGAGCGTGTCCGCACGGGCTTCGTCGAGCAGGCCGCCGCGGCGATCGAACGGTTGCCCGCCGGGCTTGGCTTGGGTGCAGCGTTACTTCCTCAGCCCATGGTTGGCGCCAGGAGGTCGGGGCGGGCCATCGCCAGCACGCCAAGCGCGACGAGGATGCCTGCCACGCCCAGCGTGACCGCTCTCCCCCGTGGCAGCAGCTTCTCGGCGCAGACGATCAGGGTGATGAGCCCCATCCAGGGCAGGCTTGCGAGCCCAACGACGACCAGGAGAACGAAGAGCGCCCAGCAGCAGCCAACGCAGTAGACTCCGTGGTCGACGCCCATCCGCCACGCCCCGCCCATGCCCGGCCGCCAATGGTGCATCACGAATGCGAGCGGCGAGCGGCAGTGCGAAAGGCAGCGCTCCTTGAGCGGGGTCACCTGGTACAGGCCCGCCGCGATCATGGCCAGCGCGGCGGCGCTCGGCCCGATCTCCCTGAGGACGGGGTATGCCCGCGCCAGCGCCTCGCCGAAGTCGCCCGCGGCCCAGGCGCGCGCCGAAGCCAGCCCAGACTGCCAGGTAGCCGGAGACAAAGACCCAGGTCGGCACGAAGGTGCCCCCGCGTTCGCGCTTGGTGCGGTAGACCGTGCCGAACATCAGGATCATCAGGGCGGCCGCCGGCAGCATCATGGCGGCCATCATCGCCACCCACATCCCGAGATAGAGGATCAGTCGTACGCCCGGCTCAGGCCAGCAGCTCCCCCCCTGGCCACGCCGCCCATGGGCATCCCACCCATCCCCGGCTGCGCCGCCACGGCCTCCTGCCCCGTGCCCGATGGCGCGCTCCCCGCAGGCCCGCTCATGCCGGCCATGCCGCCCATCTGGGCCAGCGTGAGGGCCCAGGCGACGATGGTCAGCAGCGCCAGGGTTGCCAGGATGGCGAGCTGCTCACGGCGTAGCGGCTCCTTGTGAACCATCCGGCTCTCCCCCGTCCGCCCCCTCGCGGCGGCGACGCCCAGCGCGCCTCGGCGGCCTAGTTGCTCCAGTCGAAGTCGTAATGGATCCAGTTGGTGTCCTGATACTGGAGCTTGATGCCCTCGGCCTCGGCCTCGAAGGACCCCTGCCCGCAGCGGCCCACCTTCCAGATGAAGCCGGTTTCCAGCTCGATGTCGACATTGTTGTCGGCGCCGGTGACCGGGTTTTTCAGCGTGTCTCCCACGGCCCGGGCCACGCCGGGGATCTCGATGGAGCTGTGCCGCCCCGCCTCGGTGACCTTGATATCCGACCGCACCAGTCCGGCGACCTCATAGGTGCTGCCCAGGATCTCCCAGGGCATCCCGCCGAGCTTGCCGGTGAATATCTCGGCCAAGGCGCCGAGCTGCTCGTCGGTAACCGCCGGGGGCACGATGAACACGGCCTTGCCGCCGCCGTCGTGGATCGCCTTCGGCCAGTCGATGATGGCTGCGACCGTAAGATTCGACAGGTCGACGTCACCACACCGACCGCTCTGGATCACGTTCCCGACAAACGCTTTGCAGCTTCCATCCGACGACGTTGGGAAGCCCGAGAAGTTGCAGGTGCACCCGGGCTGACAGTTGCAGTATTCGTAGCCGATACCCTTCAGGTTCCACTTGGTCGCGCCACCATTCACTGCCATGAGACCACTCCTTCTGCGTCGGCTGCGTCCGACCGGTCTTGCTCTTTCGGACGCCGAAGCGCCCCGCCGTGGCCGGCGGGTCGGTCAGCCCTCGCGGACGAAGCCCCGGATCGTCTGCTGCGTCTGTGGATCGTTCAGCTGCTCGTCGGTCATGGCATGAGTCTGGCGGCCGTGGGCGGCGGCGCTGCTCAGCACCTCGTCCTCGGTGTCTGCGCGCATGACTTCGTCGCAGTCAGTGAAGAGGCCCACTTCCCGACACGAGATCGTCTTGGCCATGACAGTCCTCCCAGGCGTTGTGCCCGCTTCAATGTACACCGTGTTCGCCGTCATGCGCCAAGTGGTCGCGCAGTCCTTGCGCACGCCGGCCCACTCGTCAGAGTCGACGGCCAGCGACGAGCCGCACCACTCGTCACATCACGCCTGACAAGGCGCGAGTGGGTCAGTCGGCATGGCGGTCGGTGCGTTGGGCCGGGTGCGTCCGAAGCACACCCGGCCCGCTTGCCGTTCGGTGCGGGTGGTCGGCCCGCTCAGTCGCGTGTGACCCACGCCTCCCACGGCTCGGCGATCGCCAGCTCGCCGCCGCGCTGGCCGGGCGGGCCATGGCGGACGACGTCCACACCATCAAGCTGATCCTCGCTTACCTCGAGAGCCAGCCGATCGCGCGGACCGAGCAGGGTGAGCCTGACGCGTTCAGCGATCCGCTCGAGGACGTCCTGATTGAGCAGCTCCGCATTGCGCCCAAGAGGATCAAGTGAGCGCGGATGCCGGCCCCGGGTCGACCTGAGTCTGCAGGCTTGCTGTGATGGATGCTGCAAAACCGAAGGGCAAGCCACGCGGGCGGCCGTTCGAGCAGGGCGCTGACCCGCGGCGGAACACCACCAGCGGCGGCGCCCGAACCGGGCCACGGCAGCCCTGCGCGAGGCCGTCAGCGACGAGGATCTGCCGGACGTGTGGCGGGCCGGCATCGGCTACGCGCGGGATAGCAGCGTCCAGTGGGCCGGTCTGATCGCGGCCTACTTCGACGGCAAGCCCATCGCCCGAGCCGAGCAGGGCGAACCGGGCGACTTCGAGACGCCGGGCCTCTCAGGTTTGTCGACCGAGGATTTGCGCGAGGCGATTCGCGCGGTCAGGGGCTAGCCGTGGCGGCCGCCGAGTCGCCGACGTGCCCCAAGGGCCACTGGGGAGATGCATCCTAATCGCCGTGGCGCGGGGGACTGCGGGCGGGGCCTATGCCCAGACCGCTCCGCTTGGATCTCCAGCTTAGGTGATCGGAATTGACGCCCGAGCACTCACGTTGCCGCACGTGACCTCGACGGTCCCATCTCCAGGCTGAGTTCTGGGGCCAATGCGCCACGACCAGCTGGCGCGTCCCTGACCATCCGTCGTCTTAGGATTCAGATCTGCTGCGGTGCTTGGGGTGCCGGCCGGCGTCACGTAACGGATGGAGCACGACACACCTGGTCTGGGCGGATTCGTCTGGACCGCGACCATCGCGGTCCCGTTCGGCCCTGCACCTCGTACCTCTAGGCTAAGCGGCGGGGTCGGGGGCGTAGGAGTAGCCGTCGATGGGGTCGTGGTCGACCGCACGCTCGTGGTCGTCGGCGGAGGGGATGTGACCGTAGGGGGACTAACTCCTGAGCACCTGCCGTCCACGTTGCGCTCCCCTCTTACGCGGTAAGAGGCGCCGTCGCTGGTAACCGTGATCGTGCCGCACTGCGCAGTGGCGAGTGGCTGGGCGGCAACGCTTGCCAGTCGGGTGAGCACCTCTGGGTGCGGGTGGCCGAAGCGATTGTTCGCACCGGCACTGATGATGCCCACATCGGGTGCCACGGCATCGAGGAATCCCTGCCCGCTTCCGCTCTGCGAGCCATGCTCGGCAACCTTGAGAACGTGCGCTTGCCGAAGGCCCGCCCTCAGCGCCATCGCCTCCCCGGGACGGTGGAGGTCACCGACGAAGAGCAGGCGGATGGCGCCGTGCTCGACGAGTAAGACGTGGCTGTCGTCGTATTGATGGAAGGGGATGCTCGGAGCGCGAGCCTGCGGATTGAAGACCCTGGTGCGAACACCGCCTCCCCAGTCGAAGACCTGGCCCGCAACAAGCTGTGTGATGGTGATGTTCCGTGACTGGACCTCCTGCCAGAACTGGTTCCACGTGGTCGACGAGTCGGTCTGTCCCGTCCACAGGACGACGCCGACCGGGAAGCTGCGTACGATGTGGTAGCAGCCACCCATGTGGTCGGCGTGTGCATGGCTCGGGGCGAGCACGTCCACACGCTGGACGCCGGCTTGTTGCAGTGCGCTCACGAGCCTCGGCCCGTAGGAGAATGGCCCGCAGTCGATGAGGATCGTGCGCCCGTCCGGGGTCGTCAGCCAGGCGCCATCGCCCTGGCCTACGTCGAGGAACCGGACCATTAACGGGGCGGATGGCGCCTGCGGGGCTGTTGGCGCCTGCGGGGCGGATGGCGCCTGCGGGGCTGTTGGCGCCTGCGGGGCGGATGGCGCCTGCGGGGCTGTTGGCGCCTGCGGGGCGGATGGCGCCTGCGGGGCTGTTGGCGCCTGCGGGGCGGATGGCGCCTGCGGGGCTGCTGGCGCCTGCGGGGCGGATGGCGCCTGCGGGGCTGTTGGCGCCTGCGGGGCGGATGGCGCCTGCGGGGCTGTTGGCGCCTGCGGGGCTGTTGACGTGCCCGTGAGTGGGACCGGGGTTGCAGTGGGAGGAACCCTTGTCGCCGTTGGCGGGACGATCGTCGGCGTGGGCGAGGGAGTAGCAGTCGGAACGGTCGGGGAAGTCGGCGGGGTGACCTGGCAGGCCGTGCCAATGGCCAGCCACGAAAGCACAAGCAAGAGGGCGGGGATTCGCCCGCGAGGCGGCCCGCTGACAATTCGCATCCAGCACCCCTGGAACAGCGAGGGACAGGCACTCACGCGCGTCGGCGCTACCGTAACCCAGCGGTAGTACCGTGTCAACGGGCGGCTGGGGTTGAGTTCACAGCCCGTTTCGGCTCGACTCCGTATCCGGGCGATCGAAGGGTGCGCCGCTTGGGCGCCTTCCACGATGGTCCTCGACGATGTGCTGCAGCGGGACCGGCCCACGGAGGAAGGTGTCTAGTTACTTGTGTTATACTAGACACATGGGGACGAGTATGGGCAGTGAACGGGTCATCATGGTCCAGCGGCGGCTCGTGTTGACGCCGCGGACCTGCGCGATGTGCGGCAAAGCGTTCGAGGGTTGGGGCCGACAGCGGTTCTGTTCGAAGCCGTGCCAGCGGCATTGGGACTACCGGGCAACATCTGGAGAGCCGGCGCGAGAAGCGGCGGGCGCGGTATGCGCGTCAGAAGGAACAGCCCCAACGGTGAAGACGCCCGGCGCCGCTGACACGGCCCGGGGCTGGCGAACCTGACCAGTTAGCAGGAGGGCCGCATGAAGACTGTAGCGCAGCCCGAGTCACGCGGGATCACTACCGCGCTGATCTACACTCGTGTCTCGAGCGATGACCAGGCCCGCGAGGGCGTCAGCTTGGACGCCCAGCTGGCCGAGTGCTGGCGGTACGCAGCGCGGCACGGCTGGTCGCTGGCCGACGAGTACCAGGATGTGATGGCCGACCCGTGACGACCGCCCACGATACCAAGCGCTGCTGAGCGAAGTGCGGCGTTTGCGAGCGGATGGCTGCCTGGTGGTGGTGGTGGTGGCTGCGCTCGACCGATTCGGACGGAAGCTCTTGAACGAGTCCGCTGCCGCGAGGAGCTGAAGGCCCTCGGTGTTGAGGTCCACAGCGTCCGAGAGGGCGGGGTCGTCTCCGACCTGGCCGCGAACATCCTCGCAGCGGTGGCCCAAGAGGAAGTCCGCGTCTGGGAGAACGGGTGGCCGCTTCTCAGCGGCACTTCGCCTCGAACGGGTGGCAACCCGTTGGAGTCGCACCTTGGGGGCTATTGCTGGCGAGAGGCGACTGAGAATGAGCGTAGGGCGGGGTCCCCAAGGCTCGTGCTGGAGCTCGACTCGACACGGCTCCGTTCGTGCGGGAAGTGTTCGAGCGGGTGGCAAGCGGCGAGTCGGTCCGAAGCGTGGCGCGGTGGGTCGCCCAGCTACCCGCGGCCGCCCTCCGAGGGCGCGGCATGGGCTACTCCGCAGTGCGGGGGTGCTCGGATGCCCGATCTACCGAGGTCGCGTGCGATGTGGCAGAGGACCGCACGTGCCCGAGTGGCCGCGTGGGCGCTGGGAGCCGCTGGTCGATGACACTACCTGGGAGCGTGCCCAGCAGCGGGTTGCGCTGCACGTCCGGGGTTCCGCGCCAGGCCAGCCGACGCTACCTGCTGACTGGCCTCTTGTACTGTCCTCGCTGCGGCGAGCGGATGCACGGGAATGCCCGCATGGGAAGGCCGGGGCCGACTCGTTCACGCCTACCGATGTGGCGGAGTTCACTATCGGGGGCGCTCAGCACCGACAGCACCTGTGCCTGGCTGGCGCACGGTCCACGACTCGAAACGGTCGTGCTGGCCCAGGTTCTGCCCCTGGTGGAGACCGTGACTTCGACGGAAGTCGGTTTGCGCGCCGCGCTGCACCGCGCCTGGCAGGCGATCCAGGAGCCCGCCGGAGCGGCCACGAGCGCGAAAGCGATCGCTCGGCTGGAGCAGGAAGCCGGGCGTGCGCGGCAGCGACTCACCAGGGCAGCCGTCCTATACGCCGACGCCGAAATCGACCGACATGGTTACGAACTTTTACGGGACCAGGCCCACACCGATCTAGTAGCCGCCGAGGTAGAACTGGAGCGCCTGAGCGGCATAGCCCCCGTGCCCAAACTTCCAGACCTGGAGGCCGTGCTGCGCCAAGCCGGGCGGCTGGTCGACCGCTTTGCGAGACGCTGACGTGGCTGCCCAGCGCGAAGTTCTGATCGTCCTGATTGAGCGCATTGTCCCCGAGCGCATCCGACGCGCTGAGTACCAAGCCGAGATTAGTTGGACGCCGATCGGCAAGGCGCTACTTCGGGCAGTTGCCGGCACGATGGACGCGGCCGTCGCGTAATTGGGGGCCGTTGGCCAGAGTGGCGGGGCGCTCAGCCACGTTCCCAGGTGGGGCCGTCTCGAGGTGGCCGCTACGAGCACGGTCTGGCCGACGTGGGGGACGGGCGGCGCGTAGGAGATCTGCTCGTCGCCGGCGCACGCGTCATCCTGCCACGACTCGGGCCCTGGGCCGCGCGACCAACCGGGCGGTCCGAGGGCGCCCCGATCACGATGAGGAACGTCAGCAGCAACGATGCCCCGACGCGGATTCCTGGCCAGCCCAGCTCCGTTGGTGAGACGACGAGCCCGCAGAGGACGCCACAATGACCCTCCATCGGCGCGGTATCGCAGGCGAGAGTCGCACAGGGGGTCCCACCGACCCGATGCGCCGGTCGCGCCGCGGTGGCCGCGCCACAATAGCAGGTCACGTCGAGGAACAACACTCGCCATCGAATCGCAGGTTCGCAGGGCCCACGCCGGCGGCGGTTGGATTGGCCCGCTTCGGCGGCCGTCGCGTATACTCGACACACCGATTGTCTGGCCTGCACCTCGGGGGAGTGTCGGATGCCTATCGATCTCGCCGCGCGCCGCGTGATGGTTACGGGGGTGCCGGCTTTCTCGGTCAGCGCGTCGTCGGCCGGCTGCGCCGCCGGGTGTCGGGACGTCTTTGTCCCACGCAGCGCGGAGTACGACCTGGTCCAGCGGGACGGCGTGGTGGGCGCGCTGCGGACGGGCGGCCGGAGGTGATCGTCCACCTGGCCGCGGTGGTCGGCGGGATCGGCGCCAACCGCGCCAACCCGGGCAAGTTCTTCTACGACAACCTGATGATGGGCGTGCAGCTGATGGAGCAGGCGCGGCTGGCCGGCGTCGCCAAGTTCGTCGCCGTCGGCACGATCTGCGCCTACCCGAAGTTCACGCCGATCCCCAAGCGAAGAGAACCTCTGGGACGGCTACCCCGAGGAGACCAACGCACCGTACGGGCTGGCCAAAAAGATGCTCCTGGTCCAGGCCCAGGCCTACCGCGACCAGTACGGCTTCGACGCGATCTACCTACTGCCGGTCAACCTGTACGGCCCGAACGACAACTTCGACCCGAGCTCGTCGCACGTCATCCCGGCCTTGATCCGCAAGTGTCTGGAGGCGCGGGATGCTGGGGCGGCGTCAATCTCGGTCTGGGTGACGGCAGCCCGAGCCGCGAGTTCCTGTACGTCGACGACGCGGGCCGAGGGGATCGTCCTGGCGGCCGAGCGGTACGCCGGGGCTCAGCCGGTCAACCTCGGCTCGGGGATGGAGATCACGATCCGCGAGCTGGTGACCCTGATCGCCGAGCTGACCGGGCTTCGGCGGGCGGATCGAGTTCGACCCGTCGATGCCGAACGGCCAGCCGCGGCGCTGTCTGGACACCACGCGGGCCGAGCGCGAGTTCGGCTTCCGCGCCAGGACCGACTTCCGCGAGGGGCTGCGTCGAACGATCGGCTGGTACGAGGAGTCTCCGGCTCGCTGGCGGTGGCCGCCGGCGCTGGCTGAGCCCGTGCTCCGTGGCGGCTGGTGACCGCCCCCCTCCCTGCCCGCGATCGGGGATGAAGGGGGGCGGTTCTGGTTCCCCAGATCGTCTACTTCGGGCTGACTGACTGGCAGGATCCGCGTCAGCGTCCCCAGCACCTGGCGACCGAGCTGAGCCGCCGCTACCGCCTGCTCTATGTGCGGCCCGTGCCGCTCAGCCGCCTGGTCCGTGGCGCCCGCCCGCGCGCCCGCGCTGAGCAGGTCAGTTCCGACCTGACCGTCCTCCGTCCGACTGCTCTATCGCCGGGCCGAGTGCCGCCCCTGGCACAGCTGAACGGTCGCCTAGCCGCGTCGTTGATCCGACGTCACCTCCATCCGGGGCGATCGGTGCTCCTGTGGCTGAGCCATCCAGACCAGGCCACCCAGATCGGGCGCTACGGCGAGGCACTGGTCTGCTTCGACGCGATGGACTACCACGCGGCCTTCAAGCGGGGGCGGGCGCGCGCCGTGATGGCCCGGGCGGAGCGCGACATCCTCGCCCGTGCCGACCTGGTCTTTGCATCCAGCGCCGACCTGCTTGCCCGCGCCAGAGCGGCCCGTGCGCGGGCGACGCTCGTACCGAACGCGGCCGACGTGGAGCACTTTGCTTGTACTACCGTGGAGCCGCCGGAGCCGGCCGACCTGGCGCGCCTGGCTCGGCCGCGGCTGCTCTATTACGGCACGCTCGGCCCCTGGCTCGACATCGACTGGCTGGCTGGCGTCGCACGAGCTCGGCCGGACTGGACCGTGCTCTTGATCGCCCGGCGAGCCGGCGCGGCACTGGCCCCGCTCGGGAGCCTTCCGAACGTCCATCTGCTCGGCGAGCGCCCGTACGAGGCACTGCCGGCCTATCTGCATCACTCCGACGTCTGCCTGCTGCCGCGCGTCACCAGCGAGCTGACCACGGCGATGGACCCGGTCAAGGTGTACGAGTACCTGGCGGCCGGCCGACCGGTCGTCGCCACGCCGTTGGCCGAGCTGGTCAAGTACGGCGATCTGGTCGACCTGTGTGGCACTTCCGCTGAGGCGGTCAGCGCAATCGAGCGACGGCTCGCCGCGCCGGACGCCGGTCGATCGGAACGCCAGGCGTTTGCGGCGCGGCACACCTGGCGCGAACGCGGGAGGCAGGTCATGGGCGCGCTCGACGCGGCGCTGGCCGAGGCTGGCACGCTGCAGCAGTGCTGAAGATACCGGCGCACTCACGCACGAGCGTGCCTGCACTGCCGGCCGTTGCTGGAGAGCGAGGGAACAAGGCGCCGCCCTACGGCTCGGTAGAGCGTGGCGGCGAGGGGACCAGGGCGAGGGGTGGACGCAGGCCCCCGCAGCCGTCGCTGGATCGGTCGCGCAGCGGGAGCGAGCGGTTGTAGGAGCGGCGCGGCGGGGGGATCCTGGCCAGGTCGCGGCGTCGAGCGGCGAGGGTGGCCGGCAGGTGGCGCAGGTTCCAGGCCACGGCTCGCGCAACGAGCAGGTTGTCGCGCGGACGGCCGTCGCGAAGGTGGCGGGCGAGCGTTCGGGCCAGATCGTACGCATAGTGCAGCGCGAAGCGTGGCAGCGCGGATCGGTCGAAGTTCTTGAGCGCGAAACGCAGGCGATTGCGCGTGATCTGGTAGAGGAGGAAATCGGCGGTCGTGCTGCCGCGCTCCTTGTGGGCGACGACGGCCTCGGGGACGTAGAGCAGGTCCCAGCCGGCGATCAGTGCGCGGGCGCACCAGTCGGTCTCCTCGAAGTAGGCCCAGTAGGCCGGGTCGAACAGCCCGAGCCGATCGATCACGGCGCGCCGCAGGAGCGCACAGCTCCCGGACAGGCCGTCAACGCGGCAGAGTGGGGCCGGCTGCTCGACCCAGATCGCCCGGGCCGAGCGCGGGTCGACCTTCGGGGTGGTGAAGATGACGCGGGTCGGCTCGTCCAGCGAGACGATCGTGCCGCTGGCGCCGGCCGCGTTCGGGTGACGTTCGAGGGCGTCGACCAGCGCCGCCAGCCAGCCCGGGTCGACCCGCGTGTCGTTGTTGAGCAGCGCGATGAAGCGGCTGCGGCAGTGCTCCAGCGCCTGGTTGTTGGCGACGGCGAAGCCGAGGTTCTCGCGATTCTCGATCAAGCGGACCCAGGAGTAGCGTTGCCGGACCTGTTCGACCGAGCCGTCGACCGAGCCGTTGTCTACCAGGACGACCTCGAAGTCCCGAAAGCTCTGCGCGGCCAGCGCGTCGAGGCAGCCGGGCAGGAAATGCCAGCCGTTCCAGGTGACGACGACGACGCTGACGGCGGGTGTGGCCGTAGAGGGTTGTAGTGGGGCGGGGTGGCGCATCCCAGAATCTCACATCGCGGGCGGCAATTATACGGCCGAGGTGTACGAGTGGCGGCGCCAACGCCCAGCCTCGTCCACAACCTCACGATACACATCAACCGTCCGCTCCGCGGCCCGCGCCCAGCTCTGGTCCGTCAGCGACTGTCGACGGCCGCGCTCGCCCAGGCGCGCGGCCAGCGCCGGATTCCCGAGTGCCCGAGCCAGGGCCTCCGCGAGCGCCGGTGGGTTCGAGGGCGGCACGAGCAGGCCAGATTCGCCGTCCGCGACCAGCTCGGCCAGGTCGCCGACGTCCGTCGCGACGACCGGGCGGCCGAAGCGCCAGGCGGCGGTCAGCAATCCGCTCGACGTGGCATCGCGGTACGGCAGCGCGACGACGTCGGCAGCGCACAGGTAGGCGGCCAGGTCGGCGCTCGGCAGATAGCGGAGGTCGAGGTGGACGCGGTCGTTCAGGCCCTGGGCGGCGAGGGTCGCACGATACGGTTCGAACGGCTCGTTCGGCCGGCCGGCGACGACGAGTCGGGCGGCTGGTACCGATCGAACCAGCCCGCCGAACGCTGCGATCAAGTCGCCGAGCCCCTTGTACGGCTCGATTAGCCCGGCGAAGAGCACGAGCGGCAGGTCTGGCGGCAGGCCCAGGCGGCGTCGCGCGGCCACCCGATCCAGGGCCGGCTGATCCTCGAGCAGCGCGCCGTGCGGCGCAACCGCGATCCGGCTGGCGGGCAGTCCGAAGCGTTCGGCCAGCCTGGACGCGGAGCGGCGAGCATGGACGATCACGCGGTCGGCGGCATGGTAGAGGCGGCCGAAGCGGGCCGCGTCGCCGGCGCGCGCGGCGTGAGGCAGCAGGTTGTGGACGGTGTAGACGATCGGGACGCCGCGGCGGCGCAGTCGACGCCAGGCCGGCAGATCCAGGCGGGGGTCGACCGTCCACTGGACGTGGAGCCCGTCTGGGGGATACCGCGCGAGACGAGCCAGCAGTATGGCCCAGTCGAAGGGGTATTCGGCGGCCTTGAGGAGACGGCGCAGGCGCGGGCGCGCATCCAGACCGAGCCGCCGGCCGAGCGAGCCGGCGGCCAGCTGGAAGAACGCGTAACGGACGCGATAGTCGCGCGCACGCGGCTGGGGCTCGTACAGGAAGGGCGCCGTCACCAGCTCGACGCGGCAGCCGGCGCGTACCAGCGCGCGGCTGAGGGCGCGATCGTACGGCGGCGTGTTCGCGTTCGGATCGAGCAGTGCCACCCGTACCGGCCGCCCGGCCGATACCATACGCCTGCCATGCGCGTGCTGATCCTGACCCACCACTACCCTCCGGAGGTGGGCGCGCCCCAGACCCGGCTGAGCGGGACGGCTGCCTTCCTCCGAGCGCGGGGACATTACGTTCGGGTGTTGACCGCGCTGCCGTCGTATCCTACGGGAATCGTGCCGCCAACCCACCGGCGGGCGGGGCTCTTTCAATCGGAGTGGATCGACGGCGTCCGTGTCGAGCGGACCTGGACCTACGCCCGGCCGGGCGCGTCGGCGCGTGTCCGCCTGGCGAATCAGCTCTCCTTCGCCGCGTCCGCGTTGCTCGCGCTGCCGCGCCTCGGGCGTCCGGAGGTGATCCTGGTCGAGAGTCCGCCGCTGTTCCTGGGCGCGACCGGTGCGCTGCTCGGCCGGGCGCTCGGCGCGCCGACCGTCTTACACGTCGCGGATCTCTGGCCGGAGGTCGCGATCCAGCGTGGCGCCCTGAGCAACGCCGCCCCGATCCGAGCGGCCCGGCTGTTCGAGCGCGGCGTGTATCGGGCCAGCGGGCGGCTCATCGTGGTGACCCGCACGTGGGTCGAGCAGTTGATCCGCCAGGGTGTTCCGCGCGAGAAGATCGACCTGCTGACGAACGGCGTAGACGCCGAGTGGCTCGATCCAGCCCTCGCGCGTGCCGAGCGCCGGCGCCTGCGGTCGGCGTGGTCGCTCGACGACCAGGTCGTCGCCGCGTGCGGTCGGCGTGGTCGCTCGACGACAAGGTCGTCGCGGCGTGCGTCGGGACACTGAGCACGGTGTACGACTACGAGCTGCTGCTCGACGCCGTGGGACGGCTCGCCGCGCGACCGGAGCTGCACGTCTTGATCGTCGGCGACGGCTCACGCAAGGACTGGCTTCAGCAGGAGGTGGCGCGGCGTGGGCTGCGCAACGTGACGCTGCTACCGGCCCGTCCACACCACGAGATCCGCGGCGTGCTCGCCGCCGCCGACATCGCGGCGCTGGCCCTGGTGCCGCTGCCGGTGACCGAGGGCCAGCTACCGGTCCGGCTGCTCGAAGCGATGGCAATGGAGCTGCCGATCGTCTTCGCTGGAGCGGGGGTCGCCAGCCAGCTCGTCGCCGAGTCCGCATGCGGAATGGCCGTGCGTCCCGGCGACGTCGACGGGTTCACGAGGATACTGGACTGGCTGGTAGACGACCCGGACCTGCGCCAACGGCTTGGCCGGGCGGGTCGGCAGACGATCGCGCTACGCTTCTCTCGCCGCGCGGTCGCCGCGAAGATCGAGCGGGCCCTGCTGGCGGCGGTCGAGCGGCAACCGTGAGCATCGCACAAGGGGCGCCGGAGAAATGATAGACCGCGGTCAGCGCCGACAGTGTCACCGTCGCCGAGACTCAGACCAGCACGGCTACGTCCACAACGCCGGCGAGCATCAGCCAAGCATGGGGCGCCGCGACGAGCGTGGACATGGACGACCTTCTATCCCGGCGGCTGGGGCTGGTCGGTCAGGTATGTCCGCTCACGTGTAGGCGCGGACGTGAGCTGCCCTTGAGACATACCGGGTGGACGCGGGATGCCGCCGGCCGACTGGCGCGAACGCCACCGCTACAGGACGAAGCGATCCGAGACGACGAGGCAGCCCGGATGTTGCACCGCCTGCCTGAGTCTCGACACCAGGCGCTCATCGGGGCGAAGGCTGTCCACGGCGGGGGTCTTTCCATCCGCTGCACGAATTAGCTTGGTCACGCTCCTCAATTCCCGTATGTACGGCACATAGATATGATGCTTCACAAGCGGGGACATCTTGTGGCCAAACCGCCAAAGCGTGGGATCATATACCCAGCGGTTGATTCTCCGCAGTCTGTTGAAATGGTAGAAGACGAGCGGGTCGTCGTCGACGTAGACTCGTCCCCGCTTGCGGTGCAGCGGATAGGTGGACAAATTCCACGGCCCCAGTGCCGCCCCTTTGTGCTGAAGAACAGCTACGCCCCCGAAACGTCTCGGCCATTCATCCAGGTACTTCTGATCGCCAAATCTGTCGGGCTCGACGCGATCGAAGCACCAGTCGATACACCGCTCACGCCACCACCTCAGGCACGCCAGCCCATCGGGTGTTGGTCGGAAGATCAGCAAGCCAACGTTGAAGTTGCCGTGTGCTCTGTAAAATTGATTCACAGAGGCCGACCAGCGGTGCTCAATGAGCAGAGTCGAACTGTCCTGGAGCTCCTGGTAAATCGGTGTCGGATCGTCGAAGAAGTAGAGATCGGCATCGAGGTAAGTCAGCATGTCGATCCGGGAATCGCGCTCGAGGATGTACAGCAGGAGCGGCGCGGTGCAGGTCCAGTAATACTCCACCGGGTGCCGCTCTGACTTCACGTTCAGCAACGCTCGATCATGCTGCTCCAAATCGACCAAGGGGATCGGGACGAGGCCGGTCAGGCGCATCCTGGAGAGCGTGCTGTACGTGTCATGGTCGAGGCAGAGGACCCACAGCACGAACGGCGGGCTGTGCCGAGTCAGCGATCGGTATAGCGCCAGGCCGCGGCTGAGATAGTGCCGGTCGAAGTACGTGGCATAGTGGATCACGCCGGCGCTCATGAGAGGGACGCGGACACGCGGTAGTGACGGGGATACTTGCTCACCTGATCATGACGGACAGGTCGGCGGACAGTGCGGGCGTGCGCTTCGAGAATAGCACGGAGCCGAGGCGTCGCGTGTCCCAGGCGCCGTGCATCGGGAGCATGGGCAATGATGAGTCCAACGCACGAGTCGAGCAGGACGCCCCGAACCCGCGCGGACCTAATAGCCCATCGCCCAGGCGGGCACGAACTGGTTGACACCACCGGTCAGGTGGTTCGTCTCGGTGTCGATCAGGATGCCGTTGGGGCGGGCGAAGCTGAAGGAGGAGCTCGTCTCCTCGACGACCTCCAAGCGGTGGCCGCGGGCGGCGAGGCCTTCGAGCACGTCCGGACTCAGGCGCGCTTCGGCCTGGGTGGTGGGGCCTTCGGAGTGGATCCGGGGCGCTGACGGCGTCCTGGATGCGCGCCGAAGTCGAGGACGTTGACCAGGCTCTGGACGATCGCGCTCATGATTCGGCGGCCACCGGGCGCGCCGACTCCGAGCAGCGGGCGCCCGTCCTTGAGGGCGATCGTCGGGCTGGGCGCCCAGAGGATGCGCTTGCCTGGGGCGATCGAGCTGATCCGTCCAGGCTCGGGGTCGAACCAGGTCATGCCGTTGTTGAGGAGTACGCCAGTGCCTCTGGCGACGACGCCAGAGCCGAACAGCTCGCCGAGCGTGGTGGTGAGCGAGACGACGTTGCGCTGCGCGTCGACGACGGTCAGGTGGGTCGTGCAGCCGTCAGCACCAGCCCGGCGGCCGGCCGCCACGGTCGGACGCTCGCCGTGCTGGAACGGCCAGGGGTCACCGGGTGGCGCGTCTGGATCAGCGCGGTCAGGATTGATGTGAGAAGCCAGCTCGGCGGCGTAGGCCTTGGAGAGGACGCCTTCGAAGGGGGCGGGGCCGAAGCTGGGGTCTGCCAGATGGGCAAATCGGTCGAGGAACGCCCGCCGGATCGCCTCGGCGATCAGGTGGGTCGCGGCGGGCGTGCCGCGACCGAGCGCGGCAAGGTCGAACCGCTCGAGGATGTTCATTGCCTGGTAGACGGTTGCGCAGCCGGAGGTCTCGGGCACGCCGACCAGCGTGTAGCCACGGTAGTCGACCTGGAGCGCTGGCGAGAACTCGCGGACGCGGTACTCGGCGAAGTCCTCGCGGGAGAGCAGGCCACCGTTGGCCTGGACGTCCGCCACGATACGCTCGGCGATCTCGCCGCGGTAGAACGGGTCGGGACCGTGCTCGGCCAGCGCACGGAGCGTGCGAGCCAGGTCGGCCTGGACCAATCGGTCGGCTGGCGTGCCGAGACTCGTTGGAACGAGCGGCGTGCCGTCCTCGTGGAAGTAGGTGCGCATGCTTTCGGGAAACTGGCGGAGCTTGCGCATGGCGAAGGCGGTTGACGAGGCGACGTACGGGTCGACCGGAAAGCCCTCTTCGGCCAGCCGGATGGCCGGCGCGATGACCTGGGCGCGTTTGACGCGGCCGGAGCCGTAGCGGTCGAGGCTGTGGAGCAGCATCGCGGGCGTGCCGGGGACGATCGGGGCGCGGTAGCCGGTGTTCTGGGCGTCGCCGACGGTCGCCCGCCAGCCGTACATGCCGGCCTGCTCGGTCGACGGAGCTAGCTCGAAGGTGTCCGGCTGCGCGGCGAGCTGGGCGGTGCTCGAGCCGTCGACGACGGTTGTTCGGCCACTGGCCGCGTCGAAGTGCACCATCACGGCGACACCGCCGACGCCATTCATGAACGGCTCGACGACGCCGATCGCGAAGGCGGTGGCGACGGCCGCGTCGACCGCGTTGCCGCCGGCGCGCAAGATGTCCAACCCGGCCTCGGCGGCGAGCGGGTGCATCGCCGTGACCATGCCGCGCGCGGCACGCGCTTCGGTCTTCTGGATGATCCAGGTGGTGTCACGCACGTCGCCCTCCATATGCCTCACGTAGCGGATGATAGCGGCCAGGGGTCGGCCTTGGGACGCAGCCGCTCCTCGCACCCACGATGGCTGCCAGGAGTATGATGCTCAGATGGCCGGCGCGTAGTCCGGAGGAAGCGTGACGACGAAGGCAGCGTGCATCGATTGACCGCCGCGATCACCCAGGAGGGTTCGTGGTACGTGGCCCGCTGCCTCGAAGTCGAGGTGACCAGCCAGGGAGCGAGCATCGAAGAGGCGCTCACCAACTTGCAGGAAGCGCTCGAGCTGTACTTCGAAGATGGTTCACCCCCGGAGTCGACGATCGGGCCGATCATCGCTCCCGTCGAGGTCAAGGCCGGC
>JAUJPG010000028.1:0-51487 GCA_030447245.1 Chloroflexota bacterium | reverse complement strand
CTCCCAGCTACAATCGGCGATTGGAGGGGCCGATGACCGAGCTGCTGTACGCGAGCGACGCGTACCTCAAGGAGTTCGAGGCAACCGTGCGCGAGGTGCGCGACGGGGCCGTGGTGCTGGACCGGACGGCGTTTTACCCGGGCGGCGGCGGGCAGCCGTACGACGCGGGGACGCTGCGCTGGGACGCTGGCGAGTGCCGCGTGATCGAGGTCAAGAAGCAGGGGCCGGACGTGCTCCACAGGATCGAGGGCGAGCCGCCACCGGTCGGCGCACTGGTCCACGGCGCGATCGACTGGGACCGGCGGTACGCCCTCATGCGCCATCACACCGCGCTGCACGTCATGAGCGGCGTGATCTACAAGCTGCACGGCGCGCTGGTGACCGGCGGGCAGATGTACCCGGACCGTGCGCGGATGGACTTTGCGCTCGAAGACCTGTCGCCCGACAGGCTGGCCGCGATCGAGCGCGAAGCCAATCGACTCATGGCCGAGGGCGCACCGATCGTGGTGAAGGTGCTGCCGCGCGAGGAAGCGTTCCAGATTCCAGACCTGATTCGGACCAACATCAACCTGCTTCCGCCGCAGATCCAGGAAGTGCGGGTCATCGACATCGTCGGAATCGACCAGCAGGCTGATGGCGGCACCCACGTCGGCAACACTCGCGAGGTCGGCACCCTTCGGATCACGAAGACCGAAAACAAGGGCCGCGTCAACAAGCGGCTCGAGATTGCGCTGGAGCCCTCCCATTCTCGAGCAGATTGAGGCGTGGGCGCGCGCGGAGCTGGAAGTAAAGAACGACGCTCGCGAAGCGGCGCTGGCCCGCTCACGGGAACTGGTGCGAACCTGCGCTAACTCGATCCGGGCGGTCCACCGCGGTGAGGACGGACGCGCCGTCGAGCTGCTCGGCGCGGCTCGTCGGTTGAGCGATGAGCTGGCAGAAGACCTGCGGCCCCACTCGGACCTGTTCTTCACCGGCTACGTGCAGGATGCGCAGAAGGAGTTCGTCGAGGCGACGGCGACCTATAGCCTGGTGACCGGCGCGCCGATGCCGCCGCCCGAGGACCTGGGGGTGGCCGCGGCGCCGTTTCTGAACGGACTGGCGGAAGCCGTCGGCGAGCTGCGACGCTGTGTCCTGGACCGGCTCCGCCGCGGCGAGGTCGCCCGCTGCGAGCGGCTGCTCCAGACGATGGACGACATCTACAGCCTGCTGGTGACGATCGATTACCCGGACGCGCTGACCGGCGGGCTGCGGCGGACGACGGACGGGGCGCGGGCGATCCTGGAACGGACGCGCGGCGACCTGACGTTCGCGCTGCGCCAGCGCGACCTCGAAGCGTCTCTCGAGCGGCTCGAAGGCAGACTCACGGATGAGCGAAGGGACGGAGGATAAACGGCATGGACGAGTTCCGCGCCCTGGTTGTCGACCGGGCCGGCGGCGGCGATGAGGTGAGAGTCTCGCTCAACCGCTGGGACCCGAGCCAGTTGATGGATGGCGAGGTGACGATCCAGGTGGCCGCCTCGTCGGTCAACTACAAGGACGCTCTGGCCGCGCGCGCGGACGGCAAGGTCGTCCGCCATTACCCGCTGGTGCCGGGCATCGACCTGGCCGGCGTGGTGGTCGAGAGTGCCGATCGGCGGTACACGCCGGGCGACCAGGTGCTGGCGCATGGCTACGACCTGGGCGTCTCGCACCACGGCGGCTACGCCGAGCTGGCACGGGTTCCGGCCGGCTGGGTCGTCCCGCTGCCGGCGGGCCTGACGCCGCGGCAGGCGATGGCGATTGGCACGGCCGGCTACACGGCAGCGCTGTCGGTCCTCCAATTGGAGCACCTGGGGCTACGCCCGGAGAGCGGGACGGTGCTGGTGACGGGCGCGTCGGGCGGGGTCGGGTCGACCGCGGTGGCCATCCTGGCGGCGCGGGGTTACCGGGTCGCCGCGAGCACCGGCTCCACGGACGCCCACGACTTCCTGCGCGAGCTCGGCGCGAGCGAGATCGTCGAGCGCTCCGAGACGAGCGCGCCGAGCGATAGGCCGCTCGAGCGGGCGCGGTGGGCCGGTGCCGTCGACGCCGTCGGGGGAGGCACGCTGGCCTACCTGTTGCAGACGACCGCGCAGCATGGCAGCATCGCGGTCAGCGGCAACACTGGCGGCGCCGCGGTCAAGACGACCGTCCTGCCGTTTATCCTGCGCGGGGTGAACATCCTCGGCATCGACTCGGCGAATACGCCGATCGAGCGGCGGATCGCGCTCTGGGAGCGTCTGGCCGGTGATCTGCGCCCGCCCAAGCTGGACGAGTCGATCGCCCAGGAGGTTGCCCTGGACGAGGTGCCCACCGTGCTGGACCGGATCTACCGCGGGGAGACCCGCGGCCGAGTGGTCGTGCGAGTCGCGCAATGACGATGAGCTACCGGGTTGGGGTGGACATCGGCGGCACGTTCACCGACCTGATCCTGGTCGACGACGAGAGCGGCGCATTCACTGTCGGCAAGTCGTTGACCACGCCGAATGATCCGTCCCAGGCCGTCGAGGACGTCCTGCGCGACGCACTCGAACGTGCCCAAGTCTCGCCGGAACGGCTGGCGACCATCATTCACGGGACGACCCTGGTCACCAATAGCATCATCGAGCGCAAGGGCTCGAAGACGGCGCTCCTGACGACGAAAGGCTTTCGCGACGCGGTCGAGATCGGCCGCGAGATGCGGTACGAGCTGTACGACCTGTTCCTGGAGATGCCGCGCCCGCTCGCGCCACGCTACCTGCGGCTCGAGGTCGACGAGCGGGTCCTGGCGACCGGCGAGGTGGTCCAGGCGCCGAATCATGACGACCTGGAGCCGCTCGTCCGCGAGCTACAGGACAAGGGGATCGAGGCAATCGCCATCTCCTTCCTCCACAGTTATGCGAATTCCGACCACGAGCGCGGGGTCGCCGAGCTGATCGGTCGGGTCGCGCCAGAGATGCGGATCTCGCTGTCTTCGGAGGTCGTGCCGGAGATCCGCGAGTTCGAGCGGACCAGCACGACCGTCGCCAACGTCTACGTCCAGGATCGCGTGGACCGCTACCTGCGCGGTTTGGAGCGGCGGCTGCGCGAGCTTGGATTCGGCGGTCAGCTGTTCGTGATGCTGTCGAGTGGCGGGGTCGGCACGATCGACACGGCGACGCGCTTCCCGATCCGCCTGCTCGAGTCTGGCCCTGCCGCGGGCGCGCTGGCGACGGCGTACTATGGTCAGCTGACCGGGGTCAACGACCTGATGTCGTTCGACATGGGCGGGACGACGGCCAAGCTGTGCGTCATCGAGAAGGGCGCGCCGTTGACCGCCAACGACTTCGAGGTCGACCGGGTGTACCGCTTCAAGCGCGGCTCCGGTCTGCCGGTCAAGGTGCCGGTGATCGAGATGATCGAGATCGGGGCGGGTGGCGGCAGCATCGCCCGGATCGACGCGCTGGGCCTGTTGAAGGTCGGCCCGGACAGCGCCGGCAGCGAGCCCGGGCCGGTCTGCTACGGGCGGGGCGGGACCGAGCCGACGGTGACCGATGCGGACCTGATCCTGGGGTACCTGGACCCGGCCTTTTTCCTGGGCGGAAAGATGCAGCTAGACCTGGATGCGACCGAGCGGGCAATCAAGGAGAAGGTCGCGGACAAGCTGGGGGTTGGGGTGCCGGAGGCGGCCTGGGGCATCCACCAGATCGTCAACGAGAGCATGGCAAACGCCGCGCGGGTGCACGCGATCGAGCGCGGCAAAGACGCGCGGTCGTTTCCGCTGTTCACCTTCGGCGGGGCCGGGCCGGTCCACGGCTTCCGGGTCGCCGAGGCTCTTCACGCGCCGGCGATGATCGCGCCGTTCGGCGCTGGTGTGACCTCCACGGTAGGGTTCCTGTCGGCGCCGCTCCAATTCGACTTCGTGCGGACGTCGTACGGGAGGCTGGACGAGCTGGACTGGGCGGCCGTTGCCAGAATCTTCGACGACATGGAGGCGAGCGGCCGCGAGATCCTGCTCGCGTCGGGCGTCGCCGAGGGGGAGATCAGCTACGCCCGCTCGGTCGACGCCCGGTATATCGGCCAGGGCTACGAGATTCGAGTTCCAGTCCCAGCCGGGCGGCTGACGGCCGAGTCGCGCGCGGAGGTGGTTGCCGCCTTCGATCAGGTCTACGAGCAGCTGTACGGCCGAACCGGACCGTCAGTCGGCCTGGAAGTCATGAGCTGGCGGCTGGTCGTCTCCGGCCCCCGGCCGGAGCTGCGGCTCCAGGTGGGCGCGGCGGACGCCGGCGGCCCCGAACAGGCCCGCAAGGGCGAGCGTCGGGTGTATCACCCGGAGTACCGCGGCTACCACCCGACGCCGGTCTACGACCGGTACCGGTTGGCCCCGGGGGCGACCTTTGAGGGACCGGCAATCGTCGAGGAGCGGGAGTCGACCGTGGTGATCGGGCCGAAGGGGCGGGTCGCGATCGACGAGTTCCGGAATCTCCGGGTGGAGATGTGAACATCCCTCGCCCCCCACTCCCACGCGAGGACGAGTGCGCTACACCGGGTGAGTGCCGTTAAGGAGACGCCAAATGACCGTTGCCGACCGCGCGACCGAGATGGACCCGATTGTCCTGGAGGTGCTCTGGAACCGACTGCTCTCGGTAACGAACGAGCAGCAGGCAGCCTTGATCCGGACAGCGTTCAGCACGATCTTGCGCGAGTCGCAGGACCTGGCCTGCGGCGCCTTCGACACCCGCGGCAACATGATCGCCCAGTCCGAGACGGGGACACCTGGTCACATCAACTCGATGGCGACCGGGATGCGTCACTTCCTGGACGCATACCCGGCGGGCACGCTGGCGCCGGGTGACGTGCTGCTGACCAACGACCCCTGGATGACGGCGGGTCAGATCAACGACATCACCATCGCGACGCCGATTTTTCGCAAGACGGCGCAGGGAGAGCAGCTCGTCGCCTACTTTGCCAACACCTGCCACATGGCCGACATCGGGGGGCGGCTGCTCTCGGCCGAGGCCAGCGAGGTGTATGAGGAAGGTCTGTACATCCCGATCATGAAGCTCTTCATGCGCGGCGAGCGCAACGAGGAGCTGTTCAAGATCATCCGCGGCAACGTGCGTGTGCCGGACGAGGTCGAAGGCGACCTGTACGCGATGACCGCCTGCAACGACGTCGGCGGGGCGCGGCTGATCGAATTCATGGACGAATTCGAGATGGAGTCGATCCAGCCGCTGGCCGACGCGATCATCGCCCGCTCGGAACAGGCGATGCGCGAGGCGATCTCGCGGATCCCGGACGGCGTCTACGAGAACGAGCTCTGGTCGGACGGCTTCGAGGGCCCGGTGGTGATCAAGGCGAAGGTGACGGTGGATGGCGACGAGTTGACCGTCGACCACGCCGGCAGCTCGGCCCAGAGCCGCTACGGGATCAACTCCGTCTTGAACTACACCCACGCGTACACCAGCTTCGCGATCAAGGCCGCGATCAGCCCGGAGGTGCCCCACAACGAGGGGGCGTTTCGCCCGGTCCACGTGACCGCGCCGGAAGGCACGATCCTCAACCCGCGTCGTCCGGCGCCGGTCGCCGCTCGGCATGTGATCGGCCACTTCCTGCCGAACCTGATTTTCGGCGCGCTGGCGCCGGTGCTGCCGGACCGGCTAATGGCCGAAGGCGCCGGCTCGTTGTGGTCGACGGTCTTCCGCGGCGAGCGCGCGAACGGCGAGGGCTGGGTGCTGACCCTGTTCCAGTGCGGTGGGACCGGCGCCCGGCCCACAAAGGACGGCCTGGACAACGTCGGATTTCCGAGTGGCGTCGCCGGCGTGCCGGTCGAGGTGATCGAGAACTTGACCACGCTCGTGATGAGCCGCCGCGAGATCAAGATCGACTCGGGCGGCGCGGGCCGCTATCGCGGCGGCTGTGGGCAGACGACCGGCTTCCGCAACACCAGCGGCAAGCTGTGGTCGTTCAGCGGGATGTACGACCGAACGAAATTCCCGGCCAAGGGCCTACTTGGGGGCAAGGAGGGAGCACTCGGGGGCCTCGAGCTGAGCACCGGGGAGGAGGCCGCCCCGAAGCGCCGCATCCTGATGGAACCGACGGCCGAGATGACGTCATGGCTGCCGGGCGGTGGCGGCTACCACAACCCGTTCGAACGCGAGCCCGCGCAGGTGCTCCGAGACGTCGCCTACGGCTACGTCTCGGTGGAAGCCGCCGAGCAAGAGTACGGCGTCAAGATCAACTGCTCCAGGCGGCCTGACGAGCGGATCAGCGTGCCAGAACACTATCGCATCGACGAGGACGCCACGCGGAAGCTCCGGGCCCGTGTGGGGACATCATGAGCGAGCGCGGCGTGTAGCGGCTTGCACGACGGCGGCGCTCACGAAACCTCTCACGCTGCCGGGCGGTAGGACCATCCATGGGCTCAGACGCCGCGTCGCGCAGTGATTTGCCCGACGGGCACGTGGTGCCGCGGTTTGCCGGGATCAGCACGTTCGCGCGGCTGCCGCACACGCGCGACCTGACAGACGTGGACGTGGCCGTCATTGGGCTGCCGTTCGATGGGGGGACGAGCTACCGACCGGGGGCGCGGTTCGGGCCGCAGTCGATCCGGGCGGTCTCGACGCTGTTGCGGGGATTCAACCCCGTCCAGAGTGTTGAGCCGTTTTCCGAGCTACGGGTCGTCGACTGGGGGGATGCCGCGACCAGTCCGGTCAGCATCGAGGACGCCTTCGGCGCGATCGAGGACGCGGTTGGCACCGTGCTGGCGGCGAACGTGTTCCCGCTGCTGCTCGGCGGGGACCACTCGGTCAGCTTGCCGGTCCTGCGGACGCTGGCGGCGAAGTATGGGCCGGTCGGATTGGTCCACTTCGATGCCCACCCGGATACCTGGGACGTCCACTTTGGGCGCAAGTACACCCACGCGACGCCGTTCCGCCGGGCGATCGAGGAAGGCGTCCTGGACGGGCGCCGCTACGTGCAGATCGGCATCCGCGGCTCGCTGCCGAAGCGGAGCGACCTGGACGACGCGCGGGCGCTCGGCGTGACCATCCTGTCGGCCGACGACGTCTATCGGATGGGGATTGAGGCGACACTCGGCCGGATCTGCGAGGTGGCGACGGGCTCGGTCTACGTGAGCGTTGACGTCGACGTCTGCGACCCAGCGTTCGCACCGGGCACCGGCACGCCGGAGGTGGGCGGCTTCACCAGTCGCGAGATGCTGGCAATGGTGCGGGGGTTGGCGCCGTTGGAGCTGGTTGGCTTCGACGTGGTGGAGGTTTCGCCGCCGTATGATCATGGCGAGATTACCGCCATTCTCGCGGCGAACCTCGCGTACGAGCTACTGTCGAGTCTCGTCGGTCGCCTAGCCCCGCAGGGCCGCGGCGACGGCGGCCGACCCGCCGTTTGAGCCCGCGGCGCACCGCCGACCAGAGACGTTCCAGCGGCAAAAGCTTGCTCGTCGGCGAGCAGTCGGGTAGCCTTTGGCAGGTTTCGGGCACGCGGTTGGGAGGTTCGGCACGACTCTTGGCGGCGCGGCTGTTCGCGGGGACTCCGGGATGATCGGCAGAATCCTCAAGCGTATTTTTCACCGCCTCATCCGTGGCCTGATCACGCATCCGATACGCGGAGTGATTGTGCTCGCGGCGGTACTGATGGCGAGCGGAATCCTGGCTGCGCAGAGCCTGGACCCGCGGGTGCTGTCTGGCGGCTGGCCGAGCGTGGAGCTACCGAGCTTTGGCTCGCGGGTGTCACGATCGCCGCCGAGCGCGACCGAGAGCTACATGAAGGGAACCGAGACGTTCAACGCCGAGATGGTCTGGTCGTCGTTGAGCGAGGAAGCGCTTGCCCGCTACCGCACCCGTGGGGGCAACCTTCAGACAATGCAGGCCCAGATGGACCAGGCGAAACAGGCCGGCAATCAGGTGGGCGAGATCACCTACATTGGAGGGCAGGCGCTTCCGGATGGGACGAGCCTGCATTTTTACAGCGTGTTTGCCCGCGGGGCGCAGTCCCGGACTGAGGGCGAGCACGTGCCGTACGTTCTCACGCTGGACCGGTCCGGTAAGATCTCCCGGGTCCAGTAAGGCCGGGTCCAGCGTAAGGAGGCCGCCCCGATGGCTTTGAGTGCACGATCTCCCTTCATCGAGAAGGAGTACGACGAGCTCGATCGCAAGATCGACTGGTTCCTCAGTAGGGTCGGGGCGTTGTTCCGGTTCCTGGTCGTCGTGACCACGCTGGGTCTCATGGCCTACTTCATCCTACTGCCGAACCTGGAGGCCTGGGCGCCGTACATCCTGTTCGGCGGCTACCTGATCTTCCAGCTCATGTTCGCCGTCATGTTCATGATCATTCAATTCGGCGCGCTGTTCTGGTTCCTGGGTCGGACGCGCGTCTACTGGATCATGCCGGGCGAGACCGGGGTGACGTTCAAAGACTACAAGGGCAATCCGGAGATCCTGGACCTTGCCAGCCGCGTGGTGACCCTGCTGCGCGGGGTCAAGGGGTTCAAGGAGATGGGCGGACAGGTCCACCGCGGGATGCTGCTGGCGGGCCCGCCCGGCACCGGCAAGTCGTACCTGGCGCAGTGCATCGCTTCGGAGGCGGGAGTCCCGTTCTGCTACGCGAGCGCGCCGAGCTTTACCAGCATGTTCATGGGCATCGGCAACATGAAGGTGATGATGCTGTTCGGCAAGGCCCGCAAGATGGCCCGCAAGTACGGCGCCTGCATCGTCTTCATCGACGAGATTGACGCGATCGGCGCCGCGCGCTCGGGGCAGAGCGGCATGGGCATGGGCATGGGCGGCATGTTTGGCATGGGCGGTGGGACCGGTCTGCTGAACGAGCTGCTGATGCAGATGGACCCGCCCCCGACCGACCAGAGCCGCAAGGCGAAGTTCCTGCGGAAGTTTGGCCTGCGGACCAAGAAGGCCGACATGCCCTCAGTGTTCACCATGGGTGCGACGAACCTGATCCAGGTCCTGGACCAGGCGCTGCTCCGACCTGGCCGCTTCGACTGGAAGATCACGGTCGAACGCCCGAGCCTGGAAGGCCGCAAGGAGGTCCTGGAGTACTATCTAGCCAAGATCAAGCACGTCCCGGACATCTCGCTCGATCGCGTGGCGACCGAGATGATCACGCCCGAGGGACAGGGGTACAGCCCGGTCGAGATCAAGTTCGTGGTTAACGAGGCGGTAGTGCACGCCCACTTTGACGGCCGCGACATGGTCACCTACGCCGACATGCGCCACGCGATGGAAACGCGCGAGTACGGACTACGCCAGAAGATCTCCGGCCGCAGCGCGGAAGACAAGCGGCGCGTCGCCTACCACGAGGCCGGGCATGCGATGGCGATGGTCCGCCTGTACAAGCGCAAGCGTCTCGACCGGCTGACCCTGATGCAGTACGGCGAGCTGCGCGGCGCCGAGGGCGTCGCCTTCGACAAGGCCAAGGAAGAGATTCACATTACGACCAAAGAAGAGCTGCTGGTCGACATCCAGACCTACCTGGCCAGCAAGGCCGCGGAGATGATCTTCCTGGGCACCGAGACGACCGGCATGGGCGGCGACATCCCGGCCGCGAGCATGAAGGCCCTGCAATACGTCCGGACCGGCATGTCCGGCCAGTACTTCACGATCAACTTCTGGGGCGAGCCGACCGGCGAGGAGCGGCACGCCGCCGAACGCCTCATGCAGCAACAATTCAAGCTGGTCAAGGGGCTGCTCGAGCGCAACCAGCCACAGATCCACGCGATCGTCGAGGCGCTCGTCGAGAAGGAAGAGCTGCTCGGCGAGGAAGTCGAGGAGATCGTGACACGGGTTGACCGTGAGGTCGGTCGCACGAATGGCCATATCGCCGACCTGACGGCCACGACGGACGAGGCGCTCCCACTGGAAGTTTCCGAGCCGACGCCGATCCTCCGCTACGCCGGCGCGACCCGACGGCTGGAAGAGCCGAAGCAGGGTGGCGCGCCGGCGAACCGCGATGTGACCACACCGGCCGACAACGAGCCGCCGGTCGAGCTGTAGCCTCCGGATGCCGGGCCGAACGGAGCGAAGGATCGCCTGGGACGAGGACGAGATCCCTCGCCCCGTTCGGTGTGACATGGCGCTTGCCGCGATGTGACGGCCGACGAGACACGCACGGAGATGGCCATGCCGTTGAAGCCTGAACGTGACAGCGCCTTGCTGGTCGTCGACGTCCAGAACGACTTCTGCCCTGGCGGCTCGCTTCCGGTGGCGGACGGGGATCGAGTCGTTCCGGTCCTCAATAGCTACGTCGAGACGTTCCGCGCGGCTGGCCGTCCGATCGTCGCAACGCGCGACTGGCACCCGGAGCGCACCACCCACTTCAAGGAGTTCGGTGGAGTGTGGCCGGCCCACTGCGTCCAGGGCACTCGCGGCGCCGAGCTCCATCCCGAGCTGCGTCTGCCGCCGGAGGCACAGCTCGTCTCCAAAGGCATGGGTGCTGAGGAAGACAGCTACTCCGCCTTCGACGCCCGCGACGAGGCCGGCCGCTGGCCCAGCTCCTCGCCAAACTCGGCGTCCAACGCCTCTACATCGGCGGCCTGGCGACGGACTACTGTGTCAAGCACTCCGTCCTGGATGCGCGCAGGGCCGGCCTCGAGATCGTGGTCCTGCAGGACGCCTGCCGCGGCGTCGACGTCGAGTCAGGCAACTCGGAGCAGGCTTTCGACGAGATGCAGCTGGCCGGCGCCACGCTGCGCTGACGCTTGCCCTGACTGACTTGGCAGGACGAGCATCTGGTTGACGGCGAGCCGCGGGTCTTGCACGGCCCGTCCATGGGTTGCCGCTCAGCCGGCGATCGCGGAGCGCGGGCGCTTGCGCCCATGCGGTGGGATCGCGCTGCCCTCCGGGATGGACGGTCTGCCTGGGGCACCACCCTCGCCACGATAGGCCTGCTTCCAGGTTGTGGCGGCGTCTAGCAGCTCTTCGGCGTTGACGCGGGCACCGCGGCTGGTGTGTGCGCCGCCGAGCATCAGGGCCAGCTCATCAACCCGCTCCTGGGGCGGCAGCTCGCGGACGACAACGCGGTTGGCGCCGCCGTCGGCGCCCTTGCTCACGACAAGGTGGGCATCAGCGTACGCGGCGACCTGGGGCATGTGGGTCACGCAGAGCACCTGGTGCTCGCCGTCGCGAGTCAGCGCCCAAAGCTTCTGACCGACGACCGACGCGCTCCGTCCGCCGACGCCAACGTCGATCTCGTCGAAGATGAGCGCCGCGCGGGGGTCCACGCGGGACAGCACCGTCTTCAGCGCCAGCGACACGCGCGACAGCTCGCCTCCGCTCGCGATTCGCCCGAGGCCCTTCGGCTCTTCGCCTGGGTTGGGGGCGATCAGGAACTCAACGTGGTCGATGCCGGCCGCATCGAATTGGCGCGCGGGTGCGGCGTCGCCGCCGCCCGACTGGCACGCCATTCGGATCGTCAAGCTGCTCGACCTGGACGACGAAGCGAGTGCCGCGCATGTTGAGGTCGGCCAGCTCTGCTTCCACGCCCGGCCGGAGGCGCTCGGCCGCGACCGCACGCCGCGCGGAGATCTCACCGCCAGGGTCCCGACTTCGCGGCGGAGCCGCCGCGCTGTTCCGCCAGCTCGGCCAGGACCTGATCCTGCCGTTCGACGGCCTCTAAGCGCGCTCGCGCGCGTTCGGCATATGCCAGGACGTCCTCGATCATGTCGCCGAAGCGTCGTTTGAGGTCGCCGATCAGCAGCAGCCGCTCCTCGATCTCCTGCAACTGCTCGGGGTCTTCCTCAATCCGCTCCAGGTATCGCCGAGTACCCTGGCCGACTCCTCAGCCTGGGCCGCCGCGCCTTCAAGCGCCTCGGCTTCAGCCCTGAGGTCGGGGTCGAAGTCAGCCCCGGCCGCGCAAGCGCCCGCTGCCTGGCCGAGCAGGTCGGCCGCGCCGACGGTCCTCGTCGCCGGCCAGGGCGGCGTAGGCGACGATGACAGCGGCACGCAGCCGTTCGACGTTGCGGAGTCTTCCCCGCGCCGCGTTCAGCTCGTCCTCCTCGCCAGGTCGGAGACCGGCCAGGTCGATCTGCTCGACCTCGTGGCGCAGCAAGCCCTGCTCGCGCTCGGCCTGACGGGTGTCCTCGCGGAGCCGCTGGGCCTGGCGCTCAACCTCGCGCACCTCGCCGACGAGGCGGGCCAGCCGCGCCCGCTCCGGACTCAGGCCGGGCGTAGCGATCGAGCAGCTCGAGGTGCTCGCGCGGGCGGAGCAGCGAGAGATGCTCGCTCTGGCCATGGATGTCGACCAGGTGCTCGCCGATCTGCTGGAGGACGGTGGTAGGCACCGCCCGCCCATTGACCCGTGCCACGCCGCGGCCGCCCACCCCGGCCAGCTCGCGGGTCAGGATCAGAGCCCCGTCCTCGACGTCGAGCCCATACTCTTCGAGCACTGCTCCAAGCTCGCTCGGGCCCTGCTGCGCGGATGGCGTGTGCTCTGAGCTTGCCGACGGGGCGGTGCCGGAGTCCAGGTGGGCGCCGGTGCGAACGAAATCAGGCGAAACCCGCCCGCCAAGCAGCGATCCGACCGCGTCGATGATGATCGACTTGCCGGCACCGGTTTCGCCGGTGACGACGTTCAGGCCAGGCGCCCAGTCAATGCTCAGGCGCTCGACGATCGCGAAATCGCGGATAGTGAGCTGGGAGATCATCGGTGGAGGCGGGCTGCGAGCCGGGCGTAGAAATCGCGCGGATCGCCGCGCCGGGCGAAAACGGTTCGTTCGTGAGCTACACGGATGGCTGCCGTCGCGCCGACAGGCAGCTGAACATCGACCTGGCCGTCGGCGGACAGGATGGCCGGCTGGCTGCGGACGACGGTGAGCGTGATGTCAGCCGTCTCTGGCAGGACCAGGCTCCCCAGAGCCGAGAGGTGCCCGGCGATTGGCACCACCACCATGTTATGCAGCTCGGGGGCGAGGACCGGGCCGCCGGCCGCCAGCGCATAGGCCGTCGAGCCGGTTGCCGTCGCAACCACGACGCCGTCGGCGGTGAACCGGGCCACGGGATGTCCATGGACTTCAAGGTCCAGGCTGACCGCCCGCGGGGTGGCACCACGGGCGACGACGGCATCGTTCAGCGCGATGGCGCGCGTCCCGTCGGCCTGCACCTCGAGCATCGTCCGCTCGTCGCGCCAGAAGTCTCCGGCGAGGTATGGGTCGAGCCGACCGTCGAGGTCGGGTGGAGCGAGCTCGGCCAGGAAGCTGAGCGTGCCCATCCCGACCGGCACGATTGGCATCGGCGCCAGGTCGCCGGGCAGGCCGTCGCGGACGGCCCAGCGCGCCGTCCGCAGCGTCGTACCGTCGCCGCCGAACGAGAAGCCCAGGTCGAAGCGGGCAGCGTCCTCCGGATGCAGATCGAAAGCCGATAACAGCTCGCATCCGGCCCCGCGCGCGGCCACCCGCTCGCTGACCCGCGCCGCGGTCTCCCCGGTTTCGGGACGGTACGGCTGGTGAACCAGGGCGACGCGCATCAGGGGGCACCACGGGGTGAATGGTCTGGGGCGAGCGGCGAGCCCGGGATAGTTCTGGGCCCGCCGCGCGTTTCGCTACCCGGCGCCTCGGCGATGGCAGAGTGTACCGTCTGCTCGCCAGTTACCGCGCGTCGCTCACCACTCGCGGCACCGTTGATCAGCCAGAGCAGGAACTCGACGTTACCGGCCGGGCCGCGCAGTGGCGACGCGGTCAGCCCGCGGGGGGTCAGGCTCTGCTCAGCGGACCAATCCCAGAGCTCCAGCAGGACACGCCGCCACACCGCGGGGTCGCGCACCACGCCGCCGCGTCCGACGTGGCCGCGACCGGCTTCGAACTGGGGCTTGACCAGCGCGACGATCGAGGCACCCGGCCGCGTCAGACGGCCGATGGTCGGCAGGGCCAGACGGAGTGAGATGAACGACAGGTCCGCGACGGCTCCGTCGACGAGCTCAGGCAGCGCATCCAGGTGGCGGATGTTGGTCCGCTCGCGGACGACGACGCGCGGGTCGTTGCGCAGACCCCAATCAAGCTGGCCGTGCCCGACGTCGACGGCGTAGACGCGCCGCGCGCCGCGCCGCAGCAGGGCGTCGGTGAAGCCGCCGGTCGATGCGCCGGCGTCGAGCCAGACCAGATCGGCAACCCGGATGCCGAAGCGCTCCAGGCCGTGCTCCAGCTTGGTCCCTCCGCGACTGGCGAACCCGTCGGCGGCCCGCACGACGAGCTCAGCATCGCGCGCGACCGGCTCGGCCGCTCCGCGGGCCGGCCGGCCTGCGACGCGGACCGCGTCCGCGAGAATCAGGGCCTGAGCCTTCTCGCGCGTCTGGGCCAGGCCGCGCTCAACGAGCAGAAGGTCGAGTCGACTACGCTGAGAACGGGGCAGCTTTGCCATCGCGGCGTCGGTTGTCGCGGGATCGGCGCGTGGTAACGAAGCCATGGCGGCGCGGGAGGCCTCGGAGCGCTAGAGGCGGGGGCACTTACTCGACGAGCTCGCGGAGGCGGCTGCGCATCTTCGGGCGGCGGAGCTTGCTCAAGGCTTCGGCCTCGATCTGGCGGACCCGTTCGCGGCTGACGCCAAGCTCCTCGCCGATCTCGCCGAGCGTGCGGTCACGCCCGTCTTCCAGGCCGAACCGCATCTTCAAGACCTGGCGCTCGCGCGGGCCCAGCTCCATCAGGGCGTCTCCAACCTGGTCCTTGAGTGTTGCCGCGTCGGCCGCCTCGGCCGGCGCACGCGCGGAGCGGTCGGCGATGAAGTCGGCAATCGTGCTGCCGTCACCCTCGCCGATCGGCGTCTCGAGCGAGACGGGCTGCTTCGCCGCCAGGAGGATCTGGCGGACCTTCTCTGGCGTCGACCCCATCTTGCACGCGATCTCCTCGATCCCGGGCTCACGGCCCAGGCCTCCTCGATCCCGGGCTCACGGCCCAGGCCTTGCTGGAGGTCGCGCGAGGCCTTGTAGACATCGCCGATCAACTCGATCATGTGGACCGGGACACGGATGGTTCGAGCCTGGTCGGCAATCGCGCGCGTGACCGCCTGACGGATCCACCAGTAGGCGTAGGTACTGAAGCGGAACCCCTTGCGGTAGTCGTACTTCTCGACCGCCCGAGAGAGACCAATGTTGCCTTCCTGGATCAGATCGAGCAATGGCATCCCGCGCCCAATGTACTTCCGGGCAACCGAGACAACCAGGCGGAGGTTGGACTCGGTGAGCGTGCGTCGGGCATCGGCACCGGCGGCCGACTCCGCGCGGAGGCGCCCATGCTCCTCGGGGGTGCAGCCGGCGTCTAGCCTGGCCTTGGCCGCCTCGCCGAGCTCCAGCGCGGTTGCAAGCTCCACCTCCTGCTGGGGGGTCAGCAAGGGCACGCGACTGATGTCGCGGAGGTAGATGGCGGCCGGGCTGTCTGGCGTCAACTCCTCAGCCTCGAGCGCGGCGGCACGGAGGATGTGGGCGCCAATCACGCCGTCGTCGATGGCGACCGCGCCATTTGCGTTGCCGATGAGGGCACCCCCATCGGCCAAGGCACCACCGCCAGGTGCGCCGTTCCAGGTGCGCAGGCGCGGCGTGGCGTCTTCGGCCTCGTCGTCGCCCCCGTCACGGGCACCGCTGCTATCAGGTGATTCGACCAACTCGAACCCGGCCTCTTCGAGCGTCTCGCGGACGTCGTCCACGTCGACCGAACCGGTCGTCACGGTCACGCGCGCGACGTCCTGGAGAGTGACGAATCCGCGCTCGCTGGCCATCTGGAGAAGCTGCTGTGTCGCTCGTTCCTGGACTGCTGGACGGGCCATTCACCGCACCCCCGTGCCATCGAGTCTTCGAGTGAGTTCCGCACGATCGGTGCCGAACATGCCCCGGCCGTGCCGTGACCCGCGCCCATTATACGGGCCTCCCGCTGCTGCGCGAGCGTTCCGGAGCGCCCGGCGGGCCTGAGTTGGGCGCTTTGAGCGGCTCGCGTTGCCGCGTCGGTGTGATGCGAAGATCAGTAACTGTCGCCTCTTCGCAGCCAAATAGCGCTGCCGGCTGCTCAGTTCAGACCGAACCCCGGCCCCATTGGGAAGCCTTTGGGCGGCTTGCCGCGCGACATCATTTTCATCATTTTCTGCATGTCGCGGAATTGGTGGAGGAGCCGGTTGATGTCGGCGGTGGTGGTCCCGCTGCCGCGAGCGATGCGGCGCTTGCGGCTGCTGCCGATGATCTCCGGGTGTTGACGCTCCTCCCGGGTCATTGATTGGATCATCGCCTCGATCCGCTTGAAGTGCTTGTCTTCGAGCTGGACGTTGGAGCCTTTCATCGCCTGGGACATGCCTGGAATCATGCCCAGGAGCTGGTCCAACGGCCCCATCTGGCGAACCTTGCCCATCTGCTCCATGAAGTCTTCCAGGGTGAAGGACGCCGTGCGCATCTTCTTTTCGAGCGCCTTGGCCTGCTCGTCGCTGGTCAGCTCCTGGGCGCGCTCGATCAGCGTCAGGACGTCGCCCATGCCCAGGATCCGTGAGGCGATCCGGTCGGCGTGGAACGCTTCTAGACCATCCGCCCGCTCGCTGGTCCCGACGAACTTGATTGGGACCCCGGCCACCGACCGCAACGACAGCGCCGCGCCGCCACGAGCGTCTGAGTCCATCTTGGTCAGGACCACGCCGCTGATGCCGACCTGCTCGTGGAACTGCTCGGCAACGCGGACGGCGTCCTGGCCGGTCATTGCATCCGCGACGAGCAGGACCTCCGGTGGGTCGAGCCGCCGACGGATCTCGGCCACCTCGCGCATCATCGTCTCGTCGATCACCAGCCGGCCGGCGGTGTCCAGGATGACGTAGTTGAAGCCATCGCGGACCGCGTGCTTGATGGCGTCCTGCGCCAGGTCCGGCGGCTTGCGGTCTGGCGCGTGGTAGACCGGGACGTCCAACTGGCGGCCGAGCGTCTGGAGCTGGGTGACCGCGGCGGGCCGGTACGGATCGGCGGCGACGAGCAGCGGGCGGTGGCCTTGCTTGCGGAGCATCAGGGCCAGTTTGGATGCCGTCGTCGTCTTACCGGAGCCCTGAAGCCCGACCAACATGACCGCGTGCGGGGGGTTGGGCGCGGTGTTCAATCGGGCGGGACCGCCATCGCCTCCGCCGAGCATCTCGACCAGCTCGTCGTGGACGATCTTGATGACCTGCTGGGCGCCGCCGAGTCCCTGGAGCACCTCTGCTCCGAGCGCCTTTTCTTCGACCGCGCGAACGAACTGCTTGACGACTCGCAAACTGACGTCCGCCTCGAGCAGCGCGATCCGAACCTCGCGGAGGGCGACCTTCAGGTCGTCCTCGGAAACCCGGCCGCGGCTGCTCAGCCTGGCGAACACGCCCTGGAGGCGATCAGACAGCGACTCAAACATGGCTGCTGCTCCGCTCGCCAATCAGCGCCTGGACGAAGTCGTCCGGATCGAAGTCGCTGATGTCCTCGATCTTCTCGCCGGTCCCGACGAACAGGATCGGGACGCCGACCTCGCGGGTCACGGCGAAGACGACGCCGCCCTTGGCCGAGCCGTCAAGCTTGGAGACGATCAGGCCATCCAGGCCGGTCGCCCTGGCGAACTCTCTGGCCTGAGCTACGGCGTTCTGACCGGTCGTGGCATCGACGACGAGGACGGTCGAGACGTGCCCGACGCCCTGTTTGTCGATCACCCGCCGGATCTTCTTGAGCTCTTCCATCAGGTTGAACCTGGTATGGAGCCGGCCAGCGGTGTCGATCAGGACGACGTCGGCGGCTCGGGCGCGGGCGGCGCTGAGGGCGTCGAAGACGACCGAGCTCGGGTCCGCTCCTGGCTGGTGGGCGATGACCGGAAGCCTGGCGCGCTCGCCCCAGATCTTGAGCTGATCGATCGCCGCGGCGCGGAAGGTGTCGGCCGCGGCCAGGATGACGCTGTGGCCCTGCTGGCGGAAGAAGGCGCCGAGTTTGGCGATGCTGGTCGTCTTGCCGACGCCGTTAACGCCGACGACGAGGACCGCGGACAGCGTGCCCGCGCGGATCAGCTCATGCGGCGGGGCGACTTGTTCGAGCGCGGTCGCCAACGCGTCCTGGAGCGCGTCGAACAGGTCTCTAGACGATTGGATCTCGCCGGCGCGGTGCTCGCCGCGCAGCCGCTCCAGCACGTCGTCGGTCAGCTGAACCCCGACGTCGGCCTGGAGCAGCAGCTCCTCGAGGTCGTCCCAGAGGTCGTCGTCGATCGGCCGCTCCGCGACGAGCAGCGTCCTGATCTTGCCAAAGAAGCCGGCCCGCGTCTTCGCGACGCCCTGGTCCAGCTTCTCCTTCCGTCCAAAGAGTCGGTTGAGCATAGTCCCTATCTGTCAGCGCGCGTTATCGATGCTGCTACGATCACGGGGAAAGTATCGCAGACTCCTCCGCTCGACGGCACTTGCGGATGCAGACGCCGATGGGCGAGGGCAGGCGGTCGGGGCTCGGATGGAGGCCAGCGTCGGCTCGGTCATGCTGTTTGCGTGGGGTCCTGAGAAGGCCGTGGCCAACCTTGCGAAACACGGCTTCTCGTTCGAGGAGGCATCGACGGTTTTCGGTGATTCGCTGGCTCTTACCATTGATGATCCACATCACGCAGACCTGGAAGACCGGTTCGTGACGCTCGGACTGACTGGACGGCGGAGGCTCGCCGTGGTGGTGCACACAGACCGAGGCGACCACATCTGGATCGTTACCGCGCGGGTGGCCACGAGCCAGCAGCGGACGCACTATGAGTCGGCCACTTGACGCGCCAAGCGATGACGAGATGAGGCCGGAATACGACTTTCGCGGGAGTGTGCGTGGCAAGCACTACGAGCGGTATCAGCGAGGCACGAACTTCGTCCGGCTCGACCCCGACGTGGTGATGGTCGATCCGGATACAGACTCAGTCAATGAAGCTCTGCGACTGCTCATGAGGGTCGCTCGGCGGCAGGAAGGGCCGTCGGCACCCTCGGGAACCTGAACATCGCTGTTGCCGGCATCGATCAGCTCGTGGAGCGGGGTTAGCGTTCTTCGGACCTACGACACGAGCTCACAGCATGCCCCGGGGCGCGCGTCTTCCACGACGGACCCGGTATACTTGTGCAGGACGCGGAGATGGGGCTGGCCGGCCTGGCCAGCCCTTTTGAATGCTGTCCCGTGATGACGGCGAGGGTAGGGCGTGGATATCCGACGGCCGGGCAAGTTGCGGGCGCTGGCACGGCGATGGGAGCAGCGAACGGGTGTGGGGCCGAGTAGATTGATCGTGGGGTTGGGCAATCCGGGCGCGGAGTACGCCGGCCATCGCCATAACCTCGGCTTCCGCTGCCTGGACCTGCTGGCCGACAAGTCCCGCCTGCGGTTCAGCGGCAAGCGGGCCCACAGCCTGGTCGCGCGCGGGCAGTTCGCGGGCCAGGACGTGGCGCTGGCCAAGCCCCAGACCTACATGAACGAGTCTGGCATCGCGGTCAAGCAGCTGATGGCCGGCTGGGGCGTGCCTGCCCGGTCGCTGCTCGTCGTCTACGACGACGTCGACTTGCCGCCAGGGAAGATCCGCCTGCGCGCGGGTGGCGGTCCCGGAACGCACAACGGGATGCGCTCGATCGTCGACGAGATCGGCTCGACTGCCTTCCCGCGCCTGCGTCTGGGCATCGGCAGCCCGCCGCCGGGGTCCGATCTTGCCGACTACGTGCTCGCGGATCCGTCCCCTGACGAGGCATTAGCGATGCAGGAGGGGCTGGCCCTGGCCGTCGACGCGATCGCGCTGTTCGTGCGGCGCGGCCCAGAGGCGGCGATGAACGCGTACAACCGCGGGCCCGTGTCCGACGACCGACAGCTGCGGAGCGACGACGGACAATCGGCGTCCTCCAGCCGAGGTCCGACGACGAACGGCCAACAGACCGCGGCCGGCGATCGGCTGGCACCGGCCGCCGATCAGGCGGTACCCGAGCGCTAAGCGATGGCCGTTACTGTCCTCTCGAGGGGGACCGCGAGCCACGAGGCAGAAGCCCGAGCGCGGATCGACGAGGCGGTCGCCTCGGATGGACAATCGATCGACCTGTCCGCGCTGCTCCCGCGGCTCCAGAGCCAGGCCCGATTCGCCGAGCTGCTGGCCAGCCTGGGCACTGGCGATAATCGCGCGCGGCGCCTCTCGATTGCCGATCCGGCCAAGGCGTACGTGGTGGCTGCGTTGCACCGGAACGCGGGCGCTTCGCAGGGTTCTCTCGGCCGGCGGACGCCGGGCGGGCGGCCGGTGGTCCTGCTGACCGCTCGGCCGGGCCACGCTCGCCAGTTCTGGGAGGAGCTGGCCTCCTGGGCCGGCGAGGGTGCCTCGGTCCTTCACTTTCCGGCGCCCGATGCTCTGCCGTACGAGCAGCTTCCGGACGACCCGTCGAACATCGCCGAGCGCGTGCGGGTGCTGTCGGCGCTGGCAGAAAGCGGTTCCGGATCGGCCAACGCGTCCGCCCCGCTCGTGGTCCTGTGCGCGCGGGCGGCGCTCGAGCTGGTCCAGGCCCCGGAGCGTTTCCGGGCGGCCTCACGCGTGCTGCGTGTGGGAGACCGGATTCGGCAGGTCGACCTGATCGACGGCTGGGTGGCGGGCGGCTACGAGCCGAGCCCGCTCGTCGACGGGCCGGGTCAGTTCAGCCGCCGAGGCGGGATCGTGGACGTCTATCCCCCGGCTGGCCCGCCGTGCCGAATCGAGTTCTTCGGCGACGAGATTGAATCGCTGCGGGAGTTCGACGCGGAGACCCAGCGCTCGGGCGAACGGCTGACCGAGCTGCGGGTCCCGCCCGCGCGCATCGGGGCCAGCGACAAGATGAGCGACGAGACCATCTTGCATGCCACGTTCTTCGATCACGTGCCCGCGGAGGCATTGGTCGTCCTCGACGAGCCGCCGCGGATCGAGACGGTCGCCCGGGAGCTGGAGCAGCAGGCGGAGGAGCTGCGCGTCCAGCTCGCCGCGCTCGACGAGCTCGGGTCGAACGTGGCCCGTCCGTACTTGCCATGGCCGGAGGTCCGTGAACGGCTGCGTGGGTCCAACCGTCCGGCGATCATCGAGCTGCTGCACGAGCCGGCGTCCGAGACGATCCCCTTCAGCCACGCTCAAGCCTACGCGGGACGGCTCAAGACGTTCCTGGACCAGCTCGGGCAGGGAGACGAGCGTCGGCGCGGCGAAGCGGTCGTGGTCGTCTCGCAGCAGTCGGCTCGACTCCAGGAGCTGCTGGCCGAGCGGGGGATCGACGTCGTGCCGAGTGAGCGCGTGTTTCCCCGAGACCCCCTGTCACCTCTCTCGCTGGTGCATGGGTCGCTGCCGGAGGGGTGGCGCTCCGAAGCGCTTGGCATCACGCTGCTCACGGATGGGGAGCTGTTTGGCTGGCGTAAGGTGCGGCGGCCCGTCAGACGCTCGCGCGGCGCGGCGCGCGAGGCGTTCCTGAGCGACCTGGAGTCAGGCGAGCTGGTCGTGCACGTCGATCACGGGATCGGCCGCTTCCGCGGGCTCGTCCGCCCGCCCAGGCGCGACGGTACGTCCGGGTCCGGGCGTGAGTTCCTGCTGCTCGAGTTCGCCGAGGGGGACCGCGTCTACGTCCCGAGCGAGCAGTCCGACCGCGTCTCGCGCTACGTCGGCGGCGGCGACGACGCGCCGCACCTGACTCGCCTAGGGACCCAGGAGTGGACGCGGGCCAAGGCGCGAGCCCGCCGCGCCGTCCGCGACATCGCCCGCGACCTGCTCCAGCTCTACGCTGCTCGCAGGGTTGCCAAGGGCTACGCGTTTGGGCAGGACACGGTCTGGCAGCGCGAGCTGGAGGATAGCTTTCCGTACGTCGAGACGCCGGACCAGGCGCGCGCCGTCACCGAGGTCAAGCGGGACATGGAGGAGCCCGAGCCGATGGACCGCCTGCTGGTCGGAGACGTCGGTTACGGCAAGACGGAAGTCGCCCTGCGCGCGGCGTTCAAGGCGGTCGCGGACGGGCGCCAGGTGGCCGTCCTGGTGCCGACGACGGTGCTGGCGCAGCAGCATTTCACCACGTTTCAGGAACGCTACGCGCCGTTCCCGGTGCGGGTCGAGGTGCTGTCGCGCTTCCGCTCACCGCGGGAGCAGCGCGCGGTGGTCGACGACCTGGCGGCCGGCAAGGTGGACGTCTGCATCGGGACGCATCGCCTGGTGCAGAAGGACGTCCACTTCAAGAACCTGGGCCTGGTGATCATCGATGAGGAGCAGCGCTTCGGCGTGGCCCACAAGGAGCGCTTGAAGCAGCTTCGGACCGAGGTCGACGTCCTGACCCTGACCGCGACGCCGATCCCGCGGACGCTGCACATGTCACTGGCCGGCGTGCGTGACATGAGCGTGATCGAAACGGCGCCGGAAGACCGCCTACCGATTCGGACCTACGTCGCCGAGTACGACGACGGGATGGTCCGCGAGGTGATCCTGCGCGAGCTGGACCGGGGCGGCCAGATCTACTTCGTTCACAACCGCGTGCATTCGATCGAGTTCCTGACTCATCGGCTCCAACAGCTCGTGCCCGAGGCCCGCTTCGTGATGGGCCACGGCCAGATGACCGAGGACCGCCTGGAGCAGGTGATGGTCGACTTTGCGAATGGCGAGGCCGACGTCCTTGTTTGCACGACGATTATCGAGTCAGGGCTGGACATTGCCAACGCCAACACAATGATCATCAACGACGCCGACCGCTTCGGTCTGGCCCAGCTCTACCAGCTCCGCGGGCGGATTGGCCGAGGCGGGCTGCGCGCGTACGCCTACTTCCTGTATGCCCGCGACACCCGGTTGACCGAGCAGGCCGAGGCACGGCTGCGAACGATCTTCGAGGCGACGGAGCTGGGTGCCGGTTTTCGGATCGCGATGAAGGACCTGGAGATCCGCGGCGCTGGTAACCTCCTGGGCGCCGAACAATCCGGCCAGATCGCGGCCGTCGGCTTCGACCTGTACACCCGGTTGCTGTCGGAGGCGATCGACCTCCAGCGCGCCGCGGACGGCGGAACGGCGCTCGAGACGCTCCCGGACGCCACGGCTCCGGAGACCCGCCCGTCGGTGGACCTGCCGATCGAGGCCTTCCTGCCGTCGGACTACGTGGTCGACGAAGCGTCCCGACTCAACCTGTACCAGCGGCTCGCTTCGGCGGCGAGCGTCGAGCAGGTCGGCGAGCTGGCCGAGGAGATCCAGGACCGCTTCGGCGGGCTGCCCGAGGCCGCCCAGAATCTGCTTTTCCTGGTCGATCTCCGCTTGCAGGCCCAGCGAGCGGGGGTCAGCCAGATCTCGGCGAGCGAGAGCGAGATCGTCGTCAAGTTCCGCGGCCGCCCGCCACAGGACGCGAGTGGTCTGGCACGCCAGGTCGGCGCCCCGGTCCACCTGGGCTCCAACCAGCTCCGCTTTCCGCGTGGCCGTGGCCAGGCGTGGCTCACTACCCTCCAGCAACTCGTCGATCACCTCCCGGTCGCCGCCTGAACCTGGAAACCGGGCAGTCCGGGCGATCCGCTAGCCGAGATGGCGGTGGTCTGGTACAGTGGCCGCGGCCGCGCCGCACGCGCGGGAGCGGTCGGAGATGACGCATGCGGATCGTCGACCTGTCGCATCGGATCGTCTTCCCGCACTGGCGGTGGAAGCCGGAGCTGCGGGTCACCTCAAGCCACGCCGCCGGCGAGCTGTTCCAGTCCAGCGCCCTGACGATGTCGGTCCACGGGTTCACCCACGTCGACGCGCCGGGGCACTTCTTGCCCGGCGGCGCGGCGATCGCCGATCTGCCGCTCGAGCGCTGGGCCGGCGACGCGGCCGTGGTCGACCTGAGCCACCGCGGGGCCGATGAGGGGATCGAGGTTGCCGATCTCGAAGCGCGAGCGGGGCACCTCCGAGCTGGCGATATCGCGTTGTTGCGGACCGACTGGGACCGCAAGGCGGACGTCGCCAGCCGCGAGTTCTGGACCCGCGCTCCCTGGACGACGCGCGACGCGGCCGAGTGGCTGGTCGGTCGCGGTGTCAAGGCGGTGGGCTACGACTATCCGCCGGACCCTGCACTGCGGATGGCGCCCGAGCAGCCGGGCACGATCGCCCGCGAGCACCACGTGACCCACGACGTGTTCTTCCCGCGCGACATCGCCGTGATCGAGTACCTGGCGAACCTGGACCAGCTCAGGCAGCCGCGAGTGCTGTTCCTTGCCCTGCCGCTGAAGCTCGACGGGTCTGACGGCTCGCCGGTCCGAGCGATCGGGCTGGAGCTCTGAGCCGGTCAGCCGACGGGCGCGCCGGCCACCTCGGCGCAGATGCGCTCGATCTCGGCCACGGTTCGCCGCCAACTGAACTGCTCTGCTCGTCGGCGCGCAGCCCGCCCAAGTGCATGTCTCAACTCGGAGTCCCGCGCCAACGCCCGAGTCCGCTGCCGGAAGGACGCGGCATCGGTTACCAGGTAGCCGGTCTCTCCCTCGAGTACCGTCTCGGCGAGCCCGCCCTCCCTCCAGGCCACGACGGGCAGTCCGCACGCCATCGCCTCCAGGGGTGCCAGGCCGAACTCTTCGTCGCGTGGTGTGAACACCGCCAGCGTGGCCTGGTGGTACGCGGCGACGAGCGCGCCCGACTCCAGCGGGCCGCGGAAGACGACGTGCGGCGGCGCCTGCGCGCGCAGGCGCCGGACATCGTCGGCGTGCCCAGTCCCGACCACGTGCAGCGGCATGTCGGGGAGGTCGCGCCAGATCTGCAAAAGCCGGTCGAGCCCCTTTTCCGGGGCGATGCGGCCGACGGTCAGGGCGTGGCTGCCGCCATCGGCGCCGCTCCCCGAGCCGGGCCGGAAGACGTCGAGATCGACGCCGGGGTACACCACCGCGTCCGCGTCGCGATGGTACAGCGTCCGGAGGCGACCAGCGGTGAACCGGCTGTTGGCCACCAACCGTGCGTCGCGCCGCACTGCCGACCAGTCGAGGATCCTGCGGAGCCAGAGGCCCGGGCGGCGCGCGCCGGGCAGCAGGAACCGGCTGCGGACCGAGTGGACCCAGTAGACGACGCGCGCGCTGTTTCGGAGCGCGAGGAGGTTCGCGCCGAAGCTGTTAGCGACGACGACGTCGTCCGGGCACGGCGCGGTAAGCCACTGGAGTGTCCTCAGGCGGGCCCGCGGGAACGTGGTCAACTCGGCGTAGGTCTGGTCAGGCTGGAAGCGTCCGACCAGTAGCCTGACCTGGTGGCGCGGCGCGAGCCCGCGCGCCAGTTCCAGCAACGCGCGTTCGCCGCCTCCGAAGGTGTTGGGATGGCTGTGAGCCAGGGCGATGCGCACGCGGGTCAGCGCCTCCATCCGAGAGGCCGCCCGTCTGGGGACCTCGACCCCTGCCGACTGGCGGACATGCTCGCCAGCCTCCTACAACGTGCTTGCCCGCATTCGGGGGCGCCACTGCGATCGTCGTCAGGGATCAGGATGTCGTCGCGCACAGACAGCTCGATCGCGGCAGTTCCCGTTCCGAGGTCCTGGTGATCTGGTGGATGGCGATGATAACCCCGCGACACGAGCGACGAGCGACGTGGCGGGCCACACGACGGCGGGTCACGCAAGCCACGCTGCGAGCGTGGTGGCTCGGTCACGGTGTGCCGCTACTCGCGTACGCGGCGCTGAGCGTCGGCCTTTCCTGGCCCACCGTGCAGCACTTCACCACGAGCATCCCCAGCGACGGCGTCGACGCGCGACATCAGCTCTGGCAGCTCTGGCATGTGCAGCAGGCCGTCCTCGGCAATCAACCCCTCTTCTACGCACCGCTGCTGTACTATCCGCTCGGCGCAACATTGTTGACCCACGCATCCGGGCCGATCCCCGGTCTGCTCGCCTTACCTTTCTGGGCGTGGGGACCGGAGGCAGCGTACAACGGCGCGCTGCTCGTCAGCCACTGGCTGACGGGCTACTCGATGTACCTGCTGGCGCGCAGCCTCGGCTTCGAGAGCGGCGTCGCCCTCTTCGCGGGCGTCGTCCTGATGACGGCGCCCATCCGCCTCGTCGCCACGCTCGGCCAGCTGGAGAAGGTCTTCCTGGGCTTGCTGCCCCTCGGGCTGTTGACCCTGCATCGCGCCCTCAATCCCGCGCATAGTCCCTGGTGGACCATGGCGACGGCGCTCGTGCTGCTGCTCACGCTGCTGCACTCGGGTTATCAGTTCGTGTACGCGGGGCTCTCACTCGGTTTCTTTCTCATCGCCTCGCTGCTTTCCGCGGGGCGCGCCCAGGTTCGACGCCTGTGGCGGCGCGGCCTGATCCTCGCGGGCGCCACGCTCATCATGGTGGGGCCGCTGCTGCTGGCCATCGTGACCGCCGCTCGAGATCCGGCGATCGCCGTCGACCGCGTCCATCTCGCATCCTATCTGCAGCCTGACTTGATCCAGTTCCTCGTTCCGCATTCGTGGAGTTTGTTGTTTGGCCTGATGACCGCTCCGTTCTTCGATTCCGAGATCCATTGGGACATGGACAAGGAGGTCTATGTCTCGTGGATCGGTATGGTGCTCTGCCTTGTTGCGCTGATCCGCGGCGACAAACGGGCGCGGTGCTGGATCCTGTTCTTGTCGCTGTGCGTGCTCCTTGCCCTTGGACCATCACTGAAAATCCTCGGGCGGGATTACCTCGCGGAATCCGGGATGCCGATCGTCCTGCCGTATGCGTTCCTGACCGCCCTGCCGGGCTTCGAGTTCATGCGCTCGCCCGGGCGTTTCATGTTGATCGGGGCGGTGGGACTCGGCATCTCGGCCAGCTTCGGATTGGCGTATCTCATCCAGCGCTTGCCTCGATGGCGTGGCCCGATCACCGCGGTGGTCATTGCCACGATCCTCGTGGAGAGCTGGCCCCAACCCTGGCCCGAGGAACGGTTACGGCCGGTGCCCGAGTTTTATCGGCAGATCGCTCGAGAAGATGAGCTGTATGGCGTATTGGACCTTCCGATCAAGCTCCTGCCATCCTCGCCCGCTTACGTCATGTACTCATCGCACTACCAGATGTACCAGATGAGTCATCGCAAGGGGATCGCGGCGGGATACCTCGCGCGGACCTATGCGCGGCATCCGCTGTTCCCGTGCCTGTTCTCGTTCGGGCCCAGACTGCCCGACGTCCTGGTAGATGGCGAGCCCGTCAATTGCTACGCCAATGCAGAGGTGGACCTGGCCCGTCACGGCTACCGCTACGTGGTGTGGCACAAGCCGCAGCCCTGGTACCCCGACTACACGCCGGACTCCTGGGGGGACGTTGCAGCGCGGGAGCTCGTCCAAGCAGTGTTCGGTGATCAGGCACCGCTCGTCGAGGACGAGTTGGTTCGGGTGTACGCGATCACTTCGACGGCAGATCCGACGGGCAGCTCGACGAGGATGGAGCTGCTGAACAATTGGCGCGAAGCCGAGGCCGGGTGGCGCTGGGCAACGTCGCCCGCGGCGCTCTCCGTCACCTCGCCGCGTCAGCAAGCCGCGGTCCTGCAGATCACTCCGGACGTCATCCACGATCCGACGTCACCGACCGGCGTGGGTGAGGCCGGCGTGCTCACCGTCCGGGTGGGCGATGCCTCGACGTCGGTGGCCATAGCGCGAGCGGAGGCGACGACGGTGCCCCTGGTACTCCGGCCGGGGACCCAGACGATCACCCTGACGCTCGAGGCCGGGAACTTCCGTCCGATCACCTATGGGCAGCCCGATCCGGCACTGCTGAGCTTCGCGATCCGTTCGATCGATCTCCAGACGCTGCACGATGGCGCTTCGACCGCCGACGTCTCAGCGTACCAACTGCCTCGGCAGGAGATCGAGCAGCAGCGCGTGACGGTGCATGACTGATCGGGCCGCCGCGGTCCGCCTACTATGATCGGTGCCCCGCGGGTGAGCATGGCGAAACGGAACCGAGACGCCCTCGCCATCGCGTCGCTGATCGCAGGGCTGGGACTCATGCTCTGGGGGCCGGGACTCATCCTGGCGGGGCTCGGCGCCACCGTTTACACGGTGGCCGCCACGCTGCTCCCCCGAGCTGGCCTCGGCGGGGTGGTCGCGACCCTGCCACTGTACCTCCTGCCCCGTCAGCTCGGTGGCCTCGCGATCTCGATGCCCGAGGCAACGCTGCTGCTCTGCACCGTCGCCGTCGGCTTGCGCGGTTTGGCCGGTCGGCTCCGTGGCCAGCGCGGCGTTCCGGCTCTGTGTTCAGGCGCCTTCGATCCACCGATCGCCCTCTTCCTCGCCGCCGCACTGCTGTCGTTGCTGGTCAGCGAATACCTCCGGTTGAGCCTGCGCGAGCTGCGGACCCTGATCGTCGAGCCCCTGGTCTTCTTCTATCTCGCCCGGCACGTCATCCGCACCGTCGAAGACGCCAGTCGGATGCTCGACGTGCTCCTGGCGGCAGCGACCATCGTGGCCCTGATTGGGATCGCGCAGTTCTTTGTGGGCGGCGCCGTCACGGACGTCGAGGGAGTTCGACGCGTCCAGGGGACCTACACCTCTCCGAACCACCTCGGTCTCCTGCTCGGACGCGTCGTGCCGTTCCTGCTCGCCGGCGTGTGGCTGCTCCCGCGACGATGGCCGAGGGCAGCGGCCGCGGCGATCTGCGTGTCCGCGCTGGGGTTGACGTTCTCGCTCGGGGCATGGCTGGGGACCCTCGCCGCGCTCCTGGCCCTCGCCGCGCTGCTCGGCGGGCGGCGGGCGCTCGCGATGGCCGCCGTCGGCGCCGCGATCCTGGCGACGGTGGTGATCCTCGCGATCCTGGCGGTGCCGGCACTGCGGGTCGAGCGACTCGCCGCGCGCCTGGACCCAGCGCAGGGGACGACGCTGGTCCGCCTCCAGCTCTGGCAGGCGTCACTCGCGGTACTCCGCGAGCAGCCACTGCTGGGCATCGGCCTGGACAACTTCGTCTATCGCTACCCGTCATACGTCCCGTCCGGGGTCGTGATGGAACCGAACCTCTCGCACCCGCACAACCTGATCCTGCAGCTCTGGCTCCAGCTTGGGCTAGCCGGGGTGGTCGCGATGGCCTGGCTGCTGACGGTGTTCATCCGGCGCGTGCTGCCGCGGGCGCGCGGTAGCGGGCCGCCGGCGGAGCGCGCGCTCGCGGCCGGCGCGCTGGCTAGCATGACCGACTTCGTCGTCCACGGCGCGATCGACAACAGCTACTTCCTGGTCGACATGGCGTTTATCTTCTGGCTGACGATCGCCGTTGGCAATCGGCTTGCGTTGCGGAGCGAATCCTCGTCCGTCTCCTCTTGAATGGAGCGAAGGCCGCCATGCTGCCCGGGCAGGCGGATCACTCGTTGGTGTACAATCGACGCCGCCGCACTGCCAACCTGGGCAGCGGCTCGCGTGGCAGTGCCACGCCACGTTGCTCCACGGAGGCGACGCCCGATTGAGAGCCCCGGTCCACGGCGGCGGCTTCCGGATCGTGAGGGCGCGGCCCGGCACACTCGCACTCGCGGCAGGGTTGGCAGCCCTCGCGGGAGCCGCGCCGCTCGTCCTGATGCTGGCGATCGTGGGCGGCCTGGCGCTGCTGATCGGCATGCTCGTCGCACCGATCATCGGGTTGTACGGGCTGCTCGTCGCGGTCCCGTTCTCACCGACCTTCGGGCTGGAAAACGCGGGCTTCTCGATCTCAGCTTTCGAGCCGCTGTCTGCCCTGCTGTTGCTGATCTGGCTAGCGCGCGGGGTCACGCGACGCGAGATCGAGCTGCCGAGGAGCGGACTGTTCGGCGGATTGTTCTTTCTGCTCTGCGCCCTGCTCGTCTCCGCGGGCGGGGCCACCAGCATGCCGCTGGCGATCAAGGAGACCCTCAAGTGGGTGCTGTTGACGCTGGCGTACCTGTTCACCGCTGTTCACGTCCGCGACGCGGCCGGCGCGCGGCCCCTGCTCGCCGTCCTGTTCCTGGCCGGCTCGGGCCAGGCGCTGATGGGCGCGGTCCAGTTCGTGGCCGGGCTGGGGCCGCCCACGTTCGCAGTTGGTGGATTCATGCGCGCGCACGGGATGTTCGGCCAACCGAATCCGTTCGCCGGGTATCTCGGGACCATCTTCCCGCTGGCGCTCGCAATGACCGCGATCCCCCATCCAGGACCGCTCCGAGCGATCGCCGCGGTGGGGACCGTGTGCACCGGCATGGGGATCGTCCTGAGCCTCTCGCGCGGCGCCTGGCTGGGCTTGCTTATCGCCCTGGTAGTGATGGCGTTGGCCTGGAGCCCGCGTACGCGCCGCCTGGTCCCTCCGACGGTGGCGACGGTCCTGTTAGTCGGCGTGTTAGGGATACTCGGCGCGCTGCCAACGGCGCTAGCGAACCGGGTCACGTCGGTCACGAGCAACTTCGGCATTTTCGACGCCCGCGGGGTCCAGCCAACCGCGGAGAACTTCGCCGTCGTGGAACGGATGGCGCACTGGCAGGCCGGTGGGAGATGTTTCTGGATCACCCGCTACGCGGCGTTGGCCCCGGCAACTATCCGGACGCGTACGACCGCTACGCACTCACTGGCTGGCGCGAGGCACTGGGGCATGCGCACAACTACTACCTGAATATGGCGGCTGAGGCCGGGCTGTTGGGTCTGGGTGGTCTGATGCTTGTCCTCTGGCTCGCGTTCAGGAGCTTCTGCGGAGCCTGACGAAGGAAGACGGGCGAGGGGCGAAGACAAGCGGATCCTTCGAGCGGGCGCTGGGCGTCGGCTTGCTCGGAAGCCTGACGGTGTTTTTTGCACCCACAACCTCTTCGACAACCTGCTCGTACACGGCGTGGGAATCCAGGTGGGCATCTTGCTTGGGCTGATCGGAAGCGTCGCTCCGGCGCATGTCATCGGTGACTGATAAGCCGCTCGTCGTCGACGCGGTCGCGGCCGTGGTCGACCCGCCCCTACCCGAGGTCGTCGAGCCAGACCCGCTGGCGCGCAAGTTCCTCAACGTGCGGACGCTGCTGTCGTTCGGGCTGGGGGTCGCGATTCTGGCCTTCGTGCTGAGCCGGATCGACGTCGAGGTCGACGTGATCCTGGCCATACTCGCTCGGACAAACCCGTGGTATTACGTGGGCGGGCTGCTGCTCTACCACGCAACGTTCCTGATCCGTGGGCTGCGCTGGCGCAAGCTGCTTGAAAACGTCGGCTACCACCGCGACGACGGCATCCGCCTGCCGTCGGTACTCGGGATCGCCGAGATCATCGTGCTGTCGTGGTTCGCCAATTGCATCGTGCCGGCCAAGCTCGGCGATGCGTATCGGGCCTACCTGCTCAAGCGCGCCGCGGATGTCTCATTCGCCAAGACGTTCGGCACGATCCTGGCCGAGCGAATGATCGACATGCTGCTGCTGTTCGTGCTGTTGGTCGGATCGGTACTGCTGGCCTTCGGCGGCGCGTTGCCGGCGGTGATCTTGAGCATCATGCAAGTGGGCCTGGTGCTGGCCGCGGTTGTGGTGGTCGGGCTGTTCGCGATGCGGCGGTGGAGCGTGCAGGTGGGCCGACTGGTGCCGTCCCGCCTGCAGGTGCAGTGGGCGCTGTTCGTCCAGGGGACGCTCGGCTCGTTCCGAGCGATGCCGCTGGTGCTCGGGTACTCGGTGCTCGGGTGGGCGATCGAGAGCAGTCGGTTGTACCTGGTGTGTTTGTCGCTCGGGCTGTTTCACCTCTCGCCGGCAGTGATCCTGTTTGTCGCGCTCGCGTCGGCGCTGCTGACGACGCTGCCGGTCACGCCGGCTGGGCTGGGGTTCGTCGAGTCGGCGATCGTCGGGATCCTGCTGCTGGCGGCGAGCTTCGGGTTGGCGCCGGGGATCGACGAGAACATGGCCGCGTCGGTCGCGATCCTGGATCGGACGATAAGCTACTGGAGCCTGATCGTGGTCGGGCTGGTTCTGTACGTGGTCAGCCGCAAGAAGTAGGCGGTGGAAGCACGCCCGCTCCGGATCGGGATCGACTACACCTCGGCGGTCAACCAGAACGCCGGCATCGGGCGCTTCGTCCGATCGCTCGTCGGCGCGCTGCTGGAGCGGGACCAGCAGAACCGGTATCTGCTCTTGCACGCGGCGCCGAATCCGGGCGCGACCCCACGGTTCCCGACCGGCCGCAACGTCGGCCGCCTGCCGTTGCGCCTGACGGAGCGCTGGGTGAACATCTTGTGGCACCGCGGACGCCTGCCACTGCCGATCGACTGGCTGACCGGGCCGCTGGACATTTTCCACTCGCCGGATTTCGTGTTGCCACCGGTCCGTCGCGCGCGGAGCATCCTGACCGTCCACGATCTCGCATTCCTGCTCTACCCTGAGTACGCCCACGACCGGCTGCGCGCCTACTTGGAGAAGGCGGTTCCACGATCGGTCCACCGCGCCGACTTCGTCGTCGCGGACTCCGAGAACACCCGCAATGACGTGATCGTCCTGCTCGGGGTGTCGCCAGAGCGGGTGACCGTCGTGCCGGGCGGTGTCGACGCGAGCTTCAAGCCGGTTGAGGACCCGGGGCGGCTGGCGGCGCTGCGACGGCAGATCGGGCTCGACGAGGAGACCCCGTTCATCCTGTTCGTTGGCGTGCTCGAGCCGCGTAAGAACCTGGCCGGACTGATCGCGGCGTTCGGCATCCTCAAGGCGCGCCGAAGCCTGCCGCACAAGCTGCTCGTGGTCGGCCGCAAGGGCTGGTTGTGGGAGGGGATCATGGAGCGGGCCGAACAGTCGTCGGTCCGGGACGACATCATCTTCGCCGGCTTCGTCCCGGAGGGAGAGCTCCCAACGCTGTACTCCGCGGCCGAGACGTTCGCGTTCCCGTCGCACTACGAGGGCTTCGGCCTGCCGATCCTGGAGGCGATGGCCTGCGCTACGCCGGTTGTCGCCTCACGGGCCAGCTCGCTTCCCGAGGTGGTCGGCGATGCCGGCTTACAGGTGGACCCCGCCGACGCGGAAGGGCTTGCCGACGCGCTCGAGCTGCTGGCGGTGAACCCGGAGGTCCGCGCCGACTTCAGACGTCGCGGCCTCGAACGCGCGGGTACGTTCACCTGGTCCGCGGCGGCGGACGGCCTGCTGGACGTCTACCGCCGCGTCGCCTCAGCCTGACGGCGGGCAACGGCGCCCTGCCTGCAAGATCTCGAGGCCGGGTGCCTGGTACCCCGAAGGGGCGTACGCGGTCCGCAGAGTAGACCACGTAGTACCGGGCCGCCCTGCGTGGGAACTCATTGCCCGCGGCAACCAGCCGCTGATGGCTCCGGCGCGCGCGGTGAGCTAGCGCGCCGTTGTGGCGCGCTCGGATTCGATAGCGCGCAGGAAGTTGATGGTCTCGGTGGTAGGACTGCCCGGGCCGAAGACGGCGCTAATACCGAGTGCCTTGAGCGGGGCGACGTCCTCTTCGGGGATGATGCCGCCGGCCCAAACGATGACGTCGTCGATGCCGCGGGCCTCCAGCTCGGCCATGATCTTCGGAAACAGGGTCTGGTGAGCGCCGCTCAGGATCGACAGGCCGATCGCGTCGACGTCTTCCTGGAGCGCGGCCTCGGCGATCATCTGGGGCGTCTGACGGATGCCGGTGTAGATGACCTCAAAGCCGGCGTCGCGCAGCGCGCGGGCAATCACCTTGGCCCCGCGGTCGTGCCCGTCCAGCCCGGGCTTGGCGATCAAGATGCGCATGTCGGCTCCCGTGCGCGATGCGGGTACGTGGTGCGTTCCGTCGATGTTATAGCGGGGTTGGCACTCGCGGCATCCGCATCCTCAGCCCAGCCCAGTGTCCTCGGGGGGCGGAGCTCGGCTGTAGGGGGAGGATGGTGAGCTGTCGCGGAGCTTCGCGTGCGCCGGCTGCGCAGCGGGTCAGTCTACGGGGGGAACCTGGACGAGCTCGACCAGGACGCCTTCCGCGAGGGAGGGGGGTAGGAAGGTGACCAGCCCGACCGCGCCGGGGCGGGGGACCGGGTCGATGAACTGGGCGCCGCGGGCCCGCAGCTCCGGCATTGCCGCCGCGAGGTCGTCGACCTGGAAGCAGATGTGGTGCAGGCCGGAGCCGCGACGGTCGAGAAACTTGCGGACGGTGTTGTCGGCGGTCGGCTCGAGCAGCTCGATCTCGGAGTTGCCGGTCTTGATCAGGGCGACCTTCAGGCCGCGGTCTGGCAGGAGCAGCGTCTCGATCTCGTCGAGGCCCAGGACGTCGCGGTAGAAGGGGAGCGCGGCGTCGACGCTTTCGACGGCGACGGCGACGTGGTGCAGCTTGCGGATCACGCCGCCGCCGGCATCAGACCGTCACCAGCTCTTTGTGCTCGCCCCAGACGGTGCGCAGCAGGTTGCAGATCTCGCCGAGGGTGGCGTAGGCGCGCACCGCTTCCATCAGGTACGGCATCAGGTTCTCGTCGGTGCGGGCCGCGGCGCGGAGGGCGTCGAGGCGCTCGCCGACGGCGACGTTGTCGCGCTCACGGCGGATCCGCGCCAGACGCTCCAGGTGGCGCTGCTCCCCCTCGGGGGTGATCTTGTGGATGGGGATCTGGGGCGGCTCGTCGACGAGATAGTCGTTGACGCCGACGATCGTCCGCTCATGGGCATCGGTCTCGCGTTGGTAGCGGTAGGCGGAATCTGCGATCTCGCGCTGAAAGAAGCCAGACTCGATGGCCGGGATGACCCCGCCGAGCGCCTCGATCCTCTCGAAATAGTCGTCGACGCCACGCTCCATGCGGTCGGTGAGCGCCTCGACGAAGTAGGAGCCGCCGAGCGGGTCTACGGTGTTGGTGACGCCGCTCTCGTGGGCGATGATCTGCTGGGTGCGGAGGGCGATCCGGGCGGCGTAGTCGGACGGCAGGGAGATCGCCTCGTCGAGCGAGTTGGTGTGCAAGGACTGGGTCCCGCCCAGGACCGCGGCCAGCGCCTGGATCGTGGTGCGGACGACGTTCAGCTCCGGCTGCTCGGCGAACAGGGAGACGCCGGCCGTCTGCGAGTGGAAGCGCAGCCACCAGGAGCGCGGGTCTCTGGCGCCGAAGCGCTCGCGCATCAGGCGGGCCCAGATTCGGCGGGCCGCGCGGGCCTTGGCGATCTCTTCGAAGAAGTCGTTGTGGAAGTCGAAGAAGAACGACAGGCGCGGCGCGAAGCTATCGACGTCCAGGCCTCGCTCGGTGCACCAGCCGACGTACTCGACGCCGTCAGCCAGGGTGAAGGCCAGCTCCTGGAGGGCGGTCGCGCCGGCCTCGCGGATGTGGTAGCCGGAGATGGAGATGGTGTTCCATTTGGGCACGTAGCGGGTGCCGTACTCGACCGTGTCGACCACCAGCCGCATCGAGGGGACCGGTGGGAAGATGTACTCGTTCTGGGCGATGTACTCCTTGAGGACGTCGTTCTGAATGGTCCCCTGGAGCTGGTCGAGCGGGATCCCGCGCTTTTCGGCGATGACCAGGTACATCGCCCAGACGACCGCGGCCGGACTGGTGATGGTCATCGACGTGGACACCTGGTCGATCGGGATGCCGTCGAACAGGAGCTCCAGGTCGGCGAGCGACGAGACCGCCACGCCGCAGGTGCCGTACTCGCCCATTCCGCTCGGGTCGTCCGTGTCGTAGCCGTACAGGGTGGGCATGTCGAAGGCGACCGAGAGGCCGGTCTGGCCATGTTCGAGGAGGTACTTGAAGCGCGCATTCGTCTCTTCGGCCGAGCCGAAGCCGGCGAACATCCGCATCGTCCAGAGCTTGCCGCGGTAGCCGGTCGGGTGGATGCCGCGGGTGAAGGGGTACTCGCCGGGGAGCGAGAGGTCGCGCTCGTAGTCCCAGTCGGCCAGGTCGGTCGGGTCGTACAGGCGGGCGATCGGCTCGGACGAGGTGGTCATGAAGGCGATTGGCCGCTCGGGCACCGCGTCGGACGCGCGGTTCCAGGCGGCTCGGCGGAGCGCCGCCCGCTCGGCGTCGGACTTGTGACGAGCGGCGCCGTTGCCGGTCAGGCCGTCGTCCGCCGCGCCGTTCTTTGCCGGGCGCTTGTTCGCCGCGCCGTTGCGAGCCTGGGCCATGCTCCACTCCCTGTCTGGATGACCGTGCTGCCTGTCGCCGGCCCTATCTTAGCGTAGCCCCGAGCGGCAGGTGGCGTCAGGCTGGGGCGCCGGCGGCGCGCGAGCCGGAGGCGTACTCGGTGCCTTCGCGGAGGATGTGACGGGCGATCACCATGCGCTGGATCTCGGAGGTGCCCTCGTAGATCTCGGTGATCTTGGCGTCGCGGAAATAGCGTTGGACGGCGTACTCGCGGCTGTAGCCGTAGCCGCCGTGGACCTGGACGGCTTTGGTGGTGACCCACATGGCCGTCTCGGAGGCGTACAGCTTGGCCATCGAGGACTGTTTGGAGAACGGCTCGCCGCGGTCCTTGAGCTGAGCGGCGGTGTAGACCAGGAGCCGCGCGCACTCGATGCGAGTCGCCATGTCGGCCAGCATCCACTGAATACCCTGGAAATCCGCGATCGCGTGGCCGAAGGCCTGGCGCTCCCTGGCGTACGCGACCGACGCCTCGTAGGCGGCCTGGGCGATCCCGAGCGCCTGAGCGGCGACGCCGATCCGTCCGCCGTCAAGCGTCTGCATGGCGATCTTGAAGCCGTCGCCTTCCTCGCCCAGACGGTTGGCGACCGGCACGCGGCAGTCCTCGAGAAAGACCTGGGTGGTCGACGAGGCGCGGATGCCGAGCTTCTTTTCCTTGGCGCCCGGACGGAGGCCAGGCCGGTCGGCTTCGACCAGGAAGGCGGAGATGCGGCCGCCCTGGGGGTCGGTGGCAGCGTAGACCAGGTAGACGCCGGAGACGCCCCCATTGGTGATCCAGTTCTTGGCGCCGTTCAGGATGTACTCGTCGCCATCACGCTCGGCCCTGGTCTCCATGTGGCGGGCGTCGCTGCCGGAAGACGGCTCACTCAGGCAGTAGGAGCCGATCATCTCGGCGGTGGTCAACCTGGGCAAGAAGCGGCGGCGCTGCTCCTCGGTGCCGTACTTGTAGATCGGCTCGCAGACCAGCGAGACGTTGACGGTCAGGATGACGGAGTGAGCGGCGCAGGCGCGGGAGACCTCCTCCATGGCCAGCGCGTACTCCATCGAGCCGACGCCGGCCCCACCGTACTCGTGGGGCACGGTCAGGCCCATCAGACCAAGCTCGCCCATCTTGCGGACGTTATCGGCCGGGTACTGTTCGGCCTCGTCATGCTCGGCCGCGACGGGCGCGATCTCGTTGTCGGCGAACTCGCGGACGGTTCGGCGAAAGAGCTCCTGGTCCTCGGAGAGCAGCGGGTGCATCGGTCACTCCGTGTGGCGCGCACCGTCGCGGCGCCGCTGCAGCCATTATAGAGAGGGCGCGGTTGAGCGTCGCGCGGGCGGTGGCCTACAGTGTTGGCAGACAGGCCAGGAGCAGGACCATGCAGATCGGCGTGGATGGCTACCCGTACCCCTCGCAGCGGATGCCGATGCTGGCGCCGAACGGGGTAGTGGCGACGAGCCAGCCGCTTGCGGCCCAGGCGGGGCTGCGGATGTTGCTGGACGGGGGCAGCGCGGTCGACGCGGCGCTGGCGACGGCGATCGCGCTGACGGTTGTGGAGCCGACCTCGAACGGGATTGGCAGCGACGTGTTCGCGCTGGTCTGGGACGGCGGACGACTGCACGGGCTGAACGGCTCGGGGCGCGCCGCGGCGAGCGCAACAGTCGAGTCGCTGCGGGCGGCGGGCCACGAGAGGATCCCGCAGCGCGGGTGGTGGCCGGTGACGGTGCCGGGCGCGCCGCGGGCGTGGGCGGACCTGCACGCGCGGTTTGGGCGGCTGCCGTTCGAGCGGCTGTTCGAGCCGGCGATCGAGTACGCCGAGCGGGGCTACCCGGTCTCGCCGACCATCGCGCACTACTGGGAGGTGGCGGCGTCGAAGACGTTCGCCGCGCTCGACGGGCCGGAGCACCGCGCGTGGCCTGAGACGTTCGCGCCCGGTGGTCGGGCGCCGCGGGCCGGCGAGCGCTGGCGGAGCGCCGGGCACGGCGAGACGCTGCGGCTGATCGCCGACAGCAAGTCCGAAGCGTTCTACGAGGGACGGATCGCGGCGGCGATCGCCGCCCTCGCGCGCGAGACCGGCGGGCAGCTGACGGGTGAGGATCTCGGGGCGCATCGGAGCGCGTGGGTCGAGCCGATCAAGGCGTGCTACCGGGGCCACGAGGTATGGGAGATCCCGCCGAACGGCCAGGGTATCGCCGCGCTGATCGGGCTGGGCATCCTGGAGGGGGTGGACCTGGCGCAGAGCCCGCGCGAGTCGGTCGATTCGTACCACCTGCAGATCGAGGCGCTGAAGCTGAGCCTGACCGACGCGTACCGATTCGTGGCCGACCCGGAGCACGAAGACGTGCCGGTGCGCGGGCTGCTCGACCCGGCCTACGCGGCCGAGCGGCGGGCGCTGATCGTCGACCGGGCGCTCGAGCCGACGCCCGGGCGACCGAAGGGCGGCGGGACGGTGTACCTGTGCGCGGTCGACCGCGACGGGATGATGGTGAGCTACATCCAGTCGAACTACATGGGCTTTGGCTCGGGGGTGGTGGTGCCGGGGACCGGCATCGCGCTGCACAACCGGGGGTACGGATTCACCGTCGAGGAGGGGCACCCGAATCGGCTGGCGCCGCGCAAGCGGCCGTTCCACACGATCATCCCGGGGTTCCTGACCCGCGAGGGGCAGGCGGTCGGCCCGTTCGGGGTAATGGGCGGGGCGATGCAGGCGCAGGGGCACATGCAGGTGATGGTCAGCAGCCTGGAGTACGGGATGAACCCGCAAGCGGCGCTCGACGCCCCGCGCTGGCGCTGGATCGGGGGACGGGCGGTGTACGTCGAGCCGGAGGTCGATCGTGAGCTGATCGACGGGCTGCGCGGGCGCGGCCACGAGGTGGAGGTTCGGCCGACCGAGGCGGGCTACGGCCGCGGGCAGATCATCTGGCGGCTGCCGGACGGCGGCTACGTCGCGGGCAGCGACAAGCGATCGGACGGGGGCGCGGTCGGCTACTGAGCCGCGGGCGCCGCGCGGGAAGGCTAACCCGCTTCCCGACGACTCCTACAACTGACGCGAGTGGGCCACGGAGCGATTGGCCGCGTTTCGTTACACTCTCGGCACGCACCATCGGGAGTGGCTGTGTCGCTGAGCACGGCGGTTGGGCAGGCGGCCGAATCCGAGCGGCGGACCCGCAAGGCGCGGATCGATCCGCGCCTTCGGGCCGCCGGCTGGCAGCTTGTCCGCCACGATCCAGCACGGCCGCTGACCGCCTACGCGGCACACGCCGTCGAGGAGTATCCGACTGACCACGGTCCTGCCGATTATGCGCTGGTCGTCGACGGTCGGATCCTCGGGATCATCGAGGCGAAGAAGCTCTCCCTCGGGCCACAGAACGTCCTGACCCAGGCCGAGCGGTACGCTCGCGGCGTGGCCGGGAGCCCTTTCGACTTTGACGGCGTGCGCGCCCCGTTCCTCTACTCGACCAATGGCGAGATCAGCTGGTTCCGAGACGCCCGCGAGGCCCTCAAGCGGGCGCGCGTGGTTGCCGACTTCCACTCGCCGGCCGCGCTGACCGAGCTACTCGGCCGGAACGCGACGGGCGAGGGCGACGCCTTGGCCGCGTTGCCGAACGACCATCCTCGACTCCGCGCCTACCAGCGCGAGGCGAACGCGGCGGTGGAGCGGGCGATCGGCGAACGCAAACGGACGATGCTGGTGGCGATGGCGACCGGTACCGGCAAGACATTCACGACGGTCAACCAGGTCTACCGCCTGATGAAGTCGGGCGTGGCGCGGCGGGTGCTGTTCCTGGTGGACCGACGGGCGCTCGCGGCCCAGGCGGTCCAGGCGTTCGCCTCGTTCGAGCCCGAGCCGGGCTTGAAGTTCGACAAGATCTACGAGGTCTACTCGCAGCAGCTCCAGGCTGGCGATTCCGACGACGGCTTCAGCGCGGTCCGCCTGCCGCGCCCGTATCTCGAGCAGCCACGACCAGGGCACGCCTTCGTCTACGTGTCGACGATCCAGGGGCTGGCCCGCAAGCTCTTTGGCCGCCAGGCCGCTGCCGAGCTTGGCGACGAGCCACTGGACGACGACGACGACGAGCTCTGGAAGATCCCGATCCACGCCTTCGACGTGGTGATCGCCGACGAGTGTCACCGCGGCTACACGACGGCTGCCCGGCTTGTGGTCGTGGCCGCTTGGAGCAATGACGGTACGGCGATGGCTGGAGGATCTCCTCCAGCTGGGGATCGAGCAGGCGGAACTCGGCGCTGGCTTCGTCATACTCGAAGATCACGCCGCCATCGGTCGCGGCCAGCTCGTCGGCATGGCGCACGACGGTCCCCAGGACCCGGTCCAGGTCCAGGCTGGAGCTGACCGCCCGGCTCACCGCGCTGAGCGCCTGCAGCTCCTCGACGCGGTCGTGCAGCTCGCGGAAGAGCCGCGTGTTCTCGATCGCGATCACGGCCTAGTCGGCGAACGTCTCCAGCAACTCGACCTCGCGGTCGGTGAACTGGCGGACCTCGAAGCGCATGACGCTCAGCACGCCAATCGCTTCGTCGCCCCGCAGCAGCGGCACGTCGACGACCGAGCGATTGCCGACGGCCCGCTGCCGCTCGCGAAATTCCGGATAGTCAGTCTCGATCGCCTCGGCCAGGTCGTCGACGCGAACGGTGCGGCGGTCGAGGAAGGCGCGCCCCGACGAGAAGTCGCGCGTCGGCACCCGCGCCAGGCGGCGCTCGATCTGTTCCGGCGTCAGCCCCTCTAACCTGTCCCGGACTGTGCCGTAGTTGAACCGGGGCACGAGGCAGCCGTCGCACTCGCGGACGACGTGGAGCGCGGCGCCGGGGGCGTTGCAGAGGCGGGCGGCCGTCTCGATGATCGCCTCCAGCACGCGCTGGAGGTCGGTCGGAGACTCGGCGATAACGCGGAAGATCTCGGCCGTCGCGGTCTGCTGCTCCAGGGCCGCTCGTTCCCGGCCCCGTGCTTCGTCTCGTTCGTGCCGAAGAGTTGCGACCTCCTGCTGGAGCCGCGCGATCTCCTCCAACTCGGCGGTGGGCCTGGGGACCTCGGTGGCCATGCGGTCATCTCCTGGCAGTGCGGAGGGCGGCGGTCGATTGCGGCGGAGTCGGCTACACTAGAAATCGAGGAGCGGCTCGGAGTTCGCAACCCGGGAGGCAGCCATGTCCGCGATCCGCACGCACGATCTGATCTCCTACGTGGATACCGACGCCCTCGAGTGGGAGGAGGTCGCACCGGGCGCCCGGCGCAAGACGCTGTTCAAGGACCCGGCGACCGGCCAGCGGACGCTGCTGGTCCGGTGGGAGGCGGGCTTCCAGCGTCCGGACGTCGATCGGCACCCGAACGGCGAGTACGTCTACATCCTGAACGGCACCTTCGTCGACCAGAACGGCCCGTCCGGTCCCGGCACCTACATCCACTACGGGCCGGGCACCGAGCATCAGCCGTCGACGCCCGATGGCTGCACGTTCCTCGTGGTCGTGCCCGGCAACCAGCCGATCAACCGGTAGGGCATGACCTGGTCCGTCGGATTCGGCTGATCCGGTACGGCGAGGCCCCGCCCGGCCTGAGCAGAACGTAACGGAGGGACGGCCCCTTTCGGCGCCGACCAGGAGGATGGCTCCAGCGCGATGAAAAGCATCGTCGTCACCGGCGGCAGTGGCAAGGCCGGACGCGCGGTCGTCCGGGAGCTGATCGAGCACGGGTATACCGTCATGAACGTCGATCTGGTGCCGCCGCGGGAACCGCTCAGTCACTTCTTCAAGGCTGATCTCAATGACCTGGGTCAGGCGGTCGACGCGCTCCGGCGCGCGGCCGGCACCGTCGATCGACGGCGCTCGCCGCTCGGCGACGCGGAGGCCATCGTCCACCTGGCCGGGATCCCGGCTCCGGGACTCGCACCAGACGCGGTCACCTTTCAGAACAACCTGATGACGACCTACAACGTGTTCAGCGCGGCGACGCTGTTCGGCCTCGAGCGGGTCGTCTGGGCATCGAGTGAGACTGCGTTCGGGCTGCCGTTGACGCGCACGCCGCCGGTGTTCGCGCCGATCACCGAGGAGCACCCACTGGCACCCGAGACCGGTTACGCGCTCGCCAAGGTCCTGTGCGAGCAGATCGCGCGCGAAATGCATCGCTGGAACCCCGGCACCAGCTTCATCGGGCTGAGGATCTCCAACATCTTCGAGGAACCCGACTATGCGGCGATCCCTTCCTTCTGGGCGGACCCCGACCTGCGCAAATGGAATCTGTGGAGCTGGGTCGACAGCCGTGACGTGGCCCAGGCCTGCCGCCTCGCCCTCGAGGCGGACGTCACCGGGGCCGATCAGTTCATCATCGCCGCCGCGGATACGGTCATGCGGCAGCCGAGCGGCGAGCTGATGGCCCGGACCTTTCCCGGCGTCCCGGTCCGCTCGGAGCTCGGGGAGTTCGAGACGCTGCTGTCGATCGACAAGGCGCGACAAATCTTGGGCTATCGACCACGGTACTCGTGGCGCACGACGCTGGATCCGGGCGAGCGCTGATTCCGCGGTCCGGCGCGTGGGCGTCCTGACAACGAGCGCGGCCTCCACGGAGCCTTGCCGCATCGGCAGCGACCGGGCGCCCGAGGTCGTCGCCGAGCACGTGCTCGCGCAGCTCGCCAGGACGAGCACACGCCGGTGAGCCGGGCGGACGTCGCACGGCCACGATCGGGATGAAGGATATGGTCGGAGCCACGTGGCGCGTCACGCCGGCCGATCTGAGGCGGTCGCCCGCCGTTGCCAGCCGGCCATGAGATCCCCAGGGATCAGGCGGCGAAGAAGGCGCGCAGCTCGGCGGAGGTCTCGTCCGGCGCCTCCTCGGCCAGGTAATGGCCGCAGTCGAGCGCCCGGCCGCGGACGTCGTCGGCCCAGTCGCGCCAGACGGCCAGGACGTCGTACCAGGCTTCGAGTCGGCCACGGCGGCCCCATAGGGCCAGGACCGGGCAGGCGATGCGGTGCTTGCCGCGGTCTGCCTCATCGAGCGCGACGTCGATCGTGGCGGCGGCCCGGTAGTCTTCGCACATGGCATGCGTCGTCACCGAGTCGCGGAAGCAGCGGCGGTATTCGGCCAGGGCTTCGGGGGCGAAGAAGTCGGAACCCCAGCGCAAGTAAAAGGCGTCCGGATCGGCGGCGATCAGGCGCTCCGGCAGGTCGTAGGGCTGGGCCAGGAAGAACCAGTGCCAGTAGCCGAGACCGAAGGCCATGTCGGCCCGCCGGAAAGCCTCGCCGGTCGGGATGATGTCCAGCACCGCCAGCTTCAGCACCCGCTCCGGGTGGTCGAGCGCCAGGCGGTAGGCGACACGTCCGCCGCGGTCGTGGCCGGCCACGGAGAAGCGCTCGAAGCCGAGCTGCTCCATCACCGCGAGCTGGTCGCGCGCCATCGCCCGCTTGGAGTAGGGCGCGTGGTCCGGCGTCGTCGGCGGCTTCGAGCTGTCGCCGTAGCCGCGCAGGTCGGGGACGACCACGGTGAAGTCGCGCGCGAGGCGCGGGGCGACGATGTGCCACATGGCGTGGGTCTGGGGGTGGCCGTGCAGGAGCAGCAGCGGCAGGCCGTTGCCGCCGTGCCGGACCCGGATCACCGCCTCGCCGGTGGCGACGTCTGACTGCGCGAAGCCTTCGAACATCGGGCTCGCTCCGTCCCGTGGCCTGGGGGCCAGTGCCCCACCCCATCCATTCTAGACCGTGGGATGCGGCAGACTGGTATGCGACAGACGCGTGATACACTGGAGGTCCGCCGCGCCAGCATCGTAATGGCCTGGCCCAGGAGCGTGTCGATACCCAACCCTGCAGGCAGGGAACACCTGATTCAGACAAGGCGATCGGCTGGATGGTCGCGGGGCGGGCGTTGTCTCGGCGGAGGGCGACGGGGATGCGGGCGATGGTGCTCCGGCACGGGCAGCTCGGCGTCGAGGAGATTGCACGACCGGTCCCGGGGCCGATGCAGGTCCTGGCGAAGGTGCGATCGTGCGGCATCTGCGGCAGCGATCTGCATCGGGTTGACTATCCGGACGAGTACATCCCTCGCCCGGACAACATCGTGATGGGGCACGAGCTCGTGGCCGAGATCGTCGCGGCCGGCCCGGGCGCCGAGGCCTGGGTGCCGGGCACCCGCGTCGTGAGCAGTCCGAACATGCCGACGCCGGAGACAGCGTCGGCGTACCCTCGGCGCGTCGGGCCGGACGGACCTCCGCCCATCAACTACTTCCTCGCCGGCCGGTCCCAGACGATCGGCTACCATCCTCAGTTCCCCGGTGGCTTCGGCGAATACGTCCTCCTGAGCGCGCCGCTGCTGGTCGCCGTCCCTGATCATGTGCCCGACCGGGTCGCGGCGACCACCGAGCCGTGTGCCGTTGGCCTGCACGCCGTGCGCGCGGCGAAGCTCCAGCCCGACGAGCACGCGCTGGTGATGGGCGCCGGCCCGATCGGCCTGATGACGCTCCTCTGGCTGAAGCGAGACGGCGTGCGCCATGTCACGGTGAGCGACTTCTCCCTCCCGCGCCGCCAAATCGCTGCCGGGCTTGGTGCCGACCTGGTGCTCGACCCGGCTGTTGACGACGTCGCGGCACGCGTGGCGGCGGCCGCCGGTCCATCGCCGGTCGTGTTCGACTGCGTCGGCGCCGCGGGCACGCTGCAGCAGGCGATGGACGCGGTGGCGACGGAGGGCCGGGTGGTCGTGGTTGGGGTGTGCTCGACCGAGGACCGCGGGCGGCCCCGGGTGGGCATCCTCAAGCACCTGACGCTCCAGTTCGTCCTCGGCTACACCGCGGCCGAGATCGCCGAGGCGCTCGCCGCCATCGCCGATGGCAGCATCGACCCGGCGCCACTCATCACCCGCACGGTCTCGCTGGACGAGCTGCCCGGTGCGCTGCTGGGGCTGAACGACCGGCAAGACTGCAAGGTCTTGATCGAGTTCTCGCAGAGCGCATGACGGACTCGCGATCGGCCGCGGCTGCCCCGGTTGGAACGCTTCGCGGCCGCTCGGCAGCTGTGCCGGCCTCGCGACGAGGGACTAAGCAGACGCTGGGGACGTAAGACCTTCGGAACAAGGAGAAGACGATGGAGAAGGTGGATGCTGGCGAGCTGCTGGCGCGAACACTGGTCGCGGCGGGTGTGCGGGACGTGTTCGCCCTGCACGGCGGCCATCTCGACTCCTTCCTACAAGGTTGCTCCCGAAACGGCCTCCGCCTGATCGACACCCGGCACGAGGCCACGGCCGGTCACGCCGCCGAGGCGTACGCGCGTACCACCGGGCGGATCGGCGTCTGCGCGATCACCGCCGGGCCGGGCTTCACAAATAGCTACACGGCGATCGCCCAGGCCTTCGTCAACGCCGTGCCGGTCCTGTTCATCACCAGCAGCCCGCCGCTCCGCGAGACCGAGCTCAACGTGCTGCAGGGCGGCTTCGACCAGGTGGCGGCAGCCGCCCCGGTGACCAAGTGGGCCCACCGCGTCACCAATCCCGAGCGCGTCCCGGACCTGGTGAGCCTGGCGATGCGCACGGCCTACGGCGGCCGGCCGGGACCCGTGCTGCTCGAGGTCCCGATCGACGTCTTCTTCACGCCGATCGACGAACGCCGGGCGACCAGGCCGACCGGCTTCCAGGTCGAACGCCCTGCGCCCGCGCCGGCCGCCCTGCGGCGCGCGCTCGACGTCCTCGGTCGGGCGCAACGGCCCGTCCTGCTGCTCGGCGGCGGCGCCCTCTTCCCGCCCTGTTACGACGTCGTCCGGCGCTTCGCCGACGCGACGCGAATCCCGGTCTTCACGACCGGCAAGGCGTACGGCATGCTGCCGGCGGAGCATCCCTCCAATTGCGGCGGCACCGCCGCCCTGGGCGCGCTCGGGGCGGCGGGCACCCCGCCCGACGTGGTCGTGCTGCTCGGCGCCCGCCAGGGGATGTTCGCCGGCGGCCGGGGCTTCGGACTGCTCCCGGTGGATGCGAAGCTGATCCAGGTCGACGTCGATCCGGCCGAGATCGGCCGGATCCGGCCGGTCGAGGTGGCGATCGCGGCCGGCTGCCGCGAGACGCTGCAGGCGATGCTCGACGACGCCGGCGCCTGGCCGGACTGGCGTGGCTGGGCCGAGCGGGTCCGGGCCACGCCGAGCCCGACCGAGCAGCTCTTGGCGTCCGAATCGGTGATCGCGGAAGATGGGCGGTTGCACCCGTTCCACGCGACCAAGGCGCTGGTCGATGCGCTGGGGCCGGATACCATCTACGCGCTCGACGGCGGCGAGATGGGTGCGTGGCTGGGCATGATCGCTCGCTCGACCGTGCCGGGCGGAGTCATGAGGAGCGGCTATCTCGGCACGCTGGGGCATAGCTTCGGCTTCGCCATCGGCGCGCAGGTGGCCCATCCCGACCGTCGGGTCGTCCAGATCGCGGGCGATGGCGCCTTCGGGTTCCACCTGCAGGAGCTGGACACGATGGTCCGCCACAACCTGCCGATCGTCAGCATTGTCTACAACAACGTCTCCTGGGGGATGTCGCTCCACGGCCAGGAGGCGATGTTCGGGCGGGGCTCCGGCGTGATCAGTCGGTTGCGCGACACCGACTATGACCGCGTCGCGATGGCCTTCGGCGCCGACGGCGAGCGGGTCCGTGACTTCGAAGCGATCCAGCCCGCCGTCCGGCGCGCGCTCGACGCGCGTCGACCTGTCGTCCTGAACCTGGAGATCTCCGGCGACGTGGTCCACCCCGTCATGCGCGAGATGGTGCGCCAGCCGGGGCCGGACGTCGAGGTGGTCATCCCGTACTACGAGAGCGTTCCCGTCCTACCGGCGCTCGTCGAAGCCGCGGCAAGCTCGCCATGAGCGATCTCGCTGGGCGCCAGATCGCGGGTCGGGCAGCGCGGACTAGTGGCTGCACAGCGGGAGGCAGGATGCTCCTGCTCGGATGTGGTCCCACGGGTCTGGCCGGCCGATCGCGGGCGAGCGCGTCTGGACGATCCGGCGCTCCCGCGCGACCTGGCGAGCTGGCGGGTTTCGTCGATTGGGAGGAGAGATAGGTGGAGAGGACGACCGGACGGGGCGTGCTGGAGGACCGGGCCGCGCTGGTGACCGCCGGCGCTTCGGGGATCGGGCTGGGCATCGCGACCCGCTTCGTGGCCGAAGGCGCCCGGGTGTTGATCGCCGACATCGACGGCGAGCGGGCGGACGCGGCGGCGCGGTCGCTCGGCCCCCGGGCCAGGGCCGCGGCGGTCGACGTCAAGGACGAGGGCGCGCAGCGACGGATGGTCGCGGAGGCGCGCGCGCTCGGCGGTGGGCGGTTGGACGTGGCCGTGGACTGCGCCGGCTACAACCGCTCCGGGCTCATCATGGAGCAGGACCTCGAGGCGTGGCGCGACGTCGTCGAGATCTGTCTGACCTCCGTCTTCCTCGGCATCAAGCACCAGGCGGCGGCGATGACCGCGGGCGGCAGCATCATCAACATCGCGTCGCTGAACGCCCGGCAGCCCGCCGAGGGCATGGCCGCCTACTGCAGCGCCAAGGCGGGCATCACGATACTGACCCAGGTGGCTGCCATGGAGCTCGGCTCGCGCGGCATCCGCGTCAACGCCATCGGGCCCGGCCTGATCGAGACGCCGAGGACGAGCGAGGTCATCTTCACGAGGCCCGGCCTGGTCGAGGCGTTCGTCGAGCAGACGGCGCTCGGGCGGTACGGCCTCCCGCTGACGTGGCCGGGGTCGCGCTCTTCCTGGCGTCGGACGATTCGCAGTGGATGACCCGGCCAGACCCTGTATGTCGACGGCGGAGCGTCGATGCGCGCCTATCCGAACCGCGCCCGCTTCGAGTCGGCCCGGGTCGCGACTGTCACCGCAAGAGGTGAAGTCCCCACCGTGGCATTCAGCATTGGAGGGGCCTGGCCGGGTGGTGCTCGAGCGTCCCAGCCAGCCTCGCGACGGTCCCGTCGCGAGGCTGGCGCTTGCCCGCCCGCCAGGCCCAGGATATTATGCCGGCGGATGGCCCGGGGCGCTCGTCCACCCGCGTCGTTTGACTGGTGGGCCCACCCCGCCTCCGCCCGGGAGCGGGGTGGCAGGCGTGCGGTCATCCCGTATGGGCGTTCATGGCCCTGCCGTCATCGTCGGGAGTGCAGCCGATGACCCAGATGACCGGCGCCCGCTTCCTCGCCGAGGCCATCCACGGCTACGGCGTCAGCCATGTCTTCTTCGTCCCGACAATCCTGACGCCCGCCCTCGCCGCGATGGGGTCGCTGGGCATCACGCGGGTGATGACGCACGGCGAGAAGGCGGCCGCCTACATGGCCGACGCGTATGCCCGGGCCCGCCGGCGGCCAGGCGTCTGCCTGGCCCAGACGATCGGGGCGCCCATTCTGGCGGCCGGCCTGAAGGACGCGTGGCTGGCCGGCTCGCCGGTGGTCGCGATCACCGGCGGCCCGACCGTCCGGAGTCGCTATCGGCACGCCTACCAGGAGCTGAACGACTTCGCGATGTTCGGGCCGGTGACCAAGCACAGCGCCAGGGTCGACGCCGTCGAGCGGTTCCCGGACCTGCTGCGGCAGGCGTTCCGAGCCGCGACGACCGGCGTCCCCGGCCCGGCGCACCTCGAGGTCCCCGGCGAGCAAGGCCAGGAGCTCGACCGGGAGGCCGACCTCGAGCTGATCGTCGAGCCGACCTTCTCGCGGGTGCCGCCGTTCCGGCCCGAGGCCGACCCGACATCGGTAGCATCGTCAGGTTCCCGGGCTCCCAGACCAGAGTTTGGTCGTCAACTTGGTCGTCAATCTGCCAAGACGCCCCACCGAGCCGACGCTTGACAGTGCGTCGCCTATCTGGTCAGCCTGGCGACCCCGGGGTGACTCGAACACCCGACACAGGGTTTAGGAAACCCTTGCTCTATCCACCTGAGCTACGGGGCCAGCGGTGCCGCCGAGCCTGGCGCCCGCATGGGCAGGGGCTGGGGCACGGGAGCTAAGTATACCAGAGCATCGGGCAGTCAATTGCCGCGATGCTCTCAAGTGCGCGTGACCGGTCGGCCCCGAGAAGGCGTCCACGCCTCAGGCCCGCTCGCCCGCTCAGCGCGCCGTCGGGGCCGGGGCTCGGACCAGTGTGGCGTACTTCGCGGCCAGCCGGATCGACTCGGCCATCCCGATCGCGCCCGCGACGCCGGTGCCGGCGATGTCGAAGGCCGTGCCGTGATCGACCGACGCGCGGATGAACGGCAGGCCGGTGGTGATCGCGATCGTCCGCTCGAATTCCAGCGTCTTGGCCGCGATGTGCCCCTGGTCGTGGTGCAGCGACAGCACGGCGTCCCAACGGCCCTGGATGCACTGGTGGAACACGGCATCCCCCGGGATCGGGCCGAACGCCTCGACCCCGTCAGCGCGCGCCCGCTCCACGCCCGGGGCGATCTCGTCGATCTCCTCGCGGCCAAACATCCCGTTCTCCCCGCCGTGCGGGTTCAGCGCGGCCACGCCGATCCTGGCGTGAGGCTCCCCGAAGCGCTCGAGCGCCCGCTGCGCCTTGACCAGCGTGCGGTGCACGTTGTCGGCGGTCACCTCGTCGCACGCCTGGCGCATCGACATGTGCCGGGCCATGAAGAAGATTCGCAGCCGCCCGACGACGAACATCGTCAGCACGTCGGCGCTGTTGGTCAGCTTCGCCAGCGCCGTCGTGTGGTCCAGGTACGGAACCCCTCCTAGCTGCATCGCCTCCTTGTTCAGCGGCGCGGTCGCGATCGCCTCGATCTCGCCGGCCATCGCCAGCCGCGTGCCCGTCTCGACGTACCGAAACGCCGCCCGGCCGGCCGGTGCCTGGACGACGCCCCAGCGCAGGTCGTCAAGGTCCGGGCTGCCGACGTCCAGCAGGTCGATCGTCCCGACCTCGTACGCCCCGTCGGCCGGCCGCTCCACCGTTCGGATCTCGGGCACGCGGCCCAACGCCTCACCCGCCCGCTCGAGCGCCAGGCGGTCGCCCAGCACGAGCGGCCGGGCCGCGGTGTAGACGTCCGGTTCGGTCAGCGCCTTGAGAACGATCTCCGGCCCGATCCCGGCTGGGTCGCCAAGGGTGATCCCCACCAGCGGCCGCTCGCCGACGCTCATCGCTCCGCTCCTCCACCCCGCCCTGGGTGTGTACCGGGCCGCCCACGCCCGCAGGGGTCGACCGTCAGGTCCATTGTAGGAGGTCTAAGCGTTCCAGGCAGGCAGGCTGACGCTCACCCATACTCGATGGCCAGGTCACGGACAGTACAATCCGCGCCAGCGCATCGAGGCCGGAGGAGAGCATGGAGCGCGCCGAGGTCGTCAGCAGGCTGCGCCAGAGCGAGGTCCAGCTCGTTCGCCTGCTCTTCTGCGACAACGCCGGCATCATCCGCGGCAAGGCCGTCCACGTCGACGAGCTGGAGGCGCGGCTCGTCTCCGGCGTCGGCATCCCGCGCGCGGTCCAGGCGCTCAATGTCCTGGACCAGCAGCAGCCGGTCAATGGCATGGGGCCGGTCGGCGAGGTCCGCCTGGCCCCGGATGCGGACACCTTCGTCGTCCTACCGTACGCGCCGCGCTCGGCGGCGATGATCGCCGACCTGCTGACCCCTGACGGCGGGGCCTGGGACGCCTGTCCGCGCGAGTTCTTGAGGCGGATGACCCGCCGCGCGCTCGGCCACGGGCTTCAGGTCCGCGCCGCCTTTGAGCCCGAGTGGTCCTTGGCGATTCGGGTTGAAGATCGGTACGTGCCGATCGACGAGACCCTCGGCCTGAGCAGCCTCGGGATGCAGACCGCCGCCGCGGCCGTCGACGAGATCGTCGAGGCGCTCGGCAAGCAGGGCATGCGGGTCGAGCACTACGTCCCCGAGCTCGGCCACGGCCAGCAGGAGCTGACGATCCGCCACGCGCCGGCCCTCCGCGCCGCCGACAACCAGCTGCTGTACCGCGAGACCGTCCGCTCGATCGCCTACAAGCAGGGCTACTTCGCGTCGTTCGCCCCCAAGCCCTGGCCAGAGCAGCCCGGCAACGGCTGCCACATCCACGTCTCGGTCTGGGATCCGAGCGGCGAGGAGAACCTGTTCTCCGACCGCTCGGCCCCGTACGGTCTCGGCCGCCTGGGCCGCCGCTTCGCCGCCGGCCTGCTGGCCCACGTGCCTGGCCTGCTCGGCCTGGTCTGTCCCAGCTACAACAGCTACCAGCGCCTGCGCCCCGGCGCCTGGAGCTCCGCCTACGGCTGCTGGGGGCCCGACAACCGCGAGGCCGCCGTCCGCGTCGCCAGCACGCTGGCCGGCCGCGAGACGACGTCGATCAACCTCGAGCTGCGCCCCGCCGACGGCAGCGCCAACCCGTACCTGGCCCTTGGCGGCGTCATCGCCGCCGGCCTCGACGGCATCGTTCGCGACCTCGACCTCTCGGACGACCTGCTGGCTCTTGCCGACCCCGCCAGCCTGTCCGACGAGGACCGTGAGTCGCGCGGCATCCGCCGCCACCCCGAAACCCTCGCCCTGGCCGCCGACGCCCTCGAAGCCGACCCCCTCCTCACAGAATCGCTCGGCCCCGTCCTGTCGTCCTCCTATCTCGCCGTCCGCCGCTCCGAGTGGCACGCCTTCTCCGCCCAGAACGCCGCCTTCGAGCACAAGCACCATTTCTGGAAATATTAGTCAGGGTCACATTGCCGGACCTCAGGCTGGCCGTCGATAC
>JAUJPG010000069.1 GCA_030447245.1 Chloroflexota bacterium | reverse complement strand
CTAGAAGCGGCTTACGGCTTAGCAGTTTGACGTAATCAGTGCGCTGCTGAAAGCCGGAGAGCGCGGGCTGAGCTTGCACGAGTTGACCGACGTGTGTACTGACGGACGGGGCGTGTTGGACCGACTCGCTCGCGACCCCGATTGGCGGCACGTCTTGATTCGCCCCGGCCTCGGCGGGCAACGATACCGCATCGCTCAACCCTCTGAAAACCCGCACTGAGTGCGGGTCCATACCCGCAGGCAAGCCGCGCGCACCTTCCATCGATAAGCCTCCTGTACGACGGGCACAGCCGAGCCGAGCGGCGCGGGTGCCGGTCGAATCTACAGGAGTTGGTCATGTTGTATCTAACTTCACCCTTGGTGGGTGACAGTTGCAGGTCCCAACAGAAGCATGTCGCCCACCCACCGGCCGCACCGGCCGCACCGGCCCCGCCAAGCCTGATGACCCTGCGGGACATCGCGACGTACACGCGGGTCGGCCTCCGCACCCTGCATCGCTGGAAATCGGGCGGGAGGTTTCCCAAGCCCGACCTCGCCGCCGGCAAGGTCCATCGGTGGCGTCGCGAGACGGTGGACGCCTGGGTGTGCCCGTGCTGCAAGGCGCAAGCCTCCGAGTGGGAACGGAGGCCCCAATGAACACCACGCCAACCGACCAGCATCGCCCAGCGCGCGGCAGGCTACGGCATACCGGGCGAACGCTTCGACGGGACGAGCGCGAACGAGACGTACGCGGCAACCCGGCGCGCTGTCGAACGCGCCCAGGCCGGCGGGGGCCCGACCCTGCTCGAGGCCGTCGTCTACCGCCTCGGTCCACACACCAGCCATGACGACGACACGCGCTACCGAACCCGCGAAGAGGTGGCCGCCTGGGAAGTGCGCGATCCATTGGCCCGCCTGCGGGCGGAGCTACTCGAGCGCGGAGATCTGACACCAGAGGCTGCCGAGCTGCTCGACGCCGACGTCCGGCGCGAGCTAGATGATGCCCTGGCCTACGCCGACGCCGCGTCGGCGCCATCCGCGGCGAGCGCCTTCCACGACACGCTCGCCAACATCGTTGTCCCAGACCCCTTCGGACGGGCGGACGGACGGCGCGCGCGGCGCCAGGATAGCGAAGGCGTGTTCGCGACCGGCTCGTCGGAGCCCGCGACCCCGTCGATTGGCCGATGACCCTCGTCAACCGGAGTCTGGCCAAGCTCCGCGCCCACCCGGATTTTGTTGCGCTCGTCGGAATCATCCTGGTCGCGGCCCTGCTGCGCGCGGCGTTCGCCTTCCGCGTTCCCGTGTTCGTCACCAAGGACAGCCTGGAGTACGTCGCCCCGGCCCTTTCGCTGATCGGCGGCGGCCCGCTTGAGCTGGCCCAACGCCGGACGCCGGTCTACCCGCTGTTCATGGCCGGCGCGTTCGGTCTGTTCGGCCGCGACCTTCTGGTGGTGACCGCTGCCCAGCACATCCTGGGCGTCTTCACCGCCGGCTTGACCTTTGGGATCGGCCGGATTGCGTTCGGACGAGTAGCAGGGCTGGTCGGAGGGCTACTGGCCGCCCTATCCAGCCCGCTCTTGATCTACGAGCACTATCTCATCAGCGAGGCTGTGTTCGCGTTCACGCTCGTCGGGTCCGTCTTCCTGCTGATGGCCGGGCTGCGGAGCGGGCGCGGTCTGCTGCTCGCGCTCGGCGGGCTTGCGCTCGGCCTGGCGACGCTGACCCGGCCGGTCGGCCAGGCGGTGCTGGTCGTGCTGCCGTTCGCTTTCTTCGCCCACTACCGAGCCTGGCGGCCCACGCTGCGGGCGTCGGCCCTGGCCATCGGCGCCTGTGCGCTGATCGTCGTCCCCTGGGCCATCCGCAATCAGGTGGTCTATGGGACGGCCGGCGCGGCCAGCACCGGCCGTTTCCTGATCTCCCGCTCGGTCAAGCATGAGCGCAACTTCACCTTCTACGACAAGGCAGTCGGTGCCTATCCGGGCGAGACCCCCGAGCGGGCCCGAGCCCGCGAGATCGCCCAGGACGTGACCAACAAGCGCCCGGAGCCGGGCCAGATCTTTCAGCGCGTGCGCGACGAGCTCCGTCTGACTGAAGCCCAGACCGACACGCTGCTGCGGTCGGTCGCCATCGAGGCGATCCGTCGCGATCCGCTGCTGTACGCGCGCGGGACTGTGGAGATGTTCCTCGAGCTGGTCGAAGGCGCCCCTAAGGAAGAGAGCGTCCGCTGGCACCAACGCGAGCACGACCAGCCCCGCGTCGCCAACCAGTGGGGGGACCTGGCTTATTTGCTCGGCGCACCGACGCCGGCCCAGATCCAGGAGCAGGACCGAGCCGAAACGCTGGCACAGCTGTTTCGCCCAACGCAGTACTCCTGGATCCTTGCCCCTTTGTTCCTGGTGGGTGCCGTCGCGGCGTTCGCGCGGCCGCGGTCCCGACCGGCGCTGGTGCCCGCGGGTGTGGTGCTGATGCTCCTCGCAGCCAGCGCAGCCCTCGTGGGAGCCGTCCCGCGTTACCGATACCCAATTGACCCGCTCTTCTACTCCGTCGCTGCCGGCGGCCTGACGACGCTCGCCGGCCCGGTCGTCGCGTGGGCCCAGAGGAGGCGGATGCACGCGTACTCCGCCCAGGCTGGCGGGCCACTCGCCGCCCGACGCCAGGGAGGACGCGAGGCCGGCGGCCCGGCTCGGGTCCCCAGCTGATGATCGAGGTCCCTGGCTGATGGCCCTCCACGCGTCCGAGCACCCGCTCGTTCGCCACAAGATCGCCGAGCTGCGCGACGTCACGACCGAGCCTAAGCGGTTCCGCGAGCTGGTCCGCGAGCTAGCCACGCTGCTCGGCTACGAGGCAACCTGCGATCTGGCCCTCGAGCCCCGAACGGTTCGGACACCGCTCACCGACGCGCGTGGTTACCGACTGACCGGCACGATCGGACTCATCCCAATCCTCCGCGCCGGGCTTGGGATGGTCGATGGCATGCTCGACCTGATGCCGCACGCCGAGGTCTGGCACCTCGGGTTGTACCGCGACGAAGAGACGCTCCGCCCGATCCACTATTACAACCGTCTGCCGGATGGGCGCACGATCCAGGTCTCCCTGGTGCTCGACCCGATGCTGGCGACCGGCGGCTCCGCCATTGCCGCGATCGACGTCCTCAAGCGCGGCCGCGATGTGAGTGGCCCAAGGATCAAGTACCTCGGCCTGATCGCGGCGCCGGAAGGTGTGGCCGCGCTCCAGGCGGCCCACCCCGAGGTCGACATCCACGTCGGCGTCGTCGACAGCCACCTGGACCAACATGGCTACATCGTCCCCGGCCTGGGCGACGCCGGCGACCGTCAGTTCGGAACGTAGAGGCCCTCAGCCGGCCAGGCGCACGTGGTCCCCGACTTGACGGTTTCCGCGACCGCCCCCTAGCATGGGGACGTTGCACGCCGCGCTGGGCGGCCCGCGGCCGACAGGAGGCGAGGATGCTCAAGGACGAGCGCCAACACATGGAACCTGGCACCCCGCTCGATCGCAACCTGGCCTTTGAGCTGGCCCGGGTGACCGAGGCGGCCGCGTTGTCCTCGGCGCGCTGGATGGGCAAGGGCGACAAGATCGCCGCCGACCAGGCGGCCGTCAACGCCATGCGCTTCGCTCTTGGCAACGTCGATATGGACGGCATCGTGGTCATCGGCGAAGGCGAAAAGGACGAGGCGCCGATGCTCTACATCGGCGAGCAGATCGGTAACGGTATGCCCCCCCAGGTGGACATCGCCGTGGATCCGGTCGACGGCACGACGCTGCTGTCCAAGGGTCTGCCGAACGCCGTCGCCGTGGTGGCCCTGGCCGAGCGCGGCTCGATGTACGGGTCGCCGGGCATCGTCTACATGGAGAAGCTGGCAGTCGGCCCGCTCGGCAAAGGCAAGCTTTCGCTCGAGAACTCGGTGGCCGAGAACATCCGCATCCTCGCGGACGTCAAAGGCGGCGACCCGGACGACCTAACCGTGGTGGTCCTCGACCGGCCCCGACACGCGGCGCTGATCGAGGAAGTGCGGGCCGCCGGGGCACGGATCAAGCTCATCACAGATGGCGACATCGCCGGCGGCATCATGCCGTCTCTCGAAGAGACCGGCATCGATATGCTACTCGGGATCGGTGGCTCGCCGGAGGCTGTCACCACCGCCTGTGCGCTCAAGTGCTTGGGCGGCGACATCCAATGTCGACCCTGGCCGCGGAACGACGAGGAGCGCGCCGCGGCCGAGCGGCAGGGGATCGATCTCCAGGCAGTGTTGACGATCGATGACCTGGTCAAGGGCGACGACGTGTTCTTCTCACTGACGGGCGTGACCGACGGAGAACTGGTCAAGGGCGTGCACTACTTCCCTGGTGGGGCGCGCACGGAGACCCTGGCGATGCGCTCCCGTTCAGGCACCGTACGTCGAGTCCAGGCCGTCCATCACTTTGACAAGCTGATGCGCTACTCGGCCCTAGCCTACGACCAGCCAGAGACGTAGTCCGTCAGGCGGTCCCGCGCAACTCGCCGTCGACCGCTCGTTGCGACGGCCTCTGGGCGCTGCTATACTTGGCTTCGCCTGCCACTCGCTGACAGGATGGCTCGATGCCCGCCCTCTCCACCCTCCAGGCGCTTGGGATCGTCACCCAATTCGGGCTCGTCTGCGCGCTTGCCGTCTGGCTAGGATACCTTGCGGGAAGCTGGCTCGATAGCCGCCTCGGGACTGGCTTCATCCTTACGTTGGTCGGCGCAATCGGTGGCATGGTCTCCGCGATCACCAGCACCCTCCAGTTGATGAACTACATCAAGCGCCGCGACGGCCGTGGGCGGGAGTAGTCCAGTGCAGTTCCACGCGATGGCCACCGAAGTCGCCGCCCTGGCTGCCGAAGAAGAAGCCCACGGCGGGGCGATCACGCCGGTCACCCACACCTTCTTCCACATCGGGCCGCTCGCGATCAGCGACACCGTCTTCAGTGCGTGGGTCAGCATGGCCGTCCTGGTGATTTTCTCGCTCCTGGTCACCCGGAACATGAAGATGGTTCCCTCCGGGCTGCAGAACGCCGGCGAGATGATCATCGAGGCCTGGCTGGGCATCCTCGAAAGCACGGCAGGCAAACCCGGTCGGCGGTTCTTGCCGATCGTCGCGACGGCCTTCCTGTTCATCCTGGTCTCGAACTTGCTCGGGACTACGCCGTTCTACGGCAACGTCGTGGGCTTCCGCTCGGCCATGAGCGACCTGAACCTGACCGCGGCAATGGCGGTGGCCGTGTTCTTCATCGCCCAGGCGCTGGCGATCCGGTCAAATGGGGTCGGCGGTTATCTGAAGCATCTGGTGATCCCCAACCCACTCGAGATCCTGACCGAGCTAAGCCGCCCACTGTCACTGTCGCTGCGACTCTTCGGCAACATCTTCGCTGGTGGTGTGCTGGTCCACACGATGCTCGGGCTTGCCCCCTTCATTACCTTTGCGTTCCTGGGCCTGGAGATCTTCGTCGGAGTGATCCAGTCCCTGATCTTCTCGATGCTCACGCTGGTCTTCCTGTCCATCGCGATCGCCCACGAGCAGGGCGAGCACGGGGAAGCGGAAGCGGAAGCGGCGAGCCACCATCATTAGCCGCGGCCCGGAGCTCGGGCGCGTACGGTCAGGAGGACGGGGTGGAAGTTCTTACGTCTGGTCTGGGCACCGGTGTCGGTGCAGTCATGGCCTTGCAGCAGGCGGCGGGCGGCGCTGGTGCCGCGCCCGGCCTGGCGTCTGGTCTGGCGATCGGCCTGGGGGCCCTTGGGCCCGGCATCGGGATCGGCTTCGGAGTCGGCAAGGCGATGGAGGCGATCGGCCGGAACCCCGAGGTGAGCGGAACGATCCTGGTTCCACTCCTGATTGGCCTCGGCTTCGCCGAAGCGATCGCGATCTACGCGCTCGTCATCGCGTTCATCTTGAGCGGCCGGTAAGCGGTCCTCGGAAGCGGCGGTGGCGGGGTCAACGCCGTCAACCGGATGATCGAGGCCGGGCTCGGCAGCGTGGAGTTCATCGCCATCAACACCGACGCCCAGGCGCTGCTGATGAGCGACGCGGACGTCAAGCTGGACATCGGCCGGGAGCTCACCCGCGGGCTCGGGGCCGGTGCGGACCCCAACATCGGCCGGCAGGCCGCGGAGGACCACCGCGAGGAGATCGAAGAGGTCCTGAACGGCTCCGACATGGTCTTCGTCACAGCCGGCGAGGGCGGCGGCACGGGTACCGGCGGGGCCCCGGTCGTGGCCAACGTTGCCCGAAAGCTGGGCGCGCTCACCATCGGCGTGGTCACCCGGCCGTTCACGTTCGAAGGCAAGCGCCGGCTGGTCCAGGCCGAGGAGGGCATCGAGGCGTTACGCGCGGAGGTGGACACCCTCATCGTCATCCCGAACGACCGCCTGCTGCAGATCAGCGACCACCACGTCAGCGTGCTGAACGCTTTCCGGGCCGCGGACCAGGTCCTGCTCTCCGGCGTCCAGGGCATCACCGACCTGATCACGACGCCCGGGCTGATCAACCAGGACTTCGCCG
>JAUJPG010000027.1:23553-71409 GCA_030447245.1 Chloroflexota bacterium | reverse complement strand
CGCCCAGGTGGAGCAGGCGCGCGCCCAACCCTGGTACCCGCTCGTCGGCCTGCCCGACCTGGGCTCACCTACCTGGCGCAAGCAGATGGACTTCGACGTCCGCCCGTTCCTGCGCCGTTTGAGACTCCCTATCCTGCTGCTTTATGGGGAGCGGGACCGGTGGGTACCGATCGAGGCCAGTCTTGAAGCGTGGCGCTCCGCCGCAGGATCGAATGCTGACCTCACGGTCGTGAGCGTTCCCGGAGCGGGCCATTGGCCCACGCTGGCAACCGACCCTCGGGATCTGCGGGAGCAGGGCCCGATCTCGCCGGACTACGAGCGCGCCCTCATCTCCTGGCTGCAGCGCCTTGACCTGTGATCATCCGCGCTGTGGCCTGACCCGGCCGGCCCGTTCCCGCAAACGGCGAGGGTCTACGGCGCCGCCTCCCGGCCTTCGTGCATCTTCATCAGGGCGGCCGCGACGGGCCTCCCGGCGCGACGCGAGCTAAACTGGGGATCGTGGGCTCGCCGCGAGAATCAGGACGTGGCTACCCGGACCTGAGTCGTGCATTCGACCCCGCCGTCCGGATCGTGTCGCCCGATTCCGCCTGGCCGCGCGCGTTCGAGCGCGAGGCCGCACGTCTCGCTGCAGCGCTCGGCACAGTCGCCATACGGATCGAGCACGTCGGGTCCACGTCCGTGCCCGGGCTGGCGGCGAAACCAATCATCGACATCCAGCTGTCCGTGCGGACCATCGGTTCGCTGGAGCTGTACCGCCGTCCGTTGTAGGCGCTCGGCTATCTGTTCGTGCCGGATCTCGAGTCGCCGGACTATCACTTCTTCGGCAAGCCGGCCGGACGTCCGCGCACGCATCACGTCCACGTTTGCCAAGCCGGAAGCCTGCACGAGCTGCGTCACCTGGCCGTCCGAGACTTCCTCCGGGCGCATCCCGCCGAAGCCGAGGCCTACGCCGCGGTGAAGCTCACCGCGGCGGTTCGCCATCCCGGCGAACGCGTCGCGTACATGGCTGCCAAGGGACCCTTTATCGAAGACTTGGAGCGGCGCGCGCTGGCGTGGGCGACGAACGCCAGCGCCGACTTTCGCTAGCTGCCGACGAGCGCTCGAAGCAGGCCGTACGTCCCCAGCCCGACGACGACCGTTAGGGCCATGCTGCGCGTTCGCCAGGCGACGACGGCGCCGACTAGCCCGGCCCAAAGCGTCAGGCCGGCCTCCACCCAGCCCCCACTCGGCATCAGGATCGGCGGGGCGATGAGCGCCGCGAAGATCGCCGGCGGCATGTAGCGCAGCACCCGCTCGAGAAATGGAGGTGGTTGGCGCCATGGGGCCAGGAGCGGGAGCGCTCGCGTGGCGAAGGTCACGGCCCCCATGGCCAGGATCGTCAGCCACGTGCTCATCGTCTTGCCTCCACGAGGGCGCCGGCCACGCTCCCACCGGCCGCGGCGGCGAGGACGGACCAGCTGCCGGGGAGCACCAGGCTGGCCCCGAGCGCCAGCCCGCCCGCCACGAGCACCGCGACCCAGGCGGCGCGGGACTGCAGCAACGGCACCAGCAGGGCCATCAGGCTGAGCGGGAAGACGAGGTGCAGGCCGAGCGACCTCGGATCCGGGATCCCTCCCCCGAAGAGCACGCCCGCGGTCGTGCACAGGACCCAGGAGACGTAGAGGCTGATCCCCGATCCGAGGAAGAACGCCGCACCGCCCGGCGCGCGTTCCTGGAGCTTCTGCACCGACAGGGCGTATGACGGGTCACTGAGGCTGAAGGCCAGCACGGCGCGCCTAACCCAACTCAGATGGGTCAAGAGTGGCGCCAGCGACACGGCGAACGGGATGTGACGCAGGTTGACCACCAGTGTCGCCAGGGCGATCGACAGCGCGTCGCCGCCCCCGGCGAACAGGGCGATGGCGGCAAACTGCGAGGCGCCCGCGTTCACCAGGACCGACATGGCGATCGTCTCAGCTGCGGTCAACCCGGCGGCTCGGCCCGCCAGCGCAAACGCCAGGCCAAAGGGCGCGATGTAGAGCCACAGTGGCACTGTGGCGAGGAATCCGTCCCGGAAGGCGGCCCATTCGAGAAGTTGAGCCGCGCGTGGACCTGCACCGGCGCCGGCACTCGGCCCGATGGCCGCTGTGGCGAGCTTGGCGTTCGTTGCCATCGTCTAACCTCTTGAACGGACGAATCTGGTTAGAGTATAACTCCCCCAATCATAACCCGTCAATCCCCATCCATCGGTTAGAATCGGGTATAGTGGAGCAGGGAGGGACATCATGGCCGAAGCTGAAGGAGGAGAGGCCCTGTTCGACCTGTCGGGCGGACACCTGGCGCTCGAGTTCGCCAACATGGTCAGTTGGCGGCATAGCCCTCAGCCGCAGGAGCGCTTCAATCGCTACGCCGACCTGCTGGCGTGGGGACGGCAAGCGGGTGTCCTGACGGACTCGGAGGCGCAGAGTCTCCTGCGCGAGGGCCGTCACCGCCCGGCCGACGCGGTGATGGCCCTGGGCCGAGCGATCGCGCTGCGGGAGGCGATCTACCGGATCTACTCGGCCCTCGCCGGTGAGCACGAAGTGCGGGTGGCAGATTTGGAGACCGTGAACGCTGCCCTGTCGGAAGGGCTGCGTCACGCACGCATCGTCCCGGCTCCTCACGGCTTCGCCTGGGGGTGGGCCAACGATGAAGGGGCGCTCGATCGCGTGCTCTGGCCGGTGGCGCGCGCGGCCGGGGAGCTATTGACCTCGGAGGAGCTGCGCAAGGTCCGAGAATGCGGGGGCGATCGCTGCGGCTGGCTGTTCATGGACATGAGCCCGGCCGGGCGCCGACGGTGGTGCGACATGAAGGTCTGCGGCAACCGGGCCAAGGCCCGGCGTCACTACCAGCGAACAAAGCGGGGCAGCGGTTGACGCCGCTTGGGCCCGGTCTCATGTTCCTCCGATACCTCCGAAGCCCCGCTCCAATCGTCGTTCGGCGGTAGTGGCCTGTGGCAGGACAGCGGAGTAGCCTCCGTAGCGGACCCATGGGCTCGATCTACCTCCGAGCCCGACAGACGGCCGAGTGCATCGCCGACGTGGCCTCGGCTCCGATGCTGGTGCACGAGGCCCTGCGTGAGATCGACTGCGGCGTCCTCGACGGACGGGCGGATGACGCGGCCTGGGCTATCCAGCGTGAGGTTCTCGCCCGCTGGTGTCTCGGCGAGCGGGACGCTCGGTTTCCCGGCGGCGAGAGCTACGGGGAGGCCTGCGACCGCCTGGCCGACTTCCTGGCCGCGGTGATGCGCGACCATCCGTGTGAAGGCGTGGCCGTCGTCGGCCACGGAGGCCTGTTCGGATCGGTCGTGCCGCGGCTGTGTCCGATTCCCGTCGACCGGCCGACCGAGTTGCGGAACACGTCCGTCACGGTGCTCCACCACGGCGGGGAGGGCCTATCCTGCGAGCGCTGGGGCTGCGTCGAGCACCTGACGAGTCGGCCACAGGCGAACCGCGCCGCGCCCGGGTGCTGAGCCCCCGGCCCGCGCTTCCATTCCTGCAGGACGGCGGGGCACGTCAACCGTGCAATGTCCCGTCAAGGCCCGCGACCGCTCGGCCGGCGAGCATGACCAGCGCCGGGTGCGGCCGCCAGCACCAGAGCAGGATCGCGGCGGGCGCCGCGATCGCCGCGGTCACCGGATCGGTGACCGCAAGTCGGAGGATGCTGTACGCACCCGCGGCCACCAGCCCGAAGGCGACGGCGGCGGGCGGACGCTGCAACGAGGCAAGCCAGGGCTGCCGGCGGACAAGCTCCCACTTGGCGGTGACGGCCGACGTGAGCAGCGCGGACGGGAGGAAGATCGCCACCTGGGGGACAACGGCGCCCGCCGTGCCCGCCACGTTGTAGCCCGCGAACATGACCATGAGCAGCGCGGGGCCGGGGGTCAATTGGCCGAGCGCGAAGCTTTCGACGAACCCTGGTGGGTGAGCCATCCGTACTCCCTGACCACCTGCCGCTCCAGCTCGGGCAGGATGGCGGTGCTGCCCCCGAACGACAGCAGGCCAAGGCGGAAGAACACTGAGAACAAGAGCTGGAGATCAGTCACGCTTCGGCGGCCCCGGCCGTCCCGTCGGTCGTTCCAGCCACACGGCGAAGGCAACGAGCGGCGGAGCGACCACGACCAGGCTCAGGCCGAGCGGACCCAACGCCACGAACGCCATCCCGCCGACGAGCAGCGTCGTCCGCGAGAGCGAACCCGCGCGAAGCTGCCGGACGACGGTGACGGCCGTCAGCGCCGCCGCCCCAGCCCCGAGGTCCTTCAGCGCCTGGCGGATCGCCGGATCTTGGCCCGCCCGGAGCGCGTACCACTGACTCAACGCGACCATCCCGGCGGCCCCGGGGAGCAGGACGAGGACGACGCCGACGGGCACGGCGATCCACCCGGCGAGGCGATAGGCCGCAAAGATCGTGAAGCTGGTGAAGCTCGGGCCGGGCACCAGGTTGCTCACGGCCGATCCCTCGAGGTACTCCCGATCGGTGAGCCAGCGCCGCTTCACCACGAGCGCATCGTGGTAGTACGACACCCAACCGCCGAGGCTCGTGAGCCCGAGCACCGCGAGGGTCGAGAGGAGGCGACGCAGCGGGACTCGCGGTGAGGGACGAGAGAGGTCATCGATCATCGTGGCCTGCCTCCGCGGTGCTTAGGGTAGCACCGTTCAGCGCTCGCAACCCCCGGAGCATCTGCAGGAAGACACATCCATGTACGGCCCATGAAAACGGATTCCTCGGCCCTTGGCACGGCTCGTGCCCACCGGGTTATCAGGGACCGAGTGTCTTCCGTTAGACCGATGGACACCGCCGTGCTCTGGCCAATGCCCGACGTGCGGGGGCGCTGGGAGAAGCTGATGGCACTCCTGGACCCGCGGCCGGGTGAGTCCGTGCTCGACGTCGGCTTCGGCCACGGACAGGCCATGCAGTATGTGGCCGCACGAGTCGGCCCCACGGGACACGTTATCGGCATCGAGCCGCACATCGGCCAGGGAGCGAGCGTCGAGAGCATATCGGCAGCGGAGCGAACCGCCGTGGCCCGCAGGCTGCGGGCTGACGCACAGGCCCTGCCATTCAAGGATGGGACCTTCGATGCGGTGCTCTGCGTCAACGTCCTCGAGGCCGTGCCCGACCGACATCAGTCACTCGTGGAGATGCGACGGGTGCTGAAACCCGGCGGCCGCGTGCTGGTCGCCCATGACGACTATGAGAGCCAGATTTACGCCTGCAGCGATCGGGAACTGGGACGGCGAGTTGCCCTAGCCTACGCCAGCGCCACCTTCGAGGTCTACGCGACCAGCGACGGGCAGATGGGACGGCACCTCTGGGGGTTGTTTCGTCGGGGCGGATTCCGCGGGCCGCGCCTAGACGTCCTCCCGCTCGTCAACACCGAATACTGCAGCCCGTTCCTCGGCTGGGTGCTCGCGCAGTTCCCCGTCACGTTGGTGGCGTCGGTGAGCGACCTCACGCAGGAGGAACTCGATCGCTGGCGAGCTGACCTCGAAGCACGAAGCGCTTGCGGCGACTACGTGTACTGCCTCAACCTGTACGTGTGTCGCGGGTTGGCGTAAGAAGCCAGGCCGTTGAAAAGCGACTGTCTGGCTGATTCAGGCGAGGAGTGCCAACACGTCCGGCATGGACCTCACGCGTGGCAGATCGGCGACCTCCTGGACCCCCGCACGATCCATCACCGCACCCTGCATCCCCAGATCGACGGCGACGCGCACGAACTCTGGCCAGTCATCAACGAAGATGACGTCCTGGGGCGGGAGATTCAAGCCCGCCAGCCCGGTACGGTACATCCGCTCGTCTGGCTTCACGCACCCGAGCCGAGCCGAAATGATGAAGGCGTCGAAGAAGTGACGAAGACCAAGCAGAGCGTACTTGCGCTCCAAGGAAGGCCACGCGTTGGAGAGGATGCCCAGCCGCAGCCCGCGCGGCCGCAGGGCTCCTAGTACCACTCCGTTAGCTCGCCGAAGCAAACCGCTCGAATCACCCGGATGGGCTTCACCCAAAGAGAGGGGCTCGACGGTGACCGGCTATCGGGGAGTGCCCTCTGATAAGCAGGCCTCGCTCTCGCGGGCGAGCTGCTCGGTCCGCTCGATATACCTGGGCACGCGCAGCATGGTGAAGAGGCCATGGGCCGCTTCGAGGTATGCCACCGTGTTCTCCCGATCCCCTTTCGCACGGGCAAGCTCGGCTAGGGCCAGATACGTCTGGCCTAGTAGACTGTCACGTTAGTCGCGATGGGTAAAGGCGCTTGAGCTTGACGCGAGCGTCGGCGGTGGAGAAGCGCCAGTCGACGCCACGCTGGCTGGCGTTCTGGTCGGCCTGCCAGGCCGCGACCTCGTGGGTGAGCGTCGCGAGGCTGTCGATCCGGCGGTCCAGGCACTGACGCGCGGGACGCTCAACTCGATCTCGGCGATGTTGAGCCAGCTGCCATGCTTGGGGGTGGGATGGATGTCGAGCTTGTCCGCTAGGCGCTTGGCTTCGGCCGGCTCGAAGGCCTCGTAAAGCGACGCGGGAGTGTGGGTATTGAGGTTGTCCATGACCAGCACGATCCGTTCGGCCTCCGGGATACTGGACGTCGACCAGCTCCCGGATCGCTACCGCCCAGTCGGCTTTGGTTCGCCGTTCGGTGACCTTCACCTGTCGCCAGCCACGCAGCGGCTCGCAGAACAGGAAGAGGTTGGCCGTGCCGAGTCGTCGGTACTCGTTGTCGATGTGGGCGGGATGGCCCGCAGCACCGGGCTCCGGGCGGCCGAACCTCCCCAGGAGCTGCTTGTCGTCGTCCATGCAGACTTGGGGAACGCGAGGATCGTATGGACGGCAGTACACATCCAGCACGTCCTCCATCCGCCAGACGAACTCGCCGCTCTGCTTGGGCGGGATGCACCATTGGGCCTTCAACCACGGCTTCAGCTCGTTTTTTGAGCGTCCGCGGATCGTCTCGTACGAAACCCCGTCGAGCTCGTCGTACAGCGCCACCATCCGCCCGGCCAGCAACCGCAGGCTCCACCCCGCCCGACCCTTCGGCGGTGCCGAGCAGGCGAGGGCGATGAGCTGCGCTTCCTGGGCACCATCGAGCTTCCGCGGCTTGTGGGCCCGCAATGCTCGACGCTGCACCGCCTCCGCAAGCCCCTCGGTCGCATACCGCTTGCGCACCCGCTCCACGGTCGGAACGCTGACGTCGAGCGCCGTCGCAATCCGCTCGTCCTTCCACCCCCGGACCGTCCGCCCCCTCGTCCGCCTTGAGCAGAATCCGCGCATGCGCAAGCGCCTGCGCCGAACCACGGCCGCGATGAACCCGACCCAACAACTGCTCCCGTTCTGCAACCGAGAGCACGACTCGATGCTTCTTGGTCATGACCGATGCCTCCCCAATCACGTAGCATCATAGCCGTCAGATCGTGTGTGACAGTCTACTAGCTCGAAACGGGACTCGATCGCGGCGAAGGCATCGCGGGACTCAGTGAGACGGGACCCCGGGTCCGTAAGGGCGCCACTGGTCAGGGCGATCCGACCCAGGACCCGCTGGGCCCAGGCGGACACGTACTGATTATTCACCTCGCGGCCGATCTCGATGGCCTGGCCTTCTCACGGGCGGGAGAGAGTATGCTGCTCCTGCCCGCTCATCCGCTGCCCTGAGCACGAGGCCCAATACATGTTGCCATTGCCCGAGAGGCTGGCCCGCGCCAACATCGGGCTACATGGCGCAGCGGGCGTGGAGTGGCCTGCGCGGCTGCCTTCAGTCTTGGCCGAGTGCACGCGACGGTGGGGGCTCTCGCTCTGCCCTCCGTTCGAGCACCTGTCCGCCAACTATGCGGCGCCCGGCTCCGAGCGGACGGCACGGCGGTCGTCCTGAAGGCCTGCTTCCCGACCGCGACTTCCTCGCGGAGGCCGAGGCGCTCCGACTGATCGGGGGGCGCGGGGCCGCCCGGCCGCTCGAGACTGATCTCGATGGTGGCCTGCTGCTGCTGGAACGCCTGGAGCCGGGCACGCCGCTCGCCAGCATCGCGGACGACCGGGAAGCGACCTCCATCGCCGCCGGGGTGATGGCACAGCTGTGGCGCCTGGCGCCCGAGGGGCACCCCTTCCCTTCCGTCGCCGACTGGGGTCGCGGTTTCCGTCGGTTGAGGGACATGTTCGGCGGCACCACAGGTCCGCTCCCGACTGAGCTAGTCGGGCGGGCCGAATCCCTCTTCACCTACCTCCTGGCGTCGCAGGACGATCCGGTCCTCCTCCACGGGGATCTCCATCATGACAATATCCTGGCGGCCCGCCGCCACTCTTGGCTGGCGATCGACCCGAAAGGCGTCGTCGGGGAGCCGGCCTATGACACGGGTGCGCTCCTGCGCAATCCGGCAAAGTTGCTGGGTCAGCCGCGGCCCGCCGAGGTCCTAGTGCGACGAGCGGATCAGTTGGCCCAGGAGTTCGACTTCGATCGCGAACGCGTGCGTGCGTGGGGCCTGGCACAGGCGGTGCTCGCGGCCATTTGGAGCCTTGAGGATAGCGGTCGGCTCTGGGAGCAACCGCTCATCTGTGCGGAGCTGCTGGCCGCGACGTCCTAACCGCTCGCAGAATCGCGTCCCCGAGGTTTTTCAACGCGCTGGGTGCTTTCCGATTTTTGCGTGATGTCCACAGTGGACCCTCCCTGCAAAGCCGTGACCAAGAGTGGAGTCGTTCAGGTGATCGCTGAGCGGACGGAGTGTGAGTGAATCGGAGCACCGAGTACTATGGGCGCGAGGAAGGAGACGACCATGCGTACCTTCGCACCCCTGGCGGCGCTCCTGCTAACCCTCGTGCCCGTCTCTATTGCCTCCGCCCAAGCCGCGCCGTTCTGCCGGGCCGCCCAGTCCCCGCAGTTCGTGCTCGGCTTCGCCCAACTCAAGGCCCAGCTTGGCCCGATCATGGGCGAGCCCGTCGAATGCGAGCACCCGAACTCGGCCAACGGTGACACGCTCCAGCAGACCACGACCGGGCTGTCGTTCTGGCGCAAGGCGACCAATACCCCCACCTTCACTGACGGCCATCAGCACTGGGGTCTGACACCCGTGGGCCTAGTCTTCTGGACGGGCGAGAGCGTCGATCCGCCTGGCACTTTCGTCGCCGCCTCGCAGGAGTCGCCCGACTCGGTCATTCGGCGCTACTATGCCGCATCGGGGCGCGCGATTTCCCGACCGCCTGGTCGCTGCTGAGCCCGAGCCGTCAGGCGCCTTGGACTACGGCACGTGGGTCGAGGGCCACCGCAACACGCGCACCGTCCAGACGCCCTCGGTAGCGACCGTTGCACAGTCGGCTGACATCTCGACGATCGAAGTCACGATCGTCGCTACCGATGCCGAGGGTGCGAGTACCGTGACCCGACGTTCCGTGGGACCTGGGACCTCGTGGTCGTGAACGGGGGTTGGAAGCTTGATACCCCGGCCCTGGCGCTCGTGGACGAGCAGCGGCCGACGGTGGCACGCCCCGCGACTGCTGCCCCCCGCTCCTGCCGTCCAGCCCGCGCCACCGCAGCCCGCGGCTCCGCCCGCTGCTCCAGCCCCGATGCCGCCACGGCCTTCCGCGACCAGTGAGCCTAGGGCGGGCAACTGCCATCCGTCGTATCCCGACGTCTGCATCCCGCCGCCCCCACCAGACCTGGACTGCCCCGAGATCCCCCACCGAAACTTCCGTGTGTTACCGCCTGATCCGCACGGGTTTGATGGTCGGGACAACGACGGCATCGGCTGCGAGACCGCTGATGAGACGTTTGGGCGCGCTGCTCGTCACCTGTCTGCTAGTCGTCGCCCCGGCGACCGCCGCAACCCAGCTGGAACGCATCTCCGCCCAGGTAGTCGGCGTAACCGACGCCGACACGATTCGCGTGCGGATGCCCGACGGGTCGGCGGAACAAGTTAGGCTAGTCGGCATCGACAGTCCCGAGACCCGCCACCCCTCAAAGCCCGTCCAGTGCTTCGGCCGCGAGGCGAGCGCGCGCACGAGCGAACTGGCCATGGGCAAGACCGCTGAGCTGGAGTTGGACGTCGAACACCGAGACCGCTACGGGCGGCTCCTGGCGTACGTGTGGATTGACCAGCAGATGCTCAACCTCCAGCTCGCCGCGGAGGGCTATGCGGTACAGGCGACGTACCCGCCGAACGTGCGGTACGTCGAGGAGTTCCGCATGGCGATAGCGTCGGCTCGGGACCAGGGACTTGGGCTGTGGTCAGCTTGTCAGGAAGCTGAACTGGCCCCGAAATCGAGCCGACTGTCGAGGAGATTGGGGGTGAATCGCGTTCGGGCTTACAGTCGGGTGCCCAGCAGTGCGATCCGAGCTACCCGGCGGTCTGCATCCCGCCCCCACCGCCTGACCTGAACTGTGCGGACGTCCCACATCGGCGGTTCCGCGTGCTGCCCCCCGACCCCCATCGGTTCGACGGCGATCGGGACGGGATCGGGTGTGAAGGATGAGCAAGATCGAGACGCTGGAGCGGTTTGTTGAGCGCTATCCGTAGAGCCCCTGGGCTCGTCCGTACGCTTGGCCGCGGCTAGCCCGAGCGGCGCAGCGCGGGCACCGGCACCCGCCAATTTTCCCGTGCAAGGGAAAATCTCCTGCCCCTGTGCCGGCCAGCATAGCCCCGAGGATAGGGGCGAGCTGGAGCAGGCCGCTCTCGTGCCGCTCAGGGGCCGACCTGCTCGAACGGGGAGGCCCCACCGAGCGTCGGCGGCATCGGCGTCCTTCTCGCGCCGGCTGCCCAGCTCCCTGCAACGAAACCGCCCATCACGCCTGCTGCTGCGCGGCGAGGTCGGCCAGTCGCAGACCGACGATGTCCTCCAGCACGGTCACGATCGCGCCGCTCGCCCAGTCGCCGCGGCCCTTCCCGACGGTCGCGGTGAACAGCAAGCACCTAGCTCACCGTGCCGAGATACTCTTGGTCCAGACGGGGATCACGGCCCCGTTTCGAGGATTCCCTAGGCTCGACCTTCCCCATTTTCGGGACTGTGGCAGGTGTGGTCGCTCCACGAGTGCTGCGCTCCAGGACGGGCGGAGACCCGAAGACGTTCTGCGCCGCCGTGCACGCCACGGCGGTCGCACAACCCGCCGTTGCTCCATACCTGGATCAGCTCTGGTTGGCACAAAATTGCCGAAGTCGAGGCTACGCGACGACGTCGAGGAGACCGCGCAAATCGGGGAACTCGTAGTCCGGCGCGGGCACATCATCGTGCCGCGTGAGTCCGTGGCGATTGATCCAGGCGCAGGTGATGCCCAACGGCTTACCTCCGATCAGATCGGTCCGCTGGGACTGGCCCGCATGGAGGAGATCCCGCGCCGAGACGCCGATTTCCCGTAGCGTGTAGCGGAACAGCGTCCCGTCCGGCTTGTACCCGCGGGCCGCCTCCGCGACGCAGATATAGCGGAAGGGCACGCTCGGCCGCGGTGTGTTGCGGAACAGGTCCTCGTCGCAGTTGGTCACGATGCCGAGCGGATATCTCTCGGCGAGTTCCTGCAACACGGGCTCAGTGTCGGGCCAGGCGCGGATGCTCGGGAAGCCGTCGAAGAAGTACTCGATGTCGGCGGCTCGGCCGGCACAGCCCGAGTCCTCAAACGTCCGAGCCAGGGCTTCCTCGCAGATTCGGCGGTAGGTCTTGTAGGGGCCGGAGTACGCGTCCTGGACACGCCGGAGCCAGCGATCGTACAGCTCCGCCGGGTTGTCCTCGCGGCACGTGTTCCACTTCGCGATCTGCGCGAACGCTGCGAGGTCCCACTCCTTGCTGTTCATCAGGGTGCCGTAGAAGTCGAACGTGATCGCCTTCGGCCGTAGCCGCGCCTGACGATCTCCGGGCAGCGTCGTCATCGACCCGATTCCTGTCCGCGCATTCTCGGCTTGGCGACTCGGCAGTTCCCCGCCCCATGTGACCAGCCCCGAGCGGGACCGCTCGCCAGCATACACCGAGAGTGGTCCAGCGTGTCGACAGCCGCGTACACCCTGGAGCCCATCCGGTGCTTGGCCGCCTCCTAGCCCTCTTGGTCAAACACTGCTGGCCAACTCCAGCTGACAAGAAGCGGGGCACCTCAAGCCCTCACGCGCCGTCCTCCTCCCAGCGGGGCAGGGATGACGGCGCGATCTGGTCGAGGTTGCGGCCGGCCCAATCGACCTGGGGCAGTCGGACCAGCAAGCAGCGGGCGCAACGCCTCCAGCTCACGCTGGCGACCGATCAGCGGCGGCAGGTAGGCCGGCAGGTTGTGTCGCTCGCCGATCATCCGCCCTCCCCGCCGATCACTCCAATCGCCGCGCCAGTGGCCGGCTCGGTGCAGCAGGTCGCGCGCCCGCAGGCTGGGTGGCCGCCCGGAAACAGTACCCCGGCCAGGCGTTGGCCACAACGGGCGTGGAGCTCTACGTCCCCGCGCAGCGATCAGTAAGTCAGCTCGGGCGCGTTGGGTCGGGCGCGCGCTTATGGCAGGATAGGTCCACGGCCGACCGTCCCGTTACGCCCGGCGTGAGTGCCGCCGATCTCTGCCGCACATGAGCCAGGAGGTACGCCGATGAAGCCGTCCGAGATCGCCTTCTTGTCCGCGGTCGAGCAGGCCGCCCGGATCCGCGCCCGCGAGCTGTCGCCGGTCGAGGTCGTCGAGGCGGCGCTCGGCCAGATCGACGCGCTCAACCCGATCGTCAACGCCGTCGTCACGCCGCTTCACGAGCAGGCTCGTGCCGCCGCGCGGGACGCGGAGGAGGCGGTCCGGCGCGGCGAGCCGCTCGGCCCGCTCCACGGCGTGCCGATTGGCCTGAAGGACATGACCGAGACGGCCGGGCTGCGGACGACCTACGGGTCGAAGCTCTACGAGGACAACGTGCCGGCCACCGACGCGCTGCTGGTGACCCGCCTCAAGCAGGCCGGGGGATCATCATCGGCAAGACCAACACGCCCGAGTTCGCGGCCGGCATCAACACCCGCAACCCGGCCTTCGGGCAGACGCTCAATCCCTGGAACACCGACCTCAACCCCGCGGGTCGAGCGGCGGCTCGGCCGTCGCGCTGGCGACCGGCATGTGCGCCCTGGCCGAGGGGAGCGACCACGGCGGCTCGCTCCGCAACCCTGCTTCCTACTGCAACGTCGTCGGCTTCCGCGTGAGCGCCGATCCCGCCTATCCTCGGCATGGGTCTACGACCAATTTAGCGTCCACGGCCCGATGGCGCGGACGGTCCGGGACGCGGCGCTGATGCTCTCGGCGATGGCCGGGCCTCGATGCACGGGTGCCGATCTCGATCTCCGAGCCTGGCGAGCCGTTCGCCCGGGCCGCCGAGGGCGGCGTGAAGGGATGGCGAGTTGCCTGGACGCCCGACCTCGATGGCCTGTTCCGGGTAGATCCGGCGGCGGCGGCTGACCGAAGCGGCGGCCCGACGCTTTGCCGATCTCGGCTGCGCCGTCGAAGCTGCCAGCCCCGATCTCCACGACGCGCTCCAGAGCATCATCCCGCTCCGGGGCGATGCGGACCGCCGCCATGCATCGCAAGGAGCTCGGCATGCTCGAGCGGGTGGACAACGCCTGGCTCAAGCAGTTCGCGGCGCGGGCCGCTCAGCTTGGCGCGCTCGACGTGAGCGAGGCCGAGTGGCGGCGCTCGCAGCTCTGGGAGCGCGTCCACGGCTTCCTGGAGCGATACCAGCTTCTGCTCCTGCCGAGCACCCAGACGGCGGCGTTCCCGAAGGAGATCGAACGGCCGACGACGATCGACGGCGAGCCGGCCGGCGACGTGATCGAGTCGTCGCTGTCGACCTACGCGATCAGCATCACCGGGCTGCCGGGCCATCTCGGTGCCGTGCGGCTTCACGTCGGATGGCCGGCCGGACTGCAGATCGTCGGCCGCTGGCGGCGCGAGGCCGACGTCCTCCGGGCGGCCGCCGCCTTCGAGGACGCCGCACCCTGGGCCCACCATCGTCCACCGCTGGCGGTAGCGCCCGGCCGGCGGACCTGACCCTCACCTCCTCCCCTGGTCCGGGATCATGCTAGCTACCCAGCCAATGGGGCGTAGACGAATCCATCCGGCGGGCCGGCATCCGACCCAACCAACACACCAACAGGGGACCGATAGGGGCGGCCGGCGGGTCGGTGCAGAGACGGCGCGGGGGCTCGAATTTTCCCGCTAGCGGGAAAATTCAACGGGGTCCAGGTGCCTGGCTGGTCCGTAGGGTTAGGGGCCCGTCGAGCGTCGGGCTACTGCGTGTCCAGGTCGCGCGGCCTGCCGGCAGGGTGGGCACATGATGGTGGGCAGCTCGTCGCCCGGCGCGACGAGAAGACGTCCCAGCGACGCGGCGCTGGATTAGGTGCTCCCATGCACCACGGGGCCTGGTGCCGCCGCCGCTGTGGCCGCTCCTGGCCTGGTTCAGCGTGCTATCGCGGTCGTAGAGCAGCGCGCCGCGGCCAGGCGCCGCGCGGAGGGTGCGCGCAAGGCGGAGGAGCGGGCGCGTCGCCAGGCGGAGCAGGCAGCGGCGCGCGCGGCGTACCTGGATACCCTCAGCGGACGGGAAGAGGAGCTGTGGCGTCAGGTGGAGGCGCTGGTCGAGACGAAGCGGCCCAAGGACTACGACCTGTCGGTCCAACTGCTCGTCGATCTCCGTGACCTCGCCGCGCGGGGTGGACCCACCCAGGCCTTCACGACTCGCCTCGCCCAACTGCGGGACCGACACGCCCGCAAGCCCAGCTTCCTCGAGCGGCTCGATCGAGCCGGTCTCCCGCGTAGCTAGCCTCCGCCGCAGGCTGTACGGCAGCCAGCCGCGCGTGTGCAGGCAGACCAGCTTGCCGACCCCATGCTCGTCGCCCGGCGCCAGGTCGCGGGCTTGGAGGTACACCGAGGGCCACCCCTTGACACGGCCACCAGTTCGCGTACGATAGTGCCAGGGCTTCGCCGCGACTCGCCCGAGGACTGTGACAAGGAGGCACGGTCCGGCCGCGTTGACACGCGGCGCCGCGTACGGAGCGCTGCCTGCCCTGGATGCCGCGATCGCGCGGCGGCGACCCCCATCGGAGCGGAGTCGATCCTCACTCAGCGTGGGAGGGTGAAACGTGGACGAGCGCGTCCAAGAACTGGTTTCGGACTTTCGGCAGGGGTTCCTGACCCGCCGCGGGTTCCTCGCCAAGGCGGCGGGGCTCGGACTCTCGGCCGCCTCGGCGTTGGCGCTGGTCGGTCTCGGCCAGCCGCGGACGGCTGAAGCCCAGGCCCAGATCCCGGGGTCCGGGCGGGCCCAGGTGCCGGCGGCCCAGCCACGCGGCTGGCAGCAAGGCCGCGGCTGGGGTTGGGTCTGGGGGCCGGGCGACGAGCTCGGCAACCTGAACGAGCTGAGCCCTCAGCTGACGATGAAGGCGCTGTCGATCCCGAGGAGCGGTCGGGTCTACGACCTCGGCCTGATGTACGATCGCCGCAGCTTCAAGTGGCCGGGCCACAGCCCTGGCGAGATCCTGACGTTCCGCAGCCAGCAGGGCGAGCTGCTCCAGCGGGACCTGCCGTTCGTGGTCGATCCAGGGGCCAACAGCCTGAACACGACGTTTGCGAGCTGCGCGCTGTTCATTTCGGACAACGTCGCCACCCAAATCGACAGCTTCGGCCACATCTCGATGGGTGCTAACCCAATCTACTACAACGGGTTCAGGGCCTCGGACGTCGTCGGCGACTGGGGCGTGATGCGGCTGGGGGCCGACACGATCCCGCCGGTCGTCGCCCCCGCGACGGTGATCGACGTCGCCCGCTACGTCGGCCAGGACCCACTGCCCCCGAACTTCGTGATCACCCCGGACATCCTGCAGGGAGCGCTGGCCAGCCAAGGCGTCGACGTCGAGCCGCTCGACGTGGTCCTGATCCGCACCGGCACGGCCGCGGTCTGGATGCAGGGCGAGGGCGTGGGGGCGAACCAGGCCGACGTGGCGCGCCACGACTCGGCCGGCATCAACCTGGCCTCGGCGCGCTGGCTGGTCGAGGAGAAGGGCGCGCTCATGCTCGGGAGCGACACCTCGGGCCTGGAGGTCGCGCCGGTGAACGACCAGCTCCCGGAGGGGACCAGCTTCATTCCGGTGCACACGTACCTGATCCCGATGCAAGGCGTCCACATCCTCGAGTACCACAACCTCGAAGAGCTGACCGCCGAGCGGACCTACAAGTTTGCGTACATCCTCGGCGTGAACAAGCTCAGGGGCACCACCGCCGGCACGGCGCTCCGACCGATCGGCATCGCCTGAGGAACCAGACGGGAGACAGGAGAGAGGAGACAGCTGAGGACGGGTCTCCTATTTCCTGTCTCCTGTCTAGACTCGACTTCCGCCATTTTCGGGACCGTGGAAGGTACGGCCGCTCCAGGAGTACCGCGCTCCAGGAGGGGTGGAGGCTCGGAGACTTTCTGAGCCGTCGTGCGGGCCACGATGCCCGCAAAATGCGCGGCTGCTCCTAACCTGGATCAGGTGCACTTGGCGGAAAATGGCGGAAGTCGAGGCTAGGGCCGCTGACTCCCAAAGTGCTCGTGCCGGCTGCCCACCAGCGCGACCTGCTCGTAGAACGTGCGATCCACCACGCTAACCCTCGTGCTCATTCGTATCTCCGTCGTAAGCCGGCGAGTCCCGCGGCGTCACTGAGCCGGCTGCCCCCAATACGGATGCCCTCGCCGTGCCGGTCCTCGCCGAATCCCCAACCTTTCGAACCGAAGCCGGTCAGGAACCGCCGGTCGGCCGGGTCGTTCAGGTCGAGCGTGAAGCTGGTCGGGCTGTCCGCCTGGACGGCCAGGCCAAGCGCGGTCACCAGGTCGTCGTGGCAGCCGACTCGGAACGCGCCATACTTGTCGTTGGCGTTCTCGTCGACCCGGATCTCGTAGTCGAGTAGCTCCTCGGAGAGGGTCCGGGCCTCCGCCGTCTTCGGCAGGTGCAACCGCCCTGCCTGCAGCGCCGCCTGGAGTCGCGACACCAGGAACGCCTTGCCGAGCCGGACCTCCCCATTGATCTCGGTCCTCTTGTCGCCGTAATTGAAATAGACCGCCACCAGCTCGGCCTGGACGTTGGCGGTACGGAGGACGTCGACCACGGGCGTGCCGACACCGGTCGCGTCGACCACCCAGACCCGAGCGTTGGACGGGGGGATGGCGTCGTGAGGGTCGCTGATCCGCGGTCCTCGGGTGCATCCGGTCGCCGTCGTCAGTACCTCATTCGGATCTCGTTGAGCGCGCCGAGCAGACCCGGAGCGCCGATGCCCGGCAGGTTGGACGAGACGATCTCGACCTCCTTCTTTCCGCCGAGGAGTTGACCCGCCGACGAGCCGGACCAGCGGCCCCTCCCCACGCCCATGATGCGGGGCCTAGGCCTGCCGTGCGGGTCTTGTCGTGGGTTAGGCGGACCTGCCGCCGCGCCGTGAGGTGCTGCGGGCGCGTCGTCTCTGCCTAGGTCGGCGCGCGCTGCGGAAACTCGTGCCTGTTTGGCGCCGGTTTGGTGCCGGTCGAGAGTGGCAACTTCTGCCTTTTCCTTGCTCTTCCCTTGCCGGTCCGGCTGCGCCACATCCGCCGCCCCACCTATCAGGCCCTCCTTGTCGTCCTCGGGCGTGGGCAGCGAGGCCATGGCAACAAGCATCGCATCCTCGCCGTCGTTCGGCCTGGCAATGTTGCCGAGCGAACCCAGGCGGCGACGGATCTGGGCGATGTACGTGTGGCTGACCCCGGCGCGGCGGGCCAACTCGCGGTCGGACAGCTGCGGCCAGCACGCGATGGCGGCCCCGGCTCGGGCCCGCTTGTCCACTCGGCTCATGATCTACCTCCTCAGCCTACCCACGCACCGGCCACGAGCTGCTGGCGGACTTGGGCGACGACTGCACTCCCGTCCGTTTCGAGGTGCTCGCGGCGCTCCTGGGCGAGCCGCTCGAACAACCTTCGAGGGAGCCTGCTGCAGTCCGTGGCGCCGAGCCCGGACAGCAGGGCGCAAAGGGCGGCGGGGTCGATGGTCGGTCGGCGGGTCATGGGGGGTCGTCTTCCCTTCAATTTTCCCGCTAGCGGGAAAATTCAGTCGAGCCACGACCGGTCGCCCTGGCAGTGGTTGCGCGGTCGATGATGGATTCGAGGGTGGGCCTGCCCTCCTGCCACGCCCACTCGGTCGCGTGCTGGAGCGCGGCGACGCCAACGCGGTCGATGGCTGCCTGGAGGCGTTCGGCCAGCTCGGGCCTCAGGCGCGGGAGGTCGACCCGTTCGAACCTGACCACGAAGCTGTCCAGGACGGCCCGTGCGCCGGGCGACAGCTGCGCCATCGTGACATACCTCGGTCCGGTCGGCTTGGGGAGCCGGCCTTGCTCCCGCTGCCAGAACGTGTAGGCGCCCGTCAGCCAGCGCTCAACCTGCGGAATGCCCTGCTCCGCCGTCCACTGCGCGGCGTCGAGGAGCGCCAGCACGTCGACCTCCTTGACGGCGCGTTCGAGCTGCTCTGCCTGCGACTTAGTCAGGCGCGGCGAGCGATCACGGCCCTGCCAGGTTGCCCAGGAACTGAGAGCGTCACGGGCTTCCTCGCTCAGGGCGCTGAAAGCAATGAACGAGTGCCGATCGTCGCTGACAGGCACTCCGCGCGGAGCGCGGATCATCGCCGCTTCGCGGCGAGTGCATACTTCCGGTACGTTCAGCGGTGAGGTTTCGTCTTCCGGGGGACGGGAGTCCATCCGCCGTACAGGCAAGATGCCGTTACACGTTAACTCCGGAGGAGGTATCGTAACGGCATCTTGCCTGTACGGCACTGTCCGGGGTGGCGTCCGGGGTGGCTTCGGCTGCTTCACGACCCGCTGACAGGCCCGGCAGTGGACGGCCCGGCGCACGACAGCCCCGGCCTCCGGGTGGTCTGGACACGGAAGCTGCTCGCGCTTGCCGCCCCAGGCTAACCCGCTACTCGGCGGGGTGTATGTGCCGGCGGCTGCGAGCCCACCGACCTCGCGGATCTCCAGATGCAGCCGAACCTCGCGGCGGACACGACCAGTGGCCCGGTCGGGCACGTCGACGTACTCCTTGACGAGCTTGCTCTCGTACAACGCGCCTGTTGCCTCGGGCGTGTCCACCCTCGGGGCGACGATCTTCAGCCCGTCCGACACGCTGTCAGGCGAATCGGGCGACACACCGATCATCGCGGCGAGCTTCGGCCTGTACACGCGGTAGAAACCGTCCGTCGATGGCTCCCGTCGTGCCTTCTCGCGGAGCACCTCATGCAGGGCGATCACGAGCAGCTTGTGTTTGTCCTTCAGCTTCGGATTGCTGAAGAGGCGGGCGAGTTGGCTGCGCTCGATCCGCAGCTCCCGCAGCTCGTCGGCCTGCCGCACGGACGGCTCGACCGCGTGGATCGGGATCGGGCGATTGTCAGTACCTACAGAGGGCGCCTGTGCTACACTCATGCTGATCCTTCCTGCGCCCCGCGTCGATCTTCTTTGGGCGGTTTGATCGCGCGGGGCGTTGGCGTTAAGTCGTCGCGGCGAGCACTCCTCGATTAATGCCGCGTTGATCCACGGCTTCCGCGGTGGACTCTGCCTGGCGGCCCAGCCAGGCGGCGAGCAGCAGCCGAGCGAGGAGTTCCCCGAGCCGCTCGGCATCGGCCTGGTCGATGGCAGCGGCAGTGCCGTGCTCGGCCGGCGCCTCAGCCGGCGGGCTAGCGGGCGTTGGCATCGCTGGCGCCCAAGATGCGGTCTAGTTCGGAGCTGGGGACGCGAAGCCGCCCGCTCGGGAGCCGAACGGTCCGGATCCGTTCCTCCCTCGACCAGCGTCTGAGCGTGTCGACGCTAACGCCGAGCTCGTAGCCTGCGGCGGCGAGCGTGAGGAGTGGCTCCACCGGCAAGCGGCGGTGGAGCACGTCGGGACTGGCGAGCATGTTGGCCTCCTCTGGCAGGACTTAGGGTAGGGATCGACGAGCGATCCTTCGTTCCTTCCTTCGCCAGCGGGGGCCGAAGCCTCGCGACATTCTTACACTAACACACGGCAACGGCAGGCGCAACTAACCAGAGTTTCATCGCATTACAAATCCGACACGACAGGCGTTGTCAATACTGACATCTCAGAGAATAGCAATGTAAGTGTTGAAGGACTCGACACGCTTTCCGGACACAATTCGAGGTGCCAAATTTCCCGCTAGCGGGAAATTTCAGCGGCCTCTCTCCACAACATCCACCGGCGGATCGAGCAGCGATCAAATCACCGCTCAGCACGCGGGAAAACGCCTGGTGGCCCAAGAGGACCAGCCGGGCGTCTTTTGGCCGCTCTTGGTCCACTCAGGGCCATTGCTGTCGCTGCTAGGCGGCGGTCGCCTCCAAGCCTGTGGCCGTGCGGAGCGCGCTGGCGAGCGGCATCCATTCGATCCGCGCGCGGTACCGGCCCCAGCCAACCCGCTCGGGCGTGACCCGCTCGATCAATGCGGCGAGCATGTCCCGCCGCATCACCGAGCCTTCGGCGACGCAGATAGGTGGAACACCCTGCTGCAGCAGATTGACCACCTCGACAGCCGTGTGGCCGAAGGCCCGGGGGTCGACGTCGATCAGGAGGTACGGATAGGGCCGCGGCGCGGCGTCGGGACTGAGCGGGCGACAGCGCAGTCCAGACACAGGTGCGAGCGCGGACGTCAGCGATTCCAGCATGCTCTCCCAGCGGCGTCGGTCGGCGGCATGGTCGCGCGCGACGAACGCTTCGAGCGCCACCAGCAAGCCGACGATCTCCTCCTTGCCCACTTTCATCGAGCGCCCGAGACCGTGGTGCGGCGGGCCGGGCAGCACACCTGTGTCGAGCAGCTCGTGCCGAAGGGTCCAGGTGTCCGGGCGGACGTCCATGTCCTGGTGCTGGAGCGCCACCGAGCGGATCAGGTCGGCGCGCCCGCACAGGATGCCAGACGCCTGGGGTCCGCCGATGGCCTTGCCGCCGCTGAAGGCGACGAGGTCGGCCCCCTCGGCGATGAAGCGACGCAGGTTGTCCAGCGGCGGCAGGGCCGCCGCGGCGTCGACGATCACCGGCACGCCGCGGCGATGGGCGATCTCGGCGACGTCGGCCAGCGGCACGGTTCCGGGGGCGCGCATGACGGCATGCGCGACGGCGACGGTCTTCGACGTGATCGCCTGCTCGATCTGCCAGGGGTGGGTGCAGCCAGCGCCCGGGTGGCCAGTGTAGCCGACCTCGACGATCTGCACGCCGGCGGCGCGGATCGCGTGCTCGTAGGCGGTGCGGTGCGGGCGCTGCATCACGACCTGGTTCGGCAGGCCGTCGGTGTCGGGCAGGCGGTCCATTGTGCCGACGTCCAGGCCGGCCACGCAGGCCGCGGCCGCCAGCGTCATTCCGGCGGCCGCGCCGCTCGTCACGTAGCCGGCCTCGGCGCCGGTGTGGCCCGCGATCACCTCGCCGGCGCGCGCCTGGAGGTCCTCGATCCGCACGTGCCGACCGGCCGCCGAGCGCATCGCCTCGACGACCGGCTCGGACAGCCGCGCGCCGCCGAGTCGGGTGAGCGGCCCGGCGGCGTTGACGACGGTCGGAACCCCGAAACGCTCGAAGACGTTCATCGCGCCTCCACGTTCGCTCGACATCGGTCCTCCGAACGAGTGTGCCACACGCACGCGCTTCCGGCCCGGCGCGTGATGGCACACCGTTGCGCCGTCTCCCCGGACGGTTCCGGGTTCTGGGACGGGACCGCCAGCCGTCGGCCGCGGGTCGGTCGCGCTCGCGCGGGATGGCCCGGTGTACCGTGGGGCGGGTACGCTGTCGGGGTTGGACAACGCTGGCGATCGAAGCACCCTGGGCGCCGCGGGCGCTCGCGGGGCGCGCCGACGCGAGGCGCGGTTAGGCCGCTATAAGACAAGAGAGCACATCCGGCTCGCCTTCCGCCGCGGGCCAGATCTCTCGAGGGAGGATCTCGCATGCAAACGGTCAGCCCGGTCGCCACGCGCCGCTACGGCCTGGAGAACCACGGTATCCATAACGTCGACGTGGTCCACTGGAACCTCGCGACGCCGCAGCTCTACGAGGAGGCGATCCGCCGGCGCGAGGGCCGGATCGCCAGCTTCGGCCAGCTGGTCGTGCGGACTGGGCAATACACCGGTCGCTCGCCGAAGGACAAGTACGTCGTCCGCGAGCCGTCCAGCGAGGCGAATATCTGGTGGGGCAGCGTCAACCAGCCGATGGAGCCGGAACGCGCGCAGGCGCTACGCGCCCGCATGCTCTCCTATCTCGAGGGCAAGGAGCTGTACGTTCAGGACTGCTTCGTCGGCGCCGACCCCGAGTTCCGCATGCCGGTGCGCCTGATCTCGGAGTACGCCTGGCATAGCCTCTTCGGCCGCAACATGTTCATCCGCGCCACCAAGGAGCAGCTTGCCGAGCACGTCCCCGAGTTCACGGTCATCTACGTCCCGAATTTCTCGGCGATCCCAAAGCAGGACCGAACCCGCTCCGAAGTCTTCATCATCCTCGACTTCGCCAACAAGCAGCTGCTGATCGGAGGGACCCAGTACGCCGGCGAGATGAAGAAGTCGGTGTTTACCGTCCTGAATTACCTGCTCCCCCTCCGAGGTGTGTTGTCGATGCACAGCTCGGCCAACATAGGACCGAAAGGTGACGTGGCGGTCTTCTTCGGACTGTCCGGAACCGGCAAGACGACCCTCTCGGCCGAGTCGAGTCGAACGCTGATCGGCGACGACGAGCATGGCTGGAGCGACCGCGGGGTCTTCAACTACGAGGGCGGCTGCTACGCCAAGACGATCAACCTGTCCCGCGAGGCCGAGCCGGACATCTACGCGGCGAGCCACCGCTTCGGGACCGTCCTGGAGAACGTCGGCTTCGACAGCGCCACCGGCGAGGTCGACCTGGACGACGACTCCTTGACCGAGAATACCCGCTCGGCGTACCCGATCGACTACATTCGCAATGCCTCGCCCGACGGGATGGGCGGCCATCCACAGAACGTCATCATGCTGACCGCGGACGCCTCGGGTGTGCTCCCGCCAATCGCGCGCCTCTCGCGCGAGCAGGCGATCTACCATTTCCTGTCTGGCTACACCTCGAAGCTCGCCGGAACCGAGCGGGGCGTCACCGAGCCGTCGGCGACCTTCAGCACCTGCTTCGGTGCGCCGTTCGTCCCGCTCCCGCCGGCGACCTACGGCAAGCTGCTGGGCGAAAAGCTGACCCGCCACAAGACTGATGCCTGGATCATTAACACCGGCTGGAGCGGCGGCCCGTACGGCGTCGGTCAGCGGATGCGGATCGTTCACACCCGCGCGATGGTTCACGCCATCTTGAATGGCACCCTCCGCGACGTGCCTTTCGAGACCGAGCCCAACTTTGGCCTGGCCATCCCAACCGCCTGCCCGGACGTGCCCCAGGAGGTGCTCAACCCGCGCGACACCTGGGCCGACAAGGAAGCCTACGACCGCGAGGCCCGCAAGCTGGCCGGCGAGTTCAAGGAAAACTTCCGCGAGTTCGAGGACTCCGTCTCGCCGGAGGTGCGCGCGGCGGGCCCGCACACCCGCTGACCCAGCGGGCCCTCGCTCGGCGGTCCCGAGGCGATCAGCAACGCAGAGGGGATTCACCGCTTGCCGGTGAAGTAGGCTAGCCCACGGCTCGGGGCAGATCGCGCCATGCTAGCATGTCCCGGCTGTTGGCAGGCGGCCAGACCGTTGATGTCGAGGGGTTGATGCATGGTGTTCAAGATGGTGTTTCTGCCGCCGCAAGGGGACACGACCCGTGAGTGGGCCGCACGCCTGGCGCGGGAGGTTCCCGAGGCGCACGTCGTCGTCGCCGAGACCGAGGACGACGCCCGGCGGGAGATCGCCGACGCCGACGCGGTCTTCGGCGGGATCGCGCCAGACGTCCTGGCGCGGGCACAGCGGCTCCGCTGGCTCCAGGCGCCGCAGATCGCCCCGCCGGCCGGCTTCTACCATCGTGAGCTGGTCGAGCATCCGGTCGTCGCAACCAACTTCCGCGAGATCTTCAACGACCACATCGCCGCCCACATCATGGCGTTCGTCCTGGCGTTCGCGCGCGGACTGCACTACTACATCCCGCGCCAGCTCCGCCGCGAGTGGCGGCCGGAGCCGCTCGACACCGGCGTCGTTCACCTGCCGGAGTCGACGGCGCTGATCGTCGGCGTTGGCGGCATCGGCGCTGAGACCGCAGAGAAGTGCGCGGCCTTCGGGATGCGCGTCGTCGGCGTGGACGCCCGTCGCCAGGACACGCCGGCGGGCGTTGCCGAGCTGCACCGGCCTTATGCCCTGGACCGCCTGCTGCCCGAGGCGGACTTTGTGGTCATGACCGTTCCGCACACCCCTCAGACCGAAGGGTTGATGCACGCCGAGCGGTTCGCGCTGATGAAGCGCTCGGCGTTCCTGATCAACATCGGGCGCGGGATGACCGTCAAGCTGGTCGACCTGGACCGCGCGCTCCGCGCCGGCGAGATCGCCGGCGCGGCACTCGACGTCTACGAGACGGAGCCGCTGCCCGAGGATCACCCGATCTGGACCGCGCCTAACGTCCTGCTCACCCCGCACACGGCCGGCTTCGGGCCGTACCTCGACGATCGCCGCTACGCGATCATCGCCGAGAACGCCCGCCGCTTCGCGGCCGGTCAACCGCTGATGAACGTCGTGGACAAAGCGAACTGGTTCTGAGCGAGGAGCCAGGAGCAGTCACTTCCCTCCTGTCTCCTGGCCACCCGGGTCAGCAGACGATCATCCGGCGGTAGCGGGCTTCGACGAGCGCGAACAGACCGTAGGCGACGAGGCCGATTGCGACGAAGCCGAGCAGCCACGGGCCGAACGGCTGACGGGCGAGCGTCTCGAGCGCGCCGCCCAACCCGCGTGCCTGGTCCGGTCGCGACTGGAGCGCCGCGACGATCAGGAAGCCGCCGATGATCCCGAAGGCGATCCCGCGCGCGGCGAAGCCCGCTCGGCCGACCCGCGTCGCCCAGGTCGCCCGTGGCTCGCCCAGGTCGACCAGCTCGAGCGTGTCGCGGAAGCTCGCGGTCCACGCCCGTGCAAGCTGAATCACGCCCGAGCCGATCACCATCGCCCCGGCCAGCGCCACAAGACCCTGGCCGAACGGCTGCGCCAGCAGCCAGGCCGTCCAATCCTGCGTCGAGCTTCCCTCCCCGCCCTCGCTGTTGGCCGTGCCCATCGCCAGCCTGACCGCTGACAGCGCCAGTCCTGCGTAGATCACCCCGACGCCGCCGTAGCTGAGTCGAGTCAGCAACCCCTTCGGGTTGCTGCTCTTGTCCTCGGTGTCCAGCACGCCCTGGCCGACGCGCCAGACCGCGTAGCCGGCCAGTCCCACCGCCACCGCGCCGAGCAGGAACCGACCGAACGGCGCCGCGACGATCCACTCCAGCGCGCCGCGTGTGTCGGTGGTCGAGCCGCCGGCGCCGGCCGCCGCCTGGGCCGCCAGCCCGCCGACGATCACGTAGACCACGCCCTTGGCGGCGTAGCCAAAGCGCCCGAGCCCCTCGATCCATGGGCTCGCCTCGCGAGCCGCGCGGCGCGCTTGATCGGTGGCCTGCTCGGCCGAGCGCTCGGGTGACGTGCTCACGGTCGTCTCCGAAGCGGACGCCACTCGGTGGCACCCACGAGCCGGCATCGTAGCATGGCGTCCGTTCCGGATCGGGCCGAACGATGGTTGGGAGGGGCCGGCCTGTCGGGAGACGCGCCAGTGCGCTACCCTGTGACCTGCACGCTGTGCGGAGCCACGCCACGCGCCACAGGAGGATGCCCATGCAGGTTGCTGATGCCGTCGCCGAGATCCTCAAGCGTGAGGGCGTCGAGTTCCTGATCGGCTACCCGGTGAACCCGATCATCGAGGCTGCTGCCCGAGCAGATATCAGAACGATCATCGTCCGCCAGGAGCGGACCGGGCTGCACATGGCCGATGCCGTGAGTCGGGTGACTTCCGGTGAGCGGATCGGCGTCTTCACCATGCAGCACGGGCCGGGCACGGAGAACGCCTTCGGCGGCGTCGCCCAGGCGTACGCCGACTCGGTCCCGATCGTCATCCTGCCGGCCGGCTTTCCGCGGCGGCTGACCAACATCCCGCCCAACTTCAACGCCTTTCTGAACTTCCAGCACGTGACGAAGTCGGTCGAGCAGGTCACCGTGGCGGACGCGGTGCCGGCCGCCCTGCGCCGGGCCTTTACCCAGGTGCGGAATGGCCGGCCGCGACCGGCGATGGTCGAGATCCCGACCGACGTCATGACCGAGGAGGTGACGGAGGGGTTCCAGTACGGCTCGGCGCCGCGCTTGCGGACGGGACCCGACCCGGAGGCCGTGGCCGAAGTCGCGCGGGTGCTCGTCCGAGCCGAGCGGCCGGTCATCTACGCCGGCCAGGGCGTGCATTACGCGCAGGCGTGGGCGCCGTTGCGCGAGCTGGCCGAGCTGCTCGAAGCGCCGACGACGACCAGCCTCGAAGGCAAGAGCGCGTTTCCCGAGACCCACCCGCTGTCGCTTGGGTCCGGTGGCCGATCGATGCCGTTGCCGGTCTATCAGTTCCTGCAGGACTCGGATGTCATCTTCGGGATCGGCTGCTCGTTCGCCACGACCAACTACGGCGTGACGATGCCGAAGGGCAAGACGATCGTCCACGCCACCCTGGACCCAGCCGACCTGAACAAGGACGTCCCGGCTCAGCACGCGCTGCTCGGCGACGCCGATCTTGTCCTGCGGGCGCTCACCGACGCCGTCCGAAGCGAGCTGGGCGGCAAGCCGCGCGGGCGGGCCGAGACCGTCGCCCGCGAGATCAAGGGGATGCGCGAGGAGTGGCTGGAGCAATGGATGCCAAAGCTCACCTCGCAGGGCACGCCGCTGTCGCCGTACCGAGTAATCTGGGACCTGCTCCACACCGTCGATTCGGCCAACACGATCATCACCCACGACGCTGGCAGCCCGCGCGACCAGCTCTCGCCGTTCTGGACCTGCACTGAGCCGCTGACCTACATCGGCTGGGGCAAGACGACCCAGCTTGGCTATGGGCTGGGGCTCGCCATGGGCGCCAAGCTGGCCAGGCCCGACAAGCTCTGCATCAATCTCTGGGGAGACGCCGCGATCGGCTTCACCGGCATGGACTTCGAGACGGCCGTCCGCGAGCGCATTCCGATCCTATCGGTCCTGCTAAACAACTTCTCGATGGCGATCGAGCTGCCGATCATGAAGGCAGCGACCGAGAAGTACCGCAGCACGGACATCAGCGGCCACTACGCCGACATGGCGCGCGCCTTCGGCGGCTACGGGGAGCGGGTGACCGAGCCTGGTGAGATCATCCCGGCGATCAAGCGCGGAATCGAGAAGACCCAGGAGGGCACACCCGCGCTGCTCGAGTTCATCACCGAAAAGGAGATCCAGTTCTCGATGTTCTCCGGTGAGGTTGCCCGTCAGCCCGTCAAGCAGCCGGATTAGAGGTGGAGCGATGGTGACGACTGACTCGACCGTGACGTCCCGTGCGCCGGAGGTTACGCGCAGGATGGCCGCGGCGGCGACCGCCTTTCTCGCGTCGCTGAGCGAGGAGCAGCGCGGGCTCGCCCAGTTCCCGTTCGAGGGCGACGAGCGCTACGCCTGGGATTACCGTCCAACTCCACGCAATGGTCTCCGACTGATCAACATGAAGCGGCAGCAACAAGAGACCGCGTGGGCGCTGGTCGACGCCGGACTGAGCGCGCGTGGCGCGCGGCAGGTCAGAGAGATCGTCGCGCTGGAGCCGATCCTGCGGGAAACGGAGCGCGTCGAGCTGCGCCTGAACCGCTGGGTGCGCGACGCGGAGCTGTACTGGTTCAGCGTCTTTGGCGAGCCGGGCGGGGCCGCGCCCTGGGCCTGGCGGGTCGGCGGCCATCACGTCGGGCTGCATTTCACGATCGTCGACCGCGATCTCGTCGCGCCGATGCCGCTCTTCTTCGGGGCGAATCCGGCGGTCGTGCGCCACGGGCCCAGGGTGGGCCACCGCACGCTGGCCGAGGAGGAGGAGCTGGCACGGGCGTTGCTGGTGGGTTTGAGTCCGGCCGAGCGTGGGGTTGCCCAGGTCAGCCAGACCGCCCCGCCCGACCTGCTCACCGAGTGGCGGCCGCGGGTCGAGCCTGGCCTCTTGCCGGTCGGCCTGGCGTACGGCGCGATGAGCGGCGAGCCACGTCAACAGCTTGTCCGTCTGATCCGCCACTATGTCGAGCGCACGACCGATGACGTCGCGGCGCACGAGTGGGCCAGGATCGAGCGGGCCGGACTCGAGCCGATTACGTTCGCCTGGGCCGGTCCCGAACAGGCCGGTCAGGGCCACTACTACGCCATCAAGGGCCCGACGTTCATGATCGAGTACGACAATACCCAGAACGGCGCCAATCACATTCACTCGGTCTGGCGTGACTTCACCAACGACTGGGGTGAGGACCTGCTGGCTGCCCACTACGCCGCGGCGCACCGCCCCCGGTAAACCGCGGGCAGTAGGGATACGCTGTCCTCTCGCCGGGGCGCTGCCCCGGGCGTGACCGTTCAGCGCGTCCAGAAACCGTCGGGGTCGGCCTCGCGGATCAGCCGCAGCTCGTCCGCCGTGGGCGGCGGGGTGGGGGCGCAGCAGGCCGGGATGCTGAGCGGCCAACCGGTCGCGGCGGCGACCTCCTCTGCCGTGGTGAATGGATGATACGAGGCGAGGTACGCCTCGGAGGTGATGTCGTCGAAGCGGAGGACGCCGAGCGTCGTGATGACGGCCGACGGCCCCCCGCGCACCAGGCCCTGGCGACGGCGCCAGTCTGGGCCGTCGCCATAGCCTGGCGAGGTCACGAAGTCGACCCGCTCTCGCAGCCGCCGCGGCGCGTGCTCCATCAAGGAGACCAGGCGCTTTGAGAGGCAGGCGATGTCGGCGCCGCCGCCGCTGCCGGGCAGGCGCACGGTTGGGCGCTCGGGCGGGCCGATCAGATTGGTGTTGATGTTGCCGAAGCGGTCGACCTCGGCGCCGCCGATGAAGCCGAGGTCGACGTCGCCCCGCTGGAGCAGCGCCATCACCTCAACCAGGCCGGTTGCCCAGCTTGCACCCGTGACGTTCGGAGGGTCACCCATCGTGTACAGCCCGGGTGGCGGAAGCTGGTCGCGGACGAGCCCGTTCTCGAACAGTCCGATTGCCGATGGGGCGTGGGTCCGCTTGGCCAGCGCAAAGGCCAGAAGCGGCAGGCGCATGCCGACAAAGACGACCTCGCCATCCCTGATCTCGCGCGCCGCGGCGACGACCATCAGCTCTTGCGGCGTGTAGTCGGCCGCGTTCACCGCCACCCGCTCAGCTCCAAGCGCCCAGACCGAGCGCGGGCCAACGACTGGCTGAGGCGTCAACGGTGTATGGCGGCCGTCGGTCACGCATAGTCGACCGGCGCGGCCGGGCACCGAACGAGCGGTCTGAGGGCGGGCCAGCGCTCGCCCACTTTGTCCAGGTAGCCCGCCCGGTCCGGCACGTCGAGCACCCCTTCACGCAGCCAGGCGTCGAAGCCGGCCTGATCGCGCGTGGCGCGGTGATACGCCGCGTACGCCACGTGGTCGCGCCCGTAATGTCCCTGGACCGGGGAGGGATGCGCCCCGCCCGGGACGTGGCAGACCGCGCGGACGCGGTGGGGCGGCAGGGGCACGCGGTTCGGGTCGCTCAGTATGACGTCGGTCGGGACGATCTCCTCGCTCGTCAAAATGACCGATTCGGCGGCCAGACCGGCCTCTTTGGTCACGCCGAGGTTGCCCCAGGCGTGGGCGTGGCCGGCGTCGTCGGCGCGCTGCACGTGCAGGATCGTCACATCCGGCTCGATCGCGCCGACCCGTAGCAGGCCCGGTTCGAGCGGCTCCAGACGCGGGTTGCGTGAAACCAGGTCTGACCCGAGCAGCGTCCGCGTCGGCAGATACGGCACGCCCAGCGCGCCGGCCAGCAGGCCCAGGCCGATGCTGAGATTTGAGTGCTCCTCGACGTCGATCGCGCGCGGGACGCCCTGCTCGGCGGCGCGCCGATAGTTGTGGCCCAGGCCGGCGCTGACGTTGCCGACCCACGCGGCCACCACGCGGCGCACGCAGCCGGCCCCGATCAGCTGGTCGAACAGGATGTCCGAGATCGGCCCGACCAGCTCGAGGTCGCGCCGGTTCTGGCGAACCATCTCGTGCCCGGCGGCGAACGGGATCACCGACTCCAGGCTGGTGCCGAGGGCCACCGACGCGCCATCAGGCACGAAGCGGGTGATGGCATCGGGCAGCGGCACGAGCTTGCTCATCACTAACGCGTTATGCCCATCCGCGGCCGGCTCGGAAGCCAGCGACCGCTGCGACAGGCAACCTTACCGGCGCGTCCCTTTGGCCCCTGAACCTGGTTCCTCCACCAGGTCGGCCAGCTCAGGGACGACCCACTCGGGCCGTTCGCCGCGTTCGACGCGGCTGATGTTGGCGAAGCAGTTGCCGAAGCGGCGCGGCCAGCTCTGCCAGGTCGGACCCGCCAGGTGCGGCGTCAGGACGGCATTGCGGAGCCCGAACAGCGGGTGATCCGCTGGGGGCGGCTCCTGGCTGAAGACGTCCAGGCCGACGCCGAGGATCCGGCCCTCGCTCAGGGCAGCGACGAGCGCCTGCTCGTCGACCAGGCCCCCGCGCGACGTGTTGACCAGGACGGCAGTCGGTTTCATCAGCCGCAGCGCGGCGGCGTCAATCAGGTGGCGGGTGCGGTCGTTGAGCGGCACGTGGATGGTGACCACGTCGGCAGCACCGAGCAGCTCATCCAGCGGAAGGTAGCGCACATCCAGCTCCCGCTCGTCTTCGGGCGATAGCCGAATCGGATCGTAGTAGACGAGCGTCGTCTCCCACCCCCGCAGCCGCTGGGCCACCTGGCGGCCGATCCGGCCCATGCCGACCATGCCGACAGTCGAGCTCCAGAGCTCGTACAGCCGCAGCGAGCCCATCGGGCCGCTCCGCCAGCGACCGGCGTGGACCCCATCGTCGAGCTCGGTCAGGTGCTTGAGCGTGCACAACATCAGCATGATCGCGTGCTCGGCGACGGCGATCGCGTTGGCGCCGCCGTTGGTCGCGACCGGGATTCTGGCCGCGCGCGCGCCGGCCAGGTTGAAGTCGTCGTACCCGACACTCACCAGCTGGATCAGCTTGAGGCGCTCGGCGCGCTGCAGGGTGTCGTCGTCCAGATGGCCGATGAAGCCAAGCAGATAGTCCGCGTCGAGCAGCGCCGCCGGCAGCTCGTCCTTGCCGACCATCGTCAGCTCAAAGCCGACTGGGAGGAGCTCGCGCGCGATCGCGAGGACGTCGGGGTCGAGGGTCGGGGCCAGGACGATCCGCGGTTCGGCCATCGTGACGCGCCTCCCGAGTAGGCAGTAGACGAGTACGCTACTACTGTCCACTGCCTCCTGTCTACTGCCCAGCTCGTTCGCGCGCGGCGGTCAGGCGCTCGAAACCGAGCAGCGTGAGGCCGCGGCTGGCGACGTCCTCGCGGTAGAACGATGGGCCGAACGTCGACAGGCCGAGGTTCTGGGTGCTGTTGACGACCTCGGTGGCGCCGGAGAACAGGATCCCACCGCGGCGCAGCACCGCGGTCAGCGCGCGCTACATCCCGACGTTCGCGTCGTCGATGAAGTAGATCATCGACGACGCGGCAGGAGATCAGGTCGAACCCCTGGGCGGGGAGCCGCGCCGAGCAGGGTGTGCTGCTCGAGGATCTCGGGACGCGCTAGCATGGTAGACCTGGCCGAGGCCAGCACCAGGAACGGGGACCCGCGCTCTTCGCGGTCTGCGGGAGACTTGATGCAACGCTGGATGCGCCCACTGGGCCTGAGGATTCGGCGCGATCCGCTCGTGGCCGCGTTACTCGTTGCTGCAGCCGCCATGGTTGGGATGGTTCTGGCCCTGGCGATGCCGGCTGGGCCGGCCGCCGCGAACGACCCTCCGATCAGGGTCGCGCTGTCCTATCTGATCGGCGTGTCGACGTGGGGACCGCGGAATGCGACCGGCATCGTCGAAATCATCCCCGAGGACGGTGAGGTCCGCCTGACCGCGGCTGGCTTGCCGGAGCTTTCCGGCGAGCAGTACCGGCTCTGGATCGTCAATCAGACCACGGGCGACCGGCTGAGCCTGGGCGCGTTCATCGCCGAGCCGGGCGGCATCGCCAGGCTGGACCTGGTCCGACCGCCGTTCGCCGACAAGGGCTGGGACGTCATGCTCGTCAGCGTCGAGGCGGACGCCAACGAGACGCCTGAGCCGAGCGCGCGCCGCTCGATCGCCGGCCGCGTCCCGGCTCCACGCCGCGCCGAGGCCAGGGCGGGGCAGCTCCCAAGTACCGCCGCCCAGGTGGTGCCGACCTCGGCGTCAGCGCCAGCCGAGCCGGCCGGGCGTGACTGGCCGCCGTTCACGGCCCTGGCGCTGCTTGCAGCCGGGTTGCTGGGCTTCGGGCTCGGCCGACTCACCGGACGCCGCGCCCACCGTGGCAAGGCAGCACCATAAGCGCCGAGGTGAGCATTTTGAGGCAGGCGTACGTCCTGACGTAAGAGCCGGACCGGTCGATTGCGCTGGAATGCGACGGCCGTGCCGGGTCTCGATCGAACCGGGGCGGATCGCCGCGCGTGGCGCCGACGTCATCTGAGAGGAAGCGCCCTTCACAGGACGTCTGCCCGGTTCGCTGTGCGAGTGTCGACTGGGTCGCCGACTGAACCTCGGTCCTGCTCGTCGGGCCTACGCCGGCCAGGACTGGCCCCCGCCGTCGACTCGGAGAACCTGGCCGCTGGCGAACGGGCCGGGCTCGCTGACCAGGAACTCGACGGCGCGGGCAACCTCCTCCGGGCGCGCGTAGCGGTCGAGCGTATCGGTGGCGTCGACTCTGGCCTGGTCGATCTGGTGGGCGGCCAGCATGCGCGGGGTAATCGTGCCGCCGGGGGCGACCACGTTGACCGGCACGTTGTAGGGGCGAAGCTGGACGGCCAGGCAGCGCGTGTAGTGGGTCAGGGCGGCCTTGGCGGTGGCGTAGATCGCGCCGTCGACGCGTCCCTCGTGGGCGGCGATCGAGCCGATGTTGACGATCCAACCCCGTCGCCGCTCCATCATCTCCGGGGCCACCGCCCGGCAGACCAGGATGCACGACAGCACGTTACGATCCAGGACCGCCCGAACGTCCGCGATCGGGATGAACACGCAGTCGTTCGGATCGGGCTTGCCGGCCTTTGGGCCGCCGGTCCCGGCTGCGCCAATGTCGCCGCCGGCGTTGTTGACCAGGATGTCGATCTTGCCGAACCGCCCGCGGATCTCCCCTGCGATCCGATCGACCGCCTCGGGGTCGGTCAGGTCGCCCCAGACCGGCACTGTCTCGACGCCAGTCTCGTCGCCAAGATCGCGAGCGACGTGCTCCAGTGAGCTGCCTTCGCCAAAGGCGCGGGTGGACGTCGGGGTCGTCCCGTGGACCGCGACGGATGCGCCGAGCCGCCCCAGATGCGCGGCAATCATGCGCCCAAGCCCGCGCGAGGAGCCGGTGACCCAGGCGACCTTGCCTTCGAGCTGACGCGGCGCTTCGCTCATCGACGGTCTCCCATTGTGCTCATTCCTGGCACGGCCCCTGCAGTGTGAGTGTGGATTATCCCACGAAAGGAGCTAGCGCGATGTACAACATTCTTTACATCATCGGCGCTATCGTGGTCATCGTCGTCGTCCTCCGCGTCCTCGGCCTGTTCTAAGCTTCCCCTGGCACTCCCGTGTAAGTCACAGGAGAGGGCGTTGCCACTGCTATGCGCGGATGCGGGCAAAAGCGACCACGGATAACGTGGCTGCGACGACGGCGGGGGCCGTCGCTTGCTCGCGATGGTGAATTCGCGGGCATTACTGCGAATCTGGTGGTTCTCCTTGCACTGCGTGAGGGAGACATGCGTTCGCGGTGTCATGTGCGTAGGGGAGCCGCGAAGTGCCTGAGCGCCGGCTTACTGGCCAGCCGCCGCGCGCACGATCTGGGCAAATGGCTCGGCCTTGAGACTGGCACCACCGACCAGCGCGCCGTCGATCTCGGGTTGCGCCAGAAGTTCCGTCGCGTTCTCCGGCGTCACACTGCCGCCGTACTGGATACGGGTTGATCGCGCGGCCTCTTCTCCGAGTACCTCGGCCAGCTCGCGGCGAATGACGCCGTTGCCGGCATTGGCGTCCGCGGTCGTCGCGGCGCGCCCGGTCCCGATCGCCCACACCGGTTCGTAGGCTACGACGAGGCTGGCCGGGCTGGCGAGCCCTTCAAGGGCGGAGCGGACCTGCCTTCGCAAGACACGCTCGGTCTCGCCCGCGTCGCGCTGTTCGAGCGTCTCGCCAACACACAGGATCGGCAGCAGCCCATGATCCAGGACGGCGCGCACTTTCCTGGCCACGACCTCGTCGGTCTCGCCCAGGACGTGGCGTCGCTCGGAGTGGCCGACGATCACGTAGTCGACCAGCCCCTGGAGCATCGCCGGGCTGATCTCGCCGGTGAACGCCCCCTTCGCCTCGGCGTAGACGTTCTGGGCACCCAGGCGAACCCCCGTCCCGCGCAGCCGCTCGGCCAGGCCGGCGAGCGACACGAACGGCGGGCAGACGACCCGCTCGACCGAGTCGATCGAACCGATCAGCGGCAGGAGCGCGTCGACCAGCGGCGCGCCCTCGGCGATGGTCGTGTTCATCTTCCAGTTGCCGGCGACGATCGGGGTCCTCTGACGATCAGCCACTGACCTCCTCCGTAGGGGCGCGATCGGTCACCGTTCGCCTCACCGAATGCCCATCTGGCGGTCCGCGGCGCGTCCCCACCTCACGCATCGTCCAGCGCCGCGACTCCGGGCAGCTTGCGGCCCTCCAGGAATTCCAGTGAGGCGCCGCCGCCGGTCGAGACGTGGCTCATTCGCTCGGCCAGTCCGAGCTGCTCGACGGCCGCGACCGACTCACCGCCGCCGATCACCGTCATGGCGTGGGAATCCGCCAGCAGCCGAGCGATCGATCGCGTCCCCTCGGCGAAGGCGGGGATCTCGAACACGCCCATCGGCCCATTCCAGAGAATTGTTCCCGCGTCGGACAGCGCGTCGCCGTAGCGCCGGAGGGTGTCAGGCCCGATGTCGACGATCGCACTCTGTGCAGGAACCGCGTCGACCGTCACCATGCTGGCCTGCGCGCCTTCCTCGACCGCGTCGGCGACCAGGACGTCAGTTGGCAGCAGCAGCTCTTTGGCCTGGCGTACGAGCTCGGCGGCCTGGGGCACCAGGTCTGCCTCCAGCAGCGACTTCCCGACTTCCAGTCCTTGCGCCTTGAGGAACGTGTTCGCCATCCCGCCGCCGATCAGCAGCACGTCGACCCGCCGGAGCAAACTCTCGAGGACGCCCAGCTTCGACGAGACTTTGGCCCCGCCGACGATGGCGACGAACGGCCGCGCCGGAGACTCCAGAATCTGACCGAGCGCGTGGAGCTCTCGTTCCATCAGCAGGCCGGCCGCCGATGGCAGATGCTTGGGGACACCGGCGGTCGAGGCGTGGGCACGATGCGCCGCGCCGAACGCGTCGTTGACATAGACGTCTCCAAGCGCGGCAAGCGCGTGGGCAAACTCCGGATCGTTCGCCTCCTCCTCGGCGTGGAAGCGGAGGTTTTCCAGCAGGCAGACGTCGCCTGCCTTGAGGGCTCGGACGACCCGCTCGGCCGCCGGGCCAACGCAGTCCTCGGCCAACGGCACATCCGTGCCGAGGCTGTGGCCTAGCACCTCGGCGACCGGCGCCAGGCTCAGCTCAGGCTTGCGCTGCCCCTTGGGGCGCCCCAGGTGGGACATCAGCACGACGCTCGCACCGCCATCGCGTAGCAGCATGATCGTCGGCAACGTCGCCTCGATCCGGGAGGCGTCGACAACGCGGCCGTCGCCGCTGAGAGGGACGTTGTAATCGACCCGCACCAGGGCCCGCTTGCCACGGACGTCGAGATCGCGGATCGAGCGCTTCACGGGCAGTAACCGAGCGCCACGCTACCCACCCGGCTGGAGTTGGGGTCCCCTGGCCATCGGTGGGGTGGGTGCGTGTCTCCCATCTCACCGATGGCCAGGTGCGCGCTGACCTCGCGCAACTGCTCAGGCACCGATCCCGGCCGTGGCGCCGACGCCGGCTGCGGCGCTCGGTGCGCGGGCGGCCCCATTGCCGGACGACCCATCCATCCTGGCGCCGACGAACGCGGTGATGTCGGCCAGGCGTGAGGCGTAGCCCCACTCGTTGTCGTACCAGGACAACACCTTGCAGAAGTCCTTGCCAATCATCAGCGTGTCCATCGCACTGTAGATCGACGAGTGCTCGTTGCCCTTCAGGTCGCTGGAGACGAGTGGCTCCTCGGTGTACTGGAGAATGCCCTTCATCGGCCCTTCGGCGGCCCGCTTCATCGCCGCGTTGATCTCCTCGGCTGACGTCTCCTTGTCCAGCACGGCCGTGAAGTCCACGATCGAGACCGTCGAGACCGGCACCCGGAACGCCATCCCGCCGAAGCGGCCCTGGAGCTCGGGGATGACCAGGCCGACCGCCTTGGCCGCGCCGGTGGCGGCCGGGACGATGTTCATCGCCGCGGCGCGGGCGTCGCGCAGGTCAGACGTTGCCACGTCCAACAGGCGCTGCGAGTTGGTGTAGGCGTGGATCGTGGTCAAGAAACCCTTGGTGATGCCGAACGTGTCAAACAAGACCTTGGCGACCGGCGCCAGACCATTGGTCGTACACGAGGCGTTCGAAATGATGTTGTGCTTGGCTGGATCGAACTTGTCCTCGTTGACGCCCAGAACGACGGTAATGTCCTCGTTCTTGGCCGGCGCCGAGATGATCACCTTCTTGGCCCCGCCCGCCAGGTGGGCCTTGGCCTTGTTGGCATCGGTGAAGAAGCCGGTCGACTCGACGACGACGTCGACGCTCCAGTCGTTCCACGGGATGTTGGCGGGGTCGCGCTCGGCAGAGACCTTGATCTCCTTGCCGTCGATGACGATGCTCGACTCGCGCGCCTCGACCGTCCCGTCGTGGACGCCGTAGTTGGTGTCGTACTTGAACAGGTGAGCGTTCGTCTTGGTGTCCTACAGGTCGTTGACGCCGACGGCCTCGCTGTCGTCGCCGGGGCGGCGGATCGTTGCCTGCCGCGCCGGCCGCGCGATCCGCCCGAAGCCGTTGATGCCCACGATGTCGTCGCCGTGGCGGCGCATCATTGCCTTCAGCGCCTGCCGCCCGATCCGCCCGAACCCGTTGATGCCTACCCTGGTCGCCATGGCGCCCTCCTCGACGTCTTCGGTAGGTGAGGACCCTACCGGCCTATCCGGATGTCCCGAACGCGGCGCGACCGGCGTACTGCGCGGCCGCGCCCAGTTCCTCCTCGATCCGCAAGAGCTGGTTGTATTTGGCCACCCTCTCCGAGCGAGCCGGAGCGCCGGTCTTGATCTGGCCGACGTTGGTGCCGACGGCGAGATCGGCGATCGTGGTGTCCTCGGTCTCGCCCGAGCGGTGCGACATGATGGCAGTGTAGCCGGCCCGCAGCGCCATGCTGACCGCGGCGAGCGTCTCGCTGACCGTCCCGATCTGGTTGACTTTGACCAGGATGGAATTGCCGATCTCGTCGCGGATGCCCCGCCGCAGCCGCTCGACGTTGGTAACGAACAGGTCGTCGCCAACCAGCTGCACCCGCGCGCCCAGCCGGCTGGTCAGCAGCTTCCAGCCCTCCCAATCGTCCTCGGCCAGCCCGTCCTCGATCGACACGATCGGGTACGCCTCGACCAGCGACTCGTAGTACTGAACCATCTCCTCGGCGGTCTTGGTCACCCCCTCCCGCTCCAGGACGTAGCGCCCGTCGCGGTAGAACTCGGTTGCCGCGACGTCCAGCCCCAGGACCACGTCGCCGCCGGGCTCGTAGCCGGCGCCCTGGATCGCCTCGACCATCAAGTCAAGCGGGGCGCGGTTGTCTGGCAGGCTTGGGGCGAAGCCGCCCTCGTCGCCGACGGTCGTGCTCAGGCCGCGGTCGTGCAGGAGCTTATGCAGGCTGTGGTAGATCTCGGCGCCCATCCGCAGTCCGTCGCCAAACGTCGGGGCGCCGACCGGCAAGACCATGAACTCCTGGAAGTCAGTCGAGTTCTCGGCGTGCTGGCCACCGTTCATGATGTTCATCAGTGGAACCGGCAGCGTCCGAGCGTTGATTCCGCCGACATAGCGGTACAGCGGGATCTCCAGCTCTTCGGCGGCCACCCGCAGACAGGCCAGCGACACGCCCAGGATGGCGTTGGCTCCCAGCTTGGCCTTGTTCGGCGTCCCGTCCAGCATCAACAGCGTCTCGTCGATCGCCGCCTGCTGCAAGACGTCATGCCCGCGCAGCGCGCCGGCAATCCGCCCGTTGACGTTGGCGATGGCCTGGCCGACACCCTTGCCGCCGTAGGCCCGCGAGTCCTTGTCGCGCAGCTCGACCGCCTCGTGCGCGCCGGTCGACGCCCCGGACGGGACGGCGGCACGCGCAATCACCCCGTCCTCCAGCGATACCTCGACCTCGACCGTGGGGTTGCCACGCGAGTCGAGGATCTGGCGCGCCCGCACGTCGGCGATCGTGCTCATCGGGCCGTACTCAGCGCGGTGCTCACTGGTGGTGGGCCTCCGTCAGTCGGCTGAAGGTACATCCGCCAGGATAGCACAGCAGAATCGAGGCCAGCAGCCCGCGCCCCACTTGCCAGTTCGCACCGTTTCAGCCACCATGGACTCGCGGAGGGCAGCTGATGACAGTCGAGCGCCGCGCCTGTGACTTCGAAGCGATGGGCGATGCGGCGAGATGAGGCGCTTCGGCGCCTGGCCGCGCATCGCGAGGAGCTGGCCGCGATGGGCGTCACGTCGCTGGCATTGTTCGGATCCGTCGCCCGCGACGACGCGGGGCCGGAAAGTGACGTAGACATCCTGGTCGAGTTCGATCCGGACCTGTCTGTTGGCATCTTCAAGTTCCTCCATCTGCAGGAATGCCTCGAGCGTATCCTCGGAACCAGGGTCGACCTGGGTATGCCGGACGGGATCAAGCGCCGAATGCGGGACCAGATCCTCAACGAGCAGGTCCGTGCCCTCTAGCGAGTGTCGGGGCCGGATCGACGACATCCTCGAAGCCATCGGGACGATCGAGGCGTTCACCGTAGGCCTCGACTTTGAGAGCTTCGCGGTCGATCTTCGAACAACCCACGCGGTCTTCTACAACTTCATCATCATCGGCGAGGCGGCCCGCCACATACCGCCCAACATCCAGGCGCGCTATCCCAGCGTCCCATGGCGCTGGATGTGGGGGGATGCGCAACGTCATGGTCCACGACTATGTACACGTGGCGGTGAAGACCGTCTGGGACACACTGCGGGGCGACCTACCACCGCTCGTGCCCCTGCTGCGCGAAATCCTGGAACGTGAGGCGTGAGACCCCTGGGTAACGAGCGGACGGCCGCTCGGTCTCTAGCGGGTCACCTCGCGCGCGCCGCTCTCGAGCGCCGGGGATGCCTGGAGTGGGCGGACCCGTAGGTGTAGACCGTCCATAGCGTCGATCACCACGCGCTCACCCACCGGGATTGGGCCGGCGTCGGCCGTGGCCTCCCAGAGAGCGCCGTCGACGAAGACCGTTCCGTCCAGGTCGAGCGCGCTCCGCACCAGGCCCACCTGACCCACCAGCCCCTCGCGGCCGGTGACGACCTTGCGGCGCAGGCCGCGGGCGGCGAGGGCCACCATGCCTGCGAAGAACAGCGACATCGCCACGCTGACCGCGGCGATGACCCACAGCGAGACGCGCAGCCACGGGCCGGCCTCCGGCACGTTGAACAACAGCAGCGAGCCGAGCACAAAGGCGACCACCCCGCCGACGGTCAAAATGCCGTGACTCGGCGCGAAGAGGTCGACGGCGAACAGGACCAGCGCGAAGCCCATCAGCGCCAGGCCGGCGTAGTTGACCGGCAGCGTCCCGAGCGCATAGAAGCCCAGCAACAGGCAGATTCCGCCGACGACGCCGGGCAGGATGCTGCCGGGATTGGACAGCTCGAAGAACAGCCCGAGCGAGCCCAGGCTCAGCAGCAAGTACGCGATCGTCGGGTCTGCGATGGCCTGGAAAAACGTATCGACGGCGCCCATCTCCACCCGCTGGACCGGCGCGCCGGCAGTCGCGAGCCTGACCGGACCGACGGACGTCTCGACCGTACGGCCATCGATCCGGACGAGCAGATCGGTCACGTCGGTCGCGACGACGTCGACGACACCCAGCCGCAAGGCTTCCCCGTCGGTCGCGTTCGCACCCTCGCGGACGGCCCGCTCGGCCCACTCGGCGTTTCGGCCTCGGCGCTCGGCCAATCCTCGAAGGTACGCGGCCGCGTCATTGGTGACCTTGGCGCGCATCTCGTCCGACATCTTGGCCTCGCCGCCCTCGCCCATGGCGACCGGCGTCGCCGAGCCAATGTTCGTGTTCGGGGCCATCGCCGCGACGTGCGCGGCGTAGGTGATGTAGACGCCGGCCGAGCCAGCCCGTGCGCCGTGTGGAGCGACGTACACGATGACCGGCACGCGCGCGGCGAGGATTCGCTGGACGATCTGGCGCATCGCATTGTCCAGGCCGCCGGGGGTGTCCATCTCGATCACCAGCGCGGTTGCTCCGTCGCGCTCAGCCGCGTCGATTGCCCGACCCAGGAAGTTGGCCAGCGTCGGCGAGACGACCCCGCGCGCCTGGACCACCTGGACGGCGCCCCCGTCGGCCCGCGCGGCCGCCCCGCCGACCAGCCCGAGCATCCCGAGCGCCACCAGCATGGACGACAGCAGGCAGCGCGCCCGACGAGTGGCTTGCCGGATCGATCTCGAGCGCCTCATCGTGAGCCCACCTCTCCGACGTTGCTCCTTCTGGAAAGACGCCGAACGACCGGCGAGCGTTCCTTCCTTAGTGTACCGTCGCCGCCGCCACAATCGAGACGCATCTGCCACCATCGCCCGCGCTGAACGGGGCCTGAGACCGTACGCGGCGGTGCATGCCTGGAGCACCGGCGCGGCGGAGCAGACGCGCCAGGCGGAATTGGCCGCGCTCGGGCCTGCTTCCAACGACCGTCTTCGCGCGCCCGTGTGGCGCTCAGGCCCCCGGGGTGGGGCGGCGTCTCCGGCCGGCCGGGGCTGACGCGGGCATAGGGTACAACACCCTCGAGCCTCGTGCACTGGAGGGATCGTGCTTCTGGACGCTCGCGACCTCGATCAGCGCGCCGCCTACCGCCTGATGATCGGATCGATCGTCCCGCGCGCGATCGCCTGGGTGTCGACGCTCTCCGCGGACGGCACCGTCAATCTCGCGCCGTTCAGCTTTTTCACCGGCATCACCTCGTCGCCGCCATCGCTGGTCTTCTCGGCGATTCGCCGCTCCGGCGCGCACAAGGACACCCGCGCCAACGTCGAGGCGACCGGCGAGTTTGTCGTCAACGTCGTCGGCGAAGGCGTCGCCGAGGCGATGAACCAAACGTCCGAGGAGCTGCCGCCGGACGTGGACGAGCTAGCTCATGCTGGCCTGACGCCGCTGTCGAGCGCCCGCGTCCGACCGCCGCGCGTCGCCGAGTCGCCGATCCAGATGGAGTGCCGCCTGGATCGGCTGGTCGAAGTCGGCCAGGGGCCGGGCGCGGCAACGCTGGTGATCGGCGAGATCCTGGCCTGGCACATCCGCGACGACCTCTACGACCCCGAGCGCGCCCGAATCCGAGTCGACCGCCTCCAGGCAGTCGGCCGCCTGGCCGGCGATTGGTATACCCGCACCCGCGACCAATTCGAGCTCACCCGCCCCAATCCGACGTACCAGGGCCGCTAAGCTGGCCCATCCGCCCCGATCGGGTGGCTCGGCGGCTATTGCGTGAGCCGGGCTTCGACGCCGCCCCACATCAAGTCTGCCCAGCGCGCGTACCCCTCGTCGGATGGGTGATAGTCGTCTTCCGAGACGAGGCTCGGGCGATCCGGCACTTCCCGCTGGCTGGGCTCGTAAAGGTCGACGACCTCGACGCCGTGGCGATCTGCCTGTCGTCGGAGCGCGTCGTTGAACTCGGCCGTCAATCGGCCGACCGTGGCCTTCTCCTCGGGCGAGAAGCGCGGCGCCAGCGCCAGGTCCGGCAGCAGGTTGGCGATGGCGACAGCCGGGGTCTCGCGGGTGAGCGCGCCGAAGATCGTGTCGAGGTCAGCCTCGTACTGGCCGACATCCCGCCCCCGGGTGATGTCGTTCGGACCGACCGAGACGGTGACCAGGTGGGGATTGAGCGCAAGGGCTCGCGGCAGCCCCTCGCGGACTACGTCCGTGGCCGTGGCGCCGGGGATACCGAGGTTGGTGAGCCGCGCTCGCGGGTACAGGTCGCGCAGGCGTGCGTGCACCCGCCCAACGTAGTTCAGGTCCGGGCGGCTGGCGCCCACGCCGGCCACGGTGCTGTCGCCGAGAGCGACGTAGACGAATTCGGACTCGCGGTCGCGCGGCAATGTGCGCACCTGAGACGCTTCGATCTCCTGGATCATCGTGGTCTCCCGCCCGCGTCGCGCAAGGCCCGTTCCTTGCCCGGTCACCGCCGCCGGATTCAGGGCCGGCTCGACGGCATCGCTCTGCGGCGTCGTGCGAGGCCCGCTGGTCCCGGTCGGGCTCGCGACCGCGGCTACTGGGCCCGTGGTTGGTTCTCCACGCCATTGCCCGCAGCCCAGCCCCAAGACCCCGACGAGCAGGACCAGCCAAAGCTTGCTAGACGAGTACATCGCGCGCTGCCGATTCAATATCCGTACCACGTACTCGGACGCCTAGGGAGTGCGGAGGCATACATCCTGCCGAGGATGGTGCGCCGAGAGGCGACCGAAGGACAGAAGAAGAGGAGGCTGCATCGTGAGCAGTCCATACAGCCGGATTCGTGAGGGCATGAACGTCGTCGATCTCGCGGGCGGCACGATTGGGCTCGTCCACCACGTGCAGGGTGCTGAGACGATGGCGAACGTCGGCCACGGCAATGAGGGCGTCGCTCGTGATATGGAGGCAATGCGCGCGGGCAAGGGTGCGACCGGCCACATCGAGGTCCAGCGCACTGGCCACGACCTGTTCATCCCCTTTAGCGCGGTCAACGAGGTCCTTGGTGATCGCGTCGTCATCGCGGTGGATCGGGAAGCCATCGACGGCCTGGGGTGGGACCGCGCGCCGCGGACCGCCTAAGCCGAGCGGGGACCCGTCCGGCCTCGGCTGGAACGGCGTCACCTTCCACGAGATGGCACCTGGTACGATCTAGGGGTGACGACGCGACCATCGACCGCGCACGGTCCGAGCGCGGGTGCATCGATCGTGGCAGGACCTGCCCCCCCGAATCTGGCGACGGTTGGCACGACGCCGACGACCCTGCTGATGGTCCGGCATGCCGAGACGACCGACAACGCCGCCATGCGGCTGTCCGGCTGGACCGACACCGACCTGAGTCCTCGGGGCGAAGTGCAGGTTCGCTTGCTGGCCGAGCACGTCAATCGGGCACACCCGGACCTCATGGCGCTGTATGCCAGCCCGCTCACCCGCGCGCGGCGAACGGCCGAGGCGATCGGCGCGCTGACCGGTCACGCGCCGATCCTGCAGGACGACTTGCGCGAGATGTACTTCGGCGAAATGGACGGCCGGCCGTTCGAGGAGCTTCACGCCGCCTACGGCGACCTGCTCAAGGCCGACGAGGATGCGGAGCTCGACGACTTCATGTGGCCGAGCGGCGAGTCACGCAGCGGCTTCCGCGAGCGCGTCCGCCGCGCGATTGGACAGATCGCCGCGGAGCACCCGGGTCAAACGGTTGGGGTGGTCACCCACGGCGGAGTGATCGCCGTGTTCCTGACGATCCTCCACGGCGAGTCGTCGGCGCGCTGGCGCACCTGGGTTTCGCCGAACGCCAGCCTGACCGAAGTCCTGTGGGACGCCACGACTGAGGCCGGGGCCCTGCTCCGCCACGGCGACGCGGCCCACCTTGCCGAGCTGACCGCCGAGGAGGCCGGCCAGCAGAGCGACGGCGTGGCCTGATCTCGCGAGCGATCCGACGACGCCGACCGTATTGTTCCCGGCCTGGCGGAGCGCCTACCCTTCGGCGACGCACCGGCGCGGCGGCCAGGCAGGGCAGTGGCCGAATCACTCTAGCTCGTTGCCCGAGGAAGGGGGCCGGCCATGATCGTGATCATGCAGCAGCGCGCTGAGGCTGTGGCGACCTCGCGGGTGGTCCGTCGGCTGGAGGCTGCCGGACTCGGAGCGTACGTCTTCCGCGGCGAGGAGCGAAACGTCATCGCTGTCCTCGGGACGAATGAGGACGAGGTCTTGCGCGACGAGCTAGCCGGGCTGCCTGGCGTCGAACGGGTCGATTGGACGACACGACCGTTCAAACTGGCGAGCCGCGAGGTCCGACCGGCCGGAACCACGATCCCGCTCGGCCGCGCGCGCCTGGGTGCGGGCCTGCTGATCGTCGCCGGCGGCTGGCGTCCGCGACCGGCCGAGGAGCTTGTCGCCCTCGCCCGTGACGTGCGTGTGGGCGGCGCCGACGCGTTCTGGGCTGGCCGCGGCGACAGCGGCGAGCTGCGGCGCGACTACATCTCAGCGCTCGACGAGATCCGCGACGTCGTCGGGCTGCCGGTCGTCGCCTCGGTGTGGGAGCCTGGCGAGGTCGAGCGTCTGAGCCGCCACGCTGACGCGCTGAAGATCCCGGCCCAGCAGATGCAGAACTTCCCGCTCGTCGACGAGGCGGGCCGCGGCGACCGGCCGGTCCTGGTCTGCCGCGGGCCATCGGCCAAAGTCGAGGAGTGGCTGATGGTCGCCGAGCGCGTCCTGCGGTCCGGTAACATGCAGGTCGCCGTGTGCGAGCAGGGGATTCGGACCTTCGAGCCGTCAGTCCACGCCACGCTCGACTTCAGCGCCGTCGCGGTCACCAAGCGGCTGAGCCATCTGCCGGTCCTAGCCAATCCGAGCCTGGCGGCCGGCCACCACGACCTCGTCGCCGAGCTGTCGCTCGGCGCGGCCGCGGCCGGTGCCGATGGCCTGCTGCTCGACGTGCACCAGGGCGGCGCTGAGGAGACCGGGGCTGGCGCCCAGTCGCTGCCGGTGTCTGAGCTGGCCCCCCTCGTCGCCCGCCTGACCGCCACCAGCGCCGCCCTGGCCGGCCGCTCGGCCTGACGGACGGCCCTTCCCGGCTCGCGGCCCAATTGGGAATCAACCCGGAGGCTTCGGTGTTCAGGACTGCGTAGGGCGATCGCCGTGGTGTGCTCCCAGCGGGTGCGGCGTGGCTATCACCTGGAGAGGTGCGACTATGACTATGCAGTTCCGAAATCCACCAACAACCCGAGCGTCAGCGCGCGGTCCTGAGGCCGGCGAGATGTACAAGCAGGTCTACGTGCGGCTGAGCGACGCGCCGTGCGCGTACGGCGAGCTGCTCGACTGCGAGCGGATCGTCGAATACGCCGCGGACGGGACGCCGATCGGCGTCGAGTTCTTGCGGGTCTCAGAGTGCGCCGGCGTGGCGGACCTCCCGCGGGCCGACATCGTGGCCTCGGCCCTGGAGGCTCACGACATTCGGGTGTGCGCCTGACCGCGTAGCGGCGGATCGTCCGCGGCTCCGTCGACGCGTATTCGCCCGCCTTCCCCGCTCGCCGCCTCCCAGCACCAGGTGGTACTGGACCATTTTGTCCCTTTCCGGCGCCGTTCCGCTCTCCCTATCGGAGAGGGGAACGGCGCACGCTCGCGGGTCCGGTGTGACTTGACGGATGGTACTGGCCCGATATACTGAGGACCACCTTGACGGGGCTCGGCATTCCCGGTCGAGGTCTTCGGAGAGGGAGGGGATCAACAGCGCTGGGGGTAGTCCACGATGTTTGACGCTCTCGACACCCGGAACCGACGCGCCGTCAGTCGTCGCGGGTTCCTCAAGCGGTCCGCGATGGGATTGAGCATCGGGATGGCCGCCCCGTTGCTCGCCGCGTGCGGCGGAGCAACGCCACCCCAGCCGACGGCCGCGCCGCCCAAGCCGACCGAAGCGCCTAAGCCGGCCGCCCAGGCAACCGTCCCGCCCTCCGGCAAGCCGGCCGCGCCGCCCGCGACAGCGGCGGCAGCGGCCCCGGCGAGTGTGCCGGCCGCTGCCAAGCCGTCTGGCGAGCCTCTTCGGCTTGGCGTCATCCAGCCTTTGTCGGGACCGGTGGCCGCCTCGGGCGGCTACGTCCGCCAGGGCGCTGAGATTGCCCGTGACTGGATCAACGAGCGCGGTGGCGTCCTGGGCCGGCCGCTCGAGCTCTTGATCGAGGACAACAAGTCTGACCCGAAGGAGGCAGCCAGCGCTGCCGAGAAGTTGCTCGTCAGCGACAAGGTGCCGGCGGTGATGGGCGCCTGGGGCAGCTCGATGACCCTGGCGGCGATGCCCAAGATGGAGGAATACGGCGTCCCGCTGCTCGTCGAGACCAGCTCCGCTGCCTCGATCACGACCTCCGGAAACCCGTGGGTCTTCCGGATCAGCCCGCCGAGCACCAAGGAGGCCGCCGGCCTGGAGCGGTACTACGCTGACTTGAAGATCAGCAAGGCCGACTTCCTGTGCGTCAACACCGACTTCGGCCGCGGCGCGGCGACGGCGTTCGGCGACCTGGTCAAGGCCAAGGGCGGAACGGTCGGCGCGGTCGAGTACATGGAGCAGGCGGCGACCGACGTCGGCGCCCAGTTGACGAACATCCAGCGCAGCGGCGGCGATACGCTGTTCGTTACCACCTCGGTTGAGCAGTACGTGCTGGCCTTCAAGCAGGCCCAGGAGCGCCGCTTGCAGCCGACGATCATCACCACCGGTGGCAGCTCGTCGCCACCTCAGCTGATCGAGCAGGCCGGCGCGGCAGCCGAGAACACCTACCATCTCGTCTTCTTCCTGCCGGAGTTCCCGGAGGCGATGCCGGACCCGGCGCTGGCCAGAGCGTTCGTCGACGAGTGGCAGAAGCGCGGGCATCCATTTGGCGGGCTGACCGAGGGCTTCCGCGGCCACGACGGCATCCTGACCCTGGTCGAGGCCGTCAAGAAGGCCGGCACGCCCGACCCGAAGCAGATCCGTGATGCTCTCTGGACAGTCGAGCTGATGGGCGTCAACGGCCCGATCAAGTTCGCCAAGGAAGGGCCCGCCGGCAAGGAGAGCGGCCAGAGCCAACCCAGCATCTTCATCGTCCAGATCAAGGACGGTAAGGTGACCCTGCCCGACTTCGCCCGGCGAGCCTGACGTTGGACGTGCTCCCGCAGCTCCTGGTCAACGGGTTGATCATTGGCGGGACGTACGCACTGCTCGGGATCGGGCTGACCTTGATCTTCGGTCTGATGGGCGTGGTCAACTTCGCGCACGGCGAGCTGTACACCTTCGGTGCGTACGTCGCCTTCTTCACGCTGAGTGTTCTGGCGCCTAACTTTCTGCTGGCGATCGTGGCGGCGATCGTCGGCGGCGCGTTGCTTGGAGCGCTGGTCGAGCGGCTGCTGGCGCCGCTCCGCCGAGAGTCGATCGACACGACGATGCTGCTGATGATCGGCGTCTGGATCGCGCTGCAGAACGCCGAGCTGCTAACCTGGGGCGGCGTCGCGAAGTCGATCCAGCATCCGTTCCCGACCGCGCCGGTCGTCTGGGGCCCGATCTCGATCGCGCCGCTACGTCTATTTGTCTTCGTGGTCGCGCTGGCCCTGATCGTCGCGTCGCACGCGTTGATCCATCGCACCAAGCTCGGGCGGGCCATGCGCGCGACGTTCCAGGACCAGGAAACCGCGGCGCTGATGGGTGTCAGCATCGAGTGGGTCCACATTGCGACCTTCGCCTTCGGCTCGGCACTTGCGGCGGCCGGCGGGGCGCTGCTCGGCTCGGTGTTCCTGGTCTACCCGGCGATGGGCGACCTGGCGCTCCAGAAGGCGTTCTCGGTCGTGATCCTGGGCGGGCTCG
>JAUJPG010000027.1:0-23453 GCA_030447245.1 Chloroflexota bacterium | reverse complement strand
ATGGGCGACCTGGCGCTCCAGAAGGCGTTCTCGGTCGTGATCCTGGGCGGGCTCGGCAACTTCGTCGGCGCGGCACTCGGCGGCCTGCTGCTCGGCGTCGCCGAGGAGCTTGGCGCCGGCTACGTCTCGTCAGGCTACCGGGATGCCATTGGCTTTCTCCTGATCATCCTGGTGCTCCTGTTCAAACCGTCAGGGTTGTTCGCGCGTGCGGAACGCATCGGGTAGGGCGAGGCGGTGGGGTTACGCCGCATGAACGGCGCGCATGCCACCCAGGTGATGTGGTCGGAATGACCTCGTCAGAGACGGCAACGTCGGAATCGCTACCGCGGACCACGAGAGTGTCGTCGCCAGCGCTGGCCGTCGGCCTACTCGCCGTGCTCTTGCTGACGCTGCCGTTCTGGCTGCGGAACCAGTACCACCTGCATATCGCCATTCAGGTCGGGATCTTCGCGATCCTGGCGATGAGCTTGAACCTGCTGCTTGGTTACACCGGCCAGCTCTCGCTCGGGCACGCGGCCTTCTTTGGCATCGGAGGCTACACCTCGGCGCTCTTGAGCAAGCACCTGGACGTGCCGGTCATGCTCGGGTTCCTGGCGGCGGTCGGCCTGGCCGCGCTCGCCGGATACCTGGTCGGGAAGATCTCGCTGCGGCTCCGCGGGGCGTATTTTGTGCTTGTCAGCATCAGCTTCGCGGGGGTGATCGCGCTTGTCTCGGTCAACTGGATCGAGCTGACCAATGGACCGCTCGGGATGCCGAACGTCGCCGCGCCCGGGATCGTCCTGCCCGGCGTCGGCGAGTTCGTCTTCCGCTCCAAGGAGTCGTACTACTACCTCGTCCTTGGCGCCGCGGCCGTCAGCTACGCTGTCTGCCATCGGCTGGTCCACTCGCGCTTCGGTCGGGCCTGTCTGGCGCTGCGCGAGAACGAGGTTCTGGCCCAGGCAGTCGGTGTGAACGGCACGGCGTACCTGGTGGTCGCGGCCGTCACCAGCGCCGCGATGGCCGGCGCCGCAGGCAGCCTGTACGTCCATTACACCCGCCTGGTTAGCCCCGAGGTCTTTCTGTTCTCGTACACCGTCAGCATGGTCATCATGGTCGTCGCCGGCGGGAAGGGCACGTTGCTCGGGCCGATCGTCGGGGCCATCATCTTCACCATCTTGCCGGAGGTTCTCCGGGCGGTGGCCTCGTACCAGTGGCAGATGCTGGCGTACGGGGTGCTGCTGATCCTGACGATCTTCTTCTTGCCCAGGGGTATCGTGCCAGCCGTCACATCCTGGTGGGGGCGGCGTCGGCGACGGGCGGTCACACCCGGACTGGTCCCCGTGGCAGAATCAGAGCGCACGCTGTGAGCCTCGAGGTACAGGGCGTGACGGTCCGCTTCGGCGGAGTGGCCGCGCTTTCGGACGTGACGTTCGAGGCGCAGACGGATCACATCACGAGCCTGATCGGCCCGAACGGGGCCGGTAAGACGACGCTCTTCAACGTTGTCAGCGGATTCTTGCGTCCCCACGGCGGTGATGTGCGCTACGAGGGGACGTCGATCCTCGGCCTCCGGCCGCACCAGGTTGCCGCGCGCGGACTGGTCCGGACCTTCCAGAAGACCAGCGTCTTCCCCGCCGTCACCGTCTTCGAGAATGTCATGATCGCCCTCCACACCCAGGGGACGGCCGGCGTGTGGGACATCTTGCGTGGCGGGGCCAAGGTGCGCGACGAAGAGGCCCGGCTGACCGCTCGTGCGCACGAGCTGGTCGAGATCGTCGGGCTGGCTTACCGCGAGGGCGACGTCGCCGGATCGCTGCCGTACGGCGAGCAACGCATCCTCGAAGTAGCGATTGCGCTCGCGGCGCGCCCGAGGCTGCTGTTGCTGGATGAGCCGGCGGCCGGCCTGAACACCGGCGAGCGCGAGGAGTTGATCGCGCTGATCGCCCGACTTCGGTCCGAGGGGATCTCGGTGCTGCTGGTCGAGCACGACATGCGGCTGGTGATGGGGATCTCCGACCGGGTCGTGTGCCTTGACCACGGGCGGGTGATCGCCGAAGGGGCTCCGGCCGTCGTCCGCGTCCACCCCGAGGTTGTCCGTGCCTACCTCGGGATCTCGGACGGCGATGAGCCGTCCTCGAGCGATCAGCGGACAGCGAACGGCCAAGCATTGGCCGCGGGTGGCGACACGTTGACGGCTGAACGCTGATGGCTTCGACCATGCTGCGGCTCGAAGGGGTGCGCGCCGGCTACGGGCCGGTCGAGGCGCTGAAAGGGATCGACCTCGAAGTGCGCGAGGGCGAGCTGGTCACCTTGATCGGGGCGAACGGGGCCGGCAAGACGTCCACGCTCAAGGCGATCTCCGGAGTCTTGCGCGCCAGCGCCGGGCGGATCACGTTCGATGGGGCGGACATCCACCGGCTGAAGCCGGCCCAGATCCTCAAGCTTGGGATCGCCCATTGCCCGGAGGGCCGACGGGTGTTCCCCTACATGACCGTCCGCGAGAATCTCGAGATGGGGGCGTTCACTCGGAGCGACAGCACCGCGGTTCGCGCCGACCTGGACCGTGTCTTCGGTATGTTTCCGATCCTGCGGGAGCGCCTGGCCCAGGTGGCCGGTACGCTCTCTGGCGGCGAGCAGCAGATGCTGGCGATTGGCCGCGCCCTGATGTCGCGGCCACGACTGGTGCTGTTCGACGAGCCCTCGCTGGGTCTGGCTCCTACGATCGTCGAGCGAGTGTTCCGGATCGTCGCCGAGATCCGCGCCCAGGGCACGACGGTCCTGATGGTCGAGCAGAACGCCCACCTTGCGTTGAGGATCGCCGATCGTGGCTACGTCTTGGAAACGGGTACCATCGCCCTTGACGGCGCGGCCGGCGCCCTGGCTCGCGACGAGCACGTTCGCCGTGCGTACCTTGGAGGCTAGTCTGGACTGATGGGGGCCAAGTACTTCGGGGCCTCGGTTCCTCGAAAAGAGGACGAGCGGTTTCTCGTCGGAGATGCGCGGTACGTCGACGACATTACGCTGGCGGGCATGCACCACGCCGCCTTCCTGCGAAGCCCGCACGGCCATGCCCGCGTTCGCGCCGTCGACGTCTCGGCCGCCGCGAGCCTGCCGGGCGTGCGCGGCGTGTTTACGTACGACTCGTTCGCCCGATGGATGAAGCCGCTGGCCCTGTTCGGCGCTGTCCCACCCAGACTGGCCGAGCGGGTCGCGATCACGGTCAAGAACGTGCCGCAGTACCCGATGGCAAGGGACACCGTCCGCTACGTCGGCGAGATCGTAGCGATGGTCGTCGCGGATAACCGCCACCTGGCCGAGAACGCGCTCGACGCGATCGAAGTCGACTACGAGCCGCTGCCGCCACTCGTCGACATGGTCGACGCGGCCGAGCCCAGCGCGCCGGTGCTCCATCCCGAGTGGGGCGACAACGTCGCCGTGGCGTTCAAGAACACGCTGGGCGACCCGGACCGTGCGCTGGCCGGCGCGGACGTGACGGTGCGCGAGCGGTTCCACGTCCAGCGCTACGTCGGCATGCCGATCGAGATGCGCGGCGTGGTCGCCGAGTACGATCGCCGCGCCGGTGCCCTGACCACCTGGAACAACACCCAGGTGCCGCACTTTTTGCAGCAGGGACTGGCCAACACCTTCGAGCTGCCGACGCACAAAGTCCGCGTCGTCGCGCCGGATGTCGGTGGCGGCTTCGGGACCAAGGCGAACGGTTACGCGGAGGACGTCCTGGTCCCGCTTGCCGCGCGGGAGCTTGGCCGGCCGGTCAAGTGGACCGAGGACCGCCGCGAGCACTTCATGGCCGCCGCCCACGCCCGCCACCAGACCCACGACGTCGAGATCGGGGCGACCCGCGACGGGACGATCGTCGGCATCAAGGATCGGATCTGGGTCGACCTGGGCGCCTACAACTCGTGGGGGATCGTCCTGCCGTACAACTCGGTCGCCCACCTGCTCGGCCCGTACCGGGTCACGAATCTCTTCGTCGACGTCACCGCGGTCGTGACCAATAAGATGCCGAACGCGCCGTACCGCGGGGCCGGCCGTCCAGAGGTCGTCTTCGCCATCGAACGCGCGGTCGATTGCCTGGCCCACGAGCTGGGCATCGACCCGGCCGACGTCCGCCGACGCAACTTCATTCGTGCCGACGAGCTGCCGTACGAGATCGACATGCCGTACCGTGACGGCAACCCGCTGGTCTACGACAGCGGCGACTTCCCGGCCACGCTCGAAGCGGCGCTCGCACAGGTCGACTACGACGCCTTCCGCGCCGAGCAGCCGCGACTCCGCGCCCGGGGCATCTACCGCGGGATCGGGATGGCGGCGTACGTCGAGGGAACCGCGGTTGGCCCGTACGAGTCGGCCTCGGTCAGGGTGGATCTGTCTGGTCGGGTGGTCGTCGCGACTGGCGCGGCCTCCCAGGGCCAGGGGCACGAGACGACGTTCGCCCAGGTCGCCGCCGACGCGCTCGGCGTCCCGCTCGACTGGGTGACCGTCGTCGGCGGCGACACCGACGCCGTCCCGTTCGGTGTCGGGACCTACGCCAGTCGCAGCGCCGTGACCGCCGGCAACTCACTCCACGACGCGGCAACCGAGGTGCGGGGTAAGCTGGTCGACGCCGCGGCCAAACTGCTCGAAGTGGCGCCGGACGACGTGGTGTTGGAGGAGGGACAGATCTCCATTCGCGGCGTGGCTGACTCGGCCTTGCCGCTCGGCAAACTGGTCCAGGCGTCCTTGCCGACGTTCGCCGCTCCGGGAGTAGCCCCGCCGCGCTTCGAGGCGGAGGCATTCCATCATGTTCCGACCGTCACCTACACCAACGCCGTTCATGTCGCGGCTGTCGAGGTCGATCCAGGAACCGGGCTGACGAAGATCCTGCGCTACGTCGTCGCCCACGACTGCGGGAACGTCATCAATCCGCGCATCGTCGACGGCCAGATCCACGGTGGCGTGGCCCAGGGCATCGGCGGCGCGCTCTTTGAGGACCTGGTCTTCGACGATCAGGCCCAGCTCCTGACCGGTAGCTTTCTGGACTACCTTGTCCCGACGTCCATGGAGATCCCGACGATCGAGAACGTTCACCTGCACACCCCGTCGCCGCGCAACCCGCTCGGGATGAAGGGCGTCGGCGAAGGCGGCGCGATCTCCCCGCCGGCCGCCGTGGCGAACGCGATCGAGGACGCCCTGGCGCCCTGGGGCGTGCGGATCACCGCCACGCCGGTCAGCCCGGCCCGGATCGTGGGGCTGCTCGCCGCCAGGGAGCGGGAGCGCGCGAGGGTCCACGCGTGAGGCACGGCCGATGAAGCCGGCCCCCTTCCGCTACGCCGCCCCCACGACGGTGCCGCAAGCGCTCGAATTGCTCGCCCAGCACGGCGACGAGGCCAAGCTGCTGGCCGGCGGCCAGAGTCTGCTGCCGCTGATGAACTTCCGCCTGGCCCGCCCTTCCGTGGTGATCGACATCAATCGGATCGCGGAGCTGGCGGGCATTCAACAGGACGCAGGCGTGCTGCGCGTCGGGGCGACCACGCGCCAGGCAGCGCTCGCTCGATGGGCGGCGGACCAACCAGGCTGGGAGCTGCTGCGCGCGGCGCTCGGATTTGTCGGCCACGACGCGATCCGGACCCGCGGGACGATTGGCGGCAACATCGCTCACGCCGATCCGGCCTCGGAGCTGCCGGCCCTGCTGCTGTGCCTGGACGGCAGTGTCCTGGCGTGCGGCCCGCGCGGCGAGCGGGAGGTGCCAGCTCGCGAACTGTTCTGGGGACCGCTGACGACGTCGATTCAGCCCGACGAGCTGGTGACCGAGGTCCGCTTCCCGTCGCCCGGGTCGGGCGCTGGCTGGGGCTTCGAGGAAGTATCCAGGCGCCACGGCGACTACGCGCTGGCCGGCGTGGCCGCGCTTGTGGCCTGCGACCCTGATGGGCGCGTCCTGGACAGTCGTCTGGCGCTCTTCGGCGTGGGCGATACGCCGCTGCGGGCGACGGATGCCGAACAGGCCCTGCGCGGCCGCGAACCGACCCGTGCGGCGATCGACGAAGCCGCGCGGCTGGTTGGCCCGGCGCTGGACCCGCATGCCGACCTCCACGCTGACGCCGACTACCGCCGCTCCGTGGCCGGGGTGCTGGCCGCGCGGGCGCTGGCCGGGGCGGTCTCGCGTTGCGAAGACGGTCGCGTCGGGGCGACGCAACGATGATCGAGGCGGTCGAACGGCGGGCGGTCCGCCTCCGCGTCAACGGTCGCGACTATGAGAGGACCGGTTAAGTCTGGACGAGCCTGGCCGACTTTCTCCGCGAGGACCTACAGCTCAAGGCGACCCACCACGGTTTCTATCACGGCGTCTTCGGGAGCTGCACCGTCCTTCAAGACCGCCAGACCGTTACGAGCTGCCTCATGCTGGCGGTCCACGCCGACGCCGCCGAGGTCACTACGGCCGAGGGCCTGGCCGAAGGCGGACGGCTGCACCCGATCCAGCAGGCGTTCGTCGACCGTCACGGTCTCCAGTGCGGCTTTTGCACCCCTGGCATCCTGATGACGACGCTCGCCCTGTTGCGCGAGACTCCCAGCCCGGACGAGCGCCAGATCCGTGAGGCGCTGTCAGGCAATCTCTGCCGCTGCACCGGCTACCAGTTCATCGTCGAGTCGATCCAGGCCGCCGCCGAGATGATCGCACCGACCATCGAGCCGGCCCCCGTCGGCATGCCGGTCGGACCGGATGCCGACGCCGAGCCCGGCGCGACACCCCGGCCGGCCAAGCCCGAGTGGGGTGGCTAGGATTGAGCCAACAAGGAGCACGCCCGTGAACACCGCGACCCCTACCATCCCGCGTCCTGCTGTGGACTGGGATGGCTATCGCCGCGCGTTGCCAAGCATCGCGGACGCCATTGGCCGCACCCCGATGGTCCGCTTGAACCGGATCGCCGCCGAGGTCAGCCCCGAGATCTACGTCAAGGTTGAGTGGTACGGGCCGAGCGGCAGCCTCAAGGATCGCATCTACCTGCACATGTTCGAGCAGGCCGAGCGGCGTGGCGATCTCAAGTCTGGTATGCAGATCCTGGAGTGCTCGACCGGCAACGCCGGGACGGCCTGTGCGTTTGTCGCATCGGTCAAGGGCTATCCCTGCACCGTGGTGATGCCGGAGGGGATGAGCGAGGAGCGCAAGAAGCTGATGCGGGCCTATGGCGCCCGGCTGGTCTTCACGCCGGGCGGTGAGAGCGACGTCGACCTCTCACTCGCGAGGCTGGAGGAGATCCGGGCCACCGACCCGTCGCGCTACTGGGTTCCCGGCCAGTTCGACAATCCCGACAATGTTGAGGCGCACTATCTGACGAGCGGCCCCGAGATCTGGGAGCAGTCCGGCGGCATGCTCGGCGCGTGGGTCGCCTCGCAAGGCTCCGGCGGCGGCCTGTCCGGCATCGGCAAGTACCTCCGGGAGCAGGACCCGAACGTCAAGCTGTATGCCGTCGAGCCCGAAGAGTGCGCGCTGCTGGCCCGCCGCCAGTGGGGGCCGCACGGGATCGAGGGGATCGGGGACGGCTTCGTCCCCCGCAACCTGGACCTCTCGTTGCTCTCGGGCGTGATCACCACGACCACGGAGGAGAGTGTCGAGATGGCCCGCCGTCTGGCTCGCGAGGAGGGGATCTTCTGCGGGATCTCTTCCGGCTGCAACGTCGCGGCGGTCATGAAGCTGGCAAGACGCCATCCGGAGCTCGGCTCGATCGCGACGTTCATCTGCGACACCGGCCAGCGGTACTTCACGACGGCGCTCTGCGGCGAGGACAAGCACGTCGACGTGCCGGAGCGCGACCACCCGCTTGACGCGCGCAGCATCGAGCAGCTCGACACCTACCAGGGCGCCTGGGAGGTCATCACCGCATGAGGGCAGACCAGTGACGGCGCGGCCATGAGGCGAGACTCGTGAAGCCGGGCGATTTCATTGTCGCTCGCCAACGGCTGGAAGCGAAGCGCAGACACGCCGGCGAGAAGCTGACCAGTGCTCAGGACGCCGGCCGGCTGGTCAAGGACGGCGACCATGTCGCGGTCGGCGGCTGCTTGTTCTCGCGAACGCCGATGCTCCTGGTCCGCGAGCTCCTCCGTCAGCAGCGGCGCGGCCTGACCCTCTCGCGCAACCTGATGTGCTTCGAGGGCGAGCTGTTGATGGTGGCCGGGGCGGTCGATCAGATCGTGACGAGCTGGCAAGGGATCGGCCTGCCGTGGGGGCTCTCGCGAGTGCTCCGCGAGCACGTCGAGTCGGGTCGCGTCCGGATGGAGGAGTGGAGCCATCTTGGGCTGGGATTGCGGTATCGGGCCGGGGCGATGGGCGTACCGTTCCTGCCGACGTTGACGATGCTCGGCTCGGACCTGATGGACGTCGGCGGGTCCAGGCCGATCGCCTGCCCGTTCACCGGCGAGACGGTCAACGCCGTGCCGGCCCTGTTCCCGGACGTGGCCATCCTGCACGTCCACCGCGCCGATCGTCACGGCAACTGCCAGATCGATGGCTACACCCACATGGACGCCGACATTGCCCGCGCGGCGAGCACCGTCCTGGTCACGGCCGAGGAGATCGTCGACGAAGAGGAGTTCCGCCATCACCCTGACCGGACGGCGATCCCCGGCTTCGTCGTCGACGCCGTCGTCCACGCCCCGCTCGGCGCGATGCCCGGCGAATGCTATGGCCTGTACGAGACCGACTTTGAGCACTTCGACCGCTACGTCGCCGCGATCAACGACAAGGGCATGGACGGCGTCCGCGAGTACCTCGACCGCTGGGTGTACGGCCCCGCGACTCACCAGGAATGGCTGAACCTGTTCGACCCGGCGACGGTCGAGCGCCAGCGGCGGTTCGGGCGCGAGCTGACGAACCCGGAGGTGGCCGGCGTATGAGCGGCGAGCACGCCGACACCGGTCTGGGATACACCGCGTCCGAGCTGCTCGGCGTCATGGCCGCGCGCAGACTGTACGACGGCGCGTCCGTCTTCGCCGGGGTTGGCCTGCCGCTGCTGGCCGCGGTGATGGCCCGCAAGTCCCACGCGCCGCGATTGATGATCGTCGTCGAGGGCGGCGTCTTCGATCCCGAGATGCTGACCGGTCGGTTGCCAATCTCGACCAACGAGATGCGCATCGCCCACCGCGCGACGATGCTGACGAGCATCACCGACACGTTCCTGTACGCTCAGCGTGGCTTCCTGGACGTCGGCTTCATCGGCGGCGCCCAGGTCGACCGCTTCGGCAACGTCAACTCGAGCGTCATCGGCCCTTATGACAGGCCGAAGGTGCGGCTGCCCGGCAGCGGTGGCGCAAACGACATCATCTCGTTGTGCCGCGACGTCATGATCGTCACGATGCACGAGGCCCGCCGCTTCGTGCCGCGCGTTGACTTCGTGACGAGCCCGGGCTTTGTGCAGGGCGGCGAATCACGCAAGGAGGCTGGCCTGCACTTTGGCAAGGTCTCGCAAGTGATCACTAATCTCGGCCTTCTCGGCTTCGACGAGCAGGAACGCACAATGCGCCTGGAAGCCGTGCACCCCGGCGTCACGCCCCAACAGGTCCAGGACGCGACCGGCTTCGAGCTAGAGATCCCCAGCGACGTCCCGACGACCGCGCCGCCGACGGCCGGGGAGCTGACCCTGCTGCGGAGCCTGGACCCCGATCGGAGATACCTGGGATGAGGAGATGATCCATGCAGAGCCACAGAGCTGGCCCACTGATGAGCGCCCCAGGGGCTGATCCTGAGCACGATCTCTCTCACGCCAAGCGCACCACCCAGCGTGTCATCCCGAGCGCACCACCCAGCGTGTCATCCCGAGCGCACCACCCAGCGCGTCATCCCCAGCTCAGCACCCAACGTGTCACTCCCAGCGCAACACCCAACGTGTCACTCCCAGCGCAACACCCAACGTGTCACTCCCAGCGCAGCATCCAGCGTGTCATCCCGAGCGCAGCGAGGGATCTCATGCCGACGATACAGGGGCCATGAGATCCCTCGCTGCGCTCGGGATGACAGAGATCGTGCTCGCGATGACAGAGAAGCCGCTCGGCGTGACAGAGAAGCCGCTCGGGGTGGCAGAGAAGCGGCTCGGCGTGGCAGAGAAGCGGCTTGGGATGACACACAACCCGGGGATGACACAGCGGAGCACGCGAGATGGCCAACTGGATGATGTTGCATTCTCCGGAGCGCTAGCATGACCGTCGACTTCGGCCTCGCGATCAAGAACTTCGTCGGCCCGCGCGAAACCCCGGACATCGACGCGATCCTGGCATACGCCGAGCGGGCCGAGGCGCTCGGGTTCGAGTCGCTCTGGGCCTGGGACCACATCCTCCTGGGCGTCGAGCCGGCCTTCCCGATCCTCGACTCGCTCTCCACCCTCGCGGCGATCGCCACGCGCACCAGCCGAATCAAGCTGGCAACCGGGATCTTGGTCCTCCCGCTGCGCAACCCGGTCGTCACGGCCAAGGTGCTGGCCAGCATCGACCAGATCTCCAAAGGGCGGCTGATGGTCGGCGTGGCCGCCGGTTGGTACGCCCGCGAGTTTGACGCCGTCGGCATCCCGTTCAAGCAGCGCGGCAAGATCATGGACCGCAACCTTGACGTGCTGCTCCGCCTGTGGACGGAGGACCGGGTCACGCTCAAGGACGACGAGTTGAACCTGCGTGACGCGGTCATGACGCCGCGGCCGTACCAGCAGCCGCACCCGCCGATCATCGTCGGCGGCTACGTCGACGCCGTCTTGCGCCGCGTCGCCCGCCGCGGCAACGGCTGGCTGACCTACTTCTACACGCCCGAGAGCTTCAAGACGTCCTGGGCCAGAATCCTCGAGTACGCCAGGCAGGAAGGCCGCGACCCGTCCACCTTGACGGCGACCAACCAGCTTGCGATCTACGTCGGCGAGTCGCGCGACGCGGTTGAGGAGCCGATGCGGCACTGGCTGTCAACAGAGTGGGACACCGCGAGCTGGAGCGAGTCGACGATCGAGCACGCCATCCGCGGCACGGTCGACGAGTGCGTCGAACAGCTCCGCCCGCATCTCGAGTCTGGCGTCCACCGCATCGTCCTGCTCCCCTATCGCTACCAGCCCGAGCAGGTCGAGCTCATCGCCAACCAGGTCCTCCCCCGCCTGGCGAACTAGGTCGCCGTGGCGCCAGGTGGTGCGGCGCGGGCGTATTCGCGTCATCCCAGGACCCAGCATCGTACAGGTGCAGAGTCGTGGCTGCGTCGTGTCTCGACCACCGCGGCCCGGCCGACCAGGCCGTGGGCGTCCCGGCCTCATCCGCTCGTGAACCAGACCAGCGCCTCGTCGACGATCTCCGGTGGGATCGTGTGTGGGCCGTCGAACTCGCGGTAGCGGACGTCGTAGCCGGCCCGCTGCACGACGGGCACGATCCGCCGACTGCAGCGATCGATTGGCAGGACCTGATCGTGAATCCCGTGCGAGATGAACAGGCGCGGCGCGCCGCGATGCTCGGCCGGCGTGGCAAAGCCAGGCGAGAATGCCATGACGTGGGTGAACAAGTCGCCGTTCGTCAGCCCGATCGACAGCGCGTACGACGCGCCATCCGAGAAGCCCTCTACCGCCATGCGCGCCGGATCGACCGCGTACCACTCGAACGTCTGGCGGAGTGCTCGATTGATGAAGGCGACATCCGGGCCGTAGCCGCCGATCAGCACGTCCCAGGTCCGCTGCCGCGAGTCCGGCGCGAGCAGGATCAGCCCAGCCTCGTCGGCAATGCTCGTGAACAGCTCAACGTGGCGGGCATCGCCGCCCGCGCCATGCAGTATCAGGATGAGCGGCGCAGGCTGGTCCCGCTGATAGCCCACGGGCACGTAGCGCAACCCGTCGCGTCCGTCGTCCAGCCCCAGGCGCTGCAACCCGAGCGGACCCGTTGCTGTTGGCGGGCCTGGCCTCGCTGGCAGCCGCCATGGCTCGGCCGTTCCACGTTCTCGTTTCTCTGGCCCGTTGTCGAGCATCCAGCTCCCTTTCCTGATTTGGTCGATGCCGCGGGCTGCCAACGCTGCCCCGGCCACGCCGCTCGCCATCCCCAGTAAGGCCCGCCGCGTGAGCGGCGGATGCCTGGCGATGGTGCGCCGTCTCATCGAGATTGGCGCCTCTTCGTAAACAGAGGGCTCTACAGTCTGGCCGCGAGCGCGTCCAGGTCGGGCGCAACCTCGATGGCGCGGCCGCTCTCGCGCGGCAGCCAACGCTGGTCCTTGAGCCCGGTGGCGGTGATCAGGGCAACGACCGTGCCGTCCAGGGCACGGCCGGCCCTTCGGTGGGCCATGACGCCGGCTAGTGACGCGGCGCCGGCCGGCTCGGCGAGCAGACCGGTGGTCCGGGCCAGCATGGCCACCGCCGCCTGCAGGTCGGCGTCGTCCACGCGCACGAACTCGCCGCTGGTCGCGCGGACGGCGTCGATGGCCGGGCCGCCGTAGCATGGGTCACCGACCGCGATGCCATCCGCGATCGTCCGCGGTTGGACCGGCGTCCAGGACGATTGGCCGCGGGCGAAGGCGTCCGCGAGGGGAGCGGCGCCGCTGGCCTGAACGCCGACGATGCGCGGGACGCGCTCGGCGACGCGGCAGTGGACCAGCTCCTGGCAGCCGCGGGCGTACGCCGCCAGGGTCACGCCGTCGCCGACCGGCAGGTACACCACCCGCGGCATGATTCGGCCGAGCTGCTCCCAGACCTCGAAGGCGACGGTCTTCTTGCCCTCGACGGCCAGCGGGTTGGCGCCGGTGTTGCGGCTGTACCAGCCGAACCGCTCGCACGCGGCCTCGCTCAGCCGGTAGGCCGCCTCGTACGACCCGTCGACCAGGAAGACGGTCGCGCCGAACGCCCGCATCAGATCTACCTTGCTCGGCGCGACCGATCGGCCCGAGACGAACAGATAGGCCGGCAACCCGGCCGCCGCCCCGCCGGCCGCCAGCGAGACGGCGACGTTGCCGCTGGACGCGGCGGCGATGCCGGCCGCGCCGCGCCGGGCGGCGTCGACGACACAGAGCGCGGTCGCCCGATCCTTGTTCGAGCCGGTCGGCGTCCGCGTCTCGTCCTTGAGGACCAGACCCGGTAGTCCCAGTGTGTCGCGCAGGCTCCGCGGGTGGAGCAGCGGCGTCCCGCCTACCTGGAGCGGGTAGCTGTCCGAGCCGTCAAGCGGCAGCAGCCGCCGCCAACGCCAGATGTCGTCCTGGCCATCTGACGCGTCGGGGAGCAGCTCAGGGCCATAGGCGTACTCCGCCTCGGGCGCGTCGGCATCCATGCCGCGAGCGAGGCTAGACCGCGGCGGACGCGGGCTGCCTGGTCTCGGCGAGCGCGCTTCCGGGCGGCGCCTGCATGCCGAGTGCGTCGAGCGCCGCGACGATCGTGGCCTGGTTGCTCGTCACGACCGGCACGCCGAACCGCTCCATCAGAGCGGGCCGCGCCTCGACGCCGCGGAAGTTGGTGCACGAGACGAACAGCAGGTCGAAGTCGACGTGCTCCAGCTGCCGCTCGGCGAATCGGACGATCTCGGCCGGGGTGACCTCGCCGATCTTGACGTTCTCGGTCAGGCCCAGGCCCGAGATGTGGACGACGTTCAGACCGCGCCCGATCAATCCGGCCTTGATCCGCTCGTTCAGCTCGTCGATGTAGGGCGTGATGACCGCCACGCGCCTGGGGCTGTACCGCGCGATGTGCGCCTTGACCGCGTTGTTCGTGCTCACCACGGGCGCGTCCGTCTGGGTGGCGATCTGATCGATGAGCCGGGCCTCGCCGTCGGCACCCAGAACCGCCCCGGCGCTGGTGCAGGCGAAGGCGACGACGTCAGGGTGGAGGCTGGCCACGTCGGCCACGGCCTGGGGGACGTACTGCTCGACCATCACTCGCTCGGCCGCCTCGGTCGTCTCGGCCAGGAACATCCGCGCGGTGTGGACCGCTGCCCCCGGCGGCAGGTTGCGCGCGAAATCAGGCTCGACGACCGTGTTGGACGACGGAACGATCAGCCCGATGCGGCGGTCTCGGCTTCCAGTATCTCGCGCCATGGCGTCCTCCCCGAGAGCGTGGCATTCCGAGCGCAGCGAATCACACTATACACGCTCCTCGTGGTGACGGCCGAGCGGGCTACTCCACCGCCATCGGATCGCCGGAGCGCGGCCGGGTCACGTGCGCGTCGTCGGCGCCCAGGCCAGGCCCGTGATGGACCACTCCGTCACGGCCGTGCTCGTGGCCGGCCGGGATCGCCATCGCCGCGGCCCAGGTCTCGGCGACGTCGTCCGGCATCGGCGGGGCGGAGTCCAGGTCCAGCAGGTCGTACGGGTTGCGCCGAATCATCATGTCGATATCCTGCTCGCTGACGCCCTTCTCGAAAACGGTCTGGGCGAAGACCCGGAGCGCCTCGGACGGCAGCGGGTTGTGGCGCTGCCCGGTGTCGCTGACCAACAGGCAGCGCGACGCGCCGACGCGGGCGACCGCCGCGGCGATCTTCTCCGGGGAGGCATACTGCCAGGCCGGCGAGATGGTGCAGTAGCCGAACTCGGGCATGCCGCCGAGGCGGACAATCTCCTCGAGCGTCGGCAGGTCCAGGTTTGGGACCTTGAAGAACGGGTGGGTGACGACCACTTTGTCGACGCCGACCTCGCGGGCCTTGGCGACCAGCGCGACGATCTCCTTAGGCGACAGGTGGCAGGTTCCGAGGATGGCCCCGTGCTGGGCAATCAGCTCGAGGATCTCGTTGACCTCGGGCTTGAGCTTGCCCTCGTTATCGGTGACCCAGACGCCCTCGCCACCGCGGCCGCCCTTCTGAGCGTCGTAGCCGCCGGCCCCGCCGTGGACCTGAGCGTGGTAGCCGGCGTCAACCGTCGGCATCCAGACTTCCCTGGCTCCCATCTTCAGCGCCGCCTCGACCGCGGCTGGATTCAGGTAGCCGACGTACGAGTTGAGGACGATTCCGCCGAACACGCGGATGCCGGGCACCATCCGCTGGATGAAGTAGGCGCGCGAGACGGTGTTCTCGTGATGGCACTTCATCACGATCGCCTTCATTCCGGCGTTGCGGGCCGCGATCGCGATGTCGAGGTCGTCGGCGAGGCGCGGGAACAGGTCCGGGAACGGATGGCAATGTAGGTCGATCGCGCCGTCCACGTCGAGCAGCCGCGCTCCGTACTCCCGCTTCATGGCACCCCCAGCACCGGAGAGGTCGTCGTCCCGTGCGGCAGCACGATACCAGCAGCGTCCGAAGCGGTCAACCCTCGGACCCCCCCGCTGAGAGCACTCGTCGCCGTAGTGGCCCTTGCCCCGCGCAGCGCACGGGTTCCCGCGGAGGAGACGGGAATAGGAGTGCCCGGGCGAATCGCCTGCTACACTCGTTCGATGCCCTCCTACGTGGTCAAGGCCCTGGTACAGGGGACGATCTCCCTGCTGCCGGGCTCGTACCGGCTCAATAGGCTGTTCCAGGAACACATCACCAGGTCGACGGCCGTCAGCGAGGCGGAGTTCTCGCACAAGCTGGATCAGGCGCGGCGACATCTCGACCATCTGGGCGCGCACGCCACGCCAGCAGCCGGCTGGCAAGCGCTGGAGCTGGGGACCGGCCTGGCGCCGGTCGTTCCGGTGGCGCTGGCGTTGTGTGGGGCCGAGCGGGTGTGGAGCATCGATCGGACGCGACTGTTTGGCCCGCGCGAGCTGCGCCAGACCCTCCATCTGTTCGACCGCCAGGCCTCCGGTTGTCTGGCCGCCCGACTCCCCGCGGTGCGCGAAGAGCGCCTCGACGCACTCAGATCGGTGCTGCGCGCCGGAGCGACGCCGGACGCGCTGGCAGAGCAGCTCGGCGTACATTTCTTGACGCGCGACGCCCGCGCAACCGGGTTGCCGAGCGGCACGATCGACGTCTTCGCCAGCAACAACACCCTGGAACACATCCCGGCCCGGACGCTCCACCAGCTGCTGGTGGAGTTTCGGCGTGTCGCCAGGCCGGGGGCGATCAGCAGTCACTTCGTCGATATGTCCGACCACTACGCCCACGGCGACCCGTCCATCACCCCGTACAACTACTTGCGGTTTGGGCCGGCCATGTGGCGGCTGCTCAACAACCCCTTGCAGTACCAGAATCGGCTCCGACCGCGTGACTACCAGGCGATCCATCAAGCCGCCGGCTGGGACGTGGTGGCCCGTGAGGTGAGCGATGGGCCACTCGCCCAGTTCAGGACGATCCGCGTCGCTCGACGATTCCAGTCGTATCCTGAGGCGGAGCTGCGCGCGCTGACCCTGTGGCTGGTAGCGCGACCCGCGGATCGAGCGTCGTAGCTCGCCAGAGCCATTGCTCGTGAGCCGGCCGGGCGACTGACGCGGGCCGTCACGTCGCGCGCGCCACATTCTCGACACAGTTTCGATCGCGCTCTTCCTCGTCGCGGCCGACCTCGGGTCCACAGTGACACCAGCATCCGGCCAGAGATGGGCGCAGCAGTTTCTCGAGCATCGAGAGGCCTGTATGACACGATGCGCCCGACGGCGAGCCGCTGGCGCGCGAGGTACGGCTGGGACGAAAGACTGGTCGTCGAGCTCACGTGCTTCTCCTGGTCAGCGTGGCTCCCAGGGCCCAAAATCTGGTAAGATCCTTCTGTGAGAGAGCCCACACTGACGCGGGCTGCCGATCCGCGTCTGACCGGGGTGGTGGATACCCTTACGGCAGGCTTCGGCGTGGTCAACCGCCGGCCCTGGATCCTCCTCTTCCCGATCCTGTTAGACCTGTTCCTCTGGTTCGGGCCGCGGGTTTCCGCGGCACCGCTGGTTGGTCAGGCGCTCTCGCGGCCGACCCTCCAGCGCGCGTTCGGCGACGCCGACCCAGAGATGGTTCAGCGCGCCATTCTCCTGGCGGCGGACGAACTGAACCTGCTCGCGCTGCTCGCCCCAGGCTGGGTGGGCGTACCGTCAATCATGCCGTTGCTGGGTGGTGGGCGCGGAGCGTTGACCTTCGCCGGGTCGTGGACCGCGGCCGTGCTGGTCAGCCTCGTGGCGCTCGTCGGAGGGGCGTTGCTCGGATCGGTCTATCGCAGCGTGATCGCCGCCCACGTGCGCGAGGGCAGCGTGAGGCCGACACTGGTCGCGGCTGACGCGTCGCGGGCCTGGGCGCGACTGCTCGGGCTGGGAGTCCTTCTGGTCGTCGTGGGCATGGTGCTCGGGATCCCGCTCGCGCTGGTGCTAGCCCTCGCCGGTCTCGCGGTCCCGGCGCTCGCGAATCTTGCGCTGGCCGTGGCTATGACGCTGGTGGTCTGGTTGCAGGTGTACCTGTTCTTCACGCCGGAGGCGATCTTCGTGAGCCGCGTCGGACCGCTTCGAGCGATGCAGAGAAGCGTTGCTGTCGTGCGCGGGAACTTCTGGGCGGTTGTCCGGATCGCGGTCCTCATCACCATCATCTTGCTCGGGATGGGCCAGGTGTGGGTGGGTCTGGCCAGCTATGCGCCAGCGGGCCTGGGCACTGCACTGGGCATCCTTGGCAATGCGTACATCGCAAGCGGCCTGGTAGCCGCGAGCATGCTGTTCTACTACGAGCGCGCCGCGCCGCTCCCCGGCCGATCGCCGGTTGTGGCCGCGAGCGAGGCTCAGACGCGAGCAGACGGGAGTCAGTAGCGCGGCTCGGTCGCCTGACCGCTGTCTACTCAGTGAGGGGTGCAACGTGGCGAAGAATATGAACACGGCCGACGATGGGGTGGCGCGCGAGCGCGCTGATGCTCCTGCGCGCCTGCAGGTGGTCCCGCCGGGCAGGCGGGACCGAGCTGGCGGCAGGGGGCGGTCGAAGGCCCGCGACGGCTACACCGCCGAAAACATCCAGGTGCTCGAAGGCCTCGAGGCGGTTCGCCGCCGGCCGGGCATGTACATCGGCACGACTGATATACGCGGGCTGCACCACCTTGTCTACGAGGTCGTCGACAACAGCGTCGATGAGGCGCTGGCCGGCCATTGCGACACGATCGAGGTCAGGATTGGCGCGGACTCCCGCGTGACCGTGACCGACAACGGCCGAGGCATCCCGGTCGACCTTGTCAAGGCAACTGGCAAGTCGGCGCTCGAGACGGTGCTCACGGTCCTGCACGCCGGCGGCAAGTTCGGCGGCGGCGGCTACAAGGTCTCCGGCGGCCTCCACGGCGTCGGCGTCTCGGTCGTCAATGCCTTGTCGGAGCACCTGGTGGCCGAGATTCGGCGAGACGGCGGCCGCTACGTTCAGGAGTTTCGCCGCGGGGACGCTCAGGCCAGGATCCGCAAGGTCGGCGACTCCGCGCCGGCCGAGCGGGGGACGACGATCTCGTTCATGGCGGACCGGACGATCTTCGAGAGCCTGGCGTTTGACTTCTCGACACTCGCCCAGCGGTTCCGTGAGATGTGCTACCTGACCAAGGGGCTGCGGATTCGCTTCGTCGACGAGCGCGACGATCGCGACTACACCTTCTTCTTCGAAGGCGGAATCGTCTCGTTCGTCCGCCACCTGAATAAGAATCGCCAGGTGGTCCACGCCCGACCAGTCTACGCCGAGCGTCAGATCAATGGCATCAACGTCGAGATCGCGCTCCAGTACTTCGATGGCCAGACCGAGGCAGCCTTCTTCTTCGCCAACAACATCAACACGATCGACGGCGGGAGCCACCAGACCGGCTTTCGCACGGCGCTGACCCGCACGCTCAACGAGTACGCCCGCAAGGCCGGCATCCTCAAGGACGCCGACTCGAACCTGACCGGCGAGGACGTCCGCGAGGGACTGACCGCGATCGTCTCGGTCAAGCTGGCCGAGCCGCAGTTCGAGGGTCAGACCAAGACCCGCCTGGGCAACGCCGAGGTGACGCCGCTGGTCGCCCAGGTGACGACCGAGGCGCTGACTCAGTACCTCGAAGAGAACCCATCGGACGCGCGGCGAATCTTCGAGCAGTGCCTGCGCGCCGCGCGCGCCCGCGAGGCGGCGCGCAAGGCCAAGGACCTGGTGATTCGCAAGAGCGCGCTGGAAGGCATGACCCTGCCGGGCAAGCTTGCCGACTGCTCGGAGAAGAACCCTGACCTGTGCGAGATCTACCTGGTCGAGGGCGACTCGGCCGGCGGCTCGGCCAAGCAGGCGCGCGATCGGCGGTCACAGGCGGTGCTGCCGTTGCGCGGCAAGATCCTGAACGTCGAGCGGTCGCGGATGGACAAGATGCTCGGCAACGAGGAGATCCGGGCGATGATCACCGCGCTCGGCATCGGAATCGGCGAGCAGATGGACATCTCCAGGCTGCGCTACAGCCGCGTGATCATCATGACCGACGCGGACGTCGACGGCAGCCACATCCGGACGCTGCTGCTGACGTTCTTCTTCCGCAACATGCCGGAGCTGATCACCGGCGGGCATATGTTCATCGCCCAGCCGCCGCTCTACCGCGTTCAGTCGGGCAAGGAGATCCACTACGCCTACTCGGACCACGAGCGCGACGTGACCGTCGCGGAGTTCGCGAAGAAGCGCAAGGGTGAGGTCGGCATCCAGCGCTACAAGGGCCTCGGCGAAATGAACCCGGAGCAGCTCTGGGAAACGACGATGAACCCGGCCACCCGCACCATCCTGCGCGCCGACGTCCAGGACGCTGTGGTCGCCGACGAGGTCTTCGACATGCTGATGGGCGACCAGGTTCCCCCACGCAAGAAGTTCATCCAGACCCACGCCAAGTCCGTCCGCAACCTCGACGTGTAGCGAACGTGGCGCGGCGAACGGCGATGACGCAGTGTGCCGACTGGTATGATGCATTGTCGTACCAGGGAGTCTCCGCATGCCGAGGTCCAAGGTAGCCATCACTGTGGACGCGCAGCTCTTGCGCGAGGTTGACCGGTGGGTGGCGAATGGTGAGTTCCCCAGCCGGAGCCGGGTCGTTCAAGTTGCCCTGGATCGCCTGCGCTCGGAGCGCCACCATCGTCATGCTCTCCTCGGCGAGCTTGCCAAGCTGGACCCGATCGAGGAGCGCGCACTGGCCGATGAAGCCCTGGCAGCGGACATCCGTTGGCCAGGGTACTGAGGGGCGCCGTCCACTGGGCTGATCTGGAACCGGTGCGCGGGCACGAGCAAGGCGGCAGGCGTCCGGTGCTCGTCCTCAGCCACGAGCTCTTCAACGAACGTTCCGGGACGGTCATCGCTCTGGCGATCACCAGCCAGCCGCAGCGCGCGGGCTACCCGCTAACCTGGCGGGTGACGGCCGGCATTTTGCCCAGGGATTCTTGGGTGAAGATCTCCCAGATCCGAACACTCTCCACCGAACGACTGGGCGACCAGGTGGGTCAGATCGCCGATGCCGATCTCGAGGGCATCGTCAGTGGCCTGATCCACCTGATCGGCTGAAGCGTGCCACTCGCGCGTGCTCCTGAAGCGCTGCTCGGCGCCGGAGTCAGGAGGATGCGGAGTCAGCAGGATGCTGGGGTCAGTCCGGGCAGTTGAGGTTCTGGCACTCGGGGCCGCGGTCGATGCGGGCCTCGTAGAAGCGGCGGATCTGGTCGCGGTCGAACTCGTTCAGGTCGAGGACGTAGCCCCAGGCCACCACGGCGAGCCGGGTGTCGATGTCGTTGTACGGGACCGCCAGCATGCGGGGGATGCCGCGGCGGGCGTTCCGGCCCCGTGGCAGGGTCGGGATGAAGTCGCGGATCTCCTGGACCAGCTCCGGGCAGCCGTTCGGGCAGTTGTAGAGCAGCACAATCGCCCCGTGCTCCAGGTTGTGGACCCAGTTGCCGGGCGGGACTTCCTGCTCGACGAGCCCGTAGGTCGGATACCAGGCGGAGAAGTGCGGCCCGGAGCTCGGTGGGCGGGAGCGGTAGGTGATTTGCGTGCCGTCAGGGACGTGGTCCTGACCCTCGGTCGCCACCGTTCGGCCAACCGAAGACGGGCCGACTAGCCCGAACAGCGAGGTGGTGAACGCGGCGAACGTCAGGCCAAGCAGGAGGAGCACGGCGACGCCAATCAGCAGGAAGCGGCGGATCTTCGCCCGACGTTGGGCGGCGGCTGCTCGTGCCTTGCGCTCCTCGCGCGCCGCCAGACGCTTTTCACGCTTGGTGTCCGCCGATTGACGTGTTTCCAGCGTCACCGATTGCTGACCCTTTCGTCCCCAACGTTGGGCCCGTTGTCCGGCAATGCTCAGCCGACCAGGCAGTATTGTACCGGCCAGCGATCCCCGCGCACGCTCAGGCTGAGGAGCTCTCCGACGCGGCGGCGCCAGGGGCGTCGTCACCAGCGGACGCATCGACCGGCCATTGTTCGCCGGTCGAGTCGACCGGCTCGGTGACCGCGATGCCGTTGGCTGAGGCGGATCCATCCGCCTCCACCACCAGGCGTGACTCGACACGCTCCACGCCCGGGGCGCGCGCCGCTACATCCTGGGCGCGGCGGATAAGCGCCTCATCCGCCACGGCGCCGGAGAGCGTCACGTCACCGTTGCGCACCTCCACTCGGATGCACGCCGGCGCCAGTCGATCGTCGGCTGCCAGCGCGTCCGCCACGGCGCGCACGACCTCCGGATCGGCCAGCACGTCGTTCCGCACAGCGCGCACGTTCGGCAGCCGCACCACCTTGTACTCGGCAACTTCTTTCATCGCCTGGGTCCGCATCCGCCCGCTCAGCCGAACGCGGCCGTCGTCGACCTCGACGTCCAGCACGGTCCGCGTGGCGCGCAGCGGCTCGTAGTCCCAGAGCACCCGTCGAATCGCCAGCACCAGCTCGCGGTCCGAATCGCGCAAGTCTTCGCGGGCGCGGATCATCTCTTCGGCCATTGTCGCTTCGCTCCGGTCATGGTTGCCCCACCCCCGAGCGTCGTCCCTGACGTCCTCACGCCAGGCTCGGCGCCGCGCGGTACGTGCCCGCGCTGGGCATTTCTCCGACTGGGACTTCGCTCGACGTTGGCGATCGAGTCAGTACAAGGATACCAGCATCCCGCTGCCGGTCCGAGCGTCACTCCGCGGCAGCGCGCGCCCGCCGCCGCGGTTCGACGCGGGCGCGCAGCTCCTGCAGCTCCTGCTCCATCTGACTCATCCGCTCGGTGAGCCGGATGATCACCTCGACGCCGGCCAGGTTCACGCCGAGATCCTCGATCAGTCGTTTGATCTGCTGCGCACGCTCGATGTCGCGCGCCGAGTACAGGCGGATGTTCCCTTTGGAGCGCGAAGGCTGGATCAGGCCGGCCCGCTCGTAATAGCGGAGGGTCTGAGGATGGACGTTCAGCAAGCGCGCCGCCACGCTGATGACGAAGCAGGCTAGCTCGTCATGCGGCCGGCCACCGCGTTGCTCGCTCGAGCCAGTCTCGTGGTAGCGCTGCATCGGTCAGCCTCCGCGCTGGCCGGCCAGCTCCTGGAACAGCCCGCGCTCCCGTTCGGAGAGATTCGTTGGCAGGACCACGCGGACCTCGGCGTACAGGTCGCCGCGGCTGCCGGGGGCTTCGGGGCGTGGCATGCCCTGTCCACCAAGGCGGAACCGCTGCCCGTTCTGCGTGTTGGGCGGGAGCTTCAGCGCGAGCCGGGTCCCCTTGGGGGTTGGCACATGGACCTCGCCGCCGAGAATCGCCGTGTACAGTGGCACGTCCACGGCGACGATCAGGTCAGAGCCATCGCGCGAGAACCGCGGATCCGGTTGAATCGAAACCGCGAGGTACAGATCACCGGCTGACCCGCCGCCGCGGCCTGGACCGCCCTGGCCGGCGACCCTTACCCGCGAGCCGTCCGAGACGCCGGCCGGGATCTTGACCTCGATCTTCCGCACCGAGCCGTCAGCGCCCTGGACCTGGATCAACCGGGTCGCGCCAGTGAATGCTTCCTCCAGCGTGACCGTGATCGGGTGGTCGTAATCCTCGCCCGAGCGCGGTCCGCCCACGGTCGTCCGCCGGCCGGTCCGCCCGCCGCCAAACAGCGAGTCAAACAGACCGCCGAGCACCTCGTCGTCAATCGGAACGTCGTTGACCGTCGCGCCGCGCGAGCCGCCCCAGCGGGAGTTGCCGCCGAACGGGCCAGCGCCCGCGCCCGCTGCCGCCCCGGCCTGCTGCGCCTGCTCGATCTTCTCCCAGTCGTGGCCCCAGCGGTCGTACTTCTTACGCTTGTCTGCGTCTGACAGGACGTCGTAGGCCGCTCCGATCTCCTTGAAGCGAGCCTCGGCCTGCTTGTCGTTCGGATGAAGGTCCGGATGTGACTTGCGCGCGAGCTTCCGGTACGCCTGCCGGATCTCTTTCTCGGGCGCCGTCCTGGAGACACCCAGGACCTCGTAATAGTCGCGCTTGGCCATCTGTGCGTCCCTACGGTTTCCTACGCATATTGTAGGAACTTGATAATGATATTGTCAATGATCCTGGACCTGGATCCGGGGGCGGGGAGATCGTCACGAGGCGCGGTGCGCGCCTGCCCTCGAACGACGGGTCAGCCGCTGGCGAACAGTCCGGGCTCGGAAGGTCCCGCCTGGGCACGAACCCTGGCCTGCCAATCGCTGCGCGCGAGGAACTCCGCGCGGCGATCGCCAGCGCTAGC
>JAUJPG010000068.1 GCA_030447245.1 Chloroflexota bacterium | reverse complement strand
AGGGCGGACATTCTTGCTGGCGCACCAAGCGGACATTCTTGCTGGCTAACTACAAGCGCGTTGACACGACCCGTACACAGCGGTAGCATGCGTCGCGCATGAAAACTGGCGTGGATGCCCGACGCCCGGCGCGGGTGGGCGATGTCATGGGCGCTGCGGGGAGGCATCATGGATCGGCCGAATTTCGTGATCGTCATGACCGACGAGCACAACCCGCTGGTGAGTACGCCGTTCGGCCACCCGTTCATCCAGACGCCCAACATCCAGCGGCTTGCCGACCGCGGTGTGCTCTTCGAGAACGCCTACTGCAATTCGCCGCTGTGCGTGCCATCGCGCGCCTCGTTCATGACTGGTAAGTACGTCCACCGCATCGGCGTCTGGGACAACGCGGCCGCGCTGTCGAGCAACGACCCGACCTGGGCCCACCGCCTCAATCTTGCCGGGTACGACACGGCGATCTCGGGCAAGATGCACTTCATCGGCGAAGACCAGCTTCACGGCTTTCAGCGTCGTCTGGTGGGCGACATCCACGGCAAGTACCACCGCGCCCTGGTCGATTGGAACACGAAGGAAGGATGGGGCACTGCCGAGCATCGCAAACGCCTCGAGGAAGCCGGTCCGGGCGACTACCTGTACCAGCAGTATGATGACTGCGTGACCGCTCGAGCCGTGGAGTACCTGGCTGAGCCGGAGCGGAAGGAGGGACCGTGGGCGCTCTGCGTTGGCCTGATCACGCCGCATTTTCCGCTCATCGTCCGCCAGCAGTACTGGGACCGGTACTACCCTGAACACGCCGACCTGCCGAACATCCCACCCGGCCACCTCGAACGGCTTCATCCGCAAAGCCAACGGTTGCGGGAGTACTTCGGGCTCCAGGACGCGACTGACGAGCAGACTCGGCGCGGGCGGGCCGCGTACTACGGCCTGGTGACCTTCGCCGACGAGCGAATCGGCGCGGTCCTCGACGCCGTCGAGCGGAACGGACTGGGCGACAACACGGTTGTGGTGTACGTCTCAGATCACGGCGAGATGATGGGCGAGCACGGTCTGTGGTGGAAGTGCAGCTTCTACGAGGGCTCGACGCGGATTCCGTTCATCGTCTCGTGTCCGAGCCGTTTCGCGGTCGGCCGGCGCGCCAGGATCACCTCTCTCGTCGACCTGACCCGCACCATCCTGGACCTTGCGGGCTGCGAAGTCCACCAGGTGGACCTGGACGGGAAGGTGCTCACCGGCCTGCTCGAGGGCCGGGAGCAGGACGGCGGCGGCACCGCGTTCTCCGAGTACACCGCCCACGGCACGGACCGGCCCGCGCGGATGGTCCATCATGGACGCTTCAAGCTGAACTACTACCACGGTGAGCCCGTCGAGCTGTTCGACGTCGTGGCCGATCCCGGCGAGTTCCAGGACCTGGCGACCAGCCCCGACCACGAGAGTGTGCGCGAGGAGCTAACCGCGCTCGTGTTGCGCGACTGGGACCCGGCTGGTGTTGACGGCCGCGCTCGTGAGAGCCAGCGTCTGCGGCGAACCGTGGTCACTGGCAGCCCGCACCTCAGCTTTGGCCACTGGGACCCCGCCGAAGACGACTGGCAGCCGCTCCCGCTCGCGACGGCCGCGGTGACCGATTGACAGCCGCGCACTGGAGCGGCTCCAGTCCGAGCTGCTGCACCCTCCCCACGGAACTGGAGCTCATGGGAGTCACCGATGGCGGACCCGGCTAGTCGACCGAACATCCTGTTCTTCCACGTTGACAACCTGGGGATGGGTGAGCCGGGGTGCTACGGCGGCGGCGTAGTTCGCGGCGCGCCGACGACGCGCATCGATCGGTTCGCGCGAGAAGGCTTGCAGCTCTGGCACTACATCGCCGAGCCGCAATGCACTCCGTCGCGGTCTGCACTGTTGACCGGCCGCCACGCAATCCGCTCGGGCACCCACTCGGTCCCCACCGGCGGCCAGACCGGCGGGCTGGTGGCCTGGGAGCGCACGCTGGGCGACATCCTCTCGGAGTCCGGCTACGCCACTGCCTGCTTTGGAAAGTGGCACCTGGGCTCCGAAGACGGCCGCTGGGCCACCGATCACGGCTTCGACGAGTTTTACGGCCCGCCACGTTCGTACACCGAGTCGCTGTGGCCCGACGATCCCTGGTATGACGAGGCCCGCGACCCGCATTGCCACATGCTCGAAGGGCGGAAGGACGAGCCGATGCGCGAGCTTACTGACTGTCAGATGACACGCGACGTGCGCCGCGACGTGGACCTACAGTACAGCCGCCGGGCGAAGGAGTTCCTGCGGCGCAGCGCGGACACCGAAACGCCGTTCTTCCTGTACTACAACCACTCGCTGATGCACATGCCGACGGACCCGCGCAACGAGTTCAAGGGGAAGAGCGGAAACGGCGACTGGGCCGACTGCCTGCTGGAGCTCGACGCCGACTTCGGCGAGCTGCTTGACACGCTCACTGAGCTTCACCTTGCCGAGGACACCATCGTCGTCTTCGCTGGCGACAATGGCCCCGAAGAACAGCTCCTGTGGCGGGGTACGTCCGGGGTCTTTGAGGGGTCCTACTTCAGCTCGTCCGAGGGAGGACTGCGCACCCCGTGTCTAATCCGCTGGCCAGGCATCGTGGCGCCGGACCGTGTCAGCAACGAGATGGTCCACCAGGTTGACATGTTCACCACGCTGCTCGCCTGGGCAGGACTTGGTGTGCCCTCCGATCGCGCCATCGACGGGATCGACCAGCGAGCGTTCTTCCAAGGCGAGCAGGAGACCTCCAATCGGGAAGGCTGCCTGGTCTGGGTGCGGGACCGCCTACATGGCGTCAAGTGGCGCAACTTCAAGGTCATGTACGTGCGGCAGATGCGCTACGACGACGAGCTCCATACGCTCGGCACGCCCCGCGTCATCAACCTCCACACCGACCCCAAGGAACGCGAGCACCACAACCCCGAGCACCTGCACACCTGGATTACCGCCCATACCCGCCCGCTGGTCCAGGCGTTCGAGGATAGCCTCCAGCGTGAGCCGCTGATCCCCCCCGGCGCACCGCTCGACTACGTTCCGACCGCCGAGCCCTAGCCGCCAGCCAGCACGTCCGCTCCGCGGGCTAGCATCGGTCACCTCCGCCAAGCAGTTCGGCCAGATCCAAGCAGCTCGGCCTGATCGAGGTCAGCGATTGCCTTTCCGGCGGGCACGCAGCGACCGCATCCTGATGCTGGTGGAATGCGGTGACGACCGGGTACAGCTTACCCGGCCTTCTGGCGCTCGCGGTCGAGGATGGTCTGGCTCGCCCTGGCGGCGTCCTCGAGGGCCTGCTGGGGAGACTTCTGGCCGAAGACGACGGCCTCGATGGCTTTGCCGACCTCGGTCCCGATCTCCTGGGCGCCCGGGCCGAAGTAGGGCAGGTCGGCCGACTTCTGTGACTCGACGTAGGCTGGAACGAGTGGGTTCTTCGCCTCGTACTCCTTCCAGCTCGGGTCCTCGCGGAAGGAGAGCCGCGCTGGCAGTTGGCCGAAGCCCATGTTCCAGGCCGCGGCGTTGCTCGCCTCCAGGCCGATGAACCTGGCGAACTCCCACCCGGCCTCTTTGTTCTTGCCCTTGTCCAGGACCATGATCGTTCCGAATCCGAGCGGCGCGACCGATCCTTTCGGTCCGGCCGGAACCTTCACCGAGGCGCTGCTGAAGTTGGCGCCGGCCACCCGCGCCACCACGGCCGGGAAGACGGCCATCGAGCCAACCGCTCCGGTCAGGTAGTCCTGGAGCATCTGCGTCTCGTTGACCTGCTTGACCGGCATGCCCTTCCGTTCGATCAGGTCCTTGTACCACTGCAACGCGGCGAGGCCCTCGGGCGAGTTGAAGACAACAGTCTTGCCGTCGTCCGAGACTTCCTTGCCGCCAAACGCCCACAAGATGGTCGGGAAGTAGTCCGAGCCCGTCTGGGAGTTCGGTGCGGTCAGCGTATAGTGGCCCCACACCTGGTCACCACTGGCCGAGATCTTCGCCGCGACGTCCAGAAGCTCGTCGAGCGTCGTCGGCGGCTTCGCCGGGTCGAGCCCCGCCTTACCGTACAGATCCTTGTTGTAGATGAGGGCCTGGACGCCGCTGTTGACCGGCATCGCATGCATCTTCCCATTGCGCGTCACGGCCTTCTGGGCGCCCGGCAGCCAGTCGTACGTGCCGATCTGCGGATCCCAGTCGTCGAGCGCGGCGGCGTGGCCGTTGTTGATGAACAAGGAGTTGACGGCCGGGCCTCCCAGGCGGACCGCGTCCGGCGGCTCGCCGCCGGCGATCGCGGTGGCGAGCTTGGCCGGGATCTCCGTCCCCGGAACGAGCACCACCTCCATCTTGACACGCGTCTGCGAAGCGTGAAAGCGGTCGATGATCGCCTGGAACGCCTCCTGCTGAGTTGGCTGGTTGAACCAGAACGTGCCGGTCATCGTCCCCTTGGCTGCCGCGGGCGCGGCCACTTTGTCAGCCCCAGCGGCCGGTCCCGCTGGCGCCGGGCTGGCCGCGCACGCCGAGACCAGCGCCGCCGTTGCACCGCCGCCCAGGATCTGTAAGAAGTCCCTCCGAGCAATTCGACGCCTCGCCATCACGCTGCCTCCCCCTCGCCTCGTACCTGGACTAGCCCTTGATCCCGCTCATCGTGATGCCCTCGGTGAACCAGCGCTGGAAGAACAGGTAAATCACCGTCAGCGGGAGCGCTGAAATGGTCGTCGCGGCCATCAGCAGCCCCCAGGGCGTCGCCTCCCCGCGCATGCTGGCCAACCCGACGATGATCGTCATGATGTCCGGCTTGTTGATCACGACCAGAGGCCAGAGGAAGTCGTTCCAGCCGGCCGTGAAGGCCAGGATCGACAGCGCGGCCACTGCCGGCATGCTAATCGGGAGCACGATCTGCCACAACACCCGGAACCAGCTACAGCCGTCGATCCGCGCGGCGTCCTCCAGTTCGCTGGGGATGTTGAGCAGGAACTGCCGCATCAGGAACACCCCGAAGAACTGGACCAGATGAATCACCGCGATCCCCTGGTAGGTGTTCAGCAGGCCAAGCTGCCGCACGATGATGAAGCTCGGGATCAGGGTGACCTGGATCGGCACCATCATCGCTCCCAGATACAGGTAGAACAGCGCATCGCGACCCCAGAAGCGAAGCCGGGCGAAGGCGAAGCCGGCCAGCACCGAGGTTGTTACCGTGCTGATCGTCTCGATCGACGCGACCAGAAACGTATTGAGCAGCCAGCGACCGAGCGGGTACTGCCGCCAGACGTCGGCGTAGTTCTGCCAGCGGATCTCGCGCGGGATCGGGTTGAGCCCGGTCTGGAAGACGTCCGCCTCTGGCTTGATCGATGCGCTGATCATCCAGACGTACGGCAGTAGGAACACCAGCGCGCCGGCGACTAAAAAGACGTAGACACCCGCTCGACCGAGCCGGTGACGGGCACGGGCTCCCACTCGCGGCCGGGCGGCCGGGATCGCGACCTGGGTGGCCATCAATAGATCTCCGTTCGACGCCCGACCAGGCGGAACTGGATCAAGGTGGCGAGGAAAATGAAGGCGAAGAGGACATAGGCGACGGCGCTGGCGTAGCCCATTCGGAAAAACTGGAACGCCTGCTGGTACAGGTAGAGCACGATCACGTTGGTCGCCTCAACCGGCCCGCCGCCGGTCATCACATAGACGACCCCGAACGCGTTCTGGGTGGCGCGTATCACCCCCAGAACCAGGACCAGGAGGGTCGTCGGCATCAGCAGCGGCAGCGTAATGTGGCGAAACACCCGCCAGGCGCCGGCGCCGTCGATCCGGGCGGCCTCTTTCAGCTCGTTCGGGATGCCCTGGAGGCCGGCCAGGTAGATCACCGTGAAGTAGCCGACTTCCCGCCACGAGAACGTGAGGATCACGGTGGGCAGTGCCCAGAGCGGATCGGCCGCCCAGCCGGGCGTCGGCAGGCCAAGCGCCCGGAGTCCCTGGTTGACGACGCCGAACTGCGGATCGAGGATCCACAGCCAGATCACGGCCGTCACCACGAGCGAGGTGACGACCGGCGAGTAGTAGACGCCGCGGAAGAACTCCGTCCCACGCAGCCCCTGGTTCAAGGCCAGCGCCAGCACGATTGATCCGCACACCGTCAGGGTGAGGACGCCGATGGTAAACACGAACGTGTTCAGGATCGTCCGCAAGAAGCTCGAGCTGGTCAGCAGCTCTGCGTAGTTGGCCAGGCCGACCGGTCGCGGACGCGGGTCGAGCGGGCTCCAGTCGAAGAACCCGAGGTAGAACGAGTAGGCCACCGGCCAGGCGATGAACACGCAGAAGAAGGCGAAGGTCGGCAGGACAAACGCGATGCCGTACCGCGCCTGCTCCTGCCGGACATACCCGGAGATCCCCGCCCGGAGACCAGCGATCATGAGGCGCCCGCCATGGCCGCGTTCCATGCATCCTGGATGAGTAAGTCAGAGTCTAGCCGTTGGGTGAAGGCCCGTCAATTGACACGCTGACCGCGGCCGGTAGGGTCCGCCACCGAGCGGACGGGGTCGACTGTTGGCAGAGGCCGCGTGTGGGGGGGCGCTCGGAATTGACAAATTCGTGTGCCGCGTTTAGGATG
>JAUJPG010000026.1:8662-74992 GCA_030447245.1 Chloroflexota bacterium | reverse complement strand
CGCTCGACCACTACTCGTACCTGTTCACCAACACCCTCTATGCGCGCTGGTTGATGAACACGTTGATCGTGTCGGTGGCTTCGACGGCCATCGCGCTGACCTTCGGGATCCTTGCCGGCTACGCCCTCGCTCGGCTGCGGTTTCGAGGAGCCGGCATCTTGGGCTTGATCGTGTTCATCAGCTACCTCGTTCCTCAGACGCTGCTATTTATCCCGATGTTCGACGTCATCAAGACGCTCAACATCGCGGACACCTACTGGGCGCTCATCCTCACCTACCCAACCTTCTTGATCCCCTTCTGCACCTGGCTGCTCATGGGATACTTCAAGAGCATTCCCAAGGAGCTCGAGGATAGCGCGCTGATTGACGGCGCGAGCCGCATTCAGGCGATGCTGAAGATCGTGCTCCCGCTGGCGATGCCCGGTATTCTGTCGGCGGGCATCTTTGCCTTCACGCTTTCGTGGAACGAGTTCATTTACGCGCTAGTGTTCATCACCACCACGCCGATGAAGACCCTGCCGGTCGGCGTCGTTAACGAGCTGATCCGCGGCGATGTCTTCTTCTGGGGCTCGCTGATGGCGGGTGCCCTGCTCGGCTCGGTGCCCGTCGCAGTTATCTACTCATTCTTCGTCGAGCACTACGTCGCGGGTTTGACGTCCGGCGCGGTAAAGGGCTAGCCAATTCGACCGTAGTCAGTAGACAGGAGGCCCCTTGTCTTCAGCCTACTGTCTACACTCGGAGTGAGCCTCGAGCTTCTGCTGTTCGGGCTCGGACTCGTGAGTGGGGTCCTCTCCGGCCTACTCGGCATCGGCGGCGCCATCCTGATCGTGCCGGCGCTGCTGTACGTCCCGCAGTGGGTTGGCATCGCGAGCATCGACATCAAGGTGGCTGCCGCAGTCGCCGTCGCCCAGGTCGTCGCGGCGAGTGCGACCGGTGCGCTTGCCCACGGGCGCCATGGGCTGGTTCACGGACGGCTGGCGGCGATGATGGGGGCTGCCAGCGCTGGCGGAGCGCTCCTCGGGGGCGTGGTGTCCGCCTACCTCCCGAGCGGGGCGCTGCTGGTGGTCGCGGCCATCCTGGCTTCAAGCGCGTCGTTGGTAATGATCCTGCCGGCGCCCCCAGACCCAATCTCCCGCCTGTCCCACCCTCCGTTCAAGCTGATCGTCGCCCTGCCCGTCGGGGTCGCGATTGGCCTACTGGTGGGCACCATTGGCATCGGCTCTTTCTTGATGGTGCCCACGATGATCTACGTACTGCGGATGCCCACCCGCGTCGGACTGGCAACTGTGCTGGCGGTTGCTTTCCCAATGTCGGTCGCCGGACTGACCGGCAAGCTCCTCACCGGCCAGGTTCCACTATTGGCGTCCTGCGCGACCGTGCTAGGCGCGATACCGGGTGCGCAGCTCGGCAGCATGATCAGTGTTCGCGTGCCTGCGCGCGTGCTGCGCCTCCTCTACGGTGCCCTGGTGCTGACGATTGCCGCCGGCCTCTGGTACGACGTGCTCAACATCGGAGAGCCCTGAGGCCGACGCGGCCGTCAGGCCGGGCGCTATGATGCACGCCGGCACGTCCACACAGGGGGTTGTATGTCATGCGCGGAAACCTCTCGCCCGAGTTGCTGGACCGCCTGCGCGCGATCGACTCGCCGACGATCTCGAACGCCATTGAAGTCTTCGACGTCCGTGACCGCACGGAGGGCTTTACCGGGAACGACATCAAGTGTCTATTTCCTGAACTCGGCGTGATGCTCGGCTACGCCGTCACCGCGGTCTGCGACGATCAGCCCGGGCCGCTGCTGGGCCGACGGGCTTACTTCCAGTGGCTCGAAGCCATCCGCGACGCCCCGAAACCAGTGGTGTGTGTGTTCCAGGACGTCAGCTACAACCGCACGCGCGCGTGTTACATGGGCGAGATGATGGCCAACTTCGCCAAGAAGCTTGGCGCGGTTGGCCTGATCACCGACGGCGGGGTCCGCGACCTGGCCGAGGTCAAGGAGCTGGGCTTCCACTACTTCTCGCCGGGTCCGGTTGCGTCCCACGGGAACTTCGCGATCACCAAGGTGAACGTTCCAATCACCGTTTCGGGGCTGCACGTCAGACCCGGCGACCTGCTCCACGCGGATCTCAACGGCATCGTCTTGATTCCGGACGATGTCGCCGAGCGCGTCCCGGACGAAGCGGACAAGATCCGCCGGCGCGAGCAGGATATGCTCGAGTACGTGCGCGGTGACATGAGCGTCGAGGGCTTGATAGAGAAGATGTCCTATCGCTAGAGCAGTTCGACAACCGTCCGCGCCGGATCGGTTCGCGCACCACCCCCCATGCAGGACATTCGCGGGGGGTTTCTACGAGTCGCCTTCCGCCCTGCCTGCCAGGTGAAGTGTGTACGCCGCCAGCAGGCCGAGCGTGGCAATGCTCGCGAGCACCGGCAGCGCCACGGTCACGTTGCCGTGTCGTGCAAGCCAGGCCACCGCCAAGCCACCGCAGACCAACGCCCCGAATGCGCCGACTAACAAGGCCGGCAGGACCGCCTGTCGTCGGGCGTACCAGCCAACGGGACGGCGCGGTAGGAATCCCCACAACAGAAGAGACAGGTAGATAGCACCTACCCAGAACGCCAGTGACCTGCTGAATCCTACTTCTACGCTGAGAATACCGTCGGCCCGAGCGTGAACCAGGCTCAGCAGTACGTAGGCGGCGGCCGGACCGGTCGCCCACGCGAGGGCCACTGCCCCCCGCGGCCAGGGCGCACGCTGATCTGCCCTCGTGGGCAAGACTGGGGCGACCTCACCCTCCGACCGTTGTCCCTCAACTGCCTCACCCACGTGCTCGTTCCTGCGACCCTCGGGAGGTCCAGGCATGCGCGACATACTCCATTGTATGTGCTCGGAACGGCGCAGAGTCGAACGGCAGCGTGCGGCAGCTGCCGTGCCGATGCCGGCTGGCGCCGACGCGTCTGTCAAGGGGCCGACGACACGGATGTATCAAGAAGTTGACCCAGGACTTTACAAGCTGTAGAATGGGCGCCGGTCTACCCGAACTAGCCGAAAGGGGCAGCGGTTGGCCCGTTTGGGTCGCGCTGACACTCAGACCCGATCGGCGCTCATCCTCCCGCTTGGAAGGATCAAATTACGATCAACGTGCGTGCGCGTGCGCCTTTGGGCGCTCGACGACTGCGAGACTCGGGATGGACCATGGGCAGGGTGCCCGGACGCGGCAACGTAGCCGCCGGCAACGACATGGCCCTGCGACGGTAGCGGCCTCACGATCACCGAGCAGGCGGCAGAATGCCGCATCCGCTCGAAAGAAGCGAGGAGCCACTCACGACCATGATGGAACAAGTTGCGGATCGCCCGCCCCGTACGCTACGCCGGACACGATCGCAGGCGCAGCGTGACAGTGCTGCTGTTCGCCTCGCTTTCCGCCGTGGGGCAGCCCGTGTAGGACTACACGGGATGGTGATGGTGCTCGGGCTCACAGTGGCGGCGAGCGGCTGGAATAACCCGCGCCACCCACTCCAGTTGCGCGACGCCGCCGCCGAAGCGGGTCTCGAGGCCTTGCTCGGCGATGGGCTCGGGGAATTGATGATGCCGGGCGTCGATGGCGCCGTGAGCCTGGTCGAGATGGTGGCTGAACGCGCCGCCGAGCCGCTTCAGCCTCTCGTTCGGAAGGTCACCGAAGGCGACACGATCCGAGCGATTGCCGCCGAGCACTCGGTCGACGTGGTCACGATCCTTGCTTCAAACAAGATAGACGACCCCGACCTGATCGCGGCGGGCCAGGAGCTATTGATCCCACCGCTCGACGGAATCGTGGCCGACGTAGAACCCGGGGAGACTTTGGGCGAGCTGGCCGAGCGGTTCGGCGTGGAGGCAGGCGAGATCGCCCTGGCGAACGCGCTGCCGAGCGATCCTGACGTGGCGGTCCCCTATGAACGGTTAGTAGTCCCCGGACTGGAGCCTGCCGAGCGGACCGTCGCGGAGCCTCGCCGCAAGCAGCCAACATCGGTGGCGCGTGCCGAGGCGGAGGCGGAGGCCGCGCTGAGCGCGCGGTTGTCGGGTCTGACCTACGAGGTTCAGGAGGGCGACACGCTGTCCCAACTGTCCGCGCAGTTCGGGGTAAGCACGTGGACCATCCTGACAGCAAACAACCTGGGCAATGCCGACATGCTCCAACCAGGCGCCAGCCTCAAGGTTCCCGTGGTCAATGGGGTCGAGCACGAGGTCCAGATCGGCGAGAGTCTGCTCGACATTGCAACGTACTACGAGGTCGATCTCGGCTCCCTCCTGGACTTCAACGCACTTCCCAATGCGGACAGCCTCAAGGTAGGTTCGAAATTGACCGTGCCCGGCGCGGAGAAGGCCCGACCACCCACATCTCTCGCCGCCGTCGCTGCGCCGGTGATCAACGCGGCCGGGCCGGCCGTCGTCACCGCACCAGCCGGATCGCGGCCGGTGACGGGCGACTCCAGCGTGACCGTGCGTGCACCATCTAATCCGGCGCCGGCGGCCCAGCGCCCGCGCGCGCCCGACGTGTCGGCTTCGGCGCCGCGGCAGTCTGCTCCATCAGGTTCGGCGGCAATGGCGCAGGCGCCGGCCTCCAAGCCGCAAGCGAGCGTAGCGGCGCCAGCGCAGGCATCTGCCAAGCCGCAGGTCCAGACACAGAGCCCGGCACCGAACCGCCTCGCCGCCGCGTCGATCACGGCGCCATTGCCGATCGCCGTGCCGAGCGGCGCGAGCAGCGCCAACGTGGTTGGGACAGCGATGAAGTACCTTGGCTCGCGCTACGTCTTCGGCGGAACCTCGCCGTCGGGCTTCGATTGCAGCGGGTTCATGTGGTACGTCTACAACGCCGCCGGGAAGGGCGCGTCCCGCGGGCTCTGGGGCATGATGAACGGCGGTCCACGCGTGAGTCAGGATCAGCTCCAGCCTGGCGACGCCGTCTTCTTCGCCAACACATACATGCCCGGCCTCTCGCATGGCGGAATCTACCTTGGTGGTGGCCGCTTCATCCACGCCTCTGACGAGCGGTCTGGAGTCAAGATCTCCAGCCTGAGCGAGGGCTACTGGGGTTCCCGCTACATCGGGGCGAGCCGCCTGAGCTAGCAGGCGCCCACCGCCCGCGGAGGTTGCCACGAATTCAAGTGGCGGGATCAGCAGCGGACGGTCCCAGGATAACTCGGGAGCGTGCTGTCGACCAGAGTTGACCGACTTGTCGCTCCATCGGCGAGGAGGAATCCGTCAGCGGATGAACAACGACAGGATCACCAGCAGGAACAGCAGCCCACCTGCTACCAGCACAATTCGCCGTAGGTCGGCCGAGACATAGGTGTATTCGGCAGAGTACTCGGCATAGCGTCGAGGTGCGGCGCGCGGGAGGGGTGGCGCCGTGCTACGCGCCACCGTCCGCGAGGGCGTAACCGGCTCGGCATCCACCAATGGCGCGGGCTCATCCAGGAGGTTCTCGACCTCGGGCGGCAATGCTTCGGAGCCGCGCGTCACCCGACGACGACGCGACTTTGCCTGCTGCGCCGCGAGCCGTTGCGCCACAGTCCTACTAGTGCGAGGCATCTACACTCCCGGCCCCAGCATGCGCCGAGCCTTCGCTCGAGATTATAGCCCGATTTGGCGCCTAACCCCTCGCTCTTTCTCGTGGGAGCGAGCTTAGCCTTGACGCCAACCCGCGAGCGGGGCATCATCATGACAGTAGCCGCCGGCCGTTGGTCGCCGCGACTGGGCTTCGGCCACCGGGCTCCGCATCAGACATCCGGTTCCGGGAGGAAACTGTCGTGCGGATCATGGACCCTCACATCCACATGTACGCGCGGACCACCGACGACTATGACAAGATGGCCGTCGCCGGCATCGAGGCAGTCGTCGATCCGGCCTTCTGGCTCGGCTCGCCGCGTCGCCACGCAGGGACCTTCTACGACTACTTCGAGCATCTGCTCGGCTATGAGGCGCAGCGGGCGGCCGAGTACGGGATCAAGCATCACTGTTGCCTGTCGGTGAATCCGCGCGAGGCCAACGATCTGGCACTCGCGAATGAGGTCCTCGAACGCCTACCCGAGTACCTCGACAGACCTGGCTGCGTGGCGCTCGGCGAGATCGGGTTCGACCGAGGCACTGAGGCTGAGGAGGAAATCCTTCGAAAGCAGCTTCGCCTCGGGCGGGACCGACGCATGCCAATGTTGGTGCACACCCCGCACCAGTACAAGCGCGTTGGCGTCGAGCGCATCCTCAAGATCCTCGCTGAGGAGGATGTCGATCAGCAATTGGTGATCGTCGACCACAACACCGAAGAGACCATGCCGCTGTACGCCGGCTTCGACGTCTGGGTCGCACTCACGGTCTACCCCGTCACGAAGCTCTCGCCAGAAAGGGCCGTGGCGATACTCCGTCAGTACGGGACCGATCGAATGCTGGTCAATAGCTCGGCCGACTGGGGTCCCTCGGATGTCCTGAGTGTGCCGCGCGTAGCCAACCTGATGCTGCGATCCGGGTTCAGTCGCGAGGAGACCGAGAAGGTTGTCTTCCAGAACCCCGCCCGGTTCTACTCGCAGTCGTCCAGGTTCCAGATTCCGGAGGGGCTCGCGCCCACGGGCGTGTCGACCCGGCTCGGGGCCAGTCACCTGCGCGTCGGCTAATCGGGAACGGCTGGTGCAACTCGCCTTCGCTTCCAGTGCCTTCCGCCGCTTCCCGCTGGACGAGGCCTGCACTGCGATCGCCGGGGCGGGGTACGAGGGCGTCGAGATCATGTGCGATGCGCCGCATGCCTATCCTCCCGACCTTGACGCGCATGACGTCGAACGCATCCGAACGGACTTGCGTGGTCGCGGGCTCGTCGTCTCGAACCTGAACGCATTCATGATGACAGCGGTTCACGGGCCAGCAGTGAGCGACGATCTGCCACGCGTCGCGAGCGACTTCTGGTTGCCCTCCTACGTCGATCTCGCCCCCTGCCGATCGCCGCAAGCGGGTCGATCACACGATTGGCGCCTTGAAGCTCGCCGCGAGCCTGGGCAGTCGGACGATCTCAATCGAGCCCGGAGGTCCGCTCCACGGGGGTGATGAGGCCAGGGCCTGGGACCTGTTTGCCGAAGCCATAGACGAGTGCGCCGCGCACGCGGAGTCGCTCGGTGTCGCGATCGGGATCGAGCGGAGCCAGGCCTGATCATTGAACGGACCGACCAATACCTTCGGTTCATGGAACGAGTCCGCTCTCCTTGGGTCGGGCTGAACCTGGACGTCGGGCACGTCTACTGTGTCGAGGAGGACCCCGCGACGACCGCCAGACGGCTCGGGCCGCACATCCGCCACATCCAGATCGAGGACATCGCACCGAGCCGCGAACACCGGCACCTGGTCCCTGGCGATGGTGCGATCGACTTCGACCTGTTCCGGCGGGCGCTCGACGATATTGGCTACGCGGGGTTCGTGACCGTCGAGTTGTACCCGTACCTTGACGACCCGGCGGTCGCCGCGCGTCGTAGTCTTGCTCATCTCCGCGCGCGAGGATTCTGATCCGCGATGACCAATCAAGGACGACGGCCGTCGGGCGAGTTCTCGCCCGTCCACCCATCGTCCGAATCCTTCATCGGGGCCGCGCTCGCGCGTACCTCGAGTTGGTGCGGGTCCCGAACCTGTTCACGGCCATTGGCGATGTTGTCGCCGGCTACGTCGTTCTGTGCCGTGGGGTGGTTGTCGACTGGGTCCAAGTGCTGGCGCTCAGCGCGGCAAGTGTGGCTCTCTACGCCCGGAGGGTCGTGCTGAACGACTACTTCGACGCCGACGTCGATCGAATCGAGCGCCCTGAACGTCCGCTCCCGAGCGGCCGCGTGACCGAGCGCGATGCCTTGCGCCTTGGGGTGCGACTGCTCGGACTCGGCTGCGCCCCGGCTCCCGCGGTGAGCCGCCCCCGACAGCTGCGAGCCGGCGCCCCGCCCGACAGCATCGTGCTGTACGATGCTCGCGGTAAGCGCATCCCGTACGTTGGCGGCCTCAACATGGGGGGATGCCGCTTTCTCAACGTCCTCCTGGGCGCCACTGGCGCCTCGTCGGTCGCGCGGGTTGAGCCCTGGCCGTGGTTCGTCCTAGCGGTCGCCGCGATAGTCATGGTCTACATCACGGCAGTAACCATACTCAGCACCGGCGAAGTGTTGGGCGGCAACCGCACCGTCGCGGCGTGCGTCTTTGGCCTTGTTGCGAGCGTGGCCCTCGCGGTGGTCTGGCTGGCACAGACCGATCGCTTGAGCGATCCGGCCTACCTGCCATTCCTGCTGCTCTTCTCCGTGGTCACATTGAGCGTCGTCGGACGAGTCGTCGTCGAGCCGTCCGCGTCAAACATCCGCCGGGCGATCAAGGTGTGCGTACTATCACTGATGCTGCTGGATGCAGCGATTGCCGCCGGGGCCGCTGGGCCTGGGTACGGGATCGCCGTGGCACTCCTGGTCGGTCCCGCCGTGTTTTCAGCCCGGCTGTTCGCGGTAACTTAGGCGGAACGGCTCGACTAACGTCGGTGAGGCCCCTCGTCTGGGCGCGGCGACCTACGGGGGACGAGAACGGCACGATGACCGGGCACAAGTCAGTTGGAGCAGAAGAACGGGCGGGCGAGCTTCACCCCTTGGAGACCATCGACCCCGATGCGCGAGACTCGGTAAGCTCGGAGCGTGGTCGTGGTCCCCGCGTACTCGAGCGGTTGCGTCGGATGCTCGTCGTGCCCATCCTCGCGGGTAGCCTGGCATGGCTCACGGTGCTCATCTTCGTGCGTTGGGGCACCGAGCCGCGCCCCTGGCCCATCGAGTTCCTGGATACCTTTGCTCTATACGCCTTCGTCCCAATGGCGGCCCTCATCCCAGCCTCGTTTCTGCTCCGCTCGAGGGCTCTCGCGGCGCTGGCGCTCATTGCCGGGCTCACTTTCGTCCAGCAGTTCGGCCCGGCCGTGCTGTCCAAGGCGACGTTCGGCGCACCCGCGGGACCGCTGCTTCGTGTGTTGACCTACAACGTCTACAGCGCGAATGCTCGCCCGGCGGAGCTCGCGGCCCTCGTCCGTTCTGTGGAGCCGGATGTGATCGTGCTCCAGGAATTACGCCAGAGTTATGCCGCCGAACTGGTGGGACAGATCGGCGAGGCCTACCCTTACCGCGTCGGCGCAGCGCTGAACACAGCGAACGACGGGAGCGGCACGTTCAGCCGCCTGCCAATCATCGAAGCCCAGGCGTTCCTGCTCCGCGAGGACGGCAACGCGTTCCAGCGTCTGCGTCTCCAATTCGGTGATCGGGAGATCGCGCTGTTCAACGTCCACCTCGCTACCCCCGAGATCGAAGCGCGTCGCGCACGTGGCCGAGGACCAAGACTCGTCCGAGGATACGAAACCCCAGAGCGGGATGGAGAACTGGCCTGGCTCATCGAGGAGACGCAGCCCCTGTCGACCCCCTTCGTCCTTGCCGGCGATTTCAACCTGGCCGCCGGAAGCCGCCCCTATCGTCAGTTCCCCGAGCGCTGGCGCGACGCGTTCAGTGAACGCGGGTGGGGCTTCGGGCACACCTGGCCCGCCAGGCGAGTCCCCTGGAGCGTGCCCGCTCCGGTTTGGACTCCGCTGATCCGGATCGACTACGTGCTTTCTAGCCCGGAGCTTGCGCCGACCCGCGCATGGGTCCCATGGCTGGACGGCTCCGACCACTTGCCGGTAGTAGCAGAACTGCGACTCGCGGGTGCTGAACAAGACGCCGGGAGGAAGCCGTTATGACCGAGGCCGCCGTTGGCGCCCGCGAGAGTGTAGTCGACGAACCGCGCCGTACACTGGAAGTGTATCGCTGGATGCTCTGGAGTCGCCTGTTCGAGGAGGAGTGCGGACGCCGGAACCCGCGCTGGTTTCCGGTGGAGGGTGAGGAGGCCACGATCGTCGGCAGCTTCTTCGACCTGCGCCCGGACGACGTGGCCGCGCCACACTATCGCGGGCCGTTCGTGGTGTATGCGATGCGAGGCGCCGAGCCGTGGCGATTGGCCGCCCAGGCGCTCGGCCGCTCGGACGGCTACTCCCGCGGGCGTTCGGTGCCATTCAGCGGCCCGCTCAGCGTGAACATTGTGCCGTGGGTCGCGGGAGACCTGGGCACAACCTTGGGTGTCGCGACCGGCGCGGGGCTCGCCTTTGCTTACGAGGGATCCGACCGTGTCTGCGTTGTCTCCTTCGGCGACGGGACCGCGAATCGCGGCGACTTCCACGAAAACCTCAATCTGGCCGCGTGCTGGAACTTGCCGGTCGTCTATGTCTGCCAGCACAATGGATGGGCGATCTCCGAATCCGCCGAAAGCTACCTTCCCGCCCCGATCGCGGCGCGTGCCGCAGGCTACGGCATGCCTGGCGAGTCCGTCGACGGCAATGACGTGGACGCCGTGCGCGAGACAGTCGGCCGGGCCGTCCAGCGAGCCCGACGGGGCGACGGGCCGTCGCTTATCGAGGCGCGGACCTACCGACTCGGCGGCCACTGGTCCGCGGACCGTTCCCCGTACCGCGCCGCTGGCGCAGCCGAGCCGTGGCGTGCGCGCGAGCCACTGGCAGCGTTCGCCGCGCGGCTCAAGGAAGCGGGGCTGGCAGACTCGGACGCGCTGAGCGAGTTGACTCAGCAACTTCAAGCCGAGGTTACCGAGGCGTTTGCGCGTGCCGAACGAAGTCCTGAGCCCGGCCCGGACGAGCTGGGATGGGAGGCGCCGCCGTGAGCCGCGTCACGTTCGCCGAGGCGCTGGTTGGCGCCATCGCCGACGAGATGCGCCGCGACCCCGACGTATTCCTGATCGGTCAGGATATCGGGCCGTTTGGCGGAGCGATGCAGGGGGCGCGCGGGCTGTTCGACGAGTTTGGCCCTCGTCGAGTACGGGACGCCCCGATCTCTGAGTCGGCGATGGTCGGAGCGGCGATCGGGGCGGCACTCCAGGGGAAGCGGCCGATCGTCGAGATCTCGTTCGGCGAGTTCCTGCCCTGCGCGATGAACCAGATCGTCCTCCAGGCAGCCAACCTCCGCTACATGACCGACGGTGATGCACGTGTGCCAGTAACGATCCGCACCCGCGTGGGCGACGGCCCCTACCGCGGCCACCCGCAATCCTACGAGGCATGGTTCGCGCATGTGCCGGGCCTCAAGGTCGTGATGCCATCCACGCCGGCGGATGCGCGCGGACTCATGACCGCGGCGATCCGCGACGACGATCCGGTGCTCGTTTTCGAGCAGATGTTCCTCTACCACGCGATCCGGGACGAGGTGCCGGACGGCGAACACGTCGTGCCGATCGGCCCGGCTCGCCTCGCGCGAGCCGGCCTGGACGTCACCGTGGTGGCGACGGCCTGGATGGTCCATCGTGCGCTCGAAGCGGCCAGGCAGCTGGCGACCGAAGGGATTGACGTCGAGGTGATCGACCTGCGCTCGCTCGCACCTTGGGACGATGACATGGTTCTCCGCTCGGTGCACAAGACCGGCCGTCTGGTCGTTGCACACGAGGCCTGGAAGGTCGGCGGGATTGGCGCCGAGATCGCCGCGGCCGTCGCGGAGCGCGCATTCAGCCACCTGCGAGCGCCGATCGCACGGGTCGGCGCGCCGTCAATCCCGATCCCATCAGCCGCGCCGCTCCGCACTCGCGTGATCCCGTCGGCCGAGCAGATCGGGGACGCGGTGCGGGTGACCGCCCGCGACGCGGGGCCGGCCGTCTGAGGCGGCATACGGGACGCGAGGAATGCGTGTTGCGATATTCGGGCCAACCTGGCCGCTCTGCGTGGCGGCAGCGGCGAACGCCTGTTGACCAACCTTGCTGGCGTCGACGCCACTGCGCCTGGTTCGCGCGCCTTCGACCTGGCCAGCTGCCGCGGGATGGAGCTCACGGCGATGCACGGCAGGCTGATTCACCGCGGGCGCGAGTGGTGCATCCCAGCTCCACTCAATCCCCGGATCAGGCCGGGCTCAAGCCATTCGCAAATGCCGCGCACCCTAGACTCGGCGGTTGGCCTGTCGGGAATACTCGGCCGCCACCACCACGTTCTGGTCCTTGAGACCCGGGGCATCTCGGCGACCAGGTCGTGCCCCCTGGATCACGCTCGCGGAGGAGACTTCCATGTTCACCATCAAGCGCCTCAACCACATCGTCTTGTACGTCCAAGACGCCCAGCGGGCGTTGAGGTTCTACCGTGACCTGCTCGGTTTCCAAATCGTCGAGGCGCCGAGCGACCAAGCCGTGTTCCTTCGCGCGAACGGGAGCGACAATCATCATGACCTCGGGCTATTCGGCGTCGGACCGGACGCCGCGCCACTCGGAGCGGGCCGGCGGGTCGGCCTGTATCACGCCGCCTGGGAAGTTGCGACCATTGACGACCTGGCGCGTGCCCGTGAGGCGCTGGCTCGATTCGGCGCACTGACCGGCGAGTCGGACCACGGCAACAGCCTGAGCTTGTACGCCGCCGATCCGGACGGCAACGAGATCGAAGTCTTTTGGATGATTCCGCGCGGCGAGTGGGAGTCCCGCGGGTTCGGCACCCGACGGCTTGACCTGGATGGCGAGCTCGCGCGACGGGCCGTCGCGCGGTAGGGCCGTTCTCCGGGCCCACCTGTATCCAGCGGCCCCGGGGACGGGGGGACCAACCGATTGTCAGCGGCTCGTGACCCGAACGCTCGCCAGGGGGGCGGTCTGCTCGGCGGGACCGGTGCGCGGCTCCGGGCGGAGGCGTGCATCGCTCAGGCTGACCTCGACATGATACGTGCCATTCGCGCGCATGGGCACCCTGAGGACCTGCCGCAGGACAATGATCCGGTCGCCTGGAGACCTAAACACGGTTGCAGGCGATTCGGTGGGCCACTCGCGCGGCGCCGCAGCCTCAGCCGCAACGGTGCCAGCCTCATCTCTCAGGCGGATCGCGGGTACAGGCCGGTCCCTCCCACCGGCCCGCAGTCGCCAGTAGGTGACGATCGACAGTTGCTCGCCGGTACGAGCCTCATCGGGCGAGCGGAAGCCGAGCAGCTCGACCCCAGCGGCGAAGGTCGCGGGAGCAGGCGTGGGCGGCCAGCGCGCCCAGGACTCCGGAAAGCGGGCTGGCGCAAGAGTCAGGCGCGCGAAGTCGCGGCCAGCCCGACTGGTGCTCGGTAGAGGGATCCAGGCCCGGCGCTCGCCGAATCGCTCGACCGACTCGGGAGGGTCAACGTCTGGCGCTTCGAGGATCAGCGTTGGATGGCCAATTGGAAAGATCAGCGTGTCAGGCGGCAGAAAGCGCGGTGTGAGGCGCGGGCGTAGCAGGTAGTCCAGACGAGCAGGCACTTCCTCGGTCAACGGATCGGTCCCGCCAGCAAGGATCCAGACCTCGTCAAGGCCGGCGCGATCCGCTTCGCTGCGAGTACGGTCGGCCAGCTCCTGCCAGAAGATGAGGGGTGCCTCCACGCCATAGCGCTCGCCCGTGCCAAGCGTGGCCGCCGCGTCACGCGCCAGGCCTGCTGCCGCCTGGCGCAGCTCGGTCGAGGTGACCGCGTCAGGATCGTATGCCGACAGGATTCGGTACAGCGTGCCTGTCGTCACCATCTGGGTCCCGCCGATCAGGAGCAGGATCGCTCCCGCGAGCAGACCGCCGAGGAGCCCTCGTCCAAGGAGCGCCGCCAGGGGCAGTGCAAGGACGACGAATACGGCCGGAAACAGGGCCACCATATAGTGGAGGTACACCGAGGATGATTGGGCCACCAACGCCACGAGGGGCAGCAGCCAGACTGCCGACAGGACGATTGGCTCCCAGCCGTCGGGCCGCCGAATGAGCGCGCGCAACGCGATCACGACCCCCGCGATCAAGGCCGCCGCGACAACCCAGATGGTCAGCGTCGTAGCCTGTCCGAGCGTATTGATCCAGGGAGCGGCCGCGCTCGTCGTTGGCAACAACCCGTAGCCCGCCACGGTCCAGACCAGGAGTTGCCCAGCGCCCGGCGTCGACGACGTTCCTGCCGTCAACGCGATGCCGCGATTGCCCTCGGCCAGTCTCGCCTGGAGCTCCTGCCAGTGGAGACCCACCCAGCCCAGGTATGGCAAGCAGAGAAGCACCGCTAGCGCTATCCCCACCGCCGGCCAGCGCCACCCCCAGCGACGAGGAAACAGGGCCAGTGTGAGCAGCACCGCCGGCGCATAGATCAGCGCCAGGATTCGCGTTTGCACCTGAAGGGCGAGGGCCACAAAGAAAAGGACCGCCCAGCGCTGGCGACGACCGCAGACCACCATAAGCATGGCCCACAAGGCGCACGTGGTAAACAGCGGGACGATTTCAGCCCAGGTGCGACGGCTGAAATAGACCGCCCAGGGATTGACGGCGTACAGCAAACCGGCCACCAGTGCGACCCGCGAGCCCAAAAACCGCCGCGTGAGGCCATAGGTCAGCATGACGGCGGCCACGTTGAGCAACGCGATCCAGACCGCGCCGGCGAGCGCCGGCCGCGGCAGTACCGAAGGAGGGACCATCAGGTACACCGAGGCCGGGGGGTCGGGAATGCCCCACGAGGTCAGCGGGCCGGTCGCAGTCGGGTAGCCAGCCAGGACGGCGCGCGCGCGGCCGAGGACGTCAACCTCATCGTAGTTAAACGGCGCGAGGTGAATGGCCGCCAGGCGCAACGCGGCCGCCAGCGCGCCGAGCGCTAAGGCCGTGAGGAGCGCCCCGAGCGAGCGACGGCGCAGCCTAACGCCCAGTGGCCGCTGACGGAGCGCGGCGGAAGATGGAGGTTCCAAACGTCTGTCCGAGCGCCAGACCGAAGGCGCTCAGATTGAGCAAGACGTTCGCCACTTGCGCGACGATCACCCAGCCGGGCAGCGGCTGTCCCGGATCAGGGCCGGCCGCGTAGTTCCCGACGAGCAGTGGATCGTGCAAGGCGAGGTTGGCCATCAGTCCGGCCGAAACCAGGCCTAGCAACAGCGAGAAGCGGCGGTCAAACGCCCAGGCAAGGGTCAAGAACGGTATGGCCATGAACAGGTGATTCTCATGGGCCCGGACGGTGAGGGCAAACCAGCCGATCACAAGTGTCGCCACCAGCGCGTAGATCCGATCTCGCGGCCGCGGTGCCCCCAGGCGCGTCAACACCAGACCGAGTAGTAGGGCGACCATTCCGAGGGCGATCACCCGGTAACTCACGGGACCGATCAGTGGCTCCCAATCGTTGATGAAGCGCCATTCCACCAGCGTCGGCACCCACCAGAGATTGTGAGCCTGCGCCGTCAGCGCGGTGCTGTTGGCCGACTTCGTCTCGAGATACTCGAAAAACCGCGGCAAATGGTGCACACGGTTGAACAGGATCCAGGGTGTCAGGACGAGCAGTCCGGCGCCGGCGCCTCCCAGCACGCCGCGGAGCGCGCCAGCCCTGCCGAACCAGAGCGGCAGGATCAGCGCGACGATCGGCAGGAGAATCCAGGCCTGCGGTTTGGTCAATGCCGCCAGCGCCACGCAGGCGCCCGCCCAACCCGGACGGTTGTGTACTAGGGCTGCGATAGCCAGCAGCGCAAACGTGGAGTGAACCGGATCGGTCTGCCCCAGATGTGCAACGTCGTAGGCGACGGCGGGGTTGACCGCGTACAGCGCCGCCGCTGCGAACGCGGCGCCCGGCCCCACGCGCCGCGCCGCCTGGTAGATCACGCCTGACAGGAGCAGGTGGAACGCGACCCCGGGCACCTTCACCAGAAGGGTGTACGTCTGGCTGGCGAGCGCCGCTCGCTCGTCAAAGGCTGGGTCGAGGACCTGTTGATAGAGCCATCCGGCGGCACCGAAGAAGTACAGGAGGAGCGGGGGATAGTCGATGGCCGTGCGATAAGCGTCGGCAATCCCGTTCCGCGCGATCCAGCGGCCCCAGCTCTTGTTGGTGCCGACGTCTGCGACGTAGCCTGGGCTCATCGCGGCGACCAGCAAATACACCACCAGGACGCCGAACAGGAGCACCGCGAGCAACTGGCCCCAGGTGACCGGGGCTCCGGCGAACATCGCCTGCGACCCGCCTCGCACCGAGCGAGAGGGCTTGACCGGGAGCGACCGTGACAGGCTCGGCACCCGCATGCTCGCCGCTCATTGTACCAGGGGCGAGCGCCGAACGTCCCCTGTTTGACCAGCACGTCAAAGCTGGGGCACGAGAGTAGTGCTTGACCTGGCGTCGGCCGGGTGCCATCATCAAGAGCGGCCCGGGGTGCTCGCCCTTATCATCCGGGCGAAACCGGGAATCTTCCGTCAGCGTCGGACTTTGGCCGCGCTTACGCGTACTGGTGCACCTCTGCAGCGGATTGCTGCCGGCTCCTCTGGAGGTCCATGCCTGACGTCGTCACCCTTGGCGAAACGATGGTCCTCTTCGCCCCGCGAGAGGCCGGGCCCCTGCGCTACGTCTCGGAATACCGCCTCAAGTTCGGCGGCGCTGAGACGAACTTCGCCACCGCCCTGGTCCGCCTGGGCGTCAGCGCTGGCTGGATCAGCCGCCTGGGTGACGACGAGCTCGGCCGCTACGTGGCGCATAACCTGCGGGGCGAGGGCGTCGACGTCAGCCAGGTCACTTTCGACGCGGGCGGCCCGACCGGGCTGTATGTCAAGGAGCTGACCGCCGGCGGCGACTCGACCGTGTATTACTACCGGCGTGGCTCGGCCGGCTCGCGGATCGGCCCGGAGGACGTCGACGCTGGCTACGTAGGCTCGGCGCGCTGGCTCCACGTCACCGGCATCACACCAGCCCTCTCGGAGACCTGCCACGCGGCAGTCGAGCAAGCGATCGATCTTGCTCGCGAGGCGGCGCTGCCGGTGTCCTTCGATCCGAACTTGCGGCTGAAGCTGTGGACGATCGAGCGGGCGCGCGAGGTACTGCTACCAATCATGCGACGCTGCACCGTCCTGCTCGGCGGTAGGGAAGAACTGAACCTGCTGCTCCAGGTCTCACACCCTGAGGAGGCTGCCGAACGGGCCCTCGCAGACGGCTTGGTCATGGTGGCGGTCAAGTTGGGGGCGGATGGAGCGCTGGTGGCGACACCAGCTGAGCAACGGACGGTTCCCGCGTACGCCGTTCCGCGGATCGTAGACACGATCGGGGCGGGCGATGGTTTCGACGCGGGCTTCGTGGCCGGTCGGTTGATGGACTGGGACCCCTGGCGCGCGGCCGAGCTGGCGAACGCGGTCGGCGCTCATGCCTTGACGGTCGACGGCGACTACGAAGGGTACCCGACGCTGGCCGAGGCCGAAGCATTCATGGCCGGCCACGCGCGGGTGACCCGATGAGGCGCCAGCGACGTCCGTGGCTTGACGAACCCCGACCGAGCGTGGGCGGTAGCCATCGAGATGCCTGATCGGCGTAGGGCCGAGGTCCCGAACCTGCTCTTCCTGGGCGGAGGGCAGATGGCCGAGGCGCTGATCCGCGGCGTCCTGGACGCCGGGCTGGTGCCAGCCAACCGAATCGTGGCGACCGACGTCCGCCCGGAGCGGCGCGAGCAACTGGAACGCGACCTCGGAATTGGCACGGAGGCGGATAATCGCGCAGCGCTCCCCTTCGGCCGCCTCGTGTTCTTGACGGTCAAGCCGCAGGATGTGCCGTCCGTGTTGGGCGAAATCGGCCCGGCCACCGAGCTGGATCAACTGGTCGTGTCGATCGCCGCGGGCGTGCCTCTGGCGCGCATCCAGTCCGCGCTCGCCAGGCCGACGCCCGTGATCCGCGTCATGCCCAATACGCCGGCGCTCGTGCGACAAGGAATGGCCGTACTCGCCCTTGGTCCGCATGCCGACGAAGACGACGAGGCGCTGGTCCTGCGAATCTTCAACGCCGTCGGCCGAGCCATCACCCTGCCCGAAGCCCAGCTCGACGCGGTGACGGCCCTCTCCGGCAGCGGCCCCGCGTTCGTGTGCATGATGGTCGAGTCGCTGATCGACGGCGGTGTACGCGTTGGGCTACCGCGCGACGTCGCGACGGTCCTGGCTATCCAGACTACTCTGGGGACGGCCGAGATGCTGGCTCGAACCGGCGAGCATCCAGCCCGCATGAAGGACATGGTGACCTCACCGGGCGGCACGGCGATCACGGGCGTGCATGCCCTGGAACGCGGCGGCTTTCGGGCCGCGTGCATCGAGGCGATCGTCGTCGCCACTGAGCGCTCGCGCGAGTTGGGGCGGTAACAACCAACGAACAAGGACCGGGGCCACCCGTCCTTCGTCCCTATCTGGAAGGGAGAGCGATGCTGCTGCAAGGGAAGACAGGGCTGATCTTCGGAGTGGCGAACAAGCGGAGCATCGCCTGGGCGATTGCCCAGGCGTTGGCTGGAGCAGGCGCGCGCCTGGCGTTTACGTACCAGGGAGAGCGGATCGAGAGCGGCGTGCGCGAGCTGGCTGCGAGCCTGGGCGGAGACGGATCACTCGTCCTGCCTTGCGACGTGACCAAGGACGACGACCTGGACACCGTGTTCGGAGAAGTCGACCGGCAGTTTGATGGGCTGGACATCCTGATCCACAGCGTGGCGTTCGCCGCGAAAGAGGATCTAGAAGGTCGATTCGTCGAGACAGGTCGATCCAACTTCCTGCTGGCCATGGACATCAGCGCCTATTCGCTCACTGCGATGGTCCGGCGCGCGGAGCCGCTCATGGTCAAGCGCCGCGGCGGCAGCGTGGTGACCATGACGTACCTGGGCGGCGAACGGGCAGTGCCCAACTACAACGTGATGGGCGTCGCGAAGGCCGCGCTCGATGCCAGCGTGCGCTACCTCGCCGCCGAGCTTGGAACCGCCAACATCCGTGTCAACGCGATCTCGGCAGGACCGCTCCGCACTTTGGCGGCGCGGGCGATCTCCGGCTTCACCGTGATGGAGGAGCATTACGAGAAGCGCGCGCCGCTCCGCCGCAACGTCGATGCCAGCGAAGTCGGCCAGACCGCGCTTTTCCTCTGCTCGCCGATGGCCACCGGCATCACCGGCGAGATCGTCCACGTGGACGCCGGCTATCACGCGATGGGCTTCTAGCGGGACGGTCCAGCTGATGATGTAGCTCGGCCAGGCACACCCGCGTGGTCCCCAGAGCGCGCTGCGCCGCCTCGACGCGGTCGATATACTCTCAGCATGCAGCCGACGTTCGAACGAGGCGACGCCCGACGTCCAAGGGGCCACGCACTCGTGTACTTCACCGCGGCCGCCGAGGCGGAGCAAGTCGTGGCGAGCTACGTGGTCGTCCCACCGATTTCGATGGATCTCGCCAAGTACATCCCGCCCATGTTCGCCTCGCAGATGGCGGCAATGATCCCGAGCGGCCCCTCGGTGTTCCCACTCCCGCCGTTCCCCGAGCCAGTGGAGAGCCTGGCTTGGCTGCGGCGGATTGCAGACGCCCGCGACGACGACGTGCTCGACGGTGGCCGCGTCAACATTGCGGATCCTCAGCACCTGCTCATGCTCGTCACCGACCTGGCCGGCGAGTACGGACGGCTGTACACCGCCCATGTCGAGCAGCTTTCTCATGAGTCCGCGGCCGCCACTGATCCGGAGCCCCTGCCGGGCGTCGACGTGGACAATCTCCTGATCAGCATGCTCAGCGAGTCGGAGAAGGTCGGTCGGCTCGCCAAGCTGACTGGGACGGTCCGCTACGCCCTGGAGGGCGACGACGGTGCGCTCCTCGCCGAAGCCGTCGCGGACATGGAACGCGTCGGCCGCCACCTTCCTCAGCAGTACCGGATTGCCGAGTTGGTGCGTGCCGCCCAGGACCCGGACCCCCGGGGCGGCCGCCTCGGCGAACTGCTCCTCCAGCGATGCTTCAAGCTAGCCGCTGAGGAGTACGCGGCGCTTGAAGCACTCGACCTCGAGATCAGGGAGCTGCAAGACCGAGCCTGAGCTCCGTCGAAGCACGAACGACCGACCAGCCACGCCGACTCCTTTGACCGAGCTCAGGCGCGCGCGGGCCGACGGGACTGGCCAGCGATACGGTAGCGCTCGAAGAAGCGGAACAGCTCGTCGGCCGAATGGAACCAGCGAGTGCAGTAACGGGTGAAAAACGGCGAGGGTTCGCTTGGCGGCAGCCAGACCCCGTAGACGCGCTTGCCGGTCTGGAGGGCGTAGTTCATCTCGCTGATGACGCCGGGCGAAGGTACGAGCGCGTCGTAGAACACGATCACGAGATCGGCCTGGGCGATCAGTTTGTAGTCACGAAAGACTATCTGGTCGGCGATGTGGCGTCGATCGCGCGGACTGAACTCGGTGGCTTCGATCGCAGGCGCTGCCACGGCGGCCGAAATCCCAGCTCCAGTCACTCCCTCGACCGCGCCCAGCTCAGCCGTCCCATCAGACCGGTCGCCGTCACGGTCGTCCACCTCACCGCGGGTGCTGAAATCGTTGATGTCGGCCGGGTCGAAGACCAGCAATTGCTCCTCGAGCCGGCGCTTGAATGCACGAAGGCCGCGTTCAGCACCAGGCTCGACGTGCTGCATCGGGTAACTAAGGTACGCGGTGCGCACCCTCTCGAACAGCAGGCGGAACAGTGCGCGCGGCGGCAGCGCGCGGCCAAGCAGGTACTGCGGCTTGTGGTGAATACGGGCCATCTCCTCGGTGGCCCACTGCTCCTCCTCCCGCCATACCAGTAGGTCTCCCACTTCAGTATCCTCCCAGCGCGGAAAGCGCTGGAGGCGCTCGCGCACCCGCAAGACACCGTCGGTGATCGTTACATACAGGTCCGGCTTCAGCCGCCGCAGGTAGTACGGGTCGAAGCCCGAGATGAGCGTGTTCTTCCAGCGAAAGACCGCGTGAGTGTTGATGAGCCAGTCACGGTGGCGGCCAGCCTGGTCCACAAGGCTGGAGATCTTTTCCAGGGCGGCCGCCCGCAACAGGACGAGCGATCGCGGCGACATGTCCAGGATGGTCTCTTCCTCGACCGGCTCTCCGACGTCCTCGGCAACCTGGAACATCGCCGCGCGGACATCGAAGATCTCAAGCGGCCGCCCGATTGCGGACGCTTGCCGAGCGACCTCTTCCAGAAACCCGATTCTTTCGGTCCCGCTGATGCCAGTGCAGATAACGCGCACGGCAGCGCGGTCAGCTGTCCGGCTGGTTCAGCCGCGTGCGCAGCAGCTCGCTCGCCAGAGAAGGGTTGGCCCGCCCACGCGTCGCCTTCATGATCTCGCCAACGAGCCGACCGAGGGCGGCAGTCTTGCCCCCCCGGTAGTCCGCGACTGGACTGGGATTGGCCTTGATCACATCGTCGACCACACCGCTCAGCGCGTCCGAGTCGCTCACCTGGGTCAGGCTGCGCGATTCAACGATCTGGGCCGGTGCGGCGCCGGTCCGATACATCTCGTCGAACACCTGCTTGGCCGCGCTCCCACCAATCGTGCCAGCGTCGAGTAAGCGCAGAAGCTCGGCCATGTGCTCCGGCTGTGGCACCGAGCCGCTGGCATCGTCATCGCCGGCCTCGTTCTGCAGACGGAACAGCTCGGATTGGATCCAGTTGCCGACCTTCTTCGGGTCGGGATAGATCTGAACCGTCTGTTCGAAGAAGTCGGCGGTCTCGGCCGAGGCGGTGAGCTGGCCCGCCAGGTAGGGCGTCAAGCCATGCTGCGAGACGTATCGCTCCCGCCGCGCATCCGGCAGCTCTGGTAGCGCCTGCTGGAGCTCGGCAACCCATTCCCGCTTGATGAACAACGGAGGCAGGTCCGGCTCCGGAAAGTAACGGTAATCGTGAGCCTGCTCCTTGGAGCGCTGCGACACCGTCAGGCCGCGATCCTCGATCCAACCCCGCGTCTCTTGAACCACCCGCCCGCCGCTTTCCAGCAAGGCCGTGTGGCGGCCAATCTCGTACTCGAGCGCGCGCTGGACCGAGCGGAACGAGTTCATGTTCTTGACTTCGGTCTTAGTGCCAAGCTCGCTCTCACCCACCACACGGAGCGAGACGTTGGCGTCGCAGCGGAAGGAGCCCTCCTCCATGTTGCCGGTCGAGACCCCCAGAGTTCGGAGAATCGCCCGCAGCTTTTGAAGATAGACCCGGGCTTCGGCCGGCGAGCGGAGGTCTGGCTTCGACACGATCTCCATCAACGGCGCGCCGGACCGGTTGACGTCTACGAAGCTGCACGCACGTCCGGCTGCGTCGACGCCATGGACCAGTCGCGCGGTGTCCTCTTCGAGGTGAACCCGCTCGATGCCGATGCGGCGACTCCCGCCATCGGCCTCGACGTCGATCCAGCCCCCGCGGCAGAAGGGTAGGTCGTACTGCGAGATCTGATAGCCTTTCACGAGGTCCGGGTACGGGTAGTTCTTGCGGTCGAACTTGCTCGCGTCGGGAATCTCGCAGTTGAGGGCCAATCCGGTCATCAGCGTCAGCTCGACGGCGCGGCGATTGGCCACCGGCAGCGTGCCCGGCATTCCCAGACATATCGCGCAGACCTGGGTGTTCGGAGGTGCACCGGCGTACTCGGCTGAGCACCCGCAAAACATCTTGCTCCGGGTCAACAGCTGCGAGTGGACCTCCAGCCCGACGACCGCTTCGTACCGTGGAGGAGCGCCCACCGCCATACTCGCCCAGCTCCAAGCGACGCTGCTACCAGGAACCGAGTATACCAGCCAGGAGACTCTCGGCTCGGCCTGCCCGCACGGACTCCGCGCCATCTGCTCACTGCTGTGCGTCGAGCGCATGCGACATCCGCGCGGTCCAATCTTCTCGTGTTACCATGGCACGATGAAGCTCGACGAGGTGCGTCGGAACATTGCCGTGCGGCGCCGATTGGCCAAGGCGCCGCGGCTTGGCGCGATGGCGGCGCTCGGGGCGGGGTTGGCGGTCGGGCTGCTCGGAGGCGGGCTGGACCTGGCTCCGCGGATTGGGATGGCCGCCGGGGGCACGGCCGTCCCGCCCCGCCGTCCGCCAGTCCTGAATCCGGCCGTTCCGCTCAACGCGAGCGAGGAGGACGCCCTCTGGTCGTATCTGTACAGAATCGCGCCGATCTGGGAAAGCGATCGAGCTACGGTGATTCGCCTCCTGGAACAATTCCTGGCCCGCTATCCGGATAACCAGACTGCCCTGGACAAGCTGTACGCGGCGCATGTGGAAGACGGTAAGATGCGCGTACGCGGCGGCGACTCGGCCGGGGCGCGGCAGCATTTTCTACGAGCGACCGAGATCGTGCCGGACCGCGGTGAGGCATGGGAGCTGCTCGAGGAGCTCGACGCGGCGTCCTGATTTGGGCACCTGAAACCCTCTAGTGCGAAAGCTCGGGGCGCAGACCCGCCCAGCCGGCCGCCTGCTCGTACGCGTGGGCAACACGCAGGACAGTCCCCTCGGCGAGCGGCTTGCCAATGACCTGCAAGCCGACCGGGAGATCCTCGGAGAGCCCGCATGGCACGCTGAGCCCGGGTAGGCCGGCCATGCTGACCGGGATCGTGCAGACGTCGTTCAGGTACATCGCCAGTGGGTCATCTACCTTCTCACCCAGCTTGAAGGCCACGGTCGGGGAGGTGGGCGCCACGAGCGCGTCGTAGCGTTCGAATGCCCGATCGAAATCCTGCTTGATCAGCGTCCTTACCTTCTGAGCCTTGAGATAGAACGCATCGTAGTAGCCCGAGCTGAGCGCGTACGTGCCAAGCATGATCCGTCGCTTGACCTCGGCGCCGAAGCCGTGCCCTCGGGTCTTGTAGTAGCTGTCCCACATCGACTCAGCGTCGGGCGAGGCGTAACCGTACTTGACGCCGTCGTAGCGGGCGAGGTTGGCGCTACATTCGGCGGGCGCAATCAGGTAGTACGACGTGAGGCCGTAGTCGGTGTGCGGCAGTGACACTTCTTCCACGTCGGCCCCGAGTGACCTGAGGACGTCCAGCGCGGCGTGAACCGCACGCTCGACGCCGCCTTCCATTCCGTCCACGAAGTACTCCGTCGGAACCCCGATTCGGACACCCTTCAGGTCGGCGCCCAATTCGCTCATGTAGCTCGGCACAGGCGCGTCGAGCGACGTCGAATCGAGCGGATCGTGGCCCGAGATCACCTGGGTGATCAGTGCGCAGTCCGATACATCGGCGGTGAACGGTCCGAACTGGTCCAGGGAAGACGCGAATGCAACGAGCCCGTAGCGACTGACTCGCCCGTACGTGGGCTTGAACCCGACCACGCCGCACAGTGCCGCCGGCTGGCGGATCGAGCCTCCGGTGTCAGAGCCGATCGTGAACGTGGCGAGCCGAGCGGCGAGCGCGGCCGCCGACCCGCCGCTCGACCCACCCGGCACGCGGGTCAGGTCGCCCCACGGGTTACGTGTGGGGAAGTATGCCGAGTTTTCGGTGGACGAGCCCATCGCGAACTCGTCCATGTTCAGCTTACCCAGGAGGACCGCGCCCGCGTCGTAGAGCCGGGTCGTAATCGTGGCATCCACAATCGGCACGAACTCTTCCAGCATTTTCGAGCCGCAGGTTGTCCGCACGTTCTTGGTGAGCGTCAGGTCCTTGAGCGCCATTGGGACGCCGAGCAGAGGTGCGTCCTCGCCAGCCCGCCGACGTGCATCGGCACGCCGCGCCTGCTCCAGTGCCAATTCAGGAGTGACCGTCAGGTAGGCCTGGACCAGGCCCCGGTCGAGCCGCTCAATCCGCGCGAGATAGGCGCGCGTCAACTCTTCAGAGGAGAGCTCCCCGCTCCGCATTCCCGCCAGGGCCTGGATCACGGTAAGGTCGATCAGCTCCATTCGCTCACAGGTCTCGATCTCCGGTCTCTAACACTGGCGGGACTCTGAAGAAACCAGCCTCGTGACTGGGAGCATTGCGGAGGATGTCGTCCACCGGTGCCGAAGGCCGCGCGACGTCTTCACGCATGATCGTATCGAGCGGGATGACCTGGGCCGTTGGAGGAATCGTGGTGGTGTCCACTTGGTCGATCGCTCGCATCGTCTCGAGGATCTGGGAGAGCTGCCGCTGTAAGCGCGTCTTCTCCTCCTCGCTCAGCCCGAGACGTGCAAGGTGAGCGACATGCTCGACCTCTTCACGGCTGATGGACATCCGCCTTCCCTTCTGTTCCTCTGCTTTCGGTCGGAGGCCAGATCGCGCTAAATCGGAGGATGTGGTTGCGCGAGCAGTCGCTCAGCTTCTCGGAAGATACCGAGATTGGAAGACACCGTCCGTCGTCGAGCGACAGGTGGGAGGGGGTCTGATCGGCCGGGTCCCAGCGCCGCAGGGAAACCGTGCCGGTCGCGTCCTGCGCTACGCCGAGGCCGCGCGGCAAGTGGATGTAGGTGATACCCACGCCGATCGAACGGTTGCTCAGGTCACGCACTTCAACCGCTGACTTGAACACCGCCACGCCGCCACTCCAATGTCGAGAGTATACGGTGGGAGTAAGCCACCCTCCCAACGCGCGTGCCACGGCGGAGTGCCTATCAGCGTCGCGGGACGGCGTCGGCTGGCGAATGGGGAGCGGAGAGGGCACATTCCCGATCGGGGCGGATTGGCACACGCCTGTGATGCATCCAGACTCCGCCGGCCAGCAGGAGCCCGAGCGGAACGCCGAGGCAATCCACACCGGAGCTCGACGTCGTTCGCGTCGGACGAGGAGTGACCTGGATCGTACGTGGCCGAAACGCTACGACCAGGATTCGTCCTGGCAGGAGGACCCCCGCCGCGTTGAGCGCCGGCGTGAACGGCGGCAGTGCCTCAGCCTGCCCTGGCTGCCACTCCTTCCAGGCGGGCAGGACCCGGCTCCACGCCGCGCTGTCCGGCCTGGTCAGCGCAGCAAGACTGTCGCCGGATTCCGTGACCAGATAGCGCCGAACGGTGCCATCGCGGTAGTAGGCCACACGGAACAGGCGCGGGAAGTTACCGGGGTCAGTCTCGTTGCCAACCCCATCCTCGATCCGCACGAACGGGATCTCTTCATCATCCTGGTTGAACGTGTATGCCTTCAAGCGGTCGGGAAGATCCTCGACGCGGACCGCCCGATCTCGATACACACGAAAGTCGTCGAGGTACTTGCGGGTGAGGTCGACCGACAGCTTGGTCACCCGTTCCTGGACGACCGCTCGAATGGTTCGCACCTGGAGGAAGTCAGGATCCTCGACGTCAAAGGCACGCCTGGCCTCGTCGACGGCCCCGGCCTGGCCACCATGAATGAGCACTTCTGCCCGATTCGGGTCGTCGGCACGGCGGAGCCGATATTGGACAACGGGGTCCCGCGGGAACGTCGTGAGCTCGTCGCCGGAAAACGACGTGTATGTGAGCCTATCATCCTGGCGGCTGTAGGTCCTCGACACGAACTGGCCCGTGGGGACCTCGAACACGAAGCTATCTCCTGGGCGGAGAGTGCCTGCCGCGCGGTCCGGATACTGGCCGCTCCACGCCTGTTCGATCACCTCGATCGCTTTCGCGTCTCCCTCTTCGAGAGCGAGCAGGGGCAAATGGTTGACTGCGACTTCGTAGAACGACGCCCCGGACGCGATCGTGACGCGGTAGCGATCGACCTTGCGCTCGGCGTCGGTCCCGAGCGGACTGACCTCGTACGTCGCTTGCGCATCGGCGACCGGGGTCCGTGAAGTGAAGGCGCCGACGACCCCGGCGGCGACCATCAGCGTGGCACACAACCACACCCTCCAGCCGCCGACCGCCCCGCCCATCCCGCCTACTCCCGTTGCACCCTGACGTGGCCCGATTGTACGTCGCCTGCCTCCACCGGCAGGCCTTCATGCGTCACAGAAAGGCCCTTGCCCCGAATCCCTGCCCGTTCGGCACGCCGGGGGCACTCGACGCCCCGAGAAGGTCAGCGCGCTCGAAGCCGCGAGGCTCGTCGCGCAGTCACGCGTCGGTCTCAGTTGGCTGGCCCACGCGTTCGTAGCAATGCACTCCGTCGCGGCGTTCGCGGCGAGCCAGACCCCGAGATCGCAGCTCTTCCAGGTGCGCGAGCGTCTCAGTCAGCGCCATCCGCTGCTGGCTAAGCGCCAGCGCGCCGAGCGGCGTGCGGCGACGGGTCCACGGCAGCACCGCGGCCACCTGATGCCCGTTCCGAGGACCGTGGGCAAGGGCCTCCAGCACCTCCTGCTCACGCTCGTCGTGATGGGCCAGCAACTCGTCGACCCGCCGGCTGAGGCCGCGGAACGGTTCGCCATGCGCCGGCAGCACCAGGTCCGCGCCCAGACGTCCCACCTTACGAAGCGATTCCAAATAGTCTCCGAGTGGGTTGCCCAGGTTCTCGCGGTTGAGGCTGACGTTGGGCGAGATCGGGTCGAGAACGTGGTCGCCAGACAGGAACACGCGGCGCTGCGGATCATACAGACAGATGTGCCCGCCGGTGTGGCCTGGCGTCCAGACCACTCGGAACTCGCCCCGGCCGACGCCGATCCGATGGCCATCCTCAAGCTCTTCATCGGGTGCGCGTACGGTGAAGCGGCTAAACATGTCGACGGATCGACGCTGCTCGTCACTCAGGAGCTCAGAGGGCGCGCCGTTCTCGCGCAGCCAGGCATCAAGTCGGTCCATCGCGGCGCCGAAGTCGGCCAGCTCGGTCTTGATGAAGAGCCAGTCAAGTCGGTGCATCAACATCCGCGCTCTAGACAGCTCCACGAGCCGGCCGGCCAGGCCATAGTGATCAGTATGGTAGTGGGTGATGACGAGCGTCCGAATGTCCCCAAGCTGGACGCCGAGGTCGCCAACCTGCGCGGTCAGCGCTTCGAGCACGTCCGGCAGATCCCAGCCGCAGTCGACGAGCACCCACCCCTCATCTGCCTTGAGCAGATAGCCGTTGATCGCCTTCAGTGGACTGCCGGTCAACGGCAGCCGAATGAGGTGCACGCCGGGTAGAACCTCGGTCATCGCCCCGAGCCTGGAGACTCAACCCGCCCCGTGGCAGCGAGACGTCGGATCATCGCCACCTCCTCGTCGGTCGACTGACGGACAACCTTGCCGGGTGTCCCGGCCACAACTGAGCGCGGCGGGATCTGCTTGCCCTCGGCTACGAGCGCATCGGCCTGGATGATCGAGCCTTCGCCAATCACGCTGCCGGACAATACCGTCGCTTCGCGCTCGACCAGCACGGCGTCCGCCACGGTGCAGCCGTGCACGACGGCGCGTTCTTCGACGACCACGTCGTCGCCGACGATCGTCGGTCCGCCGGGATCGACGTGGACCGTGGCTGACGGGCCGAGCACAAACCGGCGCCCGATTTGCACGCGGTCTTGATCCCCGCGGATGACCGCCCGCGGGCCGATCCGACTGCCCGCGGCAATCGTCACGTTCCCGACGACCCAGCCGTCCTCGTCGATAGCAACGTCATCGGCCACCTCGGGGAATGCCCCGAGGTACGGCAGCATGGGCATGGGGACCTCCACAGAAGAAGTTGGGGGATCGCAGCCGGTAGACAGTCCTCCGGAAGGTGGCTCCTGCCCAGCACGGCCTACCCTCGTTCGATGATGCGCGCGGCGGCTGTGTGCGGGTCCAGCTCTCCGCTCCGCGCCGCGTCGAGGACGCCCGCGAGTTCGCCACCGGCCTCGAGCTGCGCACGGAGGCGCCGGCGCAGCTCGCGCTCGACTAGCTCGACCACTTCAGTCTCGACGCGGCGTCTACGCCGCATTGCCAGCTCACCGCTCGTTTCCAAATGCTCCCAATGACGCTTCAGTGCATCCCACAACTCGGGCACGCCGCGGTCTTCAGTAGCAACAGTCTGCAGGACCGGCGAACCCCAGGGGAGCACACCGCCAAGGTTGAGCATCGTGCGCAGCTCGGCCACCGTTCGATCAGCGCCCGGCCGATCGGCCATGTTGACGACGAACAGGTCGGCGATCTCCAGGATGCCGGCCTTGAGAGTCTGGATCGTGTCGCCCAACCCGGGAACGGCAACGACCACCACACTATCGGCGACCTTGACGACGTCCAATTCACTCTGCCCGACGCCGACTGTTTCGAGGATGATTAGGTCGAAGCCGTAGGCGTCCATCAGTCGCGCCGCGTCGCGGCTCGCGTGGGCCAGCCCACCGAGGTTATCGCGCGCAGCCATGCTGCGGATGAAGACGCCGCTGTCGCCGCTGTGGCTCAGCATCCTCACGCGGTCACCCATGATTGCACCACCGCTGAACGGGCTTGATGGATCGATGGCGATGATCCCGACCGTCCGACCCTCGGCTCGGGCGACGGCGACCAGCCGATCGACCAGGGTGCTCTTGCCCGAACCCGGGGGACCGGTGATTCCGATGACGCGGCCGGTCAACGGCCTCGGGCCGAGCCGCCGCATCACCTCCTCAGCATCCTGCCCGCCGCGCTCGACTCGCGTGATCAGCCGTGCCAGCGCGCGCGGCGAGTCGAGCACGATCGGGTCGCGGGTGATAACCATGCGGGCAGGATAACGCAGAATGTGGCGAAAACCTACCGGTGGCACCCGGACTCGAGGCGGCTAGCGTCCCCCAGGTGCCAATTGCATTCAGAATCGGTTCATCGGGCCGCTTCGAACTCATCCGCGGTGATGAATCGGCCGTCCTGAATCTCCCGCGCGGTCTCCCGACGGCGTCCGTCGAAGCGCATCATCACCTGGATGGGTCGGAAGCACCTGGCATCGACGACGGTCTTGCGCAGAGAGTAGCCGTCAACGCCGTCGGCCTCGGCGAACTCCTGCTGAAGCTCATTGGCAGTGTTGACTCGAACCCGAACCACGTCGGCGCAGCGTTCGCATCGCACGTAGAAGTACAGGGCATTCCGATCGCCGTTCGCAGCTGCGCCCCCTCCGCCGAGTGCCCCTTTCAGCTTGTCCCACCAACCCACGCTGCCGGCCTCCTCGCCTCGATTCTAGGAGGTTCCACGGAGAGGTCGCTAGAACGCCAGCCGCGGACTCCAGCGACCGGCTTCCTCGAGATCAATATTGTAGAGTGTCGCCGAGCGGAGCACAGCGCTGGGCGGTGTGCATGGATCTCTGCCCTGGATGGCCAACGAGGGTAATCGGTTGAACGGCCCAGATCACCCGCGCAGGGTCGAGAACTCGTCCGAGGACGCCGCCGTCGCGCTGGCCCGAGCACCCCTGTTCGCGGCGTTGACGCCACTCGATCGAGCGAAGCTGTCGGCGATTCTCGAGGACCGTTGGATTCCGGCCGGCGAGGTCGTCTTCGAAGCCGGTGGGCATGCTGACGCGCTGTACGTCCTGCGCACCGGCACCGCTGAGCGACGGGTCGCCGGGTCGGTCATCGGGACTATCGAGCCACCCGAGCTCTTCGGAGAGCTTGCCTTGCTCACCAACGAGCCGCGCTCGGCCAGCGTCATTGCACGAACCCCCCTGCGGGTCTGGGCACTGCCCCGAGCTCGGTTCCAGCCGCTCCTGCGCCAAGAGCCGGAGCTGCTTTTCCGGCTCAGCGCGGCAGTCAGCCGTAGCCTTGCCGAGACCCGGCGCCAACTCGGCCAGCTTCAGCGCGAGTTGGACGGGTGGGTCTCCGATCGGCTCGCCGAACTGCCTGATGCCGATCGGGAACTGGTCACCGGCGTGGCCGCGCTCGACAAGCCGGATCCGAAGCTGCTTGCCCGACTGACGCACTCGGCTCCGGGGACGGTCGAGGCGCGCCTGGCCGCCGTCGCTGAGAAATCTCCACTGCTCGCCCGGGAAGATGGCAGCTACTATCCACCGCCCGCGATTCGCGAGGCACTCGTGCGAGTGCTGGACGGTGGCGGCGAGGGCTCGCTCGCCGCGCGGCGGCGGCAAGCAGCCAAGGTGCTCGAGTGTGCTGGAGACGCTCCTCGGGCATTGGTCAGTTATGTCGAGGCGGGGGACACTGACGACGCGGTCCGCGTGTATCAGGCGCTCCCGCTTTCCGCTCGGCGGGCCATGCTCGCCGACCAGCGCCTCCCCCCCGGCTGGGCGGACCGGCTGGGAGTGTCGCCGGAACCCCCCGACCTCGAACATCCACCGTCGAAGGCACCGGAGAGCCTGCGTGGGCAGCTGGGACGGCCCGGCGCGAGAGCAATTGGGGCGCTCGGCGCGGGCGTGCTCCTGCTGGTGCTTTGGTGGGTAGCACCGGCCGGCCTGAGCCCTGAAGGGTGGCGGGCACTTGTCGTGCTGCTCGCGGGTGCGATCCTGCTAGCGTTCGACGTCCTCCCCGACGCGGTAGTTGCCTTGATGATTGTCGCCGGCTGGGTGGTGCCCGGGTTGCTCGACCCGCGGCTGGCGCTGGCCGGTTTTGCCACGCCGTCCTGGTTACTGGTCTTATCGGTGCTGGCGGTCGGCGTGGCAGTCGGCAATACCGGCCTGCTCTATCGCGCGGCGCTCGCCGTGCTGACCCGCGCGCCGGCCGGCTTCGGCTGGCGGATGGTACTGTTGGCGCTTTTCGGCACACTCGTCACGCCCACTCTGCCGAATGCAACGAGCCGGGTAGCGCTAGCAGCACCGCTCGTCCGCGAGCTGGCCGAGGCGCTCGGCTACCGACCCGGCGGGCGCGGCGCCACCGGCCTGGGGCTTGCGGCGCTGGTCGGCTTTGGCCAGATGTCCGGGCTCTTCCTGACCGGCTCGTCGGTCGGGCTGCTCGTCCACGGTCTGCTCCCGCCCGAGTCGCGCGCTCGATTCGACTTCGGGAGTTGGTTTTTGGCATCCCTTCCACTCCACCTGGTCCTGGCGGCCCTCGCGCTCGCGGCTATTGCGCTGTGGTACCGTCCAAGGCAGGCGGCGAGTGGCGGCGTCGAGCGACTGGTGCTGCAGCGTGCCGTCCTCGGCGCGGCCGGTCGCGAGGAGTGGCTTTCGGCGGCCGTGCTCACGGTGCTCGTGGTCGGGTTCCTGACCGAGCCGCTGCATAGGGTCAACGGCGCGTGGTTCGGCGTCATGGCAGTCGTCCTGTTGGTCGCCGGCGGCGCCCTGGACGCGACCATGCTGCGGACTGGCGTGAATTGGAACTTCCTGATCTTTTTCGGGGTAATTACAAGCCTGGGCGGCGTGTTTAGCACGCTCGGCATTGACCACTGGCTGGCCGACATGCTCCAGGCGCCGACGTCCGCGCTGGCCGCGGCGCCGGCGTTCTTCTGCATCGGGTTAGCGTTGGCCGGCTTCGCCCTCAGCCTGGTGATCCGTTGGCAAGCGGCCGCTCCGTTGCTGACGCTGGTGGCCACTCCGGCAGCTAGCGCCGTTGGGATCGAGCCTTTCCTGGTAGCACTCATCTCGCTTGTCGCGACGCAGGTATGGTTCTTCCCGTTTCAGAGCACGGTGTACCTGGCGCTGTACCACGGCTCCGGAGAGTTATTCTCCCACCGCGACGCGCGCCTGCTCGCGTGGGCGTGGGGGCCCATGGTGCTCGTATCGCTGGTCGCCGCCGTCCCAGTCTGGCGCTGGATCGGTCTGCTGCCCTGAGCCCACCTCCAGCGACGTCTTGATGGCCGCGTCATCCTCACTGGCGGAATCAATGCGGGTTCTGCATTTCTGGCAAGCTGGATCCTCGCTCGTGGTGAAGTGGACCTACGTGGCGCCCCATCGGCCTGGCGTTCCGGACACCGCGGCAGAGCCCCGAAGCCAATCTGGACATCGGCATAGCCGGGTGGGTCCGAGAGGCGCTCGCCGCCGCTATTCGGTCTGGCCGTGAGAGGGTTCGCTCCGCTACCGTCCTTCTACGGAGGTTGCACTGCCATGCGAGCGATGGTCGATCAAATGGAAGTACTGTGCGACGAGCAGCCGTTCCATACCGGTTGGTACCTCAAGGATCTAGAGTCTGGGGAGCGCGCAGGTCGAGCCGCCGAGGTCGTCGTCCCCTCCGCCAGCACTCGGAAGGTGTCGATCCTCATGGCCGCGCTACAGGCGGTCCGCCATGGCCGTCTGTCGCTAGAGCAGCCGGTCACGATCCAGGCCAAGTACCAGGACAACGACTCCGGCACCTTCCAGCACCTCGCCCCAGGCTTTACTATCACGTTCCAGGATGCGCTGGTGATGATGATCATCGTCAGCGACAACGCCTGCACCGGGGCCGTCGTCGACCTGGTTGGGCTCGACACGGTGAATGCCTTCTGTCGAGCGGTCGGCCTCCATACGGTCCACCGCTTCGGCATCCCGCCCCGACTTGACTACGACCACCCCCTCGACGCGGTGACCGTGACCACGCCGAACGACCAGGGCCGGCTCCTCGGGCTGATCCTGGCCGGATCGACCGACCCGGCCGTCGCCGGCCGCCTCGGCTGCACGCCCGAGCTGTGCCGGCTGGCGCTCGACATCCTGAGCTGGCAGAAGCTCAAGACCCGCCTGCCATCACTGCTCCCGCTCAACACCAGGGTGGCCCACAAGACCGGCACCGGCGCGCGCGGCTTCATGGACGCCGGCATCGTCTACGAGGCCAACCGGCCGCTCTTCATCCTGACCGCCTACACCGACCGCGTGCCCGACGAGATGCCCGACGGCCTACCCGGCTTCGCCGCCGCCAACAGCCTGATCGGCCGGCTCGCCCGGACCGCCTACGACGCGCTCGCGACGTCGGCCCGCACGCCAGCGTTGGCGACGCCACGATGAGCGCAACCGGCCAGACCATCATTCGCGCCGGGCGGCTGATCGACGGAGTCGGCTCCGAGCCGCGGTCGGACGTGGCGCTGCGGCTCGAGGGCGGCAGGATCGCCGCCGTCGAGCGGTGGCGTGAGAACCTCGCCGAGGGCGTGACGGTCCACGACTATTCGACCCAGACCGTCCTGCCGGGCCTGGTCGACGCCCACTGTCACCTGACGCTGCTCGGGGCGGGGTTCGCCTACGAGGAGATCGGCTTCGCCGACGAGTTCATGGCCGTCGCGGCGGTCCACAACGCCCAGGTGATGCTCCGCTCCGGGGTGACGACGCTCCGCGACAACGGCGCCCGTCACGGGATCATGTTCGCCGTCCGCGAGGCGATGAACCGTGGCCTGGTGCTCGGCCCGCGGATGCTGATCGCCGGCCGGCCGGTCACGCCGAGCGGTGGCCACTTCCACTGGTGCGGTGGCGTCGCCGACGGGGCCGAGGAGATCCGCCGCCAGATCCGCCGCCTGGTGCACGAGGGGGCAGACCACATCAAGATCATGGCTAGCGGCGGCGGGACGGCCGGCACCAACCCCGGTTTGCCGTCGTACGATGCGACCGAGCTGCGCTCGGCGGTCGAGGCGGCCCACCACTACGGACGCTTGACGACGGCGCACTGTCGCGCGACCGGCGCCATCGCCAACGCCGTCGAGGCCGGCCTCGACTGCATCGAGCACGCCGAGTTCAACGAGCCGGGTGACCTGATCGAGCACGTCGCCGAAGGCCCGGGCCACCGCGCCGGTTGGGACGACGACGTCGCCCGCCGGCTGGCCGACTCCGGGATGTTCGCCAGCCTGACCCTGCCGGGCAGCGGCTACGTCGCCTTCCGCGAGCTCTGCGAACGCCGCGACCGCGAGGGGCCGGACGCGCTGTCCAGCGAGGAGCACGCCGCGATCGACCGCGGTCGGGCGATGATGGAAGGACGCGCCGACCACGTCCGCCGCTTCCTGGCGCTGGGGATGCTCACGCGGCTGGTCATCAGCTCGGACGCCGGCCCGTTCGACATCGAGTTCGGCAAGCTGTACCAGGGGCTCGAAGTCGGCGTGGCCGGCGGGATGAGCCCGATGCAGGCGATCCAGGCCTGCACCCGCGTCTCGGCCGAGACCTGCGGCGTCCTCGACCACGTCGGTACCCTCGAGCCGGGCAAACAGGCCGACCTCCTCATCGTCGGCGCCAACCCCCTCGACGACGTCCGCAACCTGCGCGAGGCCGTCGCCGTGTTCAAGGCGGGCGAGCTGGTGGTACGCGATGAAGGAGGCTCACGGTAGTTTGTTCAGCGGCTGTGGATCGGCACCAGGCGTACACACCTGCTCACCCGCTCGGGCGTCCCGCGCAGGAGGCCAGAGATGAAGCGCGTGCTGCTGGTCACGATGCCGTTTGGGACAACGCTACGCCCCTCGATCGGCCTCAGCCTGCTCAAAGCCGCGCTGGTGCGCGACGGGCTGCCATGCGAGGTGCACTACTTCAATCTGCGCTTCGCCGAACGCGTCGGTGGCCAGCGCTACGAGAGCATCGCCGTCGGGGTACGCCAGCTCGCGGGCGAGTGGATCTTCGCCGCCGACCTGTTCGGCGACCGGATCCCGCCGCCGGAACGATATTTCTCGGAAGTGCTGCGCCGCCCCCGTGCCAAACCCATTGGCGACGAGCAGCCCGACGTCTCCAGTCCCCGCTCCCAGGCTGAGCTACTCGAGCTGCGCGCGCAGGTTGGCCCCTTCCTCAACGAGTGCCTCGCCGGCGTATCCTGGGACGAGTACGCGCTGGTCGGCTTCAGCACCACCTTCCTGCAGAACACAGCCTCGCTGGCGCTGGCCCGCCGCCTCAGAGAACGGCATCCCGACCTCCCGATCGCGTTCGGTGGCGCCAATTGCGAGGGTGAGATGGGCATCGCCCTCCATCGGCTCTTCCCCTTCGTCGACTACGTCTGCTCGGGCGAGGCGGACCTCACCTTCCCGCTGCTCGCGCGACGCGTCCTGGAGGGACAGCCGGTTGGCGAGATTCCGGGAGTCATCCGACGGGTGGACGGGCAGACGGTCCTGCCCCAGGTGGCTGGCGCGCCGGTCCCGGACATGGACGCGCTGCCGATTCCCGATTACGACGACTTCGTGCAGCAGCGAGCCGCGGCCGACCTGCGCCTGGAGGAAGAGCCACGCCTGCTGATCGAGACGTCCCGCGGCTGCTGGTGGGGCGAGAAATCGCACTGCACGTTCTGCGGCCTGAACGGCTCGACCATGACGTTCCGGGCCAAGTCGCCCGAGCGCGCGCTCGCCGAGCTGACGGAGTTGGTGGACCGGTACCAGACGCGCCGGATCTCCGCGGTCGACAACATTATCGACATGCGCTACTTCCGCGACGCCCTGCCCCGCCTGGCGGAGTTGGAGCTGGACGTGGAGCTGTTCTACGAGACCAAGGCGAATCTACGCAAGGAGCAGGTCCGCCTGCTGGGCGAGGCGGGGATTACGCGGATCCAGCCGGGCATCGAGAGCCTCAGCAGCAACGTGCTGCGCCTGATGCGCAAGGGGGTGAGCGCGCTACAGAACATCCAACTGCTGCGGTGGTGCGACGAGTACATGGTGCAGCCGTACTGGAACCTCCTGGCGGGCTTCCCCGGCGAGGACCCGGCCGACTACGCGCGCCAGGCGGAGATCGTGCCGCTGCTCACCCACCTGACCCCGCCGGCCATCTTGACGGTGCGCCTCGATCGCTTCAGCCCGCTGTTCGTCGACGCCGCGGCGATGGGCGTGCGCAACGTGCGCGCGGACCGCGCCTACCGCTACGTCTATCCCTTCTCACCCGAGGACCTGGCTACCCTCGCGTACTTCTTCGAATTCGACTACGCCGACGGTCGGGATCCGCAGAGCTACCTCGGCGAGCTGCGACACCAGGTAAGTCTCTGGGCGCACCAGGCCGACCGCGCCCAGCTCACCTCGCTCGTGGACGGAGACGCGTTGCTGCTCGGCGATACGCGCCCGGTCGCGGTACAGCCGGAGTACAGGTTTCGCGGGCTGCGCCGGATCGTGTACGAGTACTGCGACCGGGCCCGTAGCCGGGCCCAGATCGAAGCTCACCTCGCCACGCTCCCACCCGCGCAGTCGGCCAGTCGCGAGCTGGATACGGTGCTGGGGGAGTTGCTCGCGGCCAAGCTGACGCTCTACGAGGACGGGCACTATCTCAGCCTGGCGGTCGCCGCCGACTATCAGGTGAAGTGGCTGGGGAGGCTCTCCGCCCGGGGACAACCACTGCCGTCTCCCCTGCGGGCGGCCGCCGCGCGCCTGCTTGATGCGCGCACACCCGCCCTGGCGGCGCTCTTCGCCGCCACGCTGACGGAATCCCGTTCGTTGCCGCTCTCCTTCCCGGTCGCCGACGCGCCGCCCGCTCAAGTGCGGGATGCGCCGCCGTCCGGCATGCGCTAGACTGGATCTCAGGGGCGGCGCTGAGGGCCGCTGGCGCCGCGCCGTTGTTACGTGGCGATCGTGTGTTACGTGGCGATCGTCACGAAGCCGTCCATCGATCTTCTAGAGAGAGGAAGATCATGGCCGAGCAAGGTTCACTCACTCGGCGGGAACTGTAGGCCGGGCTGATCGCGCGAGCCTGGAAGGACGAGGCATTCAAGCAGGAGCTGCTGCGCGACCCGAAGGCGGTGATCGAGCGGGAGTTGGCACGGCTGCGGCCAGGGGCCAGCCTGCCGGCCGGCCTCGAGGTGCGGGTGGTGGAAGAGACGCCGACCACCGCGTACATCGTGCTGCCGACCGGGCCGGTGGCAGGGCCGGGCGAGGAGCTGTCCGACGCGGACCTTGAGCGGGCGGCCGGGGGCAGCGACATCACAGGCTGGGCGACGTGCCTAGCGGACCTGGTCACTTGGAGCTGCTGTCACGCCAACTAGTCGGCAGCCTGCGAGCCGCCGACGCCTGCGGCTGATCGCGGACCGCGCACTCACTCCCACAGCAGCACCGACGGCAGGACGTCCGGATGCGCGAGCCTGAGCAGCTCGTAGCCGATGCCGGCCTCGCCCTGGAAGAAGCCGGGGCTGTACACGCCTCCGGGCGGCAGCGGATGCAGCGAGACCGGACCGGCTTGCTCCGCCCCGGTCACCGCCTGCGCCGCTCGCGCCTCGGCCGCCTCCCGCAAATCCCGCCGTGACAGCCGAAGGCCCGCCGCGAGCAACACTTCCGCCCTGCCCAGATTGCCGCAGCAGAGATGATCGACGCGCTCGAGGCCGTGCCGGCGGGTGGTCTCGAGGGCGATGTCGATGTCCCGCCGGATCTCGGGGGTATCGAGCACCGCTAGGCCGCCCAGGCGCGCCAGGCCGATGCCCGCCGCGCCGTGGCACCAGCGCGTCAAGAAGGCCGGCTCGTCGTCCGGCCGGAAGTCCGGCCAGTTGCCGGCCTCGGGCGAGAAGACGCTGCGCTCGTAGGCAATCGCCTCGCGGGCGGCTTGGAGGAGCGCCGGATCCCGCGTGAGCTCGTATAGCCGCAGCAGCGCATAGGCGATGCCGGCCGCCCCGTGGGAGAAGCCGGCCAGCAGTTTCCCGTCGACGGTCGCCCAGGCCCGGTAGACGGCTCCGCTGGCCGTTCGCGCGGTCAACAGGTGCCCGCCGCAGGCCATCGCCCGCTCCGCGACCTCCTGGTCACCGGTGACGTCGTACAGGGCGCATAGGCCGAGGATCGCGCCGGCGGAGCCGTCGATCACGTCCAGGCTGGTGTCGGCCGCGATGCGCTCGGCCGTGATCAGCAAGGCGATCTGCTTGGCATCTTCCAGGAGCGACGAGTCGTCCACGAGGTCCGCCATCCGCGTGAGCGCGTAGACGACGCCACCGAGTCCCGCGGCGCCGCCGATCCCGACATCTCGGGCGAGTCGATCGCCGCGCGTCCGCAGCTCGCGGCGCAGCGGCTGCACCGCCCCCAGGGCCAGCTCGCGATAGCCCGCGCGGCCGGCGATCTTTGCCGCCGCCGCCAGGAACACGGCGACCCCGCACGCCCCGCCGTAGAGGTCGTGGCCGAGCGGCTGGAATTGGAACCGTTCCGCTTGGGCGAGGTACTGCGGCCCGATCCACGCCGCGCTGCCGTCGGGGGCGCGGATCGCGCGCGTGCGGAGCTCTCCCGCGATGGCCATGGCCCGGGCCAACAGCCGTTCCGTGCTCGGCGGCTCAGCCGTGTCGGCGCTCACGGGCGCGACATCCGCTGCCGGCGCGCCCCTCGCGTCCCGCGCGCCGTGCGCGTAGAGCACGCCCTCGGTGAACGCCACCTGCCGCTCGAGATCCTCCTCGTCGAGCGCCGTGAGCCGCGCCAGCACGAGATCGAAGCTCGGCTCCGCGAAGCAGGCCTCGATCGTCCGGCCGGGCAACACCTCGAGGCCGTCGCTGGAGGTGGGCGCGGTGAAGAACGGGATGTCCGCGTGCTCCAGCGCCCGCTGCTCGGCCGCCACGAGCGGCCACCAACGTGGCCGCTCCTCGGACGGGACGACGGCCCGGCTCAGCAGCTCGAGCTGGATGCTCCGATCAGCGCCGTCGCGCAGGTACCGCGGGTCGAGCAGCTTGGCGAACAGCAGGGCGTAGACCCTGCTGGGGCGGTGGACGAAGCGCACCTGCTGGTGGGCCAGCCCGTGCAGCGGGCTATCCGGCGCCAGGAGCGCCGCGCGGCAGGCCACCAGGAAACGGTACATCTGCCGGAAGCCATCCACCAGCTCGTCGGCGTGCTCGTCCAGGCAGACCGGGACGTCGTCCAGGAGCGGCACGTTCGCCCGCGGTCGGGTCCTGCCCGGCTCATACGCCAGGGCCATCCGATCGGTGTTGACGCGCTCCCACCTCGGCACCCGGAACGGCGTCTCCTGCTCGCCGAGGCCGCCCAGGCCGCTCACGTCGTAGGCGACCCGCCCACCGTTGCCGAGCTGCCAGACGGGCAAGAGGCCCGTCCGCAGCACGGAGTAGGCAAGCTGCTCATGCGCCAGGATCTCGGCCCGCGCCCCGTCACCGGGATCCTCCTGCCGCACGCGGTGGTGCGCCAACGTTTCCAAATCCACCAGGACCGGGTGCTCCCCGCTGGCGATCAGGTTGTCCATGTGGCAGTCCGTCGCCTCGAGGGCGTAGGCAAGGCAGAGCAGCATCCCGGCCCGCCGATAGTAGCGGTGGGCTTCTTCCGTGTCGCCGCACGGCCGCTGCTCCACGAACTCCACCCAGCCGTGGGTGGAGCGGTTCAGGACCGCGAGCACCCGGAACGCGAGGGGCGCGCCGCGCTCGTTCAGCCAGGCCAGCAGGCGGTGGTAGGCGGCCTCGATGCCGAGGTCCTTCGGCTTGTAGACAAGCTCGCGGCCGGAGGCGAAGGCCAAGGCCACGACGCTGCGCCGCCCGCGGTGCGGGTCCGAGAGCGCCGGCCGGACGGCGGTAACCGGGCCGAGCTCCTGATCCCCGCCGAAGACGCGCTGGAGCTCGGGCAAGTCGGCCTCCAGGCGACCGAGGAGCTCGGCGTTGGCCTCGGCCCAGCGATCGGTGATCGTGGCCAGCAGCCGGGCCAGCACCGCGTACTCCCGGAAGAAGGCCAACAGCCCGCCCCGCCGCATCCGACGGACGAAGCCATCGTACAGCGCGCGGTTGTCGTCGTCGTGCTCGAACGTGAGCACCCGGTCCAGGGACGACTGCTCGCGGGCGCGCACGAGCGAGAACTCCAGGTGCAGCGACGGGGCCGCGTAGGAGGTCAACACCTGCAGCAGGCTGCGCTCCAGCGCGGCGTGCGCCGCCTCGGAAAGCAAGCCGCGACCGGCCCCGGCCTGCGCGGCGAGCCGTCGGCGGGCCACCAGGACGAACGGCACCAGGAGCTCCTCGAACGGCAGGGGCTGCTCGGGGTCCCGGAAGCACTCCCCCCTCGGTGCGCTCGCTCCGGCCTCGTTCCCCGCCGCGAGCGTCAGCGCCTGGCGCAGCGTATCGGCCCAGGCGGGCAGCGGCTCCCCGGCGCGAAGCGGCTGCGGACCGAGCGCGGCCCGGACCATGTCCGGGCCGAGCCCGTCCCAGGCCAGGCGCTTGCGGAAAGTGTCCCAGTCGCCCTTGGCCGCGGCCCGGCACCACTCGTCGAGCCGTCGCTGGACGACGACTGGATCGCCCTCGTCCCCGGGAGGCACGGACCCGCGCTCCAGCCGCTCGGCGAGTGTGCTCGCCTGTTGCGCGATCTGGAGGAGCGTTCGCCTCGATCGTTCCGAAGGGGTCATCGAGAGGCTCCGCTCGCCGGCTCGCTTCGCCGCCCGCCGCCATGAGCGTTCGTCGTCAGGGCTTGCGTCGGGCCCGGGGACGGCCGTGGCCGAGCCCTGCCAGGATGAGGCGTCGCGTCATCTTGACAGCCGGACATGCGCCACTATACTGAAGTCGTCTCAGGCGCTGGGAAGCCCCACGTGAGACCCGGTGAGCCACCGCCGCCGATGATGATGAGCAGTGAGCAGGGCGGACTGGTGGCTTAGCCAGAGGAGGAAAAGCCGTGGCCCAGGGAACACCCGTCACGCGGCGAGAACTGGAAGGGCGCCTGATTGCCAGGGCCTGGAAGGACGAGGCATTCAAGCAGGAGCTGCTGCGCGACCCGAAGGCGGTGGTCGAAAGGGAAGCGGCCCGGCTGCGACCCGGGGCCAGCCTCCCGGCCGACCTCGAGGTGCAGGTGGTGGAGGAGACGCCCACCACTCTCTTCCTGGTGCTGCCTGCCTCGCCTGTCGCCAGGCCGGGCGGGGACTTGTCCGACGCCGACCTCGAGCAGGTGGCCCGCGGCAAGCGATCCGACGACCCAGAGGACACCATGATCGCCGACCTGGTGACCTGGGAGTGCTGTAACTAGTCGGCAATCTACAAGCCGCCAGTGTGGGCCTTTGAACTGCAACTGTCGGGCTAGTCACCTCTACTGCGAGCAGCCGTCGACCAGGTCGCTGGGCCGGGGCCGCGCCACGACCCGCTGGGTGGCGGCTCGCACTCCGCCTCCACCCATGCCTCGATGAACTCGAAGGCCCGCCGATAGCACGGCAGGATCGGCCGCAGCCGGCCGGGAAACACGTCGCAGAGGCCGTCGACGTGGGTCCCGCCCTCGACGACGTAGTAGCGGTGGAGGTCGACGCGGCCGGCCCGGCCCACCAGGTCGGCGTAGACGTCCGAGTCGGTCGAGATCGGCAGCAGCACGTCGAGCGTCCCGTGGAGCGTGATCAGCGGCTTTCCGATCGCCCCGCTCAGCGACACCTTCGCCACGGCGTCTTTGACCGCCTGGGGCCGGGCCGCGTAGTCGTAGTCGGCGTCGCAGTGTGGGCTGCCCGAGCGGCAGAACGGCCTCCCCGCCTCGGTCGGGGGATGGTAGGCCGGGTCGAACTGGGCGCGATACGTCCGCTGGGTCAGGTCCCAGTACGTGGTGTAGTGGAACTCCCAGAGGAACTCGAACCCGGCCGGGAAGCCGGCGGCGACCATCGCCGCGTGGGCAGCGCGGTCGCCGCACTCACGGAAGGCGGGGTAGTGCTTGAGAGCAGTCCGCAGATAGGTGAACTGGTTCGGCCCCTCGGGACGGAAGAGGGTCCCTTCCCAGTCGACGCCGCCGTCGTACAGCTCGGGATGGCGCTCGAGCGCCCAGCGGGTCAGGTAGCCGCCGTTCGAGATCCCGGTGATGTAGGTCCGCTCCGGCCGGCGCCCGTAGCGCTGGCCGACGACCTCCCTGGCCCCCAGCGTCAGCTCGGTCACCCGCCGGTGCCACTCGGCCACCGCGTCGCCCGGCTCGTCTCCATCGCGATAGAAGAGCGGCCCGCTGTTGCCCTTGTCGGTCGCGGCAAACGCGTAGCCTCGGGCGAGCACCCAGTCGGAGATCGTGAAGTCGAGCGCGTACTGCCGTCGCACGCCCGGCGCCCCGGTGACGACCAGCTTGCCGTTCCAACGGTCCGGCAGGCGGATCACGAACTGGGCGTCGTGGTTCCACTCGTGGAGAGTATTGAACCTCGAGCTGTCCGGGAAGTAGCCGTCGATCTGGATGCCGGGCACCCCGCGTGGGTTGCGCGTGCGGGCCGGGTGCAGCCCGGCCCAGTCGGCGGGGTCGGTGTGCCCGGACTTGACGAGCCCGCCGGTGGTGAGGTCCCGCAGGCGAGCCGCCTGCTGACGCTCGGCGCCGGGCACCCGGAGAGCCCGAGGGTCTGGTCCGCCGACAACAGTTTCGGCCATCAGCCCTCCTGCGGACGCGCTGATCGGCGCCCCGGACGCATTCACACCAGAGGATTGTAGGGAATGTAGGGAGGGGGGGCTTTGCCTAAGAAGTCGCCCCTGCAAAAAGTCGGCGGGTTGCCCAAAAAGTCGAGCACCCCGACGCGGCGGCTCCATCGGATCGTCGGCCCGCGTGTATACTGCTCCCGCCAATCGCGCGACCTCGGGACGAAGGAGGAGCGGCCGATGACCGACCCGACGATCACCGATCCCGACAAGTACAAGGTCGTCTTCGAGAACGACAGGGTGAGAGTCCTCGAGTACCGCGACGAGGCCGGTCAGAAGACGAGCCCGCACTCTCACCCCGACAGCGTCATGCACACCTTGAGCAACTTCGAGCGGCGCCTGATCGGCGCCGGGGGCGAGTCTCGCGACGTCACCTTGGCCCAGGGCGAGACTCGGTGGCTCGATGCCCAGACGCACAGCGGCGAGAACATCGGCAACACGCCGTCGCACGCCCTCTTTGTCGAGTTGAAGGACTCCGCCAAGCCCGCAGGCGAGGCATCCCTCGGCCCGTCCTAGCCGTTCTAGCGGACTGGGAACGAGAGAGCCCCGGCCCGGATCGGGCGGGGCCTGTCCCGTCCGAACCGAGCGCTGCACACAAACTCCCATCCCTGCACACAATGTCGTCGTCAGGAGGGGGTTTCAGGGCAAAGCCGGAGGGGGTATACCCGTGTACGGGTCAGCGAGACGGAGCTTCCTCTACGACCCGCCGCGCTCGCCACATCGCCTGACTGGGCAGTACGATACCGCTGCTCGCGGGCGAGGATGGCAGCCCCAATCACTCCAGGCCCGCGCCTGGCTGGAGGCGATGATCCTGCCATCTCCCCTCGCCGGGCTGGAGCCGCCGACCGACGTGCGGGCCAACCTGCGCGACCTCCCGCGCTACGTCACCGCCTCGACCGCCAGCGCCGGTCTTGTCGCCGCGCTGCTGGGGGTGACCGGCCCGATTATTCTGATGATCCAGGCCGCCACCGCGGCTGGCCTGACCGTCGAGCAGCTTAACTCGTGGGTCTTCGCCGCCCTGGTCGGCGGCGGCACGGCCAGCCTGGTCCTGGCCCTGGTCTACCGCCAGCCGATCTGCGGAGCGTTCTCGATCGCGGGGGCGGCCCTGCTGGTGACCACCCTGCCTCTCTACTCGCTGGCCGAGGCGATCGGAGCCTACTTCGTCTCCGTTCTGCTGATGGCCGCGCTGGGGCTGACCGGCTGGTTCGGGCGGGCGATGGCCCGGACATCCTCCGTTCCGATCGGCGCGTCGGTCCCGTCCTTGAGGACCGTGGCGGCCAGCCAGACCAGCAGAGCGAGCGGGCCTACTGAATTCCGGCGGTCGTCGGCGAAGACCTCGGCGGGCGTCATGCTGCGACCTCCGCCAGCTCGGCCAGGTCCTGGGGCGTCTCGGAGCTGCCCAGCGCCTCGTCAGGGCGCTCAGCGGCGTCCAGGCCGGCCTGGACCAGCTCGGACAGGACGTCGAGCATCGTCTGGCGGTCGGGCTGGTAGATCGGCGCCCAGCGCAGTCGCGGCGTCATCGGACAACCGCCGGGCCGATGTGAGCCAGGGCGCGCTCTAGCCCGGATTATTCACCGGAGCGGGTGAACAGGACGGAGCACCTTCCGTAAGCTGTGGTTGCCTAGACCCAGCCCGGAGGGTGCTCCGATGTCCCAGTCTACCACCGCTGCGATCGGTTTCGACACACCGATTGGCCTGCCGCTGGAGGTGAGCTTCGATGCCGGGCGGCTGACCAGCGACGGCGGGCTGCCCTGGCTGGGCGAAGCCGATCGGGCGCTCGGCCTGTGCGACGCGCTGGCGGCGTGCGTGCCGGAGTGGCGGCGCGGATCGGTCCGGCATTCGCTGGCGACGCTGGTGCGTCAGCGGGTGTTCCAGATCGCCTGCGGCTACGAGGACCAGGACGACGCCGACACACTGCGGACCGATCCGCTGCTGAAACTGGCCTGTGGCCGTCGACCCGCCAGTGGCGCCGACCTGGCCAGCCAGCCGACGCTGTCGCGCCTGGAGAATGCCGTGGATCGGCACGCGGTCGAGGCCCTCGCGGCCACCCTGGTCGACCTCTATGTCCGCGAGCGCGGGCGGCGCGGCCGGCCGGAGCCCCTGGTGCTGGACCTGGATGGGACCGACGACCCGGCCCACGGCAGCCAGGAGGGCGTGGCCTACCACGGCTACTACCGCCAGCACATGTACTTCCCGCTGCTGGTCTTCGACGGCACCACCGGTCAGCTGGTCACGGCCGTGCTCCGGCCGGGCAACTGCCACGGCAGCCGCTTCGTCGTGCTGGTGTTGGGCCGCCTGTTGCGGGCGCTGCGCGCCGCCTGGCCGGGGGTGACGGTGGAGCTGCGTGCCGACAGCGGCTTCGCCGTCCCGCGGCTGTACGCCTGGTGCGAGGCCCACGACATCACCTACACCATCGGGCTGATCCCCAACCCGGTGCTGGAGCGGCACGCTGCCCCCCTCCTGGCTGAAGCCCAAGCCCAGAGCGCGATCCAGGATGGGGCCAAGGTCCGCCTGGCCGGTGACACCACCTACCAGGCCGGCAGCTGGCCCCACCGGCGGCGGGTCGTCTTCAAGGCGGAGGTACTGGCCAAGGGCCCCAACACCCGCTTCGTGGTGACCACCCGCGCCGAGGACCCGCTGACCGTCTATGACTGGTACGTCGACCGCGGCCAGCCCGAGAACTGGATCAAGGACCTGAAAAACGCCTTGCGGGCCGACCGCCTGAGCGACCACCGCTTCTGGGCCAACGCCTTCCGTCTCGTGCTGCACGCGGCCGCCTACTGGCTGCTGGACACCCTCCGCCGCTGGCTGGCTGCGACCAAGGCCGCCAGCTTCCAGTTCGACACCCTGCGGCTGCGCCTGCTCAAGATCGGCGGCCGCGTCCGCGAGGGCGCCGATCGCGTCCGCCTCCACCTCGCCTCCAGCCACCCTGGCGAGGCCCTCTGGCATCACCTCGCCGCCCGCTCAGCCGCCCGGTGAATAATCCGGGCTAGCGGCGGTTCAGGTGCGCGGCGATCAGGCGGGCTGCCGTGTCGACGGTCCGTTCGATCGGCCAGGCACCGCCGAACAAGCTCAAGCGCCGACCGATCGACTCGGCGTCCTCGCCCTGCCGAAGCAGGTGGAGGATCGTCGGCAGGCGATCGGCGTAGCGCGGCGCGTCGCGGAACGCGCGCGCGGGGTTGGCCGGTAACCAGGCTGACGGCTGTGCGGCCACGTCCAGGATCGCGTCGGCGCGCGCCCCGCTGGCGTCACCCCGCAAGGCAGCGCTCACCTCGGCCGGCGTGAATCGCGGAGCGGTGTCGCGCTCCGAGCGCGCCCATTCCAGGCGACCAACATTCGGCAGGAGCGTGCGCCGCGCTGGCACGGTCAGCCGCCAGCCGGTCACCCGTCTGAGCAGCCCGCGCCCGCCGGCCCACAACGCGGCCAGGATCACCGCGTAGAGCAGTCCGTCCAGGGCCAGCAGCAACGTCGGGTCGACCCGAGCAAGCGTGCCGGCGAGCAGCGGGCTGGCAGCGAAACCGAAGATGCCCGCGCTCGAGACCAGGCCGACCATCGCGGCCCGGCGGTGCGGCGGCGCGGCCTCGGCGGCGGCACTGTAGGCCAGCGTTGGTAAGGCGCCGACGGCGAACCCGAGCAGCACGCGCAGGACGAGGAACTGCCACCAGACCGTTGCCAGGGCGAGTGGGACCAGCCCCACCAGCCCAAGTATGAGGACCCCGCACAGCAGCGTCTTCGCCGAGCGCGAGGATGCCAACCGGCCGCCCAGCGCGCCGGTCAGCGCCGCCGCCAACGAGGCGGCCGACAGACCCAGCCCGAACAGCCACGGCACCGACTCTGGAGCCGCGCCGAGCGATTCAAGTCGAAGCGGGAGCAGGACCAACAGGCTGCCCTCGACGAACTGACCCACGAAAGCCGCTCCCAGGATGACCAGTATCCCGCCCCCGACCCCGCCGCCAAAGGCGCGGCCGCGAGCGGCGCGGGTGTCGACCGCCGACCCATCCCGGGCGACCCCGCTTCCCGCCTCGCGCGTGGGGCCCTCGACCACCAGCGCGGGCGTCTCGCAGTACAACTGCTGCACCAGGACGATTGCGCCGACAAAGATCGCCCCGGAGATCATGAACGCTTCGCGCATGCCCAGCAGGCCGCCGAGCAGGCCGCCGACGAGCGGCCCGACCACGGCGCCGCTCATCTGGGCCGCCTGAAGCATCCCGACGGCGGGACCAAGCTCACGGCGCGGTGTCGTCGCGGCCACCGCGGCCAGCGCCGCCACCGAGATGCCACCCAGCGCGCCGATAAATCCTCGCAGGGCGACCACCTGGAGAGGCGACGATGCCACGGCGAGCAAGCCGATGCCGATACCGATGCAAAGCAGGGCGCGCTGGATCATCGCCTTGTGGCCGAAGCGCACGCCAAGCACGGTCCAGAATGGTCCGGTCAGCGCCGTCAACAATGGCGAGATGCTGATCGCCAGCCCGAGCCAGGGACCTAACTGGTCCACGTCCCCGGCGAGCGACTCGCGGATCAACGTGGGCAGCAGCGGCAGCACGATCATGAAGCCGACCGACGCCAGGAACGTCGCCAGGCTCAGTGCCAGAAGGTTGCGACGTCGAGCGGCATCCGTGGGCGTGCGCCCAGGGCCGGCCAACAGTGCCGAGAAGATGTTGATCATCAGGAAGACCCTTGCCCAGCCAGGTTTCGGCCAACAAAATGGGCCAGTCCCGCGCCGGCTACGCAGCCGCGCGTGAACTACCCCCTTCGCAGGCCTACGAGGTGAGCGTTGGGCTCGGACGGAAGAGGTTGCCCTAGGCGCTCATGCGCCATTCGCCCTGGATGGGTCCCCCGCTCCCCGAACGGCGGACAACGTCGTCGCATTCGGGAACTCGGCCACGGCGGGTGCTGGAATCCCGCCTCCGGAAGTATAACGGGTCGGAGCCGGTTTCGGTGTCGGACAGCGTCACAGTCGCTCGGCCGCCGTGGGGTGCTTAGCTCGCGGGTTGGCCTCGGCGTCCCGCGCGGCGGACGGCGTCGATGATCTCATCCAGCTCGAACGGCTTGGCGACGACCTCGCAGCCAAGCGCGGCAAACTCCTCGGCATGCGCCGCGCGCAGGTCGCCAGCGCCACTGCAGATCACCACCGGCATCGAACTGAGCATACGGTCTGCCGACAGTAGACGCAGCAGCTCGATGCCGCCGAGGCCCGGGAGCCGAAGATCCAGCACCATCAGATCCGGGGCCAGCGCGCGGATAGCGTCCAGACCGTAGGGGACGCGATCGAGGGCGTGAACCTCGTATCCCTCCAGCGCGAGCAGGTCGCCGATCAGATCCTGAATCTCGGGCTCGTCTTCGAGGATCAGCACGCGCGGCACCTGGGCCCTCCGTGATGATCGGCCGCCGCGGTGTCAGGCGGTCCGTGCCGACAGGATCGAGCGCCGTCCGGCCATTCTAACGCACGGCCCAGTTCGAGCGCCGACTTTCCAAACGTCCAGGTTACTGGAGCGGGTAGCTCACCCCTGGGTCGAGCGGCCGTGTGATAGCGCGCGGCTCACTCCACCGTGCAACGGCCGCCGAGGCGGTCGATCTTCTCCGGGATCACCGCGTAGCCGCGCTCGACGTATTGGGCGCCGTCGATCTTCGACTCGCCGTGGGCGACAAGCGCGGCGATCAGGTAGGAGAAGCCGGCTCGCAGGTCCGGGATGGTCATCCTCGTCCCGCGCAGCGGCGTCGGGCCCTGGACCAGGCAGCTGTGGGGGTGGTCGCCGTAACGGTAGCGGCACGCCTTGGCGCCGACGCAGGTGTTGTAGATCTGGATGGTTGCGCCCATCGCCCGCAACTCCCTGGTGTAGCCGAAGCGGCGCTCGTAGACCGTCTCGTGGATCACGGAGAGCCCACGGGCCTGGGTCAGCAGGACGACGAACGGCTGCTGCCAGTCGGTCGCAAAGCCCGGGTGGACGTCGGTCTCCAGGGCAATCGCGGTCAACTCGCCGCCGCGATAAAACCGGATCCCTTCCGGTCGGACGTCGAAGTCGCCGCCGACCCGCCGCAGGGCGTTCGAGAAAGCCATGATCGTCGTCTGCTCGGCGCCCTCGATGAAGACGTCGCCGTCCGTCGCGACGGCCGCGGCGGCGAACGAGGCAACCTCAATCCGATCGGCCAGGACGCGGTGCTCGGCGCCACGCAGTCGCGCCACCCCCTCGACGATGATCGTGCGGTCGACCTCGACCGCGATCAGGGCACCCATCTTCTGGAGCAGAAGAATCTGGTCCATGATCTCCGGTTCGACCGCGGCGTTGCGGATGACCGTCGTCCCCTCGGCCAGCACCGACGATAGCAGCACGCTCTCGGTCGCCCCAACGCTCGGGTACGGCAGGTCGATCAGCGTGCCCTTCAGCCGCCTGGCGCGCGCCTGCCAGGTTTGGCCCTCCTGCTCGACGGTCGCTCCCAGACGGCGGAGGGCGGCGACGTGGAAGTCAACTGGCCGGGCGCCGATGTCGTCGCCGCCCACAAGGGGCACGGCCGCCCTTCCGTGGCGGTGGAGGAGCGGTCCGAACAGCAGGACCGGAATGCGGTTGACGCCCGAAAACGCGACCGGCACGTCGACGTCGCGGAGGTCGGCGGCGTGAATGCGCAGCGTGTCTTCGGCGATCCAATCGATCTCGGCGCCCAGGCCGCGGCAGATGTCGACGGTGATCGCCACGTCGCCAATCCTGGGGACGTTGTGGAGGATGACGGTGTCGTCGGTCAGGAGCGCCGCGACGATCTCCTTGGTGGCGGCGTTCTTTGCGCCGCTCGCGCGGATCGTACCCCGGAGGGGTGATCCGCCTTCGATACGATAGGTCGGCATGCCATCCTGCTCGCGTGGCCGGCGGGCATGTGAGCGTGCCCACGGAGCGCCACGAGAATGTCCCCGCGGGATGGTACCACCCCGCCCACGCCGCGAAAGCTCCACGTCAAGGCGGCTGACTGGCACGTATCCTGCCCTCGTTCCCGTCGCCCACTAAGTCTTTCCGCGACGGGAACGAGGAGCCACACCATCGAATCGCGAACGTGTCTGATCATTAACCCCGCTGCCGGCCAGAAGGCGGGTGTCACGACCAACCCGGTGACCGTGGACGACGTGCGCGATCTCCTGGTTCGGCACGGGATCGAGGCAGACGTGTTGTGCACCGAGCGGGCCGAACACGCCACCGAGCTGGCGCGGAACGCCGTCCGGGACGGCTATGAGCGAATCCTGGTGGCTGGCGGCGACGGGACCGTGGCCGAAGTGGCCGAGTCGCTGATCAACACCCGGGCGGTGCTCGGAATCCTGCCGCTCGGCAGCGTTATGAACGTCGCACGGATGCTGGGCATCCCGCGCGAGCTCGAGGCCGCGATGGAGGTCGTCAAGGCCGGCCAGGTTGCGCGGATCGATGCTGGCAAGGCCACCGCCGCTGCGAAGTCGACCTATTTCCTGGAGGGTGGCGGGGTTGGGATCGACGCCGGCTTGTTTGCGTACATCAACCAGATCGACCGCGGCAACTGGCGCTCGCTGCGGCCCTTGATCACGTTCGTCTGGCGGTACCGGCCACGCCGGATTCGGCTGCGTTTGGACGACGAGCGGCTGCGCGTCTCGGCCATGATGGTGACCATCGCCAATGGTCCCTATCTCGGCGCGGCGCTGACGCTGGCACCCGATGCCAAGCTGGACGATCGACGTTTCGACGTCCGTGTATTCACCAGGTTCAGCAAGTTCGAGCTGATTCGGCATTTGATCTCGATCACTGGCGGTCGTCGCTCCTACGACCCGAAGATCCTCACGCGCCGTGCGCGTGTCGTCGAGGTCTTGCCTAATCACCCGATGATGGCGCATGCCGACTCCCGCCCGTTGGGCTCGACCCCGGCTCGCTTTGAGCTGCTGCCGGCCGCGATCAGCATCCTGGTCGGCCCAGGCGACGCGACCGGCGGACCGGCACTGGTCCACCAACCCACTCGGATCCATGCTGGTGCTAGCGGCATGGCCGCCGGCGGACGAGTCGGCACAGGCTAGGACCTTCGTCGCACCAGTTACCCTCGTGCCGGCCCGCGAGCGCGCCCGGAGTGGGCCTTCTGCTACCCTCCCCGCACGGAAGGGCCGGGTGGGGTGACAGCATGGACGTGAACGAGCTAGGCTTTGCGTCGGCGTTGGATCTGGCGGCGGGCGTCCGCGCGGGCCGGATCTCGCCGACGGACATCGTTGAGGGGCTCTTCGGGCGCATCGAGCGCCTGAACCCAGCGGTCAACGCCTTCTGCGTCGTGCTGGCGGATGAGGCTCAGGCCGCCGCCCGCGATGCCGAACAGGCCGTCCAGCGCGGCGATCCGCTCGGGCCGCTCCACGGCGTGCCGGTCGCCATCAAAGATCAGATGAACGTCACTGGGGTCCGCGTCTCCTTCGGCTCGAAGCTGCTCGAGGACGTCGTCGCTACTGAGGACGCGCCCGTGATCGCGCGGCTGCGAGCGGCCGGCGCGATCATCATCGGCATGACCACGATGCCCGAGTTCGGCTGGCAGGGGCATAGCTGGAGCCCGCTGCATGGGATGACGGTGAACCCCTGGAACCCGGAGCGGACGACCGGCGGCTCGAGCTCCGGCAGCGCGGCGGCCCTGGCGGCCGGGCTGGTCCCGATCGCCCTCGGCTCTGACGGTGCGGGCTCCATCCGGATGCCGGCCAGCTTCTGCGGCCTGGTCGGGCTGAAGCCCACCTATGGGCGGGTCGCAATGTACCCCGTCTCGGCGAGCGAGCTAGTCACCCACTACGGGCCGATGGCGCGGACGGTTCGCGATGCCGCGTTGATGCTGGACGTGATCGCCGGGCCGGACCCGCGTGACCCGTTCTGCCTGCCCCCGCCGACCGAATCCTACCTGGCCGCCTGCGACGACGATGACGCCGCCAAGCGCGGCCCAGGCGCTTCGGCAAGCGCCGGACGGGCGGTGCGCGAGCTTCGGATCGGCTGGAGCCCGGACCTGGGCTACGCCGTCGTCGACCCCGAGGTGGCGGGGATCGCCAGGGCAGCCGCGCAGCGATTCGCCGAGCTGGGCTGCCCCTTTGACGAAGCGAGTCCGGGCTTTGCTGACCCGATCTGGGCGGCTGACCAGTTCCTCTGGGCCGGGGCTGCCACGCGCGCAGCCGATCGTCTGGTGGAGATGGCGGATCAGATGGACCCCGGGTTCGTCCAGGCCGTCCGGATGATGGCCGAACGAACGCTCTTTGACACGGCCCGGGCACGGCAGGTCCGCTACGACGTCGCTGCCAGGATGGCTGAGTTCTGGGGGACCCACGACTTGCTGGTCACGCCGACGATGGCCGGCCCCCCCTTCGGACTGGATCGGACCGAGCGACCGTACGGACCGAGCCTGGGATGGAGCCCGTTCACCTACCCGTTCAACCTGACCGGCGAGCCGGCGATCTCGGTCCCGTGCGGCTGGACCGAGGCGGGGCTGCCAGTCGGCCTACAGATCGTGGGTCCGCGCTTTGCCGAAGGCCGCGTCCTGCGCGCGGCCGCCGCGTTCGAGGCTGCTCAACCCTGGTCCGACCGTCGCCCGCCACTCTGCTGACGACGGTCACTGCCCTCCGCCCGGCGTCACCTGGACGTCGATCGCGAACGATACCGGTGATCCGTGGCTGAGGTCGACCAGGCTGATCGCGGCCTCGTTGCGCGCCTCCAAGACTATACTGAGGTATCAACGAGTAGAATTAGGTGGCTCGGTGTCCCAGTTGAATGTCAAGCTGAACGAAGACCGCCTCGAGGCGTTGAGGCGCTATGCGTACCGGCGGCGGACGCCGGTGTCCTGGCTGATCAAGGATTACGTGGAGTACCTGCTCGCCGGCGGCGAGCCGGTCACAGCACCGGCGAGCGATACGCCGACCGCGATAGACTTGGCCGAGCTAGCCCAGCGTGGTGGGGCCTTCGACTGGCTCGCGGACGAGCCCGACATCTATTCGCTCCAGGACGGTGAGCCGGTGTGACCGCCTCCGGCCCGCTGGCCCGCGGCGACCTGGTCCTGGTCTCTTTCCCATTCACCGACCTGTCGGGACAAAAGCTGCGACCGGCCTTGATCGTCGGCCGCCCGAGCGGGGATGATTTCATCGCTGCCTTCATCACGAGCCACGACGCGAGCGGTGACACACGCGCGGAGCACCGGCTCGAACCGGCCCATCCGGAGTTCGCCTCGACGGGACTGAAAGCGACCTCGTCAGTTCGTCTCAACAAGCTGGCGACGCTGCACCGGCGGCTGGTCCGGCGTCGCATTGGGCGCATCGGGCCGCGCATCGAGCAAGCGGTGGCCAGCGGTCTGCGCTACGTCTTCGAGCTCTGAGCCTCACGCGAACGCCAAGTCGCGTGCTCACCCGTGGGTCGCCGGTCGCGCGCCGATTCCGTAAGATGGCAGCGGAGGGTGTCGCCATGAAGATCACCGACGTGCGCGCCGTCGCGCTGTCAGTCCCGATGCGGCCGATGCGCCCAGCGTCTACCTGGGTTGGCTGGAGCGGCAAGCAGGTCATCGTCCGGGTGCTGACCGACGAGGGACTCGAGGGCATTGGAGAGACCTTCGCGTACGGCAGCCCGCCCGCGGTTGCCGCGGTTGTCGAGGACTCGCTCAAGCCGCTCCTGGTCGGCCAGGACGCCGGGCGCGTCGAGTACCTCGCCAACCTGATGCAGCGCAGCGGGATGAACTACGCCCGCGGCGGGCTTGGCATGTACGCCATCGGCGGCGTGGAGATGGCGCTCTGGGACCTGCTCGGCAAGACGCGCGGGATGCCCCTTTACGAATTGTTAGGCGGGCTCGTCCGCCCGCGGCTCCGCGCGTACGCCAGCATGATGCGCTACGACGCTCCTGCAGACGTGGCGGCCGCCTGTGAGCGGCTAGTCGCGCGAGGCTTTACGCTGCTGAAGCTGCACCAGACCGACCTGGAGTCGGTCCGCGCCGCGCGCGAGGCGGTCGGCCCGGAGATCGGGCTCATGCTCGACGCCAACTGCCCCTGGACGCCGGGCGAAGCCATCGAGATCGCCCGCGCGCTCGAGCCGTACAACTTACGCTGGTTGGAGGAGCCGGTCTGGCCGCCCGAGGACCACGATGGGCTCGCGCGTGTCCGACGCGAGAGCCCGATCCCGATCGCCGCTGGCGAGAACGAGAGCAACCTCTTTGGCTTCCGCGGCTTGATCGCGGCGGGCGCCGTGGACGTGCTCCAGCCGGACATTCCCAAGGCCGGCGGGATCGGCGAGACGCGGAAGATCATCGCCCTCGCCACCGCGGCCAACCTCCCCGTCGCGCTGCACTCCTGGTTCTTCGGGCCGGCGCTGGGCGCTACGGTCCACGTCGCCGCGGCGATCGGCGGCGCGATGCCGGTGGAAGTCGCCGAGGGCGAGCTCGAGGCGCCGACGTTCGGGCCTGCCATCGTCGTGCGCGACGGCTGGGTCGAGCCGCCGACCGGTCCCGGGTTGGGCATCGACGTCGACGAGGAGACGCTGCGCCGCTACCCGTACACCGCGGACTCGGCGCGCCCGTTTCTGCTCCGTTAGAGGCCACACCCGCGGGCGTCGGCGCCTATTCCCCCGGCGCTCATGCCCGCTGCTCCTATAATCCGGGCCATGGACGCGTGGTGGTCGTACATCCGCTACGACGAGAACCAGGACCGTCCGGCAATCAGTCGGGCGGTCCTGCTCCGGGTGGCCCGCTACGCGCGGCCGTACGGCTGGCGGATCGCGCTGATGTTCGCGACGATCCTGACGATCACCGGGCTGACCCTGCTCCCGCCCCTGCTCACCCGGGCGCTGATCGACGAGGCGCTGCCGAACCGCGACTTCTGGCAGCTGAACTGGCTCGCCCTCGGAATGATCGCCGTCCCGCTGATCAACGGGCTCGTCGGCGTCGGCCAACGCTACCTGAGCGCCCAAATCGGCGAAGGGATCATCGCCGACCTGCGGTTGGCGCTCTTCGAGCACCTCCAACGCCAGTCGCTGCGCTTTTTCACCAACAGCAAGGCCGGCGAGCTGATGGCGCGCGTCAACAACGACGTCGTCGGCGCCCAGCAGGCCATCACCAGCACGCTGGTGAGCGTCGTCTCGAACTCCATCGCGCTCGTCGGGACGCTGGCGATCATGCTGACCCTGGAGTGGCGGCTGACGATCGCCGGCCTCCTGATCCTGCCCCTCTTCGTCCTGCCGGCCCGCCGCGTCGGGAAGGTCCTGCGGCGGGTCGCCCGCGAGGGGATGACCGTCAATGCGCAGATGAGCGGCATGATGAACGAGACGCTCAACGTCGACGGCGCGCTGCTGGTCAAGCTGTTCGGTCGCGATCGCCACGAGAGCGGCCGCTTCGCCGAGCGTGCGGTCGCCGTGCGCGACATCGGCATCCGCCGGGCGCTGATCGGCCGCTGGTTCTTCCTGCTGCTCAGCCTTGTCAGCGCCATCGGCACGGCGGTGGTCTTCTGGGCCGGCGGCTACCTCGTGCTCACCGAGGGGATGACGATCGGCACGGTGGTCGCCTTCGTGGCCTACCTGACCCAGCTCTACGGCCCATTTTCGGAACTGGCGAACGCCCGTGTCGAGCTGGCGACGTCGCTGGTCTCCTTCGAGCGCGTCTTCGAAGTGCTCGACCTTCCCGCCGAGATCGAGGATCGGCCCGGTGCCCGCGCGCTCGGCGAGGTGCGTGGTGAGATTCGCTTCGACCACGTCTGGTTCAGCTACGGCCAGGCCGACCCGAACGGTGCGTCCGCTCCGACCCTGTCCGAGGTCGAGCGCTGGGGTGACGTCGACGCCATCACCGCCGCGGCCCGCCGCCGCGAGGCCGCCACCAACGCCCGGGCGAGCAACGGGAGCGCCGTTCTGGGGAGCGACGGATCGGACGGCGCGGTTCGCTGGGCGCTGCGTGACGTCGACGTGACGATCCAGCCTGGCCAGCTCGTCGCGCTGGTCGGCCCGAGCGGCGCTGGCAAGACCACCCTCACCTACCTCCTGCCGCGCCTGTACGACCCGACCAAGGGCCGCATCTGCATCGATGGCCACGACCTGCGTGACGTCACGCTGCACTCGCTCTCCGAGCAGATCGGCATGGTCACGCAGGAGACCCACCTCTTCCACGACACGGTGCGTGCCAATCTGCTCTACGCTCGCCCGCACGCCACCGACGAGCAGATCGTCGCCGCGTGCCGGGCCGCGAACATCCACGCCTTCATCGCCGAGCTGCCGGACGGCTACGACACGGTCGTCGGCGAGCGCGGCTACCGCCTGTCCGGCGGCGAAAAGCAGCGCGTCGCAATCGCCCGGGTCCTGCTCAAGGACCCCCGGATCCTGATTCTGGACGAGGCCACCTCCGCCCTGGACTCGGAATCCGAGGCGCTCATCCAGGCCGCGCTCGACGGCGCCATGCGGGGTCGCACCAGCCTGGTGATCGCCCACCGTCTGAGCACCATCCTGGCCGCCGACGTGATCCTGGTCCTCGACCGCGGTCGCCTCGTCGAGCGTGGCACCCATGCCGAGCTGCTCGCCCGTGACGGCCTCTACGCCCGCCTCTACCACACCCAGTTCCGCGCACAACTGAGGGATCAGGCCGTGCTGCGCTGGACCAAGAGGGATGCCGTGTCCTGATCGATGGGGAAGGATCGACTGACGCTTGATCCGGCTGAGGCCTACTGGCGTGTGGCGTCCAACTGAGCTGTACCAGCCATGGTGTTTCAAGAACCCAGTCAGGAGTTTGGCGGTCTGCGAGTCAGCGGTCCACCGCGGACCAAGGTCCGCGGGACGTCGGTGAGCCGCGGCCACTGTGATACTGCGGTGGGTACTCTGCTCTCGCCCGCCGTTCTGACGCGTGACGGCCCAGAGGACGCGGGGGACGTGTACTACATGCCGGCGGGACACACCGGCGTCGCTGATAAAGACACTAAGTAACCCGGTGTGCAGGTTTGTCAGGCAGAGAGCAGGTTGGCGAGGCGTAGCGGCGGATGCTGGGCCTCGATGGGTGAAGTGGACCGCGAGAGGTGGCTGAGCACCTTGCGGAGGAGGCGGCTGCGGAGGTGATAGAGTCACGCGCCCAGACGCGCTTGGCGCGATAGCGGTCGACGAGCTGCCCGAAGACGGTGTCGATCCGATAGCGAAAGCGGCTGAGCAGGTGCGCCCGCGTCGGCTCCGGGGTCCCGGGGCTGGCCCAGCGGAATGGGGCGAGGAGCCGAGGCCCCGGCCAGTTCGTCCGACAGGCGGTGCGTGGTAGTTGCGGTCACCGAGCAGCCAGCTGCCGTGCCATCACGAGGGCCGGCACAGCGGCGAGCTCGGAGACGTTGGCTGCCAGCAGGACCCGGCCGATCAGGACGGGCCAGCACACCGCACGTGGACGCGGAAGCCGTAGAAGGTCTGGCGGACCAGCGTGTCCTTGCCATACGCCGCCTCGCCGCGGAACCGTCGGCAGCGGTGGGCGCGAGCGAACTGGCAGACCGCCAGCGGAAAGCTGTCGATCAGCGCGAAGTCCGGGCCTGTGCGGCACCCGCCGGAGGATCTGCTGCCACAGCCGCCCCTTGACCGCCCACAGAGATTTGCGGCCCGACGGACGAACGTCGTCCGCTGCACCCGACCGAGCGCCGGGAACCAGGCCCCGTAGTGGCGGCGGAAGTAGGCGTACAGCCCCTGGCCGGTGTCGATGCCGAGGTACTTCCCGACGACCTCCTGCGTCAACACCTCGCTGTCGGCCAAGCGGGGACGCGGACCGCGCGCCCGCCACCGCTCGCGTGGCCAACGCGCGCAGCTCTTCCGTCGTCAATCGTGCAGAAGACCGCTACGATGAAGGTGTCCAGGTCCACGGTCGGCCCCCGTCAGGTAGTCATGCACCTTCAGGGTACGCCGCCTGTGGCCTGGACTTACCGTAACTTGCACACCGGGTTAAGTAACTATCTCAGACCCGTGAAGCTGACGCACTATTGATGCTGACCCGAAGGTCGTGGCCAGACGTGGCGGAAGCTGAGCGAGCCGCCCAGGTCGGGCGCGACAGCCGTGCGACGAACTTCGAGGTGCTGATTCACGGCTTGCGGTTTTTCCAGCATCGCGAAATGTCCGCCGCCGCGGACGATCTCGATCTGGGCGGTGAGCGCCGTACCAGCTCCAGCCAGGCGTGCTGGCTCCAGGCTCCAGTGAAACCCGGACACGCTGGGGATTGACGTAGGTGCTCTGGATGACCAGCAGCGGCACGCCGACTCTGGCCAGCGCGCCGCGTCCATCGCCTGCGCATCCCACCGACAACGCGCTGGAACAGGGCGGCGCCGATGGCTTCGCGCGCCAGCGCACGGCCGACGATTCGCTCCTGGACGGCGGGATCGCCCTCCTCCAGGAACATGCCGGCGAAGAAGCCTCGCAGGAACGCGGGGTAGCCAACCGTCTGGATCTGCTGACGGGCAGCCTGCTCGGCCATCTGCGGATCGCCCGTGCCCAGGCGACTGCCGTCCACCAGGACCAGACCGGGCCACCCGCTCCGCATCGACAGAGGCCTGAAGGACCACGCGACAGCCCATGCTGTGCCCGATGAGGACGGCCGGGCGGCAGGTCCAGGCGCGCAGCAGGGCGCACATCGGCCCGTAGGTCTCGATGTCGCACTGCGCCGGGTCGCCAGTGGAGGCGCCATGGCCGCGCAGATCGCAGGCGACCACGCATCGCCGTGCGCGGAAGTAGTCCAGCCAGTGCTCGCCAGTCGTCATGGGCGCAGGCGATCCCGTGGACGAAGACGAGCGGCGGGTCGCCATCGCCCGCTCGCTCATAGAAGAGTCGCCCGCAAGGGGTGAGGTAGGGCATGTGCACTCTCGCTGAGCGTGCTGCTCACGATCCGCCCGACGGCAGGGCCAGGCGGGCGTAGCGGCGGAACCAGAGCAGGGCACGGGCCAGCTTGAGCAGGCCGAGGTAGTTCTTGGCCTTCTTGTCCCAACGGATCAAGATTGCCCGGCACTTGGACAGCCACGCCAGCGTGCGTTCAGTGACCCATCCACACTGCCCATGTTCAGCGCGCTACGTTCGGGGTGTTGAGTCATGGGAACCTCCCTGGCGCTCCAGCCAGCGTTGTCGGAGCGCATCATCGACCGGCCGCTGACGGAAGTGGCGGAGCCGCTCCGCCTCGGCCGGGTCCGCCCAGACGATCCAGCGCCGGAGCCCGCGCGGCTCCTGGCGGGCGCGCACCCAGCCGCGAGCGATCCAAGAGTCGAGCGTGCCGGTCGGGATGCCGAGGGTTCGGGCCAGCTCGGACCGCCACCACTCGTCTGACCCGAGTCCGGTCCGCGGATTGCGCCGAGGACGGTGGCCACTCAGCCCCAGCCGTTGGCGCAGCACGCGGATGGCCTGCACGCCGAACCGGTCGCCGCGTGGCGGAAGATACCCCGCGGCATTCAACCGTTCGGCGATGTTCGCGGCCGGCAGGCCCTCCTGGACCCCGGCCCGCACCCGCTCGCAGATCCCCGGGTAGGTGCTCAATGCGTCCGTCCGCTGGATCGGCCGGCGGACCACGCCCGGGGTCTGCCCGCCGCCCACCCACTCGATGCTTACCTGCACCCGTTCGCTCGCTCCCTGGGCGTCGAGCACCACCCGCTCCACGACCTGGCGGACGAGCTCCTTCCGATCGGCATGCGTGGTGGTGGGGGCGGCCCACAGGGCCGGAATGTCCGTGGCCAGGCGGCGGATCGTTGTCCGCTCCTGCTCGGAGAGGGTGCGGGGGAGCTCGCGCAACGCCCGACGATAGGCCTCCTCCAGCTGCTGCTGCGCCGCCAGCTTCTCCTCCCAGCGCCGTTCCAGCGTCCGCGCCACCAGCCGGTGCTCCGGCTCGACGGCATCGTACTGACGACGGGCACGCTCCGCCTCGTAGGCCGCCCGTTCTCGCCGCTGTTGCCAGTGCCGCAGCAGTTCCGCCCGCTCCTGCTCGACGCGCTCGGTCGCCGTCAGCGCCAGCTCCAGGGCGGCAGGCTCGAGCGCGGCCAGGACGTGCTCGCCGACGAACCGATCCAGGCCGGCCGCGGCGACCTGCTGGCAGTGCGGCTCGCCATAGTCGGTCGCTCGCCGCGAGCAGACGTACGCGGGCCGGGCCGGCGTCCCGTCGTAGCGGACGATCAGGCGGGTGCCGCACCGGGCACAGCTCACGAGCCCGGCCAGCAAGGTCGCCCCGGCCCGCGCCGTCCCCCGGCTGGTGGCGCGGGCCCGATTCGCCTCCAGTTGCGCCAGGTTGGCCTCGTACTGCTCCCAGGTGATGTACACCGGCGCCCGATCGGGCACGAAGGCCAGCCACTCCGTGGGCGTCGCCACCACCCGCCCGCTGCGGGGGTGCCCCGACTGGCGGCGACGCGGGTCGCCTTGGCGTCGCCCGTAGACGTAGGCACCGGCGTACAGCGGGTGCTTGAGCAGCATCTGTAGCGTCATGCGGTTCGGCCGCCGCCAGACCAGCTCGCCCTTGCCGGGGCCCTCGCGCACTCGGACCCCCAGACGGATCTCATGGTCAGCCAGATACCGCAGGACGCCGTGCAGGGTGCCAAGCTCGGAGAACTTCCGGAAGACCAGGCGCACCACCGCCTGGACCTGCTCATCAGGGTCGAACCGGATCTCGCTCTCCAGCCCCCAGACGTAGCCGAGCGGCAGCGCGAAGGTCAGCTCGCCGCGGCGAGCCTTGCTCATCCTGCCCTGGTGCATCCGCTGCTGGAGCACGTGCAGCTCCGCTTCGCTCAGCGTGCCCTTGAGGCCGAGCAGCAACCGGTCGTTGTACTGGGCCGGATCATAGACCCCGTCGAGGTCGGCGATCAGCGTGCGGAACAGGGCGCACAGCTCCAGCAGCTGGTACCAGTCCTTGTTGGAGCGCGCCAGCCGGCTCATCTCGAGGCCGAGGACCAGGCCGACGTGGTCGAGGCTGACCTCCGAGACCAGCCGCTGGAAGCCGGCCCGGTCGTCGGCGCTGGTCGCCGAGCGGCCCAGGTCCTCGTCGATGACCAGCACCCGATCGGCGGCCCAGCCCAGCGCCTGCGCCCGATCCACCAGCCCGTACTGCAGCCGCGTCGACTCCTGGTGATCGAGGAGCTGCTGGGGCGTGGACTGCCGCACATAGACGACGGCCAGGCGATCGCGGTGACCGGGCGCGACCTTCTCCGATCGGAGCACGCCGAGCGGCGAGCTACTCGCAGGCGGGAACGGACTCATGGCCGTCCTCCTCGCCGCGGATCAGGCTCCGAGGCAGTCGACGCTCCAGGAGCTGGGTCAGGAGCGCGAGCAGCCGCTGGCGCCGGGCCGGCGGCAGGTGCTCCCAGCGAGGGCTCCCAGCCCCCGCCTCGGGCGGGGGGGAGCCATGGTGATGGATCGGTCGGACATGGCGCGGCTCCTCCCCCTGGCCGTGGCTGGTGGGCCACCCGGATCCGCTCGACCGCCTCGACCAGCCGGAGCAGCCCCGCGACCCCTATGATCGCAGCCCGGCCGCCGTCGGTCGATTCCCGCGCTTCATGGGTAGTGTGGCTGGGTCGTCTCCACGACCCACCGCCGAGCCTTGTGGCGCTTCGGCCGGGGCGGCCGCTCGTCGCGGATGAGCGCGATGTGCGGGAGGTAGTCATGGTCGACGCAGGCGCCCCAGCCGTCCTCGTTATCGTAGGCCTTGTCCAGACACAGGTGCTGGGGCCAGCCCTCCTCGACCGGCGGGCGCTCCAGGACGACGGCCTCGATGGTCGCCGCCAGCAGCTTCGCGTCCGGGACGTTGGCGCCGGCCACGATCACCCCCAGCGGGCCGCCCCCGGCTTCGACCAGGAGGGAGCGCTTCACGCCGGGCTTGGCGCGGTCGGTCGGGTTGGGGCCGACGAGGTCCCCCCCATCCTGGCCTTGCCCATCGAGGTATCGGCCGCTTGCCACTCCCAGTCGCACCCGCCCAGGTCCTCGCACGCCTCCTGGACCACCGCCCCCTTCGACTACTCTAGTTCGGCACGTACTCGGTTGGCCAGAGCACGGCTCCGACCCGCCTGAGGATCTGGCCGCCCTCCTGGCTCCGCGGGAACGCGGCGACGAGATGCTGCTCATCGCGATCCTCGTAGATCCTGACCATCTCAGCGCCGCCTGCTGGTAGAGCCGGACCGCGCGCACGTAGTCGTCGTGGTGAGCCTGGAACGAGGGCGGCGGCTGCAACGCCAGAATCTGCCGCTCGGCCCGCTGGTAGACTTCGATCGTCGCGTCCACCTGCGCCCCAAGCGGCGAGGTCGCCCCCTGGGTCAGGTACTGAATGCCGGCCATGCTCATCTTGAGCGCGGCGGCCTTGACCTCATTGTGGATCGGCCACAGGGCCTGAGCGTACGCCTCCTCGGCCGCGGTCAACGCGGGCCGAGCGGTCGGCACGGCCGGCCGAGGTGCATCCGCCCGCGTCGCCACGCCCGCGCGGGCGCCGCTGACCTCGCGCGTGAGCGCCAGACCGACGAACGCGAGCAGGCTGAGCAGCACGACGCCGAACAGGAGGAGCTTGACGTTCGGTCGCCGCCCCATGGCCGTCGTAACGGGTAGCACGCCCGCGCCCCGCGGCGCGCCCCGAGCTGTGGTCCGGCGAGAAGCGACCTTGGTTCGTGCCACGGTGCCATCGCCCCGGCAGTGGAGGCCCGGGCCCACGTGCGCGGGCTCACGACCACCGGGGTCAGCTGCTTGGGCCATCTTATGTCGGCCAGCGCGCGAAAACAAGGCTGGGCCGAGCTTCACGCACTGGCGCGATCGACGTGGATGGGCATCGGGGCGCCATGGCCTCAAAGTCCAACTCGGTCATTCTCGTCTAACTCGGTCGTTCTCGTCTAGCGAAGTGCCTTCTGGCTGGGGACTACGCCTGGCTGGGCGCGAGCGCGGCTGCCCGGCCAGGGGCATGGCAGCGCCGAGGCCGGGGTGTGGGGCATTACACGGGCGACTGTGCACCGCCGTCGACGCCGCCGTGGCGTCGTCCGCGGGCCGTCCGGCGCGGACTCGCTGGGCGGCGACGAGCTGGGCATAGATGCCGCCGCGCGTCAGCAGCTCTTCGTGGCTGCCCTGCTCGGCCACGGTGCCGGCGTCCAGAACGACGATCCGGTCGGCGTTGCGGATGGTCGACAGCCGCGGGCGATCACGAGCGTCGTTCGGCCGCGCACGAGGACGCTGAGGCCGTCCCGCACCAGGCGCTCGTTCTCGGCGTCGAGGTGCGACGTAGCCTCGTCCAGGATGAGGATCGGCGCGTCCTTGAGGAGCGCCCGCGCGATCGCGACGCGCTGGCGCTGACCACCAGAGAGCTGGATACCCTGCTCGCCGACGACGGTGTCCCAGCCGTCCGGGAGTGTGGCGATGAAATCGTCGATCCGAGCCAACCGCGCTGCCTGGGCCAGCTCGTCGTCGCCGGGGCGTCGGGTCGGCGAGGGCCAGATTCTCGCGCAGGCTGGCGTTGAACAGGTAGGTGTCCTGGGCAACCAGTGCGATCCGGGCACGGAGATCGTCGAGCGTGAACCAGCGCACGTCGTGACCGTCCAGGGTGATCCGGCCCTGTTGCGGGTCCCAGAAGCGCGGCACCAGGTGCGCCGCGGTGGTCTTGCCGGGCGCCCGAGCGACCGACGAGTGCAACGGTCTGACCCGCTCGACCGCGAACGTGACGTCGCGCAGCGCCTGGGGCTCGCCTGGCCCATACGAGAAGCTGACCTGCTCCAGAGCGAGCCCTGGGGGCCGCGGAGCGCGATCCGGGCGCGTCTCCGCGCCCGCGTGTCCGGGGTCGCGAGAGCCGATCCGTACGCCGGGGCCGTCCAGGACGGTCACCGGCTCGTCATGGATGGCGAAGATGCGGCGGCTGGCGGCGAGCGTCTCGGCGAGCTGCTTGGCGACCTTGGCGACGTCGGTCACCGGGCCGAAGGATGTCAGCGCCAGCAGGGTGACCAGCGGCAAGAGCGTCGGAGACATCGCGCCGCGGGTCGCCAGCCAGGCGCCGACGGCCAGGACGACAAGGCCGCCCAGGCCGGCCAACGCCTCGATCACGGCGGATTGGGCGCTCTGGTGGCGCAGAAAGGAAAGCTGGACCGCGGTCAGCTGGCGCCCGTTCGCCTCGATCTCGGCCAGCCTCGCCGGCCCGCGCCCAAAAGCGGCGATCGTCCGCAATCCCTGGACGCTGTCGACCATGTGGGCGTTCACCTCGCTGAGGCGGCCGCGCACGTCGGCCGCGATCCGCTCGGCCGCGCGGCGTGCGACCGCCGCTCAGCCCGACCAGGATCAAGAACGGCAGCAGGACGAGCGCGAGCGGCGGAGCGATGAGGGCCAACGTCAGCAGGACCCCGCCGGGCACGAGCACGGCCACAAAGGCCGGCGCGATCGTATGGGCGAAGAAGTACTCGACCGTCTCGACGTCGCCGGTGGCCGCGCTGACCAGGTCGCCGGAGTGCCGCCGCTGGAGGTACCCGGGGGCGAGCGGGTCGAGCGTCTCATACAGCGCGATCCGCATCTCGGCGAGCAGGCGGAATGCCAGGTCATGGGCCAGCCAGGACTCGGCCCAGGTCAGCACCGCCGCGAGCGGCACGAGGGTGCCGAGCGCCCAGAGCCACGGGCTGATGTCACCGCCGCTGGCGACCTGCCGGACCAGCAGCGACCCGACCACCGCCAAACCGACGACGGCGGCGGCATGGGCCAGCCCGAGCAGGAACACCACCAGCTGGGAGCCCCACCACGGCCGGACCAGCCCCAGCAGTCGACCCCACAGCCTGAAGGCAGCGCCTGGGACCGGCGCGCGCGGCTCGGGGAGGGGGGCGAGCGTGCCGTCCTGAGCGGAGCGCGGGGGCCCGTCGCGGGACGAAGGTCCTTCGGTCAATCCAGGATGACGCCCGTCGACGTCCTCGACGACTCCGGGCGGGTCCGTGAGCAGCAGGTCACCGTCGATCTCCGGCTCCTGCTGCTGCGCGGCCATCAACCGAGCGTAGGTACCGTTGGCACGAACCAGATCCGCGTGCGCCCCGCTCTCGACCAGGCGGCCGCGATCGAGCACCAGGATTCGATCGGCGCCGACGACGCTCGACAGCCGGTGGGCGATCACCAGCGTGGTGCGGCCGCGGCGCAGGCGGTCCAGCGCCTGTTGAATCGCCGACTCACTCTCGGCGTCGACGCTCGACAGCGCCTCGTCGAGCACCAGAATCGGCGCGTCCTTGAGCAGAGCCCGGGCGATCGCGATGCGCTGGCGCTGCCCGCCGGACAGGCGTGCGCCGCGTTCGCCGACGACCGTCTCGTAGCCGCGCGGGAGGGCCTGGATGAACTCGTGAGCGTTCGCGGCCCGGGCGACGGTTACGAGCTCGTCCGGCGTGGCGTCCGGCTTGCCGACGCGGAGGTTGTCGGCAACAGTCCCCTGGAAGAGGTAGGTGTCCTGGGCGACGACGGCGACCCGGGCGCGGACCTGGTCGAGCGGGAGCGTGCGCAGGTCGTGCCCGCCGAGCAGGATGCTCCCCTGGCGAGGGTCGAAGAAGCGCAGCAGCAGCCAGACGAGCGTCGACTTGCCGGCCCCGCTCGGCCCGACGACGCCGAGCGTCTCGCCATCGGCGAGCGTAAACGAGACGTCGACGAGCGCGTCCTCGCGCCGTCCCGGGTAGCCGAACGTGACTGCCTCGAAGGCCAGTGCCGAGCGCCCAGCTGGGGGCGCGCTGGGGGCGGAATCGCTCGCGACCGAGGTGCGCGCCTCGGGCGCGGGGTCCTGCACGTCCGGACTGGCGTCGAGGATGGCGTAGATGCCCTTGGTGGCCGACATCGCGACCATGCCGCGGTGGTACAGCGCGGTCAGCTCGCGGAGCGGTCGGAAGACCTCGACGCCGAGCATCAGGACGATGATCAGCGTCTGGAGCGGCAGCTCGCCCTGCTGGACACGGACGGCGCCCCAGCCGAGGGCCAGGGCGGCGCCGGCCGAGATCCCGAGGATGGTGACGCCGCTGGCGGCGATATTGGCGCCCAGGATCATCATCGTCGCGCGGTACAGCTGCCGCGCTCGCGCGGCCAGCCGCGCCCCATGGACTCGGCTCTGGCCGAACGCCTTGAGCGTCGGCAAGCCTTGGATGCCGTCCAGGAAGTCGTTGCCGAGCTGCGCGTAGGCGTCGCGCCGGGCCAGGCTGCTGGTCGAGTTCCAACGGTGGAAGAGGGCTGGCACGACGAGGGTGAACAGGGCGGACACCAGAAAGATCGAGGCCGTCGGCAGATCGAGCCAGGCGATGCAGGCGAAGACGATCAGCGGCGTGAGCGATGCTACCAGCAGCTGGGGCAGGTACTGGCCGAAGAACGTCTCCAGCATCTCGACGCCCTCGACGAGCGTCAGGAGCACGCCACCGGTCCGCTGCTGGTCGAACGGGCCCGGGCCGAGCCGCAGGACATGCTCGTAGAGCAGCGCTCGCAGGCGGACCTTCATCTCGGCCGCCATCCGGTTAGCAAGCTCCTCGCGCCAGTAGTGGACCAGCCCGCGCAGCACGACCAGCGCGGCGATCGCCAGCAGCGGCCAGACGAGGGCGTCGACGGACGTGCCCTGAATGACCGCGGCAATCACCAGGCCGGAGAGCGCGAGGCGGCCGAGGCTGACCGGCAGCTCGAGCAGGCCGATCAACGCGGCCCAGACGATCCGCCGGCGCAGGCCGCGGGTCATCGCGAACAGGCGGAGGTCGAAATACATGGCGCGTCGTCCTCGTCGAGTTGGAGCGCCGGCCCGCCCCGCGGGAGGTTAGCCCCCCACGCCTACAACTCCTAGAACTCCTACAACTGGCAC
>JAUJPG010000026.1:0-8562 GCA_030447245.1 Chloroflexota bacterium | reverse complement strand
CCAGACGCGCCCGAGCTGGCCCTCCCGCTCTCGGAACAGCGTGGCGGACGACGGGCTGCACTGGTCAACCGGCCACTTACGAGAGCCTGTGACGCGATTGCCACTGCCGTATCGAGAGCAGAGGCCGTACACTCTGAGAGCACGGCCTGGATGCTCGGGGCCGGCGCTTGTCCCACCACCGGCCCTGAGTCCTTGCCTGGCAGGAGGCGTCATGGACCCGACTGAGGCCGACTACTCGAGCGGCGGGCTACTGTCGCCGGAGTCAATCGACCTCGTTGCGCAGCGGTGGCACGCCGACACGGCCGTATTGGACGGAGCCGAGCGCCGAGCGGCCGGGAATCCGGGGGCGTGGTCCCGCGCTTTGTATCTCCTCGCCATTGACCATCGGCGACATAGGCGAAGCTACCTGTTCGTTAGGTTCGGGTTCGATGCGACCCGTCATCGCTTCGCGTGCGTCGATCGCGCGCCGGCAAGCAGAGACGAATGGGATGAGCTCGACCGCTACGATCTCCAGTACCGCCGACATGACAACGCGGCTCGGGCGATGGTGGTCGCGTGCGCGGTCGCGGCGGTTCGGGGCGCCGACCCTGCGGCCGCGGCGGTCAAGGCTTTCTTCGACGCGAACCGGGACTACCCGCGCCTGATCAGCCTTCAGATGGCGCTATCGTCCTCAAAGCGCTTGCGGGACGAGGCGCTGCTGGAATACTCCGGGTGGGCCGCATCGGAGATCAGCATCAGCCCAAAGACCGCGACCTTCAGCTCGTCCGTCGAGCGCAAGAGCTCCAAGCAGGCTCGGTACAACAAACGCCTGCGGAACCACCTGCGAAAGCTCACGGGCGGCGGCTCGCCGCGAGAGCTTTACCGTGCTCTGCTTCAGCCTGAGGAACTCCCCGCGTCGTTGTTGCGTGCCTGTCGGGACGTAGACCCTGATGAGGATCCGCGTGCTCTCTTGAATCAGGCCACAAACCTCATTGTGGGCGGTGGGCAACGCCGGCATAAGGCGCGAGAGAAGCGTGGAGCTTGCATTGTCCGCGGCCCGTTCGGGTACGACCCAACCCCGATGGCTTTGGAGATGGTGGGCTGGGACACGGACGATCCGGACTGGGTCGTGGCAGTCGACAGGGTCTATCGGGAGGCGGGTGGCCGTCCTCTGGCAGAAGTCATCGATGGACAGACGAGGCTAGGCGGCGTTCCCCAAGACGGAGGCGGCATCACGGCCGACGAGCAGCGCGCGACTCGTGAAGAAGTCATCCGAAGCGCTACGCTGGAAGACGTCGAACTCCGAGAGGCCGTGCACCGCCTCATCGACGAGTTCGGGCTGACCGAGCGAGAAGCGCAAGTGTACTACCTGCGCCTCGGCGAGAAGTGGCGGCACCCGAAGATCTCGGCGTATCTCGGGATCGCGGTCCGCACCTCGCGTACCACGTTTCGACACGCCTATCGCAAGAGGTGGGGGCTCAAGCCAAGGACGAACCGCGCCGTGTAAACGCTTTTCGGCGACGGAGTGCATAGGGAGGTGGATCCCACACTTCGGAGGCCGACATGGCCGGAACCTCGTTCGTCGCCATCTATCGCGGCCCGACCGTCGCGTCAGCGCGCCTCGTGGCGGTCTCGTCTGACCCGACCCTCGTGGCCGATGTCTCCGCTCGGCTCCTGAAGAGCCGGTCATCGGAGGATAGCGACCCCGCAGCCGCGAACCTGGAGCGTGGCCGACGCGCAGCGCTGAAGGTCATCCACAAGGAGGCCAGCAGTGCGGCGGGTGTCTGAGGCCGACCTGGATTCATTGGCGCGGGCGCTCGCCGCGCTGCTCCTGAAAGCGTGGCAGCGTCGATGCGCCGAGCAGCGCGAAGCAGCCAACCCGGCCCCGTCGGCCGAGGAGGTGCGCTGATGGACGACGGACCCGAGCGCGCCGACGGCTACGACCCGCTCCGATGGCTGCCCGACGACCTGCTCGACGACGACGAACGGAAGGCTTTGGGTCAGATCGCGACGCCCCGGATCGGCCTGGACGGCCAGCTTTACTGGCCCGTCGTCGAGATAGAGGGGACCGGCCGTGAGTGACGCCCGACATCGCTACGCCGCCGACCTATCCTCGACCGATCCGCTGACCAGAGAGGTCGCCGCCCGCCAGCTTCAGCGGCTCCGCGTCAGTTCTCCTCGTGCTGCCAATCGGAGCGCTGTCTCGGCGTGGGTACACGTCCCGCTGGCGGACCTGTTCGCCGAGCAGGGCAACCAAATCCATCGCCACTCAGACAGCTCGCTCGAGTCCGGGCACGAGCCGCTGCACGGCAGCAACAGCGGCCGCTGCGTCCTCCTCGATCTCGACCGCGGCCGCTGGTGGTGTCGCTCGTGCCGCCAGTCGGGTGATGCACCCATCTACGTCATGGCCGTTCGAGGGCGCGGCCATCGTGCAGCGGCCGCCTGGCTGGCCGAGCGGTACGGCCCGCCGGCCGGCCAACCCGCCCGCCGCCAGCCACGTCGCCGGCGCTGGCTGGAGGTGTGACATCATGGCCGAAGGTTTCGCCCTCCGCTGCGCCGACGCGCGCTGGAACACCCGCGGCCGACTGCGGGCTGATGTCCAAGCCCTGCTCGATGACGAGCTGGTCGCGGCCGACACGGTCAGCCTGGGCGAGGCCAAGGATCGCCGACGTTTCGCCGAGCAGATCCGCGAGCAGCTGAATGGCCGGGCGCCGGCCGGCGAGGAGATCGAGGGCCGCCTGCTGGCGCTGCTCGCCAAGGCAAGTGCTGACGATGCTGACGGTGCCGACGGTCGCGCCCCCGCTGAAGGAGACGCCAACCGTCGCGTGTCGCAGGCCGATCAACTGGTTGCCCTGGCCACCGAGGCGCTGCTGTTCCACGATCCCGCCGGCGACACCGACGCCCGCGTGACGGTCGCCGACCACGAGGAGACCTGGCCCACGCGCTCGAAGGGGTTCCGACGCTATCTCGCCCGCACCTTCTACGAGCGCCACCAGAAGGCGCCGAACGCCCAGGCGATGCAAGATGCGCTGGCCGTGATCGAGGCTCGGGCACAGTTCGACGGCCCCTGTCAGTCGGTCTACCTGCGGGTCGTGCCGGATAGTGTTGGCGGCTATTACCTGGATCTCGGCGACCCGACCTGGCGGGCGGTCCACGTCACGCCCTTCGGCTGGCAGGTGGTCGGCCGCCCACCGGTCTTCTTCCGCCGCTCGCCCGGCATGCCGCCGCTGCCCATGCCAGTCGGTGGCAGGCGCCTCGACGAGCTGCGGACCTTCGTCAACGTGCCGGACGACGGCGCCTGGGCGCTGATCAAGGCGTGGCTGGTGGCCGCAATCCGCGACTGCGGTCCCTACCCGGTCCTGGTCCTCAACGGCGAGCAGGGCTCAGCCAAGACGACGCTCGCACGGATGCTCCGCGCCCTGGTCGACCCGGCCACGCCCGAGCTGCGGTCCGACCCCCGCGAGCTCCGCGACCTGGCGATCGCCGCCCGCGCGACCTGGGTGGTCGCCTTCGACAACGTCTCGCACCTCCAGCCCTGGCTCTCCGACGCGCTCTGCCGCCTGGCGACCGGCGGCGGCTGGGCGACGCGGGAGATGTACGCCGACCTCGACGAGATCCTGTTCGAGGCCCGCCGCCCGGTGATCCTCAACGGGATCACCGAGTTCGTGGCCCGCCCGGACCTGCTGGATCGTGCCATCCAGGTGGTCCTCTCAGAGATCGAGGACGATCGGCGCCAAGACGAGGAGGAGCTGTGGCCCGCCTTCGAGGCCGCCCGTCCCCGCCTGCTCGGGGCGCTGCTCGACGCGGCGGCCGGCGCGCTGGCGGCGTTGCCGGATGTCCGCCTGGCCCGCAAGCCGCGGATGGCCGACTTCGCGCGCTGGGCCGTGGCCGCCGAGCGAGCAGAGGCCGCGACCGAGCCCGCGCCGAGTGATGCTGCCGCTTCGCCCTTCCTGGCCGCCTACGCGGGCATACGGGAGGAGGGCTGGCACCAGGCCCTCGAGGCGAGTGCGGTCGGGCCGGCTCTCGTTGAGCTCCTCGAGGAGGCGCTGGCAGATGGCCCCTGGCGTGGGAGGGCCAAGGATCTGCTTGGGCGGCTCAACGAGCGAGCGGACGACCAAGCGCGGCGCGGCAAGGACTGGCCCAAGACACCGAAGGGGCTCTCCAACGAGCTGCGTCGCCTGGTACCAGCCCTGCGCGGGATCGGGATCGTCGTCACCTTCGGCGAGCGCGGCGGGCACCAGGGCAGCCGGATCATCACCATCCGCAAGCGCACGAACATGCCACCCGACAAAGGGGCGGCAGCACCGTCGGCACCGTCAGCACCGTCAGCACCAGAGCAGGACGGGACTGCGCGTGCTGACGGTGCTCCTGGTCCTGCTGACGATTCAGGTCCTGCTGCTGACGGTCATGCTGACGGTGCAACTAGGATTGCTGACGGTGCTGACGGTCCTGCCGCAACATTTTCTGCTGCGGGCGACGTGCAATTGATCACGAGCCCTTCGGAGCTGAAATCGGCCCTGCCGGTCCTTCTCGCCGCACCGACCGTCGGCCTGGACTGCGAGACCACCGGCCTGGACCCTCGGCGGGATCAGTTGCGGCTGGTCCAGCTCGCAGTTCCCGACCGCACGTACGTGGTCGACTGCTTCCGGCTCGACTCGCGGGCGCTGGTCCCGGTGATCGACGGCGCTCGGAGGCTGGTCGGGCACAACCTCGCGTTCGACTTGAGCTTCCTGGCCGCGGCCGGGCTGCCCGTCCCGGACGGCGGTTGACTGTTCGACACGATGCTCTTGGCCCAATTGCTCGCGGCCGGCGAGGAGGACGGTCGACTCGACCACTGCGGGCTGGCGCAGATCGTCGAGCGCTTCCTGGGAGCCGCGCTGGACAAGACCGAGCAGCGATCGGACTGGAGCGGCCCGCTGACCGACGGCAAGATTGCCTACGCGGCGCGGGATGCGGCCATCCTGCCGCCGCTGGCTCACCGACTGGCACAGCAGCTCGCCCTCGCCGCGCTGGAGCGCGCGGCTGAGATCGAGATGCGCTGCCTGCCCGCGGTCGCCTGGCTGGAGCGGACCGGCGCCCCGTTCGACGCCGACGCCTGGGCCGGCCTGTCGGATCGGGCCGTCGAAGAGCAGGTCCGGCTTGAGCAGGAGATGGCAGCCCTGACCGGCGAGTCAGACTTGTTTGGCAACGGGACGGTCAACTGGCGCTCGCCGGAGCAGGTCAAGACGATCCTGCGCGCGCGCGGCCATGACGTCGAGCACACTGACGAGGCGACGCTCGGCAAGCTGGCGGTGGATGAACCGCTCGCTCGGCTCGTCCTGAAGCATCGGGATGCGAGCAAGCGAGCAAGCACCTATGGCATCGATTTCCTCAAGCACGTGCATCCGACGACCGGCCGCATCCACGCCGACTACCTGCAGCTCGGCTCCAGGGCGGGACGGATGTCCTGCACGAAGCCGAATCTCCAGAACATCCCCCGCGACGCGGCCTATCGCTCCTGCTTCCGACCGGCCGCCGGGCGAGTGCTGGTCAAGGCCGACTACAGCCAGATCGAGCTGCGGATCGCGGCCGAGATTGCGCATGATCGAAGGATGCTCGAAGCGTACGGGAACGGCGAGGATCTTCACACCGTCACAGCATCCTCGGTCCTGGGGCGTGTCAACGGCTCCGTGACGAAGGAAGCCCGACAGAGCGCGAAGGCATTGAACTTCGGCCTGCTGTACGGCATGGGTGCGCCGCGGCTGCGTGAGCATGCCGCCGTCAACTACGGCGTCACCTTGTCGGAGGTCGAGGCGCTGCGATTCCGCTCGCGGTTCTTTGACACCTATGCCGGGCTGCGGGCGTGGCATCGAAAGCAGCCGGCGCGGACGGTCGACACGCGCACGCTGGCGGGCCGGCGGCGCCTATCGGTTGGCCGCTTCACCGAGAAGCTAAACACGCCGGTCCAGGGTACCGGCGCCGACGGATTGAAGACCGCGCTCGGCCTGCTGTGGGAGACCCGCGACCAGTGCCCGAGCGCCGCGCCGGTGCTGTGCGTCCACGACGAGATCGTGGTCGAGTGCGATGCCGGCGAGGCTGAGCGAGCACGGGAATGGCTGGTCGACTGCATGACCCGAGGCATGGAGAGCCTCCTCACACGGGTGCCGGTGGTGGTCGACGCGACGATCGCGGCGGACTGGAGCAGCGCGCAGGTGGCCCGATGAGCCACGCCGTCGACTGGCGCTGCCGCTCGGCGTCATGCCGCTTCGTCCTCGGCCAGATCCGCGACGGCGTGCTCCGCCCGCTCGTACCGGTGGCGTCGCTGGATGCGCGGGGCATGGCGCGGGTGCCATGCCCGAAGTGCGGCCGGGTCCGGGTCTGGCTCCCCGCCTCGGCCGGCCCGATGGTCGCGACCAGTTCGGGCACCGACCCTCTCGGAGGGAGCGGAGCTGGACGAGAAACGCCATGCGGAACGGCCTGAAGTGCCCAGTCGAGGATCGGCTACGCACGCACTGCTGCCCCGTGCTCCTCGGGGCCTGTAGTGCCCGGCGCGCGCCACGCCCGTGACCACAGTGTGTAGCAGATGATTCCGGTAACGGTTGAAGCCACCGATGAAATGCTGGAGGTAGCTTCTCTCTCGTCGCGCGCTCACCTTGGCCGGTCCAGCCGCTCGGCTGGCCAACGCCTGGCGTGCGAGCTGTGCTTGGGCGACGTGCCCCAGCTCCGCCTTGTGGTCGACCTCGGCCAACAGCCCGAAGACCCAAGGATGATAGTCGTGCATGTCTGCCCTCTCCCAGGCGCCGGCTGCCGGTAGCACCTTGACAGTCACCGCCCCTCTGGCAGTACACTGTAACCGTGGTTACACTATCTCGTCAAGGCTGGCTGCTCTTGCTCTACAAGGTGCCGCCCGAGCCGACGGCCAACCGAGTTTCCGTCTGGCGCAAGCTCAAGCGGCTCGGGGCCCTCCTCCTGCATGACGCGGTGTGGGTCCTCCCGCCCTCGCCTCGAACGCTGGAGGAGCTGCAATGGTTGGCGGCCGAGATCCGCGAGCGTGGCGGGGACGCGCTGCTCTGGGAGGCCTCGCTGTGCCTGGACGGCCGCGACGAGGAACTGGTTCGGCACTTCGTGACCCAGGTCGACGATGTCTACTCCGACATCCTGGCCGGTGTAGAGCAACCCGACGCCGACCTGGTGGCCTTGTCCAAGCGGTACCAGCAGGCCAAGCTCCAAGACTACTTCCGGTCCCCATTGGGCGAGCGCGTCCGGGCCGCGTTGCTCTCGGCCGGGGGGAGGGCTGACTGATGAAGTGGGTGACGTGGCAAGACGTCGGCGTGGATCGCATCGGCTGCGCCTGGCTGATCAGGCGGTTCATCGATCCCGCCGCGGAATTCCTCTTCGTGGCGTCCGGTGAGCGCTCGCTGCCGGAAGGGGCCGAGCCGTTCGACATCCCCGGTACTCGCCTGTCGCACCACCGCGGGCACTCGAGCTTCCACACGATCGTGCAGGAGTACGGACTGGACGATCCGATCCTTCGTCGAATCGCCCAGATGGTGGACGAAGCGGATGTCACCCAGGAGGTGATGGTCGAACCGGCCGCGCCCGGCCTGGACCTGATCTGTCGCGGCATCCGGCGCGCCAGTCCTGACGACGAGGTGGCACTGGAGCGCGGTGGCCTGGTCTACGACGCGCTCTATGCGCAGCTGACCGCAGACCCAAGCAGCTGATCTGATGAGAGGGAGGTGCAATGCGACCGCAAAGCACCGTCGATTGGATCGCCTTCGTGTTCCTGCTGATCGGCGCCTTCTCCTGGGGCTACTTCGTCACCGACGTCAACCTCCTGGACCAGCTGCTCGAGCGAATCTGGGACCCGCTGGATGACGTCGTGTTCGTCCTGATCGCCCTCTCCGGGCTGTACTGGCTGGTCCGCGTGTTCATGCCGGCCCGCGGTCCGTCCGACGCCGGAGAACGACGCGAAGGAGGAAGACGCTAGGTGGCGCACCTGGCCTGGCGGCAGCGCTGGCTCCCCCAGCTCTCGGCAGATGGGTGGCTCCTGTTCGTCACCTGCGGGCTGCGCCTGTTCGCCTACGGGTTCCTCTCGATCGTCCTGGGGCTCTACCTGGCCTCGCTCGGCTTGGACTCCGCAGCCATCGGCGCCATCTTCACCGCCGCCCTGATCGGTGGCGCCGTAATGACGGTGGTTTTGACCCAGGCCGCGGATCGGCTGGGGAGGCGGTCGATCCTGATGGTGGGCTCGGCGCTGATGGCCCTCGCGGGCGCAGCGTTCGCGCTTACCGAGTCGCCGCTCCTGCTTGCCGCCGCGGCGATCCTCGGCGCCATCAGCCCGTCGGGCAAGGAAATCGGCCCGTTCCTCTCGGTGGAGCAGGCCATCCTGCCGCAGACCACCGGCGACGAGCACCGAACCCACGTCTTCGCCGCCTACAACATCGTCGGCTCGCTGGCCGGTGCGCTGTGGGCGCTGGCATCGAGTGACCCGGAACTCCTGGACCTGCCCCCCGCGGCGGGCAATCTGGCGCTGAGCTGGGCCTACGCTGCCACGGTCCTGCTCTGACTGATGCTGTGTCGGCGTCTCTCTGCGGCACGATC
>JAUJPG010000025.1 GCA_030447245.1 Chloroflexota bacterium | reverse complement strand
AGGGTCCCAGCGGCCACCGGGCAGTGAGATCTGACCTCGATGCCGTGGCAACGCCTCGGTCCGGCGAGTCAGCGCCAGGTGCGGGACCAGGGCGGCACGCGGGCCGGAGCGGTGGGGGTACAGCAGGATCAAGACGGCAGCATGGGTCCGCCCCGCGGGGTCCAGCGCGGGCACCGTGTCGGCGTCGACAGTCGCCAGACCGCGGCGGCCTAGCTCGGAGCGCAGCCGGCGGAGCAGCCCGTCAGCAGCAGGCGCGGCTTCAGGTGATGTCCCGCCCGGCTGGCCGTCCATCTCACGCGGCGCCTGCCCGTGATCGTGCGCTGCCGCCTTGTCCGCCACGCTCGGCATTCTATCGCGGGTTCGGCATTACCACCCGCGACGCCACGCGGCGTCTACACTGTGAGCGTGCAAGCGATCCTCGAGGCGCTCGTCGTCCTGATCTCGGCCTCAATCGCGGCCGCCAGCCTGACGGCCGCGCTTAGTTTCCTGCGTGAGCGCGAATGGCCGGCGGCCGGTTTCCTCTGGCTCGTCGCGAGCACCACGATCACCTACGGCATGATGGCGATGACAATCGTCCGCAACCTCTTCAGGGGCACCTAGCCCGAGCGGGTGACCGACGCGAGCATTGAGGCACGCTGACTCGCGCGAATGTACGAAGATGATGGGCGGTACAATCGTGCCAGCCGGGAGGACATCATGACCGCCGCGCCTCCGCGCACCAGAACCATCAGCACGATGTGTCCGATGAACTGCCAACCGACCTATTGCGGCATGCTCGTCACGGTTGAGGACGGGCGGGTCAGCCGGATCGCCGGCGACCGTGACAATCCAGACAGCCGCGGCTTTTTGTGCGTCCGCGGACGGGCGGCCCACGAGATCCTGGACAATCCGCGGCGGCTCGAGCGGCCGTTGCGGCGCGTGGGCCCGCGCGGCTCGGACCGTTGGGAGCCGATCTCCTGGGACGCCGCGCTCGACGAGATCACGAGCGCGATCCGCGCGGCCGGGCGCGAGCGGGTCGGGATCTGGCCAGGCCATGGCGCGGTTGTCAACGGGATCTCGGTCCAGATGGTCCGTCGCTTCGGCTATCTCGGCGGCTTCCAATTCTGGAACCCGGCCATCGTCTGCTGGGCGCTCGGCGCCTACGGGCTGCACCTGACCGGAGTGCTGGAGGCGAACACCAAGGAGGACATGGCAGCTAATTCCGAGGCCATCTTCTTCTGGGGCGCCAACATCGCCGCCCAACCGACGACGGCCCCACACCTGGTCGCCGCCCGCAAGCGCGGCGCGACCGTCGTCGGCATCGACTGCCGGCGGACCGAGACCGCCCAGCACGCCGACCGCTTCCTCGTCGTCCGCCCCGGTACCGATGCCGCGTTGGCCCTCGGCATGATGCACGTCATCGTCGACGAGGGACTGGTGGATCAGGAGTTCGTCGCGGCTCACACCGTCGGCTTCGACCGGCTGGTCCCGTCGCTCGATCGATACATGCCCGAGTGGGCGGCCGAGGTGACCGGCCTGGACGCTGAGACAATCCGCTGGCTGGCTCGAATGTATGCGACCCAGCGCCCGGCGATGATCGTGATGGGCGGCGCGTCGATGTTCAAGCACAAGACCGGCTGGCTGGCGAGCCGGGCGATCGCCTGCCTGCCAGCGCTGACCGGGCAGCTCGGCATCGCCGGCGGAGGGCTCGGACCGCGCCACCGTAACTCCATCCATGGCGAGGCTTACGCCGACGTCACCGGTCTGCACGAGCGTCCGCCGGGCGACTACATCCCCAGCCACATGACCGAGATGGCGCGGGCACTGCGCGAGGGAAGGATCGACGTCTTGCTGTTGCCGGGGACCAACATCCTGGCCAGCTTCGCCGACAGCGACGGCATCGCCGAGGCCATCGACCAGGTTGGACTGATCGTCTGCCACGATCTCTTCGCGAACGCCACGATCCGCCGCTACGCTGACTTTGTCCTGCCGGGCACGAGCTGGCTCGAGGAGACCGGCGTCAAGGACACCGCGACGCACGTCTACCTGATGGAGCAAGCGCTGCCGCCTTCGGCCGAGGCACGCTCGATCACGGAGGTCCTCTTCGAGCTAGCCCGGCGGCTCGACCTCGCGGAGATCTACCCCTGGCAGACCCAGGAGGAGGCGATCGATGCCCTGCTCGCGGGGCTGGATGGCGGCCGAGTCACGCTCGACCGCTTGCGTCGGGAGGACGGGCGCTACGAGAAGGCGATCTCCCACGTCGCCTACCCCGACCATCGCTACCACACGCCCTCCGGCAAGATTGAGCTGTACTCGGAGCTGGCCGCGTCGGTTGGTCTGCCGCCGCTGCCGGTCTGGGAGCCGCCGGCCGAAACGCCGGCCAGCGCTCCCGAGCTTGCGTCCCGCTACCCGCTCGTCTTCCGCCAGGGCCGGAGCTTGACCTCGTTCCACGGTTTCTACGACGAGGCCCAGGCTCTGCCGGCGCTGGCGAAGATCAACCCTGCCCCGGAGCTGTGGATCAGCCCGCACGACGCCGCGGACCGCTCCGTTCGTCACGGCGACTCGATCGAGCTGTGCAATGACCGCGGTCGCACCGAAGCCGTTGCCCGCGTGACCGATGACGTCCCGCCGGGCGTCGTCTGGATGCGGGACGGCTGGGTCGCCGTCAACGTCCTGACCTCGAATGACGCCTGCCTGTCGCCCGCCGCCGCCGACGTCCACTCCATCCCCGGCGGCCAGGCCACCTACGAGGCGCTGATCGAGGTGCGAAGACTGTGACACCGCCCAGGTGGATGCGAGTCTCGTGAGCCTGCCGATCGACGGACGCTCCGGCCGGCGTGCCTTCGGTGCTCGAGTGCTCGATCGAAAGGCTGAACGCGACGTTGCGCTCAGTGATCGCATGTAGAGTAGCCACCGCGGTGACGGGGTGCGCAACGTTCGGGTGTGTCCGCGGGCGCTACGTTGACGGCAGCGTCTAAGCGTCGCTCGGGCGTGAGCCTGCGTGTCCTTCTGCTGACGCTGCTCGTCGGCCTGCTACTGCTGACCGTCAGCTCGATCGCCGGCGTCGCGTATGTCAACCAGCGGCAGTCAGTCCAGGAACTTGCCGAGCGGCACTTCGCCGTCGTGTCGACCGCCACGGCCCGCGAGGTCCGCGCTGTGCTCGCGCCCGCGTCCACCGTCCTGCAGGAGCTGCGGACCGGGGCGCGGCGAGGCCTGTTGGCCACCGAGGACCCGGCAATTCTTGGTGAGCACCTGGCCGAGCGGCTGCGCTACGAGCGGGGGATCGCCTGGTTGAGTTATAGCGACCAGGCCACCGGCCGCTTCGTCGGCGCCTGGCGCCGCCCCGACGGTACGATCATCCTCAATCGATCGTCGCCGGACGTCGACGACGGCCGCCCAACCGAGGTGATCGTCGAGCTCGACGGCCGCCACACACCTTTCGAACGGGTCGTGCGAGGCGGGTACGACCCGCGCCGCCAGGCCTGGTACACCGCCGCGGTCGCCGACAGCGGCATCGTCTGGTCCGACCCGTTCGAGTTCAACGAGGGCGTCCCGGGCATCACCGCCGCGCTGGCGCTGCGTGAGCCGACGGGCTCGGCGGTGCGCGGGGTATTCACGGCCGACTTCTTCCTCGAGGACCTGGCCAGATTTCTCTCCAGCCTGTCCGTGGGCCAGCGGGGGGACGCCTTTGTGCTCTCGCGGCGCGGCGAGGTCGTGGCGGCTCCGTCTGGCTCGGGCGGATTGCGCGACCCCTTGCTGCAATCGGTGCTCGCGGCGGTCCCGAATGGCCTCGACGTGCTAGACCTGGGGCGACCTCGGTTGCTGACGTTCGAGACGGGCGGCATCCGCTACGCCGCGGGCTTTGAGGCCTTTGCCGTCGGCCGCGGGCTCGAATGGGTCTCGGCGATCGTCGTGCCTGAGGACACATTCCTCGACGTCATCTACGACAATGCCCGCTTCGCCGTTGTGATCGGCCTGTTCTCGTTGGTCCTCGCGGTGGCGCTCGGCTCGATGCTCTCCTACCGGATCGCCGCCCCGCTGCGTGAGATCGCCGATGACCTGGAGCAGGCTGGTCTGTTCAAGTTTTCGTCCCGACCGCTCAGCCCATCGCGAGTGCAGGAGATCGCGACCGTGGCCGCATCCGCCGAGACGATGAAGGCGAGCCTCCGCTCGTTCGGCCACTACGTGCCGACCGAGATCGTTCGGGACCTGCTGGCGAGCCGCCAGGAAGCACGGTTAGGCGGCGAGACGCGCCACTTGACGATCCACTTCTCGGACGTCCAGGACTTCGTGCGGATCAGCGAGAGGATGGAGCCGCCCGCGCTGGTCCGCGACCTGGCCGAGTACCTGGAGGCAATGGCCCACACCCTCCGCGAGCAGCACGGGACCGTCGACAAGTTCCTCGGCGACGGCATCCTGGCCTTCTTCAACGCCCCGCACGACGTCCCGGACCATTCCGCCAGAGCGTGCCTGGCCGCGGTGCGCGCGCAAGAGCGACTCCGGACCCTGCGGAAGGCCTGGCGGGCACAGGGCAAGCCTGCGTTCCGCGCCCGGATCGGCCTCCACACCGGCGATGCCCTCGTCGGCAACATCGGCACGCCGGAGCGCTTCGAGTACACCGTCATCGGCGACGCGGTCAACCTGGCTAGCCGACTGGAAGGGCTGAACAAGCTGTATGGCACCTGGATACTGGCCAGTCAGGCCGTCCGTGACGAGGCCGGCCCGGGCTTCGAGTGGCGGTTGCTCGACTGCGTCTCCGTGGCGGGGCGCACCGATGGGACACCGATCAGCGAGCTGCTGGGAGAGCGGGGACAGGTCGCGCCGGACGTTCTGCGCGCTCGCGATCGCTACGAGGAGGCGCTCGAGGATTACTTCGCGCGGCGATTCACCATCGCCCTGGCCGGGTTTCGCGCCGCCGCGGCGGCGCTGCCGCGCAACCGCGCCGCCGAGCTGATGGCTCGCCGCTCTGAAGCGCTGGCTCGTCGCCCACCACCGGACGACTGGACCGGCGTCCACCCGCGGTCTTTCAAGTAGAGGCCAGTGTCGAGGTGACCCAGCGTCGGTTGGCACGTGCGCTCCTGAGCAGGCACGCGGCGTGCGTCATTACTGCCGTCGAACGTGGAAACATGTGGGAGTGTGAGCGACACCACCAGGGGGTGCGCACCCCACGACGAACATGGCGGCGCTGGAGGTTCAGATGCCCTTGCTGATTGTGGCGGTCGTCCTGGTACTCGTCCTGGGTGGGGCGATCTGGATTACGTCAACCCTGATCGGGCTGGTGCTGACCCTGGTCATGGCCGCACTCGTCGGGATGGCCGCTGACGCGGTCGTACCGGGCAAGCTGCCGTACGGACTGCTCGGCGCGGCGCTGGCGGGCATCATTGGCGGCTTCGTCGGCCACCTGATCGTGGGCGACCTTGGCCCGTCGATCTTCGGCGTCCGGCTCGTTCCAGCCTTTGTCGGCGCGCTCGTCATCGTTGGCGTAGCCGAGCTGGTGACGAGGACGCGCTCGGGCCGCGCCCTCAGATAGCCAGGATCAGGTCTGGCCTCAGCCAAAGCGGCGGGCGGCTTCGGCGTACTCGGCCAGAAGCGGCAGCACCACGTCGGCCGGCTCGGAAGGCAGACGGAACACGCAGCGGCCTACGCCAGCTCGGGCATGCTCCTCGATAGCCGCGGGCTCGGACTTGGCGCCGAAGATCGAGACCGGGATCGGCCCACGCCCGGCCTCGGCGGCACGCCTGTTCAGCTCGGCGATGTCCTCGCCAAGCGGCCGGGATGAGCGGCCCGGGATTGGCATCCACTCGTCGCCATACTCGAGGATTCGGTCGAACGTCCGCGGTCCGCTACCGCCGACGATGATCGGCGGATGCGGCTGCTGCACCGGCTTGGGCCACTGGAAGATCGGGTCGAAGTTTACGAAGTCGCCGTGGTACTCGGCTTTCGTTTCCGTCCAGATCTGCTTCATCGCCAGCACGCGCTCGCGCAGGAGCTTCCAGCGAGTGACCGGCTCGGTTCCGTGATTTTCCATCTCTTCGTAGTTCCAGCCGCCGCCGATGCCGAACAGGAACCGTCCGCCGGACAGCTGGTCCAGGCTGGCGACCTCCTTCGCCGTGATGATCGGGTCGCGCTCGACGACCAGGCAGATGCCGGTCCCGATGCGCAGGCGGCTGGTCACCGCGGCCACGGCCGCCAGAGACACGAAGGGGTCCAGCGTGTGCGCGTACTCGCGCGGCAGCTCCGGCCCGCCCGGCCAGGGACTGCGCCGACTGGTTGGGATGTGGGTGTGCTCCGGGACGAATAGCGACTCGAAGCCGTGCTCCTCGGTTGCCCGCCCGAGCTCGACCACCCCGATCGAGTAGTCTGTGGGGAACATGGTCACGCCGAACAGCATGAGCGTCCTCCCTGGTGTCGACCGCATGATAGCGCCTCGGGCCGGACGCGGGCGTCGCTGCCCGTCTCCAGCCCGACGGCGGCGCAGTCGTGGCAGTCCAGAGCATCGCTTCCGGGTACGCATCGTGCAGTCTCGATGGATGTGGCCACTGTGATCCGGACGCCTGACGACGTACCACCGGACGGCACTATCCCCCTTGAGTCCGACCTGCCCGAGGATAGACCGGACGCACTGCCGGTCCTCGAAGCCATCGAAGCTGAAGCCCTCGAGGCGGTGCGGCTCGTCACCCGCAATGCCGCCGAAGCCGATCTCCAGCTCCAGCAGGGCGGCGGCTGGGCGCGGGTCCTGCGCAACACCGTCGTCGCCTTTGCCCAGCAGGCTGGCGGCCGGATGGCCGCGGCCTTGTCCTACTACTCCATCCTGGCCGGCGGACCGGTCCTGCTGCTGACGCTCCTCCTCGGGAGCGCGCTGTTCGGCGAGGACGCCGCCCGTCAGGCGGTGTCGATGCTGCTCCAGCGATTTCTGCCAGCAGGCGTTGGCGACCTCAGTGCCATCGCCGCTGACGTCGTCCAGACCTCGAGGCCGGTTGCCGGCCTGGCGGTGCTCACCGGAGTCGGCGCGATGGTGGCATTCACGCGGGCGCTGGCGTTCAGCCTGAACGTCACGCTGAATACCGAGGGCATCGAGCCGTTCCGTCGAACGTTCCTGGTGGGGCCGGTGTTGCTCGCCGCGGTCGTCGGGCTGCTCTGGGGAGCGTGGGCGTTCGAGCTGCTCATCGACGTCATCCAGCTCGCGACCGGCTCGGCGACCTCGACGACGGCGCGCTGGTTGCTCGGCGGGCTGGCCCCGTTGCTGATGGCGACGCTCTACTTCGCGGTCATCCTGATCGTCGTCCCGCGCGCGCGGCTGAGCCGGCGCGAGGTGCTGGTCCCGGCGCTGTTCGGCGCGCTGCTGTGGGAGGCGGCTCGCCACGCCTTCGGTTGGTCGATCGCTGGCGAGAGTGTCTACGCCCGCGTCTTTGGACCGCTCGGCGGGGTGGTGGCGCTGTTGGCCTGGGTGTACCTGAGCTCGGCGATCCTGATTCTGACCGGCCAGTTTGCCTGGGCGCATGCGATGGAGCTGCGCGGCCGGGGCCGACTGGCCGGGGCCGCTCCGCGCCGGGCCGGCCTCAGAGGCTGGGTGCGCCCCTTCGGCGGCGACAACGCCGTCAACGAGGACTCCGGCTGCTGAGGGCTCAGGCCAGCGGGCTAAGGCAAGACCTACACGAAGGCCAACGTGAAACCTACATGCTTCCGTTGCTGAACCATGTAGATCTCAGCGTAGCTTTGGTGTAGACGCCCCGAAGCGCTACGCCCGCATCGTCCGTTTCCGTCACGTGGTCGGCATGCTGCACCAGGGGGCGGGATCGCTCGCCGGCGTGGCGCTCGTGGCCGGCTACTACGACCAGCGGCACATGACCACGGAGTTCCGCGACCTGAGCGGCCTCACACCGCGCGAGTTCCTCGCCGCCCGCTATCCAGGCAGCATCACCGCCGTCGAGCCGGCGTTCTGAGCGCGAGCGGAGCATCTCCTCGAGCGGAAGCCCGTCGCGCGCCATGTCGGGGTGCTCGCGGCTCGAGACGGACGGACGACTTTCTTCCAAGACTCCGCCGCGTTGACAAAGTATCGTCAGGCGTGTGGGCGCCGACCGGTGGCGCCGTGGGGGGCAGCGACAGGTGACTGGTCGGACGTCGGGGGAGATGCCGCTTTCGTTCAGGCTGTCCGAGATGATCATGAGCCTGTGGGTACCGCGAGCGATCTACGCGGCGGCCACGCTTCGCATCCCCGACGTGCTGGCCACCGGCGCCATGCGCAGCGACGAGCTGGCGCGGGCCATCGCGGCGCATCCCGCGGCGGTCCACCGTCTGCTGCGCGGACTCGTCCTGCTGGAGCTGTGCGCCGAGACCGCGGACGGCGCGTTCGAGTTGACGTCGCTCGGGGATTGTCTCCGCTCGGACTCGTCCGACTCAGTCCGCTCCTGGGCGCTGCTGATGGGCAGCCCCGGCGTGTGGCGCGCGCGCGGGCGCCTGGCGGACTGTGTGCGGACGGGCGAGCATGCCTGGAAGCTGGAGGGTGCGGACGTCTTCGAGTTGATGCAGGACGATCCCGAAGGAGCGGCGATCTTCAACCAGGCCATGCTCGAGCTGACGACCAGGGCCGCGCGCGCGGTGGTTGCGGCATACGACTACGCCGGACTCGAAACGATCGTCGACCTGGGCGGCGGCTACGGCACGCTCGTCGCGGCCATCCTGGCGGCCCATCCGATTATGCGCGGCGTGGTGCTGGACCGACCGCATTGCCAGGCTGGCGCCGAACGGCTGATCGAGGAGGCGGGGCTCGACGACCGCGCGGAGTTTGTGGCCGACGAAGTCTTCGACGTGGTGCCGGTGGGCGCCGACGGCTACCTCTTGAAAAGCGTGATCCACGACTGGGACGACGAGCGGAGCCTCGCGATCCTCCGAAACTGCCGCGCCGCGATGGGCAAGCGTGCCCGACTCCTCGTCGTCGAGCCGCTGGCGCCGGAGCGCCTGGGATCGTCGCGGTTCGACACCATCGTCGTGGCCAGCGACCTGAACATGCTCGTCAATACGGGCGGGCAGGAACGGACCGAAGCGGAGTTCCGTACGCTCCTCGAAGCGGCCGGCCTGCGCATCGCGAGGATCGTGGCAACCCGCGGCGCGATGCGGGTGGTGGAGGTGCTTCCGACCTGATCTGGCGGGCTCCCGGCGCGTCACGGAGCCAGCGCCGGCATCCCGACCCAGCGTCAACCTGAGGTGGATCGAGGGTAGGGCGGTTCTTCCTGGTCGAGCAGCGCCGAGAGTCGCTTCGGGGCCGTCATGCGATAGCTCTCCTCGACGATGCCCGCCAGGTCATCCTGATCGATCTCGACGTCGAGGCGAACGCCGATCCAGCCGTTGTGACCGACGTACGGGGGCACAAAGAACCGCTCGGGGTCGGAGCCTACCAGGATAGCCTGGGCTCCGGGCGGGGCCTTGCACCAGATCGAGATCCGGCCGTCGCCGACCTTGAGCATGGCAAAGATCTTGTCGCGCACCCGGAAGGTGGGGTCGCCCCAGGTCTCCTTCTCGGCGGCGTCTGGGAGGGCCAGGCAGATCTCGCGCAGCCGATCCAGCGGCTGGTGAGGCGTCACTTCGCCGTCAGCCATCGGTCGCAGGGCGGTAGGTGCCGAAGCTCCAGTGGTGGCCTTCGAGATCCCTGGCGCCGTACTCGCGGGAGCCGTAGTCGGTGTCGTGAGGGGCGTCGATGACTTCGGCACCGGCCGCCTTCGCCTGCTCGTAATGCGCGTCCAGGTCGGCGACGTGGACGTACAGCGTCTGACTGACACCTTCGAGATCGCGGGGGCTCTTCCAGCCTTGCTCGGGTTTGGCCGAGCCCAGCATGATCACGCCGGTTCCGAAGCGCAGCTCGGCGTGCGCAATAGTCCCGTCAGGCCCCGGCACCGCGAACAGCTTCTCGAAGCCGAAGGCACGGACGAGCCACTCGATGGCCGTGGACGCGTCCCGGTAGCGGAGAGCAGGGTAGATGCTGGGTGCGTGGTCAAGCATGGCGATGGGTCCTCTCCTGGAAGGCGGCCGCCCATGGAGCGCGGACAGAGGATACCGGTGCGGGTAGGCCGGCGTCTTGTACAGAAGTTGCCTTTGACGGAACCGGGCGCTCGATAGACCGTCGCCAGCGGTCTCGGCCATCCGCCCGCGCGTGTGCAGGAGCAGCCGCGTGGCCAGCAGCTGGGCAGGCCTGTATCCTGGCGTGGCTAAACGAGACTGAAGCCCGCGGGGAGCGTTTGGCGACCGGTCAGGGCGAGTAAGACCTCGACTCCCCGGCCGGAGTGGACGGCCAGGCCGGCCGCCAGCTCGAGGCTGGCGGCCAGTGGCTCGGTCGGCGGCGCGCCCGGAGCGTTGATCGCGGCAGCGAGGTCGAGCGTGTGCACCACCAGCTCGAACGTGCGCGTCGGCAGGTACGCGCTCAGGGGCATTCCTCCGACGGGTGTCTCGACGAGCTGTCCGTGGCCGACGTGCGAGACCAGGCCGAGCACGCGATCGGCGATCTCTTGAAGGGCGCTCAGCGGGTCGGCTCCGAGCGCGGCGCCGGCCTCGCGCCCGCGCCGCGCGACCTGCTCAGGATCGCCGATGGACGCGAGCGCCTTGACGAAGTACTCGACCGGGGAGCCGACCTCCACCCGGCCGGCCGGGCGGTCCAGGTAGGTTTCGACGGTGAGCAAGGCGCGGCTGGTGTGGCCGACCAGGTCGCGGACCGACCACTGTCCCAGCCCGGGCTGCTCCCACTGTTCGGCGCCGACGAGTGAAGCGGTCGCAATGAAGAAGCCGACCGCCTGCTCGTAGGTGTCCCGCGCGCCATCGACCGCCACGCCACCTCCCGAATACGCCCGCTCAGGAACGCATTTCCCCCTCAGGCGATAATAGCCCCGGTAGCAGAGCAGCCCGCCTCGCCGGTGAGAAGCGAGCCGGATGCGCTTCTTGGTGTACATGACAACTCGAGTAGAGCTTGACGATGGTCTTTGACGTCACGCGCGAGCAGGTCCTCGCGTACCGGGTGGCCGCCCAGGGGCTGGACCGTGCCGCCCAAAGCGTATCTGAGCTTGCCGTGCTCGACATCGGCGTGCAGGACACCTCGACTGGCTCGGCCCGGCTGGCGCTTGCTGCCCGTCTGGCACCCGAGCTCGACGGGCGCGTTGGCGAGGGTGGGACGCTCACGCTGGCGTGGACGGTTCGTGGCGCGCCACACCTGCATCGGTCGACCGACCTGCCCGCCCTCGCCGCCGCGCTCTGGCCGCTGAGCGATGCGGATGCGCTCGCACGGCTCGCCGGGACGGGGAACAGGCTGAAGGCGGCGGGCGTGCCCGGGCTGGCCGCGTTCACCATGACCGCCGAGGCGATGCGCGCCGTCGTCACCGAACCGATGACTAAGGGGCAGGTGAGCGGCGCGGTGACTGAGCGGATACCCGAGTCGCTGACTCAGTGGTGCGACCCCTGTCAGGCGCGGCACATCTCCGGCTCGCTGTTCCCGCAGGCCGCGCTGGCAGGCGGGATGCGGCTGGAGTACGAGCGATCCCCGACCACGCTCGCCCCGATCGAAGGCTGGCCTGGTGTGCCTACCAGGTCAATGGGCACCGCGCGGCTGGTCTCGGCGTACCTGCATCTGCTCGGACCGGCAACACCGGACGACGTAGCCGGCTACCTGGGCACGACGCGGAAGGAGCTGCTAACGGTCTGGCCAGACGACCTAGCGGAGGTGCTGGTGGATGGTCGGCGGGCCTGGCTACCGGAGACGCGGCTGGCGGCCCTGCGCGAGGCGCCGCCACCGCGCATGGTGCGCCTGCTGCCGCCCCTGGACCCATACCTGCAGGCCCGCGATCGGGGGCTGCTGCTGCCCGACAGGGCCCGCCGGGCGGCATTGTGGCGGATGCTGAGCGGGCCGGGCGCGGTGCTGGCGAACGGGGAGATCGTCGGTCTGTGTCGGGCGCGGCTCGCGGGTAAGGCGGGGCTCCAGGTGACGGTCAGCCCGTTCGATGCGCTGTCCGCGGCCGCGCAGGCGGCGGTTGAAGACGAGGCCGGCCGCGTCGCCGCCGTCCGCGGCATGGCCACCGTCCGCGTCCGCTACGAGGCCGCCTGAGCTCACGCTGGCGTCAGTGGACAGCATTGGGCCCCTCTCCACCCTCGGTCGGACAGCTCGTTGCCTAGCCGGTGTGCCACGGCTGCGTGGAGGCGACAGGAATCGCGAACACCGCGATCAGTTGCCGCGCAGCTCGCGGGCGCGGCGCATGAAGGCGCGGGCGCGGGCCGGATCGATCGGGTTCCAGATCTTGCCGTCTTCTTTGAGGGTCGTGCCGACGATTACGCCATCGCCGACGGCGAGCACGTCCGGCAACGTGGCGGGGGTGACGCCGCTGGCGACGATGACCGGGACCTCGGGTACGGCGCCCTTGACCTGGCGGACGGCGTCGAGCTCCGGCAGCCCGCCCGCGCCGGCCCCGTGCACCTGGATCGCGTCGGGCTCGGACGAGGCGTAGGCGGTGCGGGCGATCTCGGCGATCGGGCGCGTATCGAGGCTGGTCGCAAAGTGCGGTGAGAGGTTCAGGAACAGCTTGACGTCCTGGGCGTCAATCTGTCGCCGGTAGCGCAGGACCTCGCCAGGCGACTCGACGACCGGCCCGAAGGTGCCGACCATCGTCCCGAAGCTGAGCCGGATGAAGGTCGCCCCGACGGCGCGCGCGACCGCCAGGCTTGCCCGGGGGTCGATCAGCATCCCGCACCCGAACGGGACCGGCAGGTCCTGGGTCAGGCGGGTCACCAGGAAGGTGAACAGGGCAATCGTCTCGCGCGGAATGTCGGTGACGTACGGGCGGTCCGACTCGTTCGAGATCGAGACGGCGTCGAACCCGGCTTCGAGCAAGACGTCCAGGTCACGCCGGGCGCGGTCGAGGATCTGGGCGTTGGTCAGCGCCTCGTCGAACGGCGTACCGGGCAGCGGGGCCAGGTGGACCATGCCGACGATCGGCTTGTGACGCCCGAGCAGCTCAGGCATGGGCGGAGGTCCTTTCGCTCAGTACGCCGGGCAGGCGCGACGGCCGGGCTCGCGGCGGCCTGGAACCGTCGGCTTCGCCGGGCCGCCGGCTGGGGCGGCCGGGGCGGCAGTTACTCCTCCGGCGTCCAGGGCCGCGAAAGCCGCGGTGACCCGCTACCGGAAATGGCGGCGGTTGCCGCGCTGAGCTTCGCTGGTCACGGTGGCGCTCTCCCGACGTTGTGCTCGGCGAGGCTCGGCGGTCGCGCGCGGTCGGTATCTTAGCAAAGGCTAGTTTGACCGTGCACTCCCGGGGCGCCAGTGCCCGGGGGCTCCGCGCTCGGCGACAGAGCCCGCGTGCAGAGCATCGGTGGAGCTCAATCCTCCGCGAGCGGGTCGAGGGCGGTCAGAAGGATCACAACCGTTCGACGTGCAAGATCACCTCGTCGTCGAGGATCAGGTCACCTCCGAGACGGCGCGGCTGGACGTACCCGAATCTCGCGCGTCGGGTGCCTTCGGGATAGTCGCCGGAGTCGGGCGAGGTGTCGCAGCTTCGGAGGCTTCGCGCTGGCTCGAGATCGAGCGCGTTGTTGTAGATGCCGGCGACCGCGGGCGGGAAGAACCCCGAGTCCGAGCACGTTCCCTCGGCGATGACGTCGCCGGCGGCGTTGCAGATGCGGACTTTCAACATGGCCTTGACTCTCTCCGGTCCATTGGATGACGACGGCCTGGATGACATCCCGGCCACCAGGTCCCGGCCCCGATCGCCCGATGCATCTCGTCGCACAGCACCTAGTACAACTCCACGGTGAAGACGAGGGATCTCATGCTTCCTGTAAGGTCAGCATGAGATCCCTCGCTCCGCTCGGGATGACTACACCAAAGCTACGCTGAGATCTACATGGTTCAGCAACGGAAGCATGTAGGTTTCACGTTGGTCTTCGTCTTGTCAGTGGATCGGGCTCTCGTCAGCTTCAGCTTGGCGCACTACTAGGGCTGACGGTCGTCGGGCGAGCCGATCGGGTCGCCCGTGGTCAGCTCCGGCCCAACATTGCCCGCGCCAAAGCGTTGGGCAGCTGGCCCCATGTCTTTGAGGCAAACAAGGCGATGCCAGCGACGACACCGCCGCCAATCAGCTCCGACGACTTGCCGCTAATTATGTGGGCCGGGTGGCTGTCAAGCGCGAGGTCGAGCAGCAGGTAGCCCGTGGGCCAAGGCCACGCTGGTGACGGTCCCGTCTCTCTCTGCGCCTCTATCAGCGCTCCTCGAGTGGGGAGGCGAAGCGCTCCTGGAAGACGAATCGCTCATCGCCCGCGTGGTCGGCGCGGTCCGCGCGCTCCCGGACCGGGGTCGCGGCGTCCAGCGCTGGCGCCCGCCAGGTGATGACCACCGTGCCATCCTTCTCGACATGCCCCGCGCGCAGCACCAGGTCAGGGTGGCCGTCGAGGTCCTCGAAGGCGCGGACCTCTAGCTCACGCTCGGCGGCCGCCGCCGGATCGAAGACCCGGATGTAGGTCACTCGGCGCCCCGAGTACTTTCCGCGCGACTCGACGACGCCGAGCGTGGAGGCGCTGTCTACCCCGGGCGGCAAGCCATCCGACTCGAGGGCACGGAAGATTGCCGCGGACGGGCTCCGCTGACTGGACTTACGGCCGAAACCAAACATGAGATCTGACCTTTCTCCTCTCGGCGAAGACCCCTTCTCGGGGTCACTCGGCGAGACTGGCGGGGGAGGCACCACGTCGTGGGCCTCGTTTGCCGCGCATTGCTACCGTTACGCCATTGCCAGGAACCCTCGCGCGACTGGAGTCACTCCTCGGCATCCGGGGCATTCGGCATCTTCGGGTCCGAGGTGTTCGTCACCCGGCTGAACACGACAAGCGCCACCACGATCATCACCAGCAGGACGAGGGGCGCCTGCCAGATACCCTGCCCCAACCAGGCCCATCCTTCCATCTTCTCTCCACCTGATCCGGACATTGTCAGGTCTCTTGCCGCTGGTTTCCTGCACCAGGTGCGTCCCGCTCCGTCCCCGTCCTGCATCCGGTCGCCAGGGGCTGCCGACCCGGGTGCAGCCGCGCTGGGTCCTTTGCGTTCGGGATACTTCATAATAGCACGGTCATAGCATCTTGTCGACTTCCTGTTGTCATACAACTAGCATCATGCTATCATCCTCCACGGTGTGGAAAGCTGTGGAGGGATGATGCCGTTCGCCGAGAATCTGCGGCGGCTCCGGCTCGAACGCTTCCTGTCGCAAGGGGAGCTCGCGCGCCGGGCCGGCCTGCACGCCGTGACCCTCACGCGACTCGAATCAGGCGCAACGGCGCCTGCCACGCGCACCGTCCGGGCAATTGCCAGCGTCCTGGATGTCGAACCGCGCGAGCTCGCGGCGCCGGACGAGGTGGCCGAGCTGCGCCGCTTCCCGAGTGGCTCCGCCCAGGCGGAGCCGCGAACCAGCTACCACCTGGATGCCTGGAACGACGACGGAGGCGGCGGGCACACGGCAGCCGGCAACCGGGCGGACTGAGCGGCGAGGCGTACGGACTCCCGGTGATGTCGGCCGGCAAGATTCGCCACGCGTACGAGTGACCCTCCCGATCGGATCGGGAAGTCAGCGCGGGCGGCACGCGAGTCGGTCAAGCAGGACGCATGAGGGGGGACGGTGAGCGCATGAAGGACCACGCGAACATCCTGATCTACGCCAGGGACGAGCTGGGCGGCGGGTCGACCTACGACGGGTATCAGCCACACCCGGAGCTGTTGAAACGGGTGGCCGCGCTCCGACCGACGGCGCAGCTGGTCGTCGTCTCGGCCGCGTGGAGCGAAGACTGCCGACGCGAGGTGCCGCGCTTCGCCAGGATCCTCGAGCGCCTGCCAGGCTGGACGGCGGAGCTGCGCGGCGACGACGCCGAGACCCGTGCGAAGCTGCACGTGTCGAAGATCCCGACGTTTATCGTCCGCGACGCCGACTCCGGCGAGGAGCTGGGACGGATCGTCGAGACACCGGAGTCAGATCGCCTCGAAGGCGATCTGCTCGCGATCACCGAGCGCCACCCTTCGCGCATCATCGCCTGAGCTCGTGCGCCCGCGTCTGAACAGGAGCGGGATCTGGCCGCGGTGTCGACCAGGGTGGTCGACCCGGGGGCCGACGCGACCGGTGGAGGCGACCTCGGATCAGACCTGCACCGGCAGGCCGCGGCGGGCGCGCTCGGCCTCGTCCCAGGCAGTCAGCGGCTGATACTCCGGCACGAAGCCCAGCCCCTTGTTGGCGTCCGACGAGACGGCGTCGCGGCTCACCAGGACGTCGACTAGGGCCGGCGCGTTGGCGAAGGCGCGCTCGAGGGCGGCCGGCAGATCCTCCGGATTTTCGACTCGCTCGCCGTGGGCGCCGAGCCCCCGCGCGATGGCGGCGTACTCGGACCAGCGCAATTCGGTCCCGACCACGCGCCCGCCGTAGTTCACTTCCTGGTCGTAGCGCTCGATGTTCCAGGCCGCGTTGTTGGAGATAACGAACACCGCTCTGGCGCCGTGGCGAATCGCGGTGTCGACCTCCATGGCGTTGATGCCGAAGGCGCCGTCGCCGTTGACCGAGACGACTTGCCGATTCGGAAACGCCAGAGCCGCCGCGATCGCGAACGGGACACCCACGCCGAGGCAACCCACGGCACCGGAATCAAGATAGGTGCCGCCCCCAAAAGCAACCCGGGCGAAGCTCAGGATGTCGCCGCCGTCGGCGATGCGGATCGCATCCGGCTTCAACACCTGCTCGAGGGCGGCGAAGATCCGGTTCGGGTGCATCCGCCCGTCGCGCCCAGACGGCGCATTCGCCATGCCGGCCGCGTATCGGGCGACGCGCGCCACGTGCTGCTGGCGCATGCTCCTGGCCCAGTCGACATCGGCGGCGGCCGCGCGACCTCCACCCGCTTCGAGGATCGCCGTGAGGGCCTGCGCCGGCGTCGCCAGCAGCTCCACCGCTCCGCGGCGATTGTCGATCAGCTCGAGCGCGTTGTCCGATATGCGTAGGAACGTGGCCCGCGGGAACACGGCAGGCGAGCCGTAGCCGAGCTGGTAATCGAGCTTGCGTCCGATGACGAGGACAAGATCGGCCTGCTGCATGACCGCTCCGCGCATCGCACCGACGACCGACGGGTGATCGTCCGGAATGAGACCGCGGCTCTCCTGAGTGTCCAGATAGACCGCGCCCAGCCGGTCCAGCAGGCGGACCAGCTCCTGGCCCGCGCCGCGTGCGCCGCGGCCAGTGATCACCAGCGGCCGCTGCGCGGTCCAGAGCAGCTCAACGGCCGCCAGCACGCCGGCCGGGTCGGGCGCAAGCAGGCGCGGTGGCTTCGGCCGCAGATGCTCCTCGAGCACCAAGGCGGGCGGCACCGTCTCACGCAGGACTTCGGTCGGGAACTCCAGGTAGACCGGGCCCGGCTCACCGCCGTCTCCCATGGCGCGCGCGATCGCCTCGTCCAGCTCGCACAGGCCCTGCTCGGCCACGCGCACGGTGCGCGCCTGGCGTGTGATCGGACGCAGGATCTCGACGTGCGGGATGTCTTGCAGCGGCCCCATGTTCACCTGGGGGCGCGGCGGGCAGCCGCCGATCAGGAGCAGCGGGGTGCGGGCGATGTGGGCGTTGGCGATCGCCGTCACCGTGTTGGTCACCCCCGGGCCCGCCGTGGCCATCGCCACCCCGAAGCCGCCGGTCAGCTCGGCGTGCGCCTGGGCCATGTGCACGGCAGCGCCCTCATCGCGCACGTCGACGATACGCAGCCCGCGCTGGGCGACGTGGTCCCAGATCGGCTGGATGTGCCCGCCCTGCAGGCCGAACACGCGGTCGACCCCGCGAGCTTCGAGAAGATCGGCAATCAGCGCGGCCAGGGTCTGGGCGCCGTCGGGAGAGTTCACGGCCGTCATAACAATCCTCCAGCCTTCCGCCCGCCCAGCCGGGCGAAGAGGTCAGCGATCTCGACGCAGGCCCCGGCGACATGGGTGATGAGGCCAACACACTCTGGGCTCGGACCGTCGATCGGCGCCCGCGAGGCTTCGACTTGGCGGTCAGGCGCGCAGCTTGCGAGCAGCGGCAAGATGGGGCATCCGGGGTGGCCATGCCAAGTGTAGCAGGGGCCGTGTAGCAGCGCCCGGGGGTCCTGGGTGCGGGTTCCAGGCAGCGGCCCACGCTCCACCCTGGGCATCACGTCGGGCCGCGCCGGCGCCGAAACGATCGAGTGAGCGGCCCGTGCTACGATGCCATTCGTGACCCGAGAGCTTGACGCATTCTCCAGGGGCGGCGGATGCGCGCTCCATGCCACGCGCGGGGTAGACCCCTGGGAGCCGCGTAGCCTCGCGATGTATCCAGCGCGCGAGCTGCCAGGGGGTTGTCGATGAATCGGCTTCTCACCGTAGCCGACGTCGTAGCGGCCCAGGCGCGGCTGCAAGCAGAGAAGGTCGGCGCGCGGGACTCGCGGCGTGCGCTCAGTTTTCGGCAGTGGCACGAGCGCGCGAACCGCCTCGCCAACGCCTTCCACGGGCTCGGCTTGCGGCAAGGCGACCGGGTCGCGGTACTGGCGTACAACTGCGTCGAGTGGCTGGAGATCTACGTCGCACTCGCGCGCGGGGGGCTGGTGGCGGTGCCGATCAACTTCCGCCTCGTCGGCCCCGAGATCCAGTACATCGCACAGCACTGCGAGGCGAGGGCCTTCATGGTCCAGGACGACCTGGTCGAACGGCTGGAGCCTGTCCGCGACCAGCTTGACATTCCCCGCCAGCGCTTCATCCACTTCGGCGCGAGTCACGCACCAGCGGGCTGGACGTCCTACGAGTCGATCATCGAGCAAGGGTCCGCCCTGGATCCTGAGGTCGTGGTCCGACCCGACGAGACCTGGGCCCTGATGTACACCTCGGGCACCACCGGCGCGCCCAAAGGGGCCATCCGCGGCCACGCCGGCAGCGCGCTCATCTCCTTGATCACCGCACTCGACATGGGCTTCACGCGCGACGACACCGCGCTGCTGGTCATGCCGATGTGCCACGCAAACTCGCTGTACTTCTCATTCAGCTTCACCTATCGCGGCGCGACCTGCGTGGTGGACGACCGCAAGAGCTTCGATCCGGAACACCTGCTGCGCACGCTGGCCGGCGAGAGGATCACCTTCACCTCGCTCGTGCCGACACACTACATCATGACGCTCGGACTGCCGGAGGCCACCAAGCGGCGGTACGACGTCAGCAGCGTGAGCAAGCTGCTGATCTCCTCCGCGCCCGCGCGCCGCGAAACCAAGCTCGCGATCATGGAGCACTTCGCCAACTCGGAGCTGTTCGAGCTGTACGGCTCGACCGAGGCCGGTTGGGTCACACTGCTGCGTCCCGACGAGCAGCTCACGAAGCTCGGCTCGGTCGGCCGCGAATGGACGGGCTCGGGCGCAATCAAGCTGCTGGACGCCGCTGGCCGCGAGGTACCGGACGGGGAGGTGGGCGAGCTGTTCTCGCGCACGCCCTACGCCTTCGACGGTTACTGGAAGGACCCCGAGAAGACGGCCGAGGCGTTTCGCGGCGACTGGTGCACGGTGGGCGACATGGCGCGCCGCGACGAGGATGGCTACTACTTCCTCGCCGATCGCAAGAGCAACATGATCATCAGCGGTGGCGAGAACGTCTATCCGTCCGAGCTCGAGAGCCTGCTCAGCGCCCATCCCGCGGTCAAGGACGTGGCGGTCATCGGCCTGCCGGACGACACCTGGGGCGAACGGGTCCACGCGGTGATCGTGTTGCATCCGGGCCGCACGGCAACAGAAGCAGAGATCGCCGATTGGTGCAGAAATCGGACCGCCGGCTACAAACGCCCGCGCTCGATTTCGTTCATCGACGAAGCCCGGATGCCACGCACCGCGACCGGCAAGGTCCTCCACCGGGCGCTGCGAGAACAGCTCGTCAGACCTTGACGCGCGCCGATGGCGGCTGGCAGCCTCCGCGCCGCCCGCTAGCCCTCCTCCCGATAGTTGCCATGATCCCCGAGCCGTGTTCGAGTCGAGGGAGCGCCTGAGGTACCTTGCGGACTTTCTGGACGGCGCAGGCGACGCAGTCCGGGGCCCGAAGCGTCCAGTAGTGCCTCGTCCGCGACGCCTTTGGCGCGGTGGCGCTCGCCACGCTGGGGCAGCACGGCGAGTCACTCGGCCGAGCTCTGGGATGCATTGACGCAGCGCGGCTCCTACCCCGTGGCTCGCGGAGGGTCACGGTAGGATCATTCGTGATATGCTCTGGGCGGGAGGAGCGGACGTGGGCCTCGATGTCGCCCCATTCCGGCGGGCTGGCCTGAGCGTCGAGCCGGCCGACTTCCAGCGCCTTGTCATGGAGGCGGTCGAGCGGGCGCTTCCGGCCCGCCCGCCGACGGACGCGCGTCGCGAGCTGGCCGAAGACGAGCTCCGCTTCCTGGAAGAGGCGGGGGTCGATCCGGCCGAGCTGGCGCCCCGAGACCGCGGCGCCGCCTCGCCGCTGGCACTGACGGCGGCCGACTACGCGGCACTGCTGGCGACCGCCCTGACGGTCGCCGAGCTGGCAGTCCGCCTCGGGGTCGACGCGAGCCGCGTCCGCCAGCGGCTGGCGCGGCAGACGCTGTACGGCATCAAGGATGGCAAGGCCTGGCGGATCCCGCTGTTCCAGCTCGACGACGTCGGCCGCGCGCTGGTCCCGGGCTTGCACCGGGTGGCCCCGCACTGGGCGGGGGCGCACCCGGTCGAGGTGGCGCGCTGGTTCACCCTGCCGCACGTGGACCTGGAGGACGCAGAGGGATGGCCGGTGGCGCCGCGTGCCTGGCTGCTGGCCGGGGGTGATCCGCGGACCGTTGTAGCCCTGGCGGAGGAGCTGCGCGGGGTTGCCTAAGCTGCCCCGGCCGCCGCGCGCCCGAGAGCTGGCGCGCGTCCCACCGGCCTGGAGGGTCGTTCCGGTGGGGACGGCTCTCTTCCGTGTGTACTTCCGCGGCGGCCCGCACCCAGGCACCTGGAATCGGTTCCGCCACTACGGCCCGACGAACGCCCGCTTTGACCACCACGAGCCGCCGCCACACGTCCAGAACCGCGGGATGCTTTACGCGGCCAGCCACCCCCGGACGCCGCTGGCGGAGGTCTTCCAGGCGGGACGGACGATCAACGCCCGTCGTGACGAGCCGTGGCTGGTCGGCTTCAGGCTGGCAATGGACGTCCGTCTGCTCGACCTGACCGAGCTCTGGCCGACCCGCGCCGGCGCCTCGACGGCGATCAACAGCGGACCCCGGCCGGTGGCACGGCGTTGGTCCGGCGCGATCTACGAGGCATACCCGGCCGCGGCCGGCCTCTGGTACGGCTCTTCGATGGACGGCAACGCTCCGTGCATTGCGCTCTTCGAGCGCGCCGAAGAGGTGCTGCCAAGCCTACCATCTTTCCACCGGGCGCTCGCCGACGAGACGCTGCGGGCCTTCCTGGAAACTTGTAGCGAGGCCCTCGGGTACCGGCTCGTGCTCTAACCGCGCTCTGACCGTCAGGCACCGTCCAGGCTCGGTTGACCGACCTTCGTTTCGGCGAGCGGCGGGCCCGGGCGCCCGCCTTCTCCGTCGGCAGCTCTGCCGCGGGTCGGCCTGCGCTAACCACTGGCCCACGGCGACGACGCTCGGTGGGCGCCCTACTCTTGGCGACAGGATCACCCGAGCAGACCGACGCCTACCAGTGGCGAAGGATGCTGGGCCGACCCCGGGCGTCGGCCAGCGTCGCGCGACTGCCGAGCAGGAGGCGTTCGTCGCGGAGTTGCGTGCCTTCCGCGAGAAGGTGGCCAGCGTCGCACCGCTCCGCGGACCGGACCTGAACGACGGGGTCATCATCAACGTTGCCCCACTCTGGAGGCTCGTCCCTCAGCACCGTTCGCTCGCGAACGCCCACGACCTGGAAGACATCGTATGGGTCGAGGGTGATTTCGTTCATCGACGAAGCCCGAATACCGCGCACCGCGACCGGCAAGGTCCTCCACCGGGCGCTGCGAGAACAGCTCGTCAGAGCTTGACGCGCACCGGTGGCGACTGATAGCCTCCGCGCTGCTTCGGGGCGCGCCGGCGTTGTCCGGTCCAGCCACGCGGCAAGATTAGGAGAACTTCTTCTCATGACGATGTCGATCCATGCGTGCTTGCCGCTGGCCCGTCGAGTGGCGGCGCTGAGCCTGCTCACCATCGGCGTGGCGACCGCTCCAACCCTGTCGACCGGCCCAGTCCAGGCGCAGGCGATCGACTGCGCCGACGAGGCCAATGCCAAAGACTGGGACTGCATCCAGAAGCGGGCCAGCCAGCCGGCTGGCCCGCCGGCCGCCCCGCCGGCGGCAGACGCGCTGAGCGCCGTCGCCCATCCGACCGCGATCGTGTTCACCCTGGAGGATGCTGGCAAGGAGGCGACCCAGTTCGCCGCCGAGCAGGGCGAGGACGGCCGCGGCCGTTGGGCGCGGAGCCGCTTCGAGCGCGACCTCGACATCGCAGCGAGCAAGCTCGGACCGAACATGATCGAAACCAGGGCCTGGGTCGCCAGGGACGTCGAGGCGGCCAAGGCGCTCTTCAAGGAGCAGGCTGGGATCAAGGACTTCCCGGAGAAATCAAGCGAGACGCGAATAAGCGGGCTGAACGACAAGCTCCTGCCGTTCAACGTCGCCGAGGAGACGCAGGCCATCGGCGCGTACTGGGAGTACAACACGATCTGGCAGCACTACCGCGTGGTGATGCGCAGGGGTGCCAACGTCGCGGTGATGTACCTGTACGGCCGAGAGGACCTGTTCACCGAGAAGGCCGAGGACAGGAGCCCGAACGGCAAGCTGCTGGAGTGGCTCGCCCGCAAGCTGGCCGACCGGCTGTAGCGACGCCCGCCACCCTCAACGTCTCTTCCTCGGCGTCTCCCAGTGGGGGAGGCCGAGGAAGAGACGTTACTCGCCCTGGATCTTGTTGATGACCTCCGGCGGGAGCCTGGCGCCGCGGGCGACCTCGTCGAAGATCCCTTGCACCCTGGTTGCTATCTCTGGCGACACGCTGGCGATCGGGAGCGGACGCTGGTGCTAACGCGGGTGTGGACGGGATGCTGACGATCAGGCAGCCTTCGTGCTGCTCGGGGCGACAACATCCCGGAGCAGCGCCGATCCATCAGCGAGGCAACGAGTCTAGGCATAGACCTCCCGCAGCTCCACCTCGGCACCGGCGACCGCGGCTTCCGCCGACTCACCTTGCACCGCCTTCGCGAACATGTTGACGATGACGTACTTCGACTGGGCGAGGCCGGCCTTCTGACTGTACGGACCCGCGAAACCGGGTGTGCGGGTCTTGGCCACCGCACCTCGGAAGACGCGCGTGACCGGCGGGAACTTTTCCCAGAGCGGGTTGTCGTCCTGCTTGGGACCGACCCCAGCGTAGTAGCTGCCGCTGGTCTCGAACCACGGCATCCAGATCGGGTCGGACATCGACCAGCGGACGAACGCCTTCGCCGCCTCGACGTTCTTGCTGTACTGCATGACCGCGTAGGTGTTGTTCAGGACGAACAGGTACTGGCCCTGCGGTCCGCCCGGGATCAGGTCCAGCCCGATGTCGTCGAAGAAGGGCGCATTGTCCTTGCGGGCGACCCACCAGGCGCTTGCCCCATTGAGCGTCGCGGAGACCGTCTCGGCCAGGAAAGCGCGGTTGTTCGACGTGTCGTCCCAGGCCAGGCCCGTCTCGTCGAACGCGTCTTTCCAGGCGTCCTTCATCGCCTGAACCGCGGCGATCGACTGCGGCGAGTTGATCACGACCTTGCCACTCTGGTCAAGCTCCTGACCGCCGTACGCCCAGAGTAGCGGTTACGCCCAGGTGGGCGGGTCGCCGAAGCTCTGGCCGAGCGCCTGACCAAGCGGGTGGCCGTTGGCCTTGAGCTTTTTGCCGACTTCGAACAACTCCTGGAACGTCTTCGGGAACTCATTGGCGCCGGCTTCCTGGAACCACGACTTGCGCCAGTGCATCGCATTCGGCACGGCGTCGTGCGGCACGCCCAGGTACTTACCGTCGACCTTGCTCGCTGACTCGAGCTGCGGGTAGAAGTCGCCAGTCTGCCGCTTGACGTCCTCGGCGACGTCCGACACGTCGACCACCGACTGCTGGTAGATGTGCGGCCAGTTGTACTGCATCTGGATGACATCGGGACCCGAGCCGCTCTGGATGGCGGCGGCGATCTTCGGTTGAAGGTCATTCGCCTGGGTGAACTCGATCTCTACCTGGGCTCCGGTCTCATTCTGGAACTGGCCGATCTGGTCCTTGAACAGCGTGTCGGCGTCGGGAATGAAGCTCTGCCACTGCAGTACCGACAGCCTGGTGCCCTTCAGACTGGGAAGCGCGCCAGCCACCTTGGCGGCCGGCGCGGTCGCGGCCGGCTTGGCGGCCTCGGCTGGCTTGGCGGCCTCGGCTGGCTTGGCGTCAGCCTTCGGCGCCGCGGTCGGGCTCGGGGCCTGGGTGGCTCCGCCGCACGCGCTCAACAAGAGAAGTCCGGTCGTGCCAACGGCCGCGTTCAGAAATCGCCGCCGCGTGATTGCCGGCCGCTCAGCGCCGGAGTCGGTAGGGCTGGGCATCATCGCCTCCTCGCATGCGCCGCGAGACACGCGGGCACGATCTGCCCTGCGCTGCACAGCGCCTTGCTTAGAATATCGGTCTCCGCGGTCGCGGTTGTCAATAGCCGGGTCATGTTCACCTCAGAGGCTCCGTCCCCCGGCCGCGCTGGTGGGTATGCGTGAGACTGCTGAGCGGCCTGCTTCCATGCCCAGCAGGCCGCGGAGTAGTAGCTGAAAACTTTTCCCAGGAGCACGGCGCCGGCGTTCCGAGGACGCACACCTTGATCGAGCTACTGGACCGGTGCGTTCAGGTGCACGTGAGCTTCGAGCTGCAACGCCGTCAAGTGGTGCTGATGGACCGCTATGCTGTCAGGTACCGTTATCCTGGAGAGTCCGCGGACAAGGCTGAAGCGAGACTGGCGGTCAAGACTGCCGCGGTGGTGCCGGCGTTTGCGCGCGAACAGCCTGGGCTCGCGCGCTGAGGCAGCCGCGCCCAGATGGAGGAAGGCTCATGTCCGTGCAGAAGCGAGAGGGTGGCGCGGTTGGACGGCTCACGGACCTCGTCCTCGACTGCGCCGATCCGGAGCGGCTGGCGGCCTTCTGGGGGAGCCTGCTCGGCGTCGGCGTAGCTGATCGCACGGACTCGTTCGTCGAGCTGGAGCGGCTTCCGAACGACATGGGTCTCGGCTTTCAGAAGGTGCCGGAGCCGAAGGTTGGCAAGGTGCGCCTCCACATCGACATCACCGCGCCGGACCAGGATGCCGCCGTCGAGCGCGTGATCGCACTCGGCGGCCGTCACGTCGAGGACATCAAGACCTGGCGGGTGATGACCGACCCCGAGGGCCACGAGTTCTGCCTGCTGCACGAGAAGTAGCCCGCCGTCCTCCGCCGGCCGGTCCCAGCTTCCCGCGCTCGTAACTGGCCGGGGCGATGCGAGACGGTCGACCGATCCGCGACGTGGGTCCGCGCGACCTGGCCACGCTGACGTCGAGGCGGCGGAGCATCTGACGTGCGCGGGACGTTCATCGGGTTGCCGATCATCGGAGCGATCTGGACCAACGGGTTGCACTGAAGGCTGCTCGACCGCCTGGTTGCCGACGCGGGCAAGGAGGATCGCGTGCACCTGGTCGTCGAGATCAAGGTCGCCCGGCGCGAGGACGCCAAGGAGAAGAAGGTCTCGATGGAGACCTCCTGGGCGCCCGGCGTGAACAACCTCGGCGTCTACGGCCGTGGGCCTCCACCGAATTGACCGAGGTCTCCTAGATAGAGGGCGACTTCACAAAGGCTTCGACGCAGAGCTCAATGTCATGATCGAACCCGTCGCGAGCGCCGGGCGTCTTGCGCGGCCTGGCGGCAGCGAGCCCCAGCTCGAGCCAGTGCGCCGGTAACGCCAGGCGCAGGCGTGATCCTGGCCAATCGACTGGCGCGGCGCACGAGACCTGTGCACACTACATTCGTGTACACGATCCGGAGGCCTTGCGCGTGAAGAACATTACTCTCAGCGCCGACGAACGTCTGATTGAGGCGGCGCGGTCCCGCGCCCGTGCCGAACACACCACCCTCAACGACCAATTCCGACGCTGGCTTGCCGACTACGCACAGCGAACGCAACAGGCCGAGCGAGCCATGGCGGTCATCTGCGACATCCAGCGGTACGCAAGCTCGGGCGGACGCAAGTTCACGCGTGACGAGATGAATGAGCGGCAGTGACTTCATCGACTCCAACATCTTCGTCTCTCTGGTAGACGCGGACGACCCGTCCAGACGGCACACGGCGGAGGCTTTGATACGCCGGGCAGTCGAGAGCGGCTCAGGCAGCATCAGCTTCCAGGTCGTGCAGGAGACGCTCAACGTGATGACGCGCAAGCTCAGGACGGTCATCGCGCAGGACGACGCGCGGCGTTTTCTGGACGAGGTGCTCGTCCCGCTCTGGCGCGTCATGCCATCGCAGGGGTTGTACCAGCGCGCCATCGACATTCAGACCGCTACCGCTACAGCTTCTCTGACGCGCTGATCGTCGCGGCCGCCCTAGCCGCGGGCTGCACTCGGCTGTACAGCGAGGACTTGCAGCACGGCCAGCAGATCCAGGGACTATCGCTTGAGAACCCATTTGGGGCGTAGGTTCGCGGCGCCAGGGGTCTAGGGACGCCGCCGAGCATCAAATTCGACATCGTATGATGTATGCTGCGTGCATCTTCACCGGGGAGTGACGATCATGCGCACGACAATCAACCTGGATGAGGCGCTGCTCGAACAGGCCCAGCGGGTTACCGGCTTGAAAGAACGTACGGCCCTGATCCGCGAAGGGCTCAAGGCCTTGATCGAGCGCGAGAGCGCTCGACGACTGGCTCGGCTCGGCAGCAGCGAACCCGACGTCCGGCCGGTCCCTCGTCGACGCGCCGAGCCTGCATGATCCTGGTGGACACGTCCGTCTGGCTCGACCACTTGCGCCGGGGCGACCCATCCCTGGTCACGGCCCTGGAAGCGGGTCGGGTGCTGATGCACCCCTTCGTCGTCGGCGAGCTGGCCTGCGGCATCCTGCATCGTCGCGCGGAGATTCTCATGTTGGTGCGAGAGCTTCCCCGAGCTCCGGTCGCGACTGACGATGAGGCGCTGGAATTCATCGAACAGCGCCACCTGATGGGCCGGGGTATTGGCTATGTCGACGTTCACCTGCTGGCTTCGGTGGCCCTGGTCGGCACCGCGCGGTTGTGGACTCGCGATAAGCGCCTCGCCGTGGTCGCGCGGGAGCAGGCATTCGCCGTCGCCGAGCAACCATAAGCGGGGCATCTTGGGGTGGCCACCGGGGAGGAGCGGTCGCCTCCAGTGGCAAGCCTTAGTCGCGCGACCGGTAAGGACGGTCGGGGCGCGACTAGGCGACGGAGCTGAGGCGATGCGCGCAGCTAGCTCGGTCGGCGCCAGCGCCAGGCCGTTCGGCAGCCGCGCACCTTCTGTCCTGCCGCTGACGTGCCGCGCAGCAACACCTCGCCGCGGGTCGGAGGCCAGGATGCGGATCTTGCCAGGGTAGACCGCGACGTCGACGCCGCGCAGCGCTTGGACCTCGCCAAGTCGCTTGTGGATCCCCCGCGGCTTGACGAGCGCCCCGCCGTCCCTGACCGGGGTATCCTGCATCCGCGACACGGCCATCGGGCCAGGCGATACAGGGAACGGCGAACGGCGAGCAATCGGCGAGCGACAGAGGAGTTGTGACATGGCCAACGGGCTGCTCGCGGGCGATACGGCACTGGTGACCGGCGCCGCCTCGGGGATCGGACGGGGCATCGCGACCGCGCTGGCGCGCGAGGGCGCGCGCGTCCTGCTGGCGGATCTGGACACCGGTCGGGGCGAGGACGCGGCCCGGACGCTCGCCGACGAGGGGCATGACGCCGCGTTCGTGAGGGCCGACCTGGCCACGTCGGACGGGCCCGACCGCCTGCTCGATGCGGCGTACGAGCGGCTGGGAAACCTCAGCATTCTGGTCCACAGCGCCAGCCCGCGGCGGCCCGAGGAGGAGACCGTCTTCGGCGTCTCGGACGACGCCTGGGAGCAGATGCTGAACGTCAACGTCCGCGCCGGCTTTCGCCTGGGCCGGCGGGTTGGCCAGCGAATGGCCGAGGCCAGGGTGCGCGGTCGAATCCTGTTCATCACCTCGCTGCACGCCTACACCCCTCGCAACCTGCCCCACTACAGTGCCTCCAAGGCCGGCCTGACGATGGTGATGAAGGAGCTGGCCCGCGCGCTCGGTCCGCGCGGCATCAGGGTCAACGCGATTGCCCCCGGGGCGATTCCTGGCGGCGGCTCGCAGCTTCGGATGGACCCGGCGATGCTGGCGGCGATCCCGCTCGGCCGCCCCGGCGAACCGGCTGACGTGGCCGGAATGGCCGTCGCCCTGCTCTGCGAGCGCTTCTCCAGCTACGTCACCGGCACGACGGTCGCGGTGGATGGCGGGATCGCGCTGCACAACTGGATCGAGCCGCGCGCCTGAGCCGCGTGTGGCCGGCTCGAGCGCTCCGCGGGCCCTCAGGATGTGAGGCCCGCGAGCGGACATGCTACCTGGCGTACGACAGCCCGTTTGACGCGCGCCCATCCGCGGGCTACCCTGCAAGTCGCGGCTGGTGGGCCGCCAGGTGTCGGCGACACACGGAGGGATATGATGGCTGAGACGACCGCGGTTCGCGACGAGGCCGAGCTGCGCGAGCTGTTCGCTGCCGAGCTGCGCGTCGCTGGCCTCATCGCGATCCCGAGTGCCGACCGCGAGCGGCTGTACGAGATGTGGTGCGACCACCTCCCCCTGCGAGACGCCCTCCGCGCGGCCGCGCCACTGCCCGAAGAGGAGCCGACGTTCCTTGAGAAGCCGACGACCTGGCCGGGGCGTTCGGTATGACCGCCAGCGCCACGACGATCCCCGAGCTGGATTTGACGACGCTCTCCACGGCGATCGACCGCCGTGAGATCACGTCGGTCGAGGCCACCCAGGCGTACCTGGAGCGGATCGAGCAGCACGACGGCGTCCTCCAGGCGTACGCGACGGTCACCGCGGCGCGCGCGTTGGCCGAGGCGCGAGCGGCCGACGATGAGATTGGGCGCGGCGCACGGCGCCGCCCGCTCCACGGCGTCCCGCTTGCCCTGAAGGACCTGATCGCCGTCGCCGGCGTGCCGATGATGGCTGGCTCCAGAGTGCTGGCCGGGCAACGTCCCGAGCGCCGACGCCGACGTAACCGAGCGGCTGGCCTCGGGCTGCGCCATCATGCTCGGCAAGCTGGCGATGCACGAGTTCGCGTTCGGGCGGCCGGGTCAAAGACGGACCGCTGGCGACCGCCGCAACCCGTGGGACGTCACCCGGATCACGACCCGCTCGTCGTCTGGTTTCGGCCGCGGCGGTCGCCGCCGGACTGTGCGCCGGGGCGCTCGGCTCAGACACCGGCGGCTCCGTCCGCGGGCCGGCCAGCGCCTGCGGCATCGTCGGCCTGAAGCCGACGTTCGGGCTGATCTCGCGGCGAGGCGTGGTCCCGATGTCCTGGTCGCTCGACCACCTGGGCCCGATGACCAGGACGGTTCGCGACACGGCGCTGCTCCTCCAGGCGATCGCCGGCCATGACCCGCGCGACGCCCACACGTCTGTGGCGACCCCGCCCAACTACACGCGTGGGCTGGAGGATGGCGTGCGCGGGCTCCGGGGGGGCTGCTGCGCCGCTACTACGTCGACTGGCCCGACCTGCACGCGGACGTCCGGGACCGCCGCCAATCTGGCCTTCGGCGTGCTGGCGCGCCAGGGGGCCGAGATCCAGGACGTCGACGCCCCGACGCTGGACCTTGCAGCGGCCGCCTGGGCGCCGTTTCTGGCGGAGATGTTCGAGTACCATCGCGAGACGGTCCGCGACCGTTGGACGAGTACGGCGAGCCGACCAGGGTGCGTCTGCTGATGGGCGGCCTGGTTCCGGCCCAGGACTACCTCCGCGGCCAGCGCCTCCGCGCGCGCCTGGCCCGCGAGGTGACGGCCCTCTTCGAAGACGTCGACGCGCTGATCTTCCCCGGCCAGGCCGAGCCGGGCGCCGACCTTCGAGGACGCGCCGATGACCGGCCTGATCGCCTCGCGCTACACCAACCCCTGGAACCTGCTCGGCCTGCCGGCCATCGTCGTCCCCTGCGGCTTCAGCCAGGACGGGCTGCCGGTTTCGATCCAGATCGTCGGCCGCCCCTTCGACGAGCCGACCGTCCTCCGCATCGCCCGCGCCTACGAGCGCGCCACCGACTGGCACACCCGCCGCCCCGACCCAGCCGCCTGGCGCCTCTAGCCCTCGAAGGAATCCCTGCCCTTCGTAGGCGACATTGGACCCGCTGCGTCTACCGCGGAGGGCGTCTATGACCGCCTATGTCCTGATTCTATGTCCGGCGGGTCATAGAAGGGTCTCTATGATCCTTCTATGACACCGGTCAGAGCGCCCCGCCATACCACTGCCCCAACTTTGGCCCGCTTGGCTCATCGTCGGCCCGGGGACATTTCAGCGGCCAAGCTTGGCCCACCCTCGAATATGAGGCAACGGCGGGGATCAAGGTTTCTCCGAGGTGAAGGCCTCCGATTTTCTGGTGAGGCACAATGAAAGAAGAGCCGGGACTATCAGCCCATCCACGTGTTATGCCTCTACCATGCGGGCATAGCCGGCGGCAGAGCGCCGCTTCGATGACCGTCGCGTCATTGCGTGGCGCCGGGGTACGCTCCGCGAGGAGTCGAGTATGAGCGAGCTTCACCGCGCCACCATCAACCCGGAGCAGTGCGCAGGACGGCCATGCATCCGCGGCCTCCGCGTGCGGGTGAAGGACATCCTCGATCTCCTCGCTTCGGGGGCGAGCCGCGAGGAGAGGCTCGAGGATTATCCTTACCTGGAGCCGGGCGACATTACCGCGGCGCTCGAGTACGCCGCGAAGCAGAGCGACCACCCGGTGCTGCGCGTCGTCTGATGCGCTTCCTGATTGCCTGAAGGCCTGACGGGCCTCGATCCAGGTCCCCGCCGCCACCTCGTCCAGCAGCTGCATCTTTGCGCCCAGGCCAGCCTGCAGGTACCGCTCCCGCGGTGCCTCGATCAACTCGTACGTGCTCACGCGCCTCGCTCGCATGCCCGGGTCGCTTCGGTGTCGTGCGTTGTGAGGCAATGTGCCCGCTCTGGGTACCTGGAGCCAAGAGGTCGTGCCCGCGTGTTGACGGCCGCTGGCGCGGTGGATAGACTACCGCCGTGTCATTGGCGCGCGATCATCGAGGCGCCAGTGCGGAGGATGCACGTGAGCCGTCACCTGAGCCGCCTTCGGTCGACCGCGCTGAGTCGACGCCGGTTTCTGACACTGCTTGGGATCACGGGTGGCGGGAGCGTGGTGTCGCTCCTGGGCGCCTGCGTGCAGACCGCGCCTGCCTCTCCCACACCCGCGGCGAAGTCCGACCCGAAACCGGCCGAGTCGCCCAAGCCAGCCGCGGCGGCAAGCCCGGGGGCCGCCGCCTCGCCCGCTGCCTCACCCAGCCCGGCCGCCGCGGCCAGTCCGGTTGCTAGCCCAGCCGCCCAGGCGGCTCCGGCCACCGGCGCCGCCGCGGCCGAGGTGCTGATCGGCGTCGCGTACCCGCTCTCCGGCCCCACGGCGCCGGCTGGCCTGGATGCCAAGACGGCGGTCGAGCTGGCCCAGGACATCGTCAACACTCGTAGCGACCTCCCACTCCTGCTGGCGCAGACCGAGGGACTGCCGAACCTGGGCGGCGCCAAAGTCCGGGCGATTGTCACCGATCATCAGGGCGATCCCGCGCGCGGGGCTGCCGAGGCCGAGCGGCTCATTACCCAGGAGAAGGTCGCGGCCATGTTCGGCATGTTCCAGAGCGCCGTGACCGCGTCGGCGAGCCAGGTGGCCGAACGCCTCGGGGTGCCCTACCTGACCGCCGAGTCGTCGTCGGCGACGCTGCACACGCGGGGCTTCAAATGGTTCTTCCGTACCTCGCCCCACGACCGCGACTTCTCGGTGGCGATGTTCAAGTTCCTCAAGGATCTCGAGGCGCGCAGGAACATCAAGACAGAGAGCGTCGCACTGGTCTACGAGGACACGCTGTTCGGCCAGGACAGCGGCAACGTCGAGAAGGAGCTCGCCGAGCAGGCCGGCTACAGGATCGCCCTTGACCTCCAGTACCGCTCGCGGGCAACCTCGCTGACGGCCGAGGTCCAGCGCCTCAAGGCGGCCGATCCGGACGTCTGGTTCCCGACCTCCTACATCTCGGACGCGATCCTGATGGTCCAGCACTCCAAGGAGCTGGACTACAACCCCAGGATGGTCCTGGCCCAGAATTCGGGCCATACCGAGGCGGCCTTCGTCGAGCAGGCCGGTAAAGACGCCGAGGGCTACGCCAGCCGCGCCGTCTTCGTGCCGGACCTGGCCGACTCGAAGCCGGTCATCCGCCAGGTCAACGACCTCTTCAAGGCCCGCGCGGGCCGCGACATGACCGACGTGCCGGCGCGCGTCCTCCTCGGGTTCCTGGTCCTCTGCGACGCGATCAACCGGGCCGGCTCGGTCGAGCCCGAGCGCGTGCGCCAGGCGCTGCTGGCGACGAACGTCGGCGGCGACCAGCTCCCGCTACCCTGGCAGGGGGTCAAGTTCGACCCGGACACCGGCCAGAACGAGCTGCACTCGCCGATCGTGGTGCAGATGCAAGGCAGCCGCTACTGGACCGTCTGGCCGTTCGAGGTCGCCGCGCGGGAGTTCATCCACCCGATCCCCAAGTGGTCAGAGCGAAGCTGATGCGTCGGCGGTGCCAACAGAACCACCGGAACCACGACGAGCCCTCATCGTGAGCTCACCTGCGCACGGGATGACACGCCGCCTGGACGATCGATGCTAAGCCACGCCGATGCCGACTGAGGTCCTGCTCCAGGCGGTCGCCAGCGGACTGTTGATGGGCTGTGTGTACGCCCTGATCGCCGTCGGTCTGAGCCTGATCTTCGGGCTCATGGAGATCGTCAACTTCGCCCATGGCGAGTTCCTGATGCTGGCGATGTTCACCACGTTCTGGCTGGCGCTCCTGTTCGGCATCGACCCGCTGCTCTCGGTGCCGATCTGCGCCGCTCTGCTGTTCGTGCTCGGCGTGCTGGTCTACAAGGGAATCATCAGCCGTATCTTGAGCGCGCCGATGCTGGCGCAGATCTTCGCCACCTTCGGCCTCGGAGTGTTCTTGCGGAGCGCGGCGCAGTTCTTCTGGTCGGCCGACTACCGCGTCGTCCCGAACCACGTCGTCGAAGGTCGCCTGAACCTTGGCGGTCTCTTCCTGGGCTGGCCGCAGGTGGTGGCCAGCATCGCGGCCCTGCTGGCGTTCGGGACACTGTACCTGTTCGTCACCCGGACCGAGGTCGGCCTGGCGATCCAGGCCACCTCCGAAGACCGCGAGGCCGCCGCCCTGATGGGGATCTCGAGCGACCGAATGTTCATGCTTGGCTGGGGCATCGGCTCACTGTGCGTCGGGATCGCCGGGGCGCTGCTGGCCAACTTCCTGCCAATCTTCCCGGACGTCGGCTTCCTGTTCGCGCTGCTGGCGTACATCGCCGTCGCGCTCGGCGGCTTCGGGAGCATCGTCGGCGCGCTCGTGGCCGGTGTGATCATCGGGCTCGTCGAGGCCATCGGCGGCCTGTTCTGGCCCTCGTTCAAGTACGTCGCGGTGTTCGTCCTGTACCTGATGGTGGTCCTGGTCCGGCCGCAGGGCCTGTTCGGACGGTATTGACACGGCCGGGCGCGAGTATTCCACGATGACCACCGTCGATCAGCCTTCCGACTCGACGTCCATGCCGGCCGGGCCGGGCCTCGATCCGACCGCGCTGCCGCCCGAGCGGTCACGCGGCCGCGCGGCCTCGGCGTCACGCCTCGCCGTCGGGGCGATCGCGGCGCTCGTCCTCCTGGGACTACCGCTCGTCCTGGAGGCGCAGCGACTGGTCCACCCGCTCCACATCCTGATCATGATCTGCCTGTACGCCACGCTGGCGCAGGCCTGGAACATCCTTGGCGGCTACGCCGGCCAGATCTCGCTCGGCAACGCCGTCTTCTTCGGCGTCGGCGCCTACACGTCGACCCTGCTGATGACCAGGATCGGACTGTCGCCATGGCTCGGCATCCTGGTTGGGATGTTCGTCGCGGTGCTGGTCTCGCTGGCGATCGGGTATCCCTGCTTTCGCCTGGGCGGACACTACTTCGCGATCGCCACGATCGCCGTCGGCGAGATTGTCCAGACGCTGTTCATCAACTGGCGCGAGGTCGGCGGCGCCAGCGGCATCCACCTCCCGCTCCTGCCGGAGGCGTTCGTCAACTTCCAGTTCCACTCGAGCAAGCTGCCCTACTATTACATCGCGCTCGCGATGGCCGCGATTGCGTTCGGCTGCGCCTTCCTGGTCGAGCGCTCGCGCCTGGGCTACTACTTCCGAGCCATCAAGGGAGACCCGCTGGCCGCGCGGTCGCTGGGTGTGAAGATCACGCGCTACAAGTTGTACGCCATCGCCATCAGCGCCGCGCTGACCGCGATGGCCGGGACGTTGTACGCTCAGTACATCCTGGTCATTGACCCGGAGAGCGTGCTGCCACTGTCGCTGTCGGTGCTGATCTGCCTGGTCGCGGTGCTCGGTGGGATTGGCAGCATCTGGGGGCCTTTGCTCGGCGCGCTGGTGCTGATCCCGCTGTCCGAGGGGACCCGGGTCTACCTGGCGCAGTCGGGCGGCGGCGGCCGGGCCATCGACCTGATGGTCTACGGCGCGCTCATCGTCCTGGTCGCCGTCTTCCAGCCGGGCGGCCTGGTGGCGATCTCGCGCCGCTTCCGCGGCCGAGGCTGAGGCCGGCCGGAGCCGGGACGGTGCCGCTGCTCGAAGTCCGCGACCTGACGATGCGCTTCGGCGGCCTGGTTGCCAACGACAGCGTCAGCCTGCACGTCGACGCCGACGAGATCGTCGGTCTGATCGGCCCGAACGGAGCCGGCAAGACGACACTGTTTAGCTGCATTTCGGGCACGCTTCGCGCGACGAACGGCCAGGTGCTGCTCGAAGGGCAGGACGTGGTGGGCCAGACGCCGGAAGAGATCTGCTGGCGCGGGATCGCGCGGACGTTCCAGATCGTTCGGACGTTCCGTGAGATGACCGTCCTCGAGAACGTGATGGTGGGCGCCTTGCTGCGCGCCAGCGGTACCAGCCAGGCGCGCGTGGACGCTGAGGAAGTGCTGGAGCTGACCGGCCTGGCCCACAAGCGGCACGTCCTCGGCGCCGGCCTGACGATCGCCGAGCGCAAGCGGGTCGAGCTCGCCAGGGCGCTGGCGACGCGCCCGAAGCTGTTGATGCTGGACGAGGTGATGGCGGGTCTGAACCCCCGCGAGCGCCAGGAGGCCATCGACCTGGTCCGCACCGCCCACGCGCGCGGGATCGCCATCCTGATGGTCGAGCACGTGATGGAGGTCATCATGCCAATCTCGGACCGGGTTGTCGTGCTGACGAACGGCCGCAAGCTTCTCGAGGGCCGCCCGGAAGCGGTGTCCCGCAACGAGGAGGTCATCAAGGCCTACCTCGGGGAGCGGTATCGCGCGGTCATCGCGGAGCCGCCGGCGTGCTGAGCCTGGACAACGTCGAGGTCGGCTACGACGGCGTGCCCGCCCTGCACGGCGTCTCGTTCGACATCGCTGCCGGCGAGATCGTCACGATCGTCGGCTCGAACGGGGCCGGTAAGTCGACGATCCTGAAGACAGTGTCCGGACTGCTACGGCCGATCGCCGGCTCTGTGCGGTTCGAGCAGCGGCGGATCGACGGCGTATCCGCCCATCGGGTGGTCGGGCTGGGGATCGCGCACGTCCCGGAGGGTCGGCGATTGTTCGCCCGGCTGACGGTCACCCAGAACCTGACCGTCGGCGCCTACACCCGCAAGTCGCCGGGCGAGCGGTCGGCCATGCGCGACCGGATCTTCGATCTGTTCCCGATCCTGCGGGACAGGCAAACGCAGCTGGCCGGCACGCTGTCCGGCGGCGAACAGCAGATGCTGGCGATCGGGCGGGGGTTGATGGCCCAACCACGGCTGCTGATGCTGGACGAGCCGTCACTGGGCATCGCCCCGCGGTTGGTCGAGGACATCCTGGCGAGTCTTGCTCGGATCAAAGCCGAGGGGGCGACGATCCTGCTGGTCGAGCAGAATGTCGTCGAGGCGCTCCAGCTCGCCGACCGCGGCTACGTGCTCCAGACCGGTCGGATCGTGCTATCCGGCACCGGCGCCGAGCTGCTGCGCAGTGACCTGGTCCGGCAGGCCTATCTCGGGATGTAACGCGGGCACGCCAGTCATCCCACCCTTGTGCCCTGGCGCCGGTCGGCTGCGATCACTCCTTGGGGAGTGAGCCCCAGAGATCCGGCAAGGGGCAGGTGAAGCCCGGCAAGAGCGGCGTCGTCAGAACGTCATCGCGCTCCAGGGTGGCACCGAGGTGACTCACGTTGCGCGGTGCACCTCGGCATAGAGCCGAAGCGCTGCCGACATGCGTCGCTCACCCTCTTCGCCCTGCGCTTGGAACCAGGCCAGGGTCTCGGGGTCAATGCGGATGGTGACGGGTACCGAGGTCGGCTTTCGCCAGGTCGCGCGGCGGAAGAAGTCCTCTGTCAGAGGCGGAGCGTCGGACCTGTCGACGTCATCGTCCGTCAAGGCGTCAACCCTCGCCCAGTTGGTCTTTGACATGCTGTTCGAAATGGTACCGGTTCGCCAGGCGGGCTTCGAGCTCATCGAGGATGGCAGGGGGGATCTCGACGGAACCGGGCCAGTTGACGACCTCGGTGTGGCCGGACAGGGGAAAGCCGTGGAAGTCGCTGCCGCCGGTCGGGACGAGGTTGTGGGCGCGGGCCAGGGCCACCAGGCTTTCCACGCGCTCGCGGTCGTAGCCCTGGTAGTAGCACTCGAGTCCGTCCAGGCCCGCCTCGGCAAGCTCCGGGACCTGGTGGGTCACGCCCCGTCCCTCACTCGGGTGGGCGACGATTGCCAGCCCGCCGACCGAGTGGATCAGCTCGATCGCCTGGACCGGGTTGAACTTCTCGCGCGGGACGTTGGCCGGCTTGTCGTCGCCCAGGTAGACGTCGAACGCCTCGGGCATCGATTGAACGTACCCGGCTTCGAGCAGCGCGCGGGCGACGTGGGGACGGCCAATCGACGCCTCGCCGGCAATCTCGCGGACCCGCTCGTAGGTGATCTCGCAGCCGAGCGTGTTCAGGATGGCCACCGTCTCCTGGGCGCGCGCGATGCGGCCATCGCGGAAGCGGGCCATCGTCGCCTGGAACCGCGCGTCCTCGTAACCCAGGAAGAGGCCGAGCATGTGCAGGTCGCCGCTGGCGCTATCGGTCCCCAGCTCGACGCCGGCGATCACCTCGACGCCGAGCGTGGCGCCGATGGCGGTCGCCGCGGCGACCGCGTCGGTCGTGTCGTGGTCGGTCACCGCCAGGCGGTGGACGCCGCGCTCGTGGGCCAGGCGGACCAGCTCCTCCGGCGTCAGTCGGCCGTCCGAGGCCAGCGTGTGCAGATGCAGATCGATCTTGCCCTCGGTCACGTGTCCTCCAGGAGGCGGTCGACGCGGCAGATCGCGTCGGCGCGGCCAGTCTGGGCGTCGACCTCGATCAGCACGGCGTTGAACTGGACCGGGCCTTCGGCGACCCCGAACTTGGTGGGAAGGCCGGTCACGAAGCCACGAACGGCCTCCGCCGGCGGCATGCCGATGACCGAGTGGTGTGGGCCGACCATCCCGACGTCGGTAATGGCGGCGGTCCCGCCGGGCAGGATGCGCGCGTCCGCGGTCGGGACGTGGGTATGGGTCCCGAAGACGGCGCTGACTCGGCCGTCCAGGTGCCAGGCCAGCGCGATCTTCTCGGACGTCGCCTCGGCGTGGAAGTCCACGATCTTGATCGGCGCCTCACCGGCCGGCCCTTCCAGCAGGCGGTCGATCGCCTGGAACGGGCAGTCCAGGTCGCGCATGAACAGCCGTCCCATCAGGTTGACGACGAGCACGCCGTCGCCGAGCCACCAGCCGCGGCCGGGCGCTCCGGGCGGGTAGTTGAGCGGGCGCAGGACGGACTCCGTTCCGGGCTTGTCGAGATAGGTCAGCATCTCCCGCTGGTCCCAGACGTGGTTGCCGGAGGTGACGATGTCGACGCCGGCCGCGCGCAGCTCGGCGAGCGTCTGGGCGGTCATCCCTTTGCCGCCGGCCATGTTCTCAGCATTGGCGACCACGAGGTCCAGGTCCAGGCTCGCGCGCAGTTCTGGTACCAGCTTGCGGGCCGCCTGCCGGCCAGGCGCACCGAAGATATCGCCGAGCGCGAGAATCCGCACTAGGCGACACTCTCCACCGCTAGCGCGCGTAGTCGACGGCGCGGGTTTCGCGGACGACGGTCACCTTGACCTGGCCCGGGTACTGGAGGGTCTCCTCGATGCGCTTGACGATGTCGCGCGCCAGGCGGACCGCCCCGAAGTCGTCGATCTCTTCTGGCTTGACCACGATCCGCACCTCGCGGCCGGCCTGGATCGCGAACGACTTCTCGACGCCCTCGAACGAGTTGGCCACGCTCTCGAGCGCTTCGAGTCGCTTGACGTAGTGCTCGACACTCTCGCGCCGCGCGCCGGGCCGCGCGCCCGAGATGGCGTCGGCCGCCTGGACCAACACCGCCTCGACGGTCTGGTACTCCGGGTCGTGATCGTGGTGGCCGCTGATCGCCTCGCAGACTTCCGGGACCTCGCCGAAGCGGCGGACGAAGTCAGCGCCGATGATATGGTGCGGGCCCTCGACCTCGTGGGTCATCACCTTACCGACGTCGTGCAGAAACGCCGCTCGCCGGGTCTGGACGACGTCGGCGCCGAGCTCGGCAGCCATCATCGCCGCAAGGTGGGCCACTTCCACGGAGTGCCGAAGCTGGTTCTGGCCGTAACTGGTGCGGAACCGCATCCGCCCCATGACCTTGACGACCTCCGGGTGCAAGCCGTGGACTCCCGCCTCGTAGGCCGCAGTCTCCCCCTGCTGCTTGATGTGCGCCTCAACCTCCTGCTTGGCCTTGCCGACGACCTCCTCGATCCGAGCAGGATGGATGCGGCCGTCGGTGACCAGCTTGGTCAGCGCCAGGCGGGCGATCTCCCGTCTGACCGGGTCGAAGGCAGACACCGTGACGGCGTCGGGCGTATCGTCGATGATCAGGTCGACGCCGGTCGCCGCTTCCAGGGCGCGGATGTTGCGCCCTTCGCGGCCGATGATCCGCCCCTTCATCTCCTCGTTCGGGATGGGGACGACGGACGTCGTTCCCTCGGCCACCTGGTCGCTCGAGTAGCGCTGGATCGCGGTGCCGATGATCCGGCGGGCGCGGGACTCGGCTTCGTCGTTGGCCTCCAGCTCGATCTCGCGCAGCCGGCGGGCGCAGGCGTCCCGCACCCGCTGCTCGACCTCGCCGATGATGACCTCACGTGCCTGGTCGCGGGTCAGACCGGAGGCCTGCTCCAGGGCGCGGACCTCCTCGGCCCGCAGCTCCTGGACCTGCTTTTCGGCAAGGTCCACTTCGCGGGCCCGAGCCTGACTGGCTCGCTCGCGCTGGTCCAGGTCCTCGGTCTTGCGGTCGAGGAGCTCTTCTTGCTGTTGGAGGCGCTTCTCACGGCGCTGGATCTCGGCGCGGCGCTCACGGCCTTCCGTCTCCGCCGCGGTGCGGATCTGCAAAGCCTCGTCTTTGGCCTGGAGGAGGAGCTCTTTCTCCTTCGCGGCGGCCTCAGCCAGCAGCTTCTCGGAAGCTGCCGCGGCCTCCTTGACGGGATCCACAGCACGACGCTGCCTCAGGGCAGTACCGGCCCCGAAGCCCACGGCCAATGTGACGAGCCCAACGATGATGAGGATCAAGGCTTCCACGATCCCCACCCCCTTTCGAGGTAATCGTCCAGGCCCCTTTGTCCCTCTCTTCTCAGCGCGGACGTCGGTCGTCCCGCGCAGTGATGTCGGTAGACATACAAGGCGAAAGCGCGCCCATCATAGCCACGCCTTTCCGGCAGCGTCAAGACGGAGCCAGCCGTGGCGCGCTCACCCTACATTGTACCTCTGCCGCTGATGCGAGGGAAAGAACACGCACGCTGGACGAACACGCCCGGGTCGTCACGGTTGTTGACCATGTCTATCGGAATTGTTATCATCCCGCCTAAATCCAGGCGGAGATGTACCGAGGGGGGACGGCAGTGGCGAACGACGGTTACGCGCATCCAGAGGTGCTGGTTGAGACCGCGTGGGTCGCCGAGCACCTGAACGATCCGAACATCCGCCTGGTTGAGGCGGATGAGGACGTCCTGCTGTACGAGCAGGGCCACGTCCCCGGCGCGGTCAAGCTGGATTGGCTCGTGGACGTCCAGGACTCCGTCCGCCGCGACTTCGTCGACAAGGCCGGCTTCGAGCAGTTGATGGCCCGCTGGGGGATCTCGAACGACACGACGGTGATCTTCTACGGCGACAAGAACAACTGGTACGCTTGCTACAGCTTCTGGCTCTTCAAGTACTATGGCCACCAGGACGCGCGGGTGATGAACGGTGGCCGCCAGAAGTGGATCGACGAAGGCCGCCCGCTGACGCGCGAGGCGCCAAGGATCGAGCCCACGCGGTACACCGCGAAGGAGCCAAACGCCGATCTCCGCGCCTTCCGCCGCGACGTCGAGGAGATTCTCGGCAAGCCGGGCTACGCGCTAGTGGACGTCCGCTCGCCGCAGGAGTACAGCGGTGAGGTGCTCCACATGATCGGCTACCCTCAGGAAGGCGCCCAGCGGGCCGGCCACATCCCCGGCGCGCAGAGCATCCCGTGGGGCACGGCGGTAGCGCAGAACGGCACCTTCAAGCCAGCCGAGGAGCTGAAGCAGATTTACGGCGGCAAGGGGATCACGCCAGACAAGGACGTCGTCGCCTACTGCCGGATCGGCGAGCGCTCGGCCCACACCTGGTTCGTGCTGACCCAGCTCCTCGGGTACCCGAACGTCCGCAACTACGACGGCTCCTGGACCGAGTGGGGCAGCCTGGTTCGTGCCCCCATCGAGAAGGACGTCGCCAAGCCGGCCGAGGCGTCTCGCGCCTGAAACCGGGAGGGGGGCGTCTAGCCCCTCCTGCAAGCGGACAAGGGATCGGGCGGGAATCTCGGGGCCCGTGCGTGGGTTACACCTATCGAGAACTTCAGGGCGCGTAACGGCCCGCTCGAGGATTGTCTAGCGTGTTCGATCGCCAGGGTTACATCGACAACTTGCTTGACTACTATCAGACCCCGCGCAACAAGGGGCGCATCGAGGGCGCCGATGCGACGATGAGCGGCGGCAATCCCGGCTGCGGCGACGTTGTGACGATGTACGTCAACGTCGACGACGGGGTTGCGACGGCGATCCGCTTCGAGGGCGAGGGCTGCACCATCAGCCAGGCCGGCGCCTCGATGGTCGCAGAAAAGTACGAGGGCCAGTCGCTCGAGGAGATCGAGGCGTCCAACGTCGACGACATGATCGACGAGATGGGCCGCGAAGTGGTGATGTCGCGCATCAAGTGCGCGTCGGTCGGCATCGGCACCCTCAAGGCCGCCGTCCAGCAGCTCCGCCGCGATGCCGTCATGCGCGAGGTCGAAGCCGGCGCCCGCCCGACCTCCTGAGCACCTGCGCCAACCTCGACCCGCGGGTCGATGACCACCCTCGCATCCTAACCGCTTCGTAGCGCGCCACTCGCGGCGCCCCTACGGTGGATTGGCGAGCAGCGCCTCGAAGTCATCCTCGGTCAGGACCTTGGTCCCGAGGCTCTCGGCCTTCTTGAGCTTCGAGCCGGCGTCCTCGCCGACGATCAGGTAGTCGGTCTTCCTGGTGACGGCATCGGCGACCTGGCCGCCGAGGGACTTGATCCTGGCCTCGATCTCGCCACGGGTGGCGCGGGCGAGGCGGCCGGTCACGACGAAGGTCAGGCCAGACAGCTGGCCCTCGCGGGACGCGGCACGCTCGTGCTCGAAGCGGAGGCCAGCCTGGCGGAGCCGCTCGATCTGGGCGCGATTGCCCTCGTCGGCGACGTAGTCGACGATGCTGGACGCGATCTTCGGACCGATCCCTTCGACCGCCTGAATCTCCGTCTCGGACGCGGCCATCAGCGCGTCGAGGCTGCCGAAGTGGCCAGTCAGCAGGACGGCCGCCTGGTCGCCAACGTGGCGGATGCCGAGCGCGAAGATCAGCCGCGGCAGCGGGCGCTGCTTGCTCGCCTCGATCGAGCGGAGAATGTTGTCGGCGCTCTTGTCGCCCATGCGTTCCAGACCGAGGAGCCGATCCTTGGTCAGGCCGTACAGGTCGGCCGGCGTCTTCACCAGACCGGCGTTCATCAGGCTGCTCAGCAGCTTCTCGCCCAGGCCGTCAATGTCCATCGCCCCGCGCGAGACCCAGTGCTTGAACGTCTCCCAGAGCTGAGCGCGGCAGACCAGCCGGCCGGTGCAGCGCGCCATCGACTCGCCTTCGAGCTTGACGACCGGCGAGCCGCAGACTGGGCAGGTCTCGGGCAAGGTCCACGGGACCGCGTCCGGCGGTCGTCGGCTCAGAACCGGGCCGACCACCTGGGGGATCACCTCGCCGGCCCGCTGGACGAGCACCCAATCGCCGACGCGGATGTCCTTACGGCGGATGTCCTCGTCGTTGTGGAGGCTGGCCAGCTTGACGGTCACACCGCCAATCTGGACCGGCTCGAGAATCGCAAACGGGTTCAAACTACCGGTCCGGCCAACGTTGACGCCGATGTCGAGCAGCCGGGTCGTCGCCTGCGTGGGCGGGAACTTGTAGGCCGTCGCCCAGCGCGGCTCGCGGCCGACCGCCCCCAGCTCGCGCTGGTCGTCCAGGTTGTCCAGCTTGACGACCACGCCGTCGATCTCATATTCCAGCGACTCCCGCCGCTCCTGCCAGGCCGCGCACTGCTCGACGACCTCGTCGATCGTCTCACAGCGGCGGTTGTACGGGTTGGTTCGGAAACCGAGCTCGCGGAACCACTCCAGTGCCTGCCAGTGGGATCGCGGCTCGTTCTCGGAAACCTGGCCGAGCGCGTAGACGAAGATGTCGAGCGGGCGAGTCGCGGTGATCCGCGGATCCAGCTGGCGGAGCGAGCCGGCCGCGCAGTTGCGCGGATTCGCGAACAGCGGCAGCCCGGCCGCCATCCGTTCCTCGTTGATCTTGTTGAACGCGGTCCGCGACAGGTAGACCTCGCCGCGAACCTCGATGAGCTCGGGCGGAACACGAGCGCGTCGCGGACCAGGTGCGCTTGTAACGGCATCTGCTAGGACCAGCGGCACGCTGCGGATCGTCCGGATGTTGGCCGTCACGTCCTCGCCGACCAAGCCGTTGCCGCGGGTCGCGCCGACTGCCAGGCGCCCATCACGGTAGGTCAGCGAGACGGCCAGCCCGTCAATCTTCGGCTCCAGGACAAAGCCGGTCGCGTCACGGCCGAGCCGGCGAACCATGTTGCGCTCGTACCAGGCCCGGAGCTCCTCTTTGGAGAACGTGTTGGACAGGCTGAGCATCGGGACGGCATGCTCGACGGTCCCGAACGCTGCGAGCGGACCGGCGCCGACGCGCTGGGTCGGCGAGTCGGGGTCCTGGAGCTCCGGGTGCTCCGCCTCGAGCGCCTGGAGCTCGCGCATCAGCGCGTCGTACTCGCCGTCCGAGACCTCCGGGTCGTCCAGGACGTAGTACCGATGGTTGTGGTGCTCGATCTGCTTGCGCAGCGCCTGGAGCCGCGCCTGCACCGACTGAATGTCTACGGCCACCGGTCCCCTCGCAGAGTCGGCCCCCGCGGCGCCTGCCCGATCGGCTCGACCGCCCGTGGCATTACGCCCACGGAGGACAGGCATAGGAGCCTGGCACCTCAGTGATGATACGTCGCACACCTGTTCTCCCGCCGACTCGCCGGTTGCGATCGCATCACGGCTCATGCCCGGGAGCACACTGCCGATGCCCGCCCGAGCAGCCCCAAGCCGGCCAACCTGGGCCAGCTCGATCAGGCGCGTGACGCGGCCGCCATCCCCGAGTCCAATGCGACAGCGGCCTGATCCGCTGTGCTACTCGCTCACGCGCACCTGGGCGCGAGGTCCCTGGCGATGATCTCCAGCATCCCGTCGTCGTCCACTGGGATGATCTGCAAGTACCAGCGCGAGCAGCCGGCGGTTTTGAGTGCGTCGATCTGCTGGCTGACCTGCTCGACCGTTCCGATCAGCATGCCGGCCGCGCGCATCTCCTCGATCCAGCCGCCCACCTCGTCACTCTGGCCGTTGTAATCCAGCCGCCGCTGGCAGCGGCGACGGAGATCCTGCTCGCCGGTGCCCACAATCGTCGGGCCGGCCCACGAGTATCGGAGATCGGACGGATCACGGCCACGCTGCTCGCAGGCATCCACGACCCGCTGCCGCCGCTCGACGAAGACCGTCTGGTCGCCGCCGAAGACGTTGAACTCGTCGGCGAACCGAGCGGCCAGGGCCGGCGTGCGCTTTGGCCCACCGCCACCGATGATGATCGGCGGGTGTGGCCGCTGAACCGGCTTGGGGTAGCCGGGCGCGTCTTTCAAGCGAAACAGCGTACCTTCGAACGTCGCCAGCCCGTCGCCCCAGAGGCGGGTGCACACGTCGAGCGACTCCTCCAGCCGGTCAACGCGCTCCCTGGCCGGCGGGAACGGGAGTCCGTAGGCGACATGCTCCTTCTCGAACCAGCCGGCGCCCATGCCGACCTCGATCCGCCCGTTGCTCATACGATCCACCGTCGCGACAAGCTTGGCGAGCTCACTCGGGTGGCGGAAGGTCATCGGACTGACCATCGTCCCGAGGCGAATCGTTCGCGTCTCGCGCGCCAGCCCGGCCAGGATCGCCCAGGCATCGGTCGCGTCGGACGTGAGCGGGACGTTCATTGGATGGTAGTGATCTGAGCGGAAGAAACCGCTGAACCCGAGCGCCTCCGCCCGCCGCGCCAGGGCCAGCATCTCCTCGTAAGTCCCGCCCTCCTGGGGCTCCAGCATCACGCGGAAGTCTGAGACGGCAATTGCCACGATGCTCTCCTTGCCCTCACTCCGGAAGTGCTCGTCAGTCCGGGACAGATCGCGGCCGCCTCGTCACGAGCCGGCCAGCGGCCGCTTGCTACCGCTCGGCGAACGGACCGCCGATCGGATCCTCCAGCTCGATCACCAGCCCGTCATAGGCCAGCTCCACCCCGGTCGGCAGCTCGGCGCTGATCGCTGCGTGGTTGACCTCATGGGTCAGGTGGGTCAGCAGCGTCCGATCGGGTCGAAGCTGGCGGGCGATCTGAATTGCCTCCGAGATGCAGAAGTGGGTTGGGTGTGGTCGCGGACGCAGCGCGTCGATCACCAGCAGCTCCAGCCCGCCCAACAGCGCCATCGATGCCGGCGCGATAGCGTTGCAGTCGGTGAGGTACGCCGCCCGTCCGATCCGCCAGCCGGTCGCCTCGATCCGCCCGTGCTGGAGCGGAACCGGCGTGACCGGCACGCCCAGCGCGTCGAAGGAGTCCTCGACCGACCGGAAGGTGATGTGCGGGATCGCTCCGACGTACGGTGTTCCCGCGAACGCGTAGTCGAACCGCCCGCGGAGCATGGCCTCAGTCGAGCGGTTACCGAAGCACGGCAGCGGTCCCTGGAGGACGGCGTTGAATGCCTTGAGGTCGTCCAGCCCGTTGACGTGATCAGCGTGGTAATGGGTGTAGAACACGGCGTCCACCCACGTAACCCCGCTGCGCAGCGCCTGCAGGCGCAGCTCGGGCGCCGTGTCGATCAAAAAACCGCGCCCCGCGACCTCGAAGAACGCTGACGAGCGCAGCCGCTTGTTGCGCGGGTTGTCCGAGGTGCAGACGTCGCAGGAACAGGCGATGACCGGGACCCCGTAGGAGGTGCCAGTCCCGAGCAGGGTCAGCCGCATGCGGCGCTCGACGACATACGCTACTGTAGGCCCGCCCGCGCCTGCCGCGCAATTGCGCGCGGGGCGGCCAACGCCGACCGTGTCCCCACGAGTGACGGACGGAAGGGGGAGGTTGAGCTAAGCTTATCCCCGAAGGGCCCTCACGCCCCGGGAGCGTCCATGCTGCAGCTAGGCTACAAGGCATCCGCGGAGCAGTTCTCCCCGCGCGACCTGCTCGAGTTCTCCGTCTACGCCGAAGTGCGCGGCTTCGACAGCGTCGTCGTCTCCGACCATTACCAGCCCTGGCGCCACACTGACGGCCACTCGCCGTTCTCGTTCGCCTGGCTGGGAGCGCTCGGCGAGCGGACCACGCGCGTGCGCCTCGGGACGAGCGTGGTCACCCCCACGTTTCGCTACCACCCGTCGATCGTCGCCCAGGCGATGGGCACGCTGGGTTGCCTGGCCCCGGGGCGGGTGTTCCTCGGCGTCGGGACCGGCGAGTCGCTGAACGAGGTCGCCCCAACCGGCGTCGAGTGGCCGGCCTTCAAGGAGCGCTTCGGCCGCCTGGAGGAGGCGATCGCGCTAATGCGCCGCCTGTGGACCGAAGACCGGGTGGACCACGAAGGGACCTACTACAAGACGGTCCGCGCCACCGTCTACGACAAGCCGTCCGAGCCGATCCCGCTGTATGTCGCGGCCTCCGGCGCCAGGGCGGCCGAGCTGGCCGGCCGTGTTGCCGACGGTTTCATCTGCACGAGCGGCAAGGGCCCCGAGCTGTACCGCGACACGCTCCTACCGGCCGTCGCCCGCGGGGCCGAGGCGGCAAACCGCGACGTCGCGGGCATCGAGAAGATGATCGAGGTGAAGGTCTCGTTCGACCACGACCACGAGCGGGCGCTTCAAGACACCCGCCCCTGGGCGGCGCTGGCGCTGCCGGCCGAGGACAAGCACGGCGTCGACGACCCGATCGAGATGGAGAAGCGAGCCGACGCCCTGCCGATCGAGAAGGCGGCGAGCCGCTTCATCGTGTCTACCGACCCGGACGAGCACGTCGAGCAGATCGGCGCCTACGTCAAGCTCGGCTTCAGCCATCTCGTCTTCCACGCCCCCGGCCCCGATCAGCGCCGCTTGCTGGACCTCTACGCCGAGGAGATCCTCCCCCGCCTCCGCAAGCGCTACGGCGACGCGGAATCTCGGGAGATTGCTTAGTGCTCCGTTCCTCAAAGGCGGTAGGTGAAGAGGCGGCGATAGTGGCGGGGTGTGGGCCGGGGGCGACCGCAGATCCAGGGGCGGGCGCGGTGGTTGAGCCGGGTGGTGGCGCCGGCGACGGCCTGCTCGATCTCGGTGTGGTTGGCGAAGGTCTGGCCGGCGAGGGCCTCCTTCCGCAGCAGCCGCCACCAGCCCTCTTGGAAGTTCAGCCAGCACGCCCCGACCGGCAGCGGCACCGGGTGGACGCGCGGACGGTCCGCCAGCCAGGCCTGGATCGGTGCGCTGGTGTGGCTGCTGAGGTTGTCAGCGATCACGTACAGCTGGCCCGTGGGGTTGGCCCGGTCGATGGCGCCGAGCAGTTCCAGGTAGCCGGCGGTGGTGCGGGCGCGGGCGGTGCGTGTCAGAGCCTGGCCGTCCCGCACCCGCAGGGCCCCGTCGACCCACACCGTGTCAGGCCCGCGGCTGTACTCGAGCGGTGCTTTGATCCGGTGTCCATCGGCCGACCAGCCGGGCGGGGGTGGGAAGGTGCGCGGGCTGACTGGGCCCAGTTCATCGGCGCAGATCACCGTCGCGTCGGCTGGCGGCTCGGTGGAGAGCGCGACGATGGCTGTCCTTTTGGGGCGAAGTCTGGGTCGGTGCTCGTCGGCCACGAGCGGGTTCCGCGCCAGAGCGCGCCTTCCTTGAGCAGGATCCGCCGCACCTGGCTCCGCCGGATCACGATCCCGCGCTCGCCGGCCGCAGCGACCAAGCGGTCCAACGTCCCGTGCGCCGCGGCCTCCGGACGGGGGTCGACGGCCTCGAGGGTCCCGTCTGGCCAGGTGACCGGGCGGCCCGGCGGCGTGCTGCGCGCCAGGGCGACGAGCCCGCTGCGCTCGGCCTCGGTCAGCCGCGGCTTGCGGCCGGCGCCGGGCCGGTCGCCGAGGCCATCAACCCCCGCGGCGGTGAAGCGCTGGATCCGCTCGCGGACCGTCTGCGGGTGGCAGCCCAGCGCACGGGCGATGGCCGTGGTCCGCTGGCCGTCCCAACTGCGGGCGATCATCCGCGCCCGCAGGATCCAGTCGCCCGGCGCGTGGCGGCTGCCAGCCAGCTTCCGAACCTGGTGCTCCTCGGCGGCGTCCCGCGGTGGGCGGGCGAACAGCAACGTGGGCATGGCGGCACCCCCTCGGGGAGTGTACTGCTCTCTACACCTACATTGAGGAACGGAGCACTAGTGGGTCAGTTCTCATGCGCAGAGCCGTTCATACGTTGAGCGGCGACGAGGGAGGGGCGACGGGTGAGCGCCGCGGAGGTTGCCGAGGCCGTGCGGCTCGACGCGGGCGGCCGCCGGCGGCGGCCCGCCAGCGGCGCTGCCGACGGTGGCCGCCCCAGACGGTTGGGGCCGCGTTCCAGCCCCGGACGGTGGCGGCCAGCCAGTCCATGACCTGCTGGGCAGTTTCGGGGTGGTATTGTCCAACAGGCGCGACGAGGATGCGCTGGACGGACTCGGCCATGTTCAGCCAGGAGCCGCCTAGCAGCGCGTACAAGGGCATCACCCCGTGGGCGCACAGCCAGAGCACCAGGTCGGGCTCTTGTGGGCCTTGTCCCAGGTGAGCAACGCTCGCAGCAGCGGCAGGTCATCAGCCGCGAAGGTGAAGCGCTCGCGCAAGCCTGCCTGCCAGGCCTCCCAGCAAGCCCGCGTGGCCTCCGCGCGCGGCGCGTCCGCTGCCGGCAGGGCCGCCAGGATCGCCAGCTCCGCCTTGAGCCAGGGATGGAGCACGGCGTTGGGGGCCGTCGCCACGGGCTCGGCGCGCACCTCGCCCGTGGCGGGCCGAAAACAGCGTCAGCAGCTTGGCCGTGCCCCCGCGGATGTACGCGTGCGGCCGGCGGGTGGCTGCCCACGGGCCGCCAGGACGGACCGGGCCGTGGGATGGCCTGGTAGGGGCCAGCTTCATCCTGGCACCAGACCGCCACCCGCCCTGCCGTTCCCCGAAGAGCGCGTACGCCCGCTCGATCAGCTCTTTTTGGGGTGGCGTCGGCGTCGGTGACCGTGACCGTCCGCCTTCCGCCAGCGTACGACCGTCCCTGTCTGGCACCACGTGCGACTCTGCTGCCAGGTATACCCAGCATCCCAGAGGGTATACAGAATGGTCTTGGTGCTCACCCGGCAGCCCGTCCGGGCGCCGCGCGGAGCGCCCGCTGCACCGTGGTCAGCGACCAGGTGGCGGTGCCGTCCCGCTCGGTCCGGGCGGCGCCGGAACTCCTGCAGGATGCGGTCGCGGGTGGCCGCGTCGTACACCGCCGCGGGCCACCGCCCTGGCGCGGCTCCAGCGCCGTCAGCCCTTCCGTATTGAAGCGGGCGACCAGTTGGGCCACCGCGTCGCCCGACCGACGCCCGGCGGCCTGCGCCGCCGCGGTGAAAGATCGGCCCGCGGCCACCGCCAGCACGGCCTTGGCCCGCGCAACGCGGTCGGCGCGCTCGCTGCCCGCGCGGGTGATCTGGTCGAGGCGGTCCGCTCGGTCTCGGCCAGGGGCCGAGCCGCGCCTTCTGGGACGTGCCATGAGCGCCTCCGTCCGCTCGCTCGACCGAACGGACGCCAGAGCATGCCAGGCACACACCCGTTTGGCAACCCTCATGAGAACTGACCCACCAGGGCGAGCATTCCGCTCGCCCGCTCACCGATCTTTCGAAGGGCTAATCGGGGGCGGCGGCCGGCCTGCCACTGGGCGAAGCCGCCTGGAGCTCCTTGCCCAGCATGAACGCCACAACCCAGCCGACCAACAGCACCGCCGATTCCGTGAAGCCCACGCGCATCCTCCGTGTTACCTGCTCGACCCAGCCGCCTCTGGGGTGCCGACGTGGTGGCGAACTGTACGGACTCACGAGTGTCCTGTCAAGCCAATTGAGCGTGCCGCCGACTCGTTGACACGCTCCGAGCCGAGGGCTATGCTGCCGAGCACCGCGACTCGGCAGGCTCACGACTCGACAATGTGGCCGCTCTTAGGAACCGGGTCAACCAGGGAGGGTAGCTCGATGACGTCGATCTTGGACGATGGTGCCTGGGGACGCGAGGCTCGTGACGATGGACGTCGAGCGCGCCTCAGCCGACGCGGCTTCCTGCGCCGCGCCTGCGCCGCCTGGCCGCCCTGCCGCTGGCCGTCGCCTGCCAGCAGGCCCCAGCCGCTCCCGCCCCGACGCCGGGCGCGCCGGCCAAGCCGGCCGAGATCAAGCCGACCTCGCCGCCGGGCGACGGTCCAGATCTCGGCGCCAACCGCCGCGCCGCCCCGAAGCCCACCGAGGCGCCCAAGCCCGAGGCCAAGCCAGCCGCCGGGCCGCGACGGGGCGGCCAGCTGGTCCACGGCAACATCTTCACCTATCCCACGCTTGATCCCCACCTGGCCAACATCCCGCTGATGATGGCCTGGGGCAACATGTTCAACGGGCTCGTCCGCTACACCATGGACGACCCAATCGCCGGCACGCACAGCGTGGTCGGCGACCTCGCCGAATCCTGGGATCTCCGCGACCCGACGACGGTCATCTTCCGCCTGCGACGCGGCGTGAAGTTCCACGACGGCTCAGACGTGGACGCGGACGTCATCAAGTGGAACCTGGACCGCGCGCGGACCCACGAGAAGTCCCAGAAGCGCGCCCAGCTCTCGAACGTCGAGGACGTCACCACCCCGGATGCCAGCACGATCCAGGTCAAGCTGAAGAAGCCGAACGTGGCGATCGTCCGCGACTGGGCGTTCTACATCGGCGGCCAGGTCCAGATGATCTCCAGGACCGCGTTCGAGAAGATGGGTGAAGAGGCCTTCGGCCGCGCCCCGGTTGGCACCGGCCCCTTCAAGTTCAAGCAGTGGATCACCGACGACCGGGTGATCATGACCAAAAACGAGGAGTACTTCGAGAACGGCGCCGACGGTCGACCGCTGCCGTACCTGGACGAGGTGGTCACCCGTTTCATGCCGGACCCGACCGTCGGGCTGGTCGACTTGCGGGCCGGCACGCTCCACGCGCTGGAGAATGTCGCGCCGAAGGACCTGGCCGCCGTCCGCGCCGACCCGAATCTCGAATCCCTGGAGATGCCCTGGGCCGGCCAGGTCTACTTTTTGTGCGGCTTCAACACCGAGCGGGGCGTCTTCAAAGACGTCAAGGTCCGCCAGGCGGCCGCCCACGGGATCGACCGCGAGTCGATGGCCAGGGTGCTTGGCTTCGGCGTCAGCGAGCCGACCTACTATCCGAAGTTCTTCCCGAACACCCTCGGCTTCGACCCGACCGTCCCGAAGTACGAGTTCAACCCGGACCGGGTCAAGCAGCTGCTGACCGAAGCCAATCATCCGAACGGGATCGACATCGAGCTGAAGGTGATCGCCCGTGAGCCGGAGAACACGATTGGCGCGTTCGTCCAGGAGATGTGGGGGAAGGTCGGCATTCGGACGAAGCTGCTGACCGAGGAGCGGCTGACCTGGATCGAGTCGGTCCGAGCCAAGAACTTCGACGCCGCGTTCTGGCGCGGCCAGACCTCGTCGCTGGTCGATCCGGAGGAGCTGCGGCCGTTCATCACGACCGGCGCCTCGTTCAACTGGGGCCAGTGGAGCGACGCGGAAGTGGACAGCTTGATGGACCAGGGCGCCGCGGAGCCTGACGAGCGCAAGCGGGGCGAGATCTACGGCAAGATCCAGCGTCGCATCCAGGAGCAAGCCTACCTGGCCACCGGCTTCATCAACAACGCCCGCATCGTCACCCGCAAGGAGCTCAAGGACATGAACGTGGCCATCGCCATCCCCGACTTCAAGAAGGCGTGGCTCGAGCGATAGCTGAGGACTTCGGCTCGTTGGCTACAGCCCGACTAATGCCGCGACTGGGCTCAGGTAGCGATCGAGGATCTCCTATCGGAGCGTGGTCCGCGTGGTGCGCCGGAACTGGTATCTCGCCTCTTCACGTCGGTATTTGCGCTTGGTCTACGCATCGTAGGCGTCACTTTGGACACCGTAGCTCGGGGCTGCGAGGCACGTGACCCGCTGACAGCGGGTGCGCGAGCGCAGACCGGCTGGTGGTAGCCGGCCGGCTCGCCCCCGATGTTGGCCTATAATCGGACCGTTTCGATGGACATTCTCGCGGATGCGTAACGGCATGTCCGACTGGCCATTCGATTCGTTGCCGCGCGACGGCGATCGAGTCCGGTTCCGCATCTCGTTCGAGGTCGGGATGGCGCTCGTCGCGTTGGTGCTCTGCCTGCTGTACGCGCTGCTGTTCAGCCGGATGGTCTACGATTCGGTGGTCGAGCACTTCGTCGTGCCGTCCCGGCTGCTGCGCTACATGGGCCCGCCGCACGTCCACCACCCTCTTGAGTGGGTCTGGCTGCTCAGCGGGCTCGTTTTCGGCTGGGGCGGCACGTTCGCCAGCGCGAGATACCTGGCGCGGCGCTCGCTCCAGCGGTGAGCAACGTTGGAGCAACCAGGGGCGCGCGGGCCCGTTGCGCGCATACGCCCGGTCCGCGCCGAGGACGTTGAGGCTGTCAACGCTCTTCGGCGCCAGCCGAGCATTGTCGAGGGCACGCTGGCCCTGCCGTCCGAGCGGATCGAGAACAGCCGCGAATTCCTGGAGCGGTTGGGCCGAGACGACCACGTCATGGTGGCCGAGGTGGACGGGCGCGTGGTCGGCATCGCGGGGCTGCACGTCGGCCAGGGTAAGACGCGCCACGTCGGCAAGCTTGGCATCGCGGTCGACGAGGAATTCCAGGGTCGCGGAATCGGGCGCCAGCTCATGCAGAGCTTGCTGGATCTGGCCGACAACTTCCTCGGCCTGATCCGCGTCGAGCTGGAGGTCCATGTGGACAACGCCCGCGCCATCGCGCTCTACGAGAGCCTCGGGTTCGAGCAGGACGGGCAAAGGCGCAAGGCTGTCCTTCGGCACGGGCAGTACCAGGACCTGCTGCTCATGGGCCGCGTGCGCTAACAGGCCCTGCGCAGGACACGAACGATGGTCCGGTCCCTGCTGCAGTGCCGGCATGGCGACGACAGCGATGAGCCTGTCACGCGGCTGGCGCGAAGCGCGCCGGCTACGGGGGTGGGACCTGAAGTGGCAGGACTGGCCACGGCAGACGATCCCGCGGGGCTTGGCTTATCGCCTCGGGCGGATGCCCGTAGACGAGACGGCAGCCGCGTCGCCCCGCCGCCTGCCTGAGCCGCGCCCCTGATCCACGCTGGTCGCTCCCGCTCAGGTGTACGTCTGCTTCATCTCGTTCTCGGCCCAGGCGACGGCCGCCTCCGGTGACTCGCCCTGGACGGCCCTGGCGTACATGTCGACGATGATGTACTTCGCCTGGGTCAGGCCGGCCTTCTGGCTCGGCGGGCCGGGCGAGCCGATCCCGCGGAACGTGGACGGCGCGTCCTTGAAGACGCGGGTGGCCGGCGGGAACTTGTCCCAGAGCGGGTTGTTGTTCTGCTTCTCACCGATGCCGCAGACGAAGCTGTTGAACACCTCGAACAGCGGCATCCAGACCGAGTCCTGCATCTGCCAGCGGATGAACGCCTTGGCCGCGTCGACGTTCTTGCTGTACCTCATGATCCCCAGCGTCCAGAGCTGGCCCATCGTGAAGCGCCCCTGCGGTCCGGCCGGCAGCAGATCCAGGCCGATGTCGTCGAAGAATGGCGCCTGGTCCTTGCGGGCCACCCACCAGATGCTGGCTCCGTTCTGCGTCGCCGAGATCGTCTCGGCCAGGAAGGCCCGGTTGTTCGACGAGTCGTCCCAGCCGGTGCCAGTCTCATCGAACGCGTCTTTCCAGTTGTCCTTCAGCTTCTTGACCGCGGCGATCGTCCCAGGCGAGTTGATCGCCACCTTGCCCTGCTCGTCGACCTCAGCCCCGCCGTGCATCCACATGAGGGGGTAGGTGAAGAAGACAGGGTCGCCGACGCTGTGGCCGAGCGACTCGCCCAGCGGGTGGCCGTTCGCCTTGAGCTTCTTGCCAACCTCGAAGTACTCGTCGATCGTCGCCGGGAACGTGTCGGCGCCCACCTCCTGGAACCACGACTTGCGGTAATGGACCGCCAGGCCGATGAAATCGTGCGGGATACCCAGGTACTTGTCGCCGACCTTCGCATACGCGTCGAAGCCCGGGTAGAACGGGCCGGTGACCTTCTTGACGTCCTCGGCGACGTCCGAGACATCGACGAGCCCCTCCTGGTAGGTGTGGGGCCAGTTGTGGGCGAACTGGATGATGTCCGGGCCGGACCCGCTCTGGATCGACGCCGAGATCTTCGGCGCGATCGTGTTCTGGTCGATGAACTCGATGTTGACCTGGGCGCCGGTCTCCTTCACGAAGCCCTCTTCGATCTGCTTCTTGAAGAAGGGGTCGGCGTCCGGGATGAAGTTCGACCACTGGAGGATCGACAGGGTCGTGCCCTTCAAGTTTGGCAGCGCGCCCGCCGTCTGGGCGGCCGGCGCCGTCGTCGCGGCAGCCGCCGGCTTGGTTGCCTCGGCGGCTGGCTTGGCCACCGCCGCGGTCGGTTTGGTCTCGGTCTTCGGGGCGGGCGTCTGGGGCGCGCCGGTGCAGGCGCTCAAGAGTAGGAGCCCGGTCGTGCCGACCGCTCCCTGCAAGAACCCGCGACGCGTGAGCGTGCGGCTGGGGCAATCGCGATCGCTGTAGCCTGCCATCATCCCTCCCGGGCGGCTCCATCGCCGGATCGAGCAGACGCACCTGGCGCCTCCGCCAGGATGGGGTCAGCATACACCCTTCGCCGCGGATGTCCAATAGCGACCGCGCTCGGAAGGTACGGCCTGGACTTTCGTCGATAAGTGCTGCCGGTTCGTCTGAGCCGCCTGCGTACTACAGACGCCGGTCCCCCACCTCGCCGTGGGCTTCCGATCATCACTGACGTGGGCGTCAGGCCGCCGGAATGGAACGTGGCGGGCGCCTTCGCCTCTCCACCAGCGGCCCTGAACTTGCCGTGTGGGGGTTGTTCAACAGCCTGGATGGAGCGTGAGTGGCCGGCGCTAGCGCCGAAGGCTCCCGCGGCTATCCCGAGTGCGAGAGGAAGTCGGTCCTGCCGCCGTCGACGGTCAGGATCTGGGCGGTGATGAAGGCGGCCTCGTCGCTGGCCAGAAACAGCGCGGCGGCCGCGATGTCCTCTGGTCGGCCGATGCGCCCCAGCATCGCCTTGCCCGCGATGGCCTCGAAGCCGCGCTCGTCGACGCTCGCGGCGGCCATCTCGGTCCGGATGAAGCCCGGGCAGATCGCGTTGACGTTGATCCCGTGCGGCCCAAGCTCCAGGGCGAGCCGCTTGGTCAGCGTGATCACCGCGGCCTTCGTCATGGCGTAGGGGGTCGTATCCGGCAGCGCGGTGCCGAGCGCGGCGATCGAGGCGATGTTGACGATCTTGCCGGAGCGCCGCTCGATCATCCCGGGAGTCGCCGCCCGGCAGCAGTGGACAACGCCTTTCAGGTTCACGCCGATCATCTCGTCCAGCCGGGCCTCATCCAGCGTCAGGAGGTTGCCGGGGTGCGAGACAGCGGCGTTGTTGACCAGCACGTCGAGCCGACCGAACGCATCCAGCGCCTGCGTGACCATCGCCGCCACCTCGGGCTGGCTCGCCACGTCGGCGCGCAGGGCGAGGGCTTGACCGCCGGCCTGGCGGATCGTGGCGATGACCTCCTCGGCGGCATCCCCGCGCTCGGCGTAGTTGACCGCCACCGCCGCCCCTTCGCGGGCGAGCAGCAGCGCCGTGGCCCGGCCAATCCCACGGGATGCTCCGGTTACCAGGGCACTCTTGCCGGCAAGCCTTCCAGTCATGGCTGCATCCACCCTCCAGCGGTGGCTCGCTCGGGACAGCCGACGCTCGGGATCCCGCGGCAACCTGGCGCTAATCTGGGAGGGGCAGGGGTGGGTGCCGCTCCCAGCCTACCCGGAAGGCCAAGACATCCTACTCGATTCAGCGAGCTTGTGCTTGGTAAGGCATAGGCTAGGTATTGCATCGAGCATGAACCTCCTGCGCATGCAGCAGCGGGCCCGCATTGCCGCTTGCCCGTCGGGGAGACGTCGATCCGCTTGATGTGCCGCGTGACCGGCGTGGCAAAGGGCACGGGGACCAAGCTACTGGTTGACCTCGCGCGGGCCTGCTCAGAGTATCAGGATGCGACCCTCCGCGATCGGCCCTGCAAGCGCATCCCGTGGGACGAGACTTGCGCCTTCGTCTTCTCGAAGCCGTACGACGGCCCGGAGCCGCTAGTCGGCCGGTTCGGCCACGGCCACATTGGACCCTCGCCCCGATCTGCGCCGACTGCAAGCTGATCCCGGGAAGGCTGACGAGTGGGGAGCGAGCCCCCGGGGGCTCGCTCCCAGAATGTCGCGGGGCCGGTGCGTGTAGGTGCCGATGCAGCCATCAGGAACCCCGGCCGCCGCTACTCCCGGGCGCGCGGGTCGAGCGCCTGTTGGAGGCCATCGCCGAGGAAGTTGAGGCCGAGGACGGTCACGAACATGGCCGCGCCAGGCGCGAACGACAGCCACGGCGCGGCCTGAAGATACTGGTACGCCGTCCGGAGCATGGAGCCCCAGGACGGGGTCGGCGGCTGGACGCCCAGACCGAGAAAGCTCAAGCTGGCCTCGACGATGATTGCGAAGGCGACGAGCACCGAGGCCTGGATGATGATCGGCGTCGCCACGTTCGGCAGGATGTGGCGGGCCATGATCCGCGGCCCATTCGCCCCGAGCATCCTGGCCGCCAGTACGAACTCGCGCTCGCGCACCGAGAGCACCTGGGCGCGGACCAGCCGGGCGAAGATCGGCGTGAACACCAGCCCCACGGCGAGCATCGCGTTGAACAAGCCCGGGCCAAGGACTGCGCCCACCGCCAGGGCCAGGACCAGCCCCGGAAACGACCAGAGCGCGTCCGTCACCCGCATCAGCAGCGCGTCGACGAACCCGCCAACGTAGCCGGCCAGCAGCCCGATCAGCGTCCCGGCGACAACCGCCAGACCGACCGAGACGAGCCCCGCCTGGAGCGCGACGCGGGAGCCGTGGATCGTCCGACTCAGCAGGTCCCGACCGAGCTCGTCGGTCCCCAGCCAGTATGGCGCCCCGGGCGGGGCCAGGATGCTGTTGTAGTCCTGGACGTTCGGGTTATGGGGCGAGAAGAGGTCGGCCCCGAGCGCCAGCGCAACCACGGCCAACGTCACCGTCAATCCGAAGGCCGCCCCGCGCGCCCGCAGCCCCTCGCGCAGAAGAGCCCGCCACCCACTCCGGCGGCGTACCAGCGGGGAGGTCAGCTCCAACGGCGGCGCCGCCTCGACGACCGTCACGGCACGTCCTCCCGCCCAGCGGATCCGCGGAGCTGGCGCGTGCGCTCGGCAGGAGTCTGGCGGCCAGGAACGGACGCCTCTCCGGCAGCGCCGGCGTCCGTCATCGGTAGCGGATCCGCGGGTCGAGGTAGGAGTACAGGATGTCCGTGACGAGGTTCATCAGCAGGACCGCCACGGCCAGGACGAGGATCGCGCCCTGGAGCATGGCGTAGTCGCGGAAGAAGATCGAGTCGGCGGCCACCCGGCCAATCCCCGGCAGGGCGAAGATCGTCTCGACGATGACCGCGCCGCCGAACAGCCGCCCGGTCTGCAGGCCGATGAGCGTCACCACCGGGATCAGTGCGTTCTTGAGGGCGTGGCGTCGGACGACGACCCCCTCGCGCAGCCCCTTGGCGCGGGCAGTGGTGACGTAATCGTGGCGGAGCACCTCGAGCAGCGCCGCGCGAACCTGGCGCATCAGTACGGCCGCCTGGCTCGCGCCGAGGGTCAGGGCCGGCAGGATCATCAGCTGGAGATTCTGGCCGATGCCCTCGCCGAGCGGCTTGAATCCGGACGGGGGCAACAGGCCGAGGCCGAGCGAGAACAGGGTGATCAGCACGATGCCGAGCCAGAAGTCCGGGACTGCCAGGCCGGCAATCGCGGCCGTCGAGCCGACGTTGTCGAGCCAGGAGCGCGGACGCGCCGCCGAGATGATCCCGACGGGGAGGGCGATCGCGAGCGCGACGGCCATCGTCATCAAGGCGAGCTGGGCCGTCACCGGCAGGCGGGCCTTGATCCCTTCAAGGACCGGCTCGCGCGTGCGGGCCGAGATGCCGAAGTCGCCCCCGGCCACCTTGCCCAGCCACTTGAAGTACTGGACCGGCAGCGGCTGGTCGAGCCCCAGCTCGCGGCGCATCGCCTCGTACCGAACCTGGTCCTGGGGCGATGTTTCGCCGAGGAACGCCAGCGCGGCATCCCCCGGCAGCAGCTTGACCAGGATAAAGGTGATCACCGTCACCAGCAACAGCGTCGGGACCACCTGGAGCGTCCGTCCGAGCAGGTAACGGAGCATCGGTTATCCGCAGCGGCGTGATCCGTCACGCCCCTACGTCATACCTCGTCTCAGCCGTCGCGCTGGAGGGGGTCCTTGATCTCGCCGGGGAGCTTGAAGACGCCTTCGATCATCCGGACGCGGTAGGGGTTCTCACCACGAATCTGCATGCCGAAGCCGGCGTGGGTCGTGGCCCCGCCCACGGCAACGTTGTCGGCCGCGCGGTACTGGATCACCATCGCGCTGCGCGGCTGGTCAGTCTGATTGGGCCCAGAGCTGTGGAGCATGTTGCAATGGTGCAGCTCCATCCCGCCGGCCGGCACCGGGACGTTGATCCAGCGAGACCGGTCTTCGAGGACCGACCTGTCCTCCAGCTGCGACGAGAACGCGCCGTCCTTGGCGAACATGTGGTTGCGCGGTCCCCACGTGTGGCTGCCGGGGACGATCGTCAGGCAGCCGTTCTGCTCGGTCGACGCGTCGAAGTAGATCATGACGGCGAGCAGGTCGTAGTTGGTGTGCGGGAAGAACGGATAGTCCTGGTGCCACTCGAAGCGAGCCTCCTTGCTGGGCGGCTTCAAGTTGAGCTTGGTGTGGTGGAGCTGGATGTTCGGCCCGATCAGGTTCTCGACGACGTCGACGATCTTCGGATTGAAGACCAGGTCGTGGAACGCCTGATGGTGGGCGATCGGGCTGAAGATGCGGCGGACGTAGTACTTTCCGTCGGTGCCCCTGGTGATGGAGAACTTGTCGGTCGACTCGGTCAAGCCCTCAGCCTCCGCGAGCACCTCGGCCAGCGCCGAGCGCAGCGTCCCGAGCTCCTCGCCGCTCAGCAGCTCCGGGAAGACCAGGTAGCCCTGATCCTCGTAGAACGCCTTCTGCTCTTCTGCCGAGTATGCCCCCGCTGCCTGGCCGACCGTCGGCCGCGTTGCCTGGACCATTCCGGGCCTCCCCATCATCGCGGATGGCCGAGTATAGACGCCATCAACGGAGGCGGCAAACGAGGTTGGATGACGGAACGCTTCCCACATACGGCCACATTGCCGGCCGCGTGGCGGCGGTCGTCCACCGGGAGATGTGACAGCCAGCCGGCGCCACCGAGCTGATCTGGGACGGCACGTACGACAGGGAGGAGCGGCGGGTCGCCCCGACGAAGATTCCGCTGTCGTTCCAGGCGGTCGAGACGGTCGACGAGTCGGCCCGCGAGCGCCGGCGGGCGCTCGACCCGTCCGGCGGCGCATGATTCGTGGATGCCCGCGGCGCAGAAGTCGCGGCGGATCGCTTACCGCGTCGTGGGTTCGCGCAGGATCAGCACGTGCGAGTCGAACGCGAATGTGACGCGGAAGCGACGGAGGAAGTCCAAGCCCAAGAGGCCGTCAGCGCCGAAAAGCGCGGGCAGATTGTAGACGGACGCTTCCAAGCCGCTCACGGTGCTGGCTCCGACTTGTACACGATCCAGCCACACGACCGGCATCGGCGGGCTCCGCCCAATACCGTGCAGCGGTTGCAGCCGAAGCGGCCGACGAAGGTCCAGGCCGAGGCCGATGGCCATGTCCCGCGAGATGACCGTCCGCTCCGCGCCAGTGTCCGCAATCAGGACGACATCATCCAAGTCGTTGAGGGCCGTGCGGACGGCGATCAGGGCCCGACCGGGCAGGAACGGGACCCGATCGGCCCGCGGCATCAGAGGATCGCGACGACTCCCTCAGGGACGATATCCCCGGTGTAGAACTGATACAAGCGCGTGCGTGGGTGCTCCGCCCTGAAGCGATGGTGCGGCTCGACGAGGTCGGCGCGATCCCGGCCATGTGCCAACAGCCGACCGGCGATCCGCTCATGATGCTTGTGATCGCGGGTGATCTCCACCAGGACCCACTCATCCGGATACCAGCGCTCGATCTCAGCTACCGTTACGATGTCCGAGTCTTTAGCCATGCTCAGCCCCTGAGGCCTCCTCGCCGTAGACGAGTACATCCCACGCCCAGCACAAGTGTACGGCACCTTACCCATCTTACCGCCTGCCCGGCGGAGCCTTGCTGGTGACCGTCTCGCGCGAAGCGCCCCTGCGCGCAATGCACCCGGCACGGGGCGTTCAGCGGCTCACGGGACGATGACCACGCTGATCTGGGACGGCGCGTACGACGCGGACAGCACACGCCGCGTGATCGAGACAAATGACCGCGCGGCGCTGATCTGGTGCGAGAACGCCACGGTGCTGACCGGCACCGACTGGCGTTACCTGAAAGTCCCGCAGGGCGAGCTCACCAGGCTCCAGGCCACAGAGTTTGCCGACCTGCCCGTCGCCTTGGCGCCCTGACGTCGAGAGCCTGGTTGAAGCATCAACCGGGCCTGTCTGCCCAAAGGCGACCAACCTCCGTACGGTGGTCGCCTTTGGCGTTCTTTGGCCGGCCCGTGCCCGGTTCGTCATGCACGCCAGCCCGGAGGGTTCCCGGGCGACGTGGCCAGGTTACAGGAAGTACCGCTGGGTCAGGGGCAGGGTCTCGGCGGGCGGGAGGTTGACCGGTTGGCCGTCAATCTGGACGTCGAGGGTGGCCGGGTCGACGCGGACGAGGGGCGAGGCGCCATTGCGGGAGAAGGCGGCCTTGGTGAGCGGGCGCGCGTCGCGGACCGCGACCAGGCGGCGGCGCAGGCCAACGCGCTTGTCGAGGCCGTTGTCGATCGCGGCCCGCGACACGAACGCGCAGCCGAGCGAGGCGGGCGCCGAGCCGTACGCGCCGAACATCGGGCGGTAGATCTGGGGCTGGCCCAGACGGGTGCTGTCGTTGCCCGAGCCAACCGGGCTCCACGCCACAAAGCCGCCCTTCAAGACCAGCTGCGGCTTGGCCCCGAAGAACTCTGGCCGCCACAGAACGACATCGGCCAGCTTGCCGGGTTCCAGCGAGCCGACCTCGTGAGCCAGGCCCTGGGCGATCGCCGGGTTGAGCGTGATCTTGGCCAGGTAGCGCAGGACACGGTCGTTGTCATGCTGGCCGTCGCTGCGTCCCGCGCCGCCGGGCGCAGCGGCCAACGCGACATCTTTCATCCGGTGGGCCATCTGCCAGGTGCGCGTGGCGACCTCGCCGATCCGCCCCATACCCTGAGAGTCCGAGGACACCATCGCGATCGCGCCCATGTCGTGCAGGACCGACTCGGCGGCGACGGTCTGGCCGCGCATCCGCCACTGTACCGACTCGGCGTCCTCGGGCAGAAAGCCGTGCATGCGATGGACGACCATTTTCATATCGGGGTACTCGGGCAGGGTGTTGACGGTGAACGGGATCGTCGGCGTGGTCGAGGAGCCCAGGACGTGCGGCTGGCTGACCAGCTCCAGGACGTTCGGGTGGCCCCGCCGGTCCCCTCGATGTGGTAGGCGTGAATCGTGCGACCGGCGATCGCGGCAATCGTCTCCTCCAGCTCACCGGCCTCCTGGTGGGAGTCGGTGTGGATGCAGACCGGGACGTCGTACTCCTCGGCGACGGTCAGCGCGTTGTCCACGACGGCCGGGTAGCCGGCGGTGTCCTCGTGGATTTTCAGGCCGGCCGAGCCCATCTCCAGGTTGCGCTCGATCGCCTCGCGGCCGCCGCGCTGCCGCGCGCCCGAGCAGCGCGACGTTCAGCGGGAACGCCTCCCAGGCTTCGAGCAGGCGGTGGAAGTTGGTAGCCGGGTTGACGCCCAGGTCGGAGACGTGGCCGTAGCCCATCCCGACGATCGTCGTGGTCCCGCTCGACAGCGCGGCCGGAATCAGGCTGGTCGTCGCTAGGTGGACGTGGGCATCGACGATGCCGGCGGTGGCGATCATCCCCTCGGCCATGATGTAGCCGGTGTTGGCGCCCGAGACGAGCTCGATGTCGTCGGCCAGGTCCGGATTGCCGGCCCGCCCGACGCCGACGATCCGGCCGTCCTTGATCCCGATGTTGCCCTTGACGACGCCGAGAACCGGATCCAGGATCAGCGCGCCGGCGATGATCAGGTCGAGCGTGCTGTCCTGGCCAGGGCGGCTGGTGTACTGCATGCCGTCGCGGAGGGTCTTGCCGAACCCCCAGAGCAGCTCGTCGCCGTGGGCCGTGTCGTCGCGCTCGACCTCGACGACCAGATTGGTGTCGCCCAAGCGGACACGGTCGCCGCGGTCGGGCCGTACATCCGAGCGTACAAGTGTCGGTCGATCTCAAACGGCATCGGTCCTCCGTTGTCGCGGGTCGGTGAGGCGGACCTCGCCAAACGCGCTTGTTCCCGTGGCCGCCTCTCCAGGACGGCGGCCCCACCGGCCACCAGGAAGGGTCGCCTCTACGGGCCTGCGTCCGCGAAGCCTAGCTCGCGCATCTTCGCTAGAGCCTTGTCGCGGTTCTCGGGGTGAGCGGCCCATCGACCAGGCCGTTAAAGCCGTAGATCGCGCGGCGGCCGACGTACTCCACCAGGCGGACATCTTTCTCCTCGCCGGCTCCCAGCGGACTGTCGCCCCAGCCAGCACGTCCGGGCGCATCCCGAAAGCGGCAGCACGGTCGAAGTGGAGGCGCTTGTTGGCCTCGAAGAAATGGAAGTGCGAGCCGATGTGGACCGGCCAGGCCGAGCTGTTGCGGACCCGCAGCGTGACCGTCCGCCGCCCGACGTTGGCCGTGATCGGTTGCTGGCCGCGTGATGACCTGGCCCGGGATCAGCGGCTGGGCTCGGCGGTCATCGGATCGGCTGGTGGACGGTGATCAGCTTGGAGCCGTCCGGGAACATCGCTTCAACCTGGATAAACGGCATCATTTCGGGAATGCCCTCCATCACCTCACCGCGCTCGAGCACGCGCCCGCCCAGCTCGACAACGTCGGCGTACGGGCGTCCAGCGCGGGCCTCTTCGAGCAGCTCGTCGCAGATCAGGGCGACGGCTTCCGGGTGGTTGAGCTTGAGGCCACGGGAGCGGCGCTTCCGGGGCCAGCTCGGCCATCGTGAAGATCGTCAGACGGTCTTGCTCGCGCGGGGTGAGCTTCATCGTCGTTCCACGTCAACCATCTCGAAACAGGCTCGAAACAGGCTCGAACCAGGCCGAGGCAGGGTAGCAGGTTAGCGTGGTCTCAGTGTAGGGCACGATGCATTGCCCCCGCTGGCCCGCCGTGCGAGCGCAGGGGCAGCCCGCGAGGTCTAGAGTAGCAGCCCCGCGTCGACGACGATCGTCTGACCGGGTCATGGCGTCGTTGCGCAGACATTCGACGGTTGCCGTGGCGATCTCTTCGGGCGCGACGCCGCGCCGCAGCGGGGCGTTCTGCTCCATCCGCTGCTTCTGCTCCTCGCTGAAGCGCTCGCCCCAGCGCGTTCGGACAAACCCCGGCGCGACGGAGTTGACGCGGATGTCCGGGGCGAGCGCGATGGCCAGGCACTTGGTCAGGTGGATGACACCGGCTTTGGACACCGCGTAGGCCACGCTGCTGCCGCCGGCTGATACCGGCCACCGACGAGATGGTGACGATACTGCCCCCGCCGGGCGGCGCATCGGCTCGGCTGCCGCGCGCGAGCAGAGGAAGGGGCCTTGACGTTGACGGCCATGATCTGGTCCCAGGCCGCTTCCTCCATGCCCTTGAGATCCGGGAACGGCACGAAGACGGTCATCTCCGCCGTTGTTGACCAGCAGATCCAGCCGCCCGAGCTCCTCCACGACGCGGCCAATCATCGCGTCGACGTCCGCGGCGCGCGAGACGTCGGCCCGCACGGCTATCCCCCGCACGCCGATGCTCTCGACCTCGCGCGTCGTTGCAAGGGCGTCGTCTTCCGAGCGCGAGTAGTTGACCGCGACGTTCGCCCCACCACGCGCCAGCGCAAGCGAGATCGCCTTGCCAATGCCGGCCCCACCACCGTCACCAGCGCCACCTCCCCGCACCACCAGCGCCACCTGCCGGCCAGGTCCATGGCTACCCTCCGTTGCCGCTCACTCGATCAGTGCAGGCTGCGCGTGTGCTCCGAACGACAGGCGTCCCGACGATGCTCCACGGCGAGGATCACCAGCTTCCAGGTTGAGCGGTTTGGCCGAAGGATGCCGAGCGGCGTCCCCGGTCGTCGGTTCGTCGGGGTGGCCTCACAGGGTTCGGCGGGGGTCCAGGGCGTCGCGGAGGCCGTCGCCGATGAAGTTGATCGACAGCACGGCCAGGAAGATCATCAGGCCCGGGAACAAGGCAAGGCTGGGGCTGATCGTCAGGAAGTTCAGCGCATCGAACAGCAGCCTGCCCCAGGTGGGCACGTCGGCGGGGAAGCCCAGACCCAGGAAGGACAGCGTCGACTCGGCGATCATCGACGAGCCAACCGACAGCGTCCCAGCAACGATGATCGGGCTCAAGGTGTTCGGCAGGATCTGGCGGATCAGCCGCCACGGACCAGCGCCCAGGCACCTCGCCGCCTCGACGTACTCGCGCTCGCGCTGGGTGATGAAGCCAGCCCCCGGACCAGCCGAGCGGTCGGCATCCAGTTGAGCCCGCCGATCACGCCGACGATCATCGCGAACACGCCGAGCTGCGGGCCGAGCGCCCCGACCAGCGCCGACCGATACAGGTACACGACCACTAGCAGCAGCGGAAGCTGGGGACCGAGAGGAACACCTCGATGAATCGGCTGAGAAGCGTGTCGATCCAGCCGCCGAAGAAGCCCGCCACCGCGCCGACCAGCACACCGATGGTGACCGCCACGAGCATCGCCGCCAGACCGACGGCAATCGAGATGCGGCCGCCCCAGAGGATCCTGGCCAGCACGTCGCGACCCAGGTCGTCGGACCCGAGCGGGTGGGCCGCGGAGAATTGGTTCGATGCGAGCAGGTCGATGTCGTTGATCCCGCGCGTCCAGACAAACGGCCCAACGAGCGTCATCAGGATCAGCAGCGCGTAAATGATCGCGCCGACCATCGCGAGCTTATGGTGGCGGAAGCGACGCCAGGCGTCCTTCCAGAGCGAGCGCTCATGTTTCCGCGTGGTTGGCGCGGCGGCTGCCGCGGGCCCGCGGTGACGGCGGTCTCAGTCGTCGCCATGGCGCGTCACATCCTCTCGTAGTCGGGGCGGCAAGACGTGCGCTTCGCGGGCAAGCCCCGACACGATGCGCCTTACCCATACCGCACCCGCGGGTCGAGCACCCCGTACAGCAGGTCGGCGATCAAGGTGAACAGGACCACCATGATCGAGAAGACCATCACGATGGCCATGATGACCGGGTAGTCGCTGGCACCGATCGAGGCGATCAGGAGCGAGCCGATGCCTGGGACCCGAAAGATCTGCTCGGTGACGACGGCGCCGGTGAAGACGGTCGGGAGCTGGAGCGCGATCAGCGTCACGACCGGCACCAGAGCGTTGCGGAGGACGTGGCGGACGACCACGGTCCGATCGCTGAGCCCTTTGGCGCGAGCCGTGCGCGCATAGTCCTGATTCAGGTTGTCGAGCATCGAAGCGCGCACGTAGCGGTTCAGCGTGGCCGCCTGGAACACGGCCAGCACGGCGATCGGCATGATCGCCTGCTTGATCCAGGTGACTGGGTCGGTCACCCGCTGGTCATAGACGATCGGAAGCCAGCGGAGATAGACACCAAAGATGATGATCAGGACGACGCCGGTGAAGAAGGTCGGCAGCGAGAAGCCGGCGAAGCTGAGCGCCGTGCTGATGTGATCGAACCAGGAGTACTGGCGCGCCGCCGTCGCCACGCCGAGCGGGATCGCGATCAGGACGGCGATCAGGTAGGCCGTACCGATGACCCAGAGCGTGGTCGGCGCGCGCTGGACGATCAACTGGATGGCCGGAATGCGGCTGTTGAGCGAGAAGCCCCAGTCGCCCTGGACGAACAGCCCCAGCCATTTGAAGTAGCGGATGTAGATCGGTTGGTCGAGCCCGAACTGCTCGCGGATATTCTGGCGCACCTCGGGCGTCAGCTCGGCGCTGCCGGCGAACTGCGAGAGCGGGTCGCCGGGGGCGAGCGCCAGGATGCTGAAGACGACCAGGCTGATGACCAGCAAGGTCGGGATCGCGATGAGCACACGGCGCAGAGCGTACTTGGCCATCGTTGGAACGCGTGTAGGGGCAACGCTTGGCCGCGGGTGCGTCGCCCCTACACGTCGTGCTGGTTAGGCCTTGGTCCAGTCGGCCACGTTCCAGGCGAAGACGCAGTCGAAGGGGCTCGGCGCGGGACCGTTGAGCGCCTTCGACTTGCCGTCCGAGAACCGCCGGTCAACCAGCGGGATCGAGATGTAGTTGTTGACGACAATGTCGTTCATCTGCTTCCAGAGCTCGCGGTTCTTCTCCGGGTCCACCTCGATGAGCGCCTGGTCGTACAAGCGGTTGTACTCGTCGTTCATGAACTTGGTGAAGTTGCGACCCGACCAGTTGTTCGACTTCTGGCCGATGTCGCGCGCCGGGTCCTTGCTGTAGAAGCGGACCATGTACTGCTTCGGGACTGGGTTGTCGAACGTCGACGTAAACATCTGGACGTCCGTCTCGAAGCGGTCGAGCGTGTCCGGATTGCTGGGCGAGCCGGAGAAGAAGATGCTGGCGTCGACCGACTTGAGCTCGGTCTCGATTCCAATCTTCTGCCAGCCGTCCTTGACCAGCGCCTGCTCCTTCTGGCGAAGCGTGTTGGTGGAGGTGGAGTAGACAACCTTCATCCGCACGCCGCTCGGGGTCGTCCGGATGCCGTCGCCGCCCTTGCGGTACCCCGCCTCGTCCAGGATCCGGTTCGCCTTGTCGATGTTGAACTCGTACGTGGTGTTCGACGATCGGAGGTTTGTCGGAGTCGTCAGGATGTTCGGGGTGGCGTCGCCGGTCGGCCCATATAGCTGCTTGGCAATGGTGTCGCGGTCAATCGCCAGCGCCATCGCCTCGCGGACCTTGACGTCGGTCAGGAACGGATGCTGGCTCTTGGGGGACGACCGCTCGCCGTCGATCTCCTGATTCGGGTCGGCCAGGTTCATGTAGATCTGCTCGACGCCCGAGCCTGGCGGGTTCACCAGGTCACCCTTGCCGCCACGCATGATCTGTTCGAGCACCTGCGCCTCAACCTGGAGGTTCCAGGAGTAGTCGAACTCGCCGGTCTCGAAAACGGCCCGCGCGGCCGAGACGGCATCCCCGCCGCCCTTGATCTCAAGGCGCTTGAAGAACGGCTTGTTCGGCTCACGGTAGTTCGGGTTGACGGTGTAAGTCACCAGGTCGCCGGGCCTGAAGTCTTCGACCATGTACGGCCCGGTCCCGAACGCCTTCAGGTTGAAGGGTGCATTGCGGGCATTCGCGCCGACGAAGTCCTGCATAGCGTGCCGCGGGAGGACCATCCCGAACGAGCCAGCAAAGGCGCCATACCAACCCGGAGCCGGGTCCTTGAAGATCAACCTTGCGGTCGTCGGGTCGGGCGTCTCAACTTTTTCGATCGGATCGTAGGTGGCGTAGCTCGTCGCCGTCGTCTCGCGGTTGGCGACGAACTGGTGGGTGAAGGCCACGTCCTCCGAGGTGAACGGCTGGCCGTCGGCCCACTTGACGTTCGGCTTGAGCTTGTAGGTGATCGTCTTGCCGTCGGCGCCGATGCCGCCGTTCTCCTTGGATGGCACTTCGGCAGCCAGGACCGGGCTGATCTTGCCGTCGCCGTCGATCGTGATCAGTGGCTCCAGGGACATCCGCGAGGCGATGTAGTCCTTGGTGCCTGTCGCCAGGTGAGGGTTCAGGATCGTCGGCCCCTGCCACATCAGGATCCTGACCACGTCGCCGCCACCGCGCGCACCGCCCGCGGCCTGCGCGGCCGGGGCCGTGGTGGCCGCGGGGGCCGCCTGACCGGCCGGGGCGCTCGTCGCCGCGGGAGCGGCGGGCTTGGCGTCGGCGGCCGGCTTGGTTTCGGCCGGCTTGGCCGGCGCGGCCGGCTGCTGCTGGCCGCAGGCCGCCGCCAGCGGCACCGCCGCCAGGGTCAGCCCGACGCGCAGGAGCGCCCGTCGGCTCAGGCGCTGGCGCGCCAGCGCGGCGTCTGCGTTGTACTGATTCAAGTCCACCGATCCCTCCTCATTCCGCCCGTGAAGATAGGCCCGACAACCACGTGCCGAACAGGCTACCACCAGGAGATGGCCAACGCAAGAATCGAGCGGTGCGAGTCATCCTCCTGGAGAGGCGGCACATGTGCCGCCTAGCGCTCGGCGAATATGCCGTCTCGGTGCTCGGGGTCCCAGCTGTAGACGCGGCGGCCATCGATCCAAGCTTGCTCGACGCGGGACATGACGTCGAGTGGATCGCCAGACCAGATGCACAAGTCGGCGTCCTTGCCGGCAGCCAGCGAGCCGATCCGTTCGTCGACACCCATGATTCTCGCCGGGTGCAGGGTGATCGCGCGCAATGCCGTCGCCGGATCCAGCCCCTCCTTCACCGCCAGCGCTGCCTGGTAGACCAGGAAATGGATCGGCACCACCGGGTGGTCCGTGGTGATCGCGATCGTCACGCCGGCGGCCGCCAGCGCGCCTGGGCTGGCCAGCGAGCGGTTGCGCAGCTCCACCTTGGAGCGCGCCGTGAACAGTGGGCCAATGACCACCGGGACGCCGCGCTCGGCGAGGACGTCGGCCAGCTCGACCGCTTCGGTACCGTGGTCGATGACGAGCTATAGCCGAACTCGTCGGCCAGACGCAGCGCGGTCGCGATGTCGTCGGCGCGGTGGCAGTGCTGGCGCCAGGGATCTCTCGGCGCAGGACGCGCCCGAGCGCTTCGAGCCGAATGTCCCGCTCGGGCGGCTCGTCCGGCGGGTGGCGGTCCAGCTTGACCAGGTAGCTCTGGGCCCTGGCGAACGCCTCGCGAATGACCCCGGCCGTCCCCAGGCGCGTGGACGGCATCTTGTCCTTCTCGCCGTAGACGCGCTTCGGGTTCTCGCCGAGCGCCGACTTCAGTCCGCTCGGCTGGCGCAGCAACATCCGCTCGACGGTCCGCCCCCAGCTCTTGAGCGCGACGCTCTGGCCGCCGATCGGGTTGCCAGAGCCCGGGTTGACGTTGACGGCCAGGACCCCGCCGCCAATCGCGTCGCCGAAGCCGAGATCGGCCGGGTTGACCGCGTCGAGCGCCCGGACGTGGGGAGTGACCGGGATCGGTCATCTCGTTGACGTCGCGGCCGGCCCAACCCTCGGCCTCCTCAGCCAACCCAACGTGGGCATGCGCGTCGATCAGGCCCGGGGTGATCACCTTGCCCCGCGCGTCGACCAGCTCGGCGCCGTCCGGCACCTGCGCGTCCGGACCCAGCGCCCTGATCTTGCCCCCGTCCAGCACGACGACCCCGTCCTCGAACGGCTCCCCGTCAATCGGGAGCACCCGGGCCCCCGTGATCGCGATGACTGTCAACGGTCTCTCACCTCTCGCTGGTGCCCGCGTGGGGGGCGCTGTGCCCGACCACCTGGGTTGGTGCCCGGCGCCAGGCCGGGCGGCCCCATCATAGCCGCGAGGGGCACGCGCGGGTCCGCGGGCAACTCGTCTTATGCGTGGGCGTAGCACGTAAAGGCCGTCAGCAAGTGGACGTCGATCGCGGCTGGCGACGCCCCGCTCGGACGGTTTGCTGGGCGCGGCGCGCGACGACCTGGCGTGCCTCATCGCTGGAGCCGCACTCGGCGGGCCGACCGTTCGGCGTGCGCGGTCCCGTGAGCCATCTCGCGCGGAAGTGTCGCCCACCCGATAGCGTCCAACGACGAATCGCGGTAGCATGGCGCCGACGACAGGCCGAGGAGGACGACGCAAGAGGAGCTGCTACCCGAGGACGTGATCATCGACGCGGCCGAAGCCGACGAGCGCGAGGCGGCTGCCGACGAGGCGGCGACTGAGTGACCCGAGCGGCGCACCCGCCATGTGACGGCAGCGGACCGTTCCGCTCAACATCGGAACGGTCCGCCGCCCCGTCATGGGGCAGCGGACCGTTCCCACCAGAGATCTGACGTCGTCGCGGTTAGCGCCGGGTCCATCATCTTCCTGACCGCCATTGCCGCGATGCGGCCATCGCCGCGCGGGCGACCGGGTTCTCCATCACGCCGCCGATGCCAGACTGGGCGCCCGCGCCGCGGCCCATGCCGCCGCCCATCATCCCGCCGCCGCCCATCCCGCCGCCCATGGCCCCGCCGAGCAAACCTTCAAGCATCCTGGGCTGGCGCTGCTGCATCTGACCGGCCATTCGGGCCAGCATGTTCGGGTCCTGAAGCCGATCGTCGATACCATCCCCGTTGTAGTCTGGGAAGCCGGGCGAAGTCCATGCCCTGCTGGCGCCCTTGCTGCTGGAGCTGACGGCCGAACTGGACGCGGTCCTGTGGCGACATCCTCTGGAACGACTCGCGCGCGGCATCCTCGTACTCGGCCGGGGTGAGGTGCTGCGATACCTGTCGATAGCGGTCAGCAACCTCCCCGTCGTCGTAGCCATCATGCGGCGGTCCCTGCTGGTAGCGGTTGGCGAAGTTGTCAAAGTCGGTTCGCTTGTTCTGATCCCCGCCAAGAAGATTGTCGAGCAAGCCCATCGATTCACTCCCTAATGTCCGGCGCACCGAGGGCGCGCTCCATGTCCACGGCACGCTGGTGCCCGAGCTCCGATCGCTGGCATACCAATGCGCCGTCGCCCACTCTCGGGGCCAACGCTCGTACTTGGGCACAGAGCGTGCCATCCCCCGCTGCCGTAAGACTACGCGGGCCGATCCGAGCCAGCGTCCGCGAAGGTCCGCTTCCAGGCGCGGGCGATCTCCAGGCGGCGGGCGAACCAGACCCCGGGGTGGCTCTTGGCGTACTCGACGAAGCGCTCGACGGCGGGCGAGCGGGCCGGGCGGCCGACGATCCGGCAGTGCAGGCCGACCGACATCATCTTCGGGGTCGTCTCGCCCTCGCGGTACAGCGTGTCGAAAGCGTCCTTCAGGTACTCGAAGAACGCGCCCGCGGTCCCAACTCCCACGCCGCGCCAGAACTTCATGTCGTTGGTGTCAAGCGAGTACGGCACGACGCACCACGGCGTGCCACCGACATCGACCATGTATGGCAGGTCGTCGGCGTAGCTGTCGGAGTCGTACTCGAACCCGCCCTCCTCGACGACCAGGCGACGGGTACGCGGGCCGGGCCGCAGCGGCAGTACCAGCCGAGCGGCCGACGGCCGACCGTCCGCTCGAGCGACGTGACGGCCAGGCGGATGTGCTCGCGCTCGGTCGCCTCGTCAAGGGTTGAGACTTCCTCCCAGCGGTAGCCGTGCGAGCAGACCTCGTGCCGAGCGGTGCGCAGGTACGCGGCAAGCTCAGGATTGCGCTCGACGGCGACCGCGCAGGCGAAGATTGTCGCCGCCACGTCCTGGCGGTCGAAGATGTCGAGCAGGCGCCAGACGCCGCGCGCGGCTGCCGTATTCGAACATCGACTCCATCGCCAGGTCGCGCTCCCCGGGCTGCTGGGGGCGGGCGTATTCAGCCAGGCCCTCGCTCTTCGGATCGCCGTCCGGGATGGCTTGCTCGGAGCCTTCCTCGTAGTTGAGGACCAGGGAGATGGCGATCCGAGCGCCGTCGGCCACGGTGCACGCGGCGGGTCCGCCCATAACCCACGAAGTCGCGCGCACCACCAGGCGTGGCCGCGCTCAGCTCGCCACTCGTGCTCAGCCCTCCACTCATGCTCAGCTCCTTCATGTCCAACTCGCCACCCGGATGCAGCGCGCCACTTCGTCGCCGCGCCTGATTCTTCTAGCAGACCTTCCCCGCGTGTGTCGTGAAGGATTGGACGGGCCGACAGGGGCATACCGGCTATCGTTGCGTTGGAAGAAGCAGACGACGAGGACGGAGGAGGGGATGGTGGACGGTCAGCGCGTGAATGGACCTACCGCGGCGAACAACAAGCCCCTGACGGGTGCGCGCGTCCTGGACCTCGGGCGCCACCTGGCAGGGCCGACCTGCGCGATGTGGCTGGGCGACCTCGGCGCGGACGTGATCAAGATCGAGAACCCTGAGCGCGGCGAGGACGGCCGTGCGGCCGCCGCCGTTCTTCCGGCCGCCGGGGGCGAGAGTGCCTTCTTCCTCTCGGCCAACCGCAACAAGCGCTCGCTCGCGATGGACATCAAGGGCGCGGAGGGGTCAGGAGTTGTTCCGTCGGCTGGCCGATCACGCCGACGTGGTCATCGAGAACTTCCGCCCGAGCGTCATGGAGGCGCTCAACATCGGCTACGCCCAGGTCTCGAGCGCAACCCGCGGATCATCTACTGCTCGATCTCCGGCTTCGGCCCGGATGGGCCGTTCGCCGATCGGCCCGGCCTGGACCAGATCATCCAGGGTTTCTCGGGGCTGATGAGCGTGACAGGCTTCGAGGGCGGCGAGCCGACTCGCGTGGGCATTCCGATCGCCGACCTGCTGACCGGGCTGTTTGGCGCCTACGGGGTCCTGGCAGCGCTCCAGGCGCGCGCTCAGACCGGCCGAGGCCAAGTGGTCACGACGTCGCTGATGGAGTCGATGGTCGGGATGATGGGCTTCCAGGCCACCCGCTACCTCAACGGCGGCGGCGTGCCCCCGCCGGCCGGCAACCATCACCCGATCAACGCGCCCTATGGCGTGTTCAAGACGCGCGATGGCTACATCACCATCGGGGCAACTGGCGAGAAGAAATGGCCCCACTTCTGCCGCGTCATCGCCGCCACCGAGCTCCTCGCAGACCCGCGCTTCAAGACGAACGGCGGCCGCTTCTCGCACCGCCTGGAGCTGGCCGAATTGATCGGCGAGAAGCTCCAGGCCCACACCTCGGACGAGTGGGAGCGCATCCTGAACGCCGAGAGCATCCCGTGTGGCCCGATCTACACGCTCGACAAGACCCTCGAACATCCCCAGGTCCACCACCGCGAGATGGTCGTCGAGGGGGAGCATTCGGTGGTCGGAACGGTCCGCCTGCTCGGCCTGCCGGTCAAGCTGAGCGGGACGCCGGTCGGCGTCGAGCGTGTCCCGCCGACGTTCGGCCAGCACACCGACGAGATCCTGACCGAGTTCGGCCTGGATGCAGGAGAGCTGGAGCGCCTGCGGACCGCCGGGACGATCCGCTCCGGCCCGCGGACGGTGGCTGCCGAGTCGGGAGCTCTGTAGAGAAGGAGCCGAGACAGGGACCTCGAAGGAGCAGATCCTCATCCCACGCGGTTGACGCGTCCATCATCCTGCTCGTATGCCGTGCCGTCCTCGGCAGGCATATCAGGAACCGCCGGCTGATTGCCTGTCCGCTGCCGCGCGGGCTATCGTCCCCAGGTGGCAGCGGACGACCGGCAAGCAGCGGACGACGCGACTGAGGAGCTCGGCGCACTCCGCCGTGGGATCGACGAGCTGGACGAGCAGGTCGTCAGACTGCTCGGGCGGCGGATGGAGCTCTCGCGGCGGATCGGGGCGGCCAAGTGGGTCGAGGAGGGCACCGGCGCCGCGGTGTTCGCGCCGGCCCGTGAGGCCGAGCTGCTCGAGCGGCTCGAAGGACTCGGCGCGGAGGCGGGGCTTCGACCTGAGCACGTCCGGGCGATCTACCGCGAGGTGTTGTCGGCCTCTCGCGCTGTCCAGCGGCCGCCGCGGATCGCCTTCCTCGGCCCTAGCGCGACCTTCGGGCACCAGGCTGCCCTCGAGCGCTTCGGCGCGGCGGCCGAGTACGTGCCGGCCGCGACCAATCCGGAGATCGTCGACGCCGTCGAGCGCGGCGCGGCCGACTTCGGCGTCCTCCCGATCGAGAACTCGACCGAGGGACCGGTTGGCGAGAGCCAGGACCGGCTCGTCGAAACCGACTTGAAAGTCTGCGACGAGATCACGATCGCCGTCGCCCACTTCCTGCTCTCGCGCGATCCGCTCGACGCAGTCCAGACGGTCTACTCGCACCCTCAGGCGGCCGCCCAGTGCCGGCGCTGGCTGGCCCAGCATTTGCCCGGCCGCGACGTCGTCCACGTCCCGAGCACCGGCCTGGCCGCCGAGCGGGCCACCCGCGAATCCGGCGCCGCCGCGATCGCCACCCGCCTGGCTGGCGGCGTATACGGCCTGGACGTTCTGGCCGCGAACATCCAGGACGCGGCGCACAACTACACCCGCTTCTGGGTGGTCGGCCCCAGGATGGCCGAACGTCCGACCGGCCGCGACAAGACATCGGTCGTCTTCAGCATTCGCGACCGCGTCGGTACGCTACGCGACGTGGCCAGTGTGTTCTCGGATGCCGGGATCAGCATGAGCGCGATCCAGTCGCGGCCATCCAAGCGCAAGGCCTGGGATTACGTGTTCTTCGTCGAGCTGCGCGGCCATGCCGCCGAGCCACGCGTCCAGGCCGCTCTGGCCGCCGCGGAGCAGCACACCGTCTTCCTCAAGGTACTGGGCGCCTGGCCGCTCGGCCCCGAGGGTGGCTAGCTGCCCCGCTCGCGCACCTGGAAGGGGCGTGTCATTCTCAACCCAGTGATGCCGTCGCGGACTGGGAAGACTCGACGGGAGCTGGTTGCTTACCTTCAGCTTGCCGTGGCGATGGCCATCTTCGGCAGCGGCGTCGTCGCCGGCAAGCTGATCGCCGGCGCCTTCCCATCCCTGCTGGCCGCCGGGCTCACCTCGGCCGTTGCGCTGGCCGTCCTGGGGCCGCTGCTGCTCCTGACCGAGGGCGTGCCGTCGATCGCGCGGCGCGACGCGTGGATCATCTTCCTCCAGGCGCTGATCGGCTCGGTCCTCTGGCGAATCCTGGTATTCGAGGGGCTGAGGCGAACGACTGCCGTCGAGAGCGGCATCGTCAGCAGCACCATCCCGGCCGCGATCACGGTGGTCTCGGTCCTCTTTCTGAAGGAGCGGCTGACTCGCGGCGGGGCGGCCGGCGTCGCCCTGTCCGTCGTCGGCATTCTGGCCATCAACGCCGCCGGAGCTGGCGACAGCGGCGCCGACTTGAGCGGGAGCCGCCTGCTCGGCAACCTGCTGATTTTCGGCTCGGTGGTGAGCGACGCGCTGTTCACGATCTTCGGCAAGGTCGCCGTCGCGCGGGTCTCGCCGCTGGCGATCGCGACACTGGTCAACCTGTTCGGACTGGTCCTCTTCACCCCGTTCGCGCTCTGGCAGGCGGGCGGCACAGATCTCGGGGCGGTCCCGCTCGGCGCCTGGGCGGCGCTGGTCTACTTCGGGGTCATGCTATCGGCCGTGGTCTTCGTACTCTGGATCCGCGGCGTCGCCGTGGTCCCGGCCAGCACGGCGGCGGTCTTCACCGGCGTCCTCCCGATCAGCGCCGTCGCCCTTTCCTACCTGTTCCTGCACGAGCCGTTCGCTCCGTCCCACCTGGTCGGCCTGGTCTGCGTCCTCGGCGGCATCTGGCTCGTCACCCGCGGCGGCACGGCGCCGGGGGATAGAGGAGCGCGCCCGAACAGGGTCCGAGATACTGGCGCCTGAGCGTCGCTCCGCGGCGTACAATGGAGCCAGCGGCTGGCTCGAAACCGCTTGCAGCACGCGGTCTGGCGGCTTATGGCACGGGAGGGGCATTCGATGAACGGTAGAGTCGTCGTCCTCGGCGGATGGCGGGCGTACGTCCTGGCGGCGGCGGTGGTTGCGGTGTTACTGGTCCTGCTGTTTGTGGCGAGCGTGGTGGCCGTCACGGCGCTGGCGGTCGGGGCCGTCGTGTTCCTCGGCTACCGCGCGCTCCGCGCATTCGGCCTGATCCGCCCGACGCCGCGCTCGGCACCCCGTCCCGGCGTTATCGAGGCCGAGTACCGCGTCGTCGAGCGCGGCCTGAAGGACCCAACCCCCGAGCCCCACTCCGCTGCCGAGCGGCGCTAAGGGATCATGTCTCACCTGATCAAGTGCTCGCCTCGTCAGCCATCGTCGGTCAAGGGAACTTCGCGGACGCGGTACGCGCAGCGGAGGGTCCCGGCCCGTGGCAGGATCTTCCAGAACGGCGGCGAAGGCGCCACCGAAGGCGAAGCCGCCCTCATCCTGGATCGGGATTGTCCCGCTGTAGATGACGGTTCCCTCCAGCTCGCCGCCGACCCGCTCGCGCACGAGCGCCTCCAGGTCTTCGGGGCGGAGCATCTCGGCCAGCGCCCCTCCTGGCGGCGGCGCTCGGCGGGGCCTCTGACCCGGCCGTCGCCCTCCCGCGCCCAGGCCGGCCCCGCAGGATGATCCGATCCCAGCAGCTCGCGGACGTCGGCGTACCGCCAGACCTCGGGCGACAGCACGTTCGGGCAGACCTGCTTGGCGAAGGTGATGCTCGTCTTCTCCAGCTCGCGGTCGGTGTGGTCGCTGCCGGCCGCCACGTAGGTCTGGCCCTGGTGGTAGATCAGGACGAACTCGGCCTCACCACTGGTCTGGGTGCCGAGCACCTCGATCTCGTCCGCCATCGTCAGGCGGTCGACCGTCGCGGGAAACAGGATCGGCACTCGCGTTGGGGCCCCGGAACGCCGTGGTCGCGGAGCTCGTCAATGTGGCGCTGGACCGCTGCCTGGTCGCGGCCGGTGTAGCCCGGCCATGAGCACCCGGCGCGGGAGGAACGAGAACGAGTCGTCGGTTCCCTGAACCTGGAACGTGAACATCAGACCTCCTGCGCCAGGGCGACCCGGTCGGCCCCAGTATACCGATCGCCCTCCAGGGCGGACGTTCGCCCGGTGAGACACCGAAACGGCATGCCCGCCCGCACGCTACGGCTCACGATCTTCAGTCAGCCGCCCGACGAGCGACCGACGTGATCTCATCGGGTTCCGCAATTGCTGCCACGGGTGGCTTGATCCTGGCAGGGAGCACGGGAGCCGAGCCAAGCGCGGATCGCGGCGTGCTTCCTGTTCAGGTGTGCATCCATGTCGCAGCGGCTGGCTGCGACCTGGCCGGCGCGACGTGCGGCGAGATTGAAGCCATCCTGACTCGCCAGGACCGACGCCGGGGGCCAACACGGACGCCAACGGCCACGGCGATCCGTTGAAGGTCGAGGAGAACCGCTGTCATCCCGAGCGTAGCGAGGATCTCATGCTCGTCACCATGATCCGTTAAAAGGTCGAAGAGAACGACGTATGATGCGGTGCAGGATCGTAGGGCGCATCAATCGGAGGAGGGTAAGCCATGGCGCGCAAGGGGCGGGCGATCTTCCTGGTGTACACCGACCTGGTCGACGACCAGTACGATGAGGAGTTCAACGCCTGGTACGACACGCAGCATCTGCCGCAACTGCTCGAGAGCCCCGGCTTCCTCGACGCCGCGCGCTACGTCGCGACCAAAGGCGGCCCCAAATACCTCGCCGCGTACGAGCTCGAGAGCGTCCAGGTGGTCCAGGCGCCGGAGTTCCTGAACCGAACGATCCCGCCCTGGGACCGGCGCATGTCTCCGAGGGTCATCGGCAAGAACTTCACCCGCATCCTCGGGGAGCAGATCTATCCGAATGCTCTGGAGCAGGCCGACCGCGGGATGGCCCCCGCCCTCCAGATTGGCCGCATGTCGGTCCCTGACGACGTCGATGCAGAGTGGAACGCCTGGTACAACGACGAGTACATCCCCGGCTACCGCACCGTGCCGGGCGTCATCTACGCACGACGCTACCGGGTCGTCGAGGGCGAGGTCCGCTACACCACCGTGTACGAGTTCGAGCATCCAGGGGTGCCCGGAGACCGCCGAGGTGGAACCATCAGCGCGAGAGCTCCTCCCCGAAGTCCGGGCGGATGCGCGATGTGATGGCTATGGCCGCTGGTTCCCCCGGTGTATGCCGGCGGATCGAACGCTGAACGCTTGTAAAGTGGCAGAGGTCGGTCGATCGACAGCGCCGGACGCAATCGCACTGACGCGACAGCTGGAGTCGTAGATTGGATCAGGCGGGTGCATGCTGCCCCGAACCTGAGCAGCGGAACGCTGGCCAGGGAGCCGGGCGCGCCGTTGAAGAGATGGAGGAGTTCGGCGACATGAAAGTGTACGAGGCGCTGGCAGACGCTTTTGTCAAGGAAGGCGTGACCACCATCTTTGGCTTGATGGGCAACGGCAACATGTACTGGTGGCACGCCCTCGACCAGCGCCTGGTCGTCAGGGTGTACGAGACGCGCCACGAAGGCAGCGCGCTGACCATGGCCGAGGGCTGGGCCCGCGCCAGCGGCCAGCCGGGAGTCTGCACGGTGACCCAGGGCCCTGGCCTGACCCAGCTGGGGACCGCGCTGACCGTCGCGACGCGGGCGAAGGTGCCGTTGGTCGTGTTCGCCCGGCGACACGGCGCTCGGCGAGAGCGACTCGGTTCAGCAGTTCGACCAGGCGAAGTTCGTCGACGCGGCCGGGGCTGGCTTCGTACCGCTGTGGTCGGCAGAGAGCGGACAAGGCGGTGCGGCAGGCGTTCTACCAGGCGCGCGTCGAATCGGCCCGGTAGTCCTGAACGCCCCGATGGACGTCCAGCAAGAGACGTACGACGGCGACATCGACGCGTACGAGCCGTCGACCACGCTGCTGCCGGGCGTCCAGCGGGTCCGCCCGGACCGATCGACTGCGCGAGGCGGCCCGCGTGATCTCCGAGAGTCGCAAGCCGGTGATCGTGGCCGGGCTCGGGGCGGCTCGGGCAGGGGCGGGGGAGGCGGTGACGCGCCTGGCGGACCGCATCGGGGCGCTGCTGGCGACGACGTTGCCGATGAAGGGCTGGCTGGGCGACTCGGAGTACCACGTCGGCATCTCCGGCCTCTACGCCACGCGGACGGCCATCGAGCTGTTCGCCGAGGCGGATTGCGTGATCGGCGTGGGCGCCAGCCTGAACCACTACACGACCGAGCACGGCTACATCTTCCCAACGCCCGCTACGTCCAGATCGACCTCAAGCCATCGATCGTGATGGGGCACGGCAAGCGGGCCGACTGCTATCTCCAGGGCGACGCCCGGACGCTGGCGGCCCTCGAGCAGCAGCTGGCTGAGGAGGGCGGGTCGAGTACCGGGCCATCGCACGGCCGAGGTCCGCGCGATGCTGAGCGAGTACGATCCGACCCGCGCGAGTTCCAGATCGAGCCTGGGGAGCGTCGATCCCGGCGGGCCGCGACCATCCTCGACGACACCCTGCCGCCGAGGTGGGCGTCATCCACGGCACCAGCCACTGCTCCGGGATCACGACGATCTTCATGAAGAAGCCACGTCCGCTGACCTGGGCGATCAACGCGTTCGGGTGCATCGGTCAGGCGGTCCCGACCGCGATCGGCGCCGCCGTGGCGCTCGATGGGGCGCCGCTGGCGGTGGTGGATGGCGACGCCAGCACGATGATGTACCTGGCGGAGCTGGACACGGCCGCGCGGCTCGGAGTCAAGCTGCTGATCGCGGTCTTCAACGACGAGGCGCTGGGGGCCGAGTATCAAAAGTTCGTGGCCAAGGGGATGGAGACGCGGCCCACGACGATCCCTACCCCGACCTGGGCGCGGTCGCCAGGGCCTGCGGCGGCCGTGGTCGGCTGGTCCGCACGCTCGACGAGGTCAAAATGGGCGTCGACGAGTTCCTGGCTGGAAACGGGCCGATGCTGCTCGATATTCGGGTCTCACGGAACGTCGTGAGCGTGCCGTATAGTCGGCTGCACTTTGGCGAGGACGTCTGAGTGCTCGAGATCCAGGAGCGGTTCGACATCCCGGCCGAGCCGAGCGCGCGTCTGGGCGGTGCTATCGGACCCCCACGCGGTCGTCGGCTGCGTGCCGGGGCGAGCATCGTCGGTGAGGACGAGGATGGCTCGCTCGATACCAGCGTCGTCGTCGAGTTCGGCCCGACCCGCGTCACCTTCGGGCGCGGGCCGCGCTCGAGCTGGACGCGGCTACGCGCGTCGGGCGGGTGACCGCCCAGGGCAAGGACACCATCGGCGGCACGCGGATGCGATCGACGGCGACCTTCGGTGTGACGCCCGGCCTCCGGGGCGCGAGGGGTCGAGCGTGGCGATCGACGGAACGGTCGAGGTAGCGGGGCGGCTCGCGTCGCTGGTCGAGGGCGGTGCCGGCGTGGTGGTCAGGCGGATGTCGGGCGAGTTCGCGGAGCGGCTAGCGGCCCGCTGCTCGGAGGCGCATCGGTAAACCGCGGGAACCCGGCACGAGGCTGTGGTCCTGGCGACCGTGGCGACGCGGGGGATCGTCGGGCCGGGTCATCCTCGTCAAGTCTGTCGGCGACGCGGGCCGATCGTCCAGGCAAGACTGCTCGCTCAGTCCGGGAGCTCCCAGCCCCACCAGGCGCAGACCGCCCGCCCCATGATGAGCTCCTTGTCGTGCTCGGACAGCCAGGGTAGCTCCTCGGTGAACATCGTGACGCACTCTCGCCAGGAGCACGGCATCTTGGTGATGTCCGTTCCCCAGAACGTGCGCTCCGGTCCGAAGGCATCGTAGATCTGGCGCAGGTATGGATGGATGCTCGCGAACGGATACTGCTGGCTGGAGTAACCGGGCGCTCCGGTCGCCTTGACGGCCACGTTCGGATGGCGCGCCAGCTTCAGCAGCTCCGGCATGTGCTCCATGGCGGCGGCATCCTTCAGGGTGGTGTTACCGCCCCGACCGCCCAGGTGGTCGATCGTCAACCGCAGGCCCGGGTGGCGCTCGGCGATCTGACCGATCTGCCGCGGGGAGTCCGTCGCCAGCATCGCGATCGGGACGCTGGCGCGCTCGGCAGCGGTCCACAGCCACTCGAGCGTGCCGTCCTCGAGCCAGTCGCGCTGAGGCTGTTCGAGGAACGTGTAGCGCAGGCCGAGCATCCCCGGCTGGCTCCTCCAGCCGTCGACGAGCGAGCGACTCTCCGGCCGATCGAGCGGGAAGCTCCCCATGATCGCGAAACGACCGGGATGCTCGCGCACGGCCTCGAACGCCATCTCGGTCGAGTGAGGATCCCAGCTCGGGGGGTGGATCACGGCGGCGTCGACGCCAGCCTCGTCCATCAGCCTCACGGCCTCCTCCGTGGTGAAGGCCGTGACCTGACGATGGGCCATGTTGCTGGGAAGGCCACTGCCCCAGAGATGGATCTGGGCATCCACAATTCGCATCACGTGCCTCGTTGTCGGCGCGCGTCGAAGCTCAGCGCAGGCAGCTGATCTCCGTGGCACCCCACACCTGTGGCCGAACGCTTGCCTGAGTGTACCAGCGTAGCCGACGCCCTCCTTCACCGCCAGCGCCGGCGAGGCACGCCGTCGAAGGGTCGCGAAGTCCGCCAGCCGATTTCGGCGTCTGGCCGCATCTTCTCGGCCGAGCTGGGCAGCGTGTCGCTTGACGCCGCGAATGCCGCGGCCTACGCTTTCGACGGGCAGGGGAGTGGGCTGGTGCCGCCAGGAACCATCGTCACCGAGAAGGTCGTCGAGCGGCTGGTCGCCTGGATCTGGGAGCGCCAAGCCGTAGTCGGGCCGCTCGTCGGCGATGACGGCTGCCGCTACAAGGTCGTCTTCCGCGGCCGGCCATGGGGCGAGCGCGGGCCGGACTTCCAGGGCGCGCTTGTGGCCCGCGAAGATGGCGAGCTGCTGCGCGGCGACGTGGAGGTGCACGTCCGCGCGACCGACTGGCGCCGCCACGGCCACGGGCGCGACCCGGCCTACAATCAGACCATCTGTCACGTCGTCCTGTGGGACGACGCCGAGCGCCCGACCCAGCTCGAGGACGGCCGGACGGTCCCAACCCTGGAGCTGGTCACCCATCTCGCCGCGCCGCTGGCCGAGCTGGAGCAGCGGCGCCGCGCCGAGGAAGGACTCCGCCCGCCCGAGCCGGCCTGCGTGCCGGCGCCCGGAGCGCTGGGTGACCTGCTCGATCGGGCCGGTCTGGAGCGCTTTCTGGGCAAGTCGGCCCAGTTCGAGGGCGACCTTGCCGGCCACCAGGCGGAGGAGGTGCTGTACCGCGGGGCGCTCCGCGCGATGGGCTACACCGCCAACACCGCTGGCTTCGAGCATCTCGGCGCGGCGCTGTCGTTGGATGCCATTCGCGCGGCCGTTTCGCTGCACGCGGCGGCGCGCGGCGACGCGCGCTCGCTACGGGTCCAGGCCGCGCTGCTCGGGGCGGCCGGCCTCTTGCCGAGTCAACGCAGCCTGCCCGAAGAAGACGGTTGGCCCGAGCAGCTCGAGCGGGCCTGGACCGACGTCGAGCCCGCGGTCGGCGCGCCCCTACCGCGCTCGACCTGGCGCTGGTGGCGCGTCCGACCAGAAAACCTGCCGCCCCGCCGCGTGGCCGGACTGAGCCACGTCCTCGTCGCCTGGCTCCGGGAGGACCCGATCGACCTCCTCCTTCGGGATCTCTCGGAGGCCGAGCGCCTCGAGCGGCCAACCCGCCTGGCCGAGTCGTGGCGCATCCGCGCGGCCGACCCCTTCTGGGGCGGCCACTTCGACTTCGGCCGCGCATGCCCGAGCGCGCGTCCCTGGCTGATCGGCTCCGGGCGGGCCGGCGAGGTCGCCGTGAACGTGGTCCTGCCGTTCCTCCACGCGCTCGGCCAGGCCTCTGACGACACCCGACTCTCTGAGCGTGCCCTGGCCCTGTACCGCCGCTACCCGCCGACGGCCCCCAACCGCGTCACCCGCGAGATGGTCCGCCAGCTCGGCGGCGATGCTGGCGCGGCACAGGCCCGCACCGCCTGTCGCCAGCAAGGCCTGATCCACCTCTATCGCCATTGGTGCGACGCCCGCGATTGTCAGCACTGCCCAGCCCGCACCAGACTGAGTAGATAGACAGGAGTAGGCGGCGGCACACTCAGTCCAGGAGGGGTCCCCACACGGGCCGCTGGCTACGCTCGTCGGGGTGGGCACTGGGGCAGCCGTTTCAAGACGCATCCCGGCTGCGCCTCACCCGCCCAGCCCGACCAACCCAAGCCGCCGGAGTCGGCCAAAGAGCGAGGGTCGCGCCCCGATCGCCTCGAGGTGTTCGTCCAGCCACGCCCGCGCGGCGAATGGTCCGTGGGCGGCTTCAAACGCGTTCTGCGTCTCCTCGGGCTCGTCGGCGAGCGATAGGCAATCGCGGGCTACGGCCAATTCCCCGACTCTTCCCAGCGCGGCCGAGGGGCTCCGCTCGTTCCAGCACCGCCACGTCATCGTTGTCAATGGGCACGGCGTAGTTCGGTACCTCCCTGGCCGACGCCACCAGCGTGCCCCAGTAGACCGACCCGTGTGCCACCTTGGAGATGTAGATGTGAGAGAAGGCGATCCCCGGGCCGCGGGCCCACACGTCCAGCTCCTCGACGCTCCTCCCCGCGCCCAGATCCCGCACCTTGCCCCAGAGGCACACCTTGCGGGCGTGCAGCTCGTCGGCAGCCACTCTCGGAGCCCTGCGGAGTCAGGACGCTCCTGCGACCGGGCGAGGACCGGGAACCACTCGCCGACGCGGTCCTCCTCCCACGACCACGTGGTCGAGAGGACCAGGGAGCTGCGCCGTCTCCGGGGGTGTTCTCGAAGACCCACCGCATCGCCTGGCGGTCGGCCGCGGATACGCTGCCGAGGGTGTGCACGCTGAGGTGTGTCCGGGGCCAGTACGGGAAGACGGCGCCGAGCAAGAGCGCCAGTCCTGCGCTGGCCGCCCGGATCGAGGCGGCGCGGGTAGGGGAGTAGGCGGGGGAATAGCGCGCCGCCGCTGTCGAGAGGCGCGAGCCTTCGCCGTGCTGGACGGCGTGTGTCAGGCCTGGCCGCACCACCTCCGCAAGCCCGACGGCCGCCAATAGGGCAAGCGGGAGCGTCGCCTCGTTTTCCGCGCTGCGCGGGGTCAGGAAGAAGATGGACGGCAGCCAGACCGGGCAGGAAGAGCTGTCCACGAATCACGCACGCGATCGCGCCCAGGACGGCCAAAGCCCCGAGGAGGCCCAGGAGGTTCGGCGGGAAGATGAAGCGCTGGAGGAGGGCCAGGTGCGCATCGAGGCCGGCCCAGCCCGCGGTCTGGCTGGCGGCCTCGAACGGGGCGAGGCCGTGGCGGCTGATGACGGTGGCCCACCACGGCGCGGTCAGGCCGACCATGGCAAGGGCGACCACCGCGGTGCTGAGCAAGGCCCGCGCACTCCGCCCATAGAAGAGGCACATCAGCGCCAGGCTGTAGAGCGTGAAGAGTCCGAACTCGAGGTGGGTGGCCAGCGCGAGCGCCGCGAAGGCGCAGCACAGGGCGAGTCGTTGAACGGTCGGGGCGGCGTACAGGCCTCTGACGAGGCTGAGACAGGCCACCGCGGACATGAACCCGATCGACCTGGTCAGCCCCCCACCCATGATCATCCATTCGTAACTGCGGGGGACGAGCGCGAAGATGATTGGGGCCAGCAGCGCCAGCCACCCTGGCCCCAGGAGCGATCGTGCAAGGACCGAGACCGCCACCACGGTGGCGAGGTTGGCGACAAGGGGCAGATGCGGACGAGCGCGAGCGATTCTACGCCAGTTAGCCTCGACACCACCGCGACGATGTAGAAGGAAACGGGTGGGTAGGCGAAGGGGATGGCCTCGAAGTTGTAGGAGGTGGACGTGGGCAGTGAATAGCGCGCGGCACGGATATCCCCCGCCATCGCGAGGAACATCCCGCCGTCGTTCAGCGGGAAGTCCGATCCGACGAAGTAGGGGAGTCGCGCCGCTAGGGCGAACAGCAGAGCAACCGGAATGCCGAGGAGCCACGAGCCTGACCAGGAGAGCCGCTTGGCCGTGAATCCCAATCTGGACAGCGGCGAAGCGACCACGGCGGGACGTGCTCGCGGTCGGGGCATCGGAGGTACGTGTTCGGGACGCATCATCTGGCTATCGGCGGAGCGGGCGATTATACGGCAGCGATGCGCTCGGGGACCCGTGGCCAGCATCCCGGATCGTGTTGCCTCGGCAGCGGAGGCATAGTCGGTGATGCCGAGAGATCGATCGGGCGGGGCCGCCGACGGTGCGGACCCCGCAGGTCGGCCGCTTGGTGAGCACCGCGAGCGTGGCCGGGCTGGAGCCGTCCGCCGCTATCATCTCCCGCCCGAACTGGGTTGCTTTCGACGGCGCGGGCGCTGCTCCACCCGAGGCCGATGAGGACGAGCGGCTGCGCGACCATGTCCACCCAGCAAGTCCCCCCGCCCCACCGTCGTATCGGCGCCGGCGCCCGCTCGCCCGCGAGGGCTCACCGGCTGCTGCTCTCGGTCATCGTAGCCGCCGCCGTGCTCGGCGGCGTGCCTTCTCTGCAGGAGCCGCTCGCGGCGGTGTCGCCCGCCTACCTCTACCGCGAGAACGCCATCAAAGACTTCGCTCAGGAGTACCTGCTGGCCAGGGCCCTGGCCGATGGGACCGACCCGTACCTGCCCATCCACGTCCTCGCTGCCCGCTACCTCGGGATCTCGCTGGAGCGCACCTACCCGCATCCGTCCCCGCATCCCCCGCCCGTGGCGGTCCTGTCACTCCCTCTCGCGGCCTTCGATTACCCCACCGCCGCGACCGCCTGGCTTGGAGCAGAGCTCATCTGTCTGGTGGCCGCCGTGTACCTGCTGGCCCGCACCGCCGGCCTGCAGCCGACGTTGATGCCGTCATTGGCGATCGCCGCCGTCTCGCTGGCCTGGTTCCCCGTAGCAGATGAGCTGCTCCTCGGCCAGCTGATGCTGCCCCTGTTACTGATCCTCACCCTGGCGCGGCTTGCGCTCCTGAGGGGGCGGCCGGTCCTGGGTGGCTCCCTCCTGGGTTGTGCAGCACTGATCAAGCCGGTCACCTGGCCGGTGCTCGTCGTGTTTGCCGTCAGGAGGGAGTGGCGCGTCCTGGTGGCGGCAGCTTGGGTGATCGGGCTCGGGTACGCGGTCGCCGGCTGGGCGATGGGGGCCCAGCGGGTCGTCACCTACTTCACGGAGGTGCTACCCGCGGCACCTGACCCTTTCAGGGGCTCGAACCTCAGCATCTCGGCCTGGAGTCTCGGCTGGCGACTCTTCGAGGGCACCGGGTCGCCAATAGCGGCACACGCCTGGCTTACTGCACCTCCTCTGGTCACATCTCCGGTCGCCGCCGGCGCGGTAGCCGCGGGCCTTCCGGCCCTCATCCTCGGGGTTGCCTGCTGGTGGGCGTCGAAGGGGCGTTGTCTGGATGGATCGCTGGGCATGATGATCTGCGCAAGCCTCCTGGTCAGTCCGGTCGCGTGGTGGCACTACCTGGTGCTCATCTTCATCCCCGCCGCTCAGGTAGCCGAGTGGCTGGCCTGCCGCCGCCCTCGCGTCAGTGAGAGCATCCTTGTCCTCTTGGTGGCTGTGCTGCTCCTGCCGTCCCGCCTCGTCTGGGAGAAGCTAGCCTTCCTTATCGCCGGCCAGACGCCCGTCGCGCATGGCGGGTCGATGCTGCCGACCGGCGCCGCTCTGCTGACCCTGGCCCCGGCCCTCGGCGTGGCCGCCCTCGGCTGCCTGGTTGCGATGCTTGCCCCTGGTCCACGTGCCGCCTCATCCGCCGCCGGCACCGATCCGCGGCCTGCCGACACTGGTACGCCTGCAACGGCTACTACCGATTTCGGGTGAACCTGACGGGGAATGTGCGGGCAGCATCTGTGGGTGGACACAGATGCGCAAGCCCGTGGCGGTGGCCTGGGAGGGGACGGCGGAGGAGCTGCAAGCCTAGTACGTCGCCGAGCGAGACGTCGAGCGTCGGCAGGGGCTCGGGGCAGGGGTGCAGGCACCGGCATCGTAGTTTGGCCCAGCATTACGGTGGCTCTCCACCACTTGACGAGACACTCTGCGTGCACCCGCTGGTATCGGGGCCACCTGGCCGGAACCTGGTCCACGCCCTGACTCGCCTGGTACCCTCGCCGCATGCGTGCCAACCTTGCAGCATGCGACGGGATACGAGTTGGACCGGCGCGGCGCTTGGTAGCCGTCGTCCTGGTCCTCGCGCTCTGGGCCCCGCTGCTACCGGTCATGCCGCTCGAAGCCGCCGAGGGGTCGGCGGCCTGGTGGCAGGAGATCGATGGGCCAGCCGTTGGCGGGATAGCGCTCGAATAGGCCGCGGCCGCCGGTTGGCCTTTCTACCATGATCCCGATGTACCGGGGGAGGCTGTCACCCGGCTGGCCTCAGAGTTTGAGCGACAGCTCACCGGGCTGCCTGGCCTGGCGGGGCTCCCGCCCAGTGCGACGCCCTTGGAGATCTATCTGCTGGCCGACGAACGCAGGTTCCGGGCGGCTCTAGCCGAGGTGGCCGGGGTACGCGTGGACCTGCTGGGCGAGGACATCGGCGGGTATGCGATTGAGCGCGGCGGGCGCATGCTGATCTTCTTCCCGCTCCCATCCGTCGAGCGCCCGGCGCAGGCGGCGCTCGGGGTGGCTCACGAGCTTGCCCACATGGCGGTGCGCGAGGCGGCAGCCGGGCGAACGGTTCCGGAGTGGCTCAACGAGGGCTTCGCCGCGTGGCTCTCCGAGCTGTCGATCCGGGACCGGTTCCCGGAGGAGGCGGCCGTGCGCGTCGCCAGGCGCCGCGCCGTGGTAGCCTCGGGCCTGCTTGCCCGCGGGTCGTTGGTGCCCTGGGCCGAGCTGGTCAGCCGGACGCAGTTCGCCCGAGCCGGCGCGGAGGGGATGGGAGTAGTGGCCTACGCCCAGTCTGAACTGTTCGTCACCTGGCTGGCCGACCGCTACGGTCCGGTCACGCCGGGGGCATTCTTCCAGGCGATCGGAGGCAGCGCCACCACGGGGGAGGCCTTCGCGGTGGCCATCGGGCCGTTCGCTGGAGAGCCTGAGGCGTTCGGCGCCTTCGCGGCGGAGTTGGCTGGCGAGCTGGGGCCGGGCCTGCACCCGCTGTCACCCAGGGCGCGAGTCGATCACCTCTTCTCGCTGGCACTCGTCGTCGGCGCGCCGGGGGGGCGGATCACCGTCGAGGTCTGGCACGGGGACCAGCTCCGTCGACACACCGAGGGCACGCTTGATGCCGTGGGGTTTCGGCTCGTCACCGTGGATGAGCAGACGCTCGATGTGCCCGGACCGTGGCGCGTTAGGACAACCACGGTCGGCTGGGGCGACTCGGAAGTTCTGCTCGACGTAGCAGCGGCGGGCGGGGACCACCCCAAGCCGAAGCCCCCCCCCGGCCAAATACCCCGGGCGAGCGGGCCCCCCGCCGCCGCGCCCCCCGAAGGCCACCCAGCCATAGCCCCCGCCGCGACACCCCCCGCCCCCAAACCCCCCCCAAACCACCCGCACCAAAGCCAGGGGAAGCAC
>JAUJPG010000024.1:25195-81288 GCA_030447245.1 Chloroflexota bacterium | reverse complement strand
GGTAGCTCGTCGGGCTCATAACCCGAAGGTCGTTGGTTCGAATCCAACTCCCGCTACCAGAGCAAGAGCCAGGTCTGGTGACCTGGCTCTTTTTTCGCCCTCTTTTCCTGGTACACTCTCAGCGCAGGCGTCGCTCGCGGCACTCCTCAGGCCCCCATCGTCTAGCGGCCCAGGACGCCGCCCTTTCAAGGCGGAGATCAGGGGTTCGAATCCCCTTGGGGGCACCAAGCCCGACGCCGGCGGCGCGTGCCGCCGCGCCGCGGACCGCGACCATCATCGCTCGGGCGCAGCCGACATGCTGTTGAGATGGTCTGTCCAGCCGCGTGAGCTATCCCGCCGCGGCAAGGACACGCGCGACGGTTGCCTGATCCAGCGGTCCACGCTCGGCCCAGCGCAGGGTCGTCTCGAGCTGGTCTAGGTCGGAGTAGCCGACCAGGGCGGTGGAGACGCCGGGATGACTGAGCACCAGGCGGAAGCTCAGCTCGGCCGGGCTCTCCAGGCCCAGCTCACTGGCGAGGCCGCGGAGCGCGCCGGCACGCTCGAGGTTCGCGTCGTAGGCGGCACCCGGCACCAGCGGCGCGCCAGGGTCGCCAGCATTTGCGTGGCGCTCGTCGGCAACCGCCAGGGCCCCGGCGGCGAGGACCCGGATGGCGATCACCCCCATGCCGGCCGTTGCGGACCGGTCAATCACCTGGCCGAAGTCCAGTTCGGCCGGATTCCGCGCCGGCCAGCCTGCCGAGGGGTTCAAGGCGTTCACGTAGCACTGGATGGTGTCGAATCGGCCGGACCCAATGACCTGGTGTAGCGCCTCCGGCTCACCCAGTCCAGTCAGCCCAACGAAGCGGGTCAGCCCGGCCTCGCGGACCGCGGCCAACCCCTCGGCGATCGGGCCGAGCGCATCCTGTAGACCAACGCGCTCGGCGCCGGGCTGGGCTCCGCGCGCATCCGTCGGCGGTCCGCCGACGGATGCGACGTGGTTGTGGAGCTGGAACAGATCTACCTGCTCGCGGTTTAGACGCCGCAGGCTTGCCTCGAGCGAGCGGCGGATCGCGGCCGGCGCGTCTTCCAGATCGGCTGGCGTGAGCGCGACCTTCGTGCCGACGTAGACGTCAGGGCCCGCGGTTGGGAGCAACCGCCCGAGTGCTTCTTCGGATGCGCCGGAGCCGTAGCCCGGCGCGGTGTCCACGTAGGTGATGCCGGCCTCGATCGCGCGGGCGAAGGTCCGCCGCTGCTCGGCTTCGGTGCCCCGAACCATCAGACCGCCAATACCCCCGGCGCCGAAGCCGAGCGCCGAAACGCGCAGCCCGGTCCGCCCGAGCGTCCTATATTCCATGGTATGCCTCCAGGTCGCTAGCCCACCGCCTCGATTGTACGCGGCCCGCGGGTTGCACGCGGCGCGGCGAGGTGCTCGCGGCCGGCCGGGCAGAGCTCCAACAGCGGACAGTCACCACAGCGGGGGTCGCGCTTGCGGCAGCGGACGACCCCGTGGCGGACGATCAACGCGTGATACTCGTTCGACAGCGCCGCGTCTGGCACCAGGTGATCCATGAACAGCCGCTGCCAGTCGCCGTAGCGGAGCACCACGCCTCGGCTGGCAGAGCCGAGCGTCTTCGGAGTGAGCTCGAGGCGGCTGAACAGGCGCACGGTGTAGGCGTCGACGACGAAGCTCGGCTGGCCGGCGGCGTAGACGACGATGTCGTCGGCAGTCTCCTCGCCGATGCCATGGGTGGCAAGGAGCTTGGCACGCAGCTCGGGCATCGGCAGGGCAAAAAGGCGCGACGGGTCGCCGCTAAACTCGTCGACAAGCATCTGCGCGAAGGCCCGCAGTCGTCGCGCCTTGACCGTATAGTAGCCGGCCGGGCGGACCAGCGACTCGAGCTCCTCGATCGGTAGGGCGATCAGCGCCCGCGGCGTCATCGCGCCGGCGGCTCGGAGATTCGCCAGTGCGATCTCGACGTTGCGCCAGGAGACGATCTGGGTCAGGATCGCTCCTACCGCGACGGCGAAGGGGTCGTCGCCGCCGGGCCACCAAGCCTGGGGTCCGTACGCGGCGAAGAGCCGATGGTAGACCTCAAGCAGACGTTGGGCCGCCGGCAGATCACGGCCCAGCGGCGTGGTGTTGGCGGCCGATCCCTCGCCCGCGAGTCTCGAGGCTGGCAGCTCCGCGGCGGGGCTTGGCTGCCCGACTGGGATGGGATCAGTAGAGCTGGGTCGCGTAATTATCCTCGAGCCGACGTTCGAGCGCATCTACGGTCATGCCGCTGTTCGGGACCTGGTCGATCACCATCCGCGCGAGCGATGGGATCTCGCCGCGCGCGGCCCAGCTCGCCGGATCCCACATCTGCGAGCGCTTGAACGCCTTGGCGCAGTGGAGGAACGCTTCTTCGACGGCAACGCCGATGGCCAGCAGTGGGCGCCTGCCGCGGTGGGCCGACCGATCGAGAATCGCCTCGTCGCGGACGATGCACGCGCTGCCGTTGACCCGCAGCGTCTCCTCGATACCGGGGATCATGAACAGCAGCCCGATGCGCGGGTTGTCCAGGATGTTGCGCAAGGAGTCATTGCGGCGGTTGCCAGGCCGCTCGGGAATGACCAGCGTCCCCTCGTCGAGGATCTGAACGAATCCCGGCGCGTCCCCGCGCGGCGAGACGTCGCACGTACCGGACGCACTCGACGTCCCGAGGAGGAGGAACGGCGAGCGGGCGATAAAGGCTCGGCAGTGCGGGTCGAGCGCCGCGAGCTGCTTGCGGACGACGAGGTCGGTCGGCTCGCCGATGATCTCCCGAAGCGCTTCACGGGACGTGACCCGGTCGGTAAAGGCGTGGGGCTGCATCGCGCGACCTCCGTCAGCAGACATCGGTGAGCATACCGCAGACCGGAGTCGCGCTGTCATGCTCGGCAGCCGCTCAAATCAGCCGTCCAGGTCGTGCGTCAGCGCCTGAGCCGGTTCGTCATGACCCAACGTTCGCCGCCCTCCTGATCACCTCCATCGATCTCGTCGTTGCCTCTTGAAACACGGCCGCGGTCACCGTGATTGCAGCGCAATCCTCCATGATGGAGCTAGCGCTCCGGCTCGCCCGCCCATCGGGTAGGATGAGCTTGCCGCGCTGCTCTGGCGATCCGTTCGAGGCGCGGCAGGAGCGAGCGGCAGGGAGCGGGGCCGATGGCCGATGTCGACGCGGGGCGAGCGCGGCGCCTGATGGTGGCTCAGGGTATCGCGGCGCTGGTCGTCGTCAAGCCCGAGAACGTGCAGTACGTGACCGGGGTTCATCCCGGGCCGGCTAGCTCGCTCTGGCGGCGGGCCGGGCCGGCGATTGCCCTGCTGCCAGCCGACGAGGCGCAGACCCCGGCGGCCATCGTGCCGGACACCCAGGCTTGGGCATTTGCCCGCGGGTCGGCGATCCGCGATCTCCGCACCCACCCGCTCTGGATCGAGACCGACGACGTCACTGGCCTGCTCGGGCAGGGACGCCCGATCGAGGACGTTATTCGTGAAGCGGCTGGCCGCCGGCCCAAGCCCACCGAGCGTCCTGGCACCTACGACCTCCGCCTGATCCTGGGTCACCTGGCCGAGCTGGTCCACGCGCGTGGTTTGGATCAGGAGCAGCTCGGCATCGAGCTGGACTTCATTGCCGCGAACGACCTGCGCGCGTTCCAGGAGTACCTGCCGCGAGTCCGGTTCGTCGACTCGTCAATGCTGATCTACGAGCTTCGGGCGATCAAGAATCCCCGCGAGATCGCAGCGTTCCGCGTCGCCACCGAGTTGTCCGAGGCCGGCATCATGGCCGCGCTCGGGCGGCTGGAGCTGGGCATGACCGCCGCCGAAGTCGCCCTGGCTTATCGGATCGGGGTCAACGACGCGGCGCGCGCGGGGGGCGTCGCTCATCTCGAGGCAACCTGGGACATCATCAGCGTCGGGCCACGACCCTGGGGTGAGGGGATGACCACGGCGCGCGTCGAGCCGGGCGCGCTGCTCAAGTTCGACGTCGGCTGCATCGTGGGGGGGTGCGAGTCGGACATCGGGCGGACGTTCGCCTTCGAGTCCGCCTCGGTCGAGCAGCGTCGCGTCCACGAGGGCCTGGAGCATGCCCACGCCGCCGGGCGAGCGCAACTGCGGCCCGACGTCCCGGTCAGCGCGGTCTTCCAGGCGGCGCTCGACGGGATGCGTGAAGCCGGTTTCCCGAGCTACACGCGCGGCCACTTCGGCCACAGCATCGGCTCGGACTTCGGCCACGAGGAGTGGCCCTACATCGCCGCCGCCGAGGCGACCCGGCTTGAGCCGGGGATGCTGTTCGCCTTCGAGACGCCCTATTACGTCGACGGCCTGGGCGGCTTCATCATCGAGGACCACATCCTGATCACCGAAGACGGCCACGAGAATCTGAACACGATGCCGCGCGAATTGACCGTCGTCGGCTGAGCCGACCGACTCGGGCCAAGCGCGATCGAGGATGCCAAGGACAACGCACTGGCTCGGCGGCGGCGAAGCCGAAGGCAGCCTCAAGCGTCGAGGTGGCGGCGTCGATCATCGTCGCGAAGTATCCTTGGAGGGCATACCTGCTCTCCTGGAGGCACCATGACGGATGAAGCGCGGCGGTCGTACCGGCCGGTGATCATGGGACGGCGGGGGGCCGTCGCGTCGAACCACCCGCTGGCGACCCAGGCGGGGCTGCTGGCCCTGCGGGACGGGGGCAACGCCGTCGACGCGGCCGTGGCCGTGGGGGCGACGCTGAGCGTCGTCGAGCCGGCGATGTCAGGGCTCGGCGGCGACGGTTTCTACCACGTCTTCATGCGGGCGACGAACGAAGCGGTCGTGTTCAACGGGACCGGCGCCGCGCCGCGGGCGGCGACCGTCGAGCGGTATGCCGACGGCATTCCGAACCAGGGGCCGCTCTCCTTCTCCACGCCGGGCTCGGTTGGCGGGTGGGGGGCGATGCACGCCCGCTTCGGGCGCCTCCGCTGGGCCGAGCTGTTCGACGCGGCGATCGAGTACGCCCGCGACGGCTTCGGCGTGACGACCGCGTACCGGCACTTCGCAGACGACCAGCAGGCCCGTCTCGCGGCCGACCCACGCAGCGCGCGGACGTTCCTCCGCGATGGCGGCGCGCCACCGCTCGGAGCCACGATCGTCCAGCCGGAGCTGGCGCGGACGCTTGGTCAGCTGGCGGAGGAGGGCGCTGACAGCTTCTACCGCGGCCCGCTCGCGCGGGCGCTCGCCGAAGGCTGCCGAGAGGCGGGCGCGCTGGTGGACGCGAACGACCTGGCCGAGTTTTGGCCCGAGGAGCAGGCGCCGATCGCGGTCGACTACCGCGGCTACCAGGTCCGCGAGGCGCCGCCCAACTCGACCGGCTGGGTCCTTCTCCAGGAGCTGAAGCTTGTCGAGCGCTTCGATCTGGCGGGCCTGGGCTTGAGCTCGGCCGATGCGATCCACACCCTGGTCGAGGCCAAGAAGCTGGCCTTTGCGGATCGCGAGCGGTACGGCTCAGATCCGCGGTTTTTCGAGGCGCCGCTCGACGAGCTGCTGTCGGACGCGTACGCCGAGCGCAGGGTGGCCGAGATCGACCCGCGCCGCGCCGCGCCCGCGCGGGAGCCAGTTGGCGCGGCCACGCGTGGCAACACGACCTACTTCTGTGTCGTCGACGGCGAGGGGAACGCGGTCTCGGCAATCCAGAGCATCAACAGCGCCTTCGGCTCCGGCGTTACGGCTGGCGAGACCGGCATCCTGCTGAACAATCGGATGTCGCCGTGGCACCTGGAGCCAGGCCACCCCAATCGCCTCCATCCCGGCAAGCGGGTCCGCCACACGATGAATCCACCGATGGTCTTCAAGGACGGGGAGCTGTGGTGCGTCTTCGGCACCCCCGGGGGCGACAACCAGGTTCAGGTCAACCTGCAGGTCTTGACCGGCATGATCGACTTCGGTCTGGATCCCCAGCAGGCAGCTGAGGCGCCGCGCTGGTCGAGCACCCAGCCGGGGCAGGAGGCCAACTACCCGCACGAGTGCCCAGATGCGCTCACCATGGAGGCGCGTTTCGCACCATCCGTCCGCGAGGAGCTGGCCGCCCGCGGTCATCCCGTCGTCACCGTTGGCGACCTTGAAGGCCCGTGCTCGATCGAGATCATCCGCCGCGACCCGGCGACCGGCATGCTGCTGGCCGGCTCCGACCCGCGCCGCGACGGCTGGGCCCTGGCGTACTGATCGTCACGGACCTCGTTTCAGGGGGCTGGAGGCCCCCGCTCCCTCTGACAGCGCGGGCCAGCGGCTCCCGAAACGCTCCGGTTGCCAGCGCCTGCGTGGCGTGCCATACTCCGCGCATGACGCAGCAGCAACCAAAGAGACAGGCGCCGCTGGCCGTCGGCGACCGCGTCCTGGACTTCACACTCCCGTCGTCCACCGGCCAGCCCGTCTCGCTCGCCGACGAGCTCCGGCGCGGGCCGGTCGTGCTCGCCTGGTACCTCTTCGACTTCGGGCGGATCTGAACGGTCGAGCTCGAAGGGTTCCGTGCGAACCACGATCGCTTCACCGCCCTGGGCGCGAGTGTCCTGGGCATGTGCGTGGAGAGCGACCGCGCCCACAAGGCCTTTGCCAACCAACTCGGATTGCCGTTTCCCCTGCTGAGCGACTTCAACCGCCAGGTGATCGGCCAGTTTGGGACCGCCTATACGCCTGAGCAGCCGTTCGACGGCTACTGGGGCATGAGCCGCCGCTCCGTCTTCGTGCTCGACCGCGACGGTGTCGTGCGCTATGCCTGGGTCACCGACGACCCGCTCGTCGCGCCGGACGTGGATGAGGCGCTACGAGCTGTCGAGGCCCTCGCGAGCGCATAGCCTCGGCCCTCACCTCCCCGCCACGCGCCAAGCCCCCGGAGCGCCAGGTCGTGCTCCCGTGGAACGCCGAACCCATTCTCACACGCGCGAGCGTCCCAGAGTCGCATATCTGCAAAGCTGCTGGATCCTCGGCAGACAGGCGTGAACCGCGCGCCGTCCCGTGCAGGTTGCGCGCTGGCGTGGAGTTCTGTACACTAGCCCACGGTTAGCACTCAAGCGACCAGAGTGCTAAACTATCGATTTGACGACGGGGCGCGGGTTCCGTGACGTTCTTGGAGTATGGGGAGGGAGGTCTTCTATGGCTATTGGCTTACGGCCGCTCGGCGACCGTGTTGTGATCAAGCCACTCGAGCGCGATGAGGTGACCAAGAGCGGGATTGTCCTACCGGACACCGCCAAGGAGAAGCCGCAGCAGGGCGAGATCCTGGCGGTCGGTCCCGGCCGCGTGCTGGACAGCGGTGAGCGCATCACCCTCGACCTGAAGGAGGGCGATCGCGTCCTGTTCGCCAAGTACGCGGGCACCGAGTTCAAGCACGAGCAGGACGAGCTGCTGATCCTCAGCGAAAAAGACGTCCTGGCCGTGATGGTCGGCAACGGCACGAGCTAACGAGCGAGCAGCCGCCAGCGCCCAGCCAACTCCAGGCCGTGAGGCCACGCTGAACGCTGAAAGAAGAGAGTGTAGGAGAGATAGATGCCTGCGAAGCAGTTGCATTACAGTGAGGATGCCCGCCGCGCGCTGAAGCGCGGCGTCGATTCCCTCGCCGACGCGGTCAAGATCACCCTCGGCCCGCGCGGCCGCAACGTCGTGCTCGACAAGAAGTTCGGGCCGCCGACGATCACCAATGACGGCGTCACGATCGCCAAGGAGATCGAGCTCGAGGATCCCTTCGAGAACATGGGCGCGCAGCTTCTCAAGGAAGCCGCGACCAAGACGAACGACATCGCTGGCGACGGCACGACCACGGCCACCGTCCTGGCCCAGGCGATTGTCAACGAGGGGTTCCGCAACGTCACGAGTGGCGCGAATCCGCTGCAGCTCAAGCGCGGCGTCGAGAAGGGCGTCCAGGCGGTCGTCGACGAGTTGAAGAAGAACTCCAAGACGATCAGCGGCAAGAACGAGATCGCCCAGGTGGCGGCCATCTCGGCCGCCGACGACGAGATCGGCACGCTGCTCGCTGAGGTGATGGACAAGGTTGGCAAGGACGGGGTCATCACCGTCGAGGAGTCCAAGACCCTCAAGTTCGAGACCGAGTACGTCGAGGGCATGCAGTTCGACCGCGGCTACATCTCGCCGTACTTCATCTCCGATCCCCAGCGCATGGAGGCGGTCCTCGACGACCCGTACATCCTGGTCACCGACAAGAAGATCTCGGCCATCGCCGACATCCTGCCGGTCCTGGAGCGGTTCGTCCAGGTCTCGAAGAACCTCTTGATCATCGCCGAGGACGTCGAGGGCGAAGCGTTGGCGACGCTGGTGGTCAACAAGCTCCGCGGCATGCTCAACGTGCTGGCGATCAAGGCTCCGGGCTTCGGCGATCGCCGCAAGGCCATGCTCGAGGACATCGCGACACTGACCGGCGCGGTGGTGATCTCTGAGGAGATTGGCCGCAAGCTCGACAGCGTCACGGTCCAGGATCTCGGCCGTGCCCGCCGGGTCGTGTCGAACAAGGACGAGACCACCGTCGTGGAGGGACGAGGCTCCGAGGAGGCGATCAAGGGGCGGATCGCGCAGATTCGGACCCAGATCGGCGAGACCACCTCGGACTTCGACCGCGAGAAGCTCCAGGAGCGGCTGGCCAAGCTGGCCGGTGGCGTCGCGGTCATCAAGGTCGGCGCGGCCACCGAGGTCGAGCTCAAGGAGAAGAAGCATCGCGTGGAGGACGCGCTCCAGGCGACTCGCGCGGCCGTCGAAGAGGGCATCGTGGCTGGCGGCGGTGTGGCGTTCATCAACGCCCTGCCGGCGCTGGACAAGGCGCTCAAGTCCTACAACGGCGCCAGTGACGAGAAGACCGGCATGACCATCCTCAAGCGGGCGCTCGAGGAGCCGCTGCGGCGGATCGCGGTCAACGCCGGGCTCGAGGGCTCGGTGATCGTCGAAGAGGTCAAGAAGCGCGGCGTTGGCGAGGGCTGGGACGCCTCCAAGAGCGAGTACGTCAACATGATTGAGCGGGGCATCATCGACCCGCTGAAGGTGACGCGCTCGGCGCTGGAGAACGCCTCGTCGATCGCGACGATGATCATGACCACCGAGACGCTGGTGACCGAGCTCCCCGAGAAGGAGAAGGCCGGCGCCGCTCCGCCGATGCCGGAGTACTAAGCCAGGCAGGCCGTACTTCAGCAGCTGGATGCACCACAGAGGCCCCGGGGCATTGCTCCGGGGCCTCTCGGCGTCTCGCGACTTCAGCCCGGGGCAGACATTGGTATAGTGCGGGGTCAGGGCGGCGGTGACTTCGGAGGTGCGCGTCGTGACTATGCAGGCCCCGCGCCAGCCCATTCGGCGGCGGATTGTGCGGGATCCTGAGATCATGGGCGGCGAGCCGGTGCTCGAGGGGACTCGTGTCCCGGTGAGCGCAATCGTGCTGACGTACCGGCTCGAGCCGAGCTTTGAGCGGCTCGGCGAGGCGTACCCAATGCTTGACCGCGCTGCTCTGGAAGACGCGCTCGCGTTCTACCGGGCGAACACGCCGGAAATCGATCGCTACATCGCCGAGTACGAGGTCGACGGCGGCTGAGCACGGAGGCGTGGCCTCACGGGCGCCAGATCACCTGCCAATCTATCTCGACGAGTGCGTCGATCACGGGATCGTCGCGCATCTTCGCCAGCGTCGTTTCACCGTCACCACGGCACGCGACGAGGGTATGCTGGGTACCACCGACGAGGCGCAGCTTCAGTTCGCCGCCACCCGATCCCTGGTGTTGCTGTCTTACAATCGTCGGCACTTCACGCAGCTTCATGAGGCGTTCGGACGAGAGGGGCGGCCGCACGCGGGCATTGCACTCCTACGGCCGGCTCGCGTGCTCGCTCTCGGTCCGCGCGCGGCACTGCTCGTGGACTGGCTGGCAACGTTCGAAGACTCTCGTTCGCGGTTGGTGCGGTGGGCCAGATTGCAGGAGCTCCTGATCGCCGGCTTCCGCCTCCCCGAGTACAGCGAGGACGAAGTTCGCCTTGCGCTCGGGCGCGAGACGTGACGTCGCCGACCCGCTGAAGGTGACGCGCTTGGCACTGGAGAACGCCTCGTCGATCGCGACGATGATCATGACCACCGAGACGCTGGTGACCGAGCTCCCCGAGAAGGAGAAGGCCGGCGCCGCTCCGCCGATGCCGGAGTACTAAGCCGCGTCGGGGCAAGGCTTGCGTCGCCCCGCAGCTTTCGGCCGCTAAGCGATCAGCCAGCAGCAGCGAGGCCCCGTCAGTTTGCACCCTCGGGGCCTCGCTGCTGCCGTCATCGGCACGGTTGTAAGGATGCCAGATCGCGCCATGCCATAATGGAGCGTCAACCGGACCACCGCGCGCCAGCAAGGAGATCCAGCCATGTCGTCGTCCGCCCACGGACCGTCATCGGAACGGCTCTCCAGACCTGCCGATCGGGAAGTAACCGCGGCGACCGATGTGCCACACGCAGCGTCGGCCCCTGAGGCTCCGCATCGCGGATCGCCGATCCTCTCATTTGACGAGATCGTTGCCCTGCACCCCGGCGAGTGGATTCTGCTGCGGGTGACCGCTGTTGAGGGCGGGTGGCCGTCGCAGGGCGAAGTGCTCGCGCACGATGCTTCTCGCACGGCGATTACCAATGCGTGGGCGGACGTCGTTCGTTCGAAGAGGCCCGACGACCGGTACTACGTGTTCCCAGCCTGTGACTCGATTCGGACGGGTGCTGAGCTACGCGAGGCGTTGGCCGTGCTGCGCGAGACCTGGGACGGGGATCTTCAGCAGATTTGGGAGGACGAGATCGGGCGTGACCGGCGAAGGTGGTGAGCTTTCGGTCCAGGCACACCTCGATCCCAAGCGCTGGTGGCTCCTCGTCCCGCTCGAAGTGGCCGGCCAATCGGTCAACAGGGTATTGGACACCGGTTCTCCACTGTCGAGCGTCAGTCAGGGGACGTATGACAAGCTCGCCGACACGGGAGCCATCGACCATGTCGGGGCGCTCCGGTAGGCCCTGCGTAGCCTGACGATTCAGGGGCAGCCTATCGCTGATCTCGAGGTTCACGTCAGCCGCGGGGGAACCCAGGTCGGCACCGATGGTTGCGCGGTCTGAGTCGGCAAAGGAGCATGCATGACGCTCGAAGGGCGCGTGGCGCTAGTGACCGGTGGCGGGACCGGGCTTGGGCGGGCGATTAGCCTCCAGCTTGCCGAGGCCGGCTGCGACGTGGCCGTGAACTACTCGCGGTCCGAGCGAGAGGCGGAGGAGACCGCGGAGGCGCTCCGCGAGATCGGGCGGCGCGCCCACGCCGTCCGCGCGGACGTCGCCGACGACGCCTCGGCGCGGACGATGGTCGAGGACGTGGTCAGCCGATTGGGCGGGCTCGACGTGCTCGTCAATAACGCGGGGACGACGCGCTACGTGCCGCTTGCCGACCTGGACGGCGTCACCGACGAAGTCTGGGACACGATCCTGGCCGTGAACCTGAAGGGGCCGTTCTACTGCGCGCCGTGCCGCGGCGCCCCACCTGCGCCGGGGCGGGCGCGGCAAGATTGTCAACACCGCCTCCAACTCCGCCTTTCGGCCGAGCGGCAGCAGCATCCCCTACATGGCCTCGAAGGCTGGGCTGGTGATGCTGACCAAGGCGCTCGCAACGGCGCTAGCTCCCGAAATCCAGGTCAATGCCGTTGCCCCCGGTTGGCTCGAGACGCGCTGGCTGGAGCAGCACATCCCGCCAGAGGTTCGCGCCCGCGTCCTAGCCGCCGACGGCTCGCCGCCGGCTGATCTGGACGAGGTTGCCCGCGCGGTCCGCTTCCTGGCCGAAACCGACTCGATCAACGGCCAGACCCTCATCATCGACCGCGGCCAGACGCTGCTGTAGACGCGGGAAGCCATCCCGTTCGCCGTCCCAGAGCGCGCGGGACCGGCAATGCCCTGCGCGCGGCAACGAGGGTGACGCTGCGGACGCTCCTGGGCATGGCCGAGGGATCCAGGATAAGCACCGTGGACACCTCGGAGTGAGCGGTGTATCCTGGTGTCGCGAATTTGCCGCGCGCTAGTCACGAACCGGCATCGGCACCGGGCAGAGGCTGCTCCGCGCACCGGCTGGCGGCACGGGCACGGGGCGTGGAGGTCACGGCCATGGCTGACGCGGGACATGGGCCGTCGGAACGCGCGGTGGCGTCGATCCCGGATTCCCGTTCTGCTCGAAGCCTGTCCGAGTCCGGACTGCCGCCGATGACCGGTGCCTTGCGGCCACTCGTCGACCTGGTGGCAGCCATCAAGGTCAGCGTCCATGTCAAGCTGCTCGCAGGCTTCCTCGTCGGCGCGCTCCTGCTGCTGGGCATGGCACTGCTCAGCCTGCTGGTCATCAGCCGGATGAGTGAGCGGGTAGGCGTGCTGACGCGCCTGCATGAGAAGGTGGACCATTCCCGACAGATGGAGTACGCCATCACGGCGCAGAGCCACTTCCGCGCCATGGCGCTGCTCACCAATGACGACTCGAACAACATCAAGATCGCCGACTCCAAGCAAGCGTTCCTGGATCACCTGGACGCGGTGGAGCGGCTCAGTTCGCCGGACCAGTCCAACTTCTTCGGACGGGTGCGGCAGATGGACGCACAATTCAGCGCGTCCAGCGACCGGGTGCTGGCCCTGCATAGAGCGGACAACAACGATGCCGCCTTGCAGCTGCACCTGGCCGAGGAGCACCCGGTGTCGCACCTGCTCGAGGCGGCGATGCGCGAGCTGCAGGCAGACGCCGTCCGAGAGATGACCGACGCGAGGATGCAGTTCGAGACCGACCGCGGGCTGCTGACGACGATGGTGGCGACCTTCTCCGTCGTGAGTCTTGCCTCGGCGCTGCTGCTCGGTTTCGTGCTGTCCTGGTCGCTGATCCGGCCGGTTCGCAAGATCGATCACATGCTGGCGGGTATTGCCGAGGGGCACTTCGCCGAGCGGGTGGAGGTGCCGAACCGGGACGAGTTCGGGACGCTGAGCCGGAACCTCAATGTCACCAGCATGCGCCTGGAGAGCCTGTACAACCAGCTGCACGCGCTGAACACCAATCTCCAGCAGAAGGTGGAGGAGCAGCTCGGCCAGCTCGAGCGCGCCTCGACGCTCCGGCGCTACCTGTCACCCCAGTTGGCCGACTCGATCCTGGCGGGCAGCATGGATGTCAACCTCGCATCGCGGCGCAAGAACCTGACGGTCTTTTTCTCGGACATCCGCGGGTTCACGACTTTGGCGGAGCGGATGGAGCCGGAGGAGCTGGTCGACCACCTGAACCAGTACCTCACGGCAATGACCGAGATCGTCTTCAAGCACGGCGGCACGCTGGACAAGTACATCGGCGACGCGATCATGGTCTTCTTCGGCGACCCTATCCCGCACCAGGACCACGCGGCGCGAGCGGTCCGAATGGCGCTTGAAATGCGGGCGAAGCTGGCCGAGCTGCAGCGGCAGTGGTCCGTAGACCAGGTGGAGAACCTTACCATCGGTATGGGGATCAGCACCGGCTACGTGACCGTGGGCAACATCGGGTCGGCGGCGCGGCTGGAGTACACCGTGCTGGGCAACCATGTGAACCTGGCCTCGCGGCTGGCTGACCGGGCGGAGGCTGGGCAGATCCTGGTCGGCGAGCGAACGCTGCTCGCGGTGCGGGACCTGGTCGAGGCGCGGGAGATCGACCAGGTCGAGCTGGAAGGCGTCTCCCGCCCAATCAAGATCTACGAGATCAGCGAGAAGGACAGCCTTGAGATCGGCGGGGCTGGACCGTACGATGCCCTGCCCGTTCACTATCCCGCCGGCAGGTAGACGCCCTCCTGGCGTTCCGCCGAACACGCTCACGCCGCGACAAGGGCTACGACTACCCGTCAGATCGGCGTGCCCTCCGACGCCGTGGCATTTCCCCCAGGATCGCGCGGCGTCGGATCGAGTCCGGCGAGCGACTCGGTCGTCGTCGCTGGGTGGTGGAGCGGACGATTGCCCGGCTGCTCGCCTACCGCCGCCTGGCCGTCCACTACGATCGCCGGGCTACGACCGTGCTCGGCCTGCCCCTCGTCTGCGTTCGCTTCTTCCAACGCGCAGCGCTGGCCACCAGAGGCTCTTGAAACCATCTTCTGGCGCGCATCTTCCCGCGCCGGTCTTGAGCGCGCCGCTGCCTTCCTTCGCGGACCTGCAATGAATGCACGGCCAGGGGTATCGGCGCCTACGATGCTCTGAACGCGCGGCGTGCGGCGGTCGCATCGCCGATCAGGTCCACTGGGACGGCATCATGCTCGGGAGGAAGCTGCCATGGGACGGTGGTTGGTGTACGCGGGAGTGGGCCTGCTGGGCTTCGCGGCTGGCTACATCCTCTGCGTGGGCGGGGCCCGTGGCGGTGTGTCGGCCCCCTCCGATGTGCTCGGCCCGGCCCTGCAGCAGGTGATCGTCCTAGGCATCGCGTGGGCGCTCCTGCGCACGCGCCGGCGGACGCTGGGGACGGTGCTGGCCGTCACCGGCTGTGGACTCCTGGCGGCTCACCTCGGCTGCGGGCTGGCACTGGCGCTGGGACCGGCCGCGATCCGGTTCGTGTCGGGCGCGACGTGAAGTCGTTCCCGATGGGTCGGTCCGAGCGAATGGCAGGAGTGCTACCGACGAAGCGTGGAGCGCACATTGGCCTGGCTGCTCGGTTTCCATCACCTGGGTGTCCGCTACGAGCGCTGATCCGATGTGCTGCTGAGGCCACTGCACCTCGCCTGCTCCCTCATCTGCCTCCCCATCCTCGCGTCGGCGCACGACTGGTAGGGCACCCGGCTAATCGTCGTCCTCTTTCCTCCTCTTCTTTTCCTCCTCCTCCTTCTTCTTGTCGTCCGCCTCCTTCTTCTGCTCATCGGCATCCTCGGCGTCGCGGCACTCGACTTTCAGCAGGCGGACGTTGTTGCCCTCGTCGCCCTCGGCCAGCTCCAGGTTGACGTCGGCGATTGCCCGGAACTCACGCTCGCCCGACCTGACCCGCACCCCCTCGAAGGTGACCACCGTCTCCGCGCCAGCCTCCAGCCCGGCGACCTCCCGCGGGTCGCCCCGGTCGTCGCCATCGACCTGGAGCAGGACGGCGAACGCGGCGGCCGGCTGGGCACCGGCGTTCTGGACGGTCACCAGGACGCGGTTCTCGCCAGGGCGGCACTCGCTGCCGGCGTTCACGCCCTTGCCGCGGACCTGGAGGCTTGTGACCACCAGATCGGCCGGCTGGACCGGCTTGGCCTCGGCGGTCTTCTGCTCGTCCACCTGGACGGTCGTGGCGGCGTCCGCGGCCCGGCCCTCCACCATGGCGCCGCCGGGCTGGCCGGGGATGCTGCCGACCGGCCGGGTCGGATCGAGCCCTCCCAGGCGGGTCGGTGCCTCCAGCCCACCGCCGGGACGGTTGCGGACGTTCTCGAGCGTGTCCGTGAAGTCGAGTTGGTCCACCTCCGCGACGACGCGCAGCTCGAAGTCAGTGACGTGCGACAGGCAGCCCCAGGGGTCGCTGTCGGGGTTGGCCGACTCGTCGAACCCGCGCAGCACGAACCCGTGGTTCTCCGTTCGGCCGCTGAACCAGCCGTCGACAGCCCTGGTCACCAGCCAGGAGTCGTCGCTCAGATGCCCGAAGCTGTCCGCGTAGTAGTCGTAGAGCTGGTCATCGCGCTGGTTCGGCGTGACCAGGTTCAGATCGCGGATACAGCTCGGCTCGCCCATCCCCTCCCGGTGTCGGATGAACTCACGGTAGCGGAACGTTGCCTGCCGGATCGTCGCCACGCGCTGCTGTCTGAGCGACTCGAGGTTGAACCAGACCTGTCCCTGATAGAGGTAGGCTTGGCCGCCCGTGTGGACAAAGCCGACCGCCGTCACGCCCGTCATCCCTGGGAGGTACGGATTGTGATTGGCACAACCGGGAAGGTAGGCGGCGCACCGCACCTTCCAGGACACCCCATAGTCGGTGATGGTGATTTCCCGGCGGCTGCTCCCGGGAGCGGGAATGACCTGATTCCCCTCGCCGCGGGCCGTGTCGGCCGCCGCCAGCGCCAGCCCGACACCCAGCAGCAGCGTCACCAGGCTCGTGCGTCGACTCCTTACCATGGGTGTCCCTCCTCCACCTGTACGGCGCCAGGGCACCGTCGCTCGTGAGCTTCCGCTCGTCACCGTGACTGCCGTCGCCCCCGCCCGCGAGCCGCCCAGCTTTCACGAATGGGCGGTGCCGTGGCTGGATATGTTCGATCACCCGAGAAAGACCGTCCCGGACTACGGGGCTAGTCACAAGGCCTGTACATCATGCCTTCTCGCCCCGGTTCTGGATCACGCTGTGACCGGCGTATGGCTGGGATGCTCCCGAGCCCACGCCTGCCGTCAGGCGATGCCGATCGGGCGGAGCGCGGTGCCCGCGGTCGTCCCCTTGATCTTCTGGACCCCGAGGATGTAGGCGAACGTGTAGGTGCGCTCGGCGGCCAGCTCCTCCAGGTTGTGGAACTCGAGGATGTGGACGCCCTGCTTGGGAAGCAAGTAATTGTGGACTGGATTGAAGCTGGTCCCGTCCTCGGTGAAGTCGACTGGAGGGCCGACTTCCAGGCCGGACGTGTCCGAACCGATCGCAAGAGACCCCTTCTCCTCGACAAGCCAGCGCGCCGCCGCTACCGTGATGCCGGCCGTGTCCGGGCCGCGTATCTCATCCTGGTTCGCACCCACCCCGTCACCGCGCAGCCAGACCCCGGCCGTGCCGGTGCGGATGAACACGACGTCAAGGACGTCGATGTCGACGCCCTGTCTCGCGAGGACGTCCTGGAGCAAGTCGGGGCCGATCGCGAAGCCGGCCGGTAGCGCCTGCATACCCAGGTGGCCGGCCACGTCGATCAGCGTGGCCGGAGCGACGATCGGCGGGATCGTCTCAGCACCCATCTTGAGCACGCCCCAATCGCCGACGACATCCGAGGCTCGGTAGCCGTTGTAGTAGTAAGGCTCTTCGCCGAGTGAGAAGTGGCCGAAGCCGTCGCACTGGGTCGCGACGTTATCCGAAATGAAGAGCGCGCAGCTCGCGAAGCTCGATCGCGAGCTGTTCTGGGCCGGGTCGATCTGGAAAGGCAGATCGCGTTGCAACCATTCGCCCTGCTGGCTGCGGAAGGTCAGGATTTCGCCCGGGCTGTGGCCCGGCCACTTGTAGCTGCGTCGCTCATAGGTCAGCCCCAGGTCGTAGACGCGCCCACGACTCGGAATCGAGAGTGCCTTCATGGTGAGCTGCGGGCTGAGCTCGTTGAGATTGCCCAGCTCGTCGTCGGGACCCCAGACCCAGCCCCAGCCTCGCCCGCGCTGCCAGCCGCGCGGCTGGACGGCGGGGACCTGAGCCCGCGGCTGCCCGGGGATCTGGGCCTGGGCGGCGGCAGGCTGCGCTCCGCCAAGGCCGAGCAGCGCCATCGCCGCTGTCGACGACAGCCCAACACCTGCCGCCTTCGCCAGGAAGCCACGGCGAGTCAGGAAACCCTGCTTGAAGTCCGACACCAACTCCTGGACACGGTCATCCACGGTGCACCTCCATGGGCAGTGTGGTTCCACTCCGCTCCGCGGGACACTGACGCCGCGCCACCGCGGCGTCGAACACCGGCGGGGCGCCATCGACGGAGCGACGCAACGGCGACGCTGGACGGCGCCTCCTCGCACCGTCGCTCAGCTGAGGTTGCGCCGAAGCGATGGCGCTATCGTACGCAAATCGGTGGCGTTGTCAAGGGACCAATCTCGCGCCAGCCTCTGCTTCCAGAGGCGCGGCGGGGTGGTCTCGACGGTCAGGGTCGGTTGTGGGACCATCGCGATGCTCCGGCACCATTGGCTCGCGGCTCAAACAGGTTGCCACCACCTAGACCGTCGTCGGCTGCCCAATCGAGATCGACCCGGGTGGGTCGTCCGGGGGGCAGGTCCCCGCAAGCGCAGGCCAGTGGTACCCACCAGGAGGAGGACAAGCAGTGAAGCTCGCGACCTACCGCGACCGCGAAGCGCCCGACGCGGCGCCAAGGATCGGCGTCGTCCGCGAAGCCGATCAGACGCTGGTGGACCTGACGCGTGCTCACGAGCTTGGCGGCCCCGGCGCAGACGGCGTTCCGGCGCTCCAGTTCGCGGACATGTTGGCCCTGCTGCGCGCCGGCGAGGCAGGGATGGACGCGGCCCGCCGGCTCGCCGACAATCCGCCCCAGGAGGCGCTGGTCCCGCTCGGCGCGGTCCGGCTGCTGGCGCCGGTGCCGCGCCCGAACACCATCCGTGACCTCATGGTCTTCGAGGGCCACACCCTCAACTCACTGCGCACGATGGCGCGTTTGAAGGGCCAGGACCCGGAAGCGGTGCGTGTACCGGAGGTCTGGTACCGCTTTCCAGCCTACTACAAGGGCAACCCGATGACCGTCGTCGACCCCGATACTGACGTGGTCTGGCCAAGCTACGAGCCAAAGCTCGACTACGAGCTCGAGTTCGGGTGCTTCATCGGCAAGCAGGGCACGTCCATCCCGGAGCGCGAAGCCCGCGAGCACATCGCCGGCTTCACCATCTTCAACGACTTCAGCGCTCGCCAGACCCAGACGGACGAGATGCAGCAGTTGCTCGGCCCGGCCAAGGGCAAGGACTTCGACACCGGTAACGCGATGGGTCCTTACCTCGTCACCTCGGACGAGGTCGGCGATCCGTACGCCCTGACGATGGTCGCTCGGATCGACGGCGAGGAGTGGTCGCGCTCCAGCTCGTCCGGCATGTACTGGAAGTTCGAGCAGATGATCGCATACGTCTCGCGCGACGAGACGCTCTACCCCGGCGACTTTTTCGGCTCCGGCACCGCCACCACCGGCGCTGGCCTGGAGCTAGACCGCTGGATCACCCCTGGCGCCACCGTGGAGCTGGAAGTCGAGAAGCTCGGCAGGCTTCGGAATCGCGTCGTCCGACCGCAGCGCAGTCTGTCGTAACCACCCCGTCCGAGCCGCCGGCGAACCTCACGGACCATCGCGAAGCGCACCTGGTTGAAGGGCGAGCACCGAAGGCCCCTAAACCTCTTCCTTGTTGATGATGAAGTCGGACGGGACGTCGGGGCCCCAGCAGTACAGGGCGTACTTGGGGTCCCACTCGCGGGCGTCCCAGGTGGCGTCCTCGGGGATGTAGTCGATGTCGTGGAAGTACTCGGCATAGCTGCCCCAGGGATCTTTGATGTAATAGAAGACGTTGCTGCCGATGGCGTGGCGTCCGAGCCCCCAGGCTGGCTCCCAGCCTTGCTCGCGCATCCACATCCCGCCCATCCCGACCTCGTCGAAGCTGCCCACCTCGTAAGACGCGTGGTGGAAGCCGCGGTGGGTCGACTTGGCGACCGCAATGTTGTGGTGGTCGGTCGAGCAGCGCATGAACGACAGGATGCCGGGCACGCGGTCGGAGATCTTGAAGCCGAGCGTCTCGGTATAGAAGCGGGTGGCCGCGTCCGGATCGGGCGTGAAGAACAGCACGTGGCCCAGCCGGCGCGGCTCGGCCCGCTCGAACGTCGGCATGCCGCGTCGATTGATCCGCGTGGCGTTGCCAGGCCCGTTGTAGTCCAGCAGCGGCTCGGCCGCAATCGTCTTGCGCTCCTCCTGACGGACGTTGATCAGGTTGCCGTCCGGATCGTTGAACCAGATGCCGACCTGCGGCGCGCTGTTCGGGGGGTCAATCTCTGGGATGCCGGCCGCCTTGAGCGCATCGCGGACGGCAGTGAAGTCGTCGCCGGGCGCGGCCAGCGCGATGTGGTGCAGCCGCTTTTTCGGACCTTCGTACAGCAACAGCTCGCCGCTGCCCTGGCTCGTCTTGAATTGGACCGAGTTGCCGCGGTTGTCGGTCTCCTTGAGGCCGAAATCCTTGTAGAACGTCTCCCCGAGCACCGGGTCCGGCACTTCGAGCGCGTAGTGGAGCAATCCCTTGACCGGCATGATCTTCCTCTCCATCGAGTGGGTGCGGCGAACGGTGTAGCCAGTCTACTCCAACTGGCCGGTGCGGGTCGCGCCGGCAGTGCGCCTGGGGGCGCGAGGTGAGTGGGGCGTCCTCGTCGAGCGCGGCAGGTACCCGAAGCTCGCGCCTGAGAGCCTTGAGCAAGCTGGCTGGCTCGCTGGGGGACGGGCCGGCTATCCTCGCGGGCACGGTGCCGATGGCGCGAAAGGAGCTGGCCCAATGGCTCTCGACGTGAGCGTGTCCTCCCGGACCCCGGTTGCCGCCAGACGGATGGCCGACGCGGCGCACCGATTCCTCCAAGCGCTCGACGAGTCGCGCCGCGCGGCAGCCCAGTTCCCCTTCGAGGGCGACGAGCGCTACCGTTGGAACTACCGACCGGACGGCTTCGAGTGGGGGGGTGGGACGGTCTGGCATGAGGGCTTGCGGCTGGTTAACATGACGCTTGCCCAGCAGGAGGCGGCCCTCGGCTTGCTCAACGTCGGGCTGAGCGCCCAGGGCGCCGGTCGAGCCAGGCAGATCATCGCGCTCGAGGACGATCTCCGCGCCACCGAGCGCGTCACGACTTTCGTGCCCCACGTCGTCCGCGATCCCCAGTTGTACGCGTTCGCCGTCTTCGGCGAGCCTGGCGGCGCCGATCCCTGGGGCTGGCGAGCCGGCGGCCACCACCTTGGCCTGCATTTCACGGTGATCGAGGGCGATTGCGTGGCGCCGACGCCGCTGTTCTTCGGCGCCAACCCGGCCGAGGTGCGTCACGGGCCGAACGTCGGCCTGCGGACGCTGCCCGAGGAGGAAGACCTTGCCCGCGCGCTGATCCGCGGCCTGGATCCCGAGCGCAAGCGCGTCGCGATCACCAACCCGACCGCTCCGGCCGACATCCTGACCGATGCCTACCGCGTCGTCGACTCGAACGTTCCGCCGCGCGGCCTCAAGTACGGAGCCATGTCAGGCGAGGAGCGCGGGCGGCTCGTCGGCCTGATCCGCCACTACGTCAATCGAACGACCGACGAGGTCGCCGCGCTCGCCTGGCAGCGGATCGATCGGGTCGGCTTGGACGGCATCTCGTTCGCCTGGCTCGGCGGCGAGGAGCCGGGCCAGCCCCACTACTACGCCGTCGTCGGCCCGACGTTCATGATCGAGTACGACAAGACCCAGGACGGCGCCAACCACATCCACTCGGTCTGGCGCGACTTCACCAACGACTGGGGCGAAGACCTGCTCGCCATGCACTACGCCGCGGCGCACCACGCGCACTGACCGCACCGAGGCCGTCGCCGTACGGGCGCGATGCGCTGAGGGCTACGCGGAGCCTTCGCGCTGGAGGCGGGTGACGACGCGATCGAAGGCTTCGACGGTGCGGTCGATATCCTGGTCGGTGTGGGCCAGCGTGGTGAAGCCTCCGTTGCGCATCAGGTCGATGCCTTCGAGAAGCATCGCCTTGCGGACCATCGCGGCGGAGCGCTTGCCCTGGCCGAGTGCGGCGACGTCGCTGGTGCGGATCGCCTCGTGAATCCAATCGCCGAGGACGATCTGGAACGTCGACGTCTCGCCATACACCAGGCCGGGCACGCCTCGCCGCTGGAGCACGTCGTTCATCCCGTTGCGGAGCCGCTCGCCGAGCCGGTTAGCCCATTCGTGGGGCTTGCCCGTGGCGACCTGCGTCAGGCAGGCGACGCCGGCCGCGGACGAGAGCGGGTTGGCATTGTAGGTGCCCTGCTGCAGGACCCGGCCGAATCGATCACGATCGGGGTCGCCGCTGAACTGCTGCAGCTCCATGATCTCGGCCTTGCCGACGACGGCGCCGCCCGGCAGCCCGCCGGCGACGATCTTGGCGAGGGTCGTCAGGTCTGGCGTGACGCCGTAGTATTGCTGGGCGCCACCCGGGCTGAAGCGGAAGCCGGTGATCACCTCGTCGAAGATCAGGACCACTCCGCGCTCGGCGGTCAGCCCGCGCAACTGCTCGAGGAACTCAGGGTTGATTGGGATGGCCCCCCAACCGCCGCCGTTCGGCTCCAGGATCACCGCGGCAACGTCCCCGGCGTCGAGCAGCTCGCGGACGTGGTCGATGTCGTTCGGGCGGGCGATGACCATCGTGTCGCCGACGCTGGCCGGCACGCCAGCCGAGGTTGGCGTCTCGAACGGTGGCTGGTAGCCGACCATCGCATAATCGTGCCAGCCGTGGAAGTTGCCCTGGAAGCGGAGCACGACGTCTTTGCCGGTGTAGGCCCGCGCGTCGCGCAGCGCCAGCATCGTCGCCTCGGTGCCGGACATTGTGAAACGGACCTTCTCGGCCGACGGGACCAGCGCGTGAACCAGCTCGGCCCACCTGATCTCCAGCTCATGGCAGGCGCCGTAGTGGGTCCCGCGTCGGAGCTGCTCGGCGACGGCCTCGCTGACGGCCGGGTGGTTGTGGCCAAGCAGCAGCGAGCCGTGGCCCACCCAGTAGTCCAACAGCTCGGTCCCATCCGCATCCCACTTGCGGGCGCCCTCGGCCCGGTCGACGTAGATCGGAAACGGGGAGAACGCGCGGCTGTCGTGGGTGATGCCGCCAGCGATCACGCCGCGCGCCCGCTCGTAGAGCGCGCCGGACGCGGCGAACTTCTGGCCGTACTCCTCGTTGATGGTCAACGTCCGCGTCTGGGCGATTGCCACGTCCGACCTCCCATGAGCTGCCATCCTGAGCGCCTGCCTCAGCCTGGATCCCCCGCGTCGCTCAGGATGACCTGCATGATTCGCGTGTCCCGGAAGATCCCGATGGTGCGATTGGACTCCCGCTACGGCTCGGTCAGAATCCAGGGACCGTCTTCGGTGATCGCGACGGTGTGCTCGTAGTGGGCTGAGAGGCTGCCGTCGACCGTCGTGGCGGTCCAGCCGTCCGGGAGCATCTGGACCTCGCGGCCGCCCAGGTTCACCTGCGGCTCGATCGCCAGGACCATCCCGGGGCGGAGGACCGGTCCGCGGCCGGGCGGGCCCCAGTGGGCCACCTGGGGCGCCTCGTGCATCGAGCGGCCAACGCCATGGCCGACGAACTCGCGGACGACCTCCAGGCCGTTGCGCTCGACGTGGGCCTGGATCGCGTGGCCGATGTCCGACAGGCGGTTGCCCGACCGGGCCTGGGCGATGCCGGCGTCGAGCGCCTCACAGGTCACCCGCATCAGTCGCTCCTGCTCCGGCGTTGGCTCGCTGCCGACGACCGCGCTCAGCGTCGTGTCGCCGACGTAGCCATTGTAGGCCGCTGCTACGTCGAACTTGACCAGGTCGCCCCGCTCGATCTTGAGCGGGCCGGGGATGCCATGGACGACCTGGCTGTTGACCGAGACGCAGATGTGGCCGGAGAAGCCGAAGTAGCCGAGCGCAGTCGACCTGGCGCCCTGGCGGCGGAAGCTCTTGGCTGCTACCAGGTCCAGCTCGCGCGTCGTCATCCCGGGCCGCATCGCCGCGACGAGCTCGCGGACGGTTCGGGCGACGACCCGCCCGGCCTCGCGCATGATGAGGAGCTCACGGGGCGACTTGAGCGTGATGGTGTTGTCGGCAACCGGCTTCAGCTTCAACGTGTCGGCAATCCTGTAGGGGCACGATGCATCGCGCCCTCGATCTGCGCGCGGGATGCTGCATCGCGCCCGCCTCCGTGGGGCATGTTGCATCACCCCCTACGGTGGTCGGATGATACCATAGCCTCTCGGCATGCCCTACAGGATCGGCTTGACCGGCAACATCGCCTGCGGCAAGAGTGTCGTCGGAAAGCTGCTCGCGGCACGCGGGGCGGAGTACGTGGACGCCGATCGGTTGGTCCATGCGCTGATGGAGCCGGGCACCCTTGAGAATTCGCGTATCGTCGAACGCTTCGGCGCGTCGGTGCGGGATGCCGACGGGCGGATCGACCGCGCGGGCCTCGGCGAGATCGTCTGGCGCGACCCGGCGGCGCTCAAAGATCTCGAGGCGATCGTCGTGCCGGGCGTCCGCGACGAGATCCGCCGTCGGCTGGCCACCACGCGCGCGCCGGTCATCGTCGTCGATGCGATCAAGCTCATCGAGTCCGGTCTGTATCGCGAGTTGGACACGTTGTGGGTGGTCACGTGCACACCCGAGGAGCAGCTGCGTCGCCTGATCGCCGAGCGCGGCCTCAGCGTCGACCAGGCCCGCGCACGGATCGCGGCCCAGCCGCCCCAGGAAGAGAAGCTGCGCGAGGCGACCCTGGTGATCGACAATTCCGGCTCACTCGCCGAGACCGAGCGCCAGGTGGACGCCGCCTGGCAGGCGATCAAGCCTCCACTCCAGACTACATCGTTCGTGCCGTAGTGCTCAATCGTTCGTGCTATAGTTTTTTGCCACGGTCCCCGCGGGCGCGGGGACCGATTTTGATTGCCGAGGTTCCGCGACCGATGACCGCTCGCCTCGATGGCGCCCGCGTCCAGGCGCACGACGGATTCCTGCTCGTGGAGCTGTCCGGCGATCCTTACGAGCGCGGTCGGCAGCACGGCGAGCTGCTCGCCCCCCAGGTTCGCCTGTTCCGTGATCGCCTGTATCGCGACATCGTCTTCAAGAAGGGGCGCGGCCTCGGCGCTGCGTTCACCGCGGTCTTGTACGGGCTGCTGTCGCGGATGCACCGCCACATCCCGCGCGAGATGCGCCAGGAGATGCGCGGCGTTGCCGATGGGGCTGGCATTAGCTACCGCGACGTCCTGCTCTTCAACTGCTTCGACGATCTTCTCCACGGGTTGATCCTGCTGAACCCGGTCCTCACGCCGATCATCAACCATCGCTTCCTGGCGCCAATCCTCGGGCGGCTGGCTTGCTCCAGCTTCGTCCTGTGCGGCACCCGAACCGAGAGCGGGAGCCCGCTCCATGGCCGTAACCTCGATTACCTGCTCAGCGACGGCTTCGTCGACCCGGAGGGGATCGTGCCGCGGCTGCTGCGCGAGCATCTGATTCTGTTCGTCGTCCGCCCGAGGCAGGGCCGCCCGTTTGCCTCGGTCGCCTGGCCCGGCTTCATCGGCGCGGTCACGGCGCTGAACCGCGACGGGCTATCGCTGGCCTGCTTGACGTCGACGGTCCCGCGGGAGACGCCGAACGGCATCCCACTGCCGCTGCTCTACCGGTTGATGGCCCAGTACGCCGGGACGGTCGACGAGGCCGAGTGGATGGTGCGTGGTGCGCGGCGGACGATCGGCAACAACCTTACCGTCTCTGCCGCCGATGGCGACGCCAAGCTCTTCGAGTTCACGCCCGACCGCCTGGCTGTCCGGCAGCCGCGTGACGGCGTGCTCCGCGCGACCAACCATTTCCAGGATGCCTGGATGGCCGAGCGGCAGGTCGGTTGGGTGATCCCCAACTCAAACCTCCGCCTGTCGAGGCTCGGCGATCTGTTCGGTGACGGCCGCGCATCTGACGAGCAGTTCAGCCTGGCTCAGGCCCAGGAAGCGTTGATCGACACCTGCTCGAGTGGTGGCGAGTCCGAGTGGGACACCATCCGCAACCCCGGCACGATCTACAGCACGGTGGCCGACCCGTCGCGGCTGATCCTGTGGGTCCGCAATGACGCGGGGGCCGACCGTCCCTTCGTCCGAGTGGACCTGGCCCAGCTCCTCGGTGCGCACAGCGTGGCGACCGCGGCGTAGGTCACTCGCTAGCCCACCCCGGGGGACACCGCCGCTCGGAAGCTGCCGATGGAAGGCCGCGAGCAGACCGGCTTGCTTCCCGAGCGTACGCCTGCCTATGCTTGCCGCGTCTGACGGTGACGAGCGGCGTGCCGACTGGCGGGTGACGGGCGAGGGCAGCAGGTGGGCCAGGCGATCCTACACATCCACACGACCTACAGTGATGGCCTGGCGACGGTCGACCAGATCCTCGACGAGGTCGAGCGCCATAGCGACGTTGACGTCGTCGGTTTCACCGACCATGACGACGTCCGCGCCTGGGAGCGTGCGCTGCGCTGGAAGCGGGACCACCCGCATAGCCGCGTCCAGCCGCTGTGCGGTGTCGAGCTGACCGTCTGGGGCTTCAAGCATCTGCTGATCTACCACTTCGACGATCCGCTCCCGAAGGCCCCGCCCCCGAAGTTCCTGCCCCTGGACAAGGCGGTCCGCCAGGCCAAGTCCGCCGGCGGCGTGGTGATCGTCCCACACGTCGACGTCTTCTGGGTCGGCATGGGGCGCCACCGCCTGGCGCGCGTCGCCCGCGAGCTGGCCATCGACGGTATCGAGCTGCTCACCCCGTGTCAGGGCTCCGACCGCTCGATCGGCAACCTACTCGAAATGAACCGTAAGCATGGCCTGCTGACCGTCGGTGGCAGTGACGCCCACCACCTCGAGGACCTCTACCGCGTGGTGGTCGAGTTTCCTGGCCGCACCGTCGCCGACCTCGGTCGGGCCTTCGCCGAGCGCACCACCCTCCCTCGCTGGGGTCCGATCGCAGCGCGCGTGCCGCTCCAGCGCCAGCTTCGCCAGCACCACCGCGCCCTGGTCCTCCACCCATGTGAGCAGTTGCAGAGCTGGACCCGGCGGCGCATGGCAGCGCGATCTTCGTAGGGGCACGGCAGGCCCTGCCCGTGGGGCTGAGAACAAGGCAAACCCTGCCCCTCCAGGATCGAGGTTAGTCGCCCAACGCGTGCTTCAAGGTTTCAGCGGTCGACCGGGTCATGCCGGGGATGGCCGCGATCTGGTCCAGGGTCGCCTCGCGAATGCCCTTGACCGAGCCAAACGCGCGGAGCAGGCCGCGTTTGCGGGTTGGGCCGATGCCGCGGACCTCGTCGAGCTGCGAGCGGACGCTGCGCTTGCCGCGCAGGTTGCGATGGTAGGTGACGGCGAAGCGGTGGGCCTCGTCACGGACTCGCTGGACGAGGTAGAGCGCCTGCGACGTCCGGGGGAGTAGGATCGGCTCCGTTCGGTTCTTCAGGAAGATCTCTTCCTGCTGCTTGGCCAGGCCGACGATCGGGATCTCCGAGAGCTCTAGCTCGTCCATCACCGCGGCGGCAGCTGAGAGCTGGCCCTTGCCGCCGTCGATGATGACCAGGTCCGGGATGTACTCCCAGGGGACGTCCGGCGCGTCCGGATCCTGCCAGGTTCCCGCTTCGCCGTCCTGGCGGAGCTGGCCGACGAGCGCTCGCTTGAAGCGGCGGCCAATCACCTCCTGCATGCTCCGGAAGTCGTCGTTACCCTCAAACGTCTTGATCTTGAACCGCTTGTAGTCCGAGCGCTTCGGTTTGCCATCCTCGAAGACCACCATGCTGGCGACCGAGCTGGTGCCCTGGATGTGGGAGATGTCGAAGCACTCGATCCGCCGCGGGAGGTTCGGCAGGCCGAGCTGCTCCTGGAGCTGCATCGCGGCCTCGTTGGTCTTGGACGTGTCGGCCAGCCACTCGGCCCGCTGGTGCTCCAGACTCTCGGCGGCGTTGGTCTGAGCCAACTCGACCATTCGCCGCTTCTCGCCGCGACGTGGGACGGTGAGCTCGAGGCGCTTGCCCTTGACCTGCCGCAGCCAGTCGCCGATCGCCTCGGCCTCGTCCAGCTCGTCTGGCAGGACCAGCTCTTCGGGCAGCTCCGAGGCCTGGCTGTAGAACTGCTTGACGAAGCTGGCCAGAACCGCGCCGTCCGTCTCGCCTTCGGCGTCTTGCATCAGGAACGGGTCGCGCCGCCAGCCGACCGCCGCGGATGAAGAAGACGAGCAGACAGGCGTGGCCGCCGTCGCGGCCAGGCCGATGATGTCCTGGTCGACCAGCGTCGTATACGCGACCTTCTCCTGCTCGATCACCTTCTCGGCCGCTCGGAGCCGATCGCGCAGGTCGGCGGCGCGCTCGAAGTGGAGGTTCTCCGCGGCTTCTTCCATCTCGCGCTGTAAGTCGCGGAGCAGCGAGCGGTCCTTGCCTTCGAGGAAGCGGATCATCCCGTCGACGATGTCGCGGTACTCCTGGTCGCCAATCGCGCCGATACACGGCGCCGGGCAGCGCTTGATGTGGTAGTAGAGGCAGGCGCGCGGGTCGTTGCCGGTGATCACCCGTGTGCACAGGATCTGCGGGAACAGTCTGCTCAAGGTATCCAGCGTCTGGCGGACCGAGCTGGCGTGCGGGAACGGCCCGAAGTAGCGGGCACCGTCGCGCTCCATCTTGCGGCTGACCCGCGCGACTGGCCAGCGATTCTGGACGTCGATCCGAATGTACGGGTAGTGCTTGTCGTCGCGCAGTTTGGTGTTGTAGCGCGGCTGATCTTTGCGGACGAGATCGTTCTCCCAGATCAACGCCTGGATCGGCGACTCGGTCAGGATGCACTCGACCGTCTGGGCCTGGGCCGTGACCTGCCGGATCTTCGCGCTGTGCGGCTCGCCGCCTGGAAATACGAGCGGACTCGGTCCCGGGCGACTCGGCCTTGCCGACGTACAACAGCCGGCCCCTGCCATCCTTGAACAGGTAGATACGGCGCGATCCGGCAACGTCCGGGAGCGCCTCGGCGAGCTGGGGCCGTTCTGCGGCCAGGACGTCGGCGGCGGTGCTAGCCATTGGTGTTGGCCTTCGGGGAAGCGCTCTCAGCGTACGGGCCGCGAGTGGGATGGTGGTGCTGGCTCGCGCCGTCGGGCGCGGACGGCTCGGCGGTTGCCTCATAATTGTACGCTTGATGCGACAGTATCGTGGCTCGCTGAACGCCGATGGCTGACGACTCGCCCGCGGTGATGCGCCTGGCCGACGTGGTCGCCGCCGTCCCCGGCGCCGTTTTGCTCCGTGGAGACCCGAACGTCCTGGTGCGCGGGGTGGGCCATGACTCGCGAACGATCCTGCCCGGTGCGTTGTTCGTCGCGGTGCCGGGCCAACGGCACGACGCGCGGGACTTTGTCGGCCAGGCGCTCGCCCGCGGGGCGGTCGGGGCCGTGGTGGAGAGCGCGCTTGACACCCCGTCGGATCGAGCCGTCATCCGAGTGCCAGCCGCGCGCGCGGCGCTGGCGGACCTGGCCGCGGTGCTGTGGGGCTACCCCTCGCGCAAGCTGCGGCTGGTCGGCGTCACGGGGACGGATGGCAAGACCACCACGACGCGGCTGGCGAGCGCGATCCTCGAACGGGCCGGCTCGCGGACCGGCTGGCTGACGACCGTTGACGTCAAGATCGGCCCCAGCACCCGCCCGAATGAACTGCATCACACCACACCGAGGCGGACCACGTCCAGGCCGTGCTCGCCGAGATGGCGGCCGACGCGGTCGAGTGTGCGCTGCTGGAGGTAAGCTCTCACGCCCTGGCACTGGATCGCGTCCACGGGTGCGCGTTCGACGCGGCGGTGTTCACCAATCTGAGTCCAGAGCACCTCAATTTCCACGAGACCATGGAGGAGTACCTCGCGGCCAAGGCGCGGCTGTTCGAGATGCTCGGCGAGCCGTCGTTCAAGCCGTGGCCGCGCTGGCGTCGTCAATTGGGACGATCCGGCCGCGCGGGCGATCCAGGAGCGGTGCCGGGTGCGCCGGTCGTCAGCTTCGGCCCGGTCGGCCGCGGCCGACGTCTCGGCACGCGACGTTCGCCTGGGACACGCGCGGTGCTCGGTTCATGCTGGTCACCCCGCGCGGCCAGATCCCGGTGACCACCAGACTGCTGGGCGGGTTCAATGTCCTGAACTGGCTCGCGGCGGCGGCGATCGCGCTCGAGCTGGGCGCCACGCCCGAGCACGTCGCGTCCGCCGCGTCCGAGCTGCCGCCAGTCGACGGCCGGATGGAGCGGATCGACCGCGGTCAGCCGTTCCTGGTCGTCGTCGACTTCGCGCACACGCCCCAGGCGCTTGAGAACGCCCTGCTGACGCTGCGCCCACACACCCCTGGACAGTTGATGGTCGTCTTCGGCCACGCTGGCGAGCGCGATCCGGCCAACCGCCCGGCGATGGGTCGGGTGGCGGCTGACCTGGCCGACTTCGTCATCATCAGCGCCGACGATCCGCTCCACGAAGATCCGCGACATCGCCGAGCAGATCGCCGCCGGCGCGCGGGCGCGCGGCAAGCGGGCCGGGCCCGACTTCGAGATCGTCGTCGACCGCGCCCAGGCGATCCGCGCGTTGCTGGCCAGGGCCAGACCTGGCGATACCGTCCTGCTGGCTGGCAAGGGCCACGAGCGGCGGATGCTCGTCGGCGACGAGCGTCTTCCTGGAGCGACCGTGCTCAAGCGACGCGCGGCCTGGCCGAGCTAGGCTGGGCCGGCCAGGGCCGACCTATGCACCAGAGCCGTTCACGTCGCGAGCCGAAACGCGCACCCTGACGCGTCCCGGCTGTGGTACATTGACCGTGGGGACCGACCGCGTATCCCGCGCGTCGGGCGAGGGCAAAGTCGATGGCGGGCCTGTTCTTCCTCCGCAAGCCGAAGAAGCCGTCGCCCGCGAATCCATCTCCGGGTACACTCGTCGTTCGTGCCGACCGCGGCGACCCCGATCGAGCCAGAGTCGGCATCGCAATCGGAGCCCGAGCCGCGGTTCCGCCAGGTGCTGGCACCGCTCACGCCGTACCTGGACGAGCCGCCTGATGGGCTGCCAGGCATGCCCGACCTGTACGCGATCCTCGGTGTCGACTCGCTCGTGTCCGACGAGGTGATCCGCTACACCTACCGTCGCCGTGCCGCGCGGCTGCACGAGCGCGCCTGGCGGCCCGCCAGGCGGTGCGCCAGCTCGCCGAGCTGAACGCGGCTTATGAGATCCTGGGCAATGCGCAGCGACGCGCCGACTACGATCGGCGGCGGGCCCGCTGGGCGGCGGTCCAGGCTCCGCTGGACGAGATGGCTGGGGATCGGTCCGCGTCGAACGGGCGTAGCCTTCCATCGGGCCAGCGGCACGGGCGGCGCAGGTTGCGTCTGGGTCGGGCGAGCGGACTCGTCGAGGTCGTCGTGATTGCGCTTGCGATCGGGCTGGCGTTGTACGTCGCCACTACGATCCTGAGCACCCGATCGCTTGTCAACTTGTCGTGGGTGGTCGAGCTCGGCGATTCGTTCGGACTGTCGCGGCGCGGGCGCCCAGCGAACGGCATGACGCCGACGCCCGCGAGCCAGCCGACCGCGATCCCCATCGGCCAGAGCTCGCCGCTCCCAGCCAGCGCGCCCGTCGCGGCCGGGCGGCCGTCGCCGAGGCCGGGTCCGCGGCTCCGCCCGCCCAACCGCGGCATCCGCGACGCTCACGGCGCCCGCCCTGGTGGCCGAGGCCCGGGCTGGCCCGGCCGGCGCGGGCTCGCGTTTCGCCGGGCAGCGCCGCGCGGGTCAATGACCCGGCCCCGCGCACACGCTCGGATGTGGCGGTTTCGGCGCGCGTGCTCCGTGACGGCGCACCACTAGCGGGAGCGCAAGTCCACCTGATTGCCCACTTCAAGACGGCCGACGAGCGCTGGCCACGCGGCACCGGAACCCAGTCCACCGACGCCAATGGCGAGACAATCCTGGTCTTCAACATTGCCGACGCCACGCCGGGGCTATCCGGTCAACGTCGACGTGATCGCTCGTGCAGCCGACGACCAGGTCCAGCTTCAGACGTCGTTCACGCCGCGATGAGCGGCGCCAACCTAACCCCTTCCCTGAAGAGCAGGGGGAGCTTAGCCCCCTGCTCTTCAGGGAAGGGGGCTAGCGGGTTTGGCTGTCTCATCGCTCGGGTGCCGGGCCACGAGTGCGAACCTTGGGCCAGGGTTCGACTCGATCGGCCTGGCACTGGATCTCCACAATGTCGTCCGGGCCGAGCCACGCGCGCGTCACCGTCGAGACCGTCGGCGAGGGCGCCGCACGTTGCCTACCGACGCATCCAATCTGGTGTGCCGGGCCGTGGCGCGGATCTATGATCTGCGGGGCCAGGCGCCACCGCGATTGCGGCTGCGTTGCGAGAACCGATCCCGCTGTCACGCGGGCTGGGAAGCAGCAGCGCCGCGCTGGCGGCCGGGCTGCTGCTCGGCAACCCCGGCCGCTGGGTGACCCGCTGACGACCGAGCAGCTCGTCGACTTTGGGACCCGGCTGGAGGGCCACCCGGACAACATCGCTCCGTGCCTGCTCGGTGGCGTGCGGGTGGGCGTGACGACCGAGCAGGGCGTTCGCCAGTGCGCGGTGCGGGTTGCAGCGCCGCTCCTGGCGACAGTCTACGTGCCCGATTTCCCGATGGAGACCGAGGCCGCGCGCGGCCTGCTACCAGCAGCCTACCGATCGGGACGGCGATCTACAACATCAGTCGGGCGGCGCTGCTGGTCGCTGCGCTGTCGGCCGGGCGGACCGATCTCCTGCGGACCGCGACCGAGGACGCCCTGCACCAGCCGCCGCGAACGCGGGTGTTCCCGGCGATGCCGCGCCTGTTCGCGGCGGCGCTCGACGCGGGAGCGCACGGAGTGTTCCTGTCCGGCGCCGGGTCGTCGGTCCTGGCTCTGGTTGGCGAGGATCGCGCGCGCATCGGCGGTCGGCGAGGCCTTTGCCGCCTCGGCCGGTGCCGAGGGAATCAGTGGCCGAGTGCTCCAGGCACGGATCTCGTCGGAGGGCGCGGCGGTGAGCGGCCAATGGCGAGCGGCGGGGGCGCGTAGGTGGGGAGTGGGATGGCGCTCGCCGTCCACAAGTACGGCGGCACCTCCCTGGGCGATGCCGAGCGGATTGTGCGGGCGGCGCGCCGAGTGACCGCGGCCGTCGCGGCCGCCCGGCAGGTCGTCGCCGTCGTCTCGGCGATGGGCGACACGACCGACGAGCTGCTAGCACTGGCCTGTCGCGTGGCCCGCGAGCCGAACGACCGCGAGCTGGACCACTTGCTGTCGACCAGCGAGCAGGTCTCGGCCAGCCTGCTGGCGATGGCGCTTATCGATCTGGGTCAACCCCGGCCGTCTCGCTGACCGCCGGCCAGGCCGGTATTCGGACCACGGCACTGTTCACCCGCGCCAGGATCATGGACGTCCATCCGGAGCGTATTCGCCGCGAGCTGCACGCCGGGCGCGTGCCGATCGTGACCGGCTTCCAGGGCATCACCGAGGAGCAAGATGTCACGACGCTCGGCCGCGGCGGCTCCGACACGACGGCCGTCGCATTGGCCGCCGCGCTCGGTGCTGAACGGTGCGAGATCTACACCGACGTCGAGGGGATCTACACGGCCGACCCGCGGCTGGTTCCGACGGCACGCAAGCTCGACGAGATCTCCTACGAGGAGATGCTAGAATTGGCCCAGCTAGGGGCGCGCGTGATGCACCCCCGCGCGGTCGAGCTGGGCGAAGTCTACGGCGTGCCGATCATGGTCCGCTCGAGCTTCTCGGACGCGCCGGGCACGCTCATCCACCGCGCCGCCGATCGGACTGAACACGTGGAAGTCCGCAAGAACGTGCGCGGCATCGCCCACGACGTCGACGTGGCGAAGATCCGCATCGTCGGTGTCCCGGACCGTCCGGGGTTGGCCCACGCCCTGTTCTCGCCGCTGGCGGACGCCCAGATCAGCGTCGACACGATCGTCCAGAACACCGGTAGCGACGGCAAGACTGATCTGTCGTTCACGGTCTCGCGGGCCGACCGCGCCCGGGCCGTCACGCTGGTCGAGAAGCTCGTTCCAGAGATCGGCGCGGCCGACCTGGACGCCGCGGGCAACCTGGCGAAAGTCTCGGTCGTCGGGACCGGCATGCAGAGCGCGCCGGGCTACGCGGCGCGGATGTTCGGGGCCCTGGCGCGGGCCGGCATCAACATCGACATGATCACCACCTCGGACATCCGGATCACCTGCATCATCGACGCCACCCAGGTGGAACTGGCCCTCAACGCCCTCCACGCCGCCTTCGAGCTGGATCAGCAGTAGCGAATCAGGGGCGCGGGCCTGTGCCGCGGTGTTGGCTTGCCGGCTGGTGAGGTGCCCTTAGCCAGTCCCGCTCCCAGACAGCGAGGCAGAGCCCTCGAGCCCGAGGCCCAGGATCTCGGCCAACGCGCGCAGCTCGGCGCGCGCGGTGTCGGCTGCCTGGCCACGGGACGCGCCGGCAAGGATCGCTTCGGCGAGGTCGCGCAATGCGTCGATCGCGATCGGGGTGTCGAGGTCGTCGTCGAGCGCGGCGAGAGCTCGGCCCCGGTACGGCCCGGCGTCCAGCTCCGGCGCGTCGCGGCTGCCCGGGTCTTGGCCGCCACCGGTCGCGGCGCGGCGGAGGATCGCGACCAGGTCCTCGGCCGCTTGCAGGGCCGTGGCGTCGTACTCCAGGATTCCGCGGTAGTGGACGCTGAGCAGATAGAGGCGGATCGCCTCAGGACTGTGCTCCTCGAGCAGCGGCCGGATGAAGACCATGTTGCCGAGCGATTTACTCATCTTCTCGCCGTCCATCCGCAGCATCCCCACGTGCATCCAGATCCGGGCGAACGGCTTCTGGCCGGTCCAGCACTCGGATTGGGCGATCTCGCACTCGTGGTGCGGGTAGACCAGGTCGCCGCCGCCACCGTGGATGTCGAGTGTCGCGCCCAGGTTGCTGATCGCCATCGCCGAGCACTCGATGTGCCAGCCGGGTCGGCCCGCGCCCCAGGGGCTTGGCCAGGTCGGCTCGCCAGCTCTTGCCGCCTGCCAGAGCAGGAAGTCGATCGGCCGCTCCTTGCGAGGGTCGTCGGCCGGGTCGCCGGCCTCGGTGAGCTTGGGGGCCATCTCCTCGGGCGTCAGCCGGCTCAGTGCGCCATAGTCTGGGTCACTTGCCGTTCGGAAGTAGACGTTGCCACCAGACTCGTAGGCGTGGCCGCGCTCGACGAGATCGCCGATCATCCGGACCATCGCAGGGATCTCCTCGGTGGCGCGGGTGTACCGCTCGGGCGGCTCGACACCCAGCGCGTCGAGCGATTGCTGGTGAATCGCGACGTAGCGGTTGCCCAGCGCGTCCCAGGGCTCCCCCAGCTCCCTGGCCCGGCGGAGAATGTCGTTGTCGATGTCGGTGATGTTCTGGATGTAGCGGACGCGGTGGCCGAGAAAGCGCAGGTAGCGGCCCAGGACGTCGAAGACGACGTAGCAGAACGCGTGGCCGAGGTGAGTGGTGTCGTACGGCGTCACGCCGCAAACGTACATCGTCACCACCTCGTCGACCGGCCGGTATGGCTCCACGGTCCGGCTCAGCGTGCTGTACAGCCGAAGCGCCACCCCACCACCCCCGCCCGCCCGCCGCTCGGCGGCCACGGTTTCGCCATCGGCAATTGTAGGCGCTCGAGCCGCCCACCAGGACCATGCCCTGTGTTACCGTTCTCCCGGATTGCCGAGGCGTCGGCCGCCTGGCACGAGCACTAGGTCAGCGGACCGGGTGGGGATCGAAACTGGAGGATCGGCGTGAACATCGTTAGCATCGCTCGGGGCCAGGGTGCGGCGCCGAGCCGAACGGCAGTGGGTCCGACGTTCGGGCTCGCCCGCGACCAGGGCAAGCGGATCGAGATCACCTTCGCCTTGAAGAACGGGGGCGGCCTCACGACGGTCGAGGAGATGGACGAGTCGCTGTCGGACGAGCTTCTTCAGGGATACAGCGAGCAGCTCGCCAGGGACGTCGCCGCCGGCAGCACCCGCACCTTTGCCGACAGCATCGCGGCCAGCGGCCAGCGCGCCTGGATCAATCTTGGCGAGGTTGTGGCGTTCTCGGTGCGGCCGGCCAAGTGAGAGACTGCCCCCTCTCCGAGGTCCCCCGAGGGCCTCGGAGAGGGGGCAACAGCATGCGTAAGCCCCGCCGCCACGCCGCCGAGCACGACCTGCTCGAGGCGCTGGACCAGGCAGGCTGCCCGGTCTGTCGACTCGCGGGCGAGGCGGTTGATGCCTTCCTCCAGTCGATCTGCTACGAGCAGGTCAACGATCTGGAGCTGCGCGAGCAGCTTCGCACTGAGGGTGGTTTCTGTCCCGAGCACGCGCGCCGCTTCCTGGCTCAGCCGAACGGGCCGCTCGCGACGGCGATTGTCTACCGCGACGTTCTGGTGAACGCGGCCCGGCGGCTGGAGCGAGACGGAGCGCTGAGGCAGGACGGTGGGCGGCCCCGCACTGGGGTGCGCTCGCTGCTGGCGGCTCTGCTCGGAGAGCGTGGCCGCTCAGATCGGCTGGCTCATAACGCGCCGCGGCCGTGCGTGGCCTGCCGCGCCTGGTCTGAGGCCGAGGAGCGCCATCTGACGACGCTGTGCGCCCGGGTGACGGATGCCGCGGTCGCGGCCCGCTACCGTGCCGCCGACGGGCTGTGCCTGCTCCACCTGGAGCGGGCCCTCGATGCCGACCACCCCGGCGCGGGCGTCCTGGCGCGGGCCGCGCTGGCCGGGCTCTCTGGCCTGGTCAACGAGCTGGACGTCTACATCCGCAAGCACGACTATCGCTTCCGCCCGGAACGCTGGGACGGGGGCGAGGACGTGCCGGCCCGCGCTGTGGAGCGGGCGGTCGGCAGATGACATGATCGCGGCCCGGCCTCGCGCGGCCCGGCCCGTGGGTGATGCCCAGTCCGACCGGCTGAAGATCGCCGGCTGCATCTGGTTCTCGATCGGGATGGCGGTCGATGCCTGGGCCCACCGCAACGTTCCAGCGCTGGAGACGTTCTTCACGCCCCGGCACGCGCTGTTCTGGGCCGTGCCGATTGCCGTGGCGGCGGACTGGCATTCGATCTGATCGTCGCCTGGTGGGTGTGGCCGGACGGCCCTGCGTGGGGCTTCCGCGTGGTGGCGCTGGCACTGCCAACCCTGCTCTGAGGCGGCTACCTGACGGCGCTGGCGCTCGGCGCGTCGGGCGGGCTGGCGTGGCCGCCGGAGCTGTGGGCCGGAGCGATCCTGCTCTCGGGGGCAACCGGCCTGCTGCTGAGCTTCCTGGTGGCCCCGATGACCTCGACGCCCGACTACGCTGTTGTGCGGGGGGGCTGGATGGCCGAGGCAGGGCGTGCGACAGCGCCGGACCCGGCCCCGTCCTTCACAAAGGTGGGCCGGAGCTCAACCGGCTCGGTCGGGCGGTGCCGTCGGCGGGCGGCCAGGTTCAGCATCTCCACCAGCACCGAGAACGCCATCGCGAAGTAGATGTAGCCCTTCGGGATGTGGAAGTGGAGTCCTTCGGCGATCAGCGAGGTGCCAATCAGCAGGAGGAAGGACAGCGCCAACATCTTGACCGTCGGGTGGTGGTTCACGAAGTTGCTGATCGTCCCAGCCGAGACGAGCATGATGCCAATCGCGATGATGACCGCGGCCACCATGATCGGCAGCTCGTCGACCATCCCGACCGCGGTGATCACCGAATCGAGCGAGAACACCACGTCCAGCAGCAGGATCTGGACAATCACCGAGGCGAAGGACGCCGGCACGCTCGCACTCCCGTGGCCTTCTTCGCCCTCGAGCCGCTCGTGAATTTCGTAGGTCGCCTTGGCCAGCAGGAACAGGCCGCCGAGGAGCAGGATCAGGTCCCGCCCGGAGATCTCTTGCCGCAGCACGGTGAACAGCGGCGCCGTCAACTGGATGATCCAGGACAGCGAGAACAGCAGCAGGATCCGCATCACGAGCGCGAGGCTGAGCCCGATGGTCCGTGCTCTCGCTTGCTGCTCGGGAGGGAGCTTGCCGGCGAGGATCGAGATGAAGATGACGTTGTCGACGCCCAACACGATCTCGAGCGCGGTCAGCGTGAGCAGTGCCACGAGATTATCGGGGTTGACCAACGCTTCCACGTACGCCCCTCCCGCCCGGCACTCTCAAGCGGGCCAGCACCTTTTCTGCACGCTGTGTGCCAGGAGGGGACGAAGCGGCTGGTTCGACATCCTCACGGATCGGGGACGGCGAGCGCGTGCCGAACCAGCCGCCGTGGAGGATCAGCTCGGGGTGGCCGCCGCCTGGCTGGCCCGCGGCCGAGCCTGGCGGGCGCGGCTCGGATCCCAGGGGTAGACGATCCAGGCGTCGGTCGTCTCGGCGTAGTACTCCGGCCGTGCCTCGAACCGCGAATGCTCCGGCTTGTAGTGCAGCACCGCGAGGTCCGCGCGGCCGCCGGCGGCGACAATCCGCTCCTTGACCGCGACGATCGTACGGCCCGTGTCCCACACGTCGTCAACGACCAGGATCCGCTTGTCCCGCAGGAGCGCGTCGTCTGGGAACTGCAGGAAAATCGGGTCCGGCAGCGTCTCTTCAACGTCGGTGTAGAACATCACCGCGGCCGCGACGATGTTGCGGATGTCAGTCTGCTCGCTGATCAGGCAGGCCGGAACCATGCCGCCACGGGTGATCACCAGCAGCAGATCGTAGTTCCCCGGCAGCTTGGCGACGAGCGTCGCGACGAGTCCCTCGATGTCGTCCCAGGACAGGTGGATCACGGTCCATCCCCCTCGCATGTGCCTCGGCGGGTGCGCCGCCCGGGCTGCCGCGGCGCCGACACCCCAGTCGCAGCCATTGAGACGCACCGGCCTACGTCCCACCGGCCGATGAGCGGCAGTGTAGCAGGGTCGGCGCGCCCCGAAGGCTACCTTCGCATCACGCCCGGGCGTAGCCGGTCAGGGGCAGGAGGCCAGCGCCGGGTTGGCGCCTGGGGTCGCCGCGCCGCCATCTGCCACCCCGTCGCGGGTCGCGCCTTCAGCCGTGACCGCTGCGTGCGACACGGCGAGCGGAAGACGGTAGCAGCGGTGGGCGTGACGCACGACGAAGCCGAGGGCCCGATACAGGCGCAGCGCCGGCGCGTTGTCGTCCTCGACGTACAGCGTGCAGACGCGCATCCCGCGCCGCCGCAGGTGGTGCAGTCCAAGCACGGCTAGCGCACGCCCGAGACCGCGACCGCGCTGCGAGTCGTCGACGCCGATGATGTAGATCTCCCCTTCGGGAAGGTCGGGCGGCGCCGCGGGCACCTGCTTCAGCCAATTGAACCCGACCATCCGGCCGCCCGCCTCGGCAACCAGGAAGTCCTCGGCCGAAAACCACGGCTGATGGAGACGCGCTTCAAGGTCGGCGGGCGACCAGGTGCCGTTCTCGGGATGATCGGCGAAGACGCGGTTGTGGAGCTCCAGCCAGGCGGCCGCGTCGGCGGCCGCGTCGAACTGGCGAATGGTGTACCCGGCCAGGTCGGGCATGGGGGGCAGCGTGTCGAGCGGGCGTTCGAGCTGGAGCAGGGTGCGGGCGGTGGTCAGGCCGCATCGGGCGGCAATGGCGGCGCCGGGGGCCAGGGCGCCGTAGGCCCAGATATTCAGCTCGTCGGCATCCGCGCTCGCCAGCTCACGGGCGCGAGCGATCAATCGACTCCCGAGCCCGCGCCGGCGAGCCTCAGGATGGACGACGATCTCGGCCGTCGCCTCGCTTCCGCTACGCAGGATCTGGCCATAGCCAACCAGCCGATCGCCGTCCCAGGCGAGAAGCGCTCGGACGGAGTTGACGCCGCTGTGAAGCTTGAGGTACTTGTGCTCGCCCACTGGCGAGACGCCGTCGGCGGCCTTCGCCGCCCTCAGCAGCTCGTCTACCGCCTCACGCGCGGGCACGTCGAGGCGACCGACCGTCTCGATCCGCTCCGCCGCCCTGCGCTCCGCCACCTCTCCCCCATGAGCGGGACGCTCCTCCAACGTCCCCGCACCTTCCACGGATACCATGCTGACGCGCCTATTCGCAACCGGTTGCAGCGACCGGCCGCGTGATGCGATGGAGCCGTGACACCAATGTGGCCGAGATCGAGGCTCGGATGGCAGCCTCCTATAATCCGAAGCGAGTGAGACCAAGTGCGCTTCGGGGGCTGGTCCGAGCGATGCGCGTGCTGGTGACTGGCAGCAACGGGCTGCTTGGGACCAAGGTGCTGGAGCGGCTGGCCGCGGGCGCTGAGGACGAGCCGCTCGCTGCGTCGCGCGGCCCCTGCGCGAACCGCTATCTCGGGGCATTCCGCTTCTGGAGCCTGGACGTCGTCGAGGCCGACGCGGTGCGCCAGGTCCTGGACCAGGCCCACCCTGACCTGGTGATCCATACCGCGGCGATGACGAACGTCGACGCGTGCGAGCGCGAGCGCGAGACGGCCCGCGGCGTCAACGTGTGCGGCGCGGCGAACGTCGCACGCGCCTGCGCGGCGCGCGGGGTGCACCTGGTCCAGCTTTCGACCGAGTATGTCTTTGACGGGACTGCCGGCCCCTACTCCGAGGCCGACCCGACTAACCCGCTTGGCTGGTACGCCCAGACCAAGCACGAGGGCGAGCGGGCCGTCGCCGCGGCGGGCGGGAGATGGACCATCGCGCGGACGACGGTCCTGTACGGCTATGCCCCGCACGTACGTGCCAACTTCGTGGTCTGGCTGCTCAACAAGCTGCGCGCCGGCGAGCGCGCCCCGGTCGTCCACGACCAGATTGGTTCCCCGACGCTGGCCGACAACCTGGCCACGATGGTGCTCGCGCTGGGGCGAGGGCGCGCCCAGGGGGTCTTCAACACCGTCGGCGGGAGCGTGCTGTCACGCTACGACTTTGCCCGCCTGGCGGCCGAGGCGTTCGGCCTGGACGCGGGTTTGATCGACCCGATCGATACCGCCAGCCTTCGCCAGCCGGCCCCGCGCCCGCTCCGCGCCGGTCTCAGGATGGACCGTTTTCAAGCCGCGTTCCCAGAGGTCCCGGTGCTCTCGGCGACGGACGGCCTGGCCGTCCTGCGCGATCAACTCCGCGCCGCCGGCGTGGCGTAGCCACGGCGGGAATACCCAAACGGGGGCTGCGTTATAGTCTGATGATGATTCGGGCGCCGGTTGACAACGCGCCCTGGAGGCGAAAACCATGGTGCACCCAAGTCCCGTAACGGACAGCACATTCGAGAATGAGGTTACCCAATCGTCAACCCCAGTCCTGGTCGACTTCTGGGCAGAGTGGTGCGGACCCTGCAAGCTGGTCGCGCCGGTGCTGGACCAGATCGCGAGCGAGCAGGATGGCAAGCTGAAGGTCGTCAAGCTCAACGTTGACGAGAACCCGAGTATGATGCAGAAGTTCGGGATTCGCGGTATCCCGACGATGATCCTCTTCAAGGATGGTCAGCCGGTCGAGACGCTGGTCGGCTTCATGCCCAAGCCGAAGATCCTGGACAAGCTGGAGCCGCACATCAGCTAAGGACCTGAGCGGATATGCGTCACGCGGGGCTCCATCGGTCGCGCCAGTCGATGAGCCGACCGACGATGAGGACCGTCGTGGCGAGGCAGAGCGCGGCGTGGCGGTGCCGGGCTCGGCGGTCGGTGTTGCGGCGAAGCTGGCCGTAGTTCGACCACCACGTGTTGGTCGCTTCGACGATCCATCGCAGTCCGAGACGGAGCGGTTGCTTCTTCACGCCGGGACCTTGGTTCCTCGCAGTTGGATCTCGAACTGGTCGATCCCGGCGTCGCGGAGACGATCTCGGACCGCACCGGAGTCATAGCCCTGGTCCGAGGTGTAGGGTGCCGATATCGGCGAGCAGGCCAGCGTCGGCGACCGCATCGAGGGTGGGTTCGAGCATGCGCACGTCGTTGCGGTTGGCGCCGTCGATCGCCCAGCCGACGGGATGCCGTGACGCTCCGACGCGACGGACCACTTCCAGCCCAACTTGGCTCTCTCGGTTGGGTTCGGGCCTGTTCCCTCGCCGCCGCCGGGCGTCTTGTGCAGCGACCCGTCCAGCGCCACGTGGTCGAGGTCGAGGCCGATGATCACGCCGAACGCGGCCAGCGCTTCGGTCTTGAGGGACTCGAACACGCCGGCGTCGATCCACTCGTCGCGACGAGCGCGCAAGGTCGTGTCCGACACCCGCGTGCTCGAGGATCGCTTCGATGTCGACCCACGACGCGCCGGTCACGAGCCGATGAGGATCCCTCGGAAGCACAACCGGTCGGCACCCGAGGTCGGTGACAGCCCAGCGGATGGGACCGATCCGGCGGAGGGAGCAGGGAAGCGACCGCTGTCCAGATGGCATCGACCACCTCAGCCTCGAGCGCGCGCATGATGTCGGGTACCTCCAGCGGGTCGTCTTCGCCTTGGCGTACTCGGTGACGGCTGTCGCGGCGAGGAACGCGGCGCCGTCTCAATAGCGTGACGGTGTGCTCCGCTGGCGTCGCGATCGAACGCCCGTCGCCTCGACCGGCGACGTCGCGGCGCGATCGCCCGGTGCGGTCGCATGGTGGTCGCTGCTGTCGTCGCGCGAGCGCGAGCGCGTCGCCGCACTGACCGCCGCGCTGGTCGGCCGCTTCCGCTGGGAAGCGGCGAAGGGGCGGGCTGACCGAGCCGATGCGCGTCGCCATCGCGGCCCAGGGAGCGCTGATGCTCGCCGAGCTCGGCGACGACGGTGCCCTCGACAGCGTCGGCACGGTGATCGTGCACCGCTCGACGGTGGTGCGCGGCGGTGAGCGATCGGCGGGGCGCTCGTCACCCGCGACCTGGTTGCGCTCGCCGGGAGGCGCACCACCACGGCCCGGTCTTGATCTCCTGGAGCGCGGCGCGCCACGACCTGCGGCGGCTCGGGACGGGGAGGAACGTCGTGATCCACGAGTTCGCCCACAAGCTCGATCTCCTCGACGGGATCCTCGACGGAACGCCGCCGCTCGACGGCGAGGCACTCGGGTTGCCGTCGGCGGTATGCGACTGCGAGATGCTCGCGTCCTGCGCGGCCGCGGCCGCCGTGGAACCCGAGCACGGCGATCAGGACACCGAACCAGTGATGCATGCCTGAGCGAACCCGACTCGCGCTGGGTCGATGCGGCGGCGTCGACCATGCGCCGAACCCGGCGAGCGCACTGTCCGCGATACTTTGCAGCGTGGCTCGGTCGCACCTCCGCTGGCTGGTCGCCCTGGGCGCGGTGCTGGCCGGCACGGCGGATCGGCCGCCACGACGTCGCAGGAGCCGACACCCCCGCCGGCATCGCAGGTGAGCCGGACGGACGGCGACGCCTTCAACGCGCGTGTTCTCGAGCGGTCACACGAGGAGCCCGTGCTGGTCATTGCCGTGCCACCGCAGCGCCTCGATGCGTTCCTTGACCGCGTGGAGAAGGCGGCCTGAGCGACCCGGGCGTGGTTCCTCGGAACCGCCTTCGAGAGTTCCGCGGGCGCCGATCGCGGGCGCGGCGCGCGGCCGTGTCGAGCCTCCGACGCCCACTGCTGCGCGGATGCCATACCCGCGCGGCACGCGCCGTCCTCTACCCGAGCGCGACCATCGCCTCGGCGACCTCGCCGGGCCGCCGCATCGGGGATCGCAGTGGCGGCCTCCTCGAGGACGAGCAGCCGCGCCCTGGATCTCGCGCGCGATCGCCTCGCCGTTGCCGACGGGGAAGAACGGGTCGCGGCGGCCGTGGACGACGAGCGTGGGGACCTCGATCTCGGGCAGGCGCTCGCGCCAGCGGGGTTTGCAGTCGAGCTTGGAGAACACCATGCCCATCTGGTTGGCCATCTGGACCGGGGTGCGGTGCCGGCGTGCGGTCCCAGATGCGCACGGCGATCGCGCGCGCGGGGACGGGGTCGTCGCCGAGGATCTCCGCGCGGGCGGCGGCGAACTCCGCCACCGCCTCGCGGTCGGTCCAGTCGGGCATCGGATGCGCGAACAGCCGGCTCATCGTCGCCTGGTCATGGTCGGGGAGGTCATCGTCGGGCGGGCTGGCGCGACCGCGCGGGTGCCGGCCAGGGTGAGCGCCGAGAACGCGCCGGATGGTCGAGCGCGGCCACCTGGGCGACATCCCGCCGACGCCGATCCCCGCGAGGTGCGCGGGCCCGCCGCCGCGCGTCGGCAAGGGCCGCCGCGTCGGCGGCGAGGTCGCGCAGGGTGTAGGCGGGCGCCTCCGGGTCCGCCGTCGTCGACTCGCCGCTGTCGCGCAGGTCGTAGCGCACCACGCGGCGCCCGCCGGCGGCGAGGCGCTCGCAGAGCGCGTCGGGCCAGGAGAGCATCGTCGTCCCGCCCGCGAGCAGGACGAGTGGTGCGTCGTCGTCACCGAAGGACTCGATGCCCAGGGCGACCTTATTGGCGTTGACGGTAGTCATCGGATCACCGTAACCGAGCCCATGGGCCGGGATGGATTCGAACTCATCGACCTACGGATTATAGTCCGCTGCTCTAACCGCTGACCTACCGGCCCGACGGCGGCAAGGCTACGTCCTTGAGGGATCGATTTGGCGGGCAGCAACCCGGCATCAAAACCGGGGCCACCCCGACGACCGTGGATGGTCTCCTTCAGCGCCTATCCGCGCGAGTCCTAACCGCGAGCCAGCGGTCAGAGCACCAGGCCCTGCCTATTCAGACCGCGGAGGGATCAGGGCCAGCGCGTTGACGGGCTTGGACCATTAGTAGGCGGTGGATCGCGGCGCGAGCGAGGGCGAGTGTCGCGGCCGCGCCGGGCGCGGCGAGCGCCAGGATGAGCGGGTCAAGCGGGTAGCGGAAGCGCGGGAACGAGCCGGCCAGCGCCGCGGCGCCGACCAGGCTCACGATGATCGATGCCGCGAGGAACAACGCCCCGCGGTAGCGCGCCGTCGTCAGGCCAGCTACGAGCCCGGCCAGGCAGAGTGCCAGCAGTAGACCGCCATTCGGTGCGGCTGGAAGATTCGACTGAGGTTGCGCGCCGTCCCGAACTCGGCGGCCTCGGCCGGCGTCGGCGGCTGGGGAACGTGGGCGATCCGAGAGTTCCACCACGTTTGGTACTTCTCCTGGGGATTCGGGTAGCGGTCGATGCCGCCCTCCTTACCCTGTCCGCCGAGCGCCTGCTCGGTGCCTCGGAACAGCTCCAGCGTGAGCCGCAGGGTCGACTCGGCGTAGACGGCCGGCTGGGCGCGGATCGCGTCGAGCGCGACCGCGGCGAGCACCCGGTCGGCCTGGGCTTCCGACAGCCCGAACCGTTCCTGGATGCCATCCGCGATGTCGTCCGGCAGCTCCTTGCGCGTGGCCAGCCCGAACGCGTAACGGCGCGCCGCGGCCAGCGCGTCGCCCTCGCGGCTCGGCCAGCGTGCGCGCGGGTCGATCAGGCCGGCTCCTCCCGGTGACCCGCCAGACCAGCGTGTTGCCGATGCCGACCGAGCCGATCGTCTCGTGGCTCACCAGCGTGACCAGCGCCCATGGGACGGCGAGCACGGCGAAGCCCAGGCCCGTCCAGCCAGACAGCGCGGCAACTCGGCGCAACGTCCGACCGTCCAGAAAGGCCAGCGGCACAAACCGGCAGCAGCAGCAGCGCGGCCGGCCCTGGTAAGCCAGCCGGGCATGCAGCGCCCCGCCGGCGATGGCCAGCCCACGCTCGAGGCCGGCCGGCCGGCGCGGCGTGCCAACAGCAGCGCGCAGGCGGCGCCGACGAGCTGTGCTGTCAACAACGTCTCGGCCATCACGTACCGCTCGTAGACCAGCAGCGGGCCGGACAGCGCCGCACCCAGCCCGGCCAGCGCGGCTTCCACGGCCCGGCGAGCGAGCGCGTCAGCCCATAGGTGCAGGCGATCGTCACCAGTCCGAGGATGTGTTGGGCGAAGGCGACCGCCCGCATGTCCTCGCCAAGCAGGGCGATCGTGCCAGCCAGAAACAACGGGTAGCCCAGCGGCTGGCGGACGCCCAGGTCCCAGTTCCATCGCGCACCAGCTCGTACGCCAGCACCAGGTAGGTCTGACTATCCGCCGCCGACGCACGCCGGTGCGCGCAACATCCCGGCGCCCCGCAGCGCCCCGCCGATGCGGAGCAGCACGGCCACCCCCACGCGGTCTGGCTGGCGCCGGCCCCCCGTTGTGGCGTGCGCCGCGACCGCTACCACGAGCCGGTCGCCCCGCTGCCGGCCGGCGTGATGGGCTGGCCGGCCGACGCACCGGCCCGCGAGCGGCTCCGTCCGAAGCGAGTGGCCTGGATCACTCGCGCGACGAGTGCCTCCGTGCCGACGCCGACGAGGAGCAGCCCGAGCGCGACGCTCGGCAGGTAGTACCGCTGCCAATCGAGACTCAGATGTGGGGCGGTGCCGGCCAGAAACGTGACGATCCAGACCAGGACGAATGCCTCGGGCCCCAGCAGTCCGCCCGAGGCACGCCCGCGGAACGCCCGCCAGGCGAGCACGGCAGCGCCAACGCACGCGAGCAGGGCGTCGAGCGGTAGCCCGGTCCGCCGGGCGATCGGCGCCTCGCCAACGAAGGTCCGCGTGAGCAGCAGCGCGGCCCGCGTCGCCAGGCTCTCCGGCACCGCGTCCTCGCTGTTCAGGGCACGCTGGCCGACCAGCTCCTGCCCGCGGAACTGGAGCATCGCCGACGTCCGGCCGACTGGGTCGGGCCACAAGAACGGGTTGACCGCGACGAACACAACCAGCCCGACCGTGGCCGCCAGAGTGCTCCAGCGCCACGAGGACGAAGCGACGGCGACCGGTGTCCAACGCCGCGCGACGAGCGACCAGATCGCAAAGCCGCCGAGCGAGGCCAATCCGAGCAGCGCCGTCAGCTTGGACGCGGCGGCCAGCCCGGTCGCCAGGCCGGCTTGTGCGCCACGCCCCCACGTCGAGGCGGCGCGTGAGCTGTCCCAGTCTGGGGACAGCTCGCGCACCGTGGCGCCTGCCGCGCGGACGCCGAGGTACAGCCCGAGCAGCAGAAAAAACAGCAGCGGCGCCTCGGCGTGAGCGCGCGGTAGCAAGGTCAGGCTCAGCGGCGCCCAGAGCAACCCGAGCGCGGCAACCAGGCCAGCGACCGGGCCGGCCAGCACCCGGCCGAGCAGGAACAGCAGCGCGACCGCGCCCGCCCCGAGCAGCGCCATCGGGATCCGAGCGGCCAGCAGCACGGCTGGCCGCGGGCGCTCGACGCGGCGCTCCTCGGCCAGCCGACGCTCGTCGGCGAAGGTGCGCGGGTCCATGAACCGCTCCCGGTTCGGCCCGCGCGCCTCCTGGATTCGGTGATCGAGGTTCAGCGGCGGGAGCGGATTGCCGCTCAACCAGATCGCCGCGCCAAGCAGGTAACGTGGGATCGTCGGCTGGGTCAGCGTCCAGTAGATCTCCTCCCAGGCCGGCCCGGTCGGTTGCGCCTGTAAGAAGATCAGCTCGAAGTAGCCGGCCGTCGCGATGTGCTGGCCTTCGTCGGTGTTGTAGCCGGCCGTGGTCGCCCGCTGGAGCATGACCGTGGCCGCCAGCGCGAACACCGCGAGAGGGATGATCGCATGGAGGCGGGCTCGGGAACACGTGCGCTGCGCGAGACCCACCCCACCGGTAGGCATGCCCGCCCGCCCGCCATCACGCATAGGCGGTTCCCTGCAGTGGCGGTGGCACCAGCATCACCGTCCCGACCACCGGATTGCGCAGCGTGCCGATTCCCTCGACCTCGCAGACCAGCTCATCGCCGGGCTGGAGGAAGATCCCGCGCGGCCAGCCAACGCCGGCCGGCGTGCCCGTCGCGATGACGTCGCCGGCTTGAAGCGTCATGAACCCGCTGAGAAACTCGATCTGCTCCTGGATGTTGAACACCATCGACGCGGTGTTGCCGTCCTGCATCAGCGTTCCGTTGCGGGTCAACCGCAGCCCGAGCCGATGTGGGTCTTCGACGAATTCGGCCGGCAGGAGGTACGGGCCGAGCGGCGACGAGGTGTCGAACCCCTTACTCAACAGCCAGTCGTAGCCGAAGTTGGGCCAGTCGGCGCGCGGGCCGTCGCGCGCCGAGAGGTCGTTGACGATCGTGTAGCCGGCGACGTAGTCCAGAGCATCCCGCGCGAACACCCCCCGGCAGGTCCGGCCGATGACGACGCCCAGCTCGACCTCCCAGTCCACCCGGTCAGTGTGGTGCGGCAGGACGATGGCCTCGCCGGGGCCGATGACGCAGTTCGGTAGTTTGGTGCAGATGTAGGGACGGATGGTGGACTTGTCTGGCCTGGGGGCGCCGACCTCGGCCGCGAAATCGTAGTAGTTGAAGACGGTGCAGAAGACGCCGCGCGGAGCCGGAATCGGCGCGAGCAGGCGGAGGGACGGGTCGTCGGCTCGCAGACCGGCGGCCGGCTCGTCCACCCCCTCGGCCAGCGCCCGCAGCGCCAGCCGGGCCTCGTCCCACCATCCTAGGAGCTCGGCCAGCTCGACGTGGAGGGCCGGCCGGTTCGGCGCCAGCTCGGCCACCGGGAACAGTCGTTCGGCGTCTCCCTCGCCGAGCACCAGCGCGGTTTGCCGACGACCGCGCCGCTCGATCGTCGCGAGCCTGAATCGGTCCATCGCGCCCCTCCGTCTGCCGGTGTCAGGTACCACGGTGATGCTACACCTGAGGCGTGCGCCCGCGCCCACCCGCGCTCTCGACCCGTCCGGCCGCCGTCGGTCGGCGTAGAATGGCTCCGTGTCCGCCAAGACCTCGGCCGCGCTGTCTCTGGTGCTGGTCATGTCGATCTGGGGAAGCGCCTACGCGGTGACCAAGTCGGCGCTGAACGAGGTACCGCCGTGGCTGTTCGCGGTGCTTCGCTTCGGCATCGCCGCCTCCATCCTGGTCTCGTTGGCCCGGGTGTGGGACCGGCCGGCCCCGCGGTCGAAGCCGCTGCCGCTGGGCGCACTGGCGTTGATGGGACTGACCGGCGTCACCGTGTTCTTCACCCTGGCCAACGTCGGCTTGCTCTACACCACCGCCACCGAGGCGGCGCTCCTCCAGGGCTCGGTGCCGGCCTGCACGGCCGCGCTGGCCGGGCTGTTCGCAGGCGAGCGGATTGGCCTCAAGCGGGGGGCGGGGATCGTCGTGGCCGCGATAGGCGTGGGGCTCGTGGTCCTGCTCGGCCAGCACGCCGGCGCGGCCAGCAACCCGCTGCTCGGCAACCTGCTGGTGCTGGGCGCGGTCGTGTCCTGGTCGGCCTACACCATCCTCGGCCGTCGGCTGCGCCACGCTCCGCAGCTCCAGGTGACCGCCTACAGCATGCTCATCGGCCTGCTGCTGCTCTTGCCATTCGCCGGCTACGACCTGCTCGTCCGCCCGCCGGCCTCGATCTCGCCGCAGACCTGGCTCGGGGCCGCGTATCTCGGCACGGCCTCCGGCGCCTTCGGCTTCGTCCTGTACATCCGCGCGTTACGCACGCTCGATGCCGGCCAGGTCGCCAACTTCGTGTGCTTCACCCCGGTCTCGGGCGCGATCTGCGGGGCCGTCTTTCTCGGCGAGCGGCTGGCCCCGGGACAGCTCGCCGGCGGCTTGCTGGTCCTGGCCGGCGTCTGGCTTTCGACGCGCGACGAGGCATCCGTGGCTGGCGCTCCTGGCCCAACCAGTTGACCCAGCCAGGGCCTCCGTACGGCAGCGCGGGCACGCACCGTGCGCCGCCGCCACGGACCGTTGGTTCGCTCCGGTGCGCCCGCGTCCAGTGTGTGACCCAGGCCGACCCGGCCCTCTATACTCGCCGAAGTGACAGACCTGTGGGTGTTTGGCGTGCGCGGCATGGGCGAGGTGCAACCGGGCGATGACCCGGCCGCGCTGCTGCTCGACGCGCTCCAGCGCCAGGGCGAGCGCTTCCAGGACGGCGACGTCCTGGTCGTAACCCAGAAGATCGTCTCCAAAGCCGAGGGGCGGCTGGTCGATCTCCAGACCGTCGAGCCCTCCCAGACGGCGCACGAGCTGTCCGCCGTGTCCAAGCGTGACCCGCGCCAGATCGAGGTGGCGCTGCGCGAGACGGCGCGCGTCGTGCGGATGGAGCGTGGCGTTCTGATCTCCGAGACGGCCCACGGCTTCATCTGCGCCAACGCCGGCGTCGATGCCTCCAACCTGGCCGGGCGAGACGTCGTTGCCCTGCTGCCGATCGATCCAGACGGCTCGGCCAGGCGGATCCGGAGCCGCGTCCGCGAAGACGTCGGCGTCGAGATCGCCGTCATCATCTCGGACACCTTTGGCCGTCCCTGGCGAAACGGCCAGACCAACGTGGCGATTGGGGTCGCCGGCCTGCGGCCGATTCACGATTACCGCGGCGAACCGGACAGCGCTGGGGTGGTGCTGGTGGTGACCGAGATCGCCGTCGCCGATGAGCTGGCCGCGGCGGGCGAGCTGGCCATGGGCAAGCTGGACCGTGTCCCGGCGGCGGTCATCCGCGGCTACTCGTACGAGCGTGGTGACGGCCACGCGAGAGAGCTCGTCCGCGACCGCGACCTGGACATGTTCCGATGACCTACACGCCGCCGTCGGCACTGGGTGAGCCGGGTGTCAGTTGAGGCGGCGCCAATCGCGGAGCTGACGCGGTCGGAGCCTGTCCCCGCCGTCCGCGCCCGCGCCATCCGCGCCGCCTACCAGCTCGCCGGCCGGCCGCCGCTCGCGGTCCTTGACGGCATCGACCTGACCGTCGCTTCGGGCGAGCTCGTCGCACTGCTCGGGCCGTCTGGATGCGGCAAGTCTACGCTGCTCCGAATCCTGGCCGGCGTGCAGCTCCCGAGCGACGGCACCGTCGAGATCGACGGCCGCCCGCCGGCCGAGGCACGCCGGGCCAAGGCGCTCGGCCTGATGCTCCAGGAGCACGCGCTGCTGCCCTGGCGAACGGCGCTGGACAACGCGCGGCTGGGCCTGGAAGTGAACCGGTCGTCCGGGTCCTCCGCGACACTGGCCAGAGAAGCATTGTCCGGGGTCGGCTTGACCGACTTCGCCGACTATTACCCTCACCAGCTCTCGGGCGGGATGCGTCAGCGAGTCGCCCTCGCCCGCACGCTGGCCTTGCGGCCTCGGCTCCTCCTCCTGGACGAGCCGTTCGCGGCGCTCGACGAGCTGACCCGCGAGGAGCTGGGCTGGGAGCTGACCCGCCTGCGGACGTCGATCGAGGCCACGGCGGTCATGGTCACCCACAGCGTGGCCGAGGCCGTGGCCCTGGCCGACCGCGTCGTGGTCCTGAGCGCGCGCCCGGCCCGCGTTCTGGCCGTCGTCCCCGTGGAGCTGCCTCGTCCCCGCGCGGTGGACGTCGAGGGAACCGCCGAGTTCGCCCGCCACGTCGGTGAGATCAAGCGGCTTCTCCGAGGCGGCGTTGAGACTTCGCAGCCCCGAGGGTCGAGTGATCTACTGCGAGAGAGGCAGCGCGTGCCGTCCTGAGTAGAGCAAGGAACTTTCGCCTTGTGACAGGATCCTGTGCTGCACGCAGGATGGCCCCGTAGGAGCATGGTGTCCTCGAAATCCCCCCGGCATATGGCGGGCCGCCTCGTGCCTCTGCTGGTCCCGGCCATTCTGCTGGTCGTCGCGGAGGTCTGGCTTCGGCTTTCACACGTCCCGGTCTACCTGGCGCCGCCGCCGTCGACCGTCGCGGCCAGGCTGTTCGGCGACCCGACCTTCTTTCTGGGTCACGGCGTGACGACGCTCCTCGGCGCGCTGGCCGGCCTGGCGCTCGGGGGTGGTGTGGCCGTCCCGCTCGCGGCCGCGATGGCCCAGGCGCCGATCCTCGAGCGGACGATCCTACCCCTGGCAATCCTGGTCAAGGTGACGCCGGTCGTTGCGCTGGCGCCGCTGTTCGTGATCTGGTTTGGCTTCGGCTGGGCGCCGATCGTGCTGATCGTCACGCTGTTCACGTTCTTCCCGGTCCTCGTCGGCGGGGTCGCCGGGCTACGGTCAGTCGACGCCGCCGCGCTGGCGTTCCTCGGCTCGGTCGCCGCGACACCGGCAGAGGTGTTCTGGAAGCTGCGCGTCCCGAGCGCGCTGCCCCACCTATTCGCCGCGCTCCGCGTCGCGCTGCCGCTCGCGCTGATCGGCGCCGTCGTCGCCGAGTGGCTGGGCTCTGACCGCGGCCTGGGCCACGTCGTCGGCGCTGCCCACGCGCGCCTGGATCTGCCGACCCTCGCCGCGGCCGTCGTCGTCCTCGCCGCCCTCGGCGCGCTCCTCACCGCCCTGCTCGCCTGGGCCGAGCGCCGCGCACTGTTCTGGCAGCGCTCAGACGAAGCGTAGCACCGGCGACGCCGCGTATCCGCGGACTGCCTGTCGGCCGACACTCTCGTCGGCGTCGGCATGCCGAGTGACTTATGGTATTCTTGCTATAATGATGTCATGAGGCGCACCACGATTGTTGCCCCCGCGGGGCTGCTCGATCGGCTTCGTCGAATCGCCCTGGAGCGGCAGACCTCGATGGCGATGGTGATCCGCGAGGCGCTCGAGGACAAAGCGAAGAGCCACCGCCCGTTACCGCGGAGCCTTGGCATGGGCGCTTCCGGTTTCTCGGACACCTCGCAGCGTGCGGGGGATGAGCGCCCCGTGCCCCGCTCGTGGCGTTAGTTCTCGACAGCGGTCCGCTCTACGCCGCACTCGATCGCACCGACGCCAACCACAGGGTCTGTCGCCGGCTAATCGAGGCAGCTACGGAGCCACTGATCGTGCCATCTCCGGTGTTGGTCGAAGTGGACTATTGGATTCAGCAGCGGTTGCATCCAGGTATTCTCGTCGCCCTCCTGGATGACATCGCAGCCGGCGCCTTCGCCGTCGAGGACGTGCTTCGTGAGGACTATCGGCGAATCCGCGACATCTGCGACCGTTACGCCGATGCGGACATCGGCTTCGTGGACGCTGCCGTCCTGGCCATCGTCGAACGATTGAATGAAACCAAGGTCGCGACGCTCGACCGCCGCCACTTCGGGTTGCTTCGCCCTCGGCATGTGGACACCCTCACGCTCCTGCCCGCGTAGCCGTGCTCTACGAGGACGACCACGGCAGCCTGGCAGCAGCGGCGACCGGCGAGGTGCTAGCGCAGGGGCGAGAAGTCGGTGGGGTTGAGGATCGTCGAGTGCATCTCGGCGAGCAGGGGAGTGCTCCTGGGGAGGAACGCCTGCCATTCGGGATCGTCGAGCGCGCTGGCGCGGACCTCGGCGCGGTGGACCAGGTCGCGGTAGGCCCAGAGGTGCATGACCTGGTTGAGTTGGGCGACCTCGGCCTGCCACAACCCGACGATCCTGGAGTACTTCTCTCGGGCGGGCAGGGCCGCCTTGAAGTTGGCGATCCATTCGGCCGTCTTGCCGGGGTGGGTGCGGTAGGTCCGCAGCTCGTAGACGTGGCGCTCGCCGTCAGCCGGCGGCGTGAGCGGGACGCCGTCGACGGCGTACAGGAGCGCGTTCCGCTGGTCCACCATCATCGGGAGGATCTCCGGGACGTACGCCTTCCAGGCTTCGTCGGCGGCCAGCCCGGCGCGGGCGCGGGCGCGATCGTTCGGGTCGGCGTAGCTCCACAGGTGCACGTACTGATTGAGCGGCCCGATCTCGGTGGTCCAGCAACCTTCGAGTGTGCCGTACTTGTTGCCGCGGATCTCGCGCCCGCGGCCGCTCGCCAGCCGTAGGTACGCGGCCTGGGTCCCCGGGACCAGCGTGTAGGTTCTGAGCTCGTACAGCATCCTCGCCTCCCCATCGCCTGCCTGGCGGGACAGCGTAGCGCGTTCGGCGCGGGCGCGGCCACGCGCAGCCTCGCTCAGCCGCAATACCAGTACGTTAGGGTGCCGGTGGAGGTCCCGTGTTGCCAAGGCGCGTCTTCAATTAGCGGTCTCGGGGTTAGCGCTCCACGACGACGAAGTCCGCCAGGTCCAGGTCGAGGGTGCAGCGAACCCGATCGGACTCCTGGCGGAAGGGCAGCGCGCCGCGGCGGACGCTGCGGACGGCACGTGCGCGGTCGGCGGCGTGGACGGTCAGATCGACCGAACGTGGACCGTCCTGAAGAGCAGCCAGCGGCACGAGCAGGGCGCGGTCGGTCTCCAGCACGCCAGTCTCCACCAGCGGGTCGGAGCACTCGGCCCACGTTTTCGGCACGCCCTGGACCGGGGCGGTCAGCGGGCGCGACAGATCGGGCTCGAATCCGGTCAGGGGCGTGTGGGTGAAGGGGCCACGGTCGGGTGGCGGGAGCGGGTCGGGAAAGCCGGACTTGACGTACGCCGTGCCGACGAGCGCGCCCCAGAGGTAGGCCGTGCCGCTGCCGTGGCGGCGGCGGACGGCCGCCGGGCTCCCGTCCGTCCATCGGGCGAGCACCTGGGCGTCGCGCGCCGACTCGAGCTGCTGGCGGAAGGCAAGGGCCGGTACCTGAATCGGCTGGCCGTCAAGCTCGCCACTCATCACGTCGAGCGGGACCAGGCGCGGCAGCTCGATTCGAGGACGAATGAAGGTCGTCTGCTTGTCGAGCTGCTGGCCGGTGATGCCGAAGACCGGGGCCAGGGGCTCGCTCGGCGCGCCGTACTCGTCGCGGAGGCCGCCGCCCGCCGTTGACACGAGCGTTCCGCCAGCCGTGACCCAGCCCGCCAGAGCGCGTGCCGCGGCCCCTCCGAGGTGATCGCCGACGAGGTACAAGACCCGGTAGCGCCCGATGTTGCCATCGGCCAGGTCGCCCTCGGTCACGAAGTCGACCGGCACCTGAGCGTGACGCAGCGCCGTCCACACGCACTTGCGCTCCAGGTTGTAGGCGATGCTCGGGAAGCGCTGCTGCTCGGAGATGCCGTCCGCCACGCCGGCGGCGGCTCGCTCCCAGTCGTCGGTGCTTTCGCTCAGCACGATCGCGACGCTCGCCGGGCGCAGTCGCCCATCCGCGATCAGGTCGTCAACCGCTCCGATCTCGTACGTCACGTCGCGCAGGGTACGGTAGCGGGCGAAGTCGTCTGAGCGGATGTAGTTTTCCGTCCCGGACTGCTCGGGGCCGACCTGGAAGAAGTCGAGCCCCTTGGCCCCGTGGGCGAGCGCGGTGTAGACGCCTCGCCGAAAGTCGGCGTCGGTGTTGCCGGGCGAGTGGGGCATCACGTACGGCTCGATCGCGCCCACGCCCCCACCTGGAGCGAGCCGGTCGCGGAGGCCGCAGCGGAAGACGTCCAGCAGGTAGCCAGTCATCTGCGGACCAAGCTCGCCAGCCTGCCACCAGTAGTCGCTGTGGATCGCACGATTGGTCGCTCCGCGGCGGAACGCCTGGACCCAGAGCGCCTGGTCGGGCCAGAAGTACGGGTGCGGCGAGTAGGTGGCGCCGTAGACGATGTCCTGGCCGAAGGTCTCGCGGAGCTTGGTCGATTGGGCGGCCAACCTGTCGAGTGCCGCCCCCTCCAGGTAGCGCCGACTCTCGACGTACAGCCGCGGCTGGGCGGGCGCGTCGCGCGGGTCGGCGACGAAGCGGACCGCGTCCCAGCGCTCCTCAGGTTCACCGGCGGCCGCGACGTCCGCCGGCAGCACGTCTTCAGGCGGGATCCCGCGGGCCTGGAGGGCGCCGCGTAGGCCCTCGTCGCGGTCATCCTTGGGCGCCCAGCCCTGGAGGCTGACCTCGTCGCCGTAGGTAAAGCCGCGGAGGTACGGGCGGGCCTGAGCGGCGTCCACCTCGCGGGCCGCCTTTGCGATGTTCTCGTCACTCGGGTACCAGCGGAAGTCGCCCAGCAGCAGGGTCCGTCCTGGCTGACGCCCTTCCTCGCGCATCGCCTGGAGCTCGGCCGCCAGCGCGCCGACGCCGAGCTGGTTGAAGGCGTTCGGCCCGAGCAGGAAAAACAGTCGACGGTAGAGCTGGTACAGCCGTGTTGGATTGGTGAGGTTCTTCTCGACCTCGTCGCCGAAGCCGGCATAGACCGGGGTCCGCCGGGGCGGCATGCCGACGGGCGCCGGGTGATCGCGCAGCGCCGCGACGATCCGCTCCAGCACCTCCTCGCCGGTCAGGATCTCGCGGGGGGCCCTGGCAGGATACGGGGGCAGGTTCAGGACCAGCCTGGCACTGGCCTCCTCGCGGTAGCTCAGCCGGCGGAGGAGCGCGTCGTCGCTCGGCGCGGACGCGATGTCGAGCTCCAGCGTCACCCGCCGATTCTGGCTATTGTTCTGCTGGAGCAATTGAAGATGGCCGGGGTGGGTGGTGTCGCGGCAGGAGATGTCGACCCACGGCGTCCGCTCCCCCGGCTCCAGCCGGCGCGGGCGAGCACCCTGCGCGGCGATGCCGGCGCGGTCGATCACGAACGTCGGCAGCGTCCAGGGGACGCGGTTGACCGTGTAGCGCGCCTCGACATGGAAGCTCTCGCCACTGTCGCCGGGGTTCGCGATCCGCAACCAGGCCCGCCGCCGCTGGGCCGTGCCGATCTCGTCCAGCAGCGGGTAGGCCCGCGCGCCCCGACCGCGGAAGCCGTCGTCAAGGTCGGTCGTCAACAGCAAGCAGTCCAGGTTGCGATCCGCGGCCGGCTCGGGACCGTCACCGGGGCGGGCGACCAGCGTGAAGGTGGCTGGCCCCGGCGCGAGGTCGACAACCCCGGCTTCGCCGACCAGTCCTTCGACGCCGTGCGGCAGGTCGTGCCACGGCGCGTCCGGGAGGTTGAAGAACCACAACCGAGTCGCCTCAGGCGCCCCGTACGCCAGGGTGACCGGGTCTCGCCCCGGCTGCTCGACGACCAGGTCGAAGCGGACGTGGTACTCGCGGATGGGGTACTCGTAGCGTGCCCAGACCTTGTAGCGTCCAGCGCGCGGGACGTCCCGTTGGAGCGTGGCGCGGGCGCCATCCGCGTCGGCCGGCGC
>JAUJPG010000024.1:14285-25095 GCA_030447245.1 Chloroflexota bacterium | reverse complement strand
CGCGCGGGACGTCCCGTTGGAGCGTGGCGCGGGCGCCATCCGCGTCGGCCGGCGCCCGGAGCAGCTCATTGCCGGAGACGTGGCTGGCGCCAATGCTGTCGACCATGTAGTTGCCGCCGCCCACGCCGATCGGTCGCCAACCGGTGCCGACTGGGGAGAACTCCTCGGCCTCCAGCACCAGACGGGCGGGCTCGTTCGCCGGCTCGGGTGTTGGCGCGGCCGCCTCGGGCACCGGACTGGCCGTGGCGGGCGGGCGCGTCGGCAGCGGTCGCGGCGTGGGTGGCGGGGCGCTTGGCTGGCACGCCGCCAGCAGCCCGCCCGGCACGAGCGCCGTGGCGGCGGCGACTCGGTGCAGGAATCGACGGCGGGAGCAACGATCGACCAGAGTGAGCCCCTAGTGCATCCGCTAGAACCGGTCAGCACTTAGCCCGGCGCGCCCCGGGATGGAGCCCAATGTACCGCGTTTGAGCTCCTTGTGATCAGGAACGACCAGCGCCTTCGCCGGTCTTGCCCTGGCTCACGCACCCCGGTAGCCCGGAGTACTCAGCCACCCAGCAGCCGGCTGGATTGCCGGCGAGCCCCGGGAGCTCGGTCCCGGGGCTCGCGGATGCGAGTGTTGGCATCGCTTACCAGCGCGGGCCGAAGGGGTCGCGTGGCGGGCGGTCGTCCTCGGGGCCCTCGGGGCGGTCGCCGCCGGGTCGCGGCTCGCCGGGGCCGCGGCCCGGGCCGCTGTTGCCGTCAGGGCCGCTATTGCCGCCGGACGGGCCGCCGTCCGGCCCCCCGCGCCGCGGGCCGCGGCCGTAGCCCTCGCGCCCCGCGCGCGGCGGGCGGTCGCCACCGAACCCGCCTTCGCGCCTGGGGGGTCGGTCACCGCCGAAGCCGCCTTCGCGACGCGGCGGCCGGTCACCGCCGAAGCCGCCTTCGCGACGCGGCGGCCGGTCCCCGCCGAAGCCGCCTTCACGGCGCGGCGGGCGATCCCCGCCGAAGCCGCCTTCGCGACGCGGCGGCCGGTCGCCAAACCCGCCCTCGCGGCGCGGCGCTCCGGACCCCTCGAGCCCGCCCTCGGCGCCACCACCGGTGGCGGCGCCGACCTCGGCCGGCTCGTCGCTCGGCTCGAGCAGCGCCCGGCGCGAAAGGTTGATTCGACCCTGGCGGTCGATCTCGGTCACCAGCACCTTGATCTCGTCGCCGACGTTGACCACGTCCTCAACCCGCGGGACGCGGTAGTCGGCCAGCTCCGAGATGTGGACCAGCCCTTCCTTGCCTGGCAGGATCTCGACGAACGCGCCGAAGGCCATGATCCGGGTGACCTTGCCAGTGTAGATCGCGCCCGGCTCGACGTCCTTGGTGAGCCGCTCGATCCAGTCGATCGCCTTGCGCGCGTTCTCCGAGCTGGTCGAGCCGATCAGCACCGTCCCGTCGTCGTTGACGTCGACGGTGCACTTGGTCTCGTCGACGATCTTGCGGATCATCTTGCCGCCCGGGCCGATGATGTCGCGGATGCGATCGGAGCTGATCTTGATGGTGGTGATGCGCGGCGCGTGCGGGGACAGCTCGGTCCGCGGCGTCGAGATTCCCTCGACCATCTTGCCCAGGATCCAGTTCCGCCCCTCGCGGGCCTGGGCCAGCGCTTCTTCCATGACCTGGGTCGTGATCCCGCGGACCTTGATGTCCATCTGGAGCGCGGTGATGCCCTGTTCGGTCCCGGCGACCTTGAAGTCCATGTCGCCGAGCGCGTCCTCGATCCCCTGGATGTCGGACAGGATGGCGTACTTGCCATCACCGGTCCCTGAGGTGATTAGGCCCATCGCCACGCCGGAGACCGGCGCCTTGATCGGCACGCCCGCGTCCATCAAGGCCAGCGAGCTGCCGCAGGTGCTGCCCATCGACGTCGAGCCGTTCGACGAGACGACGTCCGAGACGATCCGGATGGTATAGGGGAACTCGGCTTTGTCCGGCAGAACCGCCATGATGGCCCGCTCGGCCAGCGCTCCGTGGCCGATGTCGCGACGGCTTGGCCCGCGCATCTGCCGCGTCTCGCCCACCGAGTAGGGCGGGAAGTTGTAGTGGTGAATGTACCGCTTCGGCTCGTCCAGGCCGATCGAGTCGGTCCGCTGCTCGTCCGCCTCGGTGCCGAGCGTGGCGACCGAAAGGACCTGGGTCTGGCCGCGGGTGAACAGGGCCGAGCCGTGGGCCCGCGGCAGGATCTTGACTTCGGCGGTCACCGGACGGATCGTGCGCGTGTCGCGGCCGTCCGGGCGCCGGGCGTGCTCCAGGATGTTGCGGCGAACGATCTCCTTCTCGAGCGCGCTGAACGCCTTGCCGATCTGCTTGGCGTCGTACTGTTCGGCGAAGTGAGCCATTACCTCGCGGCGCAACGCGCGGGTGCTGTCCTCGCGCGTCGACTTCTCCGGGTCGTAGATCGTCTCCTCGAGCCGGGTGCCGACGAACTGGGCGATGGCGTCCTGGATGCCTTCGGCCGGCGCCGAGGCGACGATCTCGCGCTTCGGCTTTCCGACCTCCCGCTGGATCCGATTCTGGAGCTCGATCACCTCTTGCATCGCCTCATGGCCCGCCTCGAGTGCCTCGAGGATCACGTCCTCGGGGACCTCGTTGGCGCCGGCTTCGACCATCAGGATGGCATCCGCGGTGCCGGCGAGCATCAGGTCCAGGTCCGAGTTGTCCATCTCGGGCATGGTCGGATTGATCACCACCTCGCCGTTGATGTAGCCGACGCGGACCGCGCCGACCGGCCCGTAGAACGGGACGTCCGAGACCATCAGCGCCGCCGAGGCACCGATGATCGAGCAGACGGCAGGGTCATTCTCCTGGTCCGCCGAGAGGACCGTCACAACGATCTGAACGTCGTTGCGGTAGTCCTTCGGGAACAGCGGGCGGAGCGGCCGGTCGGTCAGACGGGCGGTCAGCACCGCCTGCTCGGTCGGCCGACCCTCGCGCTTGATGAAGCCGCCCGGGATCTTGCCGGCGGCGTACATCCGCTCCTCGAACTCCACCGAGAGCGGGAAGAAGTCGATGCCTTCACGGGGCTCGTCAGAGGTGGTCGCCGTTGCGAGCACGACCGTCTCGCCATAGGTCACGGTGACGGCGCCGCCGGCCAGGCCGGCCATCCGCCCATGCTCGATCAGCATGGGCCGGCCGCCAATATCGGTCGTGTAGGTGGATACTGCCATGGTTCTCCTCGTCTTTTCCGGGGACCGCCTTCATCGGGTCGCTCCGGATTGCCAGCGCGTGCATCGCGCTCGCCATGAACACCGCGCCGGGCGCGGTCGTGTCGTGGCCGCCTTGCGCGGCCGGATCAGATTGCCCCATCTCGCGGGGTGTGGAGCGGCGCTTCGCAATCACAGCACTGGCCGCGCCTCTTGGGCCAGACCAGGCTGTCGGCGCGGGTTGCTCGCATCCAACTCGTACGTCCACCGACGTGGGTGGGCATGACACGGGGTGCGGGATGACCTAGCGCCGTAAGCCGAGCGACTGGATCAAGCGCTGGTAGCGCTCGTTCTCGGTGCGGCTGAGATAGGTGAGCAGGCGTCGGCGCTGCCCGACCATCTTCAGCAGGCCACGCCGCGAATGATTGTCGTGCTTGTTCTCGCTGAGGTGGCCGGCCAATTCCTGAATGCGCCGGGTCAGGATAGCGACCTGTACGTCGGCCGAGCCGGTGTCAGTTTCATGGGTCCGGTATTGCTGGATGACCTCGCCCATGGCGTCCTTGGTCAGGGGCACGCGCGTGTTCCTCCTCGTCCGCTGCCGGCGTCCCCACGCTCGATGGGAACGGCCCGGCCTCCACACTTACCCTCTTGTCGATCGCGGGAACTATAGCACGGCCGGGAGCTCACCCCCCACGTCTTCCCTGAACGGAAGGGACGGAGTATCTCGAGCGCTGTTAGGGCGTGCCCTGCGCGCGGCCGACGTACGACTTGAGCACTTCACCGAGGTGGCGAGAGAACACGACCACGCCCGCGTCGTTGAGGTGGGCGAAGTCGCGGAAGTGGGAGCGGTTAAGCCCACTCCGCCTCGGCGCGGTGAGATCTTCGAACGCCGCGCCCCCGTCGGCGGCTAGCTTCTCGACGGCCGCGCGGAACAGGTCGATCTGCCGACGCAGGCGAGCATGGAACCCGTCGTGGACCGGGGGCGCCACGAGGACGACGCGGATGCCGTGTCCCCGCAGGTCGGCCAGCAGTGCCCTCAGCGCCTCGGCGCGGCGACCCTCGACCGAGAAGTTCGTGAACCATTGTCGCTCTCGTCGCTCGAGGTCGGGCTCGCGCAGCCTGGTCCCTCCCTCTTCCCAGGGGCGGAATCCCCGCCGCTGCTCGTCGGCGCGAGCCGTGGCCACCGATGGATCAAGGGTCGCCCTCACCTCGTGGCGGTAGCGGTACAGTCGCCAGAACGTACCGGTGATAGCCCCGACCTGTTTCGACGGGTCGAGAGTTAGGCCAAACTCGTCCAGCTGCCAGGGGGGGACGAGCTCCGCGGTCGCCCGCGCCAGCCGAATCGTGGCCGCGTCGCTTAGCTCCCACTGGGACACCCCGATCACCACCAGGTCCGGCGAGAGCGTCCGGAGGAGCTGATTGGCCATGATCCTGGTCAGCCCGGGGTCCGCGGCCGCGAACGCGCCGTTGTAGCCGGGCCCGCAGTCACACGCCTCCGAGACGAGGGCTGGATCGACTCCGGTCAGGATGCGCGAGTCGCCGATGTAGAGCACCCGCGCGTCGCGGAATCGCGCGGCCTGCAGCAGCTTGCCTCGCGGCAGACCGTCATCAGGTACATGGAGGTGACGGGTGACGGCAGGGGTATCGAAAAGGACCTGGTCCAGGAGCAGGAGCGTCGCCACGGTCGTCAGCAGCATGACCGCGGCGAACGTCGCGCTCGCTCGCAGGAACCGCCAACGCGGTCCAGCGCGCGGTGATGTCGGTGGCGGTGGAACGCGGACCGCGACTCCGACGGTCGATGTTGGGGACGTCGGGCGGTCGAGAACGCCTCGGTCTGGAGTCAAGCCGGGGTCTTCCAGGCCACGCTACAGGGAAGGCACGCTGTCCTGGCCAGAGAAAGCAGGTCGCGAGCAGGTGCAGGAAGGTTCAGCGGCACTGCCTTCATCATCGACCGCGCTGCTTTCCCGGCCGTAGGGTCCGGCATTGTACCTCAATCCCGGGCGCCTGTTCGGGGCGTATTCCCGACCGGACCGTGTGGGTCTACGGATCGCTCAGCTGGGCACGTGAGTGGGGAGAGTCCGGCCGGACGTCGTACTCCCTTACCGCAGCTCCAGCACGGCCACCGCGCCCGGCGCCACGTCGAGCACACCCGTGCGCGGCTCGGCCAGGTTCGGATGCCGCACGCTGACGGTGTAGCGCCCGGGCGGGAGCGCGGCGATCCCGTAGACGCCGTCGCCGTCGGCCAGGCCGGCAGCATTCGTCGGGCCACTGACCTCGACGGCCGCGCCATCCAATTCGGGCGTGCGTACCAGAAGCGCGCCGGTGCTCGGCGCGCTCTTCCAGGCCATGGGCGGAACCTCGGCCGGCGCGGCGAAGGGAGGGTTGCCGCCGTTCAGCGGACCTGGGCGGCCCAGCTCGCCAGAAGTCGATGCCTGCATCCTTTTGGCTTCGCTCGCTGCCGGCCTCGGAGGCGCTCTTGGGAACCGCGTAGGAGTACAGCGCCACGCCGGCGACGCGCGCGCCGTTCGGGCCGGGCGCAGACACCCGGCTGAGCTGGGCCAGGTTCTCGGCTGGACTGTTCATGTACAGCCCCAGGCCGGGCGCCACCTGGCGGCCGTACGCGTGGTCGCGCTGGAAGGCTACCCAGCGGTCCAGCCAGCCCGCCTGCGCCGGCTGCGACTCGCGGAAGTAGTTCATCGGGATCGCCAGGTCAAGGATGCCCTCTTCCAGCCAGGCTCGCCAGTCCTGATACACCCGGGTGTAGGCCGACGAGCGGCTCCACTCGGCAGTCGTCCTGGGGCCGTCGCCCCAGGGGATCACCGCGGCGCTGACCTTGACGCGTGGCTTGATGGCGGTGCTGCCCAGGTAGATCCGTCGGACCAGCGCCGTGAGCTGGTCGCGTCGCCATTGAGCCCAGGCCGGGTCGCTCAGGGCCGGCTGGCCCTCACGGCCGTGACGGGCGTTGAAGCGAGCGACGCTCGTCTCGTTGTAGCCCCAGGCGTGCCCATCGCCGCCCTCATGGTAGCGAATGTAGTCCAGGTGCAATCCGTCGACGTCGTACTCGCGGACCAGGTTGAGCGCCACCTCGGCGGTGTAGCGGGCGGCGTCCGGGTGGCCAGGATCCAGGAAGTAGCCCGTGGCCCAGGTCTCGCCGTCGTCGCGGCGGCTGATCCAGGCGTCCCGACCCTCCTTGTGCGGCCCGTGCTGGTTGAAGACGTGCCCCAGGTCGAGCGGCGGACGGTCGCGGTCACCCCAGATCGGCGTCGTCGCGATCCAGGCGTGAACTTCGAGCCGTGGCGAGCCGTTGTGGGCACGGTCGATCAGGTAGTCCAGCGCGTCGAAGCCGGCGGCCAGCGAGGAATCTTCGGTCCGCGGCTCGGTGCTTCGCGCGTAGTAGGCGTCACCGCGCCGGCGGACCTGCACGATCAGCGCGTTCACGTTCGCGCGTCGAGCGTCCGCGACCAGGCGGTCGACCTGCTCCGGCGTCTTGACGCCGTCGTGGTACGCGTCGACCCAGAGTCCGCGAAACTCGGACGTCCCACCGCCGACCGGCGCGATGGCGGGTGCACTCCCTGGAAAGAGCTGGGCCTGCACTGGTCGCGTCGCCGCCGCGAGCAGCCCGCCCCCGAGCAGCCCGATGAGCGCGGCCAAGGTGAAGGCCCGGAGGGCACCGACTCGTCTCATGTGCCCCACGAAGTGCACCGGTTCTCGCTCCCAGATCCTTGGCTCGAGCGCCGGGCTCGGGGAGCGCCGATCCACCGCGGTGGATCGGCGCTCAGGATGCCCGCCGCGCGACACGTCGGCATGACACAGAACGACCAAATGGTCGCGCGGTCGCGCGCCAGAGCGACTTTTGTGACGCGGACCTCTGTCTCCGCGTATGGCGGCTACTGACGAGCGTGTTCCTGACGAGCCTCGGCTCGGCCATCAGGACCAGGGGACAGCCGTCGCCGAGCGGTGCGAGCGATTGCCGCCCTGAGCGCGGTCACCAGGGTGCTCAGGCCGCCGGCGGCGAGCAGCGCCAGCAGGGGCTCGGCAGGGTAGCGGTAGCGGGCGAGGGGGGCCACCAGCGCGACGCTGAGGAAGAGGATGCCGAGGACGGTCAGGCCGAGCAGCGTCGCCTCGGCGCGGCGGCGACGCGCCAGCAGGCCGACCAGGCCGACGAGGGCCAGGACCGGCAGGATCGGCCCGAGCCACGCAGGCTGGTACATGGTGAGCAGCGCGACGGTCTCGGCATACTGGGCTTCCTGGATCGGCGTGGGCGGACCGAGCAGGTGGCGGATCTCGGGGTGGCTCTCCCACTCCTCGCGGTTGCGCTCCTCGCGGCGGGTGGCCCAGTGCTCGCGCGGGCGTTCCGGGATCCCTGACGCCAGCCGCGCGAAGTTGGCAAGCGTCCCCACCAAGTAATGACCGGGCTCGCGGCGGATCGCCTCGGCGGCCAGGTCGCGCATCAGCCGCTGGGCTTCGGCGTCGGTCAGGTTCAGCTCGCGCTTGATCCGCTCGCGGACCGGCGACACGAACTGGCCGCGCCCCTGGCGCATGATCTCGCGCGCACGACTGCGGGTGGGATCCGGGTCGTCAGGGTTGTCGAAGGCGAAGCCACGATCATGGCGCATCGCCCGCCCGACCAGCGTCTGGCCGGCATTGCCTTCGGCGCTGAAGCTGCCGTGGACGGCCCAGTTGCGCGCCATCCACGGCAGCATGACCAGCGCCAGGCCGGCCAGCGCTGACAGGCCGAGCTGGCCGGCGCGGCGGAGGCTGCGCTCGCGGACGAGGAGTGCCGCCGCGAGCGCCACGGCGAGCACGAGTGCGACCGGTCGGGTCAGCGCGGCTACGCCGATCAGCGCCCCGCCGACGAACAGTGCCGGTTGGAAGCGGGTGCGTAGCGGCTCCGGCATGGTCAGCGCGTGGCAGAGGCTGAGGACCGCCACGAGGAACAGCGGGATGAACAGCGCCTCGGCCATCACGTAGTGCTCGGCGACGAGCAGCGGCGCCGCGACCGCGGTGAGCAGCCCAACCCCCAGACCGGCCCACGCGCCGAACAGCCGCAGCCCGAGCCAGGCAGTTGCCAGGCAGACGGCGACGCCGAGCAGGTGCTGGACGAGCAGCAGACCGCTGAGGTCCTCGCCGAGGCCGCCGACGGTCAGCGCGACGAACAGCGGATAGCCCGGCGTCCGCCGCAGGTCCAGCTCGAACCCGAGCCCACGTGCAAGCTGGTAGCCTGGCAGATAGTAGTTGTCGCTGTCCGCGATGACAAAGGCCGGCGCCCGCAGCAGCAGCGCCAGCCGCGGCAGCAGCGCGGCGAGCGCAACCGCGGCGAGCACCAGCCGCGGCGAGGGTGCCCAGACGCGGCGCCCAACCCCGCCCGGACACGGCGGGGCCCGGTGGGGCCCCGCACCCGGCGTCTCGGCGAAAACATCGGGGAGAGTCGCCACGGACAGCTACTCCGGGGGCGGATTCTATCACCAGTCCGCACCACCGCTTAGAGAGATGGTCCGGCGCCATCGGTCCAGAAGCGACTAATCGAGTCGCAACTGTGCCGCCGCCCTGCTTGACGCCCGACTCCGGCCCCTGGCAGAATCCTTCGGCCCGCCTCCTTGGAGTTAGGCATGCCCGGAGGGTGGTTAGATGGTGGTTGAGCAGCTCGCGCCGGCGCAGTCGCTCGAGAGGAAGATCCGCGAGCGGACGGCGCGCGTCGGCGTGCTCGGGCTGGGCTACGCCGGGCTGCCAATGGCCGTCGAGATCGCCGCTGCCGGCTTCGAGGTGACCGGCTTGGACGTCAATCGGGAGCGGGTCGGGGCGGTCAACGCTGGCCGCAGCCCGGTGTCGGACGTCGACGGAAGCATCGTCCGCGACCTGACCGAGCGCGACCTGCTGCGCGCGACGACGGACTTCGACGTGCTGGCTGAGCTGGATGCCGTCATCATCTGCGTGCCCACACCGCTCGACGACCTCAAGCGTCCCGACCTCCGCTACGTCCGGCAGGCCACGCGCGACATCGCCGCGCGGCTGCATCCAGGCATGCTCGTCGCCTTGCAGAGCACCTGCTCGCCCGGGACGACCCGCGAGATCCTCCTGCCAACCCTGGCCGAGCACGCCGCCGAGCGGAGCCTGACCGTCGGCGATGACTACTTCGTCGTCTTCGCCCCCGAACGGATCGACCCCGGCAACGCCCGCTACACGGTCCGGAATACGCCGAAGCTCATCGGAGGGGTGACCCCGCGTTGCACCGAGCTGGCAGGCGAGCTGTATGGGGGGTTCATCGACCAGCTGGTACCGGTCAGCTCGCCGGAAGTGGCCGAGATGTCCAAGCTGGTCGAGAACACCTTTCGCTTCATCAACATCAGCTTCGTCAACGAGATGGCCCAGCTCTGCGACCGGATGGGCATCAGCGTCTGGGAGGTTGTGGACGCGGCGGCGAGCAAGCCCTTCGCGTTCATGCCGCACTATCCAGGGGCCGGCGTTGGCGGCCACTGCATCCCGATCGTCCCCTTCTACCTGGAGGCCGTCGCCGAGCGCAACGGGCTGGTGGCCGAGATGATCGAGGCGGCCGGCCGGATCAACGACGCGATGCCCGAGTTCGCCATAGCCAAACTGGACCGCTTGCTGGCCGAGCGCGGCATCGACCCGGCCAGGGCGCGGGTAGTCTTGCTGGGCGTGACCTACAAGCGCGACGTGGCCGACCTGCGTGAGTCGGCGGCGCTCCAGGTCCTCGGTCGCCTGCTCGCTCAGGGCCGCGCGGTCAGCTACCACGACCCGCTGATCCCGTCAGTCGGCGTCGAGGGCCGCGCGCTCCGTTCAGCGCCGCTGACCGCCGAAGCGCTGCGCGGCGCCGACGGCGTGATCCTGCTGACGCCGCACAGCGCGGTCGACTACGATCTCGTGGTCGAGCACGCTCCGCTGGTCCTGGATACCTGCAACGCCCTCAAGCGCTACCACAGCAACCACGTCGTTCCTCTCTGATCGGCCCGGCAGTCGCCTCCGCCCGGGGCGGCATGGGCACGCCGTCAGCCACCGATCGTGGACCGTATCGCCACGCGCGTTTTCACGGTGCCCGGCCCCTGGCTCCTCGCGCCCGGTGCCCGGCCGTCGCGCTACTCCCTAAATGTCATCCCGAGCGCAGCGAGGGATCTCATGCTGACCGGAGCGCAGCCATGAGATCCCTCGCTGCGCTCGGGATGACACACTGGGGCTGCGCGCGGGCTGACACTGGGGCTGCGCTCGGGATGATCTTGCGACTGCTCGGGCTGACACCGCGCGGCCGGATGACGTAAGCGTCTACCGTGCGCTGTGCCATCCGCGACGACGACACGAACTTCTTCACCCGCCCCGAGCAGCTGGAGCGGGTGTACGGGCGCTACTGGCACCGCGTCCCCATCTCGCTGGCCGCGGTGCCGGTCCATGCCAGCACCCGCTCGGGGGCGATCCCGCCGGAGCACTGGCAGGGCGAGCGCCAATTCCCGCTCGGCGACAACGTCGAGCTGGTCGACGTCCTGCGCGAGCACGTGGGCGCCGGACGCGCCTCGATCCTGCTCCACGGCTATTCGCACGAGACGTTGCCGACCGGCTACGAATTCCAGGCCGCGCCGGACCTGGGCCGCCGCCTGGGACGCGGGCGGGGCTACCTGGAGGCACTGTTCGGG
>JAUJPG010000024.1:0-14185 GCA_030447245.1 Chloroflexota bacterium | reverse complement strand
TGCCAGCCGCTCGTTCCGCGGACGACGCTCGACGAGCTGCTCCAGGCCTTTGAGGAGGCGCGCCGGTTCGGCGGCGACTTCTGCCTGGCGACCCACTACTGGGAGATCGACGGGCGCCTGGCCGGCATCCTGGACGCGCTGATCGAGCATGCCGATCGCGCCGGCGTGCAGTGGGTCGCCGCCGACCAGCTGTTCGAGGCGGAGCCATTCTCTACCCGTCGCCAACGAATGGGATCACGATCCTGAAGTGCGTACGCAGATGCAGCCTCCTCTGACGGTGATGGCATCTAGCCGGCCGGCGCGTCACGCGGCGTGCTCTGCCGATTTCGAGTTGGTTCGTGGCTGACGGCGTGGCCCTCGGCATTATCCCCGCCCGCGGGGGCTCCAAGACCGTCCCGCGCAAGAATCTGAAGCTGCTCGGCGGCAAGCCACTGATCGCCTGGAGCATCGAGGCGGCGCGGGCGGCGCGCGAGCTGGACCGCTGCATCGTGTCGACCGACGACGAGGAGATCGCGGCCGTTGCCCGCGAGCACGGCGCCGAGGTCCCGTTTCTACGGCCGCCCGAGTATGCGCGCGACGACACGCCGGACCTGCCGGTCTTCCAGCACGCGCTCGGCTGGCTGGCCGAGCACCAGCGGTATCGGCCGGCGATGGTCGTCCATTTGCGGCCGACGCTGCCGTTCCGCGAGCCGCGCCAGATTGACGAGGTCATCCGGGCGATGCGCGAGACCGGCGCCGACTGCGTCAAGTCGGTCTACCTCGAGGAGCACCACCCGCACAAGATGTGGCGGATGCGGGACGGTCGGCTTGGACCGTATGAGGACACACCGCTGTGGCGGGCGGTCGGGGCCGACTGCCCGCGCCAGATCCGGGAGCCGGCCTGGTGGTCGGCCGGGCTGGTCGACGCGATCCGGCGTCAGGTGATCGAGCGTGGCTCGACCGTCGGCACGGTGGTGGTCCCGTACGTCGTCGATCCCGAGCCGTGTGTCGACCTGGATACGGAGCACGATTTCGTCATCGCCGAGGTGGTCCTGGGGCTGCTCCGGCGGACAGAGGAAGGGGCAGGGCGGACATGACGACACTGGAGATCGCCGGGCGGCCGGTCGGCGAGGGTCACCCATGCTACATCATCGCCGAGGCCGGCGTGAATCACAACGGCAGCCTGGAGCTGGCCAAGCGGCTGGTCGACGTCGCCGCCGAGGCCGGCGCGGATGCCGTCAAGTTCCAGAAGCGCACGGTCTCCGACATCCTGATCGCCGAGGCGCTGCTGCGGCCGTACACCGTGGCGACCTCGCTTGGAGCGACGTACGGCGAGCATCGCGAGAAGTTGGAGCTGTCCGAGGACGACTACGACGCGCTGGCCGAGCACGCCCGCGCACGCGAGATCACCCTGCTGGCCAGCGGCTGGGATCTGCGTAGCGTCGACTTCCTGGACCGACTCGGCATCCCGGCGTTCAAGATCGCTTCGGCAGACTGTACGAATCTGCCGCTGGTCGAGTACATCGCCAGGAAGGGCAAGCCGGTCCTCCTCTCGACTGGCATGAGCGACATGGCCGAGGTCGAGGAGGCCGTCGCGACGGTCCGTCGCCACAACGACCGACTGGTCCTGTTCCAGTGCACCTCGACCTACCCGTGCGACAACGACCAGATCAATCTTCGGGTCATCCCAACTTACCGCGAGCGGTTTCGCTGCGTCGTCGGCTACTCCGGCCACGAGCGGGGGCTGGCCCCGACCGAGGCGGCGGTCGCCCTCGGAGCCTCGGTCGTCGAGCGCCACTTCACGTTGGATCGGACGATGATCGGCCCAGACCACGCGGCGTCGTTGGAGCCGGCCGGCTTGCAGCGGCTGATCCGTAACATCCGCAACGTCGAGAAGGCGCTCGGCTCGCCCGAGAAGCGGATCATGCCCGCGGAGCGCGGCGTCCGCGAGCGGCTCGCCAAGAGCATCGTCGCCCGGTCCGACATCCCGGCCGGCGCGGTCATCACGGCCGACATGCTGACGGTCAAAGGCCCCGGCACCGGCCTCAAGCCGGGCGTCATGCCGCTGCTCGTCGGCGTCGTCGCCGAGAGCCCCATCCGCGGCGACACCCTTGTCCCCCAGGAGGCGCTGCGGTGGCGCCGCTCGTAGGGCACCGACCCGCCCGTACGTTCCTGGAGTGCCGTCCCGAGCCCTCTCTCGTGTCATCCCGAGCGGCCCCACCGGGTCATCCCGAGCCCCCCTCCCGTGCCGTCCCGAGCGCCCTTCCCGTGTCATCCCGAGCGCCAGCGAGGGATCTCATGCTGACGGGAGCGCAACCATCTGACGGGAGCGCAACCATGAGATCCCTCGCTCCGCTCGGGATGACAGGGGAGTTCTGCCGTGACGCCGATCGTCTCGGGTTCCCGCTGTTGTGACGTGCCGTCGCTCCGCTCAGGATGACGCAGTAGTGCTGCCGTGATGCCCGAAGTGCTGCCGTGACGCCCGAGATCTGCGAGCGCGCTCGGCGCGTCCGACTGCTAGCGATGGACGTCGACGGCGTGCTGACCGACGGCGGGATGTACTACGGCGAGCACGGCGAGGAGCTGAAGAAGTTCAACACCCGTGACGGCCAGGGCGTGGCGCTCGTCCGCGAGGCTGGCCTCAAGACCGCGATCCTGACCAGGGAGAGCACGCCGATCGTCACCCGCCGCGCGGCCAAGCTTCAGGTTGACGATGTCCACATGGGTGTCGAGGACAAGCTGACTGTGCTGCGCGGGATTGCCGAGCGGCACGGGCTCCGGCTCGACGAGGTCGCCTACATCGGCGACGACGTCAACGACTACGAAGCGTTGTGTCACGTCGGCCTCGCCGTTGCCGTGCGCGACGCCACCCGCCTGCCCCGCTCGGTCGCCCACTACATCACCGAGGCCAAGGGGGGCGCGGGTGCCGTCCGCGAGCTGTGCGAGCTGATCCTCGAAGCTCAGGGAGAAGACCTGCCCCGGCACCCCTACCCCCAGCCTCCTTCCTGAAAAGGGGGCTAAGGCCAAGTGTACCGGGCATAGGTCGACAAGGAGAGCTATGGTGCAAGAGTTCTGGCGCGATCGGTCGGTGCTGGTGACCGGCGCGAATGGGTTCATCGGCGCGTGGCTGGCGCGCACGCTGCACGACCACGGCGCGCGCGTGACCGGCTACGACAAGTCCGACCGCGGCGCCCTGGATCTGCACGCGGGGCTCAAGGACGCAATCGACCTGGTGCTGGGCGACCTGACCGACCAGGGGCGCCTGGAGTCCGTGCTGGCCGAGCGCGGCATTCGGACGCTCTACCATCTGGGTGCCCAGTCGAACATCAGCATCGCCCGCGGCTCGCCAGTCCCGGCGTTCGAGTCGAACATCCGCGGGAGCTGGACCGTGCTGGACGCCTGCCGCGCCTATGGCAAGCTGGAGACGATCGCCGTGGCGTCGAGCAACACGGTCTACGGCGAGCACCAGACGTCCCCATTCGACGAGTCGTTCGCCCTGAATGCCAGCAACCCGTACGCCGCGTCCAAGGTCTGCACCGACGTCCTGGCCAGGTGCTACGCGGCGACCTGGGGCCTGCCCGTGGCCGTCGCCCGCGCGACCAACACGTATGGTGGGGCCGACCCGAACCTGGGCCGAATCGTCCCGAATACCTTGCTGATGCTGCTGCGCGGAGAGCAGCCGGTGATCAAGACCGACGGCAGCCCCACCAAGGGCTACCTGTACGTCAAGGACACCGTCGCCGCGTACCTGCTGCTCGGCGAGCGAGCAGCCGACCCGGCGGTCCGAGGCACGGCGACCAACTTCCACCCGGACGCGCCGACGAGCGTGCGGGAGCTGGTCGAGACGATGGTGCGGGTAGCAGATCGACCGGACCTTCCGCCGCGCATCACCAGCGAGCTCGACAATCGGGAGTACGAGCACCTGACCAATCGGCGCGCCCGCGACGTCCTGGGCTGGACGCCCCGCTACTCGCTGGAAGAGGGCCTGCGCGAGACGCTGGCGTGGTACCGCGAGCACGGCGGCGATGATCTGGAGCGGGCGGCCCAGCCCTTCGATGCTCCGCGCTAAGGCATCCCCTTCGCCTGGGCGCCCCTCCGCCACCGCCCTCTCCCCTGGTGGGGGAGATCGAGTGCGCTCCGCGAGGCTGGGTGCGGGAGCCACGCTCTTCGTCTGCATCCCGAGCGGCACGCCGGCGGCGAACCTGCTGCGGACCGGGGTCTTCCCGCGTCTGCGAGATGCCTCGGACGTTGGCCGCCTGGTGATCGTCTCACCGCTGGTCGGTGAGGCGCGCTTCCGCGAGGAGTTTGCCCATCCGAAGGTCGCCTTTGAGGCGCTGCTGCCGCACGAGCCGGGGTGGCTGGAGCGGCGGATCATCCGCATCTTGCAAGAGAAATACGTCAAGGCGATGCCGACGGCGAGCATGCGGATCCGAGTTGCCCGCGAGCGGCGACTGGAGACGTCCGCTCGCGAGGTGCGGTACCTCGACCGCGGCGGCCTGGGCGAGCCGCGGACACGCGCCAAGCGGGCGGCGCTGGCCGCCATCAAGCGGCTGCCGCTGTCGCTGCCGCTGCTGTTCCGCGCGAACGATGCCCTGACGCTCGGAGGTCGCTACCGACCGCTCTTCGCCCGCCACCGACCGGATCTGCTGGTCACGCCGACGACCGGCATCTACTTCGGCGAAGGGCCGCTGATGGGCCGCGCGGACGCGGACGGTGTGCCGATCGTCGCGGTCGATCTGAGCTGGGACCACTTCACCACCAAGACCGCGCCGCTGCGCCGGGTCGCCGGCCTGTCCGTCTGGAACGAGACGATGAAGCGCCAGGCAGTGGCGCTGCACGGCTACCGGCCCGAGCAGGTCTGTGTTGCCGGGGTGCCGCAATTCGACCTGTACGCCGACCCGGCCACCTACCTGCCGCGCGAGGCGTTCATCCGCGGCATCGGCGGCGACCCCGCCAAAAAGCTGATCAGCCTGACCACCATCCCGCCGGTCCTGTACACCTTCCACGACGTGGTCATCGACGAGCTGCTGGCGGCCATCCGCGGCGGCGCGCTTGGCGCCCCGGCCCAGCTGCTGGTGCGGGTCCATCCGCGCGACGACCTGGCGAAGTACGCGCGATTCCAGGGGCAGCCGGACGTGATGGTCGAGAAGCCGTTCCGTGCGTCGATCGCTGCCGAGGGCTCGAACGTCGACCCGAGCCCGCGGGACCGGCGGCACCTGGCGAACACGCTGAGGCACAGCGACGTCGTCGTCAACGTTGCCTCGACGATCGCGATCGAAGCAGCCATCACGGACACCCCGATTGTCAATATCGCGTTTGACGGCCACGAGCGGCGCGCCTTTCTGGACTCGGCCCGCCGCTACTACGAGTACACTCACTACAAACCGCTGGTTGACGCCGGGGCGGTGCAAGTGGCCGAAACCCCCGAGACGATGGTGGCCCTCGTTCGCGAGTACCTGGCCGACCCCACCCGCGACCGCGCAGGACGCCAGCGGGCTGTCGTCGAGCAATGCTCTGGGGTGGACGGCCGCGCCGCCGAGCGCGTCGCCGAGTTCGTCCTGCAGTCGCTGGCGCGGGCGCGGGTCGGCCGATGACCGCCCAGGAGATCACCGTCGTCGACAGCCGGGCTCGCTTCGCACCGGGCGTGCTGTTCGAGCTGGTCCGCTACCGCGAGCTGATCTTCGCGCTGACCCAGCGGGAGATCAAGGCGCGGTATCGCCAGTCGCTGCTCGGGATCGGCTGGGCCATTGCTCAGCCGCTGGCGTTCATGGTCGTCTTCAGCCTCGTCTTCTCGCGCGTGGCGCGGCTGCCGACCGAGGGCATCCCGTACCCGATCTTCGCCTACGCGGCGTTGGTGCCCTGGACGTTCTTCTCGAACGCGCTGACCACGGCGACGATCGGGCTGGTCAGCCAGCGCAGCATCGTGACCAAGACCTACTTCCCGCGTGAGGTGATCATCCTCGCCCAGGTCGCGGCGCGCTTCGTGGACTTCCTGGCCGCCGCGCTGATCCTGGCCGGCATGATGGTCTGGTACGGAGTCGCGCCGACGCTCTGGCTGCTGCTGCTGCCGGTCCTGCTGCTGATCCTGCTGGCGCTGATCGTGGCGCTATCACTGATCACCTCGGCGCTCAACGTCTCCTACCGCGACCTGGCGCCGGTCGTCGGCCTCGGGCTGCAAGTGCTGCTGTACCTGACGCCGGTGGCCTACTCGATCACCAGCGTGCCGGGCGAGATCCTCCCGCTGTACGTGCTGAACCCGCTCGTCGGGCTGATCGAAGGATTCCGGTCGGTGGTTGCCCGCGGCCAGCCTCCGCCCTGGGACCTGCTGGCCATCTCGGCCGTGATCTCGTTCGTGCTGCTCGCCGCCGCCTACGCCTACTTCAAGCGCGCCGAGCGCGCCTTCGCGGACGTGATTTAGCGGTGCCGCCGAGCGACGACCGAGCTGTCGGGCCGGGCGCCTTATCGGCCGACAGCTTCGCGATCCGCTTCGAGCACGTCTCGAAGGTCTACCGGATCGGGCGGCAGCGGCACTTCACGACCGCGTTCGCGAATCTGGCGGGACGGCTGGTCGGCAAAGGCTCTCCGCGGCCGCGCCATTGGGCGCTCGAGGACGTCAGCTTCGAGCTGGCTCGCGGCGACAGCCTCGGCATGGTCGGAGCGAACGGGGCCGGCAAGACGACGATCCTCAAGCTGCTGTCGCGGGTGACCTGGCCGACCGAGGGGCGCGTGCTGGTCGCCGGCAACGTCATCTCGCTGATCGAGCTGGGCGCCGGCTTCCACCCCGAGCTGACCGGCCGCGAGAACATCTTCCTGCACGGGGCGATCCTGGGAGTCAGCCGCGCTCGCATCGCGCGCCGGCTCGACGAGATCGTCGACTTCGCGGGGATCGAGAAGTTCGTCGATACGCCGGTCAAGTGGTACTCGTCGGGGATGTACGCGCGGCTCGGCTTCAGCGTCGCGGCGTTCAGCGAGCCGGACGTGCTGCTCGTTGACGAGGTGCTGGCGGTCGGCGACACGGCCTTCCAGCGGCGCGCTGTCGACAAGATGCGCGAGTTCGTCCGCGCTGGTAAGACGGTGGTCCTGGTCTCACACGACCTGGGCAACGTTCGTGGCCTCTGCCGCCGCGTCCTGTGGCTGGAGCAGGGCCGGATCAAGGCGTTCGGCGACACCGACGACATCGTCGCCGCCTACCTGGACGACGTCAACCTGCGCGCCGCGAACGAGCAGACCGCGCGCGACCGGACCGAGACGCGCGGCGGCTCGGGTGACGCGCGGTTCAGCATGGTCGTTCTGCTCGACGCGGCTGGCCGCCCGGCCGAGCTGTTCAAGCCCGGCGAGCCTCTTCGCATCCGTGCCGAGTACCGCGCGCACCGTGCGCTCGAGCGGCCGGTCTTTCGCTTCGCGATCGTCTCGCCGCGCCACGGGGTGACCGTCTGGTCGGTCGACTCGCGGGCGGATGACGTCCCGCCGACCGTCGACGGTCTCGGCCTGATCGAGTGCACGTTCGCCGCGCCCGCGCTGCGGCCAGGCCACTACTCGGTCGCGCTGTCGATCCTCGGACCAGACCGGATCGCGCTGTACGATGCTTTTCCGAGCGCCGGCGATTTCGTCGTCTCGGCGGGCGCCGGCGTCGACGAGGACGACGACCGTGCCGGCCTGATCCAGGTGGCCGGCGAGATCCGCCACCAGAGGCGGTAGGAGCAGACCCGCCCCTACCGCCTCTGGCTCGTCAGCGCCGCGACCGGTTTACTCGATCGACTCAGCCTCGAAGAGGAAGGTGTCGAGCCGATTGCCGCTGAGGCGGATGTAATCGCCCTCGCTGAACTGGTCCAGGAGCGAGCGATCGGTGAAGATCACGCGAACCGCGCCGTCAAGATTGTGGACGTACGCGTCCGGCGGATTAGAGCCGCGGTTGATGGCCGGAATGACGAACCCTTCCGGCAGGTCTGCACACACCGCGGCGACGTCGGGGCGGCTGCCGCGCGCAAGCGGGCACTGGACTGCCAGAACCTGACCCTCCAGCTCACCCTGGTCCTGGTTGTCGTTGTCGTCGTCCTCCTCGTTCTCGTTCGAGTCGGCCGCCACGCTCGCCAACGCGACCGACGGGCCGCTTGGCGACGCTGCGCTGGCCCAGCCGGCCGTTCCGATCGCCACGACGGCAATCAGGATCAGCAAGCGGCCGAAGCGCCAGAATTGGTGTCCGAACATCCCTGTCTTCCTCCGCGGCGGGTCGTTGTCGCCCGCCGTGCAAACGTTGTGCATGCGCGAGGCAATCATGCCAGACGGTGAGGAGGGGGGCCAAACAGTATCAGAGATGACGAACCGAGCCCCGCGGCAGGGGCGAGCGGAACGCCCCGCGCGACATCCGCGGCCCGGAGGGCTCCACTGGAGCTCTCCGGGGCCGGTCCACTCCAGGCGGCCTTCCTGGAGCGACGATCGCGGCCCTTCGAGCCTCCCGGATCTGCCCTCCTGGAGAGAAGCACCCGAAACAGCCAGAGTCGTGCGGAGGACATGCCTGTGACCGGTGGAGGGCCGCGATTATCATGGACCGGCCCCATTGGGGGGCGCCGAGCTGAGGAGGCCACCCGGATGAAACTCACCTGCCTGCCTGAAAAGCTAGGCGAGGGGCTCGCGACCGTCGGGCGCGCCGTCTCCAGCAAGAGCACCCTGCCGGTGCTGAGCAACGTCCTGCTCCAGACCGAGGGCGGGCGACTCAAGCTGGCGGCCACCAACCTCGAGCTGGCGGTCAGCTGCTGGGTGGGCGCCAGAGTCGACGAAGAGGGAGCGATCACCCTGCCGGCCCGCCTGCTGATCGACTATGTCGGGCTGCTGAACCCGGGCGAGCCGCTGGAGCTTGCGCTGAAAGGCAAGAAGGCGCATCTCACGTGCGGCCGCTTCGAGGCGAATATCAGCGGGATCGACGCCGAGGACTTTCCGCCGATTCCGACCGTCAGTGGGGGGACCAGCCTGAGCCTGCGCGCGCCGGCGCTCAAAGAGGCGATCCAGCAGGTCGTCTTCGCCGCCGCCCAGGACGACAGCCGCCCGGTGCTGGCCGGGGTGCTGCTCGTTGCCAAGGAGGGCAAACTGACGCTCGCCGCCGCCGACGGCTTCCGCCTGGCGGTCCGCAAGCTCGACCTGGCCGATCTCGGGGGCGAGTCCGCGGGCGAGCCGCTGGACCTGTCGACGATCGTGCCGGCCCGCACGCTGGCGGAGGTTGCGCGCGGGCTCTCGGACGACGACGAGGAGCGCGTCGAGGTGGCGACGACGCCGGACCGCAACCAGATCCTGTTCCGCCACAAGGGCGCCGAGATCGTGTCGCGGCTGATCGAGGGCCAGTTCCCGGACTACGACCGAATCATCCCGAAGGATGCCAAGACGCGGGTCACGCTCCAGACGGCCGACTTCCTGCGAGCCACCAAGGCCGCCCAGGTCTTCGCGCGGGACAACTCAATGATCGTCCGCTTGCAGCTCGTCCCGCCGGAAGGCGACGCGAGCATCGAGCTTGGCAAGGTCACCATAACCTCCACGTCGGCCGAGATTGGCGACAACACGGGCGACGTCGACGCCAGCGTGGAGGGCGAGGCCCAGCACGTCGCCTTCAACGGCCGCTGCCTCCGTGACGCCCTCGAGGCCCTCGACACCCAGAACACCTACCTCGAAGTCACCGGCCCGGCCAGCCCCGGCATCCTCCGCCCCGCCGACGGCCCGAACGGCTACCTGCACGTCATCATGCCGATGCATGTTGCAAGATGAAAAACTCCGCGTGCTCGACCGGGATGACGCCGCTGACCGTTGCCCGGTCTGGTGTCGCGACGACCGAAATCTGGAGTGCTTCGAGCGCGAGTTGGCGGTCTGACTCAGCGGCTTGATCTAGCCACCGTCCGACCTCATCGCAGACCTGAGCGAGCTGCTTCTCGTCGATCCCGATGGGAGGCGGCTCGCTCGCCCGTGTCAGGGCCCCCCGTCGTTCCTCAAGGACGCTCCGCTCCCGTCGGATCTCGATGAGCTGGTCGCGGACGACCGCCTCGTCGACTTCGCCGAAGCTGAAGAGCTTCACCAGCCGTCGCTCGCGGTCGACCAGCGACCCGACGCGTTTGTCGAGCAACTCAAGCTCCTGCGAGTCCACGGGCTCATCGTCGCGCCGCATGAGTTCGTGCAGGATCACCGACGGCTGCGTCAGGATCTCGCGTACCTCGCTCCAAAGGCCCTGTTCGAGTCGATCCGCACGGACGTAGCGCGACGAGCAGTCATGGCCGGTGCGGCGATCGTAAATGTGACGGCAGCCGTAGTAGCGGTAATCTCGACCCTTCGCCGACATGCTCTGGCCCACCATCGCCGATCCGCAGACCCCGCACCGAAGTCGGCCGCGCAGTGGGTACGGACGGAGGGCCGTATGCTTCGGCCGGCGCGATGAATCGTCCAGCACGTCCTGCACGCGGTTCCACAGCGCATCGTCGATAATCCGGGGCGAGGCGCCGTGGATCTCGACCTGCTCCTCGACGGGTCGCTCGACCGGCCGTCGACGGCTCTTCCCGTCCTTGCCGCGCACCTTGCTCCACTTCGTCCGGCGGTAAACCAGGCGTCCCGTATAGGACGTGTTCTGGACCAGTCGACGGATCGTGATCGGGTACCAACGGCCCCCATCGAATGCCGTGATGCCCTCGTCGTTCAGTTCGTTCGAAACGGCCGAGAAGCTCCGCGTCTCGGAGAGCCGTCGGAAGATCCGGCGGACGACCTCGGCCTGGAATGGTTCGATCTCGCGCTGGCCGATCTCGGGTTGGTAGACGTAGCCATAGCACCCGCGCCCGAAGGCCTGCGGGATTCGGCCCGACCGTGCCCGTTCGAGCTTGCCTCGGGTCGTCCGCTCGACGATCTTCTCGCGCTCGACCTCACCGACGAACGCCCGCGCCGCCAGGACGAAGCGCCCGACCGCCGTGTCCTCGAACCGCTCGGTCACGAACTCCAGGCGCGCGCCGGCCTGCTGGACCTCGTCGAACAGGACGCCGATCTGGTTCTGGTTGCGCGAGAGCCGATCCACGGCGTAGGCGACGACCACGTCAACCGCGCCAGCTCGCAGCAGTCGGCGCAGGGTCTCGATGCCCGGCCGGTCGAGCGAAAACCCGCTGGCCGCGTCGCGAATCGCCTCGATGACGTACCAGCCCTGCTCCCTGGCGAACTGCAGGCAGGCCTGCTCCTGGGTGTCTAGTGACGTGCCGTCCCGCTCCTGGGCATCGGTAGAGACTCGCGCGTAGACGATTGCTCGCATCAGCACGCTCCATTCGCGGTTTGATTTATTCTAACACGATCTAATAAGATCTAGCTATGGAGAGGTAGGCGGGATGGATGCGGACCCCTGAGCCGGCCCGGTATGTGGGCGTGAATCTCGACACCATGCGGCGTTGGGCGCGCGACGGCGTAATCCCAGCCGCCAAGCTGGGCAACCGGGGCGGGCTTTAGTTGAGGCGCGAGGACCTGGACCGAAGTTTTGAGAGCCGCAGGGCCGAGTAGCGCCGGCAGGCCTTTCGCACGGGAGACCAGACCATGCAACGATCGCCATGAATGCTGACAGATGAGTGAAGGTCTCACGGGGTGTTTCAAAACCTCGGGAGAAACCGGAGGTGGGCGGCCTGTCTCTCAAGGTCGTGTGGTTCGAGCATGGCACGGAGACAGGTTTGGAGACACCCTGTTACCGCGCCGAGCGGGTTCACGGCGCTCGGGACACTGGGAGTGAGTCCATGGGGAAGGGGGCTACTATCACGCGACGAGGTGGACCGATGGGAGACGTGCAGCCGTGGCAAATGACCCACGACGAGTGGCGAGAGGCGACGCGCGAGGGACGTTGGCAGGTCGCAGGATCGAGGGTTCGTGGGGCGCAGCAGCCCGACAGCGACTTCGACATCATCACCGTCCTGACGCCCGAGGAGTCGGCCGCGTGGAGAGCCGGCGAGGGGTGGCCCGCCGACGTGGTGGCCGACCTGCGACGGATGCGCGGGCAGCGGCGCAAGGTGCAGGCGTTCGCCGTCGTTGAGGAACCGTGGGTTCGCGACCCGTCGATCATGCGCCCCGAGGTCTACCAGATTATCGGGCAGAAGCGCGGCAAGTGGGTCAACAGCAAGGCCGCGTCCATCGCCGGCGGGTTGCCCAAGGAGGAGTACCCGCGTCCCCTCTACGGCGTCCACCCGCACCCTGATGGGTGGGTTGTCGCGCAGTCAGACGCACCAGGGATGTCATATACCCCCCTGGAGGACGAGGTCTTCGACACGGCCGCCGCTGCGTGGGCGCGGGCCGACGAGCTGGCCGCGAGCCACGGCGGTCCGCGCTTCGTCTACGAGCCGGGCTGGAGCCCGGCCGAGACGGCCGACGCCGGCCATCGCTTCGCCGTCGAGCAGGCGCTCCGGCGCGGCGATCCCGTGCCCGACGAGGTGCTGGCAGGGTACGCGGACCTCGCGCAGCGACACGACCTCAAATAGCGTGTTTCCAATTTCGCCTTCTCCTCGAATGCACCCCACCGCACCTCCAAGTCCGGGCGCGTACTTCTGACATGGCCCGAGGGCTTGAGACATGCTGTAAGTGATTGCGTGCGTCGGGTCGCTCCAACCTTGCTTGATCGAATTTAACACGCTCCAATAAGATTAGCCTGTGGAACATCAAGTGGAGTGGATGCGGACACCCGAGGCGGCCCGATACCTTGGCGTACATTTGGACACTATGCGGCGTTGGGCCCGCGAAGGGGCTATCCCGGCCGCCAAGCTCGGAAACCGCGGCGGCTTCCGCTTCAAGCGCGAAGACCTCGACCGGTTCCTGGAGAGCCGTCGGCGCACCCAACTGGGGAATCGGTAGCGGATGTCGGGCAGCCTCGGGAGTGACTCATTGGGTGGCGTTTAGCCCACGCGCAGTGGCGCCGTCCGGGCACATGGTGGCGAACAGGACATTCGCGAGCCATGGCTACCTAATCGCGGACGTGGAGTTGCCACCTCAAGCCGTGCGCTGGACAGGCTCGCACATCAGTTCTAAAGTGTGGTGACGCCATTGTAGTGCGGCGTGCTGGGACCCTAGGCATACACTGCCCGTGGAATGTTGCCCGTAGAGAGGCCCGAATGAGCCAGACGAAGGCATCGCACGATCTGATGAGTGGGCCGGAACAAGGGCTGGATGAGACCGAGCGGGGACTCACGGTCGCAGGCTTGTTTGCCGGAATCGGTGGGATCGAGGTCGGGCTCCACGAAGCCGGCCACCGGACCGTCCTCTTGTGTGAAATCGATCCGGGCGCACAGGCAGTGCTTCGGGCACATCTACCCGGTATCGAGCTCGTACCGGACGTTCGGGAACTGGAGGCCTTGCCGAGGGTCGACCTCGTGGCGGCGGGGTTCCCCTGCCAAGATCTGAGCCAGGCTGGGCGGACGAACGGGATCGCTGGGCAGCAGTCCAGCCTGGTCGGGCACGTGTTCCGGCTGCTCGACCACGCCGATCGGACCGGCAGGAGCCCGCGATGGTTGCTACTTGAAAACGTGCCGTTCATGCTACACCTGGACCGCGGGAAGGCGATGCGGTTCCTGACAGTGGAGCTGGAGCGGCGGGGCTATCAGTGGGCCTACCGAGTGGTTGATGCGCGAGCGTTCGGGCTGCCGCAGCGGCGACAGCGGGTCTTGATGCTAGCAGCGCGGGAGGCCGATCCGCGAGACGTACTCCTGGTTGGGGATGCTGGGCCGGGTGAGGAAGTCAGCCAACCGGACCTAGCGTGCGGCTTCTACTGGACCGAAGGGTACACTGGCCTCGGCTGGGCGGTCGATGCCGTTCCGACGTTGAAGGGTGGGTCGACTATAGGAATCCCATCCCCACCAGGGATTTGGATGCGGCCCCGGCCAGAGATCGTGACGCCGGACATCCGAGACGCAGAGCGGCTCCAGGGCTTACCGGCGGACTGGACGCTTCCGTCGGTGGGTGATTCGAGGGCGCGCAAGGGGCCGCGCTGGAAGCTCGTGGGGAACGCCGTCAGCGTGCCCGTCGCCAGATGGGTGGGGGAGCGGCTCCGGACGCCGGAGCCATACGACGCCTGGGATGCGACGCTGCGCGATGGGGCTGCCTGGCCAAAGGCGGCCTGGGGGAGGGACGGGAAGGTCTTTCAGGCGAACGTCTCGGCGTGGCCAGTGCGGGAGACGTATCAACACTTGGCCGAGTTCCTCAAGTACGAAACCGCGCTGCTTTC
>JAUJPG010000023.1 GCA_030447245.1 Chloroflexota bacterium | reverse complement strand
AGGCCATGCCACGACTGGGTGGGCGGGCGTGACGCCGCCTGGTCAGTCAGGTCGCCACCGAGCTGGTTGAGGCGCCCAGGCCCCGGAAGTACGAAGCCCGAACACTCACGGTGACTGAGGCGAAGGCGCTGCTGCTGGCGATCGGCGAGCACCGGTATGGCGCGCTCTGGACATTCATCCTCGGCACGGGCGTCCGCTTCGGCGAGGCCGCCGGACTCCGCTGGCAGGACGTCAACGTGGGTGTCGGTATCGCGCATCTCCGCCAGATCGTCAACCGCTACTGGGACGGTGAGCGCGTTGTCCTGACGATCGACCGGCAGACCAAGACCGACGCTGGGCGCCGAGACGTTCCGCTGACCGGCTGGGTCGCGCTTGCCCTGACGCATCAGCGCGCGCAGGTCGAGCAGCTGCGACTCGTCGCCGGCGATCGTTGGGGCGAGCGCGACCTGGTCTTTCCCAACAGCCTAGGCGGACCGCTCCGCGAGAACCACGTAAACGAGGCCTGGCACAGCATGCTCAAGACGATCGGGCTCGAGGGCAACGGGCAGCATCCGCTACGGATGCACGACCTCCGCCACAGCAAGGGCACCCTGATGGCCGACGAGGGCGAGGACCTGGTGGTGATACAGCGCACCCTGGGGCATGCCCGGGCGAGTACAACGGCCGACCTGTATATCGGCAAGGTCCCGAAGGCGCTCCGCGGGGCAGCCGAGCGCTTCGATGCCCTGCTCGCGCCGGCTACTCCATCCACAATCAGCGGCGAAAACCTGGCCGATGAGGCTGCGCCGTGACGTTGTTGCTAACACCGTTGCTAACGAGGGGAGAGGAGAGCCCTTCACCCTATCTGGTGCGAGCGCTTATCGGAGGCGACGGGCGGATTCGAACCGCCGATAGGGGTTTTGCAGACCCCCGCCTTAACCACTTGGCCACGTCGCCGGATGCCGTGGGCTCCCGAATGTTATCAGAAGGTGGTGCCGCTGGACACGCCCACCCCCGCCTGCTTGATCGCTTCACAAAGCAGTCGCGTACCTTCTCGGAGTTGCTCGGGCTGGTCGTAGCTGAAGGCCAGGCGGATGTGGTCCTCACCGCCGCCATTGGGCATGCACATCGTGCCTGAAACGTAGCCGACACTCGCCGCGTCCGCCAGCTCCGAGACGCGCTGCGGGTCGGTGCCGCTCGGCAGCTTCACCCAGATGAAGAACCCGCCCTCGGGACGACTCCAGGCGGCGTCGGTATCGCCCAGGCCCTGTTGGAGCGCCTCGAGCATCGAGTCGCGCTTGGCGCGGTAGATGTCGATCAGCTCGCGGATGTGCGGTTCCAAGTGGTCCTTCAAATAATAGGCACAAATACGGCTGGCCAGCGGCGAGATGCCGCCGCCGAAGTTGAAGGCCGAGAGGTACCCGAGCAGCATCGGTGGCGCAATGACCCATCCGAGCCGGAAGCCGGCTCCCAGGATCTTGGACACCGTTCCGGTGCGGACGACGAAGCCCGCGTCGTCCAGGCTGTACATTGACGGTTGGGGCTGACCATCGTAGCGCAACTCGGCGTAGGCATCGTCTTCGAGGATCATGACCTCATATTCGCGGGCCAGCTTCACCAGGTGGCGACGCCGCCGCTCCGACATCGTCGGCCCGGCCGGATTCTGGAAGGTCGGGATCGTGTAGATCAGCTTGCAGCGTCGGCCGGCCTCCCGCAACGCCGCGAGCCGCTCGGCGACGAGGTCGGTCCGAAGGCCCTCGTCGTCCAGCTCAATGCCGAGCAGGTCGGCACCCTGACGGCGAAACGCGCCTATCGTGGCCATGAAGGTCGGCGCCTCGCAGATGATGGGGTCACCCTCGTCGACGAACGCCTGGATGATGAGTCCGATCGCATCATTCGAGCCGTTAGTGAGGAGCACGTTGTCGCGCTCCAGCTTGAGGCCTTCGAGGACGTTGTACTTGTGGACGACAAGATCGCGGAGGCCGTCCCAGCCGTAGAGCGCCCCATACGTCAGGGCGTCATCTCCCTCGATCTCCATGACGTCGGCCATCGCCACGACAAGCTCGTGCTTGGGGAACGAGGCGGGATCCGGCTTGCCGCTCCCGAGCTGGTAGGTGGGTGCGATGCCGCCGTAGTTGGCACGTGAGCCCCGCGCGGCGCGCCGAGAAAGCAGCTCGCGGTAACGCTCGGCACCGATCGCGGTCATCCTGGATGCCTCCTAGAGTCATGGCGCCCGTCTCGGGAGATCACGCTGTCGAGCGTGGATCAACGTGGCCACAACGCACGCCACCGGCACCGGCCCTGCTGCCACTGATTGTACACGGCAGGAGCCCGTGACCCGCGGGGACGGCGAGCCGCCTGTGCTACGATTCCGGCGTGATCACAGCGCCGTCCCTCCGATGCGTGCTCTGCTGATCGTCCTGGTTTTGCTGGCCGCCCTCGTCGGCGGCCTGGCCATCGGCCTCATCGGGCGCTCCGCATTCGGCGTCAGTGCAGATCGCCCAGGCCAGCCGAACGGTGTCTCCGCCGCCGGCGCGAGGGATACCGCGCCGCAAGCTCAGGCAGACGTGGCGCGCGGTGAGGTGGCCCTCGAGATCGGCGAGGAGGAGCTGGCCCGCGAGTTGAATGCCAGGCTGGCTGGTCAGGGGCTCGGCGCTACCCCCATCGGCGATGCGGCCGTCGAGCGCTTCACGGCGTCGCTCCGAAACGGCCAGGTCCAGATTGGCGGCGATGCCAGGGTAGGTGCGGCCGGCGCGCCGTTCACCGTCGTCGGGCAGGTCGCACCGAGCGGAGACGGGCGGCCAGTTGTCCGCGTCACGGATGCTCGCGTTGCCGGAGCACCGATGCCGGACGCCGTGCGCGAGAGGATCGAACAGACACTCCAGGCCGAGTTCGACCGTCAGTTCGCGCGGCGTCCGATGCGGGTCCGCTCGGTCGAGGTTGGCGGCGGCCGACTGCGAGCCATCGGCGCGCCTCGAGCCTAGCGGGGTCGATCGCATCCGTCGCGGGCACCCCAGCGCGAGGATCGCTATCCTTAGCGCGTCTGTGGAGGGGCAGGACGATGCCGAGCGTGACGGTCAACGGGGTCGAGCTGTACTACGAGGAAGTGGGCGAAGGCCAGCCACTGGTCTTCTGTCACGAGTTTGCCGGCGACTATCGAAGCTGGGCCCCACAGGTCCGGTTCTTTGCTCGCCGCTACCGGACCATCGCCTTCAACGCCCGCGGCTACCCCCCCTCAACCGTGCCGAGCGACCCTGGCCAGTACTCGGAAGAGCTGTCGGTCGAGGACACCTACGGATTGATCCGCGCGCTCGGGATCGATCGCGCTCACGTCGTGGGCCTGTCGATGGGTGGCTCGGTGGCGCTCAAGCTTGGGATCGCCCATCCCGACGTCTGCCGCAGCCTGACCGTCGCCGGCGCCGGCTACGGAAGCACGAACCACGATCAGTTCGTGCGTGACGCGAGCGCCTCGGCGGAGCTCTTCGAGCGTGACGGTCCGGCCAAGGCCGCCGACCTCTACGGGCGCGGCTCGTCGCGCCAGCGCTTCCTGCAAAAGGATCCCCAGGGCTGGGCCGAGTTCCGCGACCTGCTCGCTCAGCACTCTGGCCCCGGCTCGGCCGCTACGCTGCGCGAGGTTCAGGTCAAGCGCAAGACGATCTACGATGTCGGTCACGAGCTCCCCGCTGTCCAGGTGCCCACGCTGATCATGGTCGGCGACGAGGACGATCTGTGCCTTGAACCGGCGCTGTTCATGAAGCGGACGTTGCCCAACGCTGGGCTGGCAGTCCTGCCGAAAACGAGTCACACGCTCAACCTGGAAGAGCCGGCGCTGTTCAACCAGCTGCTGCTCGACTTCCTGACCGCTGTCGAACAGGACCGCTGGCTCCCCCGCAATGACACCAGCACCTCGCTCCTGCCCGATGACCATCCCGCCTGACCGCGCCGGGTTGGCGGCCTGGAGGATTTCCCGCCCCCCTCGTGCAGCGCACGCGTTGTCGCGTGCCAGACCGCGAACCCGGCTGGAGGCGAGCCATGGCTCATTGCCCTGCTCGCCTAGTGCACGCGCGCGCAGCGTATGCTAAAATGGCGCTTGCCGAGGGCTCGTGGTGTAGTGGCCTAACATGCGGCCCTGTCAAGGCCGAGATCGGGGGTTCGAATCCCCTCGGGCCCGCCCCAGTATTCAAGAAGCCTCCTCCTCGTGGAGCGGGGCTTCGCCGTAACCGATCATCGCGTGTTGGTTTAATGCCGTCGACACTGGACATGCGCTTGGGGCTAGTAGACTGTCACGTTAGTCGCGATGGGTAAAGGCGCTTGAGCTTGACGCGAGCGTCGGCGGTGGAGAAGCGCCAGTCGACGCCACGCTGGCTGGCGTTCTGGTCGGCTTCCGCTGCGGGCCGCGACCTCGTGGGCAGCCGCGAGGCTGCGCCGATCCGGTCCAGGCATCGACGCGCCAGGACGCTCAACTCGATTTCGGCGATGTTGAGCCAGCTGCGCCATGCTTGGGGGTGGGATGGATGTCGAGCTTGTCCGGCCAGGGCGCTTGGCTTCGGCCGTCTGGAAGGCCTCGTAAGCGACGCGGGAGTGTGGGTATTGAGGTTGTCCATGACCAGCACGATCCGTTCGGCCTCCGATAGCTCGACGTCGACCAGCTCCCGGGACGCTACCGCCCAGTCGGCTTTGGTTCGCCGTTCGGTGACCTTCACCTGTCGCCAGCCACGCAGCGGCTCGCAGAACAGGAAGAGGTTGGCCGTGCCGAAATGTCGGTACTCGTTGTCGATGTAGGCGGGATGGCCCGGGCAGCTGTATCCGGGCCTGGGCGGCCGAACCTCCCCCAGGAGCTGCTTGTTCGTCTCGTCCATGCAGACTTGTGGAACGCGAGATCGTATGGACGGCAGTACACATCCAGCACGTCCTCCATCCGACGAATCCGCTGCTCTGCTTGGGCGGGATGCACCATTGGGCCTTCAACCACGGCTCTAGCCTGCTTGAGCGTCCGCGGATCGTTCGTACGAAACCCGTCGAGCCTGTCGTACAGCGCCACTCATCTGCCCGGGCCCAGCAACTGCAGGCTCCACCCCCGCCTGACCCTTGGGCGGTGCCGAGCAGGCGAGGGCGATGAGCTGCGCTTCCTGGGCACCATCGAGCTTCCGCGGTTTGTAGGCCCGCAACGCTCGACGCTGACCACCTCCGTGCTTCCCCACGTACTGCTTGCGCACCCGCTCCACGGTCGGAACGCTGACGTCGAGGGCCGTCGCAATCCGCTCGTCCTTCCACCCTGACCGTCCGCCCTCGTCCGCCTTGAGTGAATCCGCGCATGCGCAAGCGCCTGCGCCGAACCACGGCCGCGATGAACCTGACCCAACAACTGCTCCCTGGTTCTGCAACTCGAGAGCACACCTCGATGCTCTTGGTCAGCGCGACCGATGCCCCCAATCACGTAGCACTCGTCGCCGCTCAACGTATGAACGGCTCTGCGCATGAGAACTGACCCACTAGTCTGTTCACCCCGGGTCGCCTCCCGAGATGGCGCCCGCGGAGGGGCGCTATGATCTGGAACCCGGAAGCCGAGACGCTCCCCCGTGAGCGGCTCCGGGCGCTCCAACTGGAGCGACTCCGTGGGACCATCTCGCTGCTGCTGCGCGCGGTTCCGGCTCAGGCGGCGCGCATGCGCGCGGCCGGCATCGAGTCGGCTAGTGACCTGAGGTCGCTCGACGACCTCCGCGGACTGCCCTTCTGGACCAAGGCCGACCTGCGCGAACACTACCCGTTTGGGCTGCTTGCAGTCCCGCGCGAGCTGCTCGCGCGGGTCCATGCCTCCAGCGGGACGCGCGGCAAGCCGACAACCGTCGGCTACACGCGCGGCGACCTCGAGGTCTGGTCGGAGGTGATGGCGCGGGGCCTGGCGCTCGGCGGCGCCCGACCGGGGATGATGATGCACAACGCGTATGGCTACGGCCTCTTTACTGGCGGGCTCGGGTTCCAACAGGGCGCCGAGCTGCTCGGCTGCACCGTCGTGCCAATCTCAGGCGGCCTGACCCAGCGGCAGGTCATGCTGATGCAGGATCTTCGCGCCGAGGTCCTTTGTTGCACGCCCTCGTACGCACTGCATATCGCCCAGACCATCGCCGAGCAGGGCGTCGATCCTGCAACCTTGAACCTGGCCGTTGGGTTCTTCGGCGCCGAGCCATGGACGGAGCAGATGCGAGCCGAGATCGAGCGCCGGCTCGGCCTCATGGCGATCAACATCTACGGGCTGTCCGAGATCGTCGGTCCCGGTGTGTCGGCCGAATGCCACGAAGAGCGTCGTGGAGCGCACGTCCAGGAGGATCACTTCCTCGTCGAGGTCGTTGAGCCCGAGTCTGGCGAGCCGCTGGCACCGGGCCAGGAAGGCGAGCTTGTATTCACCACACTCACCAAGGAGGCGCTCCCGCTGGTGCGCTACCGTACGGGCGACATTTCGGCACTCGACGTCGCGCCGTGCCGCTGTGGCCGCACGACCGCGCGGATGGCGCGGCTGCGCGGCCGTCGCGACGACATGCTGATCATTCGCGGGGTCAACCTGTACCCGTCTGAAGTCGAGCGCATCCTTCTCGGCGTCGACGGCGCGGCACCGCACTACCAGCTCTTTGTCGACCGTGCCCCTTCGATGCTGGACGAGCTGACCGTCACGTGCGAGCCGGCCGGCCACGGTGTCGACGCCGAAGGGCTACGCCAGCGGGCTGAGGCTGCACTGCGTGACGAAACCGGGCTGACCATGACCGTCCACGTCCTCGCCGAGGGCGAGGTCCCGCGGAGTGAGGGCAAGGCGGTGCGCGTGGTCGACCGGCGCACGGACTGAGCTTCTTTGCCGTGGGGAGACGCTGCCCTTGCCGCTGCTGTCTGGTGCCCATCTGGCGCCGCTGCTCTACCGATTCCAATCACGCCCCCGAGACCATGCGGGCCTCGGGGATATCGCCGCGCCCGCGCGCAACGCCATCGATCGCCGGCCGTTCCGTATCATGATGGGGAACCCAATGATCCAAACCCGCCTTGAGCTTCCGCGATGACGCAGCGACGCTCGACCCGCACCTACCGGACCTGGCTCGGCGTGTGCGCCGCCATCGCGCTCGCATCCTCCGCGTGCGATCGGAACCCGGTGCAGGCGCGGACGGATCCCGCGGCAGCGGCCGCGGGCCCGCTCGCGAGCCGAACCGAGCCGATTCTCGACGCGAGCCGATCGGTGGCGCAGGCCGGACAGGACCCGCCGCGGCCGCCCCTGGCATCTGGGCCGGCCACCGACATCGGTGCTGATAGCGCCGCGTCCGCGACCGAAGGGGGGTCCGACCAGCCGCGCGAAGTCGCGCTTCAGCCCGAGACGGGTTGGTCCGAAGCACATTCGCCTGGCGACCAATCGGCATCGCCGGTGGAGGACGGGCGCACTGCCACGGACGCGTTGACAGCAGTCACCGTGGCCGACGACGACGCATGTAACCGACCACCGCCTCCGCCATTGCCGGCGCCGGGTACGGCTGGTCCAGAACGATGGGCCGGGTTCCGCGAGCCTCTGCCACCGACTCCCCTCTGGAATCCGCCCGGCATCAAACGGGTCGGCCTGCAGGCCGGCCACTGGCTCGTCGAGCAGGCGCCCGAGGAGTTGCGTCGACTCCAGCACGGGACCAGCGGCGGCGGCAAGCAGGAGTGGGAGGTCAACCTGGACCTCGCACGCCGCGCCAGGGTGCTCCTGCAAGCTGCTGGTGTCGAGGTGGACATCCTGCCGACGGCCGTCCCGCCACGCTACTGAGCGCACGCCTTTATCTCGATCCACGCCGACGGGGACCCGGCTGGCGTCACCAGTGGCTTCAAAGTCGCTCGGCCCGGCTTCAGCTCGATACCCGAGCACGACGATCGATTGGTCGCCGCGCTGAATGCTGCCTACGGTCCGGCCACCGGGCTGCGTCGCGACGACGAGCACGTGACCCTCCGCATGCGCTACTACTATGCCTTCAACTCGCGGCGCTACTGCCACGCGGTGGCGCCGGGCGTGCCCCAGGCGATCGTCGAGACGGGCTTCCTGACCAGCGCGTCCGATCGCGCCCTGTTGCTGGATAACCCGGACGCGGCCGCCCGCGGAATAGCGAGCGGCGTGCTTGCATTCCTCAACGAGGCCCGCCAGCCCTGATCTCTCCGGGGGTGTACTCGGGGGCAGCCACGCGCATCCCGGGTGTCACCCCCGAGCACTTCGCCAGCTACTACCTCCCATGACCTCCCGTGCGGGATGCTTTCGGCACCAGCCTAGAGACGTGTCCTCCCGCCCGTGCGCGTCCGAACCACCACTTCTGGCGCGGAGGCACCATTACCGGCGTGGCCGTCGGCACGGAGAGCTTCAAGCTCTCGCTCCAGCTCCCAGACGCGGCGGCGAAGGGCGCGCCGCTCGGCCTCGATGCGCTCGGCGGCCTTCTTGGGGTCGGTCAGGAACCGCAGCGGCTCGCGCGGCGCGGGCTGGACGGCCTCGTACTGCACGGGCCACTGCAGGTCGTAGTACTCCTGCATCTGGGCGGCGTGGAGGGTCCAGTATGGGTCGCGTAGGTGCGGACGGGCCAGAGCGCAGAGGTCGGCTCGGCCGGCGGCCAGGATGCTGTTCACCTCGTCGTGGGTCGTGATCGCCCCGGCGGTGATCGTCGGGATCCCGGCCTCATTGCGCACCTGGTCGCTGAACGGCGTCTGGAACATCCGCCCATAGACCGGTTGCGCGTCAGTCGTCGTCTGGCCGGCGGAGACGTTGACGATGTCGCACCCGTGCACCTTGAGCACGTGGGCGATCTCGACTGCGTCGTCGCCGGTGATCCCGCCGGGCACCCAGTCAGTCGCCGAGATGCGCACCGACATTGGGCGGTCTTCTGGCCAGACGCTCCGGACGGCGTCGAAGATCTCCATCGGGTAGCGCAGGCGATTGTGGAGTGGACCGCCGTACTGGTCGGTCCGGAGGTTCGTGAGCGGCGAGATGAAGCTCGAAAGCAGGTACCCGTGGGCGAAGTGGACTTCGAGCATGTCGAACCCAGCGTCCAGCGCCAGCCCGGCGGCGCGCACGAAGTCTTCGCGGACCGCGTCCATGTCAGCCCAGTCCATCGCCTTTGGGACCTGGCTGTGCGGCAGGTACGGGATCGGCGACGCCGAGAGGAGCGGCCACCCACCCGCCTCTAGGGGCTCGTCCATCCCCTCCCACATCAGCTTGGTCGCGCCCTTGCGGCCGGCGTGGCCGAGCTGCAGCGCAATCTTGGCTTCAGACCGGCGGTGGACGAAGTCGACAATCCCCCGCCAGGCCTCGGCATGCTCCGGCGTGTAGATGCCGGCGCAGCCGGGGCTGATCCGCGCCTCGGGCGAGACGTCGGTCATCTCGGCGATGATAAGCCCGGCCCCACCGACGGCGCGGCTTCCCAGGTGCACGAAGTGCCACTCGTTCGGCGTGCCATCCACGGCGGAGTACATGCACATTGGCGACACGACGACACGGTTGGGCAGGCGCAGCCCGCGAAGCTCGAGCGGCGTGAACATCGGCGGTCGTGGCCGGCGGCCGGTGCCGACCGGCTCGACCGTCCGCTTGTCAAACCAGGCGTCAACTCCCTCGATCAGCGCCGGGTCGCGCACCTTGAGATTCTCGTAAGAGATCTTGCGGCTTCGGGTGAGCAGGCTGAAGGCGAACTGAAGCGGGTCGAATCGGGCATACCGCCCGACGTGCTCAAACCAGGTCAGGCTCTCGAGCGCCGCCTTCTGAAAGCGCTCGACGAAGAACTGCCGCTCCTCTTCGTACTCGGCGAGGGCTGTCGGCACGTTCGGGCAGCGCCGCAGCGCATCCGTCAGTGCGATCGCGTCCTCCATCGCCAGCTTCGTCCCGGAGCCAATCGAGAAGTGCGCGGTGTGGGCAGCGTCGCCAAGCAAGACGATGTTGTCGTGATACCAGCGCTCGTTCTTGACGACGTTGAAGCTGATCCACAACGAGCGGTTCGACAGCAGCGGCTGTCCTTCCAGGTCTTCGGCGAACACGTGCTCGCAGTAGGCCATGCTCTCGGACTCAGTCATCCGATCTAGGCCGGCCCGCCGCCAGGTCTCGTCGTCGCACTCGACGATGAAGGTGCTAGCGGTCGGGTCGAATCGGTAGGCGTGGCACCAGAACAGGCCGTGCTCGGTCTCGCGGAAGCTGAACGTGAAGCGCTCGAAAGGATGGGTCGTCCCGAACCAGACGAACTTGTTGCGCCTGGTGTCGATCGTCGGCTTGAAGTCCGCCTCATACCATCCTCGGATCTTGCTGTTGACGCCATCCGAGGCGACGATCAAGTCACAGTTGGCAAACCGATCGAGGTCGTTGACCTCGCTGTCGAACTCGACCTGGACGCCGAGCTTTCGGGATCGCGCCTGTAATATCTGGAGCAGCCGGCGGCGGGCAATCCCGGAGAATCCGTGGCCGGTTGAGCGGATTACCTCGCCGCGATAGCGGACCTCGATCGCGTCCCAGTTGGCGAACTGATTGGTGATTTCGACGTAGGTATCGTAATCGTTCTCTTCGAGGTATCCGAGCGTCTCGTCTGAGAAGACCACGCCCCAGCCAAATGTGGCGCCCGGCGCGTTGCGCTCGACGATCGTGACCTCGTGGGACGGGTCAGCCTTTTTGAGGAGGATGCCGAGGTACAGGCCGCCTGGCCCGCCACCGACAATCGCCACCTTCATCGTCAACCCCTACGCGCGCTCGGCGCTCTCCGATGCCATTTCACGGAGCTTGAAGCGCTGGAGCTTGCCGGTTTCGGTCCGCGGCAGCGACTCGACGAACTCGATCGCCCGCGGGTACTTGTACGGCGCGATCTGCGACTTGACCCAGGCTTGTAGCTCCTCGACCATCGCGGCATGCGCGTCGGCCCGATCACGCAGGACGATATATGCCTTGACGATGAAGCCGCGCCCCGGATCGGGCGCGGCGACAACCCCGCACTCGCGGACTTTGGGGTGGTCAAGGAGGACCGCTTCCACCTCTGGACCGGCAATGTTGTAGCCAGCCGAGATGATCATGTCGTCGGCGCGGGCCTGGAACCAGAAATAGCCGTCCTCGTCCATCGTGTAGGCGTCTCCGGTCAGGTTCCAGCCGGCCTGGACGTAGACTCTCTGGCGCTCCGGATCGTCCAGGTACTTGCAGCCCGTGGGCCCCTGCACGGCCAGCCGTCCGATCGTTCCCGGCGACAGCTCGTTCAGCTCGTCGTCGACCACCCTGGCGCGGTAGCCAGGGACTGCGCGGCCGGTCGCCCCGGGACGAATCTCGCCGAGCGGGCTGCCGATGAAGATGTGGAACATCTCCGTCGAGCCGATGCCGTCCATGATCTCGAGGCCAGTCGCCGCGCGCCAGGCTTCGAAGGTCGGCAGCGGAAGCGTTTCGCCGGCCGAGACGCACTTCTTGAGGGATGAGATGTCGTACTTCGGGAGCAGGTCGATCAATGCGCGGTACATGGTCGGAGCGGTGAAGCAGATTGTCGCGCGACTGTCCTGAATAAGCTGGAGGAGCCCTTCGGGCGACGGGCGCTCGAGCAGTGCGACCGAGCCACCGGCATGCATCGGGTAGACGAGTTGACCCAGTCCGAAGGTGAAGGCCAGGGGCGGCGTGCCGCAGAACACGTCGCTCGGTCCCGGAGCGAGCACGTAGCGCGAGTAGGTGTCACAGCTCGCCAGGATGTCCTGGTGGAGATGCATCGCGCCCTTGGGCTGGCCGGTCGTCCCGGACGTGAACGCGATCAGTGCAACGTCTTCCGCGGCGGTGTCGACGTTGTCCCAGTCAGCCCGCTTGCCGGCCATTCGCCCTTCGAGCGACTCTGGCCCATCGGCATTGAATGGAATCAGCGGGACCGGCGCGCGGCCGTTTCCGCCGATCGCATTGTCCAACTCATCAACCAGCCGACCATCGCAGAGCGCTACGTCGATCCGCGCCTTGTCCAGGACATAGCGCAGCTCGCGCGCCCGCAGCTGCGGCATCGTCGCCACAACCACGCCGCCCGCCTTGAGGACGCCGAACCAGCAGGCGGCCATCCTCGGGTTGTTCGCGCCCCGCAGTAGGACGCGGTTTCCCGACACGAGGCCGACGTCTTCAGTCAGGACGCGGGCGATCTTATTCGCGTCCTCGAGGAGCTGGCGGTACGTCAGGATGCGGCCTTCAAAGTAGATCGCCGGTGCGTCGCCGCCGCCCGCGGCGACGCGCCTGTCGAGCAGCTCCGAGGCGATGTTGAAGCGTGGCGGGTAGTCCAGCTCCGGGACGCCCGCGAGGTCGATCACTGGCCACTCAGAGCGCGGCGGAAGGCGATCGCCGGCGAACGTATCCAGGTGTGCCGTCCGCCCGATCGTCGTCTCAGGCATGAGCCAGCCTCCGAACGTCGTTGTCGCGTGGCGGGTGAGCCGTGATGGTGCCATTATGGCGCGCTGCCGACCGGCGACGCATGGCTTAGCTGCTCGTATCGGCGAGGAGCTGGCCGGCTATGATCACTCTCTGGATCTCACTCGTGCCCTCGTAGATCCTGGGGGTGCGAACCTCGCGGTACAGGCGCTCGACCGCCGCACCCGAAATGACGCCGTGGGCTCCGAAGATCTGGACGGCCGCGTCGACGATCTGCTGGGCTGCCTCAGTGGCGAACAGCTTGGCCATCGCCGCCTCGCGAGTGACCCGGTCGGCCCGGCAATCACGGGTCCAGGCGGCGCGGTAGACCAGCAGCGCACTCGCGTCCACGCCGATCGCCATGTCGGCGAGCTTTTGCTGCGTGAGCTGGAACTGAGCCAACGGCTGGCCGAACGCCGTCCGCGATAGGCTCCGCGCGACCGCCTCGTCGAGCGCTCGACGGGCGAAGCCGAGCGCCGCCGCGCCAACCGTAGATCGGAAGACGTCAAGCGTCGCCATGGCGATCTTGAACCCTTCGCCGGGCGTGCCAAGCAGGCGACTCGCGGGCACCCGACACTCCTCGAGGCGCAACGTCCCGAGCGGGTGCGGCGCGATCACTTTCAGCTTCTCGCTGACGGTCAGGCCCACCGCGCGGCGTCGACGATAAATGCGCTCAGCCCTTTGGCGCCGGATGTCGGCTCGCCGGTTCGCGCGAAAACCACGTAGTGATCGGCGATGCCGGCATTGGATATCCACGTCTTGGTGCCGGAGAGAACCCACCCGCCGCCATCCTGATGCGCCGTTGTGGCCAGCGCAGCCACGTCCGAGCCCGCGTCCGGCTCTGAGATCGCGAAGGCGGCGACTCGTTCCCCACGGGCCACCGGTGGCAAGTACGCGGCCTTTTGCTCGGGCGAGCCGAACAGGGAGATCGGCCCGCTGCCCAGACCCTGCATGGCGAAGGCGAAATCAGCCAGTCCAGAAACGCGCGCTAGCGTCTCGCGCGCGAGGCACAAGCTCCGGACGTCGAGCCGATCGCGAGCCCCTCCGAAGGCCGCCGGCACACAGTGGCGCAGCCATCCTCCCTCGCCGAGCACACGAACGAAGCGGCGCGACAATGCGTCGACATCGTCCTCCTGGTACTCGAAGGGCGCGATCTGCGTCGCGGCCCATGCTTCGAGCCCGAGCGCCAGCTCGCGGTGCTCCGGGTCGAAGAACGGCCAATCGAGGAAGTCGCGATCAGCCATCAATTCCCCTCGAACACCGGCCGCTCACGGGCGACGAACGCCCGGTACGCGCGGGCGAAGTCCTCGGTCTGCATACAGATCGCCTGGGCCTGCGCCTCGGACTCAATGGCCTCGTCCAGACCCATGTCCCACTCCTTGTGGAGCATCCGTTTGGTGATCCCGTTCGCGAAGGTCGGGCCATCCGCGAGCTGGCGGGCCAGTTCTTGCGCCTCCGCCAGGACGGAGTCAGGCGAGCAGACCCGGTTGTAGAAACCCCAGCGTTCAGCTTCTTCGCCAGCCATCGAGCGGCCGGTGTAGAGCAGCTCGGCCGCCCGGCCAAATCCGATGATGCGCGGGAGGATCGCACACGCGCCCATGTCGCAGCCGGCCAGGCCGACGCGGTTGAACAGGAACGCGACCTTGCTCCGAGCCGTCCCTACCCGCAGATCGCACGCCATCGCCAGGATTGCCCCGGCGCCGGCGCACACGCCGTCGACGGCGGCGACGATCGGCTGGGGGCAATGCCGCATCGCGATGACCACGTCGCCGGTCATTCGGGTGAACTTCAGCAGGTCGGGCATGTTCATCTTGATCAGTGGACCAATGATCTCATGGACGTCGCCACCCGAGCAGAAGTTGTCGCCGGCGCCGGTCAAAACGACCGCCTTGACGTCCTCGGCGAATGCCAGAGTCCGGAAGGTGTCGCGGATCTCAGCGTAGCTCTCGAATGTGAGCGGGTTTTTACGCCCCGGTCGATCCAGCGTCAGCGTGGCCACCCCACGGTCGGTCGACCATCCGACATGCTCGGTGGTGAGGTTCGCGGCGTCCATCCATCCCTCCAGTCGTGGCTGTGAACTTCGGCGCCGTGGGCGAGTGGCTACATTAGCTCGCCACCGGCGACGACAATTGCCTGACCGGTGATCGCCCGAGAAGTGGGCAAGCACAGCCAGCCGACCGCCTGCGCCACTTCTTCGGGTTGAATCAGGCGCCCGAGCGGGTTGCGGCCAGCGAGCTCGGCGCGGGCCTGCTCCAGGCTCCGCGCGGTCCGGGCGGCGATCGTGGCGACCGACTCGGCGGTCAGGTCGGTATCCGCGAACCCCGGGCATACCGCGTTGACGGTCACCCCGGTGCGCGCCGTCTCCTGGGCCAGCGCGCGCGTCAGGCCGACCAGACCGTGCTTGGCGGCGCAGTAGGCTGACACGTAGGCGTAGCCGGTCAGCCCGGCCGTGCTGGCGACATTGACGATCCGCCCGGAGCCGGTGGCAAGCAACCCTGCCAGCACGTGCCGGATGCAGACATACGCGCTCGTCAAGTTCAGGTCAAGCATCTCCTGCCAGAGCTCAGGGTCAGTCCGGGCGAACGGCGCGCTTCGCGCCCCGCCGGCATTATTGACCAGGATCGTCGGCGGGCCAAAGGCGGCGGCCGCGGTCTTGAAGGCCCGAGCAACCTCGTTCTGGCTCGTGACGTCGGCCACCACCACCTGGACCGAGCAATTGTGGGCGGCGCGCAGCCGGTTGGCCCGATCTTCCAGGGGCCGCGGCGTTCGGCCGATCAGGGTCAGCGCTGATCCGAGCCGCCCGAGCTCGTCAGCAATGCCCGCCCCAATCCCGCGACTGGCGCCGGTCACGACCGCGTGCTGACCGTCGAGCGGCAGGGCCGAATGTGGTGCGATTGCTTGCTGGCCGTTCGACGGGGTCACCGTAAGGGTACTGGCCCGAGCATAATGAGCCAAGGGTAGAGCGTCGCGCCGGCCGCGGCAAGGAGTGACCATGGAGCATGGGTTGCGGACCCTCCAGCCGGCGGGCTGGGTCAATCCCCGGGGCTACGCGAACGGGATTGCTGGACGAGGGACAACGATCTTCATCGCCGGCCAGATTGGCTGGAACGCTCGCGGCGAGCTCGAGACCGACGACTTTGCTGGCCAGGTCCGGCAGGCGCTCGGCAACATCGTCGCCGTACTCGCCGTGGCTGGCGCCCGGGCCGAGCACCTCGCCAGGATGACGTGGTACGTCATCGACACGCGGGAGTACCTCGCCGCGCTGGTCGAGGTCGGCCAGGCCTATCGCGAGGTGATCGGCCCGTACTACCCGGCGATGACGCTGGTCCAGGTAACGGCACTCCTCGAGGAGCGGGCCCGCGTCGAGATCGAAGCCACAGCGCTGTTACCGGAATAAGGATGCCCTCTCTCTGTCAAGACGTTGCCGCGCCGCCGCCCGTTCGCTATCCTGGCAGCGAATCGAGTCCAGCACCGCCCGGTCGATCCGGGGCCAACACGGGGAGGGTGAACGATGTCCGAAGATCTGTCGCGGAGCACACGGGCGTCTCGACGCCGGTTCTTGAAATCGTTCGTCCTGGCCACAGGTCTCGCGGCAAGTGGATCGCTGATCCAGGCTTGTGGCGGCCAGCCGTCAACGCCGGCGAAGCCCGCGGACAGCAAGCCGGCCGAGAGCAAGCCGGCGGACGCGAAGCCGAAGGCGGATCCCGCGTCCAAGCAGGCCGAAAGCAAGCCCGCGGAGAGCAAGCCGGCCGCTGACGCGAAGCCGACAGCGCAGGCGGCACCGGCTGCCAAGCCGCCGAGCGACGCGGCGCTCAAGCTTGGCCTGGTCCTCCCCTATTCCCAGGTGTACGCCCAGCTGGGCGAGAGCATCACCAACGGTATGCAGCTCTACTTCGACGGCGTCGGCGGCATGGCCGGTGGGCGGCGGGTGGAGCTGATCAAGGAGGACGAGGAGGTCGATCCGCAGATCGGGCTGCGCAAGGCGCGCAAGCTGATCGAGCAGGACAACGTCGACCTGCTGGCCGGCGTGGTTTCGACGCCCACGGCGTACGCGATCCGCGACATCGTCGACCAGAGTAAGACCATCTTCCTGTGCGCCAACGCCGGTGGCAACGACCTGTCTCGTGGGCGCAAGAGCCAGTACATCTTCCGGACCAGCTTCTCGAACGCCCAGCCCAGCTTGCCGATGGGTGAGTACGTCGCCAAGACAGCCAAGAAGGTCACGATCTGCGCCGCCGATTACGGGGCCGGTCGGGAGAGCATGGCCGCGTTCCGCGGTGGATTCGAGCAAGCCGGCGGGACAGTCGTCTCCGAGGTGTACCCGCCCTTCCCGAATACCGATTACGCGCCGTTCCTGGGCCAGATCCAGTCGGCCGGCCCAGAAGCGGTGTACAGCTTCTTCGCCGGCTCGGACGCCGTCAACTTCGTCAAGCAGTTCGACGAGTTCGGCCTCAAGAAGGAGATCAAGCTGTTCGGCTCCGGCTTCATGCTGGAGCAGGACGTCTTCGAGGCGCAGGGGCTTTCCGGCGTCGGCGGCGTCACGGGGCTCCACTGGGCGCTGACCCTGGACAATCCGGAGAACACGAAGTTCGTCCAGGAGTATCGGACCAAGTTTAACCGCGACGCGGATGTCTACGCGATGCAAGGCTACGACACGGCGCATGTGATCGTCGAAGCCCTGAACAAGACGAGCGGAAACACGTCCGACAAGGATGCGCTGATCAAAGCGATCGAAGGCATGTCCTTTGCCAGCCCGCGTGGGCCGTTCAGGATGGATCCCGAGACGCGCAACCCGATTCATAACGTCTACGCCCGCGAGGCTCGCGACGTCGGCGGCAAGCCAAGCAACGTCGTCGTCGAGACGTTCCGCGACATCAAGGATCCTGGCGCCTGACCATCGGCCCACGGAGCACGTGGCGTGCCGCAACGTTGAGGCGAGGGTGTCCAAAGGCTCCGCCCGCTCCGAATAGCCGCAATGTCGCGGCCGGCTTCGCCCTGCTCGGGACGCGCTAAAGCCGCGACGTAGCTGTGTCGCTTGGGTGCCGCGCTTGTGACGCGAGTGTGGCCCTGTGCCCTCTGACAGCGGCGTAGAATTCGCTCGCTCGGACCGAGCCGGCGCGTGAACGGTCCACGCGACGCCTGCTCGCCGGCCGATGCCGATCGCTGAAAACGCGCCAGCGAGGATTGGCGACGAGCGCCCAGGAGGAAGGCGATGCTGCGCAGAGAGCGGGGAGGCGCACGTTGAGGCAGGCGCCAGCTTCAGACCAGCACGACGACGGACTCGACGACTCGGTGGCGAACGAGGGCACGGTCGCTCGACCATCCGATTCTCCCGAGTCGGCGCCAGGCCAACGACGCGGGGCGCCCCGTTACTGGCGCGGCGGACACTGGCGACAGCCGGCGCCACGACCACGCGAGTCGCGCCCCCTGGTGTGGCTCGCGAGCGGCGTCTTCGGGATTGCCGTGCTTGCCGGCCTCTGGCTTGGCCTCCAGTGGCTGTTCCCGACGCCGCGTAGCGCCACGGTCGCCCCCACTTCCGCGGTTGACAGCTCGGCGACAACTGAGGCTGGCGTCCCCCAACTGCAGCCGAACTCCACCACCGCGACGGCCGACGAGGCCGCGCCGACCGGTGCCGAGGGGGTCACCGTGCCGGCAGTCACATCGGCACAGAGGCCGGCCGCAACCGAACCTTCAGCCTCAGGTCAGACGCCCGAGCCATCCGTCGTTGCGCCTGACGCCGGCGGCGCACTCTCGTCTGCACCAGCCCCCGAGACGACGCCTTCCGGCGAACTTCCGTCGCCTGACGAGGGCGCAGGATCGGACGCGGTCCGGTCAGAGGAACCCTCCGGCCCCCCAGCGAACGCGCCGGTGCCACCCGTGGATTCCGGTGGCGCCTCGATCCCCACCCGCGCGCCCGCTCCCGCGCCGGTCGAGCCCGCTCGGGCAGCCGCTCCCGCGCCGGTCGAGCCCGCTCGGGCAGCCGCTCCCGCGCCCCCACCGGCCCAGGCCGCCGCGCCGCAGCCTCGAACTGCTGCGCCAGCCGACCCGCCTCCCGTGGCGCGGAGCGCCGCCGGGCTGCGGCTTCAGGCTAGCGCGTCGCCCTCGAACCCGGTGTCCGAGCGAGCGATCGTCACCATCACGGCGTCGATGACCAACAACGGTGCCCCGGTCAGCGGCGCCCTCTGCATCGCGACGGTCACCTTCCGCACAGCGACGGTTCGCCAGCCGGAGGGCGGAGCACGCACCGGGGCGAACGGTGTCGCCACGTTCCAGGTTGACGGCCAGGGCGCGACCTACAACGTCTTCGTGCCGGTGGACGTCACCTGCACGTCGGCCGCCGGCAGCGCCACGGCCCGGACCGGCTTCACGCCGGCCCGGGCCCGGTGACGATCGACGGTCGCCGTTCACGCCAGGGCTCGGCCGCCTCGAGGCATGCCGCGGCCCGCAAGACCGTAGTGTCCGCGTGCCAGCGGCCGACGATCTGCAGCGCGACGGGCAAGCCCTCCGCGGTGAAGCCGCACGGCACGCTCGCCGCGGGCTGGCCGGTCAAGTTGAACGGGACGGTGAACGCCAGCCGATCGAACATCGACGGCGTCGGTCGGCCGCCAATCTCACGCGGCCCCGCACCGGGCTCGACCGACCACGCCCCGACCGGCATCTGTGGTGTCAACAGCAAGTCGCACGTCTCGAAGAATTGGTGGGCCTGCTCGTAGAACCGAGAGCGCGCGAGCTGTGCCCTGGCGTGCTCGACGCCCGAGACGCGTCGCCCGCGTTCGATGATCTCCATCAACGTTGGCTCGATCCACTCGGGCCGCTCATCCGCGCGCTCCACCAGCCGCCCAGCCATGCCGACCTCATACAGGATCCGGTGGAACGCGTCCGGGTCAGGCCAGCCAGGATCGCGCTCCTCGAGCGTGACGCCGAAGTCGACGAAGCGACGTGCCGCCGCCTCCGCGAGCGCGCAGACCTCAGGATCAACGGGCGAATACCCGAGGTCGCCACTCCAGACCACCCGCAGGCCGGCCAGACTTCGGGCTGAGCCGGCCGGCGGGTCGGCATCACAGGCGACCAGGTAGTCGTCCGGTACCGCGTCGATCGTCAACGGGTCTCGCGGGTCGGGCCCGGCCATCGCCTGAAGCAGCAGGGCAGCGTCGCGCACGGTGCGCGTCATCGGCCCGATATGTGAACGCGCGCCCCAGTAGTCCGCCGTAGGGTAGTACGGCACGCGTCCAAAGGATGGCTTCAAGCCGAACACGCCGCACAGCGCAGCGGGTATGCGGACCGAGCCCGCGCCGTCGCTCCCGTGGGCGATCGGTCCCAGCCCGGCAGCAACCGCCGCGCCGGCGCCGCCGGAGGACGCCCCGGACGTGCGGTCGAGACGCCACGGGTTGCGGCAGGGCGGTCCGAGCAGGTTGTCGCACATGTCCTTGTGGCCGAAGTGCGGCGTGTTCGTCTTCCCCAGCAGCACGCCGCCGGCCGCTCGCAATCGGCCGGCAACCGCTCCGTCTTCGGTCGGCACGTTTTGCTCAGACCACTTCGAGCCGAACGTTGTGCGAACCCCGGCCGTCGGCTCGAGGTCCTTGATCGAGTACGGGATGCCGTCGAGAGGGCCTCGAAGCTCGTGCCGAAGGGCGCGCGCTTCGGAGGCGCGGGCCTGTTCCCGCGCCAGCTCTGGGGTAACCGTCAGGAATGCGTTGAGCGTGGGGTTGAGCCCGTCGATCCGCTCGAGGACGATGTCGGTTAGCTCGACTGGCGACAGCTCACCCGCTCGGAACAGCCGTCCCAGCTCAGTAGCCGGGGTGTAGCACAGGTCGCTCGCATCTTGGGCCATGATCCCTCCCACGTGCCGCCCGGCGGCCTCTTCCGTGCAGCCTTCATCCACGGGCTGCTCCAAGTGTAGTGTCACCGTCACGCCAGGCGTGCAGGAGCGTGGCTCCGAGCGACTACAACCATTGCGGGACGTGCCGAGCCTCAGACTGAGGCGAGCGTTCCGTCGGGGGACGGCGCGCACGAAACGGGCCGCCAGGCTAAAAGTCTCCTGCTGGCCGAGTGCGTGAGCCATGCGATGACTCGCGATCGTCGATGCTGTGCCCCTGCATGGGCAAGGCCGTTCGTCGGGATTGGATGGTGAGCGCCGACACGGATGCCTCGCCGCCTTCCACTTCTGACAGTCCCCCGAAGGCCGCTCGGATGGTATTCTGTCGGCCGCCGGCAGCCACCACCCGCTTGATTGTGGGCAGGCCGGCTGGGGCAGGGGAGCAGCACCGGTGAGCAGCTATGCACGCTACGACGCAGGTCGCCTTGCGACCTGGATGAACACGGTCTGGGCCGGGCTCGGAGTTCCGCCCGCTGACGCGACCATCGTGACCGAGGCTCTGATCGACAGCGACCTGATGGGCATCGACTCTCACGGCCTGGCGCGCGTGGCGGTGCATCCGAGCTATGTTCGCGGCATCCGTGAGGGCACGGTCGATCCAGCGGTCGCGCCACGGGTCGTCCACGAGGCGGCGGCGACCGGTGTGGTCGACGGAGGCGGTGGTCTGGGGCCGGTGGCGGCATCTCGAGCGATGGAGCTGGCGATCGACAAGGCACGGCAGACCGGAGCCGGGTTCGTCGCCGTTACGAATAGCCGCCACTATGGCGCCGCCGCCCACTACTCCAGGATGGCGCTCGACCACGGCATGATTGGGGTCTCGATGACGATGGGCGGGCTCGGGGTGGTCCCAACCCACGGCCGTGGGCGCCGGCTGGGAATCAACCCGATGAGCGTCGCCGCGCCGGCCGACAACGAGCCGCCGTTCATCCTGGACATCGCGACGAGCGTCGTCGCCGCTGGCAAGCTGGAGCTTGCGAAGATGGCCGGCAAGCAGGTGCCGCTCGGCTGGATCGTCGATGCGGATGCCAAGCCGACAACTGACCCTGATGACTACTGGCGGGGTGGTGCGATTCTCCCCTTAGGCGGTGCCGCGGAGACGGGGGGCTACAAGGGTTACGGGCTTTCCGTCATGATCGACATCTTGACCGGCATCCTGTCCGGCCTGGGGTTCAGTGCCGCCTTGCGCACCAGCGGCGCTGGCCCGACGCCGCACTTCCAGGGCGCGCTGTTGATCGAGGGCTTCCGCCCGCTTGGCGGCTTCCGGGCGATGATGGACGAGCTGCTCCGAACGCTCAAGGCAACCGAGGTGGCTGAGGGTTCGGAGCGAGTTTTCGTCCACGGTGAGAAAGAGTTCGAGGCGCGCCGGGACCGTGAGCGTAACGGCATTCCCTACCATCCCCAGGTGATAGGGACCCTGGAGCAGCTCGGAACTGAGGTCGGAGTCCCGCTACCGGCACCGCTGGGCTGAGTTGCCCGAGGTACGCTGGGGCGAGGACGAAGATCGACCGGCGCTGCTCGCAAACGGCGCCGTCCAGTCCGTCACCGACGGCAGTCACGGTTACTGGGCGGCGATGGTGCCTGACGCCCGCCCAGGTCGGACGTTGCTGCTCGGCCTGGGCGGCGGGACGGTTGCCCATCTGCTCTGCGCCCGCTTTGGCCCGTTGCCGATCGTCGCCGTCGACGACGACCCGCACATGATTGCCCTGGCCGAGCGGACTCTGGGCGATCTGCCCAGCCTGCAGGTCGTCCAGGCCGACGCCTTTCGCTACGTCGCCGAGTCGGACGAGCGATTCGACCTCGCGTGCGTCGACCTCTACCGTGGCGCCCAGGTCCAGGGTGCGATCGTCGGACGACCGTTCCTCCGAAGGCTACGCGGCATGCTGGCTCCGAGGGGACAGGCGGCGTTCAACCTCTTCCTGGACCGCCGGACCGCACGTCGGATGCACCGAATTGGCCGCGTCTTCCGCATTTTGCGGACGATCCGCCCGGGCCAGAATGTCGTCGTGTGGTGCCGCTAACGAAGATCGGCCGCTACACCAGCTCGAAGCTCATCGCCACCGCGCCGCCGCCGCCGTGGCAGAGGCCCACCAGCCCGCGCTTCAGGCCGCGCTGTTGGAGGGCATGGAGCAGGGTGACGACCAGGCGCGCGCCGGTCGCGCCGATCGGGTGTCCCAGAGCGATCGCTCCGCCATTCACGTTGACCTTGCCCCAGTCCCAGCCCAGAACCTTGCCGTTTGCAAGCACCTGGGCGGCGAACGCTTCGTTGATCTCGAACAGGTCATAGTCGTCGAGGCTGGTTTCGGTCTTGGCCAGGAGCTTGGTGACCGCGTCGACCGGCGCTTCGAACAACCAGAGCGGGGCGATGCCGACGCTGGCATGGGCAACGACCCGCGCGAGCGGACGGAGGCGCTGCTCGCGGACAGCGCCCTCGCCGGCCACCACGACAGCGGCCGCTCCGTCGGTGATCCCGGGCGCGTTGCCGGCCGTCACCAGGCCGTCCGGTGTGAATGCCGGCTTCAGCTTCGCCAGGCTCTCCGCCGACGTGTCGGCCCGAGGCGTCTCATCAGCCTCAATCGTCACAGGACCTTTGCCGTTCTTCGCGACGACCGGCGCGATCTCGGCGGCGAACCGCCCTTCAGCGTGAGCCGCCACGGCCTTGTGATGGCTGCGCAGCGCGTACTCATCCATCTCACCGCGGCTGATGCCGTGCTTCTCGGCGATGGCTTCGGCCGCCTGGCCCATGTGCTGGCCCTCGAAAGGGCACCAGAGCCCATCGTGGACGACCGAATCCTTCATCTCGAGCGGCCCAAGACGCACGCCCTGTCGCGAGCCCAAAAACAGGTGCGGCGCCGCGCTCATGTTCTCCATGCCGCCGGGCGACGATCAGGTCGGCCTCGCCCAGCCGAACGGTCCGCGTCGCCAGCTCGATCGCTTCGAGACCAGACGCGCACACTTTATTCACCATCGTCGCCGAGCTGTGCTCGGAGATGCCGCGCCGAGCGCGGCCTGCCGCGCCGAGCCTGGCCCAGACCGGCCGAGACGACGTTGCCGACGATCACCTCGTCGACCCGAGTCGGGTCAACCCCAGCCCGCTCGACCGCCGCGCGCACCGCCGTGGCCCCCAGCGCCGTCGCCGGCACCGGAGCTCAGTCCGCCCATGAACTTCCCGATCGGAGTCCGCGCCGCTCCGACGATGTACACGTCCGTCATGATTCGCTCCGATCGCCGACTGTTGGCGCGCCGTGGTGCCCCGAGGCCATTGTACCGACTCTGCCTGGGAGTCGATTGGATTCTCTTCGCGCTGGCGGCCCAGGCCACGGACGCGGAGCGATGGGTAATGATTGGGCGGAGGAACTGGCCGGGTGTAGGAGCGAGGGTTGTTGGCCAGGTCTTCGGGGTACCGACGCCGACGATCTCGCCGCCGCCGTCGCCGCCTTCGGGGCCGAGGTCGATCAGCCAATCGGCGGTCTTGATGACGTCGAGGTTGTGCTCGATCACGACGACGGTATTACCGCTGTCTACCAGGCGGGTAAGGACTTCGAGCAGCCGCTCGTGTCGTCGAAGTGCAGCCCGGTGGTGGGCTCGTCCAGGATGTAGATCGTCTTGCCGGGCCGACCGGGCGCGACAGCTCCGTCGCGAGCTTGACCCTCTGCGCCTCGCCCCCTGAGAGCGTCGTCGCTGGCTGACCAAGGTGAATGTAGCCCAGGCCAACTTCGAAGAGGGTCTGGAGCTTGCCGCGCAACACCGGAATTGCCTCGAAGAACTGGAGCGCCTCCTCAACCGTCATCTCGAGGACATCGGCGATGTTCTTGCCCTTGTAGCGAACCTCGAGCGTCTCACGGTTGTAGCGGCGCCCCTTGCAGACCTCGCACGGCACGTAGACGTCCGGCAGGAACTGCATCTCGATCTTCAGAATGCCGTCGCCCTGACACGCCTCGCAGCGTCCGCCCTTGACATTGAACGAGAACCGCCCCGGCAGGTAGCCGCGGATCCTGGCCTCCGGCACCTGGGCGAACAGCTCGCGGACTGGCGTGAAGAGGCCGGTGTAGGTCGCCGGGTTCGAGCGCGGCGTCCGCCCGATCGGCGACTGGTCGATGTCGATCACCTTGTCCAGGTGTTCCAGACCCTCGACGCGGGTGTGCAGACCGGCGCGGTCGCGGGCCTTGTTGAGCGACTGGGCCAGCGCTTTGTAGAGCACCTCGCGGACGAGCGAGCTCTTACCCGAGCCGGACACACCGGTCACGCAGACGAACGTGCCGAGCGGGATCGTGGCATCGACGCCCTTCAGATTGTTCTCGCGAGCGCCGACGATCTGGATCACCTTGCCCGAGCCGCGCCGGCGGGTCGTCGGCAGCGGAACCTCCAGCTCGCGGCTCAGGTACTGGCCGGTGAGTGACTCACGACAGGCGATGACGTCGTCCACGTCGCCGGCCACCACGATATGACCGCCGTGCTCGCCGGCACCAGGGCCAATGTCGATGACGTAGTCCGAGGAGCGGATGGTGTCCTCGTCGTGCTCGACGACGATCAAGGTGTTGCCGACGTCGCGCAGCCGCTTGAGCGTGCGAATCAGGCGCGCGTTGTCGCGCTGGTGGAGGCCGATGCTCGGTTCGTCCAAGATGTAGAGCACGCCCATCAAGCCAGAGCCGATCTGGGTGGCTAGACGGATGCGTTGGGCCTCACCCCCGGAGAGCGTGCCGGCCGCGCGGGCCATCGACAGATAGTCCAGGCCGACGTCGACGAGAAACCCGAGCCGCGCTCTGATCTCTTTGAGGATCTGGCGCGCAATCGCGTACTCCCGGTCGGTGAGGACAAGTCCGCGCTCGTCGGGCCAGCGGGGCCCGGCTGGCTTGATCGACCGCGGCTCGACACACGGCCGTCGCTCCTCGAGCGCGGTGAACAGCTCCAGCGCATGCTTGATCGACAGATGGGTCACTTCGTCGATCGAGCGCCCGACGATCGTCACGGCGAGCGTTTCGGGCTTCAAGCGAGCGCCTTGGCAGGTCGGACACGGCCGAGTGGCCATGTAGCGTTCGATGTCGGCGCGGACGTAGTCGGACTCGGTCTCCTTGTAGCGACGCTCCAGATTGGAGATCACGCCCTCGAAGGCGACTCTCCACTCATGGACTCGGCCCCCCTTCTTGCTTTGATGGCTGACCGGGATCCGCTCACCCTTGGTGCCGTACAGCACCAGATCCAGCTCATGCGTGGCCAGCTCAGAAACGGGCACCTGGACCGAGAAGCCGTAATGCCTGCCGAGCGCCCAAACTAACTGACGGTACCAGGCGTTGCCGTTGATGCCCGCCTTGCCCCAGGGGACGATTGCTCCGCCGGCGAGCGACAGCGACTTGTTGGGGATCACCAGGTCAGGATCGACCTCCAGCCGATGGCCAAGGCCAGTGCAGTCCGGGCAGGCGCCGTGCGGACTGTTGAACGAGAAGGTCCGCGGCTCGATTTCGCCCAGGCTTACGCGGCAGACGGTGCACGCGAAATGCTCCGAGAAGACCTGCTCTCGGCCTGTTGGCAGCTCTGCGGAGGGCATGACGCTGACCGTCACGCTACCGCTGCCCAGCTTGAGCGCCTGCTCAACCGAGTCGGCGATCCGCCCAACGTCCGGCGATCGCCCACCTTCCTCGGTGGGTCCAGGCTCCGGCACCGTCAAGCGGTCGACGACGACCTCGATGGTGTGCATCTTGTAGCGGTCGAGTTTGAGATCGTCGCCGACGTCGTGAATCTCGCCGTCGACGCGAACCCGAACGAAGCCAGCCTTGCGGACGTCCTCAAACACCTGGGCATACTCGCCCTTGCGACCCGCGACAAGGGTCGCCAGCAACATGATTCGCGTGCCGGGGGGCAGCTCGAGGACCGCGTCCACGACCTGCTCGGCCGATTGCTGCTGGATCGGCCGCCCGCACCTGGGGCAGTGCGGCCGACCGGCCCGCGCGTACAACAGGCGCAGGTAGTCGTAGACCTCCGTGACCGTTCCGACCGTCGAGCGCGGATTGTGGCTGGTGCCCTTCTGGTCAATCGAGATCGCCGGTGAGAGTCCGCCGATGTAGTCGACGTCCGGCTTGTCCATCTGGCCGAGGAACTGGCGCGCGTACGAGGACAGCGATTCAACATACCGCCGCTGGCCCTCGGCGTAGATCGTGTCGAACGCAAGCGACGACTTCCCGGAGCCGGAAAGGCCCGTGATGACCACCAGCTTGTCGCGCGGGATCGTGACGTCGATGTCTTTGAGATTGTGCTGGCGGGCGCCACGAACGTCGATCTGATCGAGGGGCATTCGTACTTAGCGGCTGGCCTTCGCCAGCCATTCCCGCGGCACCACCGGATCGTCGGACGAGAGCATGCGCCTGAGCTCCACCACCTGGTCGCGCAGCATCGCGGCCTTCTCGAACTCCAGATCCTTCGCAGCCCGCTTCATCTGCACCTCGAGATCCGCGACCAGGCGCGCCGCCTCTTCCCTGGGCATCAGAACTGGCCCGCCATCAGCGCTGTACTCAGCTGCCGCTTCCGCCACGGCCTTGACGCGATTCGAGATGTCCCGAATCGCCTTCTTGATGCCGGCCGGCTCGATCCCGTGACGCTGGTTGTACTCAACCTGGATTCGACGCCGCCGATAGGTCTCGTCGATCGCCCGCTGCATCGACCCGGTCACGTTGTCCGCGTACATGATCACATGGCCTTCGACGTGGCGGGCTGCTCGACCGATTGTCTGGATCAGCGAGTTCTCGGAGCGCAGGTAGCCTTCCTTGTCCGCGTCGAGGATCGCGACGAGGGATACCTCAGGCAAGTCCAGGCCCTCGCGCAGCAGGTTGATCCCTACGACTACGTCGTAGACACCCAGGCGCAGGTCGCGCAGGATCTCGACGCGCTCCATCGTATCGATCTCGGAATGGAGATAGTGGACCTTGACCCCCATCTCGCGAAGGTAGTCAGCCAGATCCTCGGCCATCCGCTTGGTCAGCGTGGTCACCAGGACACGCTCGCCCCGCGACGTGCGCGCTTGGATCTGCTCCAGGAGATCGTCAATCTGGCCCCTAGTCGGCTTGACCTCGAGGCTCGGATCGACCAGCCCCGTCGGCCGGATGATCTGCTCGACCACCTGTTCGCTGTGCTCCTGCTCGTACGGACCCGGCGTCGCCGAAACGTAAATCACCTGGCCAACGTGTCTCTCAAACTCCTGGAAGGTGAGTGGGCGGTTATCGAGAGCGGACGGCAGACGGAAGCCATAGTCGACCAGGACTTGCTTGCGCGCGCGGTCGCCATTGAACATCCCGCGGATCTGCGGGATCGAGATGTGCGATTCGTCGACGAGCAGTAAGAAGTCGTCCGGAAAGTAGTCCAGCAGCGTCCATGGCGTGCTGCCTTCCGCCCGACGGCTCAGGTGGCGCGAGTAGTTCTCCACGCCGTGGCAGACGCCCGTCTCGCGCAGCATCTCCATGTCGTACCGGGTCCGCTGGTTGAGCCGCGCCGCTTCGAGGACCTTCTCCTCGCGCTCTAGCGCGGCGACTCGCTCCTCTAGCTCCGCCTCGATGTCCACCAGCGCCGCCTCGAGCTTGTCGCGGGTCGTCACGAAGTACTTTGCGGGGTAGATGTCGACCGCCGTGCGCTCGACGAGCGCGCTACCCGTCAAGGTGTCGAACTCGCTGATTCGCTCGATCTCGTCGCCCCAGAACTCGATCCGCACCCCAACTTCCAGCCCGGCCGGATGGACATCGAGGGTGTCGCCGCGGACGCGAAAGGTCCCACGCTTGAAGTCATAGTCGTTGCGCTCGTAGTAAATCTCCGTGAGGTGGCGCAGCACCTTGTCCCGTTTGCGCTGCTCGCCGCGCCGCAGCTTGACAACGGCTTGACCGTAGTCCTCCGGGGCACCCAGGCCGAAGATGCACGACACCGACGCCACGACCAGAGTGTCACGCCGCGTGAGGATCGACTGCATCGCCGCGTGGCGCAAACGATCGATGTCCTCGTTCATCAGCATGTCTTTTTCGATGTAGGTATCGGTCCGCGGGACGTACGCCTCGGGCTGGTAGTAGTCGTAGTACGAGACGAAGTACTCGACGGCATTCTCCGGCAAGAACTCCTGGAACTCGGAGCTTAGCTGGGCTGCCAGGGTCTTATTCGGCGCCATCACCAGGGTCGGCCGATGAAGCTGCTCGACGGTCCAGGCCATGGTCGCGGTCTTACCCGATCCGGTCACACCGAGAAGCGTCTGCTGCCGTACCCCTCGGCGGGCAGCATCAACCAGCCGCTCGATCGCCTGGGGCTGATCGCCGGTCGGCTGGAAGTCGGAGACCACCTTGAAGTCGGGCATCAGATCTTGGGACCGCGGCCTCGAATTGTACCAGTCCCGCCTGATTCGACACAGAACGTCTGAGCGGATTTTGGGCATTTCTCTTACCCACTGCCCGGGGACGCACCGCTTGTAAGACTGGTCGTAGCGGGCTTCCATGTGGTTTGCGCATGAGTGTTCGATGTTCTCTGCGCCAAGCGCCGAACGGGATGATGGCGACGGTGCGGGACCGAGAGCTGGGCGGCAGGGGCATACCCCCGCCACCCAGCCGGAGCCATGTCCGCCTGCGCACGTCGGCTACAATTGGCGCGAGCTCGCGGCGTGGAGAAACTGCTGACGGATTACCTCGCGCTGCTGGATTGGCGGCGCCGCGTCGCCGAGCTGTTCGGCGAACTGCGCCGCCGCGCACCGGACGACGCGACACTTGGCTGGTTTCGCGCCGAGAAGGACGAGCTGTTCCGGTCGCACTCTGAGAGCCCCCTGCCGACTGAGCGGCGAATCGGGTTCCGCGGCCTGCCGTACTGGCCGCACGACGTGGGCGCTCGCCTGGTGGCGCGTTTCTCCCCGGTGCCCTCCGAAGCACCGGCGAACATCGAAACGAGCACCGGCGACGCGATCAGGTTCTCGCAGATCGGCTGGCTGGACTTCGCCTACGCTGGCCGAGATTGCCGCCTGGGCGCGTACTGGATCCACGGCTACGCCGGCGGGCTCTTCGTGCCGTTTCGAGACGCAACCAGCGGGCACGAGACCTACGGCGGCGGACGATACTTGCTCGACACGATCAAGAGCGCCGACCTTGGTTCGGAGCACGAGGAGGCGACGGTGGTGCTCGACTTCAACTATGCGTACCACCCGTCGTGCACCTACGATCCACAATGGTCTTGTCCGCTCGCGCCGCGCGACAACTGGCTCGAGATTCCGATTCAGTCCGGCGAACGCTCAGGCACGTCGGCGTAGGCGAGATGGCTGACCGGTCGCCGGGTCACGACGCCTTGCTCACGACGGGCGGACGTGGGGCGACCGTCGAGCTACGTGACGTCAGCAAGCAGTTCGGCCCAGCCGTGAAGGGGACGGCGGGCGCGGTGAACAACCTGTCGATCGAGGTTCCGCCGGGCGAGATCTGCGTGCTGGTCGGGCCAAGCGGCTGCGGCAAGACGACGACGCTCAAGATGGTCAATCGGCTGGTCGAGCCGACGAGCGGCCAGGTCCTCATCGACGGTCAGGACGTTCAGCGGATCGAGGTCACCGCCCTGCGTCGGCGCATCGGGTATGTCATCCAGCAAACCGGGCTGTTCCCGCATCAAACGATCGGCCGCAACGTCGCCACCGTGCCGCGCCTCCTCGGCTGGCCCGAGGAGCGGATCCGTGCTCGCGTCGACGAGCTGTTGCGGTTGATCGGCCTCGAGCCTGAGCGGGTCCGCGACCGATACCCGTCCCAGCTCTCGGGCGGCGAGCGTCAGCGCGTCGGCGTCGCCCGCGCGATGGCCGCCGAGCCGCCGGTGATGCTGATGGACGAACCGTTTGGGGCGGTTGACCCGATCGTCCGCGAGCGGCTGCAGAATGAGTTCCTGCGTCTGCACCGTCGGCTCGGGACGACGGTGCTGCTGGTGACGCACGACATCGACGAGGCGATCAAGATGGGTACCCGGGTCGCCGTGATGCAGCAGGGAGGTCACCTGGCCCAGTACGCTCCGCCGGCTGAACTGTTGACCCACCCGGCCAGCGAGTTCGTGGCCGACTTCGTGGGCGCCGACCGCGGCCTCAAGCGGCTGTCGCTGATGACCGTCGACGATGTCGAGCTTGGTCGGGCCGCGACGGCCCGGCTCGGCGAGCCGGTGGGTGCCGCGCGCGCCAGGGCGGGCACCGCCTCCTGGATCCTGTTGCTCGACGCCGATGGGCGCCCGGAAGGCTGGCTGAGCGTGGGGCAACTGCGGGAAGACCGCGAAATTACCTCCGAACTGGCCGATCCTTCCTCGCCGATCTTCACGCATGAGACGACGCTCCGCGAGGCCATCTCGAGACTGCTCGCAACTGCCGTGCAGACCGGCGTCGTCGTCGACGAGAACGGTCGCTACGAGGGCACGCTCAGTCTGGAGACGGTCGGCGCGGCGCTCCGCGCGTCGGCGGCCGAGTCGACCAACGGCGCGGCCGTTCCGAGTGGAGCGGAGCCTGCCACGGAGCGCGCGCAGTGACGCCGGGAGAGCCGCTGATCCGCTGGGACTGGATCGTACGCAACCTGGACGTGATCGGACAGCGGGTCGGCGAGCACCTGGTCCTAACCGGCCTGGCGGTCGGGATCGGCTTTGTCATCTCCTTCGTGCTGAGCATCTGGATCGCGCGGAAGCCGCGCCTTTACGCACTGGTGACCTGGATCACCGGCATCCTGTACACGATTCCGAGCCTGGCCTTATTTGCGCTGTTGATTCCCGTGACCGGATTGTCGCTGCTGACGGCCGAGATCGGCCTGGTGGGTTACACCCTGCTGATTCTGATCCGCAACATCGTCGGCGGCATTCGATCCGTGCCGGCGGACGTGCGTGAAGCGGCGATCGGCATGGGCTACACCGAGCGCCAGCTTCTCTGGAGGGTCGAGCTGCCGCTGGCCTTGTCGGTGATCATCGCTGGCGTCCGCGTCGCGACGGTTACGACTATCGGGCTGACCACGGTGACGGCGTTGATCGGCCAGGGTGGCCTGGGCTACTTCATTCTCGAGGGCATTCAGCGCTTTTTCAGCACTCCGCTGATCGTTGGTGCGACGCTATCGGTCCTGCTGGCGGTGCTCGTGGATGCCGCGCTGGTGTTGCTCCAGCGCCAACTGACACCGTGGGCGCGAGCGACCTCATGATGCTTCACCCGAGCGCTGTGGGGAGCCGAGCGGGAAGATGGGCTTCCTAGGCCAGGTCGGGGCGTGGCTGTCGAATCCGAGCCGGTGGCAAGGGGTAGACGGCATCCCGAACCGCGTTGGCGAGCACCTGTTCCTCTCCGGATTGGCGGTTGGGATCGCGATCCTGATTGCGCTGCCGCTCGGAGTCCTACTCGGGCACACCGGGCGCGGAGGCTTCGCAGCGATCAACGTCGCCAACATGGGCCGGGCGCTGCCTTCGATGGCGCTGCTCGCATTCGCGCTGCCGCTCGCCTTCTCACTCGGTCTCGGTCTGGGGTTCTGGCCGACGTTGTTGGCGATGATCCCGCTGGCGGTTCCGCCGATCCTGACGAACAGCTTCGTCGCCGTTCGCGAGGTCGACCGCGACGTGCTGGAGGCGGCCCGCGGGATGGGATTTCGGGAGTGGCACGTGCTCTCCGAAGTCGAGCTACCGCTAGCCGCTCCGCTGATCATCGTCGGGGTCCGGAACGCGGCAGTCGCGGTCGTGGCCACGGCGACGCTCGGCGCGCTCGTGGCCGGCGGTGGGCTGGGCCGCTACATCATCGACGGACTGGCTCTGCAGGAGTACGAGCGACTGGTCGTGGGGGCCATCCTCGTCGCTTTACTGGCAGTGGCTGTCGAGCTCGCGTTCGGGATCGTCGAGCGCCTGGCGGTCTCGACCGGCGCGCGGGCTGATTCGGCGCAGCGGGACGCACCGGAAACCGCGAGTCCGCGCTGACCGGTCCGTGGGCCGCTCCGAATCAGGCGACTGGCTGCTCAAAACGGCCATAATCGTCGCCGTCATCCTGGGAGGATACTTGCATGTCGAGAGTTCGAATCGCTACGGCGTTGCTCGCCGTCTTCAGCCTTGTGCTCGCTGGCTGTGGCGGCGGCGCCCAGCCCACAGCAACGACGGCGCCAGCCAAGCCGGCCGAGGCGACCAAGCCGGCGGCCGCGTCGCCGTCGCCCGCCGTAGCGGCGTCTCCCTCGCCGGCGGGCGTGGCCTCGCCGGGCGCCGCGGTAGCCAAGCCGTCGCCGGTGGCTGGCGTCTCGCCGTCGCCAATCGCGGCAGCTTCGCCCTCGCCGGTCGTCGCCGGGCTGCCGCCGCCGGCTCCGCCGGGCAGTCCCAAGCCAGCCGTCCGCGTGGGGTCAACCAACTTCAGCGAACAGGTCATCCTGGCCGAGCTGTACTCGCAAGTGCTGGAGTCGGACGGCTATCGGGTCGAGCGGCGGCTCAACCTCGGCAACCGTGAGATCGTTGCGCCAGCCCTCGAATCGGGGCAGATCGACATCTATCCCGAGTACCTGGCCACCGCGCTGGCGTTCCAGACGCGAGCCCAGGTGGTCGGAAGCTCTGACGCGGCCGAAACGGCCGCTCGATTCCAGGAAGCGCTTCGCCCCAAGGGGATCAGCGCGCTGGACTACGCGCCTGGCATCAACACGAACGCTTTCGCCGTCACCAGGGCGACGGCTGAGCGCCTCAACCTCGCCAAGATGAGCGACCTGGCGCCCGTCGCCCAGCAGCTGGTGCTGGGTGGCCCGCCGGAGTGTCCGCAGCGCCCGTTCTGCCTGCAGGGGCTGGAGCGCACCTACGGCATCACCTTCAAGGAGTTCCGGCCGCTGGACGCCGGAGGGCCGCTGACCGTTGCGGCGCTGGACGGCGGCCAGGTGGACGTCGCCCTCATCTTCAGCACGGATGCCGTGATCACACAGCGCGGGTTCGTGGTGCTCGAAGACGACAAGAAGCTCCAGCTTGCCGACAACATCGTGCCGGTCGTCCGCGATGAGCTGCTGACCCGCGCGCCGCTCGAGTTTCGAACGCTGATCAACGGCGTCACACGTCTGTTGACCACCGAGGAGCTCATCGACCTCAACCGCCAGGTGGGCGTCGACCGGCGCGAGCCGCGTGACGTCGCGGCCGAGTGGCTCAAGTCCAAGAACCTGGTCAGGTAGTCACTGAGCGTCAGGGTCGGGTGGAGGTCACAAGAGGGAGGGCCGCCCGGCTAGCGCCCGCGGAAGTCGGGTCGGCGCTTCTCCAAGAAGGCCTGCATGCCCTCGCGCAGGTCGGCACTGGTGTTGACCGCGCGGATCGTCGCATCGATGTCCTCGGCAGCGGAGGGCGAGGGAGGGGCGCCGGTCATGTGGCCGAGGATGCGCTTGGTGCCGCGGACCGAGAGCGGGGCGTTTGCCGCGATCTCGTCGGCGAGCGCGTAGGCGTACGTCTCAAGCTCGTCGTCGGGCAGGACGACCTCGACGAGCCCAAGCTCCCAGGCACGCCGTGCATCGACGATCCGTCCTGAGTAGAACAGCAGCTTGGTGCGCCCCGGACCGATGAGGTCCAAAAATGGCTTCAACTCGGTCGCGCTGTACAAGACGCCGAGCCTGGCCGGCGGCATCCCGAAACGGGCACCTGCGCCGGCCAGCCGCAGATCGCAGCCGGCCGCCAGCGTGCAGCCGCCTCCGACCGCGAACCCGTCGACGAGCGCAATGATCGGCAACGGGTGCGCGACCACGGCGGCCAGCGCGATCTCGAACGGATCCTCCGGCGTCGAGAGGACGATGCCGCGCTGTTCGAGCTGCCGCAGTGCACCAATGTCATAGCCGGCCGAGAAGGCCCGACCGCCGGCGCCGCGCAGGATCACCACCCGCGCCGCAGCGTCCGCCTCGATCTCGCCGAGCAGGTCGCGCAACCGCAGCCACTCGTCAGGACGGAGCGCGTTCCGCTGCTCGGGACGGTTGAACGTGATCGTGCGGACCGGGCCGCGATGCTCCAGCAGCAGGGGGTCGCTCATGGGAGGCTCATCGTACCTGAGCGGCCCATCTGGAACCAACGGGCTCGCCGGCGCGTCTCCTAGCACAAGCAGCACCAGCCAGGGAGGCCGTCATGCCGATGCGAACGTTGACCATCGTGAGCCTGCTCAGCCTCGTAATCAGCGGCGCATGCGCGGCCAGCCCCAGCTCCGCGCCGGCGAAGTCGGCCGAGGTCGCGTCCTCGGACGCACCAGCTTCCAGCAGCGGGGCCACCGCCGATGTTGTGAGGCCCGCGGCCGCGCCCGCTCAGGCACGGGCCGCCGCTCCGGGCGCCCCGCCGACGGGCGCCGCGAGTGCCGCCGAGGCCGCCCAGCAGAACCTGCCGGGTCTCGATCGGATGATCATCCGCACGTTCACTCTCACGCTCGGCGTCGGCGACGTCCAGGAAGCGTATCGGCTGGTCGAGCGGATCGCCCTTGAACAGGGCGGCGTGGTTGCTGCTTCCCAGATTCGACAGGACGGCGACCGTACCATGGCGACGATGACGGTCCGCGTGCCAGCCAACGCCGCGAACGTCCAATTGACGCTCGACCGTCTGCGCGGTGTTGCCGCCAGGGTGATCGACGAGCAGGCTCAAGGCCAGGATGTCACCGAGGAGCACGTCGACCTGGAGTCTCGATTGCGCAATCTCCGGGCCAGCGAGGACAGCCTGCTCGCCCTGCTCAGTAAGGCCCAGCGGGTGGAAGACCTCCTGCAAGTCCAGCGCGAGCTGACCAACGTGCGCGGCCAGATCGAGCAGATCCAGGGACGCAAGCAGGCGCTGGAACGCCGTTCTGAGATGGCGACGATCAACCTTCAGATGCGCGAGCAGGCTACCTTCGGGCGCGACGGCTGGCGACCCGATACGATAGCCGGCCAGGCGCTCGCCGAGCTTGGCCGTTGGGTGAGCGCCCTCGGGACCGCGGCCATCTGGCTGCTGATCTTCACGCCGGTCTGGGGCGGACTGCTGGCGATCCTGTGGCTGGTTCGGCGACTGGTCCGGGTTCCGCGATTAAATCTTGGTCGTCCTGAGGCTACGCCGGCTCCCACTTCGGGTGGCGGCCCCTGAGCGCCGGCTCAGCCTGAACGCGTCGAGCTGGCCGGGCGTCGCCTCAGCGACGACGCTCGGCGAGCGGTACACTGAGGGATGATGGTGGACGACGCACGGTCCCTACGGCGCCATGATGACGACGATGCGTTGATGACCCGCGTCCGACCGGTCCGCCCGCTGGCGCGCCGTGACGGCGATCTCCTCGGGGTAGCTAGCCGTGGGGTTGGACTACTCGTCAAGCTCACGCTGCTGCTGATCCTCCTAACCGTCCTCGTCGGCCTGATGGGCATACTCGGCGTCGGCGGGGGCGCAACGGCAAGCGTTGGCAATCGGATCGGCGCGGCGCTCGGAGATGGCGCGAGCACCGTCGGCCGGGCGGTTCAGTCGGTCCGTGACGTGGCCGACCCGGCCCATCCGCCACGCGACGCGCTCGCCCAGGACACCGAGTTCGACGAGCTAGTCCGCCTGGACGTCGGCGCTCAAATCGGCGGCTCCCAGACGCGCACGCTCACTATCGCCAGCATCCAGCGTCGCCAGGAAGCGGTGCACCCCGACCAGAGCGCCTACGCCGTCATCCACAGCGAACTGATCGTGCCGCGCGAAACCCGCGTCATGGGCCTACTCGTGCGCTCCACCCGCGAGCCCCGCGACGACTATCTGTACAAGGGCGAGACGTTCCGCGTCGGTCGCCGGTTGTACAAGGTGAACTGGGTCTCTTTCGAACGTCAGCAGGTCGCCGTTGCCGCGTATCGCGACGCGGACCGCGCCACCGCGCCAGCGAAGTTCGAGGTGGATTGAACGCGGACGCATCGCCCCTAGCAGGGGGCTGCGTCCAGCCGGCGCGCGCGGACAGTCAGGTTGTAGCCCCAGCGGCCGGCTGGCACCAGGTCTTCGGCCAGATGGACGGCGTAGTAGAGATAGCGAAGGGCGTTGTACGCGTGGCCGGAGCGAAGCAGGCCTCGACAGAGCAGAAGAAGGGCCAGGTTGATCGGCTCGGCCAGTCCGAGGCCGGTCCGCGCGACGCGTTCGATCTGGAAGCGACCGCTGAGCAGGATGTCCAGGTCAGCCACCGAGTAGTGGCGGTGACGCGGACATCCTTGCTCGGTCGCGTCTAGCGGTAGAAGGAACGGCAGCCGCCGGCGGAGGTCTCCGTACACGTTGAGCGAGTCCGCCCAAGCCAGCGGGCCAAGGTAGGGGACGCTGGTCAGGAGCGCCCCCCCGGGGCGAAGCACGCGCCAGACCTCGGCCAGCGCCGGCTCCTCCGACGGCAGGTGTTCCAGCACATCCAGCAGCAGGACCGCGTCGAACGCGCCGGCCGAGAACGGCAGCTCCTCGGCTTTACCGCGCACGAACTCGAGCCACGGGTACGATCGCCGGGCGCGGTTGACGTAGCGGGCATCGTACTCCAGCCCGACGACAAGCGGCGCCTGGCCACGACCCGATTGGAGTGCGCGATGCACGCGTACGGTGGCGAATCCGAACGCCGAGCCGTCGTCCAGCACGCGGCGTGTATCGGTCGGCAGCCAGGAGATCGCCCGCGTCCAGCGCGCCATCAGTTGCGAGGACGAACGAGGAATGCCCAAGGATGGGCGATCGGACAGTCACGCAGTCGTCGACGGTCCATCGCCTTTGGTCTCGCCTCTCTCCTCGCTCGCCCTTGGCCGCGTGATGAGGCGCGGTAGCGCCGGCCTTTCCAGGTCACGCGGATGCCGAAAAGGCTCCGCAGTCCAGCCTCCAGCGCGATGGCCTGGAACGCGGCGTAGGCGAGTGGCTGGAGCAGGGCGTAGGCCGGCTGCACGCCGAACCAGCGGAGCCAGGGCAGGTAGGCCGCTACCCCAATGGCGTACGCCAAGGCGGCGGACGCTGGCGTGGCCGGACCGCGTCCCAAGAGCGCCTGGACAAGGCTGATCAGCGGGAGCCCGGCGTAGGCCGTCGAGGCGGCGACGAGGATGCCATGCGGCCAGTATGCTCGGAGGTAGCCGGCCATGTACTTGCGGAACCCGGACTGGATCCCGGCGAGCGACCTGTACATCCGCACCCGGACCAGCCGCTCTGCGCGAAGGACCCGGACCCGGCCCCCGGCGCGGCGCAGGTGACGCGCGAGGTCGACGTCCTCGCCAAGGCTCCCGCGGACGGCCGCGTGGCCGCCGACCCGATCGTAGGCGGCGGCACGGACGAGCAGGTACTGACCATTCGCCAACGCGGTTGGCGCACGATCGTTATTAGCCCACTCGGGTTGGGCGGCCGCGAAGTACTGGCCGTAGGCGAAGGGCAGGACCAGCTTCTCCCACAAGCCGCGACAGTCCTGGCCGGTCAGCACGCTCAGCAGATCGGCCTCCTCGACGAGCGCGGCGCGCAGCGCCGCTCCCATCGACGCCGGGGCGTGCCAGGTGTCGGCGTCGGTGAACAGGAGCCACTCGCCTCGCGCTTCGCGCCGTCCGAGCTGGCAGGCCCAGTTCTTCCCGCTCCAGCCCGCCGGCGGCTCGGTGGCCTGGAGGACGCGGGCGCCGAAGCCGGCGGCAACAGCGGCGGTGTCGTCGATGGATCGATCGTCCACCACCAGCACCTCCGTCGGCGCCGGTTCCAGGCAGAGCAGCGAGGGCAGCAGCCGCAAGAGATTGTCGGACTCGTCGCGAGCGGGGACGATGATCGAGACAGGCGGCAGCTGAGACGGCGCCGGCCCTTCGGGCAGGCTCGGCCATCGACGGTAGCCGGCCCAGGATCGGACCGCAAAGCCCGCCTGAAGCGCCAGTGAGTCCCAGGGCGCGATGCGGGCAGCCAGGGCGGCCGAGGACGCGAGGGATCGCACCATTCGGGGACGGTGACTCACGCGACGGCGGCAGCGCTGCATTCAGCCTCGCACCACCAGCCCATGCAGGCCGGCCGCACCGATCGGGTACTGGCCGCGCGGGGTTACATCCTGCGGAACCCCGCGGCCGTCGATCGCCCGCGCCTCGACGCGCGCCTCGCCAGGCGGTAGGTCCAACTCGGCCCGCCACTGGACCCACATCGCCGGCGCGAGCGGCGGCACGTGGAGCTCGGCCGGCCGCCAGGAGCCGCCATCAACCCGCACCTCAACCGCGCTCACGCCGCGCAGGCCGGCAAACGCAACTCCGGCTCCAAGGGCGCGAGTTCCGACGGCGGGATCGCGGCGGACCAGGTCGACCCGCGCCGTGGTGTGGACGTCAGCAGCGGTCCAACCTCGCTCCTCCCAATGCCCGGGGCGTGGCTCGTCGCGGACGTCGATCCTGGACAGCCACTTGACGCTGCGGAAGCCGTACAGGCCGGTCGCCAGCAGGCGGACTGGGAACCCGTGGGGCCCCTCCAGCCAGTCGCCGTTCATTCCATACGCGACCAGCACCGACGGGTCAAGCGCCCGGGCCAGCGGGAGCTGCTCGCGGTGGCCGTCCGGCGCCTCGAAGCTGACCCAGGCGGCACCCGGCAGCGGCTCAGCCCGACCAAGCACCTCGGCGAGAGTGACGCCGGAGAAGAGCGCAGCACTCCAGAGAGGCCCGCCGACGGGGTTACTGACGCACTGCATGGTGACCCAGCGGTCGGTGCGCGGCAACGACGCTACATCGTCCAGAGTCAGGCTTATCGTCTTCCGAACCTGGCCGGAGATGGTCAGGCTCCAGACGTTCCCGTCGACGACCGGGTCCGCGACGTTCTTGCTCATCCGGTAGAACGAGCCGGCGGACGTGACTTCTGGGGTCAGCCCCTCCAGGTCATAGCCGGCCGCGCGCGGGCTCGGGGGCGAAAACGGGAAGAGTGGCCCACGCGCGGTCCGCCCGTGCACGGCGGCACGAGCGGCCGCCGCGGCGAGTGGCAGGAGGCTGACCAGACCCAGCGCCCCGGCGTTCCGCGCAGCGACGAGTAGGAACTGACGCCGACCGACCAAATCGGCCGAGTGGGCAGGTCGACGAAGGCCGAGCCATCCCAGCGCGAGCAGGTAGGCGGCCAGGAGGGTCGCCGGCCCGAGCGTCGAGGTGGGCCTGAACAGTGGCCAGCAGAGCAGCAGAGCCACTGTCGTCACCGCGGCGCCATTCAGGCTGCCGAATGGTCCGCGCCAGGCAAGGATCGCGAGCGGGCCGCCAATGGCCAGCACGAGCGCGGCGGCGCCCCAGAGGGCAAGGGGTTTGCCCAGGCGTCCGAGCGCGTCCAACAGCGCGTTGGCGACCGGGACGGGCGTCCACTCCATGATGAGTGCCGCCAGCGGCTCGAGGGGCGGCGGGGCGCCGACCAACCCGGCCAGGAGCGCGCTGGACACCAGCGCCGAGAGCGCCGCGAGCTCCCCCCGGCGCTGCGCCGTTCGAGCAGTCACCCCGGGCCGGGCCCGGATCGTATGATCTTGGGGGCGCGCAGAATGTTCGCCGATCCCCGCTGAGGGTGTGCCGTGAGCTACGGGCAATTCCTCGTCGTCTTTCTCGTCCTGCCAATTGTGGTGTTTGGCATAGCTCTGCGGCGGCGACTCAGCGCGCGGTATCTGCGCTCCTTGGCTATCCTGGCGCTGGTGGCCTTTGCGTACACGACGCCGTGGGACAACCTGATCGTCGCGCTTGGGGTCTGGACCTACGACCGGTCGCTGATCGCCGGCATCATCATCGGCTACGTCCCGCTTGAAGAGTACCTGTTTTACGGGCTCCAAACCATTCTGACCGGCCTGGTGCTGCTGGCGCTACGCCGGTCGCGCGTGCCGGGTTCGGAGCCTCATGTTGCGCCTGACCGCCGTCCGAAACGCCCCGTGCGGGGCGCGGAACCAGATTGATGGGTCAGTGGACGTACCTCGGGACGGAGCTGATCTGGGCACTGCCGATCATCGTCTTGCAGTGGGTACTGGCGCGGGAGATCCTCTGGGCACAACTCCGCCTGCTGCTGGGGGCAGTGCTCATCCCAACGTTGTACCTTTCGCTGGCCGACGCGCTGGCGATTCGGGTTGGCATTTGGTCGCTCAATCCAGAGCTGACGTTGAACGTCTGGATCGGAGGGCTGCCGCTTGAAGAGGCCGTGTTCTTCCTGTTGACCAACGTCATGGTGGTCCAGGGCATCTTGATGCTGGACTCGCCTGACGACGAAAGGTCCACCATCTGGCGCCGCTCCCGGGCCGCCTCGGGCGAGAGGTCGACGGCGCGGGGACGTGGGCCCGACTGAGCGGCGCCGAGAGCGAGCGCACTCGGGCCTCGACAACCGCCGCCAACGCCTCAGGGTCAGTGCCCGGCTGCAGGTACGTTGGGGCGCCGATTCGGAGGAGCACCTGAGGCCCGCCGGCAGGCTGGTAGGCAAGCCCAAATGGCACGATCGGGATACGGACGGAACCGGTGCGCTGGGCGAGCACCACCAATCGGACAAAGCCTGCGCGGAACGGCAAGAACGCGTCAGCTCGGCGCTTGCGCGATCCTTCCGGATCGACCGTCGGATAGCCTTCGGGAAAGACGACCAGGGCTCGGTCCTGACGCAGAAGCTCGACGGCGTCGCGAGCGGCACGCCGCACGTACGGATCGAGATCCTCGGGACGGTACACGCCACCGTCGACCCCGACTCGCTCCGCCCGGAGCAGTGCCGGCCAGCGCGCGGCTCGGCAGGCCCACTCCATCAATCGCCGCTCACGGGACGCGTGCACCCAGTCCAAAGCGACGAGGAAGTGGAGTGGGCGGCGGACAGAGGCCAGCAGGATCGCGGCATCCCAGAAATGATGATAGTGGCGGCCGGCCAGCACCACCGGACCGGCGGGCGGGATGAACTCCAAACCCTGGACGCGTGGGGCCATCCGCCGGGACACCGCCACGATACAAAATTGGCGGATTGCGACGCGGGCGAATGGCTCAAACGAGGCGTGAGAGACCAGGCGTGAGGCGTGATGGAACGTGCTTTTCACGTCCCTCATCCCTCGGACTAGGTGCCACGAGCGAGGACGGGGGCTCGGGCGAGGCTCGGGCGCCAGGCAACGCTGGCCGGTGCCAGCCCGAGGACGATCGCCAACAGGATTGGCACCCAGAGGCCGACGCTGCCGCTGAGAACCATTCCGAACAGAAGGTTGGCCGCGTAGACGATCAGCGAGAACAGGGCGGGCGCACCGTTCGGAGCGACGTCCCCGCGCCACAACCAGCGGCTCACCGCCATGAAGAGCAGCCCTGTCGCATACCAGCCGACGAAGTTCTGGAGCGGCATCCCGAAGTAGGGGCCAGTCTGATGCCAGACCCAGAAGCGGATCGGCAGCGACTCATGGGCCATCGCGGGGTCTAGCACCAGGTCCCAGACCATCAGAAACCAGGAACCGAGCAGGACCGTCCACCAGCCGACGCGCCGCCGCATCAATCGGCCCACGATCGTGCCAGCCAGCAGGTAGGAGGCGAAACCCATGTAAAACCAGGAGAGCGGGATCGTATATGGCACGCGGTCGCCGATCTTGGCCCCGAGCCCTCGGTGTACTGATACGCACCGAACGGCCAGCCAGTCCCGGCCCCGAATAGCTCGAAGCTGCACGACAGGACCGTCGAGACGATGAAGAAGGTGAGCGTCTTCCGCGCGCCAACGAAGCGCGAGCCGAACGCGAGCATCGCCGCCGCGCCGAGCAGGATGTGCAGCACTCGGCGCGTGCTGCATGCTGAGCGAGAAGACCTGAACCAGGATGGGGTTGCCGACCCACAGCCACGGGTGGGGGATCATCACGAGCATCCCGATCAGGCCGAAGACGAGCGCGAAGAGATGAGCCCCCAGCAGGCCGGGTCGCGGCGTGCATCAAGAGACTCCGTCGACCATCACTCGGCCACGCCAGACATGCCGGCGCCGCCGCAGGCTCCGCCATATCTGGACCACAGCGGGCACGTCGCAGACCGGCGAGAACCAATAGGTCGATGGCCGATCGGGGTATGCCCGGGCGGTGCCTACGAGCACGCCAAGTCGGATGGCGGCGAGCAGCGCGTTCAGCGCGATGGCGGGTCCCAGAAGGCCGTGCAGTCGAGCGCGTGCGAGAAAGAGGAGCAGGAGGGGGATCGGCAGCGCTTGCACGAACGTTACCTCCAGCAGCCCGAGGACGCTCGCCGTCCGGGCGAACTGGTCGACGAGTGGCAGCGAACGGGGCCAATTGTGCCACGCCTCGCGCCAGCTCGCGTACATCTTGACAGATGCGAGGCCATCGATCTCATAAAACCCGATCCGATGCCCGTGGGCCACCAGGTCGCGAGCGATCGTCAGGTCCTCGCAGCGCGACGCACGGGCGCTCCGGAACCCACCCCGTGCGTCGAGCACCTCACGCCGAAAGAGAAAGCACTGACCGTTTGCCTGGACGCTCTGGACGCGCGCGGCAATGCGGCCGGGGCCACCCAGCCGGTAGACCAGCGTCGTCAGGAACGCCGGATGGATGAGCGCCTCGGCGGGGCCCGACAGGTGCTGGAGGGTAGCTACACTGAACGCGTCCAGCTCCAGCAGGCGGGCATGGGCGACGAGCGAGCGCGCCAACGCCGGGGCGGCTAACACGTCCGCGTCGATCGTCAACAGCCATGCAGCTTGCGGTCTAGCCTGTCGCAAGCCAACCTCCAGGCCCCAGACCTTCCCGTTCCAGTCGGCCGGAACCGGAGTCGCGTCCACCAGCCGGACGCGGCCGTCCCGCCTGGCATACTCTTCCACTAGCGAGGGCGTGCGGTCGGTCGAGCCGCCGTCAACCACCAGGATCTCGGCGACGCTCGCGTCCTGGGCGATCAGCGCCTGAAGGCACGGCCCGACACGCCCGGCCTCGTTCAGGACCGGCACGACAATGCTGATCTGGCCAGGAATCGCTCTCGTGGCGGGAACAGCCGAGATCGGCGTCCCGCGTGCCGTCCGTGCCAGACGTAGCAGGACTCGCGCACCGAAGATTCCCTGGACCACGAGCAGCGGCAACGCTCCACATCCGCCCATCATGGCCCGGTACGATTCCTTGTATGCGAGGAGCCGTCGGCGCCTGGATTGCGCGGGCCAGCCGGGCTGGGTGCGGCGAGACGCATCTCGCGCCTACTCATCGAGCGGTATTTGCGCCGCGATCGAGGCCTGTGTTAGCGGACCTGGCGATAGCGGCCTTCGATCACGGGCCCAGCGCTGTTGCTTGGGTCCTGGCCGTTACTTGCCCCCGAGTACCCCATCCCCTGGCGCTGCTTGCCGCCCAGCCGACGTTCGTGCTCGTCGACGAGCCAGCGCGGGCAGGCACGGATGAACAGGTTCAACCCGGCTAGTAGCGCCAGCACGTCGTCAGCCTGTCCCAGGCCCGGGATTACGTCTGGCACGAGGTCAATCGGCAGGATCAGGTACGCCGCCGTTGCGCCCAGGATGAGCTTGGCGCCCATCGGCACGCGCGAGTCGCGCAACAATCCAAGTGCCAGCCGTCCTGTCCCGAGGATCTGCGCCATAAGCCTGAATCGTCCGAACATGCCTGAATCCTCCTACCTGGCGAAACGCATGCGGCGTGCCACGATGGTGATTTTGTCGCGAGCCGTCTGGCGCCTGGCAGCGACCGGAGGGTTACCCCCCATCCTACGACTCCTAGAACTCAGCCGCGGTCAGCCCCACCCCCGCCGCGGCGGCCGCTGCGCGTGGCCTGGAGCCGAGGTTGGTGACCAAGAGCGTCGCCAGGAACATCGCCGTGCTGACCAGGACGATTGCCGCGCCTGACGGGACGTTTGCGTAGTACGACAGATACAACCCGGCGACCGACGCGACGGTCGACAGCGCGCCGCCGAGCAGCATGATGCGGTGGAAACGCCGCGTCACCATCGAGGCGGTGGCCGCCGGCGTCACGAGCATCGCGACGACCAGGATGATGCCGATCGCCTGCATCGCGACGACGACCGTCGCCCCGAGCAACACCAACAGGGAGTATTGGAGCGCCGCGACCGGCAGACCGCTGGCCTCGGCCATAACCGGGTCGAAGGCCACGAAGAACAGCTCCTTGTAGAGCAGCAGGACGACGCCGACGATGACCGAGCCCGAGATGGCGATGACGACCAGGTCACTCGACCCGATCCCCAGGACGTTGCCGAAGATAAAACCGAACAGGTCGCCAGTGTAGTTGCGAACACGGCTCATGATGACGATGCCAAGCGAGAATGCGAAGGCGAACAGCACCCCGATCACCGTGTCGACGCTGAGCCGTGCCCGGCGGCTTAGAAAGGTGATCGACAAGGCGGTCGCGACCGCGGCGACCGCTGCGCCAAGGTAGATGCTCTGCCCGAGCACGTAGGCAGCCGCGACTCCCGCGAATGAGGCGTGGGCCAGAGCGTCGCCGATAAACGACAGGCCCTTCCAGACGACAAAGGCACCGACAACAGCGCAGACCAGCCCGACCAGGACCGTGGCGGCCAGCGCCCGCTGCATGAAGGCGAGTTGAAAGGGCTCGAGGAGGAGCTGGCCAAACGCGGTCACGCCGAGCGTCCGAGAGGCGAGTCAGTCATGGTGAGCGCCGGTATCGACAGCGAAGAACCGGCCGCCGATTTGCACCAGGCTCATGCGCGGCCCGTACGCCGTTCTCAGGTGCTCCTCCGTGACGACGTCTTCAGGGCGGCCGAAGGCCACGACTCGGCGGTTGAGGAACACGGCCAGGTCGAAGTGGTCGGCCAGCGTGGACAGGTCGTGCGTGGTGAACAGCACGGTCACGCCGCGATCGCGCAACCCGGCAAGCAGGCCGTACACGTCCTGCTCGGTCACCGCATCGACTCCGACCAGAGGCTCGTCCAGCAACAGCAGCTCCGGCTGCTGGGCCAGCGCGCGGGCCAGGAAGACGCGCTGGCGCTGACCGCCGGAAAGCTCCCCGACCTGCTCGTCCATGTGCTCGGCCATGCCGACCTGCTCGAGCGCGGCGGCGACCGCCATTCGATCCAGGCGACCGGGCCGCGAGAAGAGGCCCAGCCGTCCGTAGCGGCCCATCATCACCACCTCGCCGACCGTCACCGGGAAGCTCCAGTCGCCGGCACCTGTTTGTGGGACGTAGCCGACGCGGCGGCGCGTCGCGCGCGGCGTCTGGCCGAAAACCTCGACCATGCCCGACCACGGAACGACAAGCCCGAGCAGCAGCTTCAGCAGGGTGGACTTGCCACTGCCGTTGGGGCCGACGACCGCGACCATGCAGCCGCCTGGCAGGGCTAGCGAAATGCCGTCCAGAGCCGATTGGCCCCGATAGCCGGCCGTGACGCCGGTGAGCTCGACGATCGGTCTCGCGCCGAGCGGCGGCCGCGGGAGCTTCGGCGCGGTCTCGTCAGTGGCCGTGGACATTGTCGTCACACCCGCTCCCGAGAAGGCCCCTCAGCTCCGATGGAGCAGGCAAGGCCCGTCTCGACGACACACAGGCTCAGGATCACACGATGGTTCGTGGAACCGAGCCGTCCTCAGCATTCTGGGTGCAGGCCAGCAGCTCAGACCGACGATGCGCGGCGACAGGTGGAGCAGCGACCGACGAGCTCGAGGTGATGGGTCAGCAGCTCGAAGCCAGCGTCGCCGGCCATCTCGCGGATCTGCCGCTCGACGGGGGCCGCGTCTAGCGAGACGACGCTGCCGCACTGGATACACATGAGGTGGTGGTGGTGGGTCGTCTCGCAGACCGTGTAGCGGTGGCAGTTGTCGCCAACGTGGACGCGGTTCAGGACACCCAACTCGGCGAGAAGGTCGAGCGTTCGGAAGACCGTCGCCCGCCCGATGCCACGGTGTTTGCCGCGGACCTGGTCCCAGACTTCCTGGGCGCTGAAATGGTCGGTGCGCGGGGCGACCAGCTTGATGATCGCCTGACGCGGCGTCGTGAGACGATGTCCGTCCTCGGTCAGCCGCTCGATGATCTGCGTCGCGTCGCTCACTCGCACCGGCTCCTCGGCCACCGGCAAGGTCACGTCCTCGCCACGCAGGATTGTTCCAAACATCTGCTCACCCTGGCAACGCGCAGTCCGCATCTGTGAGATGGTATCTCAATACCTCCGCGGGTGCCAGCCGGGCCGGCTCGGGCCGCGTGCTAGTATCCGGCGAGGCCCCGCATGTGCACCTTCGAGATCGGCTGGCTGCTCGCCTTCAGACTGATGAACCTCGTTAGGCTCGCCGTTGTCAGACACCGCCCGGCGTTGGCCGGCTGGCTGTCGCCAACAGCCACGCCGCGCTTGAGGACGGGGGCATCGGCCGTGCCGTGACGACTGGCCTTGCCGCGCGCGGCGCCGAGACTACGCGCCGGTTCTCGGCCGAGTGGCTCGCCGTCATCGGCGCTGCGAGCGCGGCGGTGTACCTGTCGGCCTTTACCCTGCGTTGGCCGCTCTGGCGTTTGTACGACCAGCCGAACCTCGACTACACCTGGCTCAGTCGCTACACGCCCGAGGGACAGGCGGTCTTTCTCGGCGCCTTTGCGCTCCTCTTCGCCCTCCAGTACGGCGCCTACCACGCCGTCAAGCGACGGCGGCGGCGGCCTGCCGCTGATCCTGGGCGGGCAGATTGGGTTCGGCGTGCTGCTCATTGGGATCTATCCCGGTCGCGGCGCTCGACGTCTACGATTACCTGATGTACGGACGGATTGTGCTGGTCCACGGCGGCAACCCGTTTGTCCAGCCACCCGGCCGAGTTCGCGGACACGCTCGTCCGCTTCTCGCCGTGGCCGCGTGAGGCCACCGTGTACAGGCCGATCTGGTTGTACGCGAGCCTGGTCCCGACCGCCCTGGCCGGTGGGAGTCTGCTTGCCGGGCTCGTCCTGTTCAAGCTGACCGCCCTGCTGACCTACGTCGGCTGCTCGGTGGTGATCTGGCACTTGCTCCCGCCGCACCCGGCGACGCCTGCATGGCGCCCGTCCGGCACGCTCCTCTTCGCCTGGAACCCGCTCCTCCAGTTCGAGCTGGCCGGCAACGCACTAACGACGTCGCGATGGTCCTGTTCGTCCTGCTCGCAATCGGGGCGCTCGTCAGCGGGCCGCGTCTGCTGGTGTTCCCGCTCTTCGGAGCGGCCGTGCTGACCAAGGCGCTCGCCGTCGCGCTCGGCGGCCTTTCTCGTTGGGCTTCTGCGGGTCAACGCGCCCCGGGCGGCACAAGGCGATCTGGATACTCGGAGGCGGTGCAATCGCGCTGGCGCTCGCGGTGCTGCTACGCACCGTTCTGGGAGGAACGCGAACGCTGCACTTCCTCACGCGGGGGAACTGGTTTACCGCCTCGACCCGACGATGCTCCGCGAGTACTTCCGTCAAACGCGGGAGTTGGAAGAAGGCGGACGCCTTGCCGCCACTCTGGCGGGGTAGGGTTCAGCCTGTACGTCCTGGCGCGCGTGGGCTGGTGGTGGTCGAGCAGCCGCGGCGTGCCAATCGCGGGTCCGCTCTGGGAAGGCTGGTTGGGCGCGGCCCGACGTCATTCGCCTACCTGACGTTCGCCTGCATCTGGTGGGAGCCCTGGTACCTGACCTGGCTCGTGGCGCTGGCGCTGCTGCCGAACCGCTCGCTGCACGGCGGGCGCTGCTGTTCTGCTTCGGCGGCGTGCTCAACTATGTGGTGTTCAAGTACGTCTGGTCGGTCTTCCAGCCGATGACCTACACCACGATCATGGGGCTATCCGTTGTCGCGATCTTTGGCCTGCGCTGCTCCACCTGGCCTCGAGCTATCCCGCCGAGCACCTGAACGCGTCCTGGCGCGAGCCATCCTGAAAGTTGGGCGGGTGGGTAGCCGTATACTCCGGGCATGCGGGTTCGCCGGCTATGTCGCGCCTTCCCCGCGGGCCGTCGGCGCGGTGATCGACCGTTGACGCGGTGGGCGCGACTGCGGCCGGTGGATCGACGCCTGCGCGCCGACTATCCAGGTCTGGGGTCGGGGACCGATCAAGCGATGCTGGCGGTGTATCAAGAGCGACGTCCAGGCGTCAGCGCCACTGGCCGACGGTGACGAGCTGGCTCTGATCCCGGTCAGCGGGGATCCCGACCAGGCCGGACTATCCCTTTGGTAGCGCAGGCCTCGATCGATCGTTCGGCCTTCATGGATTTCTGACGCGAGGATGCGACTCGCTCGCGGTCTTCGGGCTCGAGCCAGAGGTGGGGCCGGCCGCGGCGTTCTCGGTCATGCGCCCCTCCCTGGACGTAGCGGGATCAGGACGTGGACGCGGCGGGGTCGCTCCAGGATCCACTTGAGCAGCGCCTGGGCCCAGGTCTGGATCCCGTAGCGCTCGAGCGGCCGCAGCTCGGACGCGGGCGGCGCCTGGCGGGCCCAGGACGCCCTTGCCGAACGGAGCGCATGACGACCACCCCAAGGTCAGCTCGGCTGCCAGCGGCAGAATCTCCCGCTCGACGACCCGTCCGGCGGCGTTGTACAGGATCTGGATGCCGTCCTGCCCGTCTCCATCACTCGCCGCAACTCGTCGAACGCTGCATGCTCGTAGTGGGTGGCGCCGATCCAACGGACGGTGCCGACCTCGCGTCGCCGCTCGAGCTCTACCAGGTGGTCGACCAGCTGACCAGATTGTGAATCTGGAAGAAGTCGACTCGACCGCCGAAGTACGCAAGCGACGCATCGATCAGCGCCGACCCCGCGGCCGAAGGGTCCAGACCTTGGTGGCCATTTCTTGCTCGCGAATCGAGCGGACAGCATCGCCGAGGACGCGCTCCGCCTCGCCGTACATCGGGGACGAGTCGACGAATTCCGCCTTCGGCCTCAACCGCTTCCATCAGGATCTTGTGGCGGAAGCCTCCTCCAGTGCACCGGCATCGAAGGTCACCTGGTGCCCCACCCGATCGTCGGCACCTCAACGCGGTCCGCCCAGGCCGTCGTTGCATGGCCCTCTCCTCGTGGACCATCAGTGGCCTGGCCGGAACTGCGCCGCCATCACGTCCAGGAGCTGGGCGGTCGGAGCCACGAGCATCACCACCTGGTCGCCCGGCCACAGGGAAGCGGATCTCGCCAATCGGGGCTGACCAGCGGCTCAGCGACGGCAGGCCGAGCGCGCGTCGTGCACCCGACGCCGAAGCGGCAGGCGATGCACGCTCCTGGGCATGTAGAATTCAGCCGCCTCGGCTTCGGCGTCCCAGACGGTGACGCCAGGACGAGCGACAGTCGACCGGCTTCGTCTTCGAGCAGCTCCACGATGTCGCCGCCCCAGCCAGCAGCGGCGACGACGGCTTCCTCGGAATCCGCATACTGCTCGATCAGCATGCGGAGATACAATACGCCGAGTGTGTCGGTCTTCAGCCAGCCAGGACCGAGCGGGCCAGCCATCACTGGCAGCATTGACCGACGCGGCACCTCCCCGTTGAGGTACTTGTCGGGGTGCATGACCTGCTCGGTGGAGAGCGGCGGGTGGTCAAACGCCTGGTTGACCGCGTCGAGTACCACGTGCGTCGAGCGCTCGGACGAAGTCGAGCCCTTCCCGATGCGGGAGAAGGGGCTCCTCGCGGACCACGGCGGCGCTTCGGCCAGCTCGGCGGCCCCAGGCGCGCGATCGGCTCGACGAGCGGAGCTTCTCCTCGGGCCTCAGAAAGCGCCGACCCCAGCGGAGCATGGTGAGCATCAGCGTCGCCGTCGACGACGCCCGCCGCGGCACGGCCAGTCCTGATCCCCACAGGTAAAGGGTGGAAGAAGGTCAAGTGCTGATCCTGCAGGGCATGCGCCAACTCGTGCGCAAGGGCGAGGCGATCGACAGCGTTCGCGTCGGCGTTCTGGGTGAGGAGTAGAGGCGCTTGTCGGCCGGCTGTACAGACGATGGCGTGCACCCAGGAGGTCGAGTGTTAGCCCTTCAGGAGTCGAGCTCAGACGGCAGTATTCCAAGAAGGATCAGCAGCTTGCGGCGGGCGGGGGTCGGCGTTGGCAGCTCGGATGACAGGTTCGCCCGCAAGGCTTCGCGATCAAGCGGCTCGACGGCAACGTCCGCGAGGGCTCCAGGCCGCGCACGCGGACGATCTGGCTCCACAACTCGGCGAGCTCCATTCCAGGGCTGGCACCGGCCCGGCGGGCATCCAGGCCCAATCAGCGCCAACAGCGTAGCGGCGAGAAGCAGCCCGGCGCGCGGAGTTCAACGTTCGGCCCGAGCCGAATGTTCAGCCCGAGGCGGGGCGAAGCCCACCCGACCCGCTTGCCCGTCCCGAAGTCGGCGGCCTGGCCAGACCGGCGCGATCGCGTGCGCCCGCCGAAGCGCCCGCTCTCAAGCCGGGCAGCCCGTTGCCGTGCGCGGCGTCACTACGCCCGCCGCAGGGTCTGGCCCTGCACGGCGACGGTCAGTCCGACACGCGGCCCCAGCAGGCCTCAAGACGCTGGATCACGCCGTCCGCGAGGAGAACGTACCCGGCGCGTCTCGGTTCGGTCGGGCGGAGCAGCAGGATGACGCGCGTGCCAAACTGGAAGGCGAACTGCCTGCGCGTCGACGAGGACGGCACCCGCTCGATGGCTTCGACGCGGCGAACTGGAAGCTCCTCCCGCGCGCCGAGGCCAGCCTCGACGACCGCTCGAGGCCAGCCAGACCGCCGCTGTTCGGCGATACCTCGGGTAAAGCTCGCGGGTCGTCGAACGGCCGCGATGACGGCCAGCGACTCGCCAGCCAGGTCAACACGTCCAGCAGGATCGCCTGGGTCGAGCCGTCAGCCTCGGCCGACCGCTCGACCCAGATCCTGCCAGCAGCGCCGCCCGTCGCGTGATGCGCACGTCGGCCCTGAGCTCGGCGGCCATCGTCGCCGCCAGGCCGGTCAGTCGCACCGACGCGCTGAGTGCGTCCTCGCTGCCGCCGCGGAACAGCCGCAGGCGCTTGAACAACTCGGCCAGCTCTGGGGGAATCGTTTCAACCTCGGCGACCTCGGGCGGCCAGGCCTCATTGCCGGGCTGCCGACCAAGCATCTCACGGGTGTGGGAGACAACCTCGTCGATCCGGCGGATGGATTCGCCCGTCCTCGACAAGATCCAGTAGGGCTCGACGGGCGACTTCGCGCCTAAGGGTCGAAGCCCGACAACGTGACTATCTCGGGCGCGTCGTCGACGACCAGCTCGACATGCCGGTGGCGGCCTCGAAAACCTTAGATGTTGCGCCCCTCGCGCCCAATGATCCGCGCCTTTGACGTCATCGCGCGGGATCGGAATCGGGACCAGGGTGAACTCGCCGACCAGGTCTTTCAGGTGCGCTGAACGGCGAGCGCGGCTGAACGCGCTGGAACCATCTCGCAGGTTTGCTCCAGATTCGCGGAGGACGGTGATGCCGCGCGCGGTTGCCGCCTCGCGAACAGGCGGTGCGACTTCTTCGAGCAGCAATCCACGCTCCTCCTCGGGCCCCAGGGCGCGGACACGCTCCAACTCGGCCATCTCCTCGTCCCGCGCTGTCGGACCCCCTCATCGCGCTGGTCAAGCTCCGCCTCACGAGACGCGGCCTGGGCCTCACGGGCCGCCAGGCCGTCGGCCCGGCTCGAAGGCGCTCTTCGCGGCGGAGAGGCGGCGCTCGGTCTCTTCGATCACGCTGAGTGCCTGGCGAGCAGCGCCTTCGGCCTCGAGCGCTCTTCCGGGACCGCGCGCGGCGCGCGCGCGCAGCAGCTCGTCGTGCGCGGCATGCGCCTCGGCAAGCAAGTCGGTGCGCTCGGACGAAGGACGTCGCGGCCGCGCCAGCGCCAGGCCGAGACCTACCGCCAGTCCCACGCATGCGACTAGCACCCATAGTAGAGCGTTGCCTTCCACGGCAGAGCCTTTCCGCGCAGTGCGGGCGGCAGGTGACGCGTCGCCCGCGCCGTAGCGTAGCTTCCGGAGTATGCGGTCTGGAGGTTCCCGCGCGACGACGAGCCCGGCCCAGGGGCGCATACTGGCGGAGACTCGCGGCCAGCAACGCTCTGCCTTCGGAGGTGTTCGGCGTGTCGTCCCCAAGCTCCCGCACCGCATCGCCCAGCTCCAGCGCGAGACGCGAGAGACAACGGTTGATCTCTCGCTCGACGTGGACGGGACTGGAGCGGCGGAGATCGCCGCGGTGTTGGCTTCCTGGACCACCTGCTCGACAGCCTCGCCCGGCACGCGCGCTTCGACCTGACCGTCCAGGCCGCCGGCGACCTCCACGTCGACGCGCACCATACCGCCGAGGACGTTGCAATCGTGCTCGGCCAGGTGCTCGACCGCGCACTTGGCGACAAGCGCGGTTTGCGCCGCTTCGCCGACGCGACCGTCCCGCTAGATGAGGCGTTGATCCACGTGGCGGTCGACCTGAGCGGGCGTGGGTTCGCCAGCATTGACCTGCCGTTCGCGGGCCAGATGATCGGCCAGCTTCCGACCGAAATGGTCCCCCACTTCCTCCGCTCGTTCGCGATCGAAGCGCGGCTGACGCTCCACGTACGGCTGCTCGCCGGCGAGAACGACCACCACCGCGCCGAGGCGACCTTCAAAGCGCTGGCCCGCGCCCTCGAGCTCGCGACACGGCCTGACCCGCGGATTGCCGACCAGGTGCCCTCAACCAAGGGGAGCCTGTGACGAGTAGTCGGTAGAGAGCTAGGTGAAGAAGCGCGGCTGCGCTTGGGTCCGTCGGCGCCGCGCCGTCAGCAGGGCGGCGGTCGGCAATCGTTGGCCTACGGCGCGTTCCCTGCCGTATGCTCCACCTGGTCGGAGGGAAGGTTGACGTTGGTCGTGGCTGCCCGACACTTTGCCGCGTGCGCCCTGGTGCTGGCGATGGCGGTGTCCACGCCGGTTATCGGCTGGGGTGAGATGGCGCGACACAGCGGTCATCCTTGCACCCGCTGTTCGACCACAGCCACCACCACAATGCGGCAGACGAGCACACGGCGATGGGCCGCGAGGCTCGCGGGCACCCGTTGACCGACCACACTGACGAGGATTGGACCGCTAGCCAGCACGGGATGAGCGGTCCGGTGAGCGCCAGTCAGGGAACCACCTGGACGGCGAGTACCGCGTTTGGTTCTGCTGGCTGGATGGCCGGCGTCCAGATTCTGCCCCCCTTACTGCCACGAGTTTTCGCCCCCCAGGTGGGCACTCGCGTCGCGGTGGACGTGTTCCGACCGACGGAGTTCTGGGCGGCGCCGACCTCCTCCTCCACGCCGAGCCAGTTGATCCGTCGCGCGAGCCTGATGCTCGCATTGCCGCGCACACCCGCGCCGCGCAGCGCCGGGCGCTGCGCATTCAGCACGGACAACTCGGACGAGAGGACCATGATTCGCATTTCAAATCTCGCCGCGCTCGCGGCGGCTTCACTGGCCATCCTGTTGCTCCTCGGCTTCGGTGCGATCGATGCCGCGGCGCACGCCCGCTTCGAGCGGTCAGACCCGCCGGCCGGCACGACGGTCGACGCGTCACCCGCTGTGGTGCGAGCCTGGTTCACCCAGGAATTGATGCTGCGCAGTGGGCTGGCGGTGACCGACGAGGCCGACGCAGGTGGACCTCGGCGATGGTCGAGTCGACCCAGACGATCTCGAGCGTAAGACGATGCTCGTGACGCTGCCCCCGCTGCCGCCCGGCGACTACTGGGTCTACTACCTGGCGGCCTCCGCCGAGGACGGCCACGACGAAGCAGGATCGTTCACCTTCGGGGTTGGGGTCGTGCCGCCGGGCCGCGAGCGGCACGCCCTCGCCGGCCCCCGCCGACCTTGGCGTACGTCAGCCCCTTCGTGCCCTGGGGGTACGTGATGCAACGCAACAACCTGTTGTTCGCCCTGGCCGGCCTGGCCGCCCGGCGCCGCGCTCACCCTCGCGACCGTCGCGTACACCGCGCCCGCGGTGTCTGCCCAAGAGAGCGAGAACGCCATGAAGATGGCGCAGAAGGCGCAGATGATGGCCGTCACCTTCCAGCTCGACGTCGGGCCTCCACGACATCGACGTGAGCCCAGCGGCCGGCGATGATGCCTGGGAGCGCTTGGGAACGTGCGGCAGACCAGGATCGCGACGCAGGCCACCGACTGGCCCGAGTCGATGCAGGGCATGGTCGGCGATCTGGCCGGGCAGATGATGGGCTCGAGGAGGCCTTGCGGGCCGAGGACGTCACGCGCGCGGCGCCCCTGGGCAAGAAAGTCCACGACCTGGCGCATGACGTCTCGGCGGCATCGTACACGATGCTGAGCGGCACCCCGCCAGCACACCTCGGACTAACGGAGTCGACATTTCGGGCGCGCGGGCGCGTGCGGCCCCCGCTCCCCGGAGCAGCCTCGTCGACGATTCGTGCGGCGACCGTTTCGCCGCATCCAGAAGCACATGAATCTGTTTCTTCGCTCACTCGCGCTCGCGATGCTCCTCCTCGTGGTCCCGGCGCCACGCGCGTTCGGGCATGCGCTGTACCTCCGCTCGGACCCGGCCTCGGGAGGCCAGTTGGTTTCCCCCGGCCAGATCCAGGTGTGGTTCACCGAGGATGTCGAGCCGAGCTTCAGCAAGATCGAAGTGCTCGACGGCAACCGTCGGCGCGTGGACAGCGCCGACACCCATCCTGTGCCCGGAGATCCGCGCGCGCTGGTCGTCTCGGTCGGCACCGTACCGGACGGGACCTACACCGTGTCCTGGCAGGCGCTGTCAGCGATCGACGGGCACGTCACGCGCGGGGTGTTCCCGCTGGTAGTTGGAGGCGGCGGCATCTCCGGTGCGCTCGAGGACGCTCAGGCGTTCGTGCCGAGCGCGCGCGACGTCGCGGCGCGCTGGATTGGATACCTGGCGGCGCTGGCCCTACTCGGCGGCTTTATCTTCCGATCGGCAGTACTGGCCCCAGCCCTGCACGCGGCGAGCACGCTGCCGCACGACCTGATCGAGGCGTTCGATCGACGCGCCAGGCGGGGTGCGCTCTGGGCCGGGTTCGCCCTCGTCGCCGCCACGTTCTTCGGGATGCTGTCGCAGGCCGCGAACGCCGCCGACGTGTCGCTCGGCGGGGCGCTGGGATGGCCACTCCTCCAGCTACTCGGTACGCGACTCGGTTTGCTCTGGGAAGCGCGACTGACGCTCGGGCTGTTGCTCCTGCTGCTCGCCTGGCGGGGGCGCGGCCGCGTGCTCGGCTGGGGCGGACCCGCGCTCGGCGGCGCGGTGCTGGCGACGATCAGCCTGAACAGCCACGCGGCGGCGGTCTCGAGAGGAGCCTGGCTGGCCGCCGCGCTCGACTGGCTCCACCAAATCGCTGCCGCTGCCTGGGTCGGCGGATTGTTCGCCTTCGCACTGCTGGTTGCGCCGATCTTGCGACCGCTGAAGCCGATCGTCCGCACCGCAGTTCTTGCCGAGATCGTCCCACGCTTCTCAAAGCTGGCGATCGTAGCGGTGATTATTCTGGGCCTGACCGGGCTGTTCCATTCCTGGCTGCAGGTGACGACGATACCGGCCCTTGGCACGCTGTACGGGGTTAGCCTGCTCGTCAAGCTGGCGCTGATCGTGCCGATGCTGCTGCTCGGCGGAGCGAACCTCTGGCTTGCTCGTCCACGACTCGTCAGCGCCGCGGCGGGCCGCCGGTCGACGCTCGGCGCGGACGTGGCGCCGCTCATTCGCCGCCTCCGCTGGGCAGTCGCTGCCGAGGCTATGCTCGGGGTCGGCGTCTTGCTTGCGACGGCTGTGCTGGCCGCCTCCGAGCCGGCGCGCGAAACGTACGCCCGTCAGCCGCGGCCGATCGATCTTACCGGCGAGATCGAGGACGTCAACACCAGCCTGAACATCAACCCCGGACGGCCGGGCGTCAACACCTTCGTCATGCGTTTGGACGACGGGACCGGTCAGCCGCCAGCCGACGTGCAGCGGGTGATCCTGCGCTTCACGTACCTGGACCAGGACCTCGGGTCTGGCAACCTTGTACTGGCGCGCCGCGACGATGGTAGCTACGGCGCCGTCGCCGGGAACCTCAGCACCGAAGGCACCTGGCAGGTCGAGCCGATCCTCCGTCGCCGCGGGCGCGAGGACGCGCGAACCGGCTTCCGACTCAGCATGGCCAGCACGGAGACGGCGGCCCAGGCACCCTGGCTCGACTCCGCACCCGCACTCGGGCTCGTGAGAGGTCAGGCGGCAGCGGCCGGGCTGGTCGCCCTCGGGCTAGGGCTGGTGGTCTGGATCAGCCGCGTTCGCGGCGTCAAGCGTCGAGAGCGAGCCGTACTCTACGCCGCGAGCTTCGCGGTCACATTGCTCGGCGGGGTGCTCTACTCCCGCGTCGTCGCCGCGCCGAGTGCAACGCCCGACATGCTGTCGGTGCGCAACCCGATTCCGCCGGATGCCCAATCGCTGGCGCGTGGGCGCGAGCTGTATCAGGAACAGGGTTGCGTCGGTTGCCATGGCGTGGCCGGCCGCGGTGACGGCCCGCTCGCTCGCAACCTGCAGCCCCGCCCGGCCGACTTCCGCGCCCACATGGCAGCTGGCCACACCGATGGCGAGCTCTTCAACTGGGTGACCAACGGCGTACCCGAAACGGCGATGCCGGCCTACGGCGGTCAACTCTCGGAGGCCGACCGCTGGCACGTCATCAACTACGTCCGGGGCTTCGCCCCACAGACGGAGTAATCGGGGTACGCCAGCTCCCACCTTGCCGGGTCCGTACTGCGTCGCCCCGCAGGCTCAGGATCAACGCCGCGAGGAGTCGGGTGACGGCGATCAGGCCGGTGAGTCGCGTTCAGTCTCGACTTCTTTCGGTGCGAGCGCTCTCCACACGGGCGGCCTCGCTGGCAATTTCGCGCTGGAGGAAGAAGTTCAGGGCTGTTCGGATGGCCGCGATCGCCGCCAGGCGCGTGATCTCTTCCCAGCTTGGCTCGACGGCCGTGCGGAGGATGTCCGCCCCGAGCAGAAACTCCAGCGACAGGGCTAGCGAGCGTCCCAGCTCCAGGCGCAGCGATTCCGGCGGAAACGGCTGCTGCCGGGCGACGAGTATGGTGACGTACCGAACGACCGTCAGGACGACCGCGACCGCCACGATGGCTACACCGATCGCCTCGACCAGCGTGGCTGCCGCTTGGGCCACCATCCGCAAGACAGTCGCGAGCTCCGGCATCACTGCTCTGATCTCCGGGTGGGGAGCAGGGTTCCGGGCGTGCCGCCCGCCGCGCTCTGGCGCCGATCAAACGCGGCAGGAGTCGCTTTGCCCACCGGCGTTGCCGACCGACGCCGGGCCCTCCTCTCGATCCGCCTCGAACAGCTCCCGCTGAGCGGTCTCCCGCCCCGGATCGGGCCGGCGCGTCTCGTTCTTGCTGCGGTCGGCCTGCCAGCTGAAGAGCACCAGGGCAGCAACGACGAGAGCCAGGGTGACACCGAATAGCAGGGTGTCTTGAGCCTGCTCCCACCGTATGAAGTGCTCGAGCATTGTGACGGCCATTAGGACGATGACGATGCTGATGATCTTCGTCTCCAGGTCGGTCAATGACTCCACGCCAAGGGCGTGGGTCACATTCAGCGGGGAGATGAAGAGGCTGTAGAAGCCGGTGCCGATGATGTAGAAGACGACAGCCTTGAGCATGGTGCTGACGACTTCGAGGAACTCGACGGTGATATCAGCTGTGTTCGCCTGGCCAGAGAGCATCGCCTGGCCCGCATGCCAGAGGCTCAAGAGGGCCGTCCAGGCCCCCAAGACGAACAGCGCCATCGAGACCAGCAGCACCGCCGCTACGGCCAGGAGCACCACGTACCGAGTTCGTCCGACAAGGTGGGCCAGGGGTGCGGACGGCGACGTGGGATTAGCGCGTCGCCCATTGCGGGCAGTGCGGGGCGGCGGGTTCTCGATCGTCACGGTATGCTCCCGATCTCGGTCCCCGGCGCGGGGCCGGCGCGACCGGGAATCGCACGTCCCGTGCCGTGGGTGCGACGACCCTCGCCCTGCTCGCTGGCGGTCACGCCAGCGCCGGGCTAGCCTACCGCGATAATACTCCATCCTGGGAGAGACGATGAAGATCCTGGTCGTCCATGGGCCGAACCTGAACATGCTCGGCATTCGCGAGCCACACATCTACGGCACGATGCGGCTCGCCGGGATCGACGAGCGGCTGCGCGCGCTGGGCGATGAGCTTGGCGTGGAGGTCGAGACGTTCCAGAGCAATCACGAGGGGGCGATTGTCGATCTGCTCCAACAGCGTCACGCAACTGGACTGATTGGCTGCATCCTGAACCCTGGCGGGCTGACCCAGTACGGCGTGAGCGTTCACGACGTGATCAAGGCGGTCGATTATCCGGTCGTCGAGGTCCACTTGAGCAATCTCCATGCGCGCGAGCCGTGGCGGACTCACTCGATCATCTCGCCGGCCGCCAAGGGGCTGATCCAGGGCCTCGGCTGGCGCGGCTACGAGGCGGCGCTCCGCGTCCTGGTGGGCGAGGCGCGTGATCGGCAGGAGTACGCCTGACCGGGCCGCTTACCACCAGGAGTCGCCGGCAACCAGGCCGCCGTCGACGTAGATTGTCTGGCCGGTCATGTAGCGCGCGGCCTCGGATGCCAGGAAGAGGGTGGCGCCCACGAGGTCATCCGGCACGCCGATCCGGCCGAGCGGCACCTCGGTCTCCGCGCGGCGGCGTTTGTCTGGATGCTGCTCCAGGTACGCGGCCAGCAACGGTGTGGCGATGATGCCCGGGCCGATGGCGTTGACCGTGATGCCTGCGGGCGCCCGCTCGACGGCCAGCGCGCGGGTGAACGCGTCGACTCCACCCTTCGTGGCGCAGTAGACGACGCGGGTAACCATGCCATGAATCGCCGAGATCGAGGCGACGTTGACGATCCGCCCGTATCCGGCCTGGGCCATCCCGGGTCCGACCGCCCGCGCGCAGTGAATCATCCCAAGCAGGTTCGTGTCGATCAGGTCGCGAATCTCCCGCTCGGCCATGTCCAGGAGCGGCTTGCGGATCGCGATGCCCGCATTGTTGATCAGCACCTGAACCGGCCCCAAATCCGCCTGGATCTCTTTGAGCGCCGCCGAAATTTGTGCGGGGTCGCGGACGTCGGCATCCAGGCCGAGCGCCGCGCCACCACTCGCTCGGATCGTTTCGGCGGCCGCTCCCGCGCTCCCCTGGTTCAGGTCGACGATCCCCACCCGCGCACCGGATCTGGCGAGCCCGTGGGCGATGGCGTTGCCGATCCCGCGCCCACCACCCGTGACCAGCGCCGTGCGGCCGTCGAGGCGGAACCAGGAAGGATCGAATGGCTCGTCGACGCCGGTCCGCATCCCGGACGCCGTCATCGAGCGTCAACTCCGAATGTCCCTGCCCGGACACCGCCCTCGTCGGCGGGCGCCGCCTCGGTGTCAGTGGCGGTGCCTGGACAACGGTGCACGGCTTCATCCCCGAGCGGCAATCGACTGGCCTCCTCGCGCAGGCGGAACTTCTGGACTTTTCCGTTCGCTGTCGTCGGGAAGGTCTCGACGAAGCGGACGGCACGGGGAACCTTGTAGCCGGCCAGGTGCTGACGGACCCACGCTTGCAGGTCGTCGGGCTCGGCGTTTGAACCCGGACGCAGTCGGACGAAGGCGCAGCCGACCTCGCCGAGGCGACCGTCTGGCATCCCGACGATCGCCGCCTCCAGGACGGCCGGGTGCTGGTACAAGACGTTCTCCACCTCGGCAGGGTACACCTTCAGGCCGCCGCTGATGTACATGTCCTTGATTCGTCCGGTGATCTGGTACAGCCCCGCACCAACCATCCGCCCGAGGTCACCGGAGTGGAGCCAGCCATCGGCGTCGACGGCCTCGGCGGTTTTCTCACGCATGTTGTAGTAGCCAATCATCAGGTGCGGACCGCGCACGCAGATCTCGCCGTCCTCGCCCTCGGCGACCCGCGCGCCCCGCGGGTCGACCACCTGCACTTCGACGCCCGGGATCGGCGGCCCGACGCCCCGCAGCAGGACGTCCAGCCCGTCTTCGGCACGGGTGAGCAGGCTAACCGACGCCTCGGTCTGGCCGTACGAGTTGCAGATCTCCCGCGCGCCGAGCCGCTCGACGATGCCGCGCATGACGGTGTCTGGCACGGGCATGCTGCCGATCATGCCGGTCCTCAGCCGTGGCCGGCGGGTCGTCGCGAGGGTGGGGTCCTGTAGCAGCATCTGGAACATCGTGGCCGTCCCGTACAGGGCAGAGCAGTCGTGGTGTTCGAGGAGCTGGAGCGCGGCGGCGGGCTCGAACGTCTCCTGGATGACGATGCTCGCAGCGTGGGAGAACGCGCCGACGACACCGTTCACGCAGCCGAAGACGTGGAAAAGCGGCGGCATGAGCAGGAGCCGGTCTCCTGGCCCGAGTCGCATCCGTTCGGCCATGTGGAACGCGTTGTAGACGACGTTCCGGTGACTGAGCATGGCGCCCTTGGGAAAGCCGGTCGTTCCAGAGGTGTAGAGAATAAAGAGGGGATCGTCCGGTGATGGACGACGACCCGCTTCGAGTGGCGCACCGCTGGCTGGCTCGACAAACGGGAGCGCGCCAGGCGGGACCCGCTGACCCTGGACGATCACGTGGCGCAGGCGCGGGAAGCTCGGCACGCCGGGACCCACGAAGCGGCCACCCGCCAACTGGTCTAGACGACCCAGGAAGTCGACGTCCAGGAAGCGATCGGGCAGGATCAGCGCGGCGGCGTCCGATTGATTGAGGATGTACGCGGCTTCTTGCAGCTTGTAGCGGGTGCTGATCGGGACGATCACCAAACCCAGGCGAGCGGCCGCGATCTCGAGCAGCACCCACTCGATGCTACTCGGCAGCCAGACGGCCAGGTGCTCGCCCTTGCGCAAACCGAGCTGAGAGAGCCCGCCGGCGAGCCGGCTTGCCTCGGACCACAGCTCGCCGAACGTAAGCGCTCGCTGCTTGAAGATGACCGCGGTCTGGTTCGCGTGCTCCTCGGTACACGCATTCAACATGTCGCCGAGCGTCGCCTGGAGCGGGTCGATCTTCACGAGGGACGTCGGGTCGGGGCGACCGACACCCCCCCAAGCTGTCGGGGGTAGGCGCTTGTCACAGGGGCGGTCGGCGAGTGGCCTCCATGGCCCTCCCACACTCCCCGGGCATGACCGGCCACTACACCGGCTCCTTGCGCAGGGCCCTGGCGATGATGACGCGCTGGATCTGGTTGGTGCCCTCGTAGATCTGGGTGAGCTTGGCGTCGCGGTACATCCGCTCGACAGCGGCGGCCTTGGTGTAGCCATAGCCGCCGTGGATCTGAACGGCGTTGGTGGTTGCTCGCTGTGCCATGTCGGAGGCGAACAGCTTGGCCATCGACGCCTCCTTGACAAAGTCGGTGGACTCGTCCTTCAGGCGGGCAGCGCGGTGGATCAGCAGACGCGCGGCGTCGATCTCGGTTGCCATATCGGCGAGCATAAACTGGACGCCCTGGAAGTCGGCGATCGGCTGGCCGAAGGCCTGGCGGTGCTCGGCGTACTTGCGGGATTCGTCGAACGCACCACGGGCGATCCCCAGCGCCAGGGTGGCGATGAAGATCCTCCCCGTGTTGAACGAGTGCATCGCCGCGTCGAATGCACCGTTCTCCGCGCCGATCAGGTTCTCCGCCGGTACCCAGCAATCCTGAAAGCGGAGCGACGACGTGGCCAACCCGCGCAGGCCCATGAAATCGTCCGACTTCTCGGCGCTGTAGCCATGGCGATCCGCCTCGACGATAAACGCGCTCAGCCCGCGGTGCCTGGCCGTCGGGTCGGTCTTGGCCAGGACGACGGCGAACGCGCCGACCAGCCCGGCGGTGATGTACACCTTTTCGCCATTCAGGACGTAGCCCCCGTCACGCCGGACAGCGCTCGTCTGGATCGCCGCGACGTCCGAGCCGGTTCCGGGCTCCGTCGCGGCGATCAGGCAAATCTGCTCACCGCTGGCCAGGGGTGGCAGCCAGCGACGCCTCTGGGCGTCGTCGCAATTGCGGAGCAGCAAATCGCCCTGGATCTTGGCGAGCAGCGCGGCGTTGGCGAGGGTTGCGCTCGCAGCGGCCAGCTCCTCGATAGCGACGCAGAGCGAGACGTTGTCTGCCCCCTCGCCGCCGTACTCGCGCGGCAGAGTCATCCCGAGGATACCAAGCTCGCCGACCTGGCGGTAGAGGTCCCAGGGGAACACATCGTCGCGGTCGATCTGGGCGGCGCGCGGTGCCACGACCCGCCGCGCGAACTCACGAATGCTGGAGCGAAGCAGGCGCCGATCCTCTCCCCGGAGGCGTTGCCGAGCCGCCCCGTGGCGGATGGTCCTTACACGTACTTCAGAATGTGGGTCGCAGCGGCGACAACCTCGCCGTGCTGGTTGGCCACCTGGACCTTTGCGAACGTGCGGTCGTTGTCCGGCTCCGCGTCGGTGACTTCGTAGTCGACAGTGATGGTATCGCCGACGAAGACAGGTCGTATGAACCGCACGCGGTCGTACCCGTAGGAGACAGCCGGCCGCTCGACCTGTTCGATGACCTTGGTCGAACAGGTCGACATGAAGCCGAGCAGCAGCACGCCGTGGGCGATGATCTTCCCGTAGCGCGTCTTCTGCATGTACGCGTCGTTGACGTGGTTCGGGCTGAGGTCGCCGGTGATCCCGGCAAACAGGTAGATGTCGCTCTCGCCGATGGTCTTCGAGAAGCGCACCTTGGTGCCGATTGGGGCCATCCCCCGCGACGTCGCCGTCTCTGCCGAGGCCTGCTGGATCATGCGTCCCCCTCTGCCACGTCCTGCTGCGATGATAGACGCCGCGTTAGCGATGGGTAAAGCGCGGATCGCGCCTGTCGAGGAACGCCGCGACGCCTTCGCGCGCATCGTCGGTCAGGAACACGCGAACGATCAGTTCTTCCTCGCGCTTGAATCCCGCCTCCCTCCCCTCCGCCAGGCCCACGTCGACTGCCTCGTTGATGGCTCGAAGCGCGGCGGCCGGCTGTGCCGAGATCCGGGTCGCCAGCTCAAGCGCGACCGGCAGCGCCTGGCCCGGCGGAACGACGCGTTCCACCAGCCCGATCTGAGCGGCCTCGGACGCCGAGATGGTTTCACCCAGGAACATCATCAGCTTGGCGCGGCCCTCACCAATCAGCCGCGGGAGCCGCTGAGTCCCCCCTCCCGAGGGGAACACGCCGAGCTTGACTTCTGGCAAGCCGAGCCGCGTGTCGTCGGCAGCGATCCGCGCGTCGCAGGCCATCGCCAGCTCCAGGCCGCCGCCAAACGCGGCCGCGTCCAGCGCAGCCAGAACCGGCCGCGGAAAGTGATCGACCCGGTCGTACACGTCGTGCTCCAGACGCGACATCGTCCGACCCCGCTGCTCATCGTCCGGGAACTCGCGAATGTCCGACCCGGCCGAAAAGGCGCGCGGTCCAGCACCGGTCAGGACGACCGCGCGGAGTCCATCGTCTGAGCCGATCTCCGCGAACGCCTGCCCAAGAGCGCGCTTGACAGCACTGCTGAGCAGGTTCAGTGGGGGATTATCCAGGGTGACCAGGGCCACGGCACCGCGCCGCTCCAGTCGAACCAGGTGAGCCTCACTCACGTTCTCTCCTTCAGGTCACCGGGCCAGGAGCAGCCCGATCGGCTCGGGGCGGAAGAGGCGCGGGTCCATCAGCGTGAGGTCGGGGCTGACGCGGATCGGCAGCTCGGCCTGGCGGACGACGTCGCGCTCAGGGTCGATCCCTGGCGCCACTTCGACCAGGGTCAGCCCGCCGTCGAGCTGGCGGAGCACGCCGCGCTCGGTGATGAGGGTGACCTCAGCTCCGCGCTCGCGCCCACGCGGCCCGCTGTACGTGATCTGGTCCACGGCGCCCACGAGCTTGGCGTGGGCGCCCTCCCGCTCGATCTCGAGCCGCCCGTCACGGACGTTGACTCTGAGCCCGCCGGCGCGGAAGAAGCCTGAGAACACGAGGCGACGGCCGTGCGCGGTAATGTCCATGAACCCCCCGATCCCGGCGGTCACATGAGGGCGCCAAGAGAGCAGGCTGACGTTGACATTGCCGACCGCGTCGTACTGCAGGAACGACAGGAACGCGACGTCGAAGCCGGCGCCGTTGAAGAAGTCGAACTGGAATGGCGAGTCGACGATCGCCTGAGGGTTCAGGCTGCATCCGAACTGGAAGTCGATTGCCGGCACGCCGCCGACCGCGCCCTGCTCGATGCAAAATGTCACCTGGCCGTGCTGGCCCTCCTCGAGCAGCACCCGGGGAATCAAGGCCGAGACGCCGAAGCCAAGCGCGACCGTCTGGCCACCCGCGAGCTCGAGCGCCGCGCGCCGCGCAATCACCTTCTCCGGTCCAAAGTCGGGCAATGAGATCAGTTCGAGCGGCATGCGTACCTCACCGCTCAGCGCCGGATCGTACGGTGTGAGCGTCGCCTGGCGCTGGGTCGGGTCGACCACAACGGCATCGACGAGCACGCTCGGGATCCTGACACGGTAGGGATCGAGGGACCCGCGACGTGCGACGCGCTTTACCTGGGCGATCACCTTGCCACCGCTGTTCCGCGCGGCGAGCGCCAGGACGTGAGCCCCGAGGACCGCGGCTTCGTGCTCCATCGTCATGTTGCCGTCCTCGTCGGCGGTGGTCCCGCGGACGATCGCGACGTCGATCGGGAAGTTGCCGTCCTCGTCGGCGGTGGTCCCGCGGACGATCGCGACGTCGATCGGGAAGCTGGGCAGGAACAGCCACTCCGCGTCGCGGAGTCGGACGACCTCGAGGATATCTTCGGTGGTGCGGGCGTTCATCCGGCCGCCGCGCTGACGCGGGTCGACGAACGTGCCGAGCCCGACCTTGGTAAGGACCCCGGGCCGCGCCCCGCCGATCTCGCGGTGGAGCTGCATCAACATGCCAGAGGGTAGATTGTAGGCCTCGATCTGGTCGCGATAGATCAGGTCCACCACGGCGGGCGGCTCAGCCGAGCTGGGGCCTGACGGATACGAGCCGCCGATCAGCCGCTTGAGCATGCCAGGGCGAGCCAGGTGGTCGATCCCGGGCTGGCCAAACATGTCGCCGATCGCGATTGGGAAGACGACGGTCAAGTCGCGCGGCTCGCCGGAATCCTCGAAGCGGCGGCCGAGCGCGGCCAGGACCGCGTCCGGCAACAGCACCCCAGAGGACGACGACACGCTGATCGTGGCGCCGCTCGGAACCAGACGGGCGGCGGCTTCCGCGTCGACGACGATGCTGGCTGGCACCACGCTCTCCTGACCGGATCTTCGGCTTGACACAAAGCGGACGGGGGAGCATAGTAGCGGGCACGCGAACCGCCACGCTATCAGGTAGCGTTGCGGGACTCGCGGGGCGAACCCGGATAGTTTCGCCATTCGGCATACCGGGTCAGCCCCGCTCGGACATGGGGGGATCATGGACGATCTTGCTCGCACGCCGCGGCTGAGCCGCCGCCACCTCCTCCGATTGGCCTCGGGCGTCGCAGCCCTGCCGCTGCTCAGCGCCTGCGGATCGGCGGGCACGGGCGCAAGCCCAACTGCCGCGCCAGCCAAGCCGGCGACCGAGGCAAAACCGGCCGACGCCGCCAAGCCAGCCCAGTCGGCACCTGCCGCCAAGGCGACCGTCGGCGAGGTCAACGTGGCCGCGCTCTTCCCGCTCAGCGGCGACCTTGCCCGGCCCGGCGAGACCTGCCTGATCGCCGCCAAGCTGGGTGCCGACGACATCAACGCCGCGGGCGGCATCAAGGCGCTCGGCGGGGCGAAGATCAACCTGATTTCTTCGGACTTGCGCTCTGACGACAAGGTCACCCGCACCGAGACGGAGCGGATCCTGACCAGCACGAAGTGCAGCGCCGTCAACGGCTGCTACGCCAGTGCGCTCAGCCTCGTCGCCAGCGAGGTGACCGAACGCGAGAAGGTGCCGATGGTCACGGGCTCGATCACCAACCCGCTGATCGAGCGCGGTTTCAAGTACATCTTCCAGGTCGCTCCGCGCGCCTCGCAGTTCGGTGAAGCGCAGGTCAAGCTGGCCCAGGAAGTAGCAGGTGACCAACGGCGCGTGGCCGTGGTGTACGAGAACACGGCGTACGGCTCCTCGACGTCAAAGGGTGTCCAGGACGAGGCCCAGAAACAGGGGCTCGAGGTCACGCTGTTCGAACCGTACGAGAAGAGCTTCACCGACGCCGGCCCGCTGATCAACAAGATCAAGTCCGGCAATCCGGGCGTCCTGTTCCCGATCTCCTATCCGAACGACTTTGCGCTGATTGTCCGCGGGCTGAAACAGCAGAACGTCAGGGTCCCGATCATCGCCGGCGGGGCCGGCCCGCTGTTTCCGGAGTTCGGCAGGAACTTCGGGGACGACGCGAACGGCGTGCTGAGCATTGGCTCCTGGAACAAGGACCTCAACGCGGACACCCTGGAGATCGACAAGCGTTACCAGGCGCGACACGGCGAGTTCATCCAGGAGCACGCCGGCGAGGTCTACGTGTTCATGTGGACCATCGCCGACGCGCTCGAGCGCGCCGGATCGGCCGACCCGGAAGCGGTCCGCGACGCGCTTGCGAAGACCAGCCTCACGACAGGCTTTGGCGCGGCGATGCCGAACGGCAAGGTCGAGTTCGACGAGCGGGGTTGGAACTCCGGCGCCTTTCCAGTCGGGGTCCAGTGGCAGGCCGGCGACCTGGTCACGGTGTACCCGAAGGAAGTCGCCAAGGCGCCAATCGTCAAGCCAGTCTAGTGACCCCCACGGTCGTCATCCAGGCGGTCATCAATGGCCTGCTGATCGGCGGGATCTACGGGCTCGTGAGCATTGGGGTCAGCCTGATCTTCGGCGTGGTCAAGTTCGTGAACTTCGCCCACGGCGAATTCTTGATGGTGGCGATGTTCGCCACCTTCTGGATGTGGCAGCTGCTCGGGCTGGATCCCTACGTCTCGCTGTTCATCTCGGTCCCGCTCATGTTCCTCTTCGGGGCATGCGTTCAGCAGGTGCTATTTCGGCGGGTCATCGGCGGGAGCGATCTACCACAGATCTTCCTGACCTTTGCGCTCGGGATCCTGTTGGCGAACCTTGCCCTGCTCTTCTTCAGGGCCGATGTTCGGACGGTGCGAACGCCGTACACCGACGCGACGATCAACATCGCCAATGAGATCTTCATCAGCTGGCCGCGGCTGATCGCATTTCTGGTCGCGCTGGCGTTGAGCGGGGCGCTGTTCACCTTTTTGACCAGGACCGACATCGGCCAGGCGATGCGCGCCGCCGCCCAGGATCGCGACACGGCGATGCTGGTGGGGATCGACCCTGACCGTGTCTACCGCGTAGCAGTCGGGCTGGCCTCGGCGCTGGCAGCGGCGGCGGGCACGCTGTTGATGCCCTTTTTTGTGGTCCACCCGTACGTCGGCGCCCAGTTTGGCTTGATAGCGTTCGTGGTCGTGATCGTCGGCACGCTGGGCGACATCCGGGGCGCCCTGCTGGGCGGACTCCTGCTCGGCGTTGTCGAGTCGCTCGGGATCCAGTTCGTCGGCGCTGACTCCGGGCGGATCCTGGTCTTCCTGATCCTGTTGCTGACGCTGATACTGCGGCCGAGTGGGCTGTTCGGCGGGCGAGGGGCGCGCACGTGACGCGGCTCGACCTGCGCGCGCCGAGCGTCTACGTGCCGATGCTCCTGCTAGTCCTGGCGCTCGTCGCGCCGGTGGCGGTGCCGAACGCGTTTTTTCGCAGCGTGCTGATCGAGGCTGCGATCTTCGCGCTGCTGGGTGTCGGCTGGAACATTCTCGGGGGCTACGCCGGGCAGCTTTCGCTCGGTCACGCGGCCTACTTCGGCATGGGCGCGTACACCTCGACGCTGTTGCTGGTCTACGGCGGCGTGGCGACAATCTACGGGATGTGGGTCGGCGCGGTCATGGCGATGCTGCTGAGCATCCCGATTGGGCTAGCCTCATTCCGGCTGCGCGGTCCGTACTTCGCGATCGCGTCAATCGCGACGGCCGAGACGTTGCGACTGCTGGCCCTGAAGTTCCGAGAGTTCACGTTCGGAGCGCTCGGGACGACGATCCCGCTGACGCCGAACGCACCGCTGAACTTCCTGTTCGCCGACAAGCTCGGCCTCTACTACACCGCCGTGACCTTGGTCCTGGTGGCCGTCGCGGCAACCGCCTGGATCGAGCGGAACAAGCTGGGCTTCTATCTGGTCGCCGTGGGCCAGGACGAGGACGCGGCCGAGGCAGTCGGGGTCAGATCGCCCTGGGTCAAGCAGCAGGCCAACTTTGTCAGCGCCTTTGTGTCGGCGCTGGCCGGCACACTGTACGTCCAGTACACCTATTTCATTCAGCCTGACACGGTCTTTGGCCTGGCCATCTCGACCGAGGCGGTACTCGTGGCGATCGTCGGCGGCGTCGGGACTCTCTGGGGGCCGGTGATTGGTGCGCTGCTGCTGCAACCGATCGCGGCCGTCGCACAGGCTCAGTTGGGCAGCACGTACGCCGGCGCCCAGTTGATCGTCTACTCCGTCATCTTGCTGGTGGTCATCCTGGCGAGGCCGAGCGGGGTGGTGGGGGTGCTCAGTCCGGTGTACTGGCGAGCGCTGAGCATCCTACCGGGCGCAGCGATCGACCGCCGCCGGCGGGTCGCCCCGGCAAGCGAGGTGTCTCGTGCCAGCGCTGCTTAGAGTGGAACGGCTCAGCAAGCGGTTCGGCGGCCTGCGGGCTGTCCAGGACGTGAGCTTCGAGGTGCAAGAGGGAGAGATCCTGGCCTTGATCGGCCCGAACGGAGCCGGCAAGACCACGACTTTCCACTTGATCACCGGCTTCCACCGCGCCGACAGTGGCCGGGTCCTCTTCGGCGACAGCGACCTGGTCGGGCTGCGTCCGTCGGCGGTCTGCTTGAAGGGTGTCTGTCGCACGTTTCAGGTGGCGCGGCCCTTTGGCGACATGACCGTCCTCGAGAACGTCATGACCGGCGCCTTCAGCCGCCGCCCGCGCCGAGCGGCAGCCGCGAGCCGGGCCCGTGAGGTGCTCGGGTTGGTCGGGCTCGAGGGCAAGATCGACGTGCTGGCGCGGGACTTGACCACGATCGACCAGCGGCGGCTCGAAGTGGCGCGGGCGTTGTCGACCGACCCGCGATTGGTGTTGCTCGACGAGACGATGGCCGGCCTGAACCAGGCCGAGGCGGACGTGGCCGTCGCGCTAGTGCGTCGCCTGCGCGAGGAGGGACTGACCGTGGTGATCGTGGAACATGTGATGCGAGCAATCATGGCGATCGCCGACCGGATTGTCGTGCTGGATCACGGCCAGAAGATCGCCGAGGGCCTTCCCCGCGAAGTGGTCGACGACCCCGAGGTCGTTCGGGCGTATCTCGGGTCGAGCTATCGGCACGCGTCGTGAGTAGGCGGCCGTCCGCGGCCGGGCCGCCAGGGACTGGCCATGCTGCTCGAAGTTGAGGACCTCCACGCCAGCTACGGGGCGGTCCGCGCCGTGCAGGGCGTCTCCCTCGCGCTCAGCCCAGGCGAGGCTGTCTCAATCGTCGGCGCCAACGGCGCCGGCAAGTCGACGACGCTCAAGTGCATCTCCGGGCTGCTTCGTCCCGAAAGCGGCCGAATCCGCTTCGAGGGCCAGGAGCTGAACGGCCGCGCCCCGTACCGCATCGCCGCGCTTGGCATCGCCCACGTTCCGGAAGGCCGGCGGGTGTTCCCTGAACTGACCGTCCGTGAGAACTTGAATCTCGGCGGCTACCTCCCGCGAGCCAAGCGCGAGCGGCCGGCGACGATGGAGCGGGTCCTCGAGCTGTTCCCGATCCTCCGCGAGCGGACTGGGCAGCAGGCCGGCACGCTCTCCGGCGGCGAGCAGCAGATGCTGGCGATCGGGCGCGGGCTCATGCTGCTCCCGAAGCTGCTGATCCTGGACGAGCCATCGCTTGGACTGGCCCCAATCATGGTCGAGGCCACCTACAAGGGGATCGCCGAAATCCATCGCACGGGCGTGACGATCCTGCTGGTCGAGCAGAACCTGCACCTGGCGCTGGAGTTCGCTGACCGCGGTTACGTCCTCGAAAGCGGCCGGGTGGTGCTTGAAGGGCCGGCCGCCGACCTGCTCGAGGATCCGCGAGTCAAGGCATCGTACCTGGGGATGTAGAAGCCCAGCCTCGGAGCACACCATGGCAGCAATCCAGCCTGGCCGCGGACCCGCGCTCCGCGACGCGTTCGACTCGTGCATCGCAAGGCTGGAGACGATCCGCACGCTGGCCGACTTCCCGTACGCGACGCGTGACGGGGTGTGGCAGACGACGTCACCGGACGAGCTGGGCTTCATGCCGGCCCACGGGAGCTGGACGGTCGGCTTCACGCCGGGCATGCTCTGGTTGGCCCATCGAGCGACGGGTCGTCAGGAGTACGTGGAGGAGGCGCTGGCGCGCTGCCGACGTTTCCTCCACCGCAAAGACGACGACTCGACCCACGACCTCGGCTTTGTTTTCTACCCGAGCTTCGTCCAAGGGTACGAGATCACGGGCGTCGGATGGCTGCGCGACGGGGCGATCGAGGCCGCGCGCACGCTCAGCCGCCGCTACAACCCGAACGGCCGCTACATCCGCGCCTGGGGCCCACTCGGCAGCGACGAGCGGGCTGGTGAGACGACGATCGACGCGATGATGAACCTGGCGCTGCTCTTCTGGGCGGCCGAGACAGGCGGCGACCGGCGGCTGGCAGAGCTCGCGACAGCCCACGCCGAGACGTCGGCGCGAACGCTGGTCCGCCCGAACGGCTCGACCTACCACGTCTACGAGTTCGACCCCGAGACCGGTCGGCCAATCCGCGGCTCGACCCACCAGGGCTACTCGGACGAGTCGAGCTGGCCGCGCGGCCAGGCGTGGGGCATCTACGGCTTCGCGCGGAGTGCCCTCCAGGCGGGCCGCCCCGACTTCCTTCGCGTTGCCGACCAGCTGGCCGATCAGTTCCTAAGTCGCCTCCCCGCCGATCGCGTGCCGCCCTGGGACTTCGACGATCCGGATCCCGCGGCCCCGCGCGACTCGTCGGCCGGCGCCATCGCCGCGGCCGGAATTCTGCAGCTCGCAGCCAATCGCGAGGACCCCGCGCGAGCCGCGATCCTCCACGAGGCGGCAATCGACCTCCTGCTCGGCCTCTGGAAGCACGCGAGCAGTCGCGGCCGGCCCGATCAACAGGGCAACCTGCTCCACGGCACCTGGCACAAGGCGGCCGGCTTTGCCGTCGACGAGTCACTCATGTTCGGGGAGTATTACTTCATGGAGGCGCTGGCGAAGGCGTTGGCGATCACGTGACCCTCGGTGGCGCCCGCCGCTGTCCACCGGCCCGACAGAGTACGTGTTCCGGTGTGCCATCCCGCGCCTGGCCGGCAAACATCCGGATCGTTGCCGGGCGATCACGATCCTATTTTCGGGGCTCGGGGTCCGCACTTCGGAAGCGTCGATCCTGACCGTTGCGTTTCCGGAGCTCCTGGCTCTTCGAGGACGGGGGGCAGGCTGGACGGGCGATCGGGCAGAATCGGGCGCAGAGCCCCAGCGGTGAGCGTGGGGCTGGCGCGGACGACGCCGTGCAAGGGCGCGCGGACTTGGCAGACGGCGAGGAGCAGCATCATGCAGGTGGACCTCAAGGGGCAACGAGCGATCGTGACCGGCGGCGGGCGGGGCATCGGGAGGGCGCTCGCCCTCGGGCTGGCCCGATCCGGAGCGCACGTCGCGATCGTCTATCGGCAGGATGCCAGGGCGGCTGAGTCGACCGTGGAGGCGGCCCGAGGGAGCGGCGGGCAGGTCCTGGCCGTTCAAGCGGACACCAGCAACGGCGAACGGGTGCGGGAGATGGTCGCCGAGCTGGCGGCCGAATTGGGCGGGATCGACATCCTGGTCAACAACGCCGGGACGCTCCGTCGGATCCCGTTTCTCGAGCTGCCGGAGGAGGAGTGGCGGCGGGTGCTGGCGACAAACCTGGACGGCTATTTCCTGGTTGGCCAGGCCGTCGCGCGGAGGATGGCGGCGGCCGGCAGCGGCGGCGCGATTGTCAACGTCACCTCAGTGAACCAGACGGTCGTCTCCCCCAATCTGGCCCACTACGTGGTTTCGAAGGCCGGGGCGCTGGCCCTGACCAAGCAAATGGCGTACGAGTTGGCCCCGTACGGCATCCGCGTCAACGCGCTGGCACCGGGCCTCACCGAAACCGACATCAACCGCGACGCGCTGGCCGACACGAGCTTCCGCGAGCAGCGCCTGAGTGGCATCCCGCTCGGTTTCATCGCGGAGCCGGACGACCTTGTCGGTGCGATGCTCTACCTGGTATCGGACGCGGCGCGCTACGTGACCGGCGCCTCGTTCAGCGTTGACGGTGGCACGACGCTCATGGGCGCCGCGGCGCTGGCGCCGCGTCTGAACGGCTTCGCCTGAATCGTGGCGATGAAGGCGGGGGGTTCGTCATGCGGAAGGTGCACCGCGTGTTCGGCTCAAGGCCCACCGCGGGCGCGGGGCACAGGGAACGTGCTGTCGGTCAGGCAGGTTCTCGTCAAGGTACGCCAGCCACCCGGGTAGCTCCAGCCCAGCCTGACCACTCGACGAACGGCCTCCCCACGGCAAGCGATCAATGGCAGCCGCAGCCGCCAGGGTCCGGACGTCGCGTTGCCCGACTTGGAGCGGCCGGGACACCGGCGGTCCGACGGTGATTGACAGGCTACCATGCGCTCGATACCCTGTCCGAGCCACGAGACGTGCGAGGGGGCGAAACATTGCCGCTTCGGCGGGCCTCCAGAATCAGGCAGCCGCCCCCCGGGGCGCGGGCGACGAGGTCGGGTGGTCGCTGGCCCGCGCGCTCGCCGATCCAGGCTGTGACCGGCTTACGCCGGTGAGGCGAGCTTCGTGGGCCGCCAGCTGTGTGAAAGCGGGCAGGCAAGCAGGCGTCGTCCTGCGCATCGTCGCATGACCAGAGTCGTTTCGGGCGACGAGGCGGCGCTGGCGGTCGGCAACGGCCAGACGCTGACCGTCTGTGGGGTCGTTGGGGCGCTCTGTCCGGCATCGGTGCTCGCCGCCATCGGGCGTCGCTTCGAGCAGACCGGCGAACCACGCGACCTCACGCTGGTGTTCCCGGTCGCCGTCGGCGACGTCTGGGACCTGCCAGGCATGGACCACCTGGCCCGAGACGGGATGACCCGTCGAATGATTGGCGGGTCCTGGGTGATCGGCAGCAATCCTCAGACGGGGCGGCGCGCGCGGGCGACCGAGATGGTCCTCGAGAACCGCGTTGAGGCCTACAACTGGCCGATCGGCGCGCTGATGCACTTGCATCGCGAGATCGCCGGCGGCAGGGCCGGCGTGATCACGCCGATCGGGCTGGACACCTTCGTCGACCCGCGTCATGGCGGCGGCAAGCTGAACGAGCGGACGACCGAGGACCTGGTCGAATTGGTCGAGCTCGGCGGGACCGAGTATCTCTGGTACCGACCATTCCCGATCGACGTGGCGATCATCCGTGGTACGACCGCCGACATCGACGGCAACCTGACGCTCGAGCACGAGGGAACGTTCTCGGGCGTGCTTGCCCAGGCGATGGCGGCGCACAACTCCGGCGGCGTGGTGATCGCCCAGGTGGCGAGGGTCGCCGAGCGGGGCAGCCTGGATCCACAGCGGGTGCGCGTGCCGGGCGAGCTCGTGGATCTCGTCGTGGTCGATCCGGAGCAGGTGCAGGCCACTGGCATCATCTTCGACCCGACGATCTCGGGGACGACTCGTGCGCCACTGGCGGTACTCCGGCGCCCCCCGCCGCTCGACCCCAACACGGTCGTGGCGCGCCGGGCACTGGCCGAGCTACGGCGTGACCAGACGGTCATCATCGGCTTCGGCGCACCGGCCATCGTTCCGCAGGTCGTGCTGGAGGAAGGCCTAGAGGAGGCAGTACGGTTCACCGTCGAGCACGGCGCCGTCGGCGGCGTGCCGCTGGGTGGGTTCCAGTTCGGCTCCTCGGCCAATCCCGAGGCGATTGTCGACGGCGCGGCTCACTTCGACTACATCGGTGGAGGCGGCATGGATGCCGCCTGCCTCGCGTTCGCCGAGGCGGATGCCGAGGGGAACGTGAACGTCAGCAAGCTGCCGGGACTGATCCCGGGTTGCGGCGGATTCGTCGACATCACCCACCGTGTCGGCCGGATCGTTTACTGCGGACTGTTCACCACGGGCGGGCTGCAGGCGGAGGTGGCTGACGGCCGGCTGCGGATCGCACGGGAAGGCAAGCACGTCAAGTTCGTTCGCGACTTGCACCACCGGACGTACTCGGCGCGACGCGGGCTCGGCCGGGGCCAACGGGTCACATTCGTCACCGAGCGCGCGGTCTTCGAGCTGACGACTGAAGGCCTCATCCTGACCGAGCTGGCGGAGGGCATCGACCTGGAGGATCAGGTGCTAGCACTGATGCAGTTCCGCCCACGCCTGGCCCAGCCGCTGCGCCGGATGGACCCGATGTTCTTCAGGTCTGGGCCGATCGGCGTGCGGCTGGTCAGTGAGTGAGAGCGCCCGCCTCCGCCCCCTGTCTCCAATCTATTGTTGCAGGCCGTCGAACTCGGCGGCGCGGCGGCGCAGGTCGTCGGGCAGGGGGACGGCGCGGCCGGCTCTCGGGTCTGCCCAGACGATCACGGTGTCGCCACGACCGACGGTCCGGCCTTCGGCCGCGAGCTCGAACTTGCAGGTGGCGCTGGACCGTCCGACCCGTGTAAGCCGCCATCCGACGTCGACGAAGTCGGCGAAGCCGAGCGGTGCCAGGAAGTCGCAGTGGAGGGTTGCGATCACGAAACGCAGGGCCTCGGGTACGTCAACGCCAAGGACGTCCCGGGCCCACATCGTTCGCGCTTGCTCGACGTAGGTCAGGTACTTGGCGTGGTTGACGTGCCCGAGCGCATCGAGATCGCCGAAGCGTACCTGGAGCCGGTGGACGTAGCGGAAGGCGACGTCGACGACGCTGTCGGTGGGTCGCCACTCATGTCCTGGCGCGTCCGGCGCTGTGGCCGCTTGGCCGTCAGGGTCGGTCACGCACAGTCATCCTGGGGCAACGGCTCACGCCTCGGGCGGGCCGGAACCCCGCTTCAGCTCCTCGACTCGCGGCAGGAGGCCCTCCAGCGTCTGGCGCGACTGCTCGGTGATCTTCACGTGCTCGACGATGTAGCGGATCATTCTGGCGAGCACGTCCACCTCTCGCGGGTCGAGCCACAGTGCCGCGGCGCTATCGCCGGCCGGCGTCATCCGCTCGATGAGCAGCGCACCGGCGAGGCCGTCGATGGTCACCACCGGACCACCGGTCCGCAGCTCGAGCGACCCGTCTTCCGGGTTGTAGAACGCCCGCGGCCCGTCGCCGTCGATGCCGGCGTGCGCGCTCATCCGAGCTGCGCACCCATGTAGGCCCCGAGGCGCAACTCGTCCTCGACCTTGATGTCCTTGGACAGGCTCATGCGGACCGGGCAGCGGCGTGCAATCTCTTCGAGTCGGCTGCGCTGCTCCTCGTGCAGCGGACCATCGACGGCGATCCGTGCGCGGATCCGATCCAGCGTCGCGTCCGGAGATTCGCATGATTCGCAGTCGCGAGCGTGGATGCGGTCGTGCTCCAGCTCGACGACAACGCCGGCGATCTCCCATCCTTTGCGCCGCGCGTAGAGCATCAGCGTCATCGCAGTGCACGCCCCGAGCGCGCCGAGCAACAACTCGTAGGGGGTGGGGCCTTCGTCGCCACCCCCGACCTCACGGGGCTCGTCGGCGACGACACGCTTGCCGCGCACGGCGATCTCCTGTCGCAGACCTGGGCCGCCCCTGACCACGACGCTCGTCATGACTCCCACAGCTTACCAGGTGGTGATCACAGCGGCCTGCCCGCCGCGAACGCGGTACCCGCCGAGCGCGTTAGCTGCGGATGTTGACGTTGATCGTGTTGCTGCCAAACCAGTTCGGCAAACCCCAGAAGATGACGGCGATCAGGGCGACGAGGACGCCGAGAACGACCAGCACGGTTATGAGGTTGATGCCGGCGGCGATCGGACTCTCGCCACCGTCACCTCCGCCAGGATTGACGTTGATCTGGTTCATCCCGACCCTCCCGACACATCGAAGACTGCCCGTCGCCACTGTCGGCGCAGGCCGCCTCTGACGGCGAGAGCCGCAACTTGTATGCCAGCTGCGAGTGCGGCGGGATCCGCAACACCGCGACCTAGCGGACTGCACGTTTGAGAGCTCGTGCGCATCCGGGTCGCCGGTTGTTCGTTCAGATCACCAGAGACGCCCACCTGACCCTCTGCATGGGACCGCGTCCGGCACCGGGTGCTGCTCGATCGTCCGACCCGGATCGATCGAGTCGCCCCGCACCCGAAGCGCGGCCTGCTCGGCACCGGGTTCGGGGGTCAGGCACGGAGCGTCCGATCGATACGGCGCGCCAGAGGCGCGAAGAGGAGTGAGCAGCACATGAAGCGTCTAGCGGTACTCGTGGCATTCATGGTGATCGCGGTGGCCGCCGCGGTGGCGCCGCGGGAGGCGCCAACCGAAGCCCAGGCCAACTG
>JAUJPG010000067.1 GCA_030447245.1 Chloroflexota bacterium | reverse complement strand
TGCCGCGGCCGCAACCCCGCGACGGCGGAGGAGCGCCTCGGATGGGCACGGCCTCATCGACGACGCTGCGCGCTCAGGCAAGGAGGTCACAGCCGACGCTCAGCTCGCCCGCCGAGGTCACGCGTGGGTCAGGAGCCGACTAACGCGTCCCCAAGAGCCGGGATGATCCGCTCGAGGATCCCGGGCAGCAGCGCGTTCCAGTAGTCGTGCATCTCGGCCCGGAGCTCGTCCTCATCAACGCCGACTTTCGCGTCTTCACCGACATGGTCGACCGCTGGCAGAAGGTCTACGCCAGCGCCCCCGGCGCTCCCACCACCGTCCAGGACGTGGTCCGCGACTGGTTCGAGCAGGCGCTCGTCGAAGCCGTCCTCGGCGTTCAGGCCCTGCGCGGCGGCCGCGAGTGGAGTCGCGACGAGCTTGCCGCTGCGCTTTCCAAGGAGGCGCTCAGCACCGCGGTCATGCCCCGCTTCAACACCAACGCTGCGATCCGCGGCAGCCTGGCCAACCGCTTCGGCGCGCTCGGCACGCGCATTGCGGCCTGACGCGCTTAGGCCAAACGGCCTCGGAGAAGGATCGGAGCCGAACAGACCGTCCGGCGGGGCTGCTGGACTCTTGCTAGGCGCGTAAGCCATGAGCCATCCGCTATTCGCCAAGAGCAAGCCGTTGCAGCACCTGACGTCGCCGGCACATGACCGGATCCGCCAGGTGGTCGCGGGTGCCTCCGAGGCGGACGTTCTGGCTGCAGATCCCGAGGAGTGGGCCGCCCGCCTTGCCGCCAGCGAGCAGATGGAACGGCCCGTCGCTCGCATCGAAGACGTCAGCTACCAGGACCTGGGCCCTGTGATGGTCGACTGCACCGGCATGGCAGGCGTCAGCTACTCCCTGTCCGAGCACCCGCCGTACATGCGCGACGGCCGGCGCATCGAACTGCGCATCCCGATCGACGGCAAGGCCGACGTCATCACGTACTCGACCGCGCGCACCCCCGGCGACATGGGGGGCGAGCTGCACGGTTCGGAGGTCGTCGGGCACCTCGACTGGCCGCTGGTGAAGGGCGACGACGCCGACGCGGAGGTCAACATGTACGTCCAGCGCGTGCGCAACATGACCGAGCTGGTCGCCGGAGAGATCGAGCGGTTTAACGAGGGCCTGCGCGGCTTCGCGCGCGACCTCATCACGGCGCGCCAGGCGCGGATCCGTGAGCACTCCGACTTCCTCAGCCGGCTCAAGATCCCGGTTAAGCCTCGTGAGGACGCCGCCCAGCGGTTCACCGCCCCGCCGATCAAGCATCGGCCGAAGCCGACCGTCGACACTGCCGCCAAGAAGGTCCCGTACACGGCCCCCCAGCTCGGCGAGTTCTACGAGCACATCCTCAGGAACATCCGCTCCATGGGGGTGACGATGGAACAGTCGCCCGGGTCATACGCCGCCAAGGACGAGGAGACCCTTCGCGACCACCTGCTGCTGATCCTCAACAACCAGTACGAGGGCCAGGTCCATGCCGAGGCGTTCAACAAGAACGGCAAGACCGACCTACTGATCAAGGTCGCTGGTCAGGTCTTGTTCGTGGCCGAGTGCAAGTGGTGGAGCGGCGCCAAGGACATGGGCAAGGCCCTCGAGCAGCTCTATGGCTACTCGACCTGGCGCGACAGCCGGCTGGCCTTGATCTTCTTCGTAGGCAACAAGGACTTCACCGCGATCGTCGACAAGGCCCGGGAGGTGCTCGAGGCCCGCGAGGAGTTCATCGCATGGGAGTCCCCGACCCAGGTGCCGGCCGAGATGCGCTGCAGGATCCGCTGGCCGGATGACCCCGGCCGAGAGGCGACGCTGACCGTCCAGCTATTCCATCTGGAGCGCTGAAATCCGAATGCGGCTTGCCGCTCAGAGTGCGGGATCATGTTGGCCATGAACGCACGTCGAGCAGACCTGGGGTTCCGCCGAGCAGGCAACCGAGTGGAGGTCGAGATCTCCGGGCCGGCCACCGTCCGACTCATGGAACCCGAAGACCTGATGGTCGAGCAGCTGGGCGGGCCGACGCTCTGCCCGGGCGGCACCTACTCGGCGGGCAGGGTGGTTCTCGAGGTCCCGGAGGACGCACACTGGCTCCACGTCGTCGACGTCGTCGGTCTTGGCGGGCCGGTCTCCATCTCCGCCGCGCGCGTCGTGCGCTGACGCCGCGGATAAGCCGCCTAGGTGAAGAGGGCCTCGAAGGCCGTGTCGTCGAAGTCGGCCGACCGTACATCACGCCAGACCCCGCGGAGCGCCTCACCGACCGCGAACAACATGGCGCCGAGGTCCCGGTGCAGAGCGCTGATCGCTAAGTCAGTCCCGGGCGCGACGCCGCGTGGGAGTTGGCGATCACCAGCCTGCCAGCCGAGGTCGATCAAGCTGACGTCCGCGCCGTGCGTGCTGATGTTGCGTGCGTTGATCAGCCGTGTCTGAAGGTCGGCGCGGTCCTCCTCTAAGTACGAGCGGGCGTCAGCCAACCGGTCCCACACGCCGTAACGGGCAGCGAGGGCTTCCCAGCGCGCTCGAGGTCGTTGCCCGCCGGGAGGAGGTTCACAGAGGCACTCCACTGCGGCTCGGACTTCCCGGACACGTTGCGACAGCAGCAGCCTCGAGGCGCGCCCGCCAGCAATCCACGCCGCCGTGCTGCTCAGCAAGGCTTGGGCGCACCGACGATCCAACCGGTCGAACGCCTCAAACGGAGCGACAACGACCCCATCGCCGGGCAACTGGTACGGCGAGAACTCCCGGTAGCGCCCGATGGTCGGCCGCTCCTTGCCGATCCACTCGCCTTGCTCGAGTCGTTTCCGTGGGCTCGTGTACAGCAGGTAGGGCTGCGGCGACCACACCGAGACATCGGGCAGCAGTTGGCCTGGTGCCGGCGGCGCGAGGACCGACCAAGTCGCCACCGCGTAGTGCGCCTTCGCGCGAGCCCGCTCGTACGCCATCCGCTCAGGGCCGTCTTCAACGATGAGCAGCGAGGCGGTGCGTCGAGTGTCCGTTTCCGCGCCGCTCTCGCGCCGCAGCGTCCTCGACACGCCGTCGAGGCGATCTCCCAAGTGCTCATATACGCCGAACTGCCCCTGCGTTGCTTCCTCCTCGGCTTGCTCTGCGGCGTCAGCCTCGGTGCCCGTGCCGGAGTCGACCGCGCGAATGATTGCGGCCGTGGGACCTGCGGGGGCCCACGGGCGGTCCATCACGATATTCGCGAGCGGAATTTGGGTCAGCCATCGGCCGTCATCGCGCCCGGCAGACCGAAGCGCCTCGGCGATCTCGTCGAGCGAGGGCGGCGTGTCGCAGGATTGGACGAAGTCCAGCATCTGGAAGAGCAGCTGGGACTCGTCGTAGAGGGCGAACAGGTCGGCGTGCTCGCGCCGCAGCGTGCCGACCGTGCTCCAACCAAGCTGCCAACCCTCCTCGTCCAGGTGGGCATCGAAGAACTCGAGCGGCCTTGAGGTCTCGCCAGGCTCGAACGGCCGATCGACGATCGCCTGGGCTGTGTGGACGAGTTGGTGGAGGCGAGCCAAATGGTCGGTGATCTCGCTCATCCCCTACTACCTATCACTGCGCAGCGAGCCGGGCGCCGCCGACGGTCGCCTACCTGCGTCTCCACTAGGTCGGCTGGCGCTACGCAAGGTTCGCGCGCACCTGGCGCGCCGGGACGCCTAGTCCGCAAGTCGAGGTGTGACTACTGCATTGGACGAGCTGCAGCGCTTCGGAAGTTGAACGTTCGGTCAACAGCCGTGGTAGCGCTGGACGTGCTTATAGCGGCCGTCCCCACGTGATCAGCTCGATGTAGGACCCGGCGCCCTGCGGCACACAGGGGCCCGAGCTGGTGTCGCAGATCTTCGGGATCGGTCAGGATCAGGCGGGCGGGTCGGACGTCGAGCTCTCCCTCGCTGCCCTCCGAGCGGCGAAGCGGGCCATCCAGGTTACGGAGCCAGCGCCGCCCGCCAGCGGTTCATACTCGGGGCACTTCGTTGAAGTGGGGCGATGCCCACATCGTCTCGAACTGTGCCCGCCACAGATCTACCTCGGCCGGGCTCATGCGGGCGAGACGCACCGGCGATTGCCCCAGCGTGGTAGGCGATCCGCCGAGCGAGAGTCCGCCACCGTCCCACAGATAGATGCGCTCATGGATGGGCGCTTTCGGCCGGTAGCGCGCCTGGATCGCCGGGCGGAGCGGTACAGGAACGATCTGCTTGTTGGCGTCAGCCTCAAGCTTGCCGGTGAGCACGCGAACTGGGCCCGGCACGTCGTCGAGGATTTGCCAGTCGTTCAGAGACTGTCCGAAATAACGATCCGCTACCAGCAGTTCGCCGCGGGCGCGGCTCAGCATCTTGGTGAGCCGGTCCAGCGCCGTCTGGCGGTCGGCCAAGATGCGGGCCTGCGCAGCGTTGTGAAGAATGTCTTCCAACTCCGACGCAATCTGATCTCGACGCGTGAGTCTGTGTTCCAACTCGGGCGGCGGATCCGTAGCGCCGATGGTCACGGGCGGTGCGCTGGCGCCGTTGATCTTCATGGTCATGATCATGCGCTCGACTATCGGGTAAGGGCCGCTTCTGTCCAGAAGCTCCCCGCTCAGATCGTGCAGCAGAACCTCATGTGTCACGGATCGGCCCAGCGTCGGCATGTTCACCTCACACACCCCGAGGTCGGCCACCTCAGACGCGTCGAGGTCGGCGAGCTGCATCCGAGCCGACAGCACCGTGTCGCGACGGTGGCGCTCCACATGGGTCAGTTCGAGATCGTCTAGGTCGATGTGAATGGGATCCCAGCGCAGCTGAGCGACGTAGTGCTCGTAGGTGCCATCGCCGTGAGAGTCAGCGATCCACGCCCGTCGTTCTGCGCGACCGACCAGCAGCCCAGCAGCAGTGGCAATCTCCGGCTTGACGTAATCGGGGGTGACATGGATGCCGGCGAGCTCGCGCGCCGGACTGAAGAGCGTTCCGCCTGAGACCTCCACCCGGTCCGGCTCTGCGAACGCCAACTCCGGGTCGCCTTCGAACAGCAACGCGTCGGCTGGGCGGTACAGCCCAGTAATCAGCGATGAGGCCCGCGAGTCGATGTGGCGAAACACCCGCATAAGCATGTTCGGGGCCGACAGCTTCGCCAGCATTGGCGGCATCGCGCCGAGCACCGGGAGTTGAAGCTCGGTCAGCTGGTCCGCCACCACGGTGCCCGTGATGGTCTCCCAGAGCCGGGTGACCTCGTCGGCGGTCAGCACCACGCGGCCGAGCAGCCAACCTTCTCCGTCGAGGACCAGCTCGGGCGGGAGACTGGGCGTGTTCTCGGCGCCGAGGCGATCTCCTTGACTGGCACTCCAGTCCGGCCAGCTCAGCTGCGCACACTCGGCTGGCACAAACAGCAATGATCCGTGGAGCAGCTGCCAGCCGTCCGAGTGCGGGACAGCGCACACTGACCAGACGGCGGCGTCGTCAGGCGCAACATCAAACAGATGAGCCAGGCTGGTTGGCAACGCGCCCAGCGTAGGTGGCTGCCCGCCCGCCGATGTGCCTCGCAAGCACCGGATCCACAGGCCGAGCTGTCGCACGGCCGTCTGCCGCCAACGGGATGCTTGCGATATGAGGCGATAGGCGTCCATTCGAGGGGCGTCGGTGCTGCTGGCTATGAGGATTCTGCATGTCGATGGGAAGTCGCCGCGGTCGCTTTCTGACTTCGGGGCAGGCGTTGGTGCCGTAGCCGCAGCGCTTCGCGCTCGGCGGCCAGCCGCTCGGCGACGACGTGGCGGCCCGTGGCGTGGCGGCGCGTCAGCGCGACGCGGTCCGCGCCAGCCGGCGTAGAGCTCGTCGAGCTCGGCCAACGAGCCGAAGCGCCGCGCCGGCCAGAACCCCGTCTTGTGGTGGCGGACCGCGCCCTCGACGGCGCCCTTCTCGCGCGGCGTCGCCGGCGTGCACGCGGTGGCGTGAAAGGCGTAGTGGCCGCGCAACTGCACAAACCGCGGATTCCACGTCACGTCGCGCTCGCGCCGTGCGACCGCCGAGCGCAGGTTGTCATAGACGCACTCGCGCGGTACCCCGCCCAGCCAATCGAACGCCCGCATGGCCTTCGAGGAACGCCTCGGTCGTCATCTCGAAGCTTAAGTGCGCCGTCGACGCGCCCGAGAACGGCAGCGCGCAGATCAACGCATAGACCCGGCGCTCGCGCCCGGCGATCCTCGGACGCGTCGGCATTTCCGCCCAGTCGACCTGCATCACCTGGCCCGGCCGATAGCCGGTCCCCTGCGCCGGGCGCTCCTCGCGCGACCGCAGCGCCGCCATCCGCCGACGGACCAAGTCGACCGAGCCGCGATAACCGTAGTCATCGCGCAGCAGCTCGGTCACCCGCGGCGCCTTGATGTCCGGCCACCCCTTCAACAGCCGCCGGATCAACGGCTCGAACGGATCGAGCATCGACCCTGCCGGCGCACGCTCATAGCGCGGCGGCTCGCTGGCCTCGATCAGCCGCTTGACCGTCCGGCGATTGATCCCCAGTCGCCTCGCGATCTGCGCTGCGTCACGCCATCGCCCGCCATCGCCCGCACCTGCGCCCACTCCACCGCGCTGCGCACCTCCTCGCCGCCTCCCTCGAGCCGCTGTCGATCGCTCGAGGCTCCCGACCACACCGGTCAACACCGGCCCGCCGGGTGGCGCACATTTCAGTTCTAGAAGTGGCGCAGTATTGGGCTCCCGGCGTCATCTGTGGTGGCAGTGAGCAAGGCAGCCAGTCCGATCGCCGCGGTTAGGGCGAATAGCCAACGCCGCGGGCCGGACCCCACCCCCGTTGAAGGAAGGACTGTTCTGCCGAGGTACTTGTCCAACGTCCCAAGCGTACGTGGGGCCACACCCGACCCGTCGCTCGCTGCATTTTGCCTTGTCGTAGACCGCAACTCGCTGGTGCGCGCGACGTTGCGAACACCATGCGAGGCGACAAGAAGGCAGGTGCGCGGTGATCGACGACCGGACAGTTCGACCGACCATCCTGATCGGGATGTCGCCTCGCCGCCGACGCTGTATCGCGAGGGGAGCACTCGTGCTTGGCCTGTTGCTGTCGGCCGGGACCGCCGCGGGACAGGGTCAGCAGGAGCCGGCGGCGTTGGCTGAGTCCGTCCTGGACGTCCCCGGTCGCTTTACGCCGGTTAGTGCGTATCGGGGGTTCAGTGCTTGGAGTCGCTATGAGCCGGAGACGGAGAGCTATCAGCTAGTCA
>JAUJPG010000022.1:21578-85913 GCA_030447245.1 Chloroflexota bacterium | reverse complement strand
GGTCGCCGACCTCACGACGATGCGGCAGATCGGCGAGGTGACGGTCGGCTCCCAGCCGGACGGACTCCTGATCTCGGCCCGGGCCGGGCAGGGGTACGTCGCTAACAGTGGCGACAACTCGCTGGCCCTCTTCGACGCCGTCACCCGCGGCATGACGGCTACCCTCCAAGTCGGCGACCGGCCGCGCGGCGTGGTTGTGGTCGGCGTGGGCGGGACAGTCAAGGCGTTTGTGACCAACGAGGGCGCCGGGACCGTGTCGGTCGTCGACGTCGAGGCCCGACGCGTGCTCGAGACCGTCCAGGTCGGCTCCAGGCCGACGGACGTCGACGCCACGCCCGACGGGACCCGGGTGTTCGTGCTGGACGCGGGCGCCGACAGCGTGGTGGTGCTCGACGCCCAGGCGCATCGGCCGCTCGCCACGATTCGGGCCCGCTCCAACCTCACCGGGCTGGCCGCGAGCGCGGACGGCCGCTTCCTGTACGTCACGGCGAATGAGCCGAACCAGAACCTGGCCAGGATCGACCTCGCGACCAACCAGCTCGCTGGCGAGTTCGACGTGGGCCAGGGCGCGCTGGCGGTCGTCGCGGGGCGGGAGCCCGGTCGTATCTTCGTGACGACCGCGGATAACACGCTGGTGTACTGGGACACCGCCGCCAATCGGGCGACCACCACGCTGCCCGTGGGCCGACGCCCGGGATCCGTCGCGGTGGGGGTGATGCCCGCCGCGCCGTCGCCGTCGCCGTCGCCTGGCGTCGTGCAGCCGTCTCCTCCGGCGCGGGTCGACACGACGCCAGCCCCCGCGGCTGAGCCGAAGCCGACCGGCGCCCCGCCAAAGCCCGGACCGACGCTAGCACCCAGCCCGCAGCCTAGCCCAACCCCCTAACTGGTCAACCAGGCCGTGCCTCGCGGCATGTCAGCACGGTGCTGCCTCCGGCTGGGCAATCTGGACAGGCCGACGGGGTCGGACTGGGGACGTCGCTCTCGATTCTGACGGTGATCTGACATCCCTCTAGTGGCCATCTAACAGATCGGGTGTTACAAGGGAACCCAACGACACTAGACATCACCAGGGAGGACATCATGATCGAGCGCCAGGGTGCCGCTGGGCAGGCGTTGGGCCTGCGTCAGGTCATGGACCGTTTGTTGGAAGATGCGTTCGTCGCGCCGCGGAGTGTAGTGGGCCAGCTCGGCAGTGGAGGCGGCCCCGCTTTGAACGCGTATGAGGAGGGCGACAATTTCGTCATCGAGACCCAGCTGCCGGGCATGAAGCCCGAGGACATCGACGTCAGCATCGACCAGGGCGTGCTCACCATCCGAGGTGAGACGAAAGCCGAGGAGGAACGGAAGGAGCGCAACTACCTGATCCGCGAGTACCGCAGCGGCCGCTTCAGCCGCAGCGTGCGCCTGCCCGACACGGCCGACACGGATGCCGTCCAGGCGACGTATGCGGATGGGGTGCTCCGCCTGACGCTGCCGAAGGTCGAGCGCGCCAAGGCGCGTCGCATCCAGATCGAGACCGGTGGGCAGCGGGCGATCACCAGCGGCGAGGAGCACCGCGAGGGTAGCACGACGTAGCTGGAGTGGTCAGGCATCGGAGCGGGGGCCTCGTTCGAGGCCCCATGGGCTGGGACGCCCAACGACGGAATGAATCCCGGGATGGAGGCAGCTACTATGAAAGGGTTGGTCGCAGCGGCTGCGGGAGCGCTGGCCGCTTGGCTGTATCGGTCGGCGCCCGCTCGCGAGCAGGCTCAGCGGTGGCTCGCCGCCACGCGGGAGCCCCTGCGTCGCACGGCACAGTCTGCCGCGCCGATAGCCGCCACCGCGGTCGAGCGGGCCGGCCAGGCCATCCAGGACGCGCCTCTGCCGACGTCGGTCAAGGACACGGCGGCTCGCGCGACCGAAACGGCTCGGGCAGCGGCGGAGAAGTTGGGCGGCACGGGACCAGGGGCGGCCGCCCAACCGGCTGTCCTACACGTCCAGCAATTGCCTGACGGCTCCTGGATCGGCAACGCTGCCCTTGGCGGCCGCACGCTGACTGATGGGGGCACGGACGAACAAGCGGTCATCCGTCGTCTGGCCACACGGCTGGCGGTGATGGCGGAGCCCGGTGAAGCCCAGGCGGTCACGCTGTCCCGTGTACCGCGGGACGGTCAGCGAGAAGAGCGAGAGTCCGACCTGGCAAGCCTGCTCGGCTAGAACGCCGACTGCAGCTCGCGTCCCCGTGCCTCGAGCGATACGCGGCCGGGTATCGCTCGTGCATCGTTGCGGCGCGCCCTGCTTCATCGGCTATCCTCATCGGCCCTCCGGCCGCGACGCGCACGCCAGATCACGCCGGGCGGGTAGCCGAGCATCTTGGCCACGTCGCCCAGCAGGCGGATGACGGGTACCCAGGCGAGGGCGGCTGCGCGCTCGCGGGCTGAGAGGCCGGCCAGGCTCGGCAGCAGCCGGGCGTAGGGGCGGCGGACGTAGGCGCCGGCCGCGAGGGCCAGGGCGGCGAGCAGCCAGCGGCGGCCGCGAACCAGCCGCGGGGCGAGCAGGAGACCCAGGTAGGTGGCGTAGCGGATGGCGTGGCGGCGACGCCAGAGATCGGCCTTGCCGTCGCCGCGCGCGTAGCGGTAGTACTGGACGAAGAAGGCCCACGGGCCAGGGCGAGGCCGAAAGTGGACCCGCGCGTCCGGCGCCCAGCCGAACCGGCACCCCGCCGCCCGCAGGGCCAGGTCGAACACCAGGTCCTCGCAGTAATCGAGCCAGTCCGGGTAGCCGCCCACCCGAGTCCAGGCCGCGCGCCGGAACGCGATGGACCGGCTCGACGGCAAGAACTGCTCCGGCCGAATCTCGTCCACGGCGGGCAGCGTCGTCGCCCCGAGCGCCAGCTCCCAGGTCGAGCGTGGGTCGGCGACGAAGAACCCGGCGACGACGTCCGGCGGCTCCGGCTCCTCGAACGGGCGGACCAACGCGGCCAGCCACCGCGGCTCCAGCCGCACACCGGCGTCGGTGACTGCGATCAAGTCGGTCTCGGCTTGAGCAATCGCCAGGTTGCGGCCGACGGAGATGTTGGCACCTTGCCGCACCAGGAGCTCGATCGGCAGCCCGCGCTCGCGCCAGGAGGCGATCCGCTCGGGAGTCCCGTCGGTCGACCCACCGTCGACGATCACGATGCGGTCCGGCGCTCGCGTCTGAGCCTCGACCGATGCGAGCAGCTCGTCGATGCCGGCCGCCTCGTTCAGCACGGTCAGGCAGAGTCCCACCGAGGACGCCCGCGCGGCCCGCGGCTCAGCGGCCATCGGTCACGTCCTCGGAGCGTGCGATCGACCGATCCTCCTGTTTCGCTTGCCCGCTCAAATCGTATCGGTGGAGCTCGACGCGGCCAAAGCGCTCGAGGAGAGTCGGGCGGCCGTGGTCGTGAAGCCAGCCGCCGATCAAGTCGTCCGGATCGGCCTCGCTGGCCGCCCAGCGCACGAACCAGACGCGCCGATGACCGTTCGCCACGGCTTCAAGCCGGGCGAGGGTATCGGCCGGGTTGATCGGCCGCTGGGCCGGCAGCGGAAAGAGGTCGGCGCTCCCACGATAGTAGTAGCCAAAGATCTCGGCCTGACCGGGAGCCGTCAAGATGACGGCGTCGGACGGCTGCTCCAGCTCGGCGACCCGGCGGGCCAGACCGCGATAATCATCGCGGGCGTATGCTGGATCGAAGTAGTACGCCGCCAGCGAGCGCGCGGTCGGGACCAGCAACATCGCGAGCAACCCGGCGCCGACCACCCCCGCGAGGACGCTCCGCCCGCTCGGTGCCAGCCCACGCCGGGCGCCCCAGCGAACCGCCGCACGACTCACGCCAACGCCGCCGGCCGCGACGAGGATCGTCCAGGCTGGCAGGACCAGCATCAGAAAACGCGGCTCGTAGAGCGGCCGCGTCGCCGAGAGGGCGACGATCCCACCAATTGGGATCACCAACCAGAGCGCCAGCAATGCACCGACGGACGTCGTCGATCCCTGGCACCTGGCCGCGGCCGTTCACTCCTTCGGGCCAGCCCGAGAAGCGCCAGGATGACGAATGGCACCAGGGCCACCGAAGCTCGAACCGTGTCGTGGCGATCCCGAGCGACAGCACGTTTACCGCGTCCAGCACCAGCGCCCACGGCGGCTGGGGTGTCCCCAGGCCCAAGGTAGTCGCCCGTCTGGCGCAGGGCATACGGCAGCCAGGGCAGGTACAGCGCGGCGATGAGCCCGCTCGCCAGCAGCCACGGCAGCAGCCGCTCACGCTGCCGCCCGATGACGACCCCGCCACCGCCGGTACCGCGGCGCCGCTCCGCGACACGCTGACCATGAGGTCGCGCCTCCAGCCGCTGATGATCCTCCCTGCGGCGTGGAGCTGGTGGGCGGCCAGCACGAGCACCCCGTAGTAGTGGCTGTAGATTAGCGCCGCGGACAGCAGCGCATACAGCAGGATTGTCCTGGCCTCCGAGCGCCCCAGTGCGATGCTCTCCAGCAGCACCAGGTACGCCCAGGTCGCCGCCGCCGCCAGCAGGCCGGCCAGCGCGTACATCCGCACCTCCTGGCCGTACTGGACCGCCAGCGGCGAGACCGCCAGCAGAGCCGCGGCAGCCAGGCCCACCACGTCGTCGGAGAGGCGGCGCCCCGGCCGCCAGACGACCCAGACCGTCATCGTCCCCAGGACGGCTGACAGCCCCCGTAGCGCCACCTCGCCCGGCCCCAAAGGGGACTGCCCAGGCGGCGAGCAGCCAGTAGTACAGAGGCGGGTGGATGTCCGCGGCGGCCGCCAGCGCGATCTCGGCGGGCCCGCGCGTGGTCATGAAGGCGCTCACGCCCTCGTCGTACCAGAGGCTCTGGGCGTCCAGACGATACCCGCGGAGCGCCGCCGCCAGGACCAGGATGCCAGGGGACACGGAATGAGGCAGGCGCGCCTGCCTCATTCCGTGTCCCCGCAGTCCGCGCTCGGCTGCGTACGCGCGCAGGGCGTGGTAGATCGGGCGCGGCGTGAAGTCGGGCTCCAGGATGCTAAAAAGAGTGCCAGGGCTGGGCCGGCTGCCATGGTTCGTTCAGCTTGAGGAACCAGACCGCCATCACGCCCATCCACGGCCACTCCACGCGCGCCCGCTCGAACGCGCGGATGGTGTAGCGGGCCTGGAGCTCCGCGCTCACGGCCCCGTATGGGACCGGTCCTGGAAAGCTCGACGGCTGCGCGTTCCAGCCGATCTCCGTCGCCCAGATGGGCTTGGCGGCATCGCCGTTGCGGACCATGAGCTCGCGCACCAGCAGCGCCCGCGAGACGTTGACGTCTCCGCTGGACAGTCGCCGATCGTCCGGGCCGCTCCGCAGACCGTACGCCTGGATGCCCAGCACGTCAAATGCCCCACCCGCGCCCGCGTCGTACATCTCCTGGAGGTAGCGCAGCTCGTTGAGAGCATCCTCGCTCTCCTCGAGCGTCGGCGCCATCGACGCGCTCAGCACGATCGCGCCCGGGTCGGCCTGCTTGATCCGGTCGCGGGCTACCCGGAGGAGGCGTGCGTACCCCGCCGGGTCCGGCGCCTGGCGTCCCCACTCGATCGCCAGGTTCGGCTCGTTCCAGATCTGGTAGGCGCGTACCCGTCCCCGGTAGCGCTCGGCCAGGGCGTACACGAAGTCGCCCAGGTCCTCATCGCGCGCGGGCGGTGACTGCTCCCAGTCGTTGCCCGGCCTGGCCCAGGCCGGCGACGTGTCGACGCGGGCGATAACCTGAATGTCGTGGGCCAGCGCGAGGTTGACGATCTCGTCGTAGCTGTCCCAGGCGCTGACGTTCCACTTGCGGTCGAGGAAATCGCCCTTTCCGTCCCGCTCGATCTCTTTCCAGGCGAACTGCTGTCGCACCCAGCCCACACCTGCCGCCCGCAGCATCTCGAAGCTGCGCCGGCGGGCCTCGGACGTCTCCTGGTCCAGAAAGACGTTGACGCCGATCGGATTGTCCACCTGCGGGCTCACCACAACCTCGTCGGCCGTCTCGACGCGGCGGGCGACCAGCCGCGAGCCGATAGCAATCATCCGGTGGCGCGTCTCGAGGTCGATCGCCTCCCAGGCCACTCGGCGCGCCGGCGTGGCCAGCAGCAGCAGCACGCCGGCCAGGCCCAGCAGCGCCACCCGCCGACCGAGGCTCACGCCGATGCTCGATCCAGCCCGCGGTAGACCGCCAACAGCGCCGGCGCAACCGCACGCCAGTCGTAACGCTCGCGGACGAGCCGGCGCGCCTCGATGGCCAGCCGCGCGCGTAGTGCCGCGTCGTCCAGCAGGCGCTCGACCGCCCTGGCGAACGCGTCGGCCGAGTCCGCCGCCAGATAGTGCCGTTCCGGCTCGGCGCCGATGCCCTCCATGCCGAGCCGCGTCGAGACGATCGGCACACCGGCTGCCATCGCTTCGAGCGCCTTGAATCGTACGCCGCCGCCCGTCCGCATCGGCAGCACGTACACGCTCGCCCGCTCCCAGTACGGATCGAGCCGGTCGACCGCTCCGGTCACCGCGATCGCCGAATCAATCTGCCCCCGTGCAACGAGCGCCCGACTTGGTCCTCGGCCGACCACCCAGACCCGCGCGGCGGCGTGGCGCGCCCGAACCCGCGGGAAGATCTCGTCCAGGAACCAGGCAATCGCGTCCGCGTTTGGCCGGAAGTCGAAGGTCCCCGTGAACAGCAGGCCCGGCCGCTCCGGTTCGTCCCGCTGATCTGGATAGGCGGCCGTGTCGACCGCGTTCGGGACCACCGCGTACCGTCCGCTCGGCTGGAGTCGGGCCAACGCCGCTGCATCCTCCCGGGAGACCGCCACCACGCGATCGGCCAGCCCACAGGCCGCCCGCTCGAAGCGGGCCAGTTTGTGGGCCTGCACCAGTGAGTAGGCCGCCCGCGGCCAGCGGCGCGGATGGCGCCGATCGACGTCCCGGATGCGCGCCTGGAGCAGGTACTCGACGTTGTGCTCGCCGAGAACCCGTCCAACGCCCTCGCAGAGCGGGAGATAGCGGGCCATCTCGATACCTTCGACGTCGACCACGTCCGGGCGTTCCTCATCCAGGAACGAACGGAGCGCTCCGGCGAAGCGCGGTGACCAGCGGCGGTACGCCATGTCCGGCAGCGGCGAGCCGAGTGTCGTCGCGATCCGCCAGGCCGCGCGGTGCACTGGCGCCGATCGGAGCTCCACCCGTCGGCAGAGCGCCTGGACTGGCTCGAGATCCTGGGTGCGGATCGGGCGGTCTAGGAACGAGAGCAAGGAGACCTCGTGCTCGGTCGCTGCCGCCTGCATCAAGCGGAAGTTGCGGAGATTGGTCCCGCCGTCCAGCGGGTACGGGAAGCGCGGCGTAAGAAACAGGATCTTCACCCACCGGGGCATACCAGCGGTGGCGCCCGCGGCGCAAGGTGCACGCTGTGCGTCCGCTCGAGCCATGCATGCACGCTGCCTCACGGAGGGCATCCATCGTGTCGTGCGCTCCTACCCGCCAAGCGCTTCCTTGTACACGTCGAGCGTCTGCCGCGCCGCCTCCTGCCAGGTGAAGCGAGTCGCCCGGGCCAACCCGCGTCGCCTGAGGTCGGCACGCAGCGTCTCGTCTTCGAGCAGGCGGAGCAGGGCCTCCGCCAGCGCCAGGTGGTCGGTCGGCGGGTGGAGAAGCGCCGCGTCGCCGACGACCTCGGGCAGCGAGGACGTGTCGGCCACGGCCGTTGGCGTCCCGCACGCCATCGCTTCGAGCGGCGGCAAGCCGAAACCTTCGTAGAGCGACGGGTAGGCGAAGGCCGACGCGCCGCTGTAAAGGGCCGGGAAGCGATCCGCCCGTGCGTTGTCGATGATCCGCACGTCGCGGCCGAGACCGAGCCGCTCGATCTCGTCGAAGATCGGCTGGTACAGCCAGCCACGGCGGCCGGCCAGGGCAAGCTGAACGTCGTGTCGGGCGCGAACGGCCCGGAATGCCCGCAGCAGCGTGACGACATTCTTGCGCGGTTCCAGTGTGCCCAGGAAGAGGATGTACGGCTTGTCCAGCCCGTACTGCCGCCGAGCGGCCGCTACCTCAGCGGCCGTGCGCGGGCGAAACTCCGCGCCGATGCCGTTATGGATGACCCGCACGCGACTCGTCACTCCGAGGCGCTCCGCCAGGTCACAGGCCGTGCTGTGCGAGACGGCAATGATCCGCTCGGCGCTCCGCACGGCCCGGCCCACCTGGCCGTAGTAGCGGCGACTCTCGTCGGTCAGCGTCTCGGGGAAGAGCAGGAAACCGAGATCGTGAATCGTGATGACCGCCGGGCACCAGCGGCGGAACGGCGGGATGAAGTCGGGACTGTGGAGCAGGTTCGGGCGTGTCCGCAGCAGTTCCAGCGGCAACGTGAGCTGCTCCCACCGGTGGTGCGGTGGTGTCAACAACGTCGCCCGTCGCAGCCGGCGCTGGTCTGGAGCTACCGAGAAGGGTAGAGCCTTATGCCTGCTCCCGAGCCAGGTGAATCGATGCTCCGGCGCCATCGAGGCGAGCGCATCCGCCAGCTCCCAGGTGTAGCGGGCGATCCCAGCGGCCGTGTAGCCGGTCAGGCGAGCGTCGACGGCAACGTGCATCCAGGATCGTTCGGCGGAATGCCGAGCTTACAGCGGCTGCCGGCCCGCGAAGCCGGAGTCGAGGTCGTGCCACCAGTTGATCCCGTCCTCCCCCAGGCGCCAGCACAGGTGGACGACGCGGCCCTCGCGCAGCGACGGGAAGTCGATCAGGCCCAGTGCGGGGTCCTTCAGCTCGACTCCCAGACTCTGGATGCGCGCCACCCGCGCGCTGATCTCGGCCAGCAGCTCGGCCCGCGCCGACTGGCCGGACGTGAACGAGCCCTCGTGGTCGACGTGGCCGTTGGTTCGCGCCTTCCAATGCAGTGCCACGAGGTCGTGCCCGGCACGCTCAAGGCGCGCTCGGAGGTCGACGATCTCCTCCAATAGCGGGGCGATCTCGGGCAGAAGAGCGGTTGCCTCTTCGCGCGTGAAGTGCCTCGCCATCACCCCGTCCCGGCTCGCTGCGCGGGAGCTCTGCGCCGCGATCGGATCCCCATGCGCCAGCGCGGCCCCGCCCGAGCGGTCACCCTATCTCACGGCAGTGTACCAGTAAGCGCGAGCGCTGCCGCGCCCCGGCGGCCGCTCGCACGAGCGGCCACCGCTCGCACAGGGGCGTGCTATATTGAGGTCCGCGTCGTTGAGGACGCCGGAAGGAGACGATGCCATGCAGTACGCCAGCGTACCCGAGATGTTGAGCGCCGTCCGAGGCTCCCTCCAGACGGACAATGGCGGCGTCAAGGTCACCAATCCCGAGCTACTGCGGAACGAGCACATCGATCGCCTGGTGCACACCGCCGTCTTCGGTGATGAGCAGACGAGCGCGGCTGCCAGGTGGCTGATCTGGCAGGCGGCCTGGGGAGTCGGAGTCGCGTCGGCCTCGATCGACGAGCTCTACAAGGCCCGCGCTCGCGGCGAGTACGACAGGCTGACTGTTCCGGCGGTCAACGTCCGCGGCATGGCCTATGACACAGCCCGTGCGCTCGTCCGCGCCGCGCAAGCGAAGAACTGCGCCGCCTTCATCTTCGAGCTGGCGCGCTCCGAGATGGGCTACACGTTCCAGAACTGCGAGGAGTTCGCGACGGTCGTGACGGCTGCTGCGATCCGCGAGGGGCACCAGGGGCCGATCTTCATCCAGGGCGACCACTTCCAGGCGAACGCCAAGAAGTACAAGGCCGACCCCGATGCCGAGATCGAGGGGCTGCGCAAGCTCATTCGCGAGGCGATCGCGGCCGGTTACGGCAACATCGACATTGACACGTCGACGCTGGTCGATCTCGGCCCGGAGTCGCTGGACGAGCAGCAGCGCCACAACTACGAGCGGTGCGCCGAGCTGGCCACGCTGATCCGACAAGAGGAGCCGGCCGGCGTGACGATCTCGATTGGCGGCGAGATCGGCGAGGTCGGCAAGCACAACAGCACCGTCGGCGAGCTCAAGGCCTACCTGGATGGCTTCAACCGACGCTTCTCCGGATCGCGTGGCTTGAGCAAGGTCAGCATCCAGACCGGCACCTCCCACGGCGGCGTGCGGCTTCCGGACGGGACGATCGCGTCGGTGAAGATCGACTTCGACACCCTGAAGACGCTGGGCGAGGTCGCGCGCGAGTACGGCCTGGGCGGGGCGGTCCAACATGGAGCGTCAACCCTGCCGTCCGAGGCGTTCGGCAACTTCCCGCGGTACGAGGCGCTTGAAGTCCACCTGGCGACCGAGTTCCAGAACATCACCTACGACGGCGGCCACTTCCCGAAGGACCTCCTGGAAGAAGTCAATCAGTGGTGCCGCGACAACTGCGCAGATGAAGCCAAGGAAGGCGAGACGGACGACCAGTTCGTCTACAAGACCCGCAAGAAGGCCTGGGGTCCGTTCAAGCAGCGGGTCTGGAACCTGCCCGAGTCAACGCGGTCTGGCATCGGCCAGGACCTCCAGGGCAAGTTCGAGTTCTTGATGGACCAGCTCGGCGCATCCAACAGCCGCGACCTCGTCGCCAGGTACATCAAGCCCACGAAGATCGACAAACCAGCCCCGCAGAGCATCAAGAAGGCCGCCGCGGCCGTCTGATCGAAGTACCGCCGATACGCGCTGGGACCGGGATCTATGAGCGCGATCCCGGTCCCTGCGCTTATCGGCGACTATCTCTACTATCTCGCGCCTGGATCAGGCCCAGAGCTCGGCCAGCGGGATCGCCAGGTCGGAGAAGGGCGGGGCGCTGAACATCCCGCCGTCGCTCGCCGCGACCGCGAGCTCGCAAGCGCCGTCGACGAGAATGAACGCCTCAACCCGCCACCGCATCGGATCGACGATCCAGTAGTTGGGTACGCCGTGCCGGGCGTAGATGTCCATCTTCCGGACGCGGTCCTATCGTCCCGCGACTGGTGCCGCTCAGCCGAGTCAACCACGGACCTCTGCCTCTAGCACTCACCCCACCCGCAGCAGGACCGAGTGGTAGCCGGTCGCGCCGTCGGGTAGCGGGTCGCGTTCCTTCTCGGACTGGAGCTGGCCGGTGCCGTCGGTGGCGCGCACCTTGATCGGGTACGTCCCTGCCGCCAACGTCGTCGTGAACCCCCACAGATTCCAGGCGTTGAGGGCGAGCCCCGGCTTGATCAGCGCGTCCTGCCAGGACTTGCCGTCGTCCAGGCTGACCTCGACCTTGTCGATGCCGCGGTCGCCCGCGAACGCCACGCCGGCGATCGCGATCTCGCCGGCCGGCAGCGTCGCCCGATTTCGCGGCACGTCGATCCGCGAGGAGGTCTGGTACGGCGACCGGTCGCTCCAGCCGCGCTGCATCCAGTACCCCTTGAAGTCGGCCTCGACCACCTCGATTCGCTTGACCCACTTGACGTTCTTCATCCCGTAGATGCCAGGAATCAGCAGGCGGGCCGGAGCGCCGTGCTCCTTGGTCAACGGCTGGCCGTTCATCTCGTACGCCAGCAGCGTGTCAGGGCGCAGCGCAACGTCGATCGCGATGCTGTCCGTGTAGTCGTCCTCGCCATGGAACACGACCTTCCGGACGCCGGGCTTCAAGCCGGCCTCCGCCAGCAGACCCACCAGCCGAACGCCCTTCCAGTGGGCATTCCCCCACAGATCGCCACCAACCAGGTTGCTGATGCACTGGAGCGTGTAGTAGTCACTGTGCATCGCCCGCGCCGTGACGTCTTCGTAGGTGAGCGTCATCGGCCGCTCGACCAGCCCGTCGATCTGAAGCTTCCAGCTCGCGACGTCGACTCTCGGATCGACCAGGTTCTTCGAGACGGTGTAGAAGTCCTCGGCGGTCAGCACCTCTGGCGATAGCCCCGCCACCGCGAACGGCGGCGCGGCCGGCGCCTTGGGAAGGACGCTCATCGGCACCGGCGGCGCGTCCAGCGGCGGGATGCCGCGCGGCGGCGGGGGGATCGGGGCGGCGAGTGGGCTGTCGCCAGCCGTCGTGCCAGTCGCGCCGGCCGCCATCGCGCCGCCGCCCTCCACGGCGCTCGGGGCAGAGGTCGGTGCCGGGGCCGCGCCCTGGCCGCCCAGCAGCGACCGCCACGCATAGCCGCCGCCGGCGACGACCGCGACACCGGCCCCGAGCGTGACGAGGGCGGCGCGGCGGTCTGCTCGCGCCTCGGTTCGGTCGCCCGTCGCGAGCGCCTCCAGGACGCGGTAGGCCAGCACCAGGGCCACCGCGAAGGTCGCAAATGCGATCAGCATCTGGACGCCGACGACAATCGGACCGGCCCGTACCACGCTGCCGAACAGACCGGCGCCAAGCACCGGTAAGGCTATCCCGCCGATCACCAACCAGGCAGCGAAGGCCAGGTTCAGCGCGCGTCGCCACTCAGGCGCGCCGCCAGCGTACCAGCGCCCGAGCAGGCCGCCGACGAGGATCTGGCCGACGAAGATGCTCGCGTACAGCGTCGGCTTGGCGGCTCGCTGCATCAGGTCGAGCGCCGCCGAGAAGGCCGCCGCGGGCATCAGCGTGACGATCGCCTCGCCGATGATCTCGGGCAGGGAGAGGACGCCCGTGGTCAGGCGGAGGACGGCCATCACCGCCGTCATCACGCAGGCCGCCAACAGGCCAGCCAGCCAGCCCCGCTTCAGCGTCCCCTTGTCCACCGCGCCACCTTCACTCGCGATGCTCTCGCCTGCCATGGCCTGGTCCTCTCCCCACGGACGACGGTCGTCGTCGCGGCCGAGTGCCGGACCCGCCGTCGGATCCCGGCGCCGCGACTCACGATCTGCCGCCACGCGGACGCTCGTCGTCCGCGGCCGACTCCGTACTCTTAGGGTACAGCTTCTTTCTCACGCACCGCTTGCGATATGCGCGACGAAGCAGCCCCGCACGTGGGCGGTCGCGCTCAGCTTGAAGAATCCGATCGCCATCCGAGCGCGACCTCCCCTCCGCTACTGGCCGCGTTCCATGGACGGGCAACGGCCCAACCTGGTATCATTTGAACGAACAGTCGAGAAGTGGTGACACGACAACGCGAACGATCCAGCGAGGGGCGCGCGACTCGACGAGTCAGCGCCCCCTTTTTTTGTGTCATCCGAAGGATGGAATGTTGGTAGTTGATACGATGGCGTCCGAGGCAGTGACGCCCTTTTTTGGCGACCTGGAGCTCAGCCCGGAAGTTGCGCGGGCGCTCGACGAGATCGGCTATCACGAGCCGACCGAGATCCAGGCTCGGGCGATCCCGCTCCTACTGGCCGGCCGCGATGTGATCGGCCAGGCTCAGACCGGGACCGGCAAGACCGCCGCGTTCGGTGTCCCGCTGATCGAGTTGATCGATCCCGAGCGACCCTTCGTCCAGGCCCTCGTGCTCGCCCCGACCCGTGAGCTGGCCAGCCAGATCTCCGAAGAGCTTGGCCGGCTCGGCACCTACCGCAAGCTCGGCATCGCGACCGTCTACGGCGGGGCGCCGATGGCGCGCCAGCTCCTGGACCTGAAGAACGGCGCCCAGATCGTTGTCGGGACCCCCGGCCGGATCCTCGATCACCTGGCCCGCGGCACCATGCAGCTCGGGAACGTCCGCTACCTCATCCTGGACGAGGCCGACCGGATGCTCGACATGGGCTTCATGCCGGACGTCGAGAAGATTCTCCGCCGCACGCCGAGGGCGCGCCAGACGGCGCTATTCTCGGCCACCATGCCAACCGTGGTGCGGATCATCTCTCGCCGACACATGCGCAATCCGGTCGCGGTCGAGGTCAGGCCCGAGATTCGGACCGTTGCCGAGGTGGACCAGGTCTACTACGAGGTCGCCCAGCGAGACAAGCCGGCCGGCCTGGCGCTGATTCTGGAGCAGCAGCAGCCTGAGCGGGCGATCGTGTTCTGTCGGACCCAGATGGCCGTCGACAAGCTGCTTCGCTTCCTTGGCGCGCGCGGCTTCACCGTCGAGGCGGTGCACGGCAGCATGAGCCAGCAGCATCGGGAGCGGGTGATCGCCGATTTCCGGGCCGGCACGCTGCCGCTGCTCGTGGCGACCAACGTGGCGGCGCGCGGGCTCGATATCCCGGACGTCAGCCACGTCATCAACTACGACATCCCGGAGGAAAGCGAGTCGTACATCCACCGCATCGGCCGAACGGCGCGGATGGGTCGTGAGGGCAAGGCGATCACCTTCGTCGCCGAATGGGACGAGGGCCCGCTCGCGGCGATCAAGAAGGTGACGAACGGCGCCCTCCGAGAAGAGCGCCTCACCCTGTACGGCTAGCCCGACCCCGCCCACGCCGGCGCCGGGCGATGAGCGTTGTCGGGCCGGGGCCATGTCAGGGCCCTTCTAGCCGCTCGGGCGGACGTGGGATCACCGCGGTCATCCGTCCCTACACGGCGCGGGGCCGGACGCGCTACAACTCCCCAGCGGCGTGCTGGCGTAGCGGCCGCCTAACTAGAGCGGAGGATTTACCGTGGCAGAGTGGCAGCGCGTGCGTGGCGGGGGCGCGGAGTTCGAGCTCTGCGCCTTGCCCGTCGGCACCTTCGAGAACGTCGTGTACGCCGTCCGCGATCCTGACACGCGCGAGGGCTACGTCATCGACGCCGGCTGGGAGCCTGACACGATCGCCGAGGCCGTCAAGGATACCCAGGTCAAGGGCATCCTGATCACGCACGGCCACCACGATCACCACGACGAGCTGGACGCCCTCAAGGCGCGGATCAAGGCGCCAGCCGGCATTGGCGAGGGCGACAGGCAGATGCTCAAGTCGCCGCCCGAGTTCACGATCGCCGATGGCCAGGAGCTTCGGTTCGGCCCGGTCACCATGCGGGCCATTCACACCCCAGGCCACACCCCCGGTAGCACCTGCTTCCTCGTCGGCAACCTGCTCTTCAGCGGCGACACGCTCTTCCCGGGCGGCCCCGGCAACACCAAGACGAGCACCGGCGACTTCCCCACCATCGTCAAGAGCCTCCGCGACAAGCTCTTCACCTTGCCGGATGACACCGTCGTCCACCCCGGCCACGGCACCGGCACCACAATTGGCCAGGAGAAGCCTCACCTCGACGAGTGGATCGCCCGCGGCTGGTAGCTGCCATCGGACCGGGGCCGCCCCCGGGGGAGCCGGTGAGGCGGCGCTTCCCGGCCGCCGCCGCTAGTAGGAGGGCATAGAAGGCTGCCCCTCTAGCTAGGAGATCCGATGCGGATCGTCTCGCTCGTGCCAAGCGCTACCGAGATCGTCTACGCCCTCGGGCTCGGCGACGACCTGGTCGGGGTGACCCATGCCTGCGACTATCCGCCCCCAGCGCGGAAGAAGCCGACCGTCACGTCGAGCACGCTGACCGCCACGACGCTGACCAGCGCAGAGATCGACGCGCAGGTCGCCGCCCAGCAGGTGGTTGGCGAGGGCGTCTACCACCTGGACGTCGAGCGGCTCGCCGAGCTGCGGCCCGATCTGATCTTCACCCAGGGTTTATGCGACGTCTGCGCCGTCCCGCATGGCGTCGTCCGCCGCGCCGTACCGAGCCTGCCGACCAGGCCGCGGGTGTACTCCCTCGACCCCACAAGTGTCGGGGACGTGCTGAGCAACGTCAAGACAGTCGGCGACGCCACCGGGAGCCAGGCCCGCGCGCGCGTCGTCATCGCCGAGCTGCGCGCCCGGATCGACCGGATCACCCTCCAGACGGCCGGCCTGCTTCCGATCCCACGGGTATTCTGCCTGGAATGGCTCGATCCGCCCTGGACGGCCGGCCATTGGGTGCCCGAGATGGTCGGGATGGCTGGCGGCTACGACGCGCTGGGCGGCAGCGGCCAGCCGTCCCGCCGCACCGATTGGCGGGAGATCGCCCGCTTCGCCCCCGAGGTCGTGGTCGTCATGCCCTGCGGCTTTGACCTGGAGAAGACTCGCGCCGAGTTCGCGGTCACCGCGTTCCCGGCGGAGTGGTCGACGCTTCCAGCCGTGCGGGACGGCCGCGTCTGGGCTGTCGACGGCTCGGCCTACTTCAATCGCCCCGGCCCACGCCTGGTCGATGGCCTGGAGATCCTGGCCGGGATCATCCACCCGGAGCGTTTCGACGCCCCCCGAGCGGACGCCGCGTGCGTCGTCTCCGCTCCCCCATGACGTCCCCTCCCAGGTTCGTCCCGCACGCCGTGCTGGCCCTGGGCCGAGCCTCAGTCCTGAGGAGTCGGAGCGTCCCATTTCGCCGGTGCCTTTTGCCGTTCGCCTAGAATTATCTGCGTGGCCCTCCTGAGCGTCCTCGACCAGTCGCCGATCCGCAGCGGCGGCACCGGCGCCGACGCGCTCCGCGAGACGCTTCGGTTGGCGGAGGTCGCCGATCGACTCGGCTACCACCGCTACTGGCTGGCCGAGCACCACTCCAGCGGCGGGTTGGCCGGCTCCAGCCCGGAAGTCCTGATCGGCCAGGTTGCCGCGCGCACCGAGCGCCTCCGCGTCGGCTCCGGCGGCGTCATGCTGTCTCACTACAGCCCGCTCAAGGTGGCCGAAAACTTCCGGGTCCTCGAGACGCTGTACCCCGGTCGCATCGACCTCGGCATCGGGCGCGCCCCGGGCAGCGATTCCAGGACCGCCCGGGCGCTGGCCCACGGCCCCGGCGCGCTCGGCATCGAGCACTTTCCGAGTCAGATCGCCGACCTCGTCGGCTTCCTCCATGACGACCTCGACCCCTTCCACCCCTTCGCCGGCGTTCACGCCATGCCGACCGGGTCGACCGCGCCCGAGCTGTGGCTGCTCGGCTCCAGCGACGAGAGCGCCGCCTACGCCGCCCACTTCGGCACTGCCTTCTCGTTCGCCCATTTCATCAACACCCACGGAGGTCCCCAGGTCGTCGAAGCGTACCGACGTCACTTCCGACCGTCACCCTGGCTGCCGGAGCCACGAGCTAGCATCGGCGTCTTCGTGATCTGCGCCGACACTGAAGAAGACGCCCGCCGCCTGGCCAAGAGCCGCGCCCTGTTCATCGCCCGACTCTACACCGGCAACCCCGGCCCGTACCCCTCCGTTGAGGAGGTCGAATCGCATCATTTCACCCCCCACGAGCAGGCGATCGTCGAGCACAGCGCTGACCGCTCGATCGTCGGCACCCCCGAGCAAGTCCGCGACCGCCTGACCGCCCTAGGCGCCGAGTACGGCGTCGACGAGTACGTCGTCGTCACGATTACCCACGACTTCGCGGCGCGCGTACGCTCCTACGAGCTTCTTGCCGCTGCGTTCGACCTGACCGCCCAGGCTCAGGCCGCGACCCGAACGGCATGACCCGTGGCCATCGCCCCGGCCGCCCGCTGAGACACTCGACATGACCGTGACACGTCTCCGGCGATCCGCAAGAATGGAAGCGTGCCGGGGCCGTCATCCTCGCCGAGACCGCGGCCGGGCATACTCCGGGTGAAGGTCCGCATCGGCCTCGGCCTGGGCATCCAGGGCCTTCGCGACGAGGGAACCTTGTCCGGGCTGGCCGCCGATCTCGAGCGGCTCCGTTTCGACTCGTTGTGGCTGTCCGAGCGGCTGACCGGTGCAACCCTCGACCCGATCGTGGCTCTGGCGTTCGTGGCCGGTCACACCCGCAAGCTCAAGCTCGGCACCAGTGTGCTGGTGCTCCCCGGGCGCAACCCGGCGATCGTGGCCAAAGAGCTGGCCAGCCTGGACCGCCTCTCGGGTGGCCGGCTGCTGCTCGCCGTCGGGCTCGGCATCGCCGACCCATCAGAACACGGCGCCTTTAGCGTTGGCCGGGCCGAGCGCGGCCCCTGGTTCGAGGAGGCGCTGCCCCTGATCCGCCGTCTCTGGGCCGAGGATCACGTCGACCACAGCGGGCCGCGCTTCTCGTACCGCGACCTCACGATACGCCCCCGGCCGATCCAGTCACCGCTCGAAGTCTGGCTCGGCGGCCTTGCGCCTTCCGAGCTACGGCGCGCCGGCCGCCTCGGCGACGGCTGGCTCCCCAGCCTGTGCACGCCCTCCGAAGCGGCCGCCGGCCGGGTGGTCGTCGAACAGGCGGCGGCGGAGGCGGGGCGGATGATGGACCCAGAACACTGGGGCGCCAGCATCGTCTACGCCCGCGGTGAGATTCCGTCGTCCCTCGTTCGGACCATCGCGGCGCGCCGGCCGGGGCTCGACCCGTCCGCGCTCGTCCCGGTCGGGCCGCGCGCCGCCCGAGCAACCCTCGAGCGCTTCGTCGACGCGGGCGTCTCCAAATTCGTGATCCGGCCTGCCGAAGAGCCAGCCTCGTGGACCGAGGAGCTCGAGGATCTCGCCGCCCAGGTGCTCCCGTTGCAGACCTGAGGACAAGGTCGGCCGACGCCGCTACGTCTGGACCTGCCCCACCACTTCGTCCCACAGCCAGCGTGCCCCCTCCGCGCTGTACGGTTGCGGGCAGGTGAAGATCACGTGGGTGGCTCCCGCCGCGACGAACTCACGAGCCCGACCGGCCAGGCCCGCGGCGTCGGCCATGTCCGGCGGCGGAAACTGGATCGAGCGCTCGATCTCCCCTGGAGCGCGCCCCACCGCCTGGCAGTGCTCGTCTAGCACCTGGCACTTGTGGCGGAACTCCTCAGGCGTGCCCTTGGACATGTTCCACTCGTTCGCGTGTCGCGCGACGACTCGCAGCGTCAGCTTCTCCCCGCTGCCGCCGATCACGATGGGCGGGTGCGGCGACTGGACCGGCTTTGGCTCGTGGTACGCCTCGCGCACCTGGTAGTAATCGCCGACAACCGTCGCTCGCGGCTCTGTCCAGAGCGCCTTCATGATCTGGCAGGCTTCGTCCAGCCGCCTGATCCGCTCGCCGACCGGCGGCAGCGGGATGCCGTACTGAGCGTGCTCGTCCTCGAACCAGCCCGCCCCGATGCCCACCTCCAGTCGCCCGCCGGAGACCACGTCGGCCGTGGCAGCCATCTTCGCCAGCAGGCTCGGGTGACGGAAGGTGTTCGAGCTGACCATCAGCCCGCCGCGGATCCGCTCGGTCTGCGCCAGCAGCGCCGCCAGCGCGATCCAGCCCTCGTCCTCGGGCGCCGAGATGTCGTTCTGGTTCAGCAGGTGGTCGTGCGCCCAGGCCGTGTCGAAGCCCAGCCGGTCGGCCTCCAGCCACGCCGCCCGCATCTCCGCGTAGCGGCCACCCATCTGCGCCGTCTTGATCCCGAACCGCACCCGTTTCGCCGTCACTACCGCCCCCCCGCCCGCACCCGCCGGCAACTCGCACCCAGCGATTGTAGACGGCCCAGCCGATCGGTCGGTCGCTTCACCTGCGCCGCGACCGACGCCACCGGCGCCTGGCAGCTACTGGGCGTGATGCCGCCCTGGTTCGGCGTCTTGGCGTATCCTTTCACCATGACCCACACTCCACCGAGGCTCCTGGACTACACCGAGCGTGGTAGCGGGCCAGCAGTGCTCCTGCTCCACGGGTTCCCGCTCACCCGCGCCATGTGGGACGACCAGGTCGAGCCGCTCGCCGAGCGATTCCGCACCATCGTGCCTGACCTGCGGGGGCACGGCAGCAGCCCGGCGTCAGACGGACCGTTCACCATGGACGACTACGTCGCCGACCTCGTCGCGCTGATCGATCGTCTGGGCGTCGAGCGAGCGGCGCTGGTCGGGCTTTCCATGGGCGGCTACGTCATCCTGAACCTGATTGCGCGACACCCGGAACGTGTGTGGGCGATCGTGCTGGCTGATACCAGGGCCCCGGCCGACGCCGAGGAGGTCCGGCAGGTGCGTCAGGAGCAGGCCCAGCTGGTGCTCGCCGGCGGCACCGAGCAGTTTGTCGAGATGCAGGTGCCCAGGATGGTGGCGCCGTCCACCGTGGTGGAGCGGTCAGGCGTGGTGGAGCGTTACCGAGCGATGGTCCGAGCGAACCGGCCCACGTCGATCGCGGCGGCCCTGGCCGGACTGGCTGCGCGCGACGACATGACCTCAACCCTCGAGAGCATCGGCGTGCCGACGCTCGTCGTCGTGGGCGCTGAGGACGTGTCGACTCCGCCGTCCGAGTCGCGCCTGCTTGCCGAGCGCGTCCCGGGCGCCCGCTTGGTGACCCTCGAAGGCGTCGGCCACCTGTCCAACATGGAGGCGCCCGATCGGTTCAACGCGGCACTCATCCCGTTCCTGACTGAGAGCGCCCGGGCGCAGGGGCTCGTCTAGCCCCGGGCCGAAGGAAGCGCTGCTCCACCCGAGGTGGAACGTCCAGACGGCGCTCAGCCCAGCAGCTCGGCGACCTCCAGCTCGCGATCCGGGAACGCCAGCGGCGCGACGCGGTCGCCACGCCGGAGCGTCTGGACGACCCGGTACCCGTCGTCCACCGGCTCCCGATACACGTGCAGCACGTCGTGCGGGAGGTCGGCCACCCAGGTTTCCGGGATGCCAGCGCGCCCGTAGAGCGGCACCTTGACACCGCGATCGGCCGCGACCGTCGTGTCCGACACCTCGACCACCAGCAGCACATCCTCCGCCGACGGCAGGGCATTGCCGTACCGATCGGCCCGCCGACGCAGCAGCACCAGGTCGGGCTGGGGCTCGCTGTACCGGCCGAGCCGAATCGAGTTCTGCGGCGAGACGATGGCGACGTCGCGGAAGTGGACCACGAAGCGCTCAGTGAAGTCGTTGACCGAGCGCGCGTGCCCGGGGCCGATCGGCGCCATCTCGACGATCTCCCCTTCGATCAGCTCGACCCGGTCGTCCTCGCCGAGGATCCCGGCGCGGCCCATCGCCTCGTACTCGTCGGCCGTGAATCGGTAGCGCGTGAGCTGGACCGCCATCTCGGACCTCGCACCGCCATTATAGCCCCGCCCCCGTCGATCCTGATCCTCCGCCTGCGCGGCAGGCCCTGGATGCCGGGCCTGTAGCAGGGGCGGCCGGCCCGGCACAGCAGGGTGTCCGAAGGTGCTGCGCAACTCGCGCATCGCCGGACCTGTTCCGGAGCTGGCGACCAGGAGGCGAGACGTAATCACGCGTGCACGAACGTGCCTGCTCATACGTGGGTGGCCCCCTCGAGCTCCGCCATCCTGGTCGAGCCGCGCCGAGGTCGGCGCGAGCAGCAATCGCGAGCGGACAGGCTCGCCCTCGTCGCGCGGCCGGCGGCAGGGGCCGATTGGTGTACGATTCGGGAGGCGTTGCGGCCGGCCGGGCACCGGCAACCCAGGCGCGGGCTGGCGGGCCGTCGTCGTCCGTCTCGCGCGTGCGCCTGGGGGAGCGAGCCGACCGTGTCCGAGGAGAGCGCGCCCCGATCCACGCGCCGGCCTCATCAAGCCCGCGGCAGGCCGGCCCGCGCGGCCGCGACCCCGGTCCTCTCGTCCGGTCGCCCGCGGGCGCAAGACAGGGCGCGGCCACTCGGCAACGCCGGCCCGCCGGCCGGTCCGCCGCGGCGCCACAACCTGCCGCCCCAGCCCAGGTCGCTGATCGGGCGCGAGCGGGAGCTGGGCGTGGCCCGCCAGCGGCTGTTGCGCGCCGACGTGCGGCTGCTCACCCTGACCGGGCCGCCCGGGGTCGGCAAGACGCGCTGGCGGTCGAGCTGGCGGCCGATGTGCGAGGAGTTCGAGGCTGGGGCCTGGTTTGTCGACCTGGCGCCGATCGGCGACGCGCGCCTGGTCGCGACCGCGATCGCGCGCGCGCTCGGCCTGCAGGACGTCCCGGCGGCGCCGCCGAGGTGCTGGACAGACTTCCTGCGCGACCGGGCCGCTGCTGCTGCTGCTCGACAACTTCGAGCAGGTGCTCGACGCTGCCGAGGTCGTCGGCCGGCTGCTGGCGGCCTGTCCGAAGCTGAAGGTCGTGGTGACCAGTCGCGCCCCGCTGCACCTGCGCTGGGAACGGGAGCTCGCGGTCCTGCCGTTGGAGCTGCCCGTGCTGGCGCCGCCCGACCTCGATGGCCGACGGACCCCGAGGCGCTCGGCGCGGCGCCGGGCGGTCCAGCTGTTCCGCGAGCGGGCCCTGGCGGTCGCGCCCGAGGCCGCCCTCGGCGACGCGGAGGCCGCGGCGGTGGCCGAGATCTGCATCCGCCTGGACGGCTTGCCGCTGGCGATCGAGCTACGCCGCGCGCGGGTCAAGCTGTTCCGCCGCGGCGCTGCTGCGGCGGCTGGTCGGGACCGACGATGGGGCACGCCGCGCGCGCGACGGGCGGGTGATCTCGCCGTTGCGGCTGCTAGCCGCGGGGGCGCTGCCGCCGCGGCAGCAGACGCTGCTCGCGGCGATCGCCTGGAGCTACGACCTGCTCGACCCCGAGGAGCAGGCCCTGTTCCCGGCTGGCGGTGTTCGTCGGCGGCTGCACGCTCGAGGCGGCCGAGGCGGTGGGTGAGGCCGCCTGGGAGACGGTCAACTCGCTGGTCGAGAAGAGCTTGCTGCGTTGCGAGGAGCGGGCGGACGGCGAGCCTCGGCTGCGCCTGTTGGAGACGCTCCGTGAGTTCGGGCTGGAGCAGCTTCGACCCGCGGCGAGCTGGAGGAGGTCCGGCACCACCACGCCGAGTATTTCGTCGCCCTGGCCGAGCGGGCCGAGCCAGCGCTGTCCGGGACCCGAGCAGGCGGCGTGGCTGGACCGGGCTGGAGCCCGAGCGAGCTAATCTCCACGCGGTCCTCGAGTGGTCCGCCGAGCGCGGCGAGCCCGAGCGGGGGCTGAGGCTGGGCGGGGCGCTCTGGCAGTTCTGGTTGGTGCGCGGCCAGGCGCGGGAGGCTCGAGAGGGCTCGTCGACCTGCTTGCGCATGGACGGAGCGGACCGCCCACGCTGGTCCAGGGCCAGGGCTCTCGCCGGAACCGCATCCTGGTCCGTCAAGCCGCGACTACCGCACCGCGCGAGCCCTCCTCGAGGAGGCCCTGGCGGCCGCCCGCGAGCTGAACGATTCAACCGGGCGTCGCACGCGCTCTGCACCACCTCGCGTGGCTGGCCTATCTCGAGGGCGACTACGCGGCGGCTCGCTCGCTCGGCCAGCAGAGCCGACGCGTTCAGGGCCTCGACGACCGGCCCGGCATGGCCGACGTGCTCCAGAGCCTGGGGTTCGTTGCGCACCTCCAGAATGACTACGCAACCGCGCGCTCGCGGTACGAGGAGAGCCTTGCCCTCCAGCGCGAGCGCGGCAACATGCGAGGCGTGGCCCTGGCGCTGCACAACCTGGGACTGGCTGCCGTCCTCCTCCAGGGTGACCTGCCGCGGCCCGCCGATGGTACGAAGAGAGTCTCGGGATCTTCCGCGAGCTCGGAGACCGCCAGAGCCTCGCGATGGCACTCGGCAATCTGGGGGACGTGGTCCTGCTGCAGCAGGACCACGCCGCCGCCGAGGCGCTCCACCATGAGTGCCTCCTGACCGCTGCCGAGGTGGGCGACCGTCGACGGATCGCCTTCAGCCTGGCCGGCGTCGCCGTCCTGGCTGCCGCCCGTGCGCAGCCCGAGCGGGCCCTGCGCCTGGCCGCCGCCGCGACCGCGCTGCGGGAGGCTATCGGCGCGGCGCCGGATCAGGCCTGGCAGGCCCGGCTCGATCCCGGGCTGGCGACAGCCAGGGCGAATCTGGGGCGCGACGCTGGCGCCCGGGCCTGGGCCGAGGGGGCGGCCATGACCGCCGCCGAGGCGATGGCGTACGCCCTGACGCCTCCGACGAGCTGCCCCCGCCCGAGCCCGATCAATCCAACGCATCGCCAACCCTGCTGCTCACGACCCGAGAGCGGCAGGTGGCCGAGTTGATCGCGGGCGGGCTGAACAACCGCCAGCTCGCCGAGGCGCTGGTCGTCACCGAGGGGACCGCGGCCAACTACGTCCACCGCGTCCTGACCAAGCTCGGCTTCAACACCCGCGCCCAGATCGCCGCCTGGGCCGTCGAGCACGGCCTCACCCCGCCCCTGCCCGGTAACGGCTCGCGACCCGCGGCCGGGAGGCCGTGGGTGCCGTCAAGATGTCGGCCACGCCGGCCGCCAGCCCAGCCCGGCCGGGAATGGTGCACCCCATTGGTACAGATCTGTACCTGTGCAGATGACCGCCGGGGCATACGATGGGCCCAGTGGATGCGGCGCCGGCCAGGCCGCGGTCGCTCGCTCGGAGGAGGCTCATCGTGGTCGGACGCGCAGCGTGGTCCCGCTCCCGCGTAGCGGCGTCGGCTCTGCGCCCGGCGCCTTCCGGGGTCGCTGGCCCGGCGCCGCGCAGACGGCGGCATTGGAGAACCAACTCCAGACCGCCAGAGGTCAGCCATCGCCGCCCGGTCGGCCGAAGTGTCGGCCAACTGACAGCGCGCGGTGTCGGCGCGCACCTCGGCGGCGCCGCGCAGGCCATACACTGGGCCCAGAGGATCGGTTGCAGGGAGATCGAGCCATGGTCAACCCCCATGTCACCACCACCATTGACGCCCTCCGCCGCGCCATGCCCGCGCTTGGTCTCGTGATCGCGCTGGTGCTCACGGCGCTCGGGGCGCCGGGGTCCCGCGCGCGCGGAGCACGAGGCCGGGTCACGATCCTGTCGCGCGGCTCGAGTTTGTGATCAACAAGATCATCATCCACGACGATCAGGATTGGGGCCAAGGCGATTTCACCTTCACCGTCAGCTTCTGGAGCTGCGCCCCCGACACCACGGACTTCTGTGATTATGCGGGTTCGCCGTTTGAGAGTCGGGGGCAGACGCTGCGTGCCCAGAGCGCGGATATCACCTTCCGCGCGAGTGATGACAAGGTGGTGCCTCTGAATCGGAGCTTTCGCGGCCGGCGACTGTATGCCGTTCCTCTGTATCCGCCCGTGAATGGGCTTCCCGGTATACGCGGGCCAAACCTACGGGTGGAAAATCGTGGGGGTCGAACGGGACGAAGTGAGTGCCGACGACGAGATGGGGGACCTCATCGGGCTCGTCGACCAGGATATGGGCTGGGGCATCGGTACCTGGACCGAACGTGGCTGGAGGGGTGGGGGTGACGGTGTATTAGGCTTCTGCGTTAGGTCGGGTCCTACCGGTTGCCATCGCGCGCACTTCACCGCCGAGTACGAGGTCCGTCATGCCCTGCTGCCGGACCTCGAGCCGACGAAGATCGAGATCGTCGAGCTGCCGGGCAGCACCGAGGACGTCGTGTGCATGAGCGTGCTCAACCGCGGGGTGAAGAACCCCGGCCCGTTCGAGATGACGCTACGTGCCGGCCCCGACGTCCTGCGCAACGGGACCGTCTCGGCGGGTGGCCTCCCTTCAGGGGACTTCGGCGTGCTCTGCACCGGCACGGACCTGCCCACATCCGGTCAGCACCAGTTGTCGGTGACCGTGGACGAGCGGCGCATCGTGCCGGAGAACAACGAGACCAACAACCGTTTCGGCCAGCCCTACGTTGCCGCGCGGGTCGGGTCGGACGCCGGCCCGGTCGGCGGACTGGACGGCAACACGCTCGCCGACCCAGGCCCCACCGGACCGACGCTCGGACTCCCTAGCGTGCGGCCGCCCGGCCCCGTGTCACCGTCGGTCCCGCAGCCGGGCCTGATCAAGCTGCCGGATCCCGACCTGCAGGTGGGTCCAGTCGAGGTCACGTCCAGTAACGACGGCGGGAGATGCGAGGCACGCGGGAGGAACCTGGTCGCGGTGACGATTCAGAACACCGGCGACGCGTCAACGGGCGCGTTCGCCGTCGAGGCGAAGGTGGGCAACCAGCAGCGCGGCCGGACGACCGTCGGGGGCCTGGCGTCGAGTTCCGAGATGCAGGTGGAGATCCAGGAGGTGGGGATCTCGCAGGGCGAGGGCAGCCTGCAAGTGATCGTTGATCCCGACAACACGGTGATCGAAGCCAGCGAAACGAACAACGCCAGGACCGTCGAGCTGGACTGCATCAGCCGCTAGCCGGGCGCTAGCGGCACCCGCCCGAGAGAGGAACGCCATGTTCAGCCACCGTTTCATGAAAGCCATCGACACTGCCCACCGCGCCGTGCCCGCGCTCGCTTTCGCGACCGCGCTGGTGCTCCCAGCGCTCGGGGCGCCGGGTCCCGTGCGCGCGGACCACCAGCCCGACCACGAACCCGCGGCGCGGCTGGAGATCGTGGTCAAGACGATCACCATCCACGATGACAACGACTGGGGGCCTCGGGGCGCAGGCGAGATCCGCATCGGCGTCAACATCTTCGAGCGTGGCACCCAGCTTGCCGGAACCATCATGAGCTTCAGCGCGAATGACGGCCACACGGTGCCACTCTATCGGGCCGTCCCGGGGGCCGGCGATCAGGTTGCCGACCCGTCGATCGGCCCGGGGATCGGCTTCCCCGTCTATGCCGGCGGGAGCTATCGGTTCGAGTTCGTCGGCGAGGAGGTGGACGACTGGTCCAAAGAGCTCCTGGACGACATCCGAGGGGTCCCGCAGACGTCTCTCGGCTCTTTCGCTGTGGCCATGAACGAGCAAAACGGCTGGGGTCCCCCGGGCACCTACGCCAAACGAGGCATCGCGCGCTACTGCAGCAGTGTTGGCGACTACGAAAACAATACCTGTGAGGTGGTGCCCGCGGACTTCAGCGTCGAATACGAGATCCGCCGCGTCGCGCTGCCGGACCTGCGCCCGACGGCCATCCGGGTGTACGACGACACGGGTGAGGTGTGCCTGGTCGCCCGGAACGACGGGCCGCGGGCCTCCGAGCCATTCCGGATGAGCCTGCTGTTGGACGGCGCCCCCGCGCCGGGCGGGAGCATGGGCCCGACCACCCTGGCGCCCGGCGAGACCAACGGGGTCTGCCAGGCCGTGACGCTGCCCACCTGGGGGCTCCACCGGCTGGCGCTGGTCGTCGACGAGGAGCGCGCCGTTCCGGAGGCGGACGAGGCGAACAACCGGCTCGAGCAGGTGCTGGACCGCACGTTGCTGGGGCAAAGCCGGCCCGGTGACCTCCCGGACGAGGCCGCGCGGGAGGCGGACCCGGCCCCGCCCCCCGGCCCGGGGGGAACGATCCTCGCTACCGCCCCGGACGGCCGTCCCGCGGGCCCGCGGGCCGAGGTCCTCGAGAGTCCGAAGGGCGTCGACCTGCAGGTGATCGGGGTTGACGTCCGCGCCTTCAACGGCGAGCGCTGCTTCGTCGGCGAAGGCAACGAGATCTGGGCAACGATCCGGAACGACGGCAGCGTGGGAGCCGGCGAGCTGACCGTCCAGGTGAAGCTCGAGGACGAGCCGCCAACACGCCGGACCATCGCCGGCCTGGCGGCCCACACCGAACGGCGGGAGCTAGTCTCGCGGGGTGACCCCCTCAAAGCGGGCCGGCAGCGCGTGCAGGTGATCGCCGATCCGGACAACCAGATCGTCGAGGGCAGCGAGCAGAACAACGCCATGCGCGTGGAGGTGGACTGCCGCGCGGGCTAAGCCGAGATCTGGTCATGATTCGGACGCCGCGCCGGGCTCCCGGCGCGGCGTCCCCCGTACCATCCGGTTGCCAGATCCAACAGAGTTACGAGCTTGGCGGTACCGGATACGCCAGGGGCGTACGGCGGTAGGATGGCTGAGGATGCCCCATCGTCGCGGCAGGATGGCCGACACGGGCCGGGAGTCACGAGCATGAGCGTCGAAGCCCGCGGGGAGCTGCACACCCTCGTTGACCACCTGCCCGATGCCGCGGTGGCCGAGGTGCTCCACTACGCGCGTCGCCTGGCCGCCCAGGGCCCGGGCGACGCGGGGATGCCCGCCGCCTGGTCACTCCCGGACGGGCACTACCTGCTCCAAGGGGCGGCCGAGCCCTTACCGCACCGCCTACCCGCGGGCATCCGTCTGCCTACCGGCGAAGTGATCCACGCCGCCGTGCCGTACTACCTGGTCACGCCCGCGGGCGCGGTGGCCCGGACCTATCCCGCACCGCGGGCCTTCAGCCTCGAAGACACGCTGTACCTGACGCCAATCTACGCGGTGATCGACGGGCTCCTCGTCCAGTTTCTCTGGGAGGAGCAGTTTGGAGGGGATGCCCCTGAGGTGAAGGGACAGGGCGCCGCGCTGAGCGGCCTGACCGCCTGTCCGCCGGGCGCCCTGCCGTTCGACCCGGCGGCGGTCATCGCCGGCCGCGACGGGGCGAGCGATGCTGTCGCGGGCTCGGCCCCGGCACGGCCGGCCGGCCCACGGCCCAGGGAAGACCGGCCGCTGACGGACGGAGTGGCCGGGTGGGCGGACGCCGTCCGCCAGGGAGCGACGGCGCGATGAGTCGCCTGGCGCAGCCGGTGGCTTTCGAGCTGGGTGGCAGTGCGCGCACGCCCTGGGAGGCCGAGGTGGACGGGGAGCGGCGGCAGGTACGAGCGAACGAGGTCCCCGAGTCGGCGTATCGGTACTCCCTCCTTGTCGACGGCGAGGTGGTGGAAGAGTTCCACGACTGGCCGACCTGCTGGACGCGAGTCGACCCGTACCTGCAGCGGGAGTACGAAGACGAGCGAGAGAAGTCCGAGTACCAGAGGCGCATCGGCCCCTCCAAGCTCGTCACGTAGCCGGCGTGGCTGCCGCGCCGGGCGCCGGATGACCTGGCCCGTCGTCGCGCTGTTGGGAGGGCGCCGGGCATGGCCAAGCGCCGGGTGGTCGAGCCCGCCGCCTCGGTGGGAACAACGCTCGATGAGCTGAACGGGAAGAAGCCAGATGGTCACCGTCCGAATGAATCGCTGCGCGCATGACGGCTACCTCGTCGATGCGACGCGTTCGATCCCGACGGATCCTACGGACTTTCACCTCGAGGACTTGCCGACCGTCGGGTGCAGTCGGGTGCGGTGCACGCGCTGCGGTGTCATGGTGCGTGATGCACCGGGGCTGGCGTTTCGCACGCCAGACGATGTCGCCGGCGTTGCGCTCGCGGCGCTCTACGGAACCGCCGATCTTGCGACCTCTCCGCTGCTCCACCAGACGCAGCCCGACTACCGCCTCTATCTGTGTCCGTGCAGCCGCTGGCTCGAGATCCGGGAGCACGCGTGCAGTGAGCCAGATCCGGATCTGAACCTGGATCCGAGCGTGCCCTGGCGATGCGACGGTCACCCGCGGATCGCGTTCCCGCACGACGTCGATGGGGTCGTGGTGACGTCGCGGGCCGAGCTCGGTGAGCTCGCCCAGCGCGGGCTGCATGGCTTTTCCCCGCCGCGGACGCGCGCGGCCGACGCGGTCCGCGGCGCATGGCTGGCTCGCCTGCATGCGCGGCTGATGCCGCCAGATGCCCGTGTGGTTGTAGACGCGGCGCTGTCGGCTCTCGAGGATCCCGAGCCTCGCGCGCGGGGGCTCGCGCTTCAGTTCTTCTATCACGTACCGAACGAGACAGCTCGGGCACGGCTGCTCGCGGTTCTCGACGGTGATCGGCGCCTGTTTGCCGGCGTCCCCGACGAGCTGACTCCGGTCCCGAACCTCGATCGCACGCTGGAAGAGTCGATCTGGCGCGTGCTGGGCCCTCTCGTCGCAGCGCCGAGCCTCGTCGCAGCGCCGAGCCGCGCGCGTGACGTCGCGCGAGCAGAAGCCCTTGCGGGCAAGGGCAGCCGACCGCTCTACGACGCGCTCGCTCGAGGTGACAGCGCCTGGCTTTCGTCGGTCGCCGAGGATGTGGCACGTGCGGCGCCCGGGCGTGCCGAGGATCTGATCAACAGCTTCGCGCAATTCCCCAGGGGCGTGCCGATCCGCCCCGTCCGTAAACGCGTGCGTCAGGTTCTCGCAGACGGGGCCAACACAGCGCGACGGAACCAACTCGTGGCGCGCGCCAGATCGATCCACGAGATGCATGTCGCGGCGTCGCTCGCCCCGTGCCCGACGTGCGGGACGCGGATCGGCGCGCAGCAGCTGCACCTCGCCGGCAATGACGAAGGCTGGGCGTTGTCCGGCGATTGCCCGAGCTGCGCGACGCCGCGAGGGTTCACGTTCCTGACCCAGGGCGACCCATTGACGGCGCCGACGCCGCGCGACGAGCTCGGTGGACCGTGGCCGTCCGAGATCATCGCGCCCGCGCAGTGGATCGCCGAGATCGAACGCCTGATCCCGCTCGTGCGGCCGGACCCAGCGCAGCTCGGCGTCGACGAGTGGAAGGCGAGCCGCGACGCGAACACGCGCCTGCTCGTGTGCCTCAACGAGCTGTGCAAGTTCGTGCCGGATGGCGCGAGCGAGATTCCGCTCGACCGGCTCAGCGACGCCGAGCGCGCCGATCGGAAGGCGCGCCCCGAGCGCTACCAGCGCGCATGGCTGGAGACGGAGCGCGAGCAGTGCCTCGCGATTCGCGCCCGCCACGTGGCGGACCTGCCGAGGATCGAGAAGCTCGAGAGTGGCGGCGGTCGCGGCAAGACGGCGCACACGCGCGAGGTCGAGCTCGATCGCGATGCGCTGCGCGCGCACGAAGGCTGGATCAAAGCGGGACAGCGCGGCGAGGGCCGGCTCGCCTGGTCGGTACGCAGGCGGCGGCGTGCGGTTGACCGGGTCGAGCTCGCAGGTGCCAGGCTCGACGACGTGGATCTCACCGAGGCCGACCTCAGCTTCGCGAGCCTCGACGACGCCGAGCTGCGATGCGTGGCTGACCGGCGCCATGCTCGAATCGGTGTCGTTCCGTGGCGCGAAGATCGAGGAGGGCTCGTTCACGAGCGCTCTCCTCGTGCTCGCCAGGTTCGATGACACGACGATCGAAGGCACCGTGTTCGGAGGCGCTGACCTCGATCGCAGTCAGTGGCGAGGTGCTCGGGTCGTCGGCGCCGACCTCAGTGGCTCGTCATTCGCGAACGCGGAGCTCGACGGCGCGACGTTCATGCGCTGCGACTTTCAGGGCGCGAGCTTCGCGCCGATCGCGCGCTTGCCCGAGTCGACCACGCGCGCGGCACGGTTCGAGGACTGCGATCTGCGCAATGCGAACTGGGACGGCCGCGATCTCAGCGGCGCGGTGCTCATCCGCTGCAAGCTCGACGGCATCAAGGGACGGCCGAGCGCCGTCGATGACATCGCGATCGAGGAGCCCGATCTGTCGGCTGCTGGTGACGGCTCGCACATCGCGACCGCCGCCGACGTGCTCGCGATGTGGTTCCCGGAACGCTACTCGGCGAACTAGTAGACTGTCGCAACAGTTCGCATGGGTAAGGCGCTTGAGCTTGACGCGAGCGTCGGCGGTGGAGAAGCGCCAGTCGACGCTGGCCTGGCGTTCTGGACCAGCGACCTGCCGGGCTCGATGGGTGAGCGTCGCGAGGCTGTCGATCCGGCGTCCAGGCACTGACGCGCCAGGACGCTCAACTCGATTTCGGCGATGCTGGAGCCAGCTGCCATGCTTGGGGGTGGGATGGATGTCAGGCTTGTCCGCTAGGCGCTTGGCTTCAGCCTGTTCGAGGCCTCGTAAAGCGACGCGGGAGTGTGGGTATTGAGGTTGTCCATGACCAGCACGATCCGTTCGGCCTCGGATACTGGACGTCGACCAGTCCCGGATCGCTACCGCCCAGTCGACTGGTTCGCCGTTCGGTGACCCCCTTCACCTAGTCAGCCACGCAGCGGCTCGCAGAACAGGAAGAGGTTGGCCGTGCCGAGTCGTCGGTACTCGTTGTCGATGTGGGCGGGGATGGCGGCAGCGACGGCTCGGGCGGCCAGCCCCAGGAGCGCTTGTTCGTCTCCGTCCATGCAGACTTGGGGAACGCGAGGATCGTATGGACGGCAGTACCATCATCCAGCACTCCCATCCGCCAGACCGGAACTCGCCGCTCTGTTTGGGCGGGATGCACCATTGGGCCTTCAACCACGGCTTCAGCTCGTTTTTTGAGCGTGTCCGGCGGATCGTCTCGTACGAAACCCCGTCGAGCTTCGTACAGCGCCACCATCCGCCCGGCCAGCAACCGCAGGCTCCACCCCGCCGACCACATGGGCGGTGCCGAGGCAGGCGAGGCGATGAGCTGCGCTTCCTGGGCACCATCGAGCTTCCGCGGCTTGTTGCCCTGCAACGCTCGACGCTGCACCGCCTCCGCAAGCCCCTCGGTCGCATACCGCTTGCGCACCCAGTTCCACGGTCGGAACGCTGACGTCGAGCGCCGTCACCAATCCGCTCGTCCTTCCACCCCGGACCGTCCGCCCCCTCGTCCGCCTTGAGCAGAATCCGCGCATGCCTGCGCGCCACGCCGAACCACAGCCGCGATGAACCCGACCCAACCCAACTGCTCCCGTTCTGCAACCGAGCACGACTCGATGCTTCTTGGTCATGACCGATGCCCTCCCCAATCACGTAGCATCATAGCCGTCAGATCGTGTGTGACAGTCTACTAGTACGACCCAACGGTGAAGACGAGGGGTTGTCATTCCGAGCGGCCCCAGTCCGTCATCCCGAGCGCGGCACAGTCTGTCCTCCCGAGCGCAGCGAGGGATCTCATGTTCACGCTCCCGTCAGCATGAGATCCCTCGCTGCGCTCGGGAGGACAGGGAAGCTGCTCGGGATGACACGGAAGCTGCTCGGGATGGCAGGGGAGCTGCTCGGGATGACAGGCAAGCTGCTCGGGATGGCAGCCTGCGTCTTCACCGTGGGGTTGTGCTAAGAGGTTGGGTCTCAGGTCTCCGAACATACACGCCGTAGTAGTGCTCGACCACACCAACCCACAACTGGTTGTGGTTCTCGGTATCTGTGACCCGGCCTCCTACACCAACGCTACGGTGAAACCCACATACTTCCGTTCTTGGACCATGTAGCTCCCAGGGTGGCTCTGGTTTAGACACACGAAGCGCCGATCCTGCCCCTCCAATCGAAGGAGTGGCCCTCGTGCATGCGCGTGTGCCGGCCGCGGGGGGCCCGCGGCTTGGGCGGCTATGGCGGGGGGATCAGGCGCAGGCGCCGGAGCCCGCGATCGGTGGCAGCGTAGAGGTTCTGCCCGTCGATGCCGAGCGCCAGGTCGGCCACGCGACCCAGGTCCTGCTCGGCCAGGTCTGACCAGCTCGCCCCGCCATCAGCACTGACCAGCGCCAGGCTGCCCAGCCAGGTCTGGTCCGAGGCCGAACCGAGGGTCCGGTTCAAGGCGACGTAGACGCGATCCGGCTGGTCGGGATCGTAGGCCAGCCCCCCGATGCGCACGTTCGGCGCGTCGGGCTCGCGGTAGCTCCCCCCGCCGCGGAAGGCCAGGACTTCGGCCCAGCTGGCCGCGTCGTCGTCGCTCCGGAACAGGGAGCTGCCGCCCTCGCGGAAATCGCGCTGGGCGGCCAGGTAGAAGTGCCCCGGCACCGCCCCGCGCCCGCCCACCAGATCGTCGGGGAAGGCGAACTCCGGTTCTGCCGCCTGGTTGGACCCGAACCGCGTGGTCCAGGTCACGCCCTGGTCGCGGCTCTCGGCGAGCTCGTCCCAGAAGTCGCGGCCGGCGTAGCAGCTCGCGGTGCGAAAGAGGCGGTCCGGATCGGTCGAATGCGGCTCGAGGATCCGCACGCCCCAGGCGCACAGGCTGTTGAAGACCTCCTCGAGCGGCTCCCAGGTGGCACCCGCGTCCCGGCTTCGCAGGAACCAGAAGTGGCTGTAGCTCGTGAGGCCGACGTACACCAGCCTCGGATCGGCCGAACTGACCGCGACGGCCGCGACGGTCCGGTCGTCGGTCGGAAGCAGGAGACCCCAGCTGGCTCCGCCGTCAGGACTGCGGTACAGCCCTTCCGCACCGCTCGCGTACAGCACGTCGTGGTTCGTCGGATCGACTTCCACGCGTATCCGCGCCGGATCGGCCGGGGGCGGTGGCAGCGAGACGGGCACCCAGCTCGCGCCGCCGTCGTCGCTCCTGTACAGACTGCCCTGCGTCCGTGCCAAGAACGCACCGCTGGCCGGAGTATAAAGCTGCTCGACTGGTCCGGCGAGGCCGGTGAGCTCCCATTTCTCCTGACCACGCGCCGTCGGCACGTTCCCCCACCAGGCCGGCCCGAGCGAGGCCAGCAGCAGTCCGACTACCACGAGGCTGCCGCGCAACGTGTGGAATCGCATCGAATCCAGTGCCTCGCTTCCGTTGACGGGGAGCTCCGGGATCTCGTCGGAGAGTTGAACCAGCAAACACCTGGGGCCGCTCGGCACCTCCACCCAACGGAGCTGGTCAATCATACTAGCCCCGAGGTGCGGATTCTACGCTCGGATTGGTGCTGAGGGGTGTGGCCCCGCGCTCTTGTCCGCCGAGTACGAGGTTCTCCACGTCCCGCTGCCCGATCCGCGGCGGCAGGTAAGTGACGACGCGAGCTACCTGTCCAAGCGCGGTGCGCGCTTCTCCAGCATCGCCGACATCGACTCGCGAAATTCGCCGGCCTCGACCGTCTCGACGAACCGTTCGATGCTCGCCCGCGCTGCCTCGCGATACGCCGCGTCGGTCCAGTCGCGCAGCACCCGCTTCTGCTGCGCGAGCGCCACCGGCGACGCCCGCGCGATGGTCTCGGCCCAGCCCAGCGCCGCGCCCTCCAGCGTCCCGTTCGGCGCAACCCGGTTGACGAGCCCGATCCGCAACGCCTCGGCCGCCGAGATCGGCTCACCCTCGAAGACGAGTGCGCTCGCGTTGCCCAGCCCGCACACCAGCGTCAGCCAGTACGCGTCGATCACGCTCGGGATGCCGATCCTCACCTCGGGCATGCCGAGCCGCGAGCGGGTCGTAGCCACGCGCAGGTCGCACGCCGCGGCCACCTCCAGGTGCGCCCCGAGACATGGCCCGTCGATGGCGGCGATGACCGGCGCGTCCAGCTCGCGGATCAGCGCGCACGCCCGGTGCAGCGCGGTGATGAACGCCCGCGCGCTCGCCGCGTCGAACCCCGCCATCTCCCGCACGTCGGCCCCCGCCCCAGCGCAGAACAGCACCACCACGCTCGGCCGCTCCCTGGCCTGCTCCCGGAACGCCTCGGCCAGCGCCGCCACCATCCCGGAGCCCAGCAGATTCAACGGCGGCACGGCCAGCCGCACCAGGGCAACCTGCCCCCGCCGCTCCCGCTCGATCACCGCCCGCGAGCCCCGGCCAGCCAGATCCACCTCAACTGAGCCGCTCTCAGAACCTCGCCAGGGAGTAAGAAACGCCGGGCACGCACGTCCTTGGCGGCGGTCAGTTGCACCTCGTGGCGCGGCCCACCCAGCAGCGTCCGTCGCCGGATCCCTGGCCGTCGCGTCCCAGCACGTCGGCCGCCGGCGCCCCCGCGGGCCCAACCTCCGCGGCCAGCATCTCCCCGCTCATTACTCCAGCCTGCCGCGGGCGCGCCCGCGGGGGCCCGGGCCGCAGGGACTCCCCCCCCACCCCCCCGCCCGCCGCCCCCCACTGGGCCCGCGCGAACCCGTACCAGGCGAACCCCGCGCCGCGCTTGGGCCCCACGGCCATGGCGCCCGCCGTACCTTCCGGGAGACAACCAAGGAGCGAAGCCCGGGTCGACGGCTCCTTGCGCACGTTCAGGCACGACTCGGTTCCTCGGACGACCGCCGCCTAGCGCCGCGGGCGCCGCGGACGCCACTGACCCGATCTCCACCGGGCGTGCCGGCCCAGGGTGCTCGCGGAGAGTACCGCCCCGCCGCCCCGCCCGTCGTCGACAGAATCGGCTCCCGCCGCTGTGCTCGCTGTACCCTCCCGAGGCGGCCAGGGACACGCCCTCGAGGGCAGCCCGTCGGGCGCGCTGAACGGAACGCAGTTCCACTGCGCCGTTGTTGCCTACGGTCCCAGGCGGCCCAACCGTCCCGAGCGACTCCGCGGGCGATCCGCGCGCGATACGCACGCGACAGAACCACGTGGCAGAGCATGAGGCTGTAGCCGTCGCGGAAGGCGATGGCCAGGCATCCGTTGCCCACCCCGGCATGCCCAGGCCCGAGCCTTCGATTGGCGAAACCACCTGCGTGCCGCCGCTCGTGCCGCCATCGGCAAGGACAAGATCACCCGTATTGGCTGCTCCCCCGTGGGTGCCGCCGTTGTAGCCCTGAATGATCGCCGCCTTCCGCCCGGGTGGGCATCGATCGACGCAGCCAGATCGTGGGGGCAGGTCGCCGCGGAAGCACGCTCGCGACCAGCGCAACCGCCGCCCCCAGCCGCCCAGCTCGGTCGACAGAATCGAGCGCCGACAGATCGGCGCGCAAGACAGAGAAATGGTGCACGTCGTCCTCCGTACCCATCCAGGGCGTTCTGTGTCAAGGGCGCTGTAGTACCAGGAATGTCCGCATTCTTACGCCAGGTAGAATGTCGAGGGGCAGCCTTACGTCGGGCGTCGCTGGACGGGCCCACCTGGGCGGCGGCCGCGAGCCCGCTCGCCCGCCCGCGGCACGGTGCTTGGGCTCCAGCTGGGGCAGGATGCCAGCAGGTCGGACGCTGCGGCGCGCGCGTTGTTGCCTCGGCGACGGTCCCAGGCGGCCCAACCGTCCCGAGGCGACCAGGCTTGGCCGCGGGCGATCGATTCGCCGTCGAGCGAGATGGTGTGGTCGGCGACCTTGCGACAGGGCGCACACGTCGCCGACGTGGCAGAGCATGAGGGCGTGCCGCCGACGCAGCCGTCCGTCGATGGCGGGCGATGGCCAGGCATCAGGGCGTTGAGCGCCACCCGGGTAGGCCCGTCGGCGAGCACGCTCTTGGAAGAAGCCCAGGCCCAGCTTGCGGCGCGGGCGTTGCCGGGGTGTGGCGAAACCGCCTCGCCGAGCGCGCGCGCCAGTTCGTGCCGCCATCGGCACGATAGACGAAGATCGAGCGCCGGAAGATATTGTCGCTGTACAGCACCCGCGGCGGCCCGTACCGCCCCACGCCTTGCTCCAGCACCCGCAGGTTCTGCCAGCTCGAGTCGGCCGTGATCGCCCGGGGCGGCCAGGATCGCCCGCGAGTAGTCGTCCAGCAGCACGATCACGTAGGCCATCCGACGGCCTGCGAGCCACTGGGGGCAGCCATCGTCCCCGCGGCAACCGCCGCGCCGCCGCGACCGGGGCGTCCCCGGGGCCGCCTGCCACGGGCCCAGCGCTCGCGACCAGCGCAACCGCCTCCAGCTCTTCCCAGATCGCTTGCGCGCTCCAGCGCGGGTGCGCCCCGCCCGCGCCGCCGCCCGCACCTCCGGTCCGATTCGGCGCCGACGCGCTGATAGCCCAACGCCCCCGCCTCCCCGCCGACCCTCCAGCCGCGCACCAATCGACGGACCTGGCGCGACAGATCGGCGCGCAAGACACCGAGAACCATCGGTGCACGGGCGGACATTCTTGCTGGCGCACCAAGCGGACATTCTTGCTGGCTAACTACAGGGCGCGGGTGGCGCCTTCACATTCTCCCGGTCGATCGCCGCGCCGCCCCCGGAGCCCTGGACGCCGCGTGCCGCCCGAGTGTGGCAGCATCACCCAGTGCCCCGTTCTACAGGAGGACACCAGCATGGCCGCCCAGATGCCCAACCCGCCGATCCCGCTCACCGAACGCCCCGCCTGGACCGCCCTCCAGGCGCACCACCGCGAGATCCGGTCTGTCCATCTGCGGACGCTCTTCGCCCAGGATCCCGAACGGGGTGAGCGCCTGGCACTCGAGGCAATTGGCCTCTATCTCGACTATTCCAAGAACCGTCTGACCGATGCGACGATCGGGCTGCTCCTCCAGCTCGCCGAAGAATCGGGCCTCCGCGCCCGCGTCGACGCCATGTTCCGCGGCGAGCCGATCAACCTGACCGAGGGCCGCGCCGTTCTTCACGTCGCCCTCCGCGCACCCCGCGGCCAGTCAATCGTCGTAGACGGCCAGGACGTTGTCCCGCTCGTCCACGCGGTCCTGGATCGCATGGCCGACTTCACCAACCGCGTTCGGAGCGGGGCCTGGCGCGGCCAGACCGGCCGGCGCATCCGCAACGTGGTCAACATCGGTATAGGCGGCTCGGACCTCGGCCCGGCGATGGCTTACGAGGCGCTGCGAGGGTACAGCGACCGCGATCTGACCTTCCGCTTCGTCTCCAACGTCGACGGGACCGACTTTGCTGAAGCCACCCGCGACCTCGACCCTGCCGAGACGCTCTTCGTCGTCTCGTCGAAGACGTTTACCACCCTCGAAACCCTCACCAATGCGCGCACCGCCCGCGACTGGTGCCTCCGTGCCCTGGGCGACGAGCAGGCCGTCGCCAGGCACTTCGTCGCCGTCTCGACCAACGCGGCGGACGTCGCGCGGTTCGGCATCGATCCGGCCAACATGTTTCCCTTCTGGGACTGGGTTGGCGGCCGCTACTCGCTGCCCTCGGCGATCGGCATGTCACTCATGCTGGCCATTGGGCCCGATCACTTCCGCCAGATGCTCGCCGGCTTCCACGCCATGGACGCGCATTTCCGAACGACCCCGTTCGCCCGTAACCTGCCGGTCCTCCTCGGCCTGATCGGCCTCTGGTACACGAACTTCTTCGGCGCCGAGACCGTTGCCGTCCTGCCCTACGACCAGTACCTCGGCCGCCTGCCGGCCTACCTCCAGCAGCTCGACATGGAGAGCAACGGCAAGCACGTCAACCTCCAGGGCCGCGCGGTCAGCTACGACACCGGCCCGATCGTCTGGGGTCAGCCCGGGACCAACGGCCAGCACGCCTTCTACCAGCTCATCCACCAGGGCACCCGCCTGGTCCCCTGCGACTTCATCGGCTTCTGCCAGTCGCTCAATCCCCTCGCGCCCCACCACGACCTCTTGATGGCGAACCTCTTCGCCCAGACCGAGGCGCTCGCCTTCGGCAAGACCGCCCAGGAGCTCGCGGCCGAAGGCGTCTCAGATCCGCTGATCCCCCACCGTGCCTTCGACGGCAACCGTCCCACCAACACGCTGCTCGCCGAGCGCATGACCCCGGAGACGCTCGGCAAGCTCGTCGCCCTGTACGAGCACAAGGTGTTCGTCCAGGCCGCCATCTGGCAGATCAACGCCTTCGATCAATGGGGCGTCGAGCTCGGCAAGGCGCTCGCCCTCGAGATCACCCCGGAGCTCCAGGCCGCAGCCGACCCGCCGCTCGCCCACGACAGCTCCACCAACATGCTGATCCGCCGCTACCGCCAGCACCGCGCGGGATCCTAAGCCGAGCGCCATGCCCGGACGACAGCAACCCGAGCGTCCCCCGTTACCCCGCGCTCGCGGCTCTTACGGATGAGCTGCCGACCACCGGGTTCTCCAGCACCCCCAGCCCGTCGATCTCCATCCGCACGCTGTCCCCGGGCTGCAGCCACGATTGCGGCATAATCCCCAAACCAACACCCGCGGGCGTGCCGGTTGCGATCACGTCGCCGGGCTCGAGCGTGAGCTGCTGGCTCAGGAAGCTGATGATGCCCGGAATGTCAAAGATGAGATTGCGCGTGTTCCCATCCTGGCGAAGCTGCCCGTTGACCCAGGTTCTGAGGCCCAGAGTGGTCGGATCGCGCAGCTCGTCAGTCAGCACGAGGTACGGTCCGATGGGAGATGCCGTGTCGAAGTTCTTGCCCAGGATGATGCCGCCATCCTTCGCGAATTGGAGATCACGGGCGCTCACGTCATGCAGGATCGTGTACCCGGCCACGCAGTCCATCGCGCGCTCGCGTGCCACCGCCTTCGCCTGCTGTCCGATCACGACCGCGAGCTCGATCTCGTAGTCGAGCTGCTCGGTGGTCGTCGGGCGGACAATCGGCTCGCCCGGACCAATCACTGTGGAAGGAGCCTTCAGGAACACGCTCGGCCGAGCGGGGATCGCCAGCCCCGCCTCCTCCGCGTGGTCGGCGTAGTTCAAGCCGATGCAGATGATCTTGGGTGGTCGCGGAATCGGTGCGAGCAGTTTCACCTCGGCCAGCGGCACCACGGCGCTGCGCTTTGAGATCGCGCTCCCCAGGGCACGCCGCGCCCGGTCCAGTAGAGATGGACCGCCCTGGAGCAGCGCCAGAGCATCGGTCGGAAGCGTGGCGTCCGCGCGGTTCAAGTCGAGCACGGAGTCGTCGAGCAATGCGCCGAGACGAGGCTGGTCGGAGGCGAGGAAGGTCACTAAGCGCATCGGAACCTCCTGGGAGACATCGCCCGTCATCTGCCTGGGCCGTGCTGCCGAGACCATGCCTATCAGCTTGCGGGTCACTTGCCGTGATGGTAGCCATTATGGTCAACGCGCGTTGACTGTTATGGTCAACGCGCGATAGACCGTCTTCGAAGAGGCTGGCGATGGGTCGACGACGAAAGGACTGCTACGTGAAGTGGCCATCAGCCGGACTCTTGAGATTGCAACGGTGTCAGTAAGGATTTCGCAAGAACTGACTGCTACCATCAGAGCGGGTTCGGGCAGAGCGAGGCCAGGGCACGACCAATGACGCGGTTTGCCAGTCCCCGATCGCGGCACCGCGGTGAACGGGCGCTGGAGGTGACTTGAGGATTGACGAGCGTGCCAGAGGCCCCGAGGCGATGGTGTCGGCCAGGGAGCAGGCGGGCGGGCCATGCATTGCGGCGGTCATTCCGGCGCTCAACGAGGCGCCGTCGATCGGTCAGGTCGTGCGCGGGCTTCGTCGCCAGACCGCCGTTCCCCTCGCGAGCATCGTCGTCGTCGACAACGGGTCGAGCGACGACACCGCGGCCATCGCGCGCGAGGCCGGCGCGACCGTCGTCGTCGAGCCACGACGCGGGTACGGCTACGCCTGTCGGGCCGGCGTGCTTGCTGCCAGCGACGCCGAGGTGATCGTCCTGCTCGACGGCGATGCCGCCGACGACCCGGACGATCTGCCGCGCGTCCTCGCGCCGCTGCTCGCTGGCCGGGCCGATCTGGTGGTTGGCTCGCGTGCGCTCGGGGCGCGCGATCCCGGCTCGATGAGCCCGCATCAGGTGTTCGGCAACCGGCTCGCCGCCACGATCATGCGCGCCCTCTACGGCGTCGCGGTCACCGACCTCGGCCCGTTTCGAGCAATCCGCCGCGCGGACCTGCTCGCGTTGAACATGCGCGAGATGACCTACGGCTGGTCGGTCGAGATGATGGTCAAGACGGCGCGAGCCGGCCTCCGCTACCAGGAGGTTCCGGTGACCTACCACGCGCGGATCGGCATCTCGAAGGTCGCAGGAACGGTCAGCGGGAGCGTCCGAGCCGGCTGGAGCATCCTGGCAACGACGTTCCGCTACTGGCACTGGTCCCCAGCCGCCAGCGCCGCGCCCCGCGCGCCGGGCGGCCCGCGATGAGCGCGGTCCTCTACGTCGCGGCCCGCGCGCCCCGGGCCGGTTTCGCCAAGACCCGCCTCGGTCGCGCGATCGGCCACGAGCGGGCCGTCGAGTTGTACATCGCCTTTCTGCGGGACCTGGCGGCGCGCTTTGCTTCCGCGCCGTTTGCCGTCGGGTGGTACATCACGCCGGCGGACGCCTGGGACGACATCGGCCCACTGATCCGCCCATCAGAGCGGCCGAACGGGCAACACGATGAGCGGTCGGCCGGGTACTTGCTCAGCTCGCTCGCGCCGGCCGGCCCGGTGCTGATCCAGGGCGAGGGCAGTTGGGGCGAGCGCCAGCAGGCACTCTTCCTTGGAGCCGCCGCGCGTGGCGAGACGCGCACGATCCTGGTCGCGTCGGACACTCCCCACCTGACGTTGGAGATCGTGGCCGAGGCGTTCGCCCTGCTCGAACGCCACGACCTGGTGCTCGGCCTGGTTGAGGACGGGGGCTACTATCTCGTCGGCATGCGGGGACCCTGGCGGGTGCTCGATGGCGTCGCGATGAGCACCCGCACCGTCGTGGCCGAGATCGTCGCCCACGCCGAAGGGCTCGGGCTTTCGATCGCGTTCGTCGCACCAACGTTCGACGTAGACGAAGTCGCTGATCTCGACCGGTTGGCAGCGCTCGTCGCCGGGCGCGACGACCTGCCCGTTACGCGCGTCGCGCTCGAGCGGCTCGGCCGACCCGTCCCGAACGGCCAGGCCGAGCCGACCGGGGCGTCGACCGTCCCTGCCCGAAGGACCTACCGAGCCACGTCGTACGCTGATATCACATCGTGACGACGATAGACTTGCCGGCCCACGCCTCACCCTACGACCTCATGCACAATCAGACCGGATGCCCGGCGTTCCCGTTGGTCGGGGCACGGCAGGTTGGGCACGGCATGCCGTGCCCCTTCGGACGACCTAACCTACCATTTCGTCTGATTCTGCACGAGGCAATCATCTCGCTCACGACTGACCCTGGGATGTCTCAGACATGATCACGACCACCCCTCGCCACGATCGCCGCGCGCTCGTCACAGGCTGCGCCGACCTGATCGCCTCGCACCTTGCCGACCTCATCAACCGCGACGGATGGTCGGTCCGGATTCTCGACAACCTGGAGCCACAGACCCACGGGCTCGGGCGGCCGCCTGGATCCCCGAGGCCGCCGAGTTTCGCACGGCCGATATCCGAGACGGGGCTGCCGTGCGCGATGCCCTTGACGACATCGACGTGGTCTTCCACCAGGCGGCCTACGGCGGCTACATGCCGGAGATGGCCAAGTACGTCCACGTCAACAGCTTCGGGACGGCCCAGCTCCTCGAGATCATCCGCGACGAGAACCTGCCGGTCCGCAAGGTCATCGTGGCGTCGTCGCAGGCCGTCTACCAGGAGGGTGCGGGAACTTGTCCGACGCACGGGCTGGTCTTCCCGGCGGCGCGGCCACTAGCCCAGCTCCAGCGCGGCGATTACGCCGTCCACTGCCCGCGCTGCGACGCGGTCACCACGTCGGTGCCGACGCCCGAGCAGGCTCCGCTCGGCGGCGAGACGGTCTACGCGCTCACGAAGGTTGACCAGGAGCGGCTGACGCTCTCCTGGGGCCGCCAGACCGGTATCCCGACCGTCGCGCTCCGCTACTCTTGCACCTACGGCCCCCGCCAGTCGATCTTCAACCCGTACACTGGCGTGATCGCGATTTTCGCGACGCGGCTGCTGAACGGCTTGCCGCCGATCCTCTACGAGGATGGCGCGCAGACCCGCGACCTCTGCTTCGTCGAGGACGTCGCCCGGGCGAACCTGCTGGCTGCCACGACCGACGTGCTCGACGGCCAGCCGGTCAACGTCGGGAGCGGCCGGGCGACCACCGTGCGCGAGATCGGCCAGCTCGTAGGCGCGGCGCTCGGGACGCCGATCGAGCCGCTCGCGCGCGGGGAGTTCCGGCCCGGCGAGATGCGCCACCTGACCTCGGATATTAGCCTGGCTCGGACGGCCGGCTACGAGCCGCGGGTCGAGCTGGCCGAGGGCATTGGCCAGTACGTTCGCTGGATCGCCACCCAGGGGGACGTGCGCGACTACTTCGCGGCTGCCGAAGCGGCCCTCCGGGCGAAGCGGATCGTCCACCGAATCGCCACGCCAGGCGAGCCACGCGAGGCCGCGCCGGTACTCGCCAAGGCGGCGCGCCAGGGGCCGGGCGGCGCCTGAACGTGGTCCGACGTGACGTAGACTCGGCGGCGACGCCGGCCCGATCGGGCGGCCGTCATCGACGCGGCTGATCGCCCGATCGGGCCCTGGCCGCCTGACGGGGCGAGGATCCCCGTCGCGCGAAGCGAGTCGCCCCGCATACCCTTACAGTCATGAACGTCCAACGCGGCTTGAGGCTCGCTCGGTGGCACTGACGAGCGCCGCTGTCGCCAGGCTCCCGGTCGGCCTGCGCATCGGCGCCATCGCTGACCGGCGACGGCTGGCCGTCCTCGCCGCGCTGGCGGCGCTGACACTCGTCGCCGGGCTGGGATTGGGCTGGCGCGCGGTCGAGCGGCACCAGGCGCTCGAAACGAACGCGGAAGACCTCGGCTTTACCGACCAGGTCATCTGGAACTTCTTGCGCGGCCAGGCGTTCCGCTTCACCACCTACCAGCACGCCGAGTTCGAGACCGACATCGATCTGGCGGCGATCCGGCGGCCAGACTCCCTGCTGGCGTTCCACGTCGAGCCGATCCTGGTCTTGCTCGCGCCGCTCTACCTCGTCGTGCCCGACGTCCGGGCGATCCTCTGGCTCCAGGCGATCGCGATCGCCCTCGGCGCCATCCCCGCCTACCGCCTGGCCCGGCGCCGTCTCGGCCACCCTCAGGCCGGCCTCGCCTTTGCCGGCCTGTACCTGCTGGCGCCACCGGGACAGTGGGCCGCGACGGCCGACTTCCACAGCGTCGCGCTGGCCGCCCCGCTGCTCCTGCTGGCCGTCGACGCGCTCGACGCCGGACAGCCGCGCCTCTTTCTCGTAGCGGGTCTGCTCGCCGCCGCGACGAAGGAGGAGGTCGGGCTGATCGTCGCCGGGCTCGGCCTTGTCGCGCTGCTCGGGTTGGCGCCGGTCCCGGCAGCCGTGGCCCGCTCGCTCGCCTGGCTCGCCCCGGTTGTCCACGCCCCGGCAACGCTCGGCTCCCCGGGGGGCGTGCGCGCGATGCGGTGGGCCGCGACGGCGGCGGTCGTCCTTGGCGCCGGCTGGTCGATCCTCTGCGTCGCGGTCATCATTCCACACTACTCGGGCGGCGCGATCTCGCCGTTCACGGCGCGCTACGCCCCGATCGGCGGCAGCCCTGGCGCGGCGCTCCGGACCCTGGTCGAGGATCCAGCGGTCTACCTGACCACGCTTGGCCGGCCGGAGGTGCTGGGGTATCTCGCCACCCTGCTGCTCTGCGGAGGCTGGCTCGGCCTGCTCGCCCCCGAGCTGCTGTTGGCGGTGGCGCCGATCCTCGCGCTGAACGTCTTCTCTAGCTCGCCGTGGATGGCGGCCGGGCGCGCCCACTACTCGGCGACGGTGCTGCCGCTCGTGATCGCCGCCGCGATCGTTGGCGCCGGCCGGCTCGCAACACTCGGCGGCCGCTGGGGCGACTGGCCGTTCTCGCGGGTCGTCGCCGTGCTGTCGGTCGCCGCCGTCCTCGGCGGAGCCATCGCCTACCGCCAGGCGGGGATCGGACCGCTGGTCGCCGGCCTGCCAACCCCGACGGTCTCCCCTCACGACGAGCTCGGGCGTCAGCTCGCGGCGAGCATCCCGCAGCACGCCTCGGTCTCGGCATCCACGGCGCTCTACCCACACCTGAGCCAGCGGGCCGGCGCCTACTTGTTCCCAACCGTACATGATGCCGAGTACGTCCTTGTCGACGTCGGGGGCAGCCCCTACCCGGCCGGTCCTGGCAGCATGCACAAGCGACTCCAGGAGCTGTTGACCCGCGGGGAGTACCGCCTGCAGGCGGCCGAGGATGGCCTGGTCCTGCTCAAGCGCGGCCTGGCCGCCGAACAACCGTTGCCCGACCGCTTCTACGACTTTGCGCGGTCCGGGCCGGTCTCGAACGGGCCAGCCCCGGTCGGGCCACCGGCCGCGAGCTTCCACGACGGCGCCATCGAGATGCTCTCGGCCCGGCTCGTCCCGAGCAGCGAGATCGGTCCGCGCGGTCCGCTCGCGACGCTAGAAACGCTTTGGCGCGTTCGCCGGGCCGTGCCGGAACGGCCTCGACCGTCGATCGAGGTCCGCTTCCGTGACGGCACCCGGCAGACGTTCGACAACCTGCCGGTCCTCTGGTGGTACCCGCCGGAGCGCTGGCGCCCGGGTGAAACGATCCGACTGGACGTGGCGAGGCTGACTGCCCACGAGGTCGTCGGCTGGGAGGCCGACGCGCCTCTCGACCCGCCGCCAGCCCCGGAGCACACGCCAGCCCCGGAGCCGGCGACGACGGCCGGTCCGGTACCAGTCGCGCAGTCGCTGAAAACGAGCGTGGCGACCGAGCACTCGGCGACCAGCCCCGGGCTCGGGCCCAACGCCGGCGCCGCGGACGATGCCGATGTCACACGCGACGGCCTGGCTGACGCCTCTCAAGCGGACCCAGCCGCGCCCGAGGCCGGCGCCGTCGTCGCGCCGCTCGGTGAGCTGACCGCGCGGGTCGAGCGCGATCCGTGGCGGCTTACGCTGCTCGACGCCCGAGGGCGGGTGCTCTGGCAGGAGGCCCCCGCCGTCGATGGCGTGTTCGGCTCGTTCGGCTACGTCGACCGGAGCGGCGGTCGTTGGCGACTCACCCGGCTGATCGACGCCAGCCCGACCGACGGCGCTCTCCGGCTGGTCGCCGCGACCGATGACCCGGCCGGGCGGACCGTCCTGGTCGAGCTGGCCGCTCTCGGGCCGCGCGCGGTGCGGCTCCGCGTCACGCCGGACGATCCGCCATCGGTGGCCCGCGTCGGCGGGGCCGTCGTGGCTGAGACCGGTGAGCGCTTCCTCGGTTTCGGCGAGCGGTTCGACGCGGTCGACCAGCGCGGCCGGGTCGTTCGGACCTGGGCGGAGGACCGGCGCTACGTCGGGTTCGGCGCGGCCACCTACGCGCCGATCCCCTGGTACGTCTCGAGCCGCGGGTATGGCCTGCTCGTCGAGAGTGACGCGCGCGGCACGTTCGACGTCGCCGCCGAGCGGGCGGACCGGGTCGCCTGGCAGGTCGAGCAGCCGGCGGCCAGCCTGCTGGTCATCGCCGGCCCGAGTCCTCGCGACATCCTCCAGGACCGGGTCCGCTTTGACGGCGTCGACGGGCCTCCGCTGCCGCCGATCTGGGCGTTCGGCGTCTGGAAGACGGCCGTGGGTGGCTCGGCGCGTGTCCTGCGCGACGCCGAGCGGATCCGGGCCGAAGCGCTGCCGGTCTCGGCGCTGTTCGTCTACGACCTGACCGACGAGCAGTCACTGCTCGGCTGGCCGTGGGTCAGCTTCGGCAACCGGACCACTGGCCCGTACCGGAGCCCGCGCCAGTTGACGGACCGCGTCCACGCCCTCGGCTTCAAGGTGCTCGGTTACAAGAACCCCGATGTGCCCCCAGCCGCCAGAGTCCCGCCAGAGTTGCTCGTCCAGGACGCTGGCGGCCATGCCTACCTTCATCCCCACCACAAAGTCGGCTGGGTCGACTTCACCAATCCGGCCGCCGTGGACTGGTGGGGCGGGCTCTGGCGCCGGATCCTCGACGTGCTCGGCCTTGACGGCGCGATGCTTGACCTGGGCGAGCTGGTGCCGGAAGACGCGCGCTACGCCGACGGGACTAGCGGCATCGAGACGCACAATCGCTATCTGACGCTCTACGCCAAAGCATCGTTCGAGGCGGCGCGCGCCGTTCGCGGCGACGACGTGGTCCTGTTTGCCCGCTCGGCCAGCCTCGGCGCGCGGGCGTACCAGAGCCTCCAGTGGTCCGGTGACCAGACGATTAGCTGGAACCAGGAGGGAATTCGCGGGCTGCTGCCGGCAGCGCTCTCGCTCGGCCTGAGCGGCTTTCCCTACTGGCACCCGGAGGTCGGCGGCTACGCCGGCGTCGGTCTGCCCCGAGCGTCGGAGCGCGAGCTCTGGCGGCGCTGGCTCCAGCTCGGCGCGCTCAGCCCCGTGCTGCGCGACAACTACGGCGACCACCAGGGCGATCCGGTCGAGGTCTGGTCGGACCAGGAGACGGTGGCCGAGTTCCGCCGCTACGCCCGCCTCCACAACAGCCTGGTACCCTACCTCTACACCCAGGCGAAGGTCGCCTCGGAGACCGGGCTGCCGATCGTGCGGCACCTCGCACTGATCGCCCCAAACGACCCTCGCGCGTGGGCGGTCGAGGATGCCTACGCCCTGGGCGACGATCTGCTCGTCGCCCCAGTGCTCGAGGAGGGGGCCCGGCTTCGAACCGTCTACCTGCCGGCCGGCACCTGGGTCGATTGGTGGACCGGCCGGGCCTTGCAGGGTGGGCAGGTCGTTACCGCCGATGCACCGCTCGACCGGATTCCGCTGTTTGCCAGGGCCGGCGCGATCCTGCCACTCGCGCCCGACTTCGACACGCTTGTCCCGACAGCGGACGGCCGAGGCACCGTCTGGAACGGCGACCTGATCGTGCAGGTCGTCGCCCCGCCTGGCGAAGCGGAGACCCTGCCGGCCGCTCGCCAGCGGCTGTACGACGGGACGACGTTCGGCACGCGGGTCCAGGGCGGCGAGATCACGCTGACTGTTGCCGACGCGCCGGTTGAGCGCGGCTACCAGGTCGTCCTGCCGGCTGACGCGCCACCGGCGCGCGTCGTGGTCGACGGGCGAGCAGACGAGCGCTGGAGCTTCAGCGACGGCAGCGTGCGCCTGACCGTTCGAGCTGCGAGCTTTGAGGTGACGGTCGAGCCGGCCGGCGCGGCCGCCGCTCGGCTGCCGACCGGGTCACCCGAGCGCGCGGAGTGATCGGGCACCTGACTGGATCGAAGAACGGGGTGTCACGATGTTCTTCGAGCGGCTGGCGCCGGCTCGACGTGATCCGCGCCAGGCGGGCTCGCACGATCGGTCGTAACGGCGCTCGCACTGCTGGTGGGCCGCTGGATACGTCGTCAGGCAATCGTAAGAATTGTCCTTGCCACGCAGCCTGGCGGCGGTACAGTCTTGGCACCTGGTGGTGAACGCGCGATGGTGAGAGCCCTGATCATGAGACAGCCGAGAAACGAACGACCGCCGACGAGCGAGCGCCCGCGCTGGCCAGCATGCACGGCGATTGCCGCGTTGGCAACGGCAGGCGCACTGGCCGCGATGTTCTGGCTGCGGTCCGCCTATCAGATCCGAACCCTACCCGAGCGGGTGATGGAGTGGGTGCTGATCTTCATCTCGCCGGACACAGTCGAGCAGGGTCTCTCGCGGTTCGGCGCCGACGCCAAGGTGTACGCGCTCTACGTCGCCGTGGCCGGGATGACGATCATCCTGCTCGGTCTCGGCGCCGCGCTGGTTCGGTACGTTCGTTCGCCCTGGGCGCTGCTGGCGGTCGCGCCGATCCTCTACCTGGTGGCGCTGGGCGGGATCATGCCGTTGACCGGTGCGGGACCGTTCGCCGTGGACCTGCTCCAGGACTGGCGGCTCGTCAACGCCGGCTACGCTGGTGTCGCGCTGAGCTACGCTGGGCTGCTCGTACTCGGCCAATGGCTCGCGGCGCGCTCGACCCTGACCAGAGCCACGAGCCAGCCAGCAGCCTCGGCGGTCGCGAGATCGACGGGCCCGGCAGCGGCTGGCTCGGCCTCACGTCGCGCGGCCCTCGTCTCACTCGGGTCGGCAGCCGCCGCGTTCGCCGCCACACTCTGGCTCGGCCAGCGTAGTGGCGCGGCAAGCGGATCGCTCGCCCGCGTCCAGCTCACCCCGCGCCCACTCGCCGAGCCATCACCCGCGGCCACCGGGGCCGTTGGTCCCGCCCCGACCGCGGCCTCCGCCGTGGTCGCCGCTCCCGCGGCAGCTGCGACGCCAACGTCCGAGCCGGCCACTGCCGCGCCGGCCGTGGCGCCCGCCTCCTCGCCGACACCAGAGCCCAATCTCCCCACGCCGCAAACCCTCGCCAAGCAGCTCTCGCGGGACCAGGACGGCTCGCTGACCGCCGGCGCCCGCCAGCCCGGCACCCTCTCGTCGTTGATCACTCCGACCGAGAACCATTACCACGTCACCAAGAACCCGATCGCCGATCCGGTCATCAAGCCCGAGGAGTGGAGCCTGGCGCTGGACGGCGAGGTGAACAACCCGGTCCAGCTCGACTACGCGACCTTGCGTCAGTTGCCGACCGTCGAGATCGCCAAGACGCTCGAATGCGTCAGCAACTTGACTGACAGGTGCGAGCTGGTGCCCTTTGGCTGCGAGCTGATCGGCACGGCCAGCTGGAAGGGAGTCCGCCTGGTAGACCTGCTCGAGCTGGCCCGCGGCTTGAAGCCCGGCGTCGTCGCGGTCGCGATGATCGGCGAGGACGAGTTCGTCAGCGCGGTCCCGCCTGAGGCCGCGCTCGACCCGAACACGATCGTCGCCTACGAGATGAACGGGACCGTGCTCCCCTACGAGCACGGCTACCCGGCGCGCGTCCTGGTGCCGGGCCGGTACGGCTACAAGAGCCCGAAGTGGATCCGAGTGATCCGTCCATCCGTCCGCCCGGTAGTGGACTGGTACGGGCAGCGTAACTGGAGCCGCGACGGGATCGTCAAGACGATGACCCGGATCGACGTGCCGGCCCCAGCCGCGACCCTGCCGGCCGGGCCACAGCAGATCGCTGGGATTGCCTACGCGTCTAACCGCGGCATCTCGCGGGTCGAGTTCAGTGCCGATGGCGGCGCGAGCTGGACACCGGCGACGTTTCTGGAGCCGCAGCCCGGCGTGGATGCCTGGGTGCGCTGGGAAGGCAGCTTCGACCTACCGACCGGCGCCACCGTCAAGCTCGTGGCGCGAGCGACCGACGGGCAGGGGACGCTCCAGACCGAGATGTTCAGCCTGGCCCAGCCGAACGGCGCGTCCGGCTGGAACAGCATCGAGGTGAGTGGCGCCTGACACTCGAGGCGCCGGACAGCTCACGGAGGCCCAAGGCCAGCCTTGAAGCGCTCGGCGTAGCGCCGGGTCAGGTCGATGTACTGGCGGCCGTACTCGACCGTTTCGAGGATGCCGCTGGCCTCGCCCAGCTCGTTCCAGGTCTCGACGGCCATGATCTGGCGGCCGCTCGCCAGCGCCTTGCGCAGCTGATCCTCGTAGTAGCGGCCATCCTGCCGGTCTGTGAAGATGCCGTTCGGCCGGCCGAATTGGACGCTCGAGAACCCCGGGCCAACCTGGGCGATGGTGACGCGCGGGTCCTCGGCGAACCCGAAGGGTGCCGCGCCCCAGGCGTAGAGGCCATCAGCGTGGATCAGCTCGTCGTGGTCGACGTTCTTGGCGCGCCCATTGCGCCTCGCGGATGATGAACGGTGCCAGGCCACCGAAGTCCCGCGGAAACCAGGCGGTCACCGCGTCGAACGTCGACTGGTCGAAGCGGTAGACCCGCTGCGCGTCGTACAGCCAGACGATCGGCCGCCGCCAATGGCCGCCCAGTGGCGCGGAGGGATCCGCGAATAGTAGTCGCGGATCGAGGCGTAAAAGATCTGCTTGCCGCGCTCGGTCGTCAGATCCTCGTCGTTCAGGATCGTCGTATCGAGGAACAGGCCGATCTTGAGCGGCGTACCGGCGTCGGCGAGCCGTTCGAGCGCCTCGACCATCGGAGGGATGCCCTCGGTGGCAAAGTAGTTCAGCTCGGGGGCGGGGGCCACCCGCCGATGGTACTGGCCCGGGCTCGCCCCAGTAGTCCGGCAGCACCACGTCAACCCGGCCGCGAGCATGTCGCGGAACTCATGCTCGTACCAATCGGTGTCGCGGAAGCTGATCGTGGCGAGGTTCGGCGGGTGGAACGGGTACGGGTCGAAGCCGCGGGTGGCCTGGCTGGCCCGATAGGTCGCCGCGTCGTACCAGTAGAAGAAGTACGTGGCGACGATGCGCTGATCGGCGGCGAAGCTCTGGACGGGAAAGTCGGTCAGGAACGGCGCCCGAAAGGGGCCGGGCTGTGCCCAGGAAAGGTATTCGGGGTCATCCGGGACCGGCGAGCCCGCGCTCGGCCGGGTCACGCTCGGCCGGTGCTCGCGCGTCGATGGCGCGCGGGCGGTCGCCGAGGAGTAGGAGCGCGACGAGCGTCAGGACCTGGGCAGCGGCAATGGGCGGTAGCATTCGAGTCATCCTCGCGGCCTGAGAACGTGTGGACGTGGCCCGTGTCGGTGGAGTGTCTGCTCAGGCGGCGACCGTCTAGTACTGCTCCGTTAGGTCCGCCCACCCGCGTCTGAGCGTGCGGCTGGGGGGGGTGCTGGTGGTCCATTCGCCTGCTCGATCAGTGGCGACTAGTGGGTCAGTTCTCATGCGCAGAGCCGTTCATACGTTGAGCGGCGACGAGGGAGTGGGCGACGGGTGAGCGCCGCGGAGCCGCCGAGGCCGTGCGGCTCGACGCGAGCGGCCGCCCGGCGGCGGGCCCGCCAGCGGCGCGCTGCCGACGGTGGCCGCCCCAGACGAACGGGGTTGGGGCCGCGTTCCAGCCCCGGACGGTGGCGGCCAGCCAGTCCATGACCTGCTGGGCAGTTTCGGGGTGGTGGCCATCCAGGGCGCGCCGACGAGGATGCGCTGGACGGACTCGGCCATGTTCAGCCAGGAGCCGCCTAGCGGCGTGTACAAGGGCATCACCCCGTGGGCGCACAGCCAGAGCACCAGGTCCGGGGCTCTTGTGGCCGGGTCAGGTTGTCCCAGATGAGCAACGCTCGCAGGGGCGGCAGGTCAGCCAGGCAAGGTGAAGCGCTCGCGCAAGCCTGCCTGCCAGGCCTCCCAGCAAGCCCGCGTGGCCTCGGCGCGGCCGCGTCCGCTGCCGGCAGGGCCGCCAGGATCGCCACCAGCTCCGCCTTGAGCCAGGGATGGAGCACGGCGTTGGGGGCCGTCGCCACGGGCTCGGCGCGCACCTCGCCCGTGGCGGGCCGAAACAGCGTCAGCAGCTTGGCCGTGCCCCCGCGGATGTACTCGTGCGGCCCGGCGGGTGGGCTGCCCCACGGGCTGCCAGGACGGACCGGCTGTGGGATGGCCTGGTAGGGGCCAGCTTCATCCTGGCACCAGACCGCCACCCCGCCCTGCTCCCCGAGCGCGTACGCCCGCTCGATCAGCTCTTTTGGGGGTGGCGTCGGCGTCGGTGACCGTGGCCGGTCCCGCCTTCCGCCGGCGTACGACCGTCCCTGTCTGGCACCACGTGCGACTCTGCTGCCAGGTATACCCAGCATCCCAGAGGGTATACAGAATGGTCTTGGTGCTCACCCGGGCAGCCCGTCCGGCGCCGCGCGGAGCGCCCGCTGCACCGTGGTCAGCGACCAGGTGGCGGTGCCGTCCCGCTCCCGGTCGGCGGGCGCGCCGGAACTCCTGCAGGATGCGGTCGCGGGTGGCCGCGTCGTACACCGCCGGTGGGCCACCGCCCTGGCGCGGCTCCAGCGCCGTCAGCCCTTCCGTATTGAAGCGGGCGACCAGTTGGGCCACCGCGTCGCCCGACCGACGCGCCGGCGGCCTGCGCCGCCGCGGTGAAAGATCGGCCCGCGGCCACCGCCAGCACGGCCTTGGCCCGCGCAACGCGGTCGGCGCGCTCGCTGCCCGCGCGGGTGATCTGGTCGAGGGCGGTCCGCTCGGTCTCGGCCAGGGGCCGAGCCGCGCCTTCTGGGGACGTGCCATGGCCGGGCCTCCGTCCGCTCGCTCGACCGAACGGACGCCAGAGCATGCCAGGCACACACCCGTTTGGCAACCCTCATGAGAACTGACCCACTAGGGTGCTCAATGAATTTCCACAGCCTGCCCGGGCACTATAACGGAGCAGTACCAGAATTGCTCGAAGTTCTTGCCCACGATGACCCCGCCGCCAGGCGCGAACTCGAGATCCCGCGCGCTCACGTCGTGGAAGATCGTGTACCCGGCCACGGGCGCCACCGCCCGCTCGCGGGTGACTCCCTGGCCTCCTGCCCGATGACGACCGCCAGCTCGATCTCTCATCACCACCCGCGCCCCGGTCCGGGGAGCTCTCCGCGAGCGTCCACGTCGACGAGCCCTGCGTCCTCGGCCACCGGGTCAGGCCCATCGCGGCGCCGTCCCGGACCCGCGGGTGCCCGGACGCGGCGCCTATCCGCGCTCGGCTTGAGCCGCACCGCGACCGCGTGCGGCACCACCATGACCCCGCCCTCGCCCAGGCGGAGCACCTCGTCAGCCTTGACCGACTCGGTGTCATGGCCCAGCACCCGGTCCCTGAACGAGGACGACAGCACATACGCCGTGACCTTGCGCGCGTCGTCGTCGATCTCCAGGTGCGCGATCGTCCCCAGCACCTCGCCGCTCTCGGTGACCACCTGGGTCCGCTCCACCTGGCTCAACGTGGACACGTGGGCCAGATCGGCGAAGCGCTCCTCGTCGTTGACCGCATCCGGGCTCTGCACCGTCAAGGCGGCGGTACCGATGGAGGTCACGCTGTCGCGCAGGAGCGCCTGCGCCTTGCCGAACAGGCCGCCCCGCTTCACACGGAACCCCAGCACCTGGCGGAACTGCGCGTCGAACAGCACGTCCTCCACCTGCCCGATCTTCTCGGCGTTGGATAGCGCCAGCACACCGCGCCCCTTCAACTCATCCGCCTGCATCCCGGACACCTCCTTGCCAGGCTATACCACATCCCCGATGCGCACGGCTGGCGGCCCTCCCCGTTCGGGACAGGCGTGCGGCAAGCCGCGCGAACCCCGCCGGGCGGGAGATACCGCGGTACCGTGCCGTCGGTTCACTTCAGACCGACTTCCGCTCGTCCAGCGCGTAGGCGATCGCCTGCTCCAGGCTGATCGTCCGTCCCACTGCGTAGCTCGCCGCGAGGGCCTCCCCGTCGAGCGGGATGCGACTGGCGGCCAGGCCCTGTTCGTAAGAGGCCCGGTCCGCCGGGCGGCAAGGGGGCGCCGATGGCGTGGCGCAGGGCCTCGGCCGCCCCGAGCAGGTGGGCGGACCGCCGGGCATCGCCCTGCTCGCGCACCACGGTCCCCAGATTGTGGAAGCACCAGGCAATGCTCCTCTTGTCGCCCAACTCGCGGAACAGGATCAGACTCTCCCTGTACAGCGCTGCCGCCCGCCCATGGTCGCCGCGCGCCTGCGCGGCGGTCCCCAGGCTGCGGAGGGACCAGGCGATTCCGCGGGTGTTGCCGATCTCGCGGAACAGAGCCAGGCTCTCCTCGTACAGCGCAGCTGCTCGCTCGTGGTCGCCCTGCTCGCGCGCCACGGTCCCCAGGTTGCGGAGTGACGAGGCCGTCCCGCGCCGCTCGTCGATCTCGCGAAACAGGGCCAGACTTTCTTCGTAGAGCGGTGTGGCTTGCGCGTAGTCTCCTCGGTAGCGCACCAGGATCCCCTGATCGCGGAGCGACCAGGCGATGCTCCGGCGATCTTTCAGGGCTCGGAACCGGGCAAGGCTCTCGTCGTACAGGCTCGCCGCCCGGTCGTGGCGGCCCTGGTAGCGCGCCGTGATGCCGAGGTTCTGGAGCGACCAGGCGATGCCCGGCCGGTCGTCGATCTGTCGGAACAGGCTCAGCGCCTGCTCGAAGAACGCTATCGCCCGTCCGTAGTCGTCCTGCTGGCGGGCGACGATCCCCAGGTGCAGCAGCGTTCCGGCAACGCCCCGGGTGTCCCCGAAGGCTCGGAAGCGGGCCAGGTTGTCCTCGTGGAGCGGGACGGCCCGTCCATAGTCGGCCCGCGCCTGCGCGATGAGCGCCAGATTGTGGAGCGTCCAGGCGACGCTGCGCCGATCGCCGAGCGCCTCGAATATCGCCATGCTCTCGTCGAACAGCGCTGTCGACCGCTCGTCGTCGTATCGCTGCCGCGCCGCGAATCCCAGACAATGGAGCGACCACGCAACTCCGCGCGCGTCCCCCAGACCGCGGTAGCGTGCCAGATTCGCCTCGTACAGCGCGACCATGTGTTCGGTCTGGTCCTGATCTCGCGCCACGAGCCCTAGATTGCCGATCGCGTCGGCGACGCCGCGCTCGTCGCCGAGGCCTCGGGAGAGCGTCAGGCTCTCCCGCAGCAGTCTCAGGGCCCGCTTGTGGTCGGCCCGGGCGTGGGCCACCAGTCCCAGGCCGTCGACTGCGGCGGCCATCCGTCGTCGGTCACCCAGCTCGCGGGCCAGGGTCATGCCTTCTTCGAAGCGAGCCTCCGCCGATCCAAGGTCGCCCAGCTCGAGCGTCAGCCGGCCGAGCCCGAGGACTGCCTTCATTCGGCCGGAGGGCGCTGTCGCGCTGGACCTCTCGAGCGCCTGCTCGAGCCAGCGTCGCCCCAGGGCAAGGTGGCTGTGGACGAACCAGAACCATGGCAATGCTCCGGCCAGACGCAGCCCAATCTCGACAGTTGCCGCGCCGTTCGCCTGGTCCAGGCTCCAGGCCAGCGCCGTCTGCAGCTCGTCGTGCTCCTGCTCGAGCCGAGCCAGCCAGACTGCCTGCTCGGGCCCTCGAAGCTTCGGCGCGGCAGCCTCCGCCAGCGCGAGGCAGCGCTCGGCATGTCGCCTAGCGGTTCCTTCCACCTCGCCGCTCCTCTCCAGCCACCAGCTCCAGTATGTGCCGGTCGGTCGGCCCCGCGCTATCGCCCACTCGTCCGCGGCTGCTCGCCAAGCAGCGGCGCCAGGCGGCACTCCAGGTCGCCCTGCTCGGCGCTGGCGCCCGAACGACATGCGGCGGCGTAGCAGGCTCGGAGGGCGTGGTCCTCATGGGCGATTGGGGCGCCGAACAGGGCCAAGATGCCGTCGTCCAGCATGCGGCTGACGGTGCTCTCGCAGCGGTGGACGGCGTCCATCATCTGCTGAGCCGCCCCATCGAGCAGTCGTTGAGCGTCCTCAGGGTCGCCTCAGCGGCATTCGGCCCCGACCGGCCCGAACGGCTCGAATCGCGCCTCGACCCGGTCGCCGGCGGTAAGCGGGTATTGGCGGGTGAAGGAGCCGGACATGACCTGCATGCCCGCTTCCAGGTCTCGGTCGAGCTCGGCCAACTTGTTCGCCAACCAGGCGACCGAGGCGGCCGGGTCGCCGAGCACCTCGGCGCCGCTGGCGCGCTCCATGCTCCGTCCGTTGACGTAGACCTCGACGGTCGCCTCGCTCAGCGTGAACCCGTCGGGCGGACGCACCGTCACCGGTCCGGTGACAAAGGCCCGTTGCTGACAGTTGTCGGCCAGCGTCAGGGCCAGGTCGCGCGCCAGGTCGCCGCGCGTCTCGACGATCTCGAGCGCTGGAGCCACCCCCGCGATCGCCGCGCGCGCCTCGTCGAGCGTGACGCCCGGGCCGCGCAGCGTCGCCCCCATCGTCAGACACAGCTCATTTTCGAAGCCCGGGCGGATCAGCTCGCTCGCGGCGAACACCGTGCCGCTCGGCCGCGCGCCGCTCCGGAGCAGGAATCCGAAGACCGGCTCGTGCACTCCGAACTGGCGCTGGATCGCCGGGGCGGTCAGGCCCACTTTCCAGCCCACCTGGACCTCCCCCTCGGCGACATGGCGGGCCAGGATCCCGCGCTGGACCCGGTAGCCATCCTCCAACGACAGCTTGTCCCGCCACTCGGCCGGATAGTGAACGCCACGCCTGGCCGCGGCCCAGATTGAATCGGCGGCCTCTTCCAGGTCCACCACCGCGGCCTCCCCGCGCCCACCGTACGCCCCCGCCTGACGGCGAGTGGCGCGACGCCAACCCCAGACCCCCGGGATGCGTGCCGTGGCTACGATCGCCTGCCACAAGATGCGTTGTCAAGGACCGACCAGTCCCGAGCGCTTCTGAGGAACCCGGTCCGCCGCGCCGCCACTCGACGTCATGTCGGCCCGGCGACGCCCGACCGCTCGCTCGCCCGGCCCACCCGGCGCGCCGCCTGTCATACTTACCGACCCGTAGACAGCGCGCAGCCGCGGTACGACCGCCAGGACCGTCACGATGGCGGTCCGTGACGAGCAGACGCCCTCTGTGTGGAGCGACGAACTATGCACCTCCTGTTCAGCTGCACGGTCGCGACCGGCCTCGTTTACCCGTTCGACCCGTGTACCCGGACGCTGGCCGACGCCGGACACGTCGTGGCCTGCCCCGCGTTGCTCCCCGGTGCCCTTGCCGGGGCACGTGGCGGCGGCCGAGCATGACCGGCCGGGTCGAGGCGGTGAGCCGAAGCGCGGCCCATACCATGGCCAAATCGAACCAGCCGGGCATCTGGCTGCTCGTGGGACTCGGCGTTGAGGACGACGCGCATGCTGGAACCACCGTCAAGCACCGCTCGCGCGTCGCCCGCGACCCGAGCCAGCCGAACCTCCGTCAGGTCCACCTGTTCCAGGCCGAGCTCCTCCAGGAGCTACGCGATGCCGGCTTCGACGTCGCCGCCGGGCAGATCGGCGAGAACGTCACCACCCGCGGCATCGATCTCCTCGGACTGCCGACCGGCACCCGCCTCCGGCTTGGCGCCGAGGCGATCGTCGAGATCACCGGTCTGCGCAACCCCTGCGCACAGCTCGATCAGGTCCAGTCCGGCCTGATGGCCGCGACCCTCGACCGCGACGACCGCGGCAACCTCATCCGCAAGGCTGGCGTCATGGCGGTCGTCGTCGCCGGCGGCCTCGTCCAGCCCGGCGACTCGGTGTCCGTCGAGCTCCCGCCAGCTCCGCACCGTCCCCTCAAGCCAGTCTGAGCTCGCGGACCATCCGGCCGCGCGATACCCCGATCCCTCACCCAGAGCTGCCCACCCCATGCAACGACCAGTTCCGTCCCGCGACGATGGCCGCCGTCCTCGCCCATGCCTCTGTAATTGAGTGAGCGCCCCCGGGTCAGGGAATCACCACGAAGCTTCTGCCGCGCGCAAGGCGATAGACGCGGAACTCGCCATCCAGCGTGAACACTTGATTGAGGCCGCGCTCCTCCGCCAACGCCACCAGCGCCCCCCTACCATCCTCCACAGCGCCCGCTGATCCCTCCACCCGGCTGCCGCGCCATTGCCTACTCCCAGGGAACCGGCTGCTCCCAGCGGTTCAGGTAGGTCGTCTCTCGGGTTGGCTTCCGAGACGTCGGCCCGAAGCCGCCGCGCGGGTAGCCGAGCGGGATGCAGAAGTGGAAGGAGACGTCTGACGGGATCGCGAACATCGCGTGGAAGCGGTCCATCACGTCGGGGTGGAGCGTCGTCGGCACCGAGCCGATCCCAAGCGCCCGCGCCGCTAGCATCAAGTTTTGCGCCGCCGGCAGCACCGAGTTGGCCGCCCCCGGCGGCAACGCCAGGGCGAAGACCACGCAGGGCACGTCCCGCATCTCGTCGGCCAGCCCCATCGCCGCGCGGTGGGTCTTGTCCTCGGCCGGGATGTCGTCCGGCCCGCTCCAGCCCTGCTCGTCTCGCCGCTTGGCCCACCATGCCTCGCGGTACAGCGCCCCGAACGTCTCGACCCGCGGGCGGTCGGTTACCACCAGGAAGCGCGCGATCTGCCGGTTGCCCCCATTCGGCGCCTTCGACGCCGCCTCCACCATCAGCCGAATGTCCTCCATCGGCAGCGGGTCCGGCCGAAACCGCCGCGTCGCCCGCTGCGTAAACATCGCCTCGCCAATCGGCATCGCCAACCGCCCCACGTCCATCTCCCCCTCCACCCCGTCCTGACGGGCTGATCGCCATCCCAGTGCCAGACCCGTGAGATAATGCCCGTCAGAGGTATCACGATGGCGCACGAACCAGAACACTACCAACACCGCATCACCCAAGACCCTGAGATCATGGTCGGTAAGCCGGTGGTGAAAGGCACCCGCATCCCGGTAGAGCGCGTCCTGGCTCACCTTGAGGAGAACGATCGGGCCGACCTCTTGGAAGCGTTCCCTGAGCTGACTGACGAGGACGTGCGGGCGTGTTTGGCCTACGCTCGGATCGCCGTCGAGCGACAGCGGACCGCTGCGGTGTGGCTCCGCTGGTGAGTATGGGTGGGTCATGAAGGGCACACTTCCCCGCTGGCTTGGACCGGTGGTGAGCAGCTTGCTCGGCTTGCTGCGGCTGGCTGCCGGGTGGAATTCGTACTCGGCTAAGCCAATCAGCCGCGGGCCGCCGGCAGAGCAGTCACGCTGCTGGCGACGGCCATGCAGACCGACACGCCCGGCTCCCGCGGTGGTGCCAATGTCACGGGGCGACGTCCAGCTGGAGTGGCACCTGCGCGGGATGGACATTGAGGTCGTCGTCCCACCCGAAGGGCCGCCGCGGGTCTGGTACGAGGATCTGCGCGGCGGGACCGAGCGCGAGCTGACGCTGACCGAGGGGCCCGGACCGCTCCGTGAGGTGCTTCGCGAGCTGACGGCGCGCGCGTAGCGGCGGCCGCTGCCCGTTGCATGGCCGACCGACCGCACGTCGATGACCCGACAATCCGGGACGGAGACGAGCTCTGGCGCCGCGTCCCGCGCACCCAGAACCACATGACCTGGGACGACAGCCGAGGCTGCTACCGCGTCTCCTCGGCGCCACGGCGACAATGACCTGTCGCGTTACCCGCGGCAGCGCGACGTCCACGCCCGCGCCCCGCTTACGTGCCGGCGTCCTTGCGCGCGGCCCGCCCCAGCCAGCCCAGCGCCTCGGCCGAGCAGTTCAGCAGCTCGGCCGCCCCGCCGTGCCCAGGACCGCCAGGTACACCCGGGTGGGGCCCGGGGCGAGGTGCAGCCCGTACACCAGGCCGGCGGCGACCCAGCTCCCGACGCAGACCGGACAGGACACAAGCTCGCCGAGCACCCGCCGCGTGCCGCTCCCGCGAGCGACGACGACCTCGCCCGGCACCAGAATCGTCTGGTTTGGTCTCGGTGAAGGGCTCCCCGCGGCGCTGTCACCCGCTCGAAGGCCACGAGGCGACCGGGTCCGTAGGTCGACAGCCCGAGCAGCAACAGATCGAAAGGTCGGATCTCCAGAGTCTCCTGGCGGCCGCTAAGCCGCGCGGAGAACGCCGCCATGAGGGCGAGGAAGACACCCGTCAAGGACAGCTTCGTCGCTCGATTCGCCAACCAATCGCGCTCGTCAGCCGGCATGGCCGTGCCTCCCGCGTAATCCTGAGCGGCAGAACCCGCGCACGACCTGTGCCACGCGGCCGTCGCCGCCCACTCGCGCCGTTCCCGCACCGCCGCCCTCGACCAGCTCACCCACCACTGCCACACCCCCGCCATCCGCGCCCAGAGCTTCCGCCAGTGGGGACGACGAAGGCCAGTGTGCCACGGGCTCTCCGTACTGACGACCAAGTTGACGACCAAACGGCACACACATTGGCTGACGAGCATGGACGCGCACAGACAGGTGTTCGTTCCCTCCAGATAGGCAGTGGACGGTTACGGACCAGCATGGACGCAGGGACCAGAGTTCCTACACGCTGTGTCGGGTGTTCGAGTCACCCCGGGGTCGCCACGATCGATCAGAGGCGCGACCGCGAGCGGCTCCGAGCGGCCCGCTAAGGAGCGCGCCGTGCTCTATGAAGCGGTCGGGCAACCGTCCAAGGCCCGCGGTGACTTGGAATCGCTGTATGCCGAGGGTCCGAGGTACCGCGATGTGGCCCCACCCATCGAAGCGGTAGCATGAGGTCGATGGCAGGTGACTGACGGTCGGTCGTTTGGCATCGTAGCGACACGCGAAAGGCGTTCTCATGACGTCCGACCCACACGACGAGCTCGCGCGTAAACGGGCAGAGCGTGCCCGTGCACGGCGCGCACGCCGGCCAGGAGCGATCGACGATGTCCCGACGTCAACTGAGCAGGAAGCCGCGATCACGCGAGCTCGCGAATCCTGGACTCTGAGCCAGCCTGACTCCGTCCAGACTGCGTCAGACGCTACCACCGACCGGGGTTGAGACCGGGCGCTCGTGCCCATGGTCCGTGCCGGCTTCGCCGATTGGCCGCGCCATCGTTCGAGCGTTCGAATCTGGTTCGGGATACGGGGGACACCCCGTTCGGCGTGGTTGTTGGATAGGCGGGCAGGTAGCAGGTCGAAGAGTCTCTGGCGGATTCCTCAGGAAGGCCGCCAATGCTGCTGTCCGTCGTGGGCTCCGTTGGCCGCCTGCTCGGCGACCTGGTCCTGCTTCGCTGCCGGGGCAGCATGGCCGGGGACATGGAGCTCCTTGCGCCGCGCCACGAAGTCCGCGTGCTGCGCCGCACGACCGCGCGCCCGGCGTGCCGTCCGGGCGACCGGCGGCTCCTCGTGGCGCTGAACCGCTGCCTGCCGCTAGCAGATTGGCAGGTCCTGCCTGGGCGCCCCGGGACGCTGCTGCGCTGGCTTCGCGAGCTGGCGTGGTTCACTGGTGCGTGCATGTGGCACGCCTTGGGCCGGCGCTGTTGCCGCGGTCGCCAGCCACTCCCGGGTGGCGTCCGCGAGCTAATCGTGCGGCTGGCCGCCGAGAGCCCGGGTGGGGGTTATCAGCCGCTTCGGGGCGCGCTGCTGGCCCTCGGCGCTCTCGGGTTCGGCGACGAGCTTAGCGTCCTGAACGTGCGCGGTCAGTGGCTCATTTCTTGCTCGTCATGCGAGAAGAAAAGGGAGGAGGTGTGATACGACGAACGCCCGTCGCAGTCGAGGCTGCCGAATGCAAGGAGGCATCAGATGCAGAGCACCGAGCGGGTAACTGGGCGAAGTACCGTCGTGGCCGTCTTCGATGAGCGCGACGATGCCAAGGACGCGATCGACGGACTGAAAGACGCTGGCTTCCGGGGCGATGACATCGGCCTGGTGGCACGGAATCAGGACGAAGCCGGCGCGGTATCCCACGAGACGGGCACCAAGGCCGGCCAGGGTGCAGCCACCGGCGCGGTGGCCGGTGGGCTGCTCGGTGGGCTCGGCGGGTTTCTGACCGGGCTGGGTGCCCTGGCGATCCCGGTGGTTGGTCCGGTGATCGCCGCCGGCGCCTTCGCCACGGCGCTGGTCGGCGCGGCTGCTGGCGCCGGGATCGGGGCCATCGCTGGGGCCCTGGTCGGGATGGGGATCCCCGAGGAGGAGGCCAAGTGGTACGACGAGCGCGTCCGTGCCGGTGGGTGGCTGGTCAGCGTCAACGCGCAGGGTCGCTACGACGACGCGCGGTCGATCCTGCGTGATTACGGCGGCAAGGACTACGAGGCGGGGACGAGCGCGACCGCTCATCGCTCGTGGGACGAAGCCTCGCCTGACTTCCGCTCGCGGTATGAGACACGGTATGGTGCCGGACAGCATGAAGCCTCGGAGCCGGCGCATCGCTTCGGATATGAGGCACATGGCAGGAGCCACGAGCAGGGGACGGGCGGTGGCTGGCGCTCTGCCGAGCCCGAGCTGCGGCGCGAGTGGGAGTCCCGTGGCGAAGGTTCCTGGGAGGAACACCGCTCCCACATCCGCCATGGCTACGACTACGGCCGCGGACGGGGGCGGTTCCGCGACTATGATGACGAGGACAGCGCAGTGAGCGGCGGGGGCGCCGGCGCGGCGGGCGGCACCGCGATCGGCGACGCTGACGAGGATCGCGAGTCCCGGAGGCGGCTCTAGGCGGCTTCCTGAACGTTCGGTTGCGAAGGGTTCCGATTCCACACGAGAGGCCCGCTTCGGCGGGCCTCTCGGCGCGAGCTATTCATGGTGGGTCGGTGCTTGCAGGCCCTGCGCCTAAGAACAACTCAGGCGCAGGTCCAGGACCTGGAGGCACTCAACGACGTGCTCCGCTGCACGTGCAACACGGACGGCGCCCTCCTCCCATCCGGAGGGAGCGCGCCTACTTGTCGTCCCGGCCTCGGAGGCTGTCCGCCATATCGCTCGCCTTGTCCTTGGCCTTACCGACCATGCCCTGGCCCTTCCCCTCAGCTTCGCGGGCCTCGTCGTCGGTGAGCTTGCCCTCCCACTCCTTGGCCTTGCCTTCCACGCGGTCTTCGGTTCCTGCCATCGCTGGCTCCTTTCGGTCGGCTCCGCTTCCTGGTGGGCGCAGGCGACGGTGAGCCCCCAAGGCCCACCAGTTGCACCTCCGCTCGATGCGGATGCTGCTACCAGATGCTTAGCGCACGTAGCGTGCCAGGAAGCCTCGAGGAGGCCGCTTCACCTGCAGAGCGGCGTACCGATCACCGATGGAGATTGGCGGACGAGATGACGATTTAACGATGCACGAGCGACGAACGACTCGGCTTCGTCGTTCGTGCGAGCGTTAACGGGAATGGTGCGTTGAGTGGGGCGCGTCCTGCAGAGCGAGTGGCTACTTCACGTCCGCCATGAGCTGCTGCTTGCGCTTTTGCATGCGCTCGGCAAGCTCGGCGCCATCGTCGCCGAGCAACGTCCTGGCCTTTGGGAGCATATCCATCTCCTCTTCCTTGACGTGATGCTTGACGTTTTCCATCAGCACCGTGAACTTGGCCTCGTAGCGGTCGGTGACGCTCCGCATCGCCTTGAGCTCGTCGACGAGGACGTGAACGACGTGGTGCTCCTCTTCAGCCTCGAGCATCATGTCCTTGCCGTCGTCGCCCGCCTTCTTGCGGACGGCCGGGTAGAAGATCTCCTCTTCGATCGCAGCGTGGACCTCGAGCTCCTGGAGCGCCTCCTGGGCGATCTTCTTCTTCTCGGACGCCGAGTCGGCCGACTCGAACTGCTCGCTGAGCTGCTCGACCTTGCGGTGGTCGTCCATGAGCATTTGAACTGGGTCCATCAGGCGGTCCTCCTGCGCGGAATCTGGGGCAGTGTGCCAACCTCTGGAGCAAGCGGCGTGCCCGGCGAGCGGTAGCTACTACCCACTGGTGGGAGGTCGGATGGACCTGGACGCCGAGGGTGGCGAGTCTGGGGGGCGATCCATGCCGAGGACCGGGCTCAGGATGCCGATTCGGCCGGGAGCGGGCTTCGTCAGGGGTAGAACGGGACGCGCTCGAGGCCAAGCGTCTCGGGAAAGCCGAACATGAGGTTGATATTCTGGACGGCGACGCCAGCCTGCCCCTTGAGCAGGTTGTCGATCGAGCCGATCATCACCAGGCGGCGATTCGGGGCGTCCAGTACGACCGAGACGTCGCAGAGGTTGCTGCCGACGACGGCCTTGGGGCCCGGCGTCAACCCTGGCGGGAGGACTCGCACGAACGGCTCGCCGGCGTAGCAGGACTCGTACAGCGCCTGGATCTGTTGGGCCGAGACGTCCTCGCGGAGCGTGGCATAGCAGGTGCAGATGATCCCGCGCGTCGTCGGGACCAGGTGCGGGACGAAGGTCAGCTGTAGCGACTGACCGCCGACCGCTGCGAGCGCGGTGACCGTCTCCCAGAGGTGCTGGTGGCGGGCCACCCGGTACGGCGCGACGCCCTCATTGCGCTCGGGGAAGTGGTGGGCGGCCGATGGCTTCTTGCCTCCGCCGGAGCTGCCGGTCTTGCCATCCACGATCACCGACGCCGGGTCGATCAGGCGCTC
>JAUJPG010000022.1:0-21478 GCA_030447245.1 Chloroflexota bacterium | reverse complement strand
CGGAGCTGCCGGTCTTGCCATCCACGATCACCGACGCCGGGTCGATCAGGCGCTCGCGGACAGCCGGCATCAGGGCCAGGATCATCGCCACGGCGAAGCAGCCAGGATTGCCGACGACGCGCGCATCGCGCAGCCGCTCGCGGTTGAGCTCGGGAACTCCGTAGACGGCGTCCGCGAGCAGCTCGGGCGTGGCGTGCGGGCGCCCCCCGACGCTCGGGTGATCGGCGGCGTAGCGGTCGTAGAGCTCCGGCGTGGGGAAGCGGAAGTCGCCACTGTAGTCAAGCACGCGCCGGCCACACTCGACCAGCCGCGCAGCGTGGGTCATGCCGACGCCATCTGGCGTGGCGAAGATCACCAGGTCGGCATCCTGGCCGATGCGCTCGGGCGTTGAGTCCTCGACGAGCTGATCGCAGAAACCGCGCAGGTGCGGGTAGAAGGCGCTCAACGGCTTGCCGACGTCAGCCTTGGCGAGCAGGGAGCTGATCCGAATCTCGGGATGGCGGAGCAGCAGCTCGGCCATGCCCACCCCACCGTAGCCGGTCGCCCCGACAATCTGCGCTCGCAGCACACCGCACCTCCGGACAGAAGTGTAGCGGACGAGAGGCTACTGGCCCGCTGGCGTGAGCTCACCTTCCGTGGGAGAGCGCGCGGCGGGCGGCGATCGATGCATTGGCCGAGAGCCTGCCGCCTCTGTCTCAGCGGCCACACCTCGCGGCGTAGTATTCGGGACCATGGCTCCCGCGGCTCGAATCCCGCGCTCCTCCACGTCGCTACTCGCTCGTCGGCGGGAGTATTGGGACCTTGCCGCCGTAGTCGTGCTCATCGTCCTGACGCTGACCGTCGAATGGGATCTGCTCCAGGGCGAGACAATGATCGGGATGGATACCCCGACCGGGTTCTATCCCTGGTACTCCTTTCTCGGCCAGCGCTTGCGGGCCGGCCAGCTCCCATTGTGGAATCCGCACCAGTTCTCGGGCGCTCCCTTCGCGGCTGACCCCGAGTCCGGCTGGATGTACCTGCCCGCCATGCTGCTGTTCACCGTGTTGCCGTTGGACGCCGCCGCCAAGAGCTACATGCTCCTGCACCTGATGGTTGCGGGGCTGGCGGTGTACGCGCTCGCGCGGGCCCTCGAGATGAGCGTCGTCGGCGCCCTGGTCGCGTCGACGTCGTACGCGTCCACCGGTTTCCTGTATGGGCATCACCTCTGCTGCTTCGCGTATGCCGGCGTGACCGCGTGGCTTCCGCTCGCGATCCTCGGCGCGGAGCTGGCCATCAGGAGCCGACGATGGCCGACGAGGGGTCTCTGGTGGGGGGTGGGGGGCCTCGGGCTGAGCCAGATCCTCGGCACCTGGGTGGGCCAGGGCTCGTACTACGCCCTGCTCGTGGTCGGCGGGTACGTCGCCTACCGCACGTTGCTACAACCGCCGAGCACCCTCCGAGGCATCGCGGCCAGGCTTGTCAGCTTCATCCTGAACGGGGGCGGGGTGCTCCTGTTCGGCTTCGGGCTTGCCGCGGCCGGGCTCCTTCCCAGGCTGGAATACAACATCCTCTCGAACCTCCCGGGCGGGTATGCCAACCCTGGTACGGCCGTGGCCGGGTCGGCCGGGATCGACTGGCTCCCCGTGCGTGACCGGGCCCTGCAGGTGTTGACGCCTGGGTTCCACTACGCCGACGCTGCGACGCTCGGCCTGGCGCTCATGGCTCCCCTGCTGGCCCGCGCACGGCTCGGCACCCCGTACTTCGCTGCTCTCTCACTGGCCGTTCTCGTGCTCTCGAGCGACGGCTCGACACCGCTCCACTCGGCTCTTTCCCTGCTGCCCGCCTTCGACCGACTTCACCCCCAGTCCCCCGGGCGCGCACTGACCGTGTTCTATCTGGGTCCCGCGCTGCTCGCCGGCGCTACGCTCAGCTGTCTGTCGGAGCGGGGCAGGAAGACAAGGTTCGCTGCTGTCCTTTCTGTTGTGGCAACCCTTGGGATTGCCTACACACTGCCAGCTCCTCCCAGCGCGCTCCAAGTGCTGAGCGCCGCCGCCGGATTGGTAGTAGTAGGGTCGCTGCTTCAGTCCCAGCGGCCGCTCGCGTGCGCGCTGCTGCTCCTGCTCGTCTGGGACGACCTCCTCGCGGCGAGACAAGCCGTCATCGCCGAGGGCGCCCTCGTCCCGGCCTACGGCTTACGGCAGACAGACCTCGCCTCGTACTACGAGCCGACTGGCGCCGCCCAGTTCCTCCTATCGCGAGGCGGAGCGCACAGGTTCCGCTACTTCGGATCTGCCCAGCACGTCTACGGGGGACCATTCCCGTACACGCTGCGGTGGGCAGACCCAAACACGACCGCGCTCGAGGTGAACAATCGCGCGATGATGACCGGCTTGTACGACATCCAGGGTTACAACGCGATCCATGTCGCTCGCTACGACGAGTACATGGCCGCGCTGAATGGCCGCCCGCAGGACTACCACCATGCGGACGTCTACGAGCAGGGCTTGAGCTCACCGCTGCTGAACCTGCTCAATGCTGGGTACATGCCCGTGCCGGCCCCGGACCAGACCGCCCCGCGGCCGGACCCGGCATACCGGACCGTCTACGAGGACGACCGGGTAAGGGTGCTGGAGAACCCCAACGCGCTACCGCGGGCATGGATTGTCCACGCCGCGCACCAGGTGGGACCGGGAGGAGCGCTAAAGCTGCTCGCCTCCGGTCTGGTCGATCCGAGGCTGACCGTGCTCCTCGAGCAGCCTCCTCCGGGCTTGCCGCAGTCCCACACCGCGTCCGAGGATCAAGCGGTGATCACGGCGTACGGCGCGGACCGGATCGAACTGAGGGTCAGCACCGAAGCACCGGGCGTGCTTGTGCTGAGCGAGGTGTACTACCCCGCGTGGAAGGCGTACGTCGACGACCAGCCGGCCCCGCTGTACCTGGCGAACCACGTGCTGCGGGCGGTGCCGGTGCCCCCGGGCGAGCACAGGGTGGAGCTGCGGTACGAGTCGCCGACACTCGTCGCCGGACTGCTGATCTCCATGAGCATGTGCGGGATCCTGCTCGTGCTGGCGGCCGCCGCCGGGGCACGACGTTGGAAGGAGAGGGGCACTGCCGACTCCACGGTCACCTGCCGGAGGCTGGCCCACGGGACCGACGTCAAATGCCTGATCCTGGGCGGCGAAGCACGCTCGATGCGTCGGACCTGAGCGCGCGAGCCATCCTCGGGTACCGCCACCACCCGACCTAACGGAGTTGTGCTAGGGGGTGCCGGGCGCCGCGCGGCGGTCACGCTCGACGGTCAGGACCCAGAAGGCCAGCACCTCGGCGAGCGTCTCCGCGAGCTCGCGGACGTAGTCGGCGGAGGGGCCGCGCGGTCGGGAGCCGACGCGCCAGGTGGAGATGCCGGCGACGACTGCCAGCGAGCAGTCGTCCTCCAAGCGCCGATTCAAGCAGGTCCGGGCCGCGCGCCCCAGCACCCGAGACGCGGGTTCAGCTCGCGGTCTGGTCGGGGCTTCGGATCGTAGTAGTCGACGGTCAGCTCGGTGAGGCGGCTGCACAGCAGCGACCAGAGCGCCGCAGGCAGCGGCCGTCGTGGCGCCAAGATCGTGCAGGGTCAGCGGTCGACCGTCGAGCGTGACCGTGAGCTGGACGAGGTCGGTGTCCGGGGCGCCGTTCGGATCGGTCATCACGTCGGAGACGAGCAGCCCAAAGGTGTACGAACCGACCTTGAGTCGGGTGTTGATGGCTGGCCGCGAAAAGTCGGGCAGCGGCGCAGGCCAGGTCGGCCCAGGCTGGTCCTGGCTCATCCGGGAGACGCTCACGCGGCGCGGCTCACGCGGCAACGGGGCGGGTGAGCCTCGGCGCCTGGCTGGGTGGGTTGATGCGAAGGCTCAAGCCCGCGGCCACGAAGGCGAGCAGGCCGCGGGCCATGAATGCAAGCTGGTAGTCGCCGAACCACACGCGGGCGGCGCCGCCAAAATACGAGGCAAGGGCCGCCCCCACCTGGTGGGCACAGAAGATCCAGCCGAAAATAGAGCCGATCGACCCGGGCGGCCGAATCGGTCGGCGGTGAGCGCGACGGTAGGCGGAACCGTGGCGATGTAGTCCAGGCCGAAGAGAATGGCGAACAGGGCGAGGCCGAACGAATCGGACGGCTGCAGGAGCACCAGCGACGTCGCTCGAAAGGCGTAGTAGGTCGCCAGCAGGCGGCGCGGGTTGAAGCGATCGGTCAGATAGCCGACGCCGTGGTCCCGACGACGTTCATCGCGCCCATCAAGGCCAGTGAGGCTGCCGCGACGTTCTCGGTCAGGCCGATCTCGACGGCGTGTGGGATCAAATGCGTTCCAATCAAGCCGTTGCTGGTGAAGCCGCAGACGAAGAAGCTGCCGGCCAGCAGCCAGAAGTCGCCAGTCCGCGCCGCGGCCAGTACCGACAGAAGCGGCTCGACAGGTGTGCTGGTCGTCTGCGACGTCGGACTGGCGCCGTACGGCGCGAGGCCTACGTCGGATGGCGTGTCGCGGACGATCAGAAAGACAAGCGGTACGATCAGGACCGCGAAGGCTAGGACGCTCACGCCGATCGCGGCCCGCCAGCCAAAGGCGAGGGTCAGGCCCATCATGGCCGGTATGAACACGAGCTGACCGGCCGACGACCCCGCGCCGAGGATACCGGTGACCAACCCGCGGCGGGTGGCGAACCAGCGGTTGGCGATGGCAGCGCCCATGACGACCGCGAGCGCACCCGTGCCGCTACCAACGAGCAAGCCCCACCAGACGTTCAGCTCGACGAGCGACTGCATCGTCAGCATGGCGCCCGAACCGATGAGCGTCAGCAGCAAGCCTCCCAGCATCACCCCGCGTGGACCGAAACGGTCGACGAGACGGCCGGACAGCGGGCCGGCCAGGCCGTAGGTGAGGAGGCTCACCGCTATGGCGAATGAGATCGCAGCGCGGTCCCAGCCAAACTCTTCCTCGAACGGCTTGATGACGACGCCGGGTAGGTTTCGAAGACCGGCGGCGGTCAACAGGACGAGGAACGTCACCCCGACGACCAGCCAACCGTAGTGCAGGCCGGCCCGCTCGGCCAGTCGCGCCGCCCAGGTCAGCTGCCGCTCACCCCGTTCCGCTGCCATCTCTGCTCCTCCGCCTGTGCAACGGTTCGGCGGCTCACGCTATTCCCCCGCTCAGCGTCCCACTGCTGGGACAGTGTACTCGCGAGCGGCAGCGGGTCACCGCGACACGATGACGCTGCCAACCCCACGATGGGGCGACGCACGCGCGACGGAGGCGCGCTGCCTGACGGCTACACGGGACCGGCCGGCTACACTTGGTCATGGCTTCCCACGTCTCGCGGCCGGCCCGAGCACTGCGCCGGTTGCTCCATCCCACGCTGCCACCGCTGCCCCACGATTTCCTGTTCGGCGTCGGCACGGCCGACCACCAGGGCGAAGCGTTCGATCCGCGCTTTCCGGACGTGTGGGACGACTGGGAGGCCGCGAATGGCGAGGACCCCGGCGTCCCGGTCGAGCGGTGCGTACCGCGAGGCCGGGCCACCGACTTCTGGGAGCGCTATCCCGAGGACGTCGACCTGGCTCGCAGGATGGGCTGCAAGGCGTTCCGGTTCTCGATCGCCTGGGCACGGGTTGAGCCCGAGCCGGGCCGTTTCTCCGACGAGGCGCTGGAGCACTACCGCCGGCTCGCCGACTCAATCAGGGCAGCCGGCATGGAGCCGGTGATTACCTTGATGCACTTCGTCTGGCCGCGCCACGTCGAGCAGCGCGGCGGCTTGCGGTCGCCCGAATTCGCGGGCTGGTTCGGGGAGTACGCCGCGCGCGTCCGCGACGCCCTGGGCGACCGCTGCCGCTACTGGATCACGATCAACGAGCCGAATGCGCTGATCTTCGGCTACCTCAAGCCGTTCTGGATGGCGCGCCACGTCTGGCCGCCCGGCCTGCCACCGGATGCCGATGAAGGCGAGAGCATGCGGGCGACGGCCGAGGTGATCCGCAACCTGTTCCTGGCCAACCGCGAGGCGCGCCTGGCCCTGCGGGCCGGGGTGGGCGGGGCGGGACGGCTGGTCTCGGCCAACAGCTACTATCTCGGGCTGCCGGACCGTTTCGGGCGGGTGCCGTTGCCGCTCATGCACGCGGTCGACTGGCGGGCGCGCCTGGAGATCGGCTGGGCTGAAGAAGACTGGCTGCTTCGCGAAGGCCGCTTCATTCACCGCGGCTCACTGGCAGCGCCAGTCCAGCCCCCACCCGATGGGCCGTTGGCGCAGCTGCGGTCGAAGCTCGGTGCGCTCACCAACCTGGGCGCCATCTCGCAAATCGACCTCGAGGCCCGGCTTGGCCCATTGTCGAAGCTGGGCGCCGCGCCGGCGCTGTTCGACGCGGGACGGGGCTTCGCCGCCTTGTTCTCGTTCGTCGGGTCGAACTGGTGGCAGCTCGGGATGCGCGGCGAGCTGCCCGAGTTCCTGTGCCCGCCGGAGTGCCGCGATCAGCTCGATTATGTTGCCTTCGACTACTACTTCGGAACGCCGTTCCTCCACAACGTCGGCCGCCTGATGGACGTGATCGAGCGGCGCTACGATCGCGCGCCGGTCTGGGCGGCCGGCTTGCACGGCGCGCTGCGCTACTTCGCCGAGCTGTTCCCGAACCTGCCGATCTTTGTCATCGAGAACGGTGTCGCCGGCCATCCGAACAGCGGTCGACGCGTGCGGTACTTGCGCGACCACGTCCGCGCGGTCCAGCAGGCGAAGAAGGACGGGGTGAACGTGATCGGCTACCTCGCCTGGAGCCTGACGACCAATCGCGAGTGGGGCCTGCCGAGCGGCCCGCGTGGCGACTTCGGCCTGTACCACATCGACCTGGACGGCGACCCCACGCTGACGCGCCGCTCGACTCGCGCCGTGGCCACCTACGCAGCGCTGATCCGCCACCGCGGCGTCTGAGCGCCCGTATAATCCGCGGCGGCCTGGAGGCCGAGCCCGTATCGATGCTTGCCGTGATCATCGCCAATTGGAATGGCGCCCACCTGCTGCCGACGTGCCTCGACGCGCTCCGCCGCCAGCGGTTCCAGGACTTCGAGACACTGGTGGTCGACAACGGCTCGAGTGACGGCTCGCTCGAGCTGCTGGCGCGCGATTACCCCGAGGTGCGGGTGCTCCCGCTCGCGGAGAACCGGGGCCTCGCTGGCGGGACGAACGTCGGCATCCGCGCGGTACCCGAGTCCGAGATCATCGTGACGCTGAACAACGACACCGAGGCGCACCCGGACTGGCTGGGCGAACTGGTCGGCGCGTTGGAGGCGCACCCTGAGGCTGGCTCGGCCGCCTCGAAGCTGCTGCTGTTCGATCGGCGCGACGTGATCCACTCGGCCGGTGACTACTACCGGCTGGACGGCATCCCCGGCAACCGCGGAGTGTGGGAGCAGGATGACGGGCGCTACGCCACGCCAGAGCTGGTGTTCGGCGCGTGCGCCGGCGCGGCGGCGTACCGTCGGCGGATGCTGGAGGACGTGGGCCTGTTCGACGAATCGTTCTTCATGTACTGTGAGGACGTCGACCTGTCGTTCCGGGCCCAGCTGCTGGGCTGGCGCTGCATCTACGTGCCCACGGCGATCGTCTACCACATGCTGAGCGCGAGCGGCGGCGGGTCGCTGGCCAGCTACTACTGTGGGCGCAATTTTCTGCGGGTTGTCGCCAGGGACATGCCGGGGCCGCTGCTGCGGCGATATTGGCCGCGGGTAGCGGCGAGTCAGTTTCGACTGGCCGGCGAAGCGCTCTGGCACGCGCGCGAGCCGGCCGCCCGCGCGCGCCTGCGCGGTCAGCTTGACGCGCTGCGCGAACTGCCGCGGCTGCTCCGTCAGCGCCGGACGGTCCAGCCGAGGCGGCGGGTGCCGACGCGCTACCTGCAGTCGATCATGGTCGCGCCGTGAACGTGAGAGCTCACCCCCCTGCCCCCTGCCCGAATGGGAAGGCGGAGAGCTCCCTCCTTTGCATGACGGAAGGGGGCTCAGGTCAACCTCCCGACGTCTCGACCGTCATCGTCAGCTACAACACGCGAGAGGTACTGGCGGGGTGCCTGGAGGCGGTGCGGACGGCGTCCGAAGGGCTGGCGAACGAGGTGTTCGTCGTCGACAATGCCTCAGTCGACGGCAGCGCACGGATGGTGGCCGAGCAGTTTCCAGAGGTCACGCTCATCGCCAACAGGCGTAACGTTGGCTTCGGCAGGGCGAACAATCTGGCGTTCTTGCAGGCTCGCGGGCGGTACGTCCTCCTGCTCAACCCGGACACGGCGCCTCGGCCGGATGCCCTGCGCGAACTGATTCGGTTTGGCGACGCGCACCCGACGGCCGGGGTGGTGGGCGCGCGGCTGGAGTATGCCGACGGGTCGCTCCAGCACTCGGCGTTTCGCTTCCCGGACCTGCGTCAGGCGCTCTTCGGGTTCTTCGATTGGGTGCCACTCGACAGCCGGATCAACGGCCGCTACGAGGCTGGGTGGTACGAGCGGTCGTTTCGAGCAGAGCACCTGCTGGGCGCCTGCCTGCTGGTGCGACGGGAGGCGCTGGAGCACGTCGGTCCGTTCGACCCCCGCTACTTCATGTACTTCGAGGAGACCGACCTCTGCGCGCGGCTGCGGCGCGCCGGGTGGGACCGTCTGTACACACCGACCGCGCGGGTCATGCACCTGGGAGCGACGAGCACGGCGGCGTCACGCGAGCGGATGTCGGTTGAGTTCCACCGCAGCCAGGCATACTTCTACCGTAAGCACTACGGCCTGGCCGGCTACCTGGCACTCAAGGCGATAGTCTGGCCGGGCGTCGGCTATCGCCTGGCCCGCAGCATTCGCGCCTACCTGCGGGGTCGCATCGATGGGCGCCTCCTGCGCGAACGGCTGGGAGGATACTGGCGGATTCTGTGGTTCTGAGCGGCGCTCCCGACCTGTCGATCGTGATCGTCAACTACAACGTGCGCGACCTGCTACGTGATTGCCTGCGGTCGCTCGGGCCGGATCTCGAGCGGCTGCGGGCCGAGGTGTTCGTCGTCGACAACGCCTCGTCAGACGGCTCGGCGGAGATGGTCGCGGCGGAGTTCCCGTGGGTCGTCTTGATCCGCGGTTCGCGCAACGTTGGGTACTCGGCCGGTAACAATCTGGCGCTGCGGCGGGCCGGCGGCCGATTCGTGCTGCTGCTGAACCCTGACACCAGGCTACCGCCGGGCGCGTTGATCGAGACGATCGCCGAGATGGAGGCCCACCCGGACATCGGAGCGCTCGGGCCAAAGCTGGTGCGGGCGGACGGCAGCCTGGACCTGGCGTGTCGGCGGAGCTTTCCGTCACCGGAAGTGGCCTTCTTCCGGCTGTTCGGCCTGGCTCGCCTCTTCCCACGCTCGGCGCGATTCGCGAGCTACAACCTGCTGCACGTCGACCCGGACCAGGCGATCGACGTCGACTCGGTCTGCGGAGCGTTCATGCTGCTCCGGCGTGAGGTGATCGAGCGCGTCGGGCTGCTCGACGAGACGTTCCGCATGTACGGCGAGGACCTGGACTGGGCGTATCGGATCAAGCAGGCGGGCTGGCGGGTCCGGTACCACCCGGCCGTGGTGGTACTGCACTACAAGGGGCAGAGCAGCCGGCAGCGGCCGATCGGATCGCTGGTGGCGTTCTACCATGCGATGCACGTCTTCTACCGGAAGCACTACGCGCCGAGTCGGCCGACCCCGTTCAACGCCGCGGTCTACCTGGCGATCTCAGGATTCGCGGTCGTCGCGATCGCGCGCAACGCGCTGCGACCCCGATCCGCCAGCCGGGCCGCGGCCTGATCGGCCGACCGGGTTGGATGGAGACCACCGCCGAACTGCCGAGCGAGGACGCGGCTCACGAGGTGTACCGCGAGCGGTGCGCGCGCTTCGCGGCTGAGCGCGATGCGCTGGCTCGACGGTCGAATCGGCTGGGCAACGTTCGGCTGCTGTTGTTCATCGCGGCGGCGGTGTGCGCAGGCGTGGGCTTCTGGTCGGAGGCGCCGATCGGGCTCGCGGTGGCCGGCCTGCTGCTAGTCGGGTTCGGCGTGCTCGTCGTCCAACACCGGCGGGTAGAGCAAGCACGGCAGCGGGCCGACGGCTTGTGGCGGATCAACGACGAGGCACTCAGGCGGGTGCGGCGCGCGTGGGACGGGCTGCCGGTGCGACACACCATCCAGGCTGAGCCGGAGCATCCATACGCGGCCGATCTCGACCTGTTCGGCCGGGCGTCGCTGTTCCACCTGCTAGAGTCATTCGGCTCGCGGATAGGTGAGGCAACGCTGGGTGAGTGGCTGCTCCGAGCGGCCGCGCCGGAGACCGTGCGCGAGCGCCAGGCCGCCGTAGCCGAGCTGGCGCCGCGGATTGACCTGCGCGACGAGCTGACCTGGCGTGGGCGGGCGCTCGGCGACACGCGTCCTGACCCTGAGCCGTTCCTGCTCTGGGCCGAGGGGCCTTGCTGGTTGTCGCGACGGCACCTTCTGCTGTGGGCGACGCGGATCAGCCCGGTCTTGCTCTGGACGGTCGTGCTGGCCCAGGGGGCCGGGCTACTCGCGGTACCGCTCTGGCCGATCTTCCTGGCGACGAACCTTGCGCTGAACTGGATTCCCGGTGGGACGGCGTACGGGACTGTCGCGCGAGTCGCCGGGCTGGAGCACTCGTTCGGCTCCTACGCCGGCTCGCTCCGAGTGCTGTCGACGACGACCTTCGCGGCGCCGATGCTGCGGCGGCTGCAGGCGGCGCTGGACGTCGACGGGGTGCCCGCGCCTGAGCACGTGAGGCGGCTCCAGCGGATCGCTGGCTTCGCGCTGCCACGGTCGGCGCTGGTCTACTTCCCAATTCAGATGGCGACGCTGTGGGACTTCCACATCCTGGACGCCCTGGAGCGCTGGCAGGTCAGGGCAGGGCCGCGGGCACGGGGCTGGCTACGCACGCTCGGCGAGGCCGAGGCGCTCGCCGCGCTGGCGATCCCCGCGCACGACAACCCTGACTGGGTGTTTCCCGAGATCGACCCGCGGACCGACACGCTCGAGGCGCGAGGCCTGGGCCACCCGCTGCTCGCACGCGGCGTGCGGGTGGCGAACGACCTGACGATCGGGCCGACTCGGACCTTCCTGTTGGTGACCGGCTCGAACATGTCGGGTAAGAGCACGTTGCTGCGGGCGGTCGGCGTCAACGTCGTCCTCGCCCAGGCCGGTGGCCCGGTCTGCGCCACCCGGTTCCGGATGCCGCCGCTCGCGCTGTGGACGAGCATGCGGGTTCAGGACTCACTGGCCGAGGGAGTGTCGTACTTCATGGCCGAGCTGCGGCGCTTGAAGCAGATCGTCGACGCGGCCCACCCCAGCGGCGCGGACGGCGGACGCGTGCCGCTGTACTTGCTGGACGAGATCCTCCAGGGGACGAACACCCACGAGCGGCAGATCGCCGCGCGGCGGATCATCCGGCTGCTACTCCCCCACGCCATCGGGGCTGTCTCGACCCACGACCTGACGCTCGCCGACGCGCCGGATCTGGCCACGGCCTCGCGCGCGGTCCACCTGACAGAGCTGGTCGCGGCTGATTCGGACGACCCACGGATGTGGTTCGACTACACGCTGCGACCCGGCGTGGCGACATCCACCAACGCGCTGCGATTGATGGAGCTGGTTGGACTACCGAGTGAGGCGCCGCCGACGCCGTAGGGGCAGGTGCCCCTACGGGGCAGCGTGGTGCCAGCCTCCCGCGGCTGGCAGGCGGGCGGCGCCAGGTGTTGGCAGGTGGGCTGTGAGCAGCAGCGCGCGGTCGCGGCGGGCCTGGTCGAGGACGCGGCGACGGGACTCGGCCGACAGCTCCGGCAGCACGTCGAACGCGGGCGACCACTCCGGATGGTCGAACTGGGCCGGGTGATGGAGCAGGTCCCCGGTGTAGATCGCCATCTCGGCGCCCGAGGTCAGCGCGACGCAGACGTGGCCGGGAGTGTGGCCGGGCGTGGCGAGAAGGCGGACGCCAGGCGCAACCTCGACTTCAGCCTCGGCGAGCTCGAGCCGGCCGTGGGCAGCCAGTGGCGGGAGCTTGTGCTCGAGGTACGGCGCCGAGCGCATGACCTCGGGCACGCTCCAGTAGTCCCACTCCTCTTTCGAGATCCAGTATCGGGCGTTGGGGAAGGCAGGCGCCCAGGTGTCGTCGCGCAGCATCGTGGCGCCGCCGATGTGATCGGCGTGGGCGTGGCTCACGATGACCGTATCGACGTCGGCCGAGGCGACGCCCAGCGCGCCGAGGTTGTCGACCAGCCGACCGCACCCGTTTCCGTAGCGCTCGACGAGCGAGGGCTCACCGCGACCTACGCCGGTGTCGACGAGGATGCGCCGCTCGCCGACCCGAACCAGCAGGCAGTTGACCGAGAAGGGGATCTTGCCGTCCTGGTTGAGGTTCACAGCCTGGCGCCACTCCTCGGGCTGACTCGGCCCGAACATGCGGGTGGGGTCCAACGCGATCTGCCCGTCCGAGACTACCGCGACCTCGATCGCACCCATCCGCGTGGTCGTCATGCCGATAGCCCTCCCTGCTCGATGCCACGAGCGTACGCGACCGAGGCCGTCGAGGCCAACCCCGGGGTTGGGGGTAGGTTTGCGACCCTGCTAGAGTTGGGCATCCCAGCGGCGCAGGTGGGGGTCAATGGCGTTGGCAGACGCGGCGACCACGGCAGCGGGAGAACGCCAGGCAGCGGACAACGGTATCGTCTGGCGTCCGACTGAAGAGTACGTCCAGGCGAGCCGGCTCCACCGCTTCATGGAGCGTCATGGGATCGCCGGGTACGACGAGCTGCTGCGGCGCTCAATCGAGGATCTCGACTGGTTCTGGAACGCCGCCTGCGACGACCTCGGGATCGAATGGTACCGACGCTACGATCGGGTCGTCGACACGTCGCGCGGGATCGCCTGGCCGCGCTGGTGGGTCGGCGGGCAGTTGAACTACGTCCACAACGCGCTCGACAAGCACGCCGCCAGCGACCGCCGCAACAAGCTGGCGCTGGTCTGGGAGGGTGAGGACGGCGCACGCCGGTCGTACAGCTATTGGGAGCTGTGGGCGGAGACGAACCGAGTGGCGAACGCACTGCGGGCGCTGGGTGTCGGCAAGGGCGACCGCGTCGGGATCTTCATGCCGATGATCCCCGAGGTGTGCATCGCGTCGCTGGCGTGCGGCAAGCTGGGCGCGATCTACACGCCGATCTTCTCGGGGTACGCGGCACCGGCGATCGCGGCGCGGCTGAACGACTGCGAGGCGAAGGTCCTGATTACAGCAGACGGCTTCTACCGTCGAGGCAGCGTGGTCAGCATGAAGGAGACCGCCGACGCCGCGGTCGCCGAGGCGCCAACGATCGAGAACGTCGTAGTCTGCCGCAGGATCGGGCGCGAGGTGCCCTGGACGAAGGGCCGCGACGTCTGGTGGGACGAGGCCATCGCCGACCAGCCACGGACGTGCGAGACCGAGCGGACCGACCCCGAGGATCCGTTCATGCTGATCTACACGTCCGGCACGACGGGCCGGCCGAAGGGGGCGGTCCACGTGCATGGCGGCTTCCCCATCAAGGCGACCCAGGACATGGCCCACTGCTTCGACGTCCAGGAGCAGGACGTCATCTTCTGGTTCACCGACATGGGCTGGATGATGGGTCCGTGGCTGTTCATCGGGGCGCTGACGCTCGGGTCGACGGCGTTCTGCTACGAGGGAAGCCCGGACTACCCGCGACCCGATCGGGTCTGGGACATGGTCGAGCGGCATGGCATCAGCGTGCTCGGAATCTCGCCGACGGCGATCCGGGCGATGATCCCGCTCGGGACCGAGTTGGTCACGCGCCACGACCTCTCAACGCTGCGGGTGCTCGGCGGGACCGGCGAGCCCTGGAACCCTGAGCCGTGGTCGTGGTACTTCCGCTGGGTCGGCGGCGGCCGCTGCCCGATCATCAACTACTCGGGCGGGACCGAGATTTCCGGTGGGATCACCGGCTGCACGACGATCCAGCCGCTCAAGGTGTGCGCGTTCAGCGGCCCGGTGCCGGGGATGGCCGCCGACGTTTTCGACGAGCAGGGCAAGCCGGTTCGCGGAGCGGTCGGCGAGCTGGTCGTGACGAGGCCGTGGCCTGGGATGACGCGCGGGTTCTGGCGGGACCAGGAGCGGTACGACCAGGCCTACTGGTCGCGCTGGCCCGACGTCTGGGTCCACGGCGACTGGGCGACGATTGACGAGGACGGCTTCTGGTTCATCCAGGGGCGCTCGGACGACACGATCAAGATCGCCGGCAAGCGGCTTGGCCCGGCTGAGGTCGAGTCGGCGGCGGTCGGCCACCCGGCTGTCGCGGAGGCGGCGGCGATTGGCGTGCCGCACGCGCTCAAGGGAGAAGCAGTGATTCTGTTCGTGGTCGCGCGGCCCGGACACGAGCCATCCGACGCGCTGCGTGAGGAGATCAAGGACGCGGTCGTCGCCGCGCTAGGCAAGACGCTCCGTCCCGAGCAGGTCCGCTTCGTGGGCGACCTGCCGAAGACGCGCAATGCGAAGATCATGCGCCGCGTGATCCGTGCCACGCACCTTGGCCGGTCCGATCTCGGCGACCTGTCCGGGCTGGACAATCCGGCCGCGATCGAGGAGATCGCCCGGGCGCATTAGCAGCCGACAGAGGACGCACGCCCTCCTCCGTCCGCGGATCGTCATCGGCCGTCGGGTCAGCGGACCCGGACGGGGTGGGCAACGACGGCGTTGTACAGGTAGCCCAGGCGGTTCCAGGTGACCTCGTCAGGCTGGCGGTTGCCGTGCTCGTCGACGGCGCGCGTCAGAATGGCGTGCTGGCCAGGGTCGGGGCGCCAGGCGAACTCCCAGCGAACCCAGGCTAGCGGGATGTTCGGGTCGAGAAGCGTGGCGTTGGCCCAGCTCTGACCCCGGTCCAGGCTGTACTCGACGCGCGAGACGCGGCCATGGGGAGACCAGGCGAAGCCGCGCACCATCCGCGGGCTCGCCGACAGCTCCGCGCCCCATGCGAGGGCGACGACGCTGCGAATCGGCTGCTCGGTCAGGGCTATCGGCTTCAGGTAGTCCGGGCCTTCCAGGACGTAGCTCGTCGTGTTCGTCGGCACCTTGACCGGACGGCTCGAGACGGCGATGCGCCCGACCCACTTGATGCTGGCGGCGCCGATCCAACCGGGGATCAGCGCCCGGAGTGGATAGCCGTGATCGGGCGGAAGGTCTTCGCCGTTCATCGCGTACGCAAGGATCGTGGTCGGCCGACGGGCCACGTCGAGCGGCATCGGGCGGCTCCGCTTACCCTCGTCGAGTCCCTCGATCAGCACGTCGACCGCGTTCGGCTGGATACCGGCCAGGTCGAGGACCGCGCCGAGCGAGACGCCGGTCCACTCAGCATTGCCGACCGCGCCGACGCCCCAGGGCAGTTGGGCCGGGTCGGTCGGGCGCCCCTGGACTTCGGCGAACTGGGTGCGAGCATTGCCGGCGCACTCGAGCCAGCACACCTGGCCACGGGCGGGCATCGCGAGGAGATCCTCGAGCGTCCACTCGATCGGCTGCCGCACCGCATCACCTTCGACCCGCAAGCGCCAGGCAGTCGGATCGATCGACGGCGTCGGGTAGGTGCTGCGCACGAAGTGGAGCGGCACCGGGGTGATCCACCCCTTGACCTGCTCCAGTGCGCTTTCGCAGTTGAACGGCTCGGACGTAACAACGTGCCGCCGCTCACCGGCCAGGCTCTCGATGGCGTTGGGCGCTCCCGGGCCGCGACTCACGTGACGTGCCACTCCGGAACCTCCTGGTGCAAAGCTTACCAGGCGCCGAACGCCGCGCCCGCGTCGGGAGCACGGCCGGGCGGGTGGATCAAGTACACGGTCCCGCCGGCGCGGAGCCAGAGCGCCTCGAACTGGTCGCGGGGATAGCTCCGGCGCACCGTTTGGCCCCGACGCGGATCGCCGGCCGGATCGTTGACGATGACGGCACCATTGGAGAACCCGACGATGACCAGCAGATGCCCATCGGTCGTGGCGATCGGTACGTTCGCCAGCTCGCCGGGGCCCCATGCCAGGCTGGCCACGACGGGAACCCCGACCTCGATCCAGCGTTCGACTTGGTCGAGCGAAGAGAACCGGCTCACGTAGGCGACGAGGCCGGGCCGGGCGGCGTAGGCGGTGTTGAAGGGCCAGTTCCCGTGGCCATCGTAGACTGGGTCATAGGTTCCGGCCGCAACCTCAGGCACCGGACGATCTAGCTCCGGTCGGCCGAGTAGCGCGGCCCAGTACGCCAGGACCATGCTGGTCGAGGTGGGGCTGCACCAGACCTCGCCGCCACCGGGGTAGGCGAGCTGCGAGCGCTCCGGCACCGCGAGGGTGGCGCTCCGCGCGCGCGGGTCTCCACCGACCGCGCGCGGCGACGGCGACCGACGCGAGGCGAGCACCGCGGCGAGCGAGACAGACGGGGCAGCACCTGCATCGGCGCTGTGCAGTGTCAGGCCGATCTGGTAGCCCTGGGCCGGTCCACGCAGCGCCAGCGTGTCGGTCAGCACCCGCGCGCCGGCGTCGTCCTGTCCGGTGACGCTGCGGCGCGGCCCGTCGGATGACCACTCGCCGAGGACGTACCAGGCCGTCCAACGCCCATCACGCCTGGCTCGAAGCCGCACGTCAATCCAGGTTCCCGGCGGTGTCTCGGCGTTCCAGGACGGGATAAGATCGATGAACGGCTCATCGCTGGTGTGCTCCGGTCCGATCGCCCAACCGCTTCGGACCGCCGACCCGGATTCGATCGCCCAGGGCGTCTCGGGGGTGGGGCTGAGCGGATCAACGCCGGTCGCGGCCGCGTCGCTCGGGGCAAGGACAAGTCGCCCGTCGGCCGCGCGCACCGAGGAGAGCGTCCAACCCTCCCACCCTTCGTCGCCGCCCTGGCGCCACAGCTTGTGGAAGGCCGGGCCGTCCGCGCGGGCGATCGGAGACCAGCAAGACAACAGCGGCGCAAGCGGCAACAGCATGACCACGAGCCGCGCGATCCTCATCGGCTGAGTTGTAGCCGATTGCCGCGGGCACGCACGAGCGGCTGCCAGCTCCGACAGAACGCGCGGCGTGCTGAACGGGACCGTCGCGGCGCGGGCCGCGTCTCGCGCACCCCTCAACGCACGAGGATGCCACGCAAGGTGACAGCATCCGGCTCCGGCGCCGCCGCCGGCCCGCGGGGCGGAACTCGGGTCAGGGCAAGCGGCGCTCTGGCCGCGTCCAGCACGCGGACGGCCACGGCGTACGGGCCGAGCGCCGTGTCGCCGGGAATGGGTATCGCGTAGGAGGCGGCGGCCGTTCCGCCGGGGTGGAAGGGCCCGACGTCGGCCGACGCAAGCGGCAGATCCTGGACGATCGCCGCGCCGCTGCCAAGCGAGCGTAGCTCGACCGCCAGGCTGAGCCCAGTTGGGAGCGGCCGGAGCGGGCGCCAGCGCAGTCGCAGCTCCAGGCGGCGGCCGGGCCGCACCGTCGTCGCGTCGAGCCCATATCCTTCAAGCTCGAGCAGGTCGCCAAACGCCGCGCCGACCGGCGCGCCGACGCCGCTTCGGTAGATCCAGGCGTACTCCACGTTCGCCAGCGAGATCGTCGCCTCGGGCGTCCAGGTCAGGAAGCGCTCGTCGAAGAAGGGTGGCCGCTCGCCGAGCTGAACGTTGCGAGTGTAGACGACAACGTAGTCGTAGGCCGCGGCATCAGCCCCTTCGGCAGGCGCCACCTGGCCGCGAAGCTGCGCGCCGAGGACCGTGGTGTAGATCTCACCCGGCAGGCCAACCCTGAGCCGCGCCGCGTTCGGCCGAGCGTTGAGGTACGCGGCGACCTGATCCAGCCCTTCGCCCCAGCCGCTGGCAACCAGTGCGTGCGCGGTGGGTAGCCCGCCGGCCAGGGGGTTGGCCCAGGTGAGCAGATACGGCCAGGTCCCGCCAACCCAGACCCAGGAGAGTACGAGCGCCGCGCCGGCAGCCGCCGCCGTGGCCGGGCCGCGCCGTGCCGTTGACACAAGCCACCTGATGGCCTGCGCTAGACCCAGTCCAGCGAGCAGATCGAGCGCCGGAAAGACCGGTAGCAGGTAACGGTCAGCGTTCTTGGCCGAGACGGTCATCGCCAGGCCAAATCCGAGCACGAACAGCCCCAGGCAGATCGCCGCGCGAGCCGACTGACCGATCGGGCGACACACGAGCAGCAAACCGAGCCCGAGCCAGGTCAGAGGGGTGGATCGCAAGGCCAGGACAAGCGGGTAGTAGGCGGTGCCGACTCCGACATCGGCGACGACGCCGTGATCCGGGTTGGCGTTGTCGCGGACGAAGCCGAACAGCTGGCCGAGCGTTTCGCCAGGCGCCACCCAGAGCGCCGGCCAGAGCGCCAGGTAGGTCAGCGCGGCCAGACCCGCCCAGACCGCGACGTCGCGCAAGGTCCGCCAACGGCGCAGGGCCGTCGATCGACCCAGGACAGCGGCCGTAAGCGGGACGAAGGGGAGCAAGAAGAGCGCGGGCGCCTTGGACAACAGCGCCAGGCCGGTCGCCAGGCCGGCGAGCGCCAACGTCGCCAGACCACCGCCGCCGAAGCGGACCAGCGCGGCGAGCACGGCCACGGTCATCCAGAGGGCCAGACTGGCGTCGACGTGGGCCAGCCGCGAGTGGGCGAGCAGGAAAGGGTCGAGTGCCAGCAAGCAGCCGCCCAGCACGGCGGCACCAGGACCGAAGAGGCGCCACGCCAGCCAGCCGGCCAGCGCGATCGTCGCGGCGGTGATCACGCCGAACGCTCGCCGCGCCGAGGACAGGGCCGGCAGGAACGCTGGGTTCTGGCTCACCTCGCGGCGCGAGATCTCGCGCCGCCCGCCGGCGAGCGCCCGGGCATGCTCTGGCCCCATGCCAAGCATTGCCGTCCACATCGTGGTCACGCCGGGGTGGCCGGACTGGAAGGTCAGGGCTAGCCGGCCGGTGGCTAGCGCCTCGGCGAAGTTGGCCGACCGCCCGATCCAGAACAGCTCGTCGGTGGTGATGAAGCGGTCGGTATCGAGGACCCTCGGGACCAGGGCCAGCGCGAACAGCAGCGCAGCCAGGGCCCACTTCCTCCAGTGGGTCTGGGACCTGACGGTACCACCCATGCCCGCGGCAAGCGCCGCCTCGGACGCGGGCGGGGAGGGCAGCGGCTCGGCCCGCACCACTCGGAGTCGCCCTCTACTGGGCGCGGATCCGCACGGTCACCGCCGTCCCGTATGGCCGGGCGCGCTCGCGCCCGCCCGTGCTACATCCACTAGCGGGCTTCCAGGCCGAGCAGGCCGCGGACGTCAGGACGACTGTCAAGGCCAATCACGGCCTCGAGGAGGGCTTCGGCCCGGCCGGCGTACACGGTGACCGGCAACATGTCTCGGAACTTGGCCGCTAGCTCTTCCTCGCTCAGCGGGTTCTCCGGGTCTCCCTTCGGGTTCAGGACGGTGGTTTCAACCGTTCGGCCGTCGCGCAAGAACAGGCGCACGGACGCCGGGAACTCGCGGGGGTATCGGGCATCGAGCTCAGGGTCAAGCGAGACAGCCATCCGCGCCATCAGCTGGCGGGCAGCCGGTTCGGCGATCCGCGCATCGGTGAAGTCGCTCAGCCGGAGCGCGCCGTCGAGCAGGGCGCGGGCGGTGCAGTACTGGACGCTGAACTTGGCCGCGTAGAGGTGCCCCGGGGTCGGATTGTCGGTCAGGTCGAGCACCGAGTGGTACGCGCCGATCTCCACGCGCTCGACGTCGTCGGCACGCAGCCCGTGCTCGCGGCGAAGCTGGAGCGCGGCGTCGACCGCTGAGTGCGTGTGACGGCAAGAAGGGTACGGCTTGATCGACACGCCAGGCAGTTTCCAGCCGTTGCCGAGACCGGCCACGACCGCCCGTGGTTCGCCGTCCGGCGCGGTCGCGGCGAAGAAGCCCTGGCGACCTTCGAGGATGGTGCGAGCACCGGTGAAGCCGAGCGCGGCTAGCTCGGCCGCGAGGACGCCATTGGCAGCGGCCCGACCGGTGTGGAGGTGCTTGGACATCGCCCCGTCGGCGATGAACTCCCACAGCCCGCCGGCCTGGGTGCCCGCATTGCCGAGCGCCCAGGTCATCCGCGACTCGTCCAGGCCGAGGAGCCAGCCGGCGGCAGCAGTCGCGCCGAAGACGCCGCAGGTAGCGGTGTTGTGCCAGTGGAAATAGTGGGTCTTACCGACTGCCTCGCCGACGCGGATCGCCACTTCGTACCCAAGGGTCACAGCAGCCAGGAAGTCCCGCCCACTTGCGCCGACTCGCTCGGCCGTCGCGAGCGCGGCCGGCACAACGACCGCCGCTGGGTGGATCACCGAGGCGCGATCGACGTCGTCCATCTCGACGATGTGCGAGACGCCGCCGTTGTGAAGCGCGGCGGCCTGCGGCGAACGACCCTCGGCCAGGCCCAGGCAGGACGAGCCGGCCGGCGGCTGCTCGGCAGTGTGACGGCCGAAGATCCGCCCAGGTGGCGTGTCGAGGCCGGCGATCGCGCACCCGAGCCAATCAAGCACGAACCAGGCGGCTTGGGTCCGCACGCGAGGGGGTACGTCCTCAGCATGCGTGGTGGTGACGAACGCGGCAAGCTGCTCGGTTAGACTGCGATCGACGGGTGGGGCGTTGGTGGCCTCGGGCGGTCGCGTCTGGACGGTCATCGTCGCACCTCCACGACCAGGGACTATACCAGCCGACCCGACCTCGATTTGATTCCCAGCGCGGACCGCCGTTAGCGAGCGGCGAGGAGCCGAGCCGATCACGCAACGGGCTAATAATTTGAGGCTTGACAGGAAGTACGAAGAGCCCTAGACTCGGAATCGTCTCGCTACAGGCGCCGGCCCGTGCAGGTATTCGGCACCGCATCGGCCCGAGCGGCCGGCGGCGCGCTTCGGGGTAGTGGTGGGGCGCGCGTGTCAGTTCCGGAGCGAACTTACCTGCCCGAAGGCGAACGTGGCGCGAAGGAGTGTCGATCTGGCATGGAGCAACCGAATCGGCGGCAGGAGCCTCTTGCCTTGGGAGGCCGCTTGGTGTATTCTGTAAAGCGACCGAACGGGGCGCGCCGGGTGGCGCAGCCCCGGGGCACGACGCGGTCGGCGTTGTGGCTGACGAGGCGTCCTGCCGCGTGTCCTAGAAACGCGTGCGATGATAATTGACGACCGTCTGCTCGGAGGCACTGGCGCTTCCGATGAGCGTGGTGAGGCGGGTTCGGAGCATCTAGGACCTGACTGGGCCGAATTGGCTCAGATCGACACCGAAGCGGAGCCCGAACCCACGGTGCCGTCCCCGGCGGGCGCCCCCGGCAACAAGGGCGCGGTCATTGACTCTACCGCTCGGGATCTACTTCCAGGACATCGCTCGCACATCCCGCTGCTGACGGCCGAGCAGGAAGTTACTCTGGCCAAGGCGCTGAGCTAGGCAACCACAACCCGGCGCGGGTGGCGACCGACACCCCCGCCCCAACCGCCTAGAAACG
>JAUJPG010000021.1 GCA_030447245.1 Chloroflexota bacterium | reverse complement strand
CGCGGGCGGCCGCCCCCTCCCCCCCACCGCCCCGCGCGCCCGCCCCGGCGCTCGTCTGGCGCCGCGGCCTGCCCCCCCCCCCCCGGGGCGGCCTCCCCCGCGGTCTGTGGCGGGGGGGCGGGCCCCCCCACCGCGCCCCCCTGGGGGGGCGCCGCGCGCCCCGGCGGCGGGCCCCCCCGCGCCGCTAAGCCGCGCCGAGCGGGAGCCGGACGCCCGCTCGGTGACTTCCCTCCCGGCCCTGGACGAGCATGTGGCGGGCGGGCGGCTCGGTCTGACCGGATCCGATGCGGTAGCATACGAACGCCACAATGATGGGCGAGGGTGCTGATGTCGCGGAGGGTGCGCGCCAGTCAGGAAATGCGCGAGGGCTTTGGGCTCACGCAGATGGAGCCACCTGACGCAGTCCGCGAGTGGTTCGAGACGCTTTTCAACCGCCAGCCCTTCACCGACGCGGCGATCGCATACTTCCGAACGCTGCGCCTCGAGGCCGGCGACCTCTCGGGCGCGCATGGCGGCGGCTTCTGGTGGGGCGATCAGCGGCTGGTGCAGGTCCGGGGAGCCCAGGACGAGGCGGCCATCCACGAGCTAGCGCACGCCTTCTGGCACGATGCCCGCGAGCGTGGATCGAACGCCCGCGAGCTGATGAACGCGGTCGTTCGCCTGGCCGACGAGCCTGACCCGCGCTACCGTGACGCACAGCGTCTCGCACACGATTACGTGCACGGCATCCCGACCCAGCCTGACCCGTCCAGCCCAACTGGCTTCTGGCGGGGCATGCTGGTCGAGGAGAACGATTGGGAGATGTTCGCCGGCCTGGCCAGCGGCTGCATGGGCGACATGCGGCGCCTGCCGCCGTACGTCCGCCGCTTCTACGCCGGCCTGTTCGTCGGCGCCGAGCCTGCCAGGCCTTCCGAGCCGGGCCCGCGGCGCACGTCATGAACGCCCCGCGCGGTGCTGTCGCCGTCCAGATGGGCCGACGGCGCGAACGGCTCGGGGTCCTACTGGGGACGTTGCTCGTCGCGACAGCGGCCGGGTTGCTGTTCCTGGTGGTCCAGCCAAGCGTCGCGCGCGGGCGGATTCAGGTGCTCGCGCATCGCGGGGCATCCTACTACGCGCCCGAGAACACCATGCCAGCCTTTCGGGTTGCGATCGACCAGGGCGCCGACTGGCTGGAGCTGGACGTGCAGCAGACCCGCGACGGCCAGCTCGTCGTCTTCCACGACCTGCGAGTCGACCGCACGACGAACGGTCGCGGGGCGCTGCGCGATCTCACCCTGGACGAGGTTCGGCAGTTGGACGCCGGCGCCTGGTTCGATCAGCGGTTCGCCGGCGAGCGCGTCCCGACGTTCGAGGAGGTCGTCGCGCTGGCTCGTGACAGCGGCACCAAGCTCTTTCCCGAGGTCAAAGATCCCCGCTTCTATCCCGGGATCGAGGAGCGGGTCGCCGCGACGCTGCGCGCCCTAGCGTACGAGGACAACACCATCGTCCAGTCGTTCGACGCAAACTCGCTCGAAAAGCTCCGCGAGCTCAACCCCCGCCTGCGATTGGCGGCGCTGTACACGTCTTCCAATCCGCTCAAGGGCGACCCGCCGGCCAAAGCTGACGTGGTAGGCCCACAGTGGGAGCTGGTAGCCGGCGAGCGCGACCTGGTCCGTGAAGCGCACCTGGCCGGCCGGCAGGTGGTCGTCTGGACGGTCGATACTCCGGAGTCCATCCGGCAGATGATCGACGCTCGGGTCGACGGGATCATCACCAACCGGCCGGACGTCGTCCGGCACCTGCTCGAGGAGCGATAGCGGTCCGCCCAGCGCAGCGCACCTCGCTGGCGCCGGTCGGGTCAAGACGGGCTACGCGGTCCGTTCGGCCCCCGGCATCTGGACTGGCGAGCGGCGCCAGAGCTTGACCGTCGCGATGGCTGTTGCCATTGCCTGGACCGCCAGCAGTGCGATGAGCGGGTCCTGCGGGTAGCGGTGGCGGACTTCATGGCCGCCCAGCGCGGCCGAGACGGCTGTCAGCAGCACCGCGGCGAGACCCGGCAGGAGCAACCGGCGCGGTGCGAAACCGAGCGCCGCCAGTACCAGGCCGGCCACGAACATCACGGGGACGAGCAGGCCGTAGCGGGCCGGGTCGTAGAGGCTGAGGAGCGCCTGGGCGCGGGGGGCGTCTAGCGGGTAGGTGGTCCTCTCGAGCACGGCTCGTCCGCGCCGCCCCCAGTCGACCTGCTCCCACTCGAGTCCCTCGCGCTCGACCGCGATCGGCGTCCCGAGGAAGACCTCCAGGAAGAAGCGCGTACTTCCCTCGAGATAGTAGATCGGCCGGTCGCGGATCGCCGCCACAGCCAGGTCGAACAGCATCCGATGCGCATCGGCGTCACTCAAGCCGAGTTCGCGGCGGAGTCGGTCGAGCCCCGTTGTGGGAGGGACGCGTTCTGCCTCCTCCTGGACGATCCGCCGAGCCGCCGCCCGAGTCGGCTCCTCGACGACCCCAGGAGAGGTCTCGAAGCTGAAGCCGCCCGGATCTTCTTTGACGAGGCGCGCGATCAGGAAGCGGCCGCTGCTGGCAATGCCGAAAACGCCGTGCTGGCTGTGGTTGTAGGCCATCCATGGGAGCAGGACCATCGATGCGCCCAAGCCGAAGAGGACGAGCGTGACGACACGCCCGCGGACTGCCAGGGGGCCACTGACCAGGGCGCCGACCAGCAGAGGCACGAGCACCTGGGCAACCGGGCGGCAGAGCACCAGGATGCCGAACAGGAGACCCGCGGGGGCTGCCCAGCGCCAGCCCGCCCGCTGGCCTGCCAGGACAACCGCGACGAGCGTGGCCAGCAGCAGCAGGCCGAACGGCGCCTCGCTCATGACGTAGTGCTCGTACAGGAGCTTGGGTCCAGACACGGCGGCCAGCAGGGCGGTCGTCAGGGCGACGGCTCGGCTGGTCAGCAGGCGCCCGAGCGCGTACGTGAGCAGCGCGGTGGACGGCCCGAACACGACGTGCTGGAGTGTGACCAGCCGTTGGAGGTCCTCGCCAACCAGGCCGATCACGGCGGCGATGACGAGGGGGTACGTCGGCGTCCGATGGAAGTCCAGATCGAGAGGTCGGCCCGCTGCCAGGTCGCGAGCGGGCAGGTAATAGGAGCTGCTGTCCGCGTTCAAAAACGGCGGTGCGCTGGTTGCAAAGGCGAGGCGTATTGCCGCGGCCACCGCGATGATGAGCGTGACAGCCGCGCGATCCGGGTGCGCTGAGAGACCCGCACGGAGCGTGGTCACCGAGCTGCCTCTTCTGAACGGTCGAGTTCCATGCTCGCACACGTATCGAACGGGCTAGACGTCACTCCGTTGCGGAGGCGGAGGTAGCCGCGGTCGGTGATCCGCACGTGCGGAACGGCCGCGCTCATCATCAGGTCGGTCTTCAGGATGGGGATCCCCGACGTACAGCCAAGATCGTACAGCGCACGCCGATCGGTCCCGCGGCCTTCGTGTGCCCCGATGTAGGCGACCCGTCCCTCGCTTCATCGCCACGTCGGCCCGACGCAGCAGCTTCGCGGTGAACACGTTCGCGACGGTGCCGCCACGGACGAGCAGCACCAGGGATGCACTGCCCGGCGCGACGTCCACGAGGCGGCCGGCGCGGTCCGCCGCGGGCCCACGGGACGCGCACACCCTCGCGGCAGTATATCCGCGGGCTGGCGTCCAGCGGCGGGGGTTGATCGCCCGCTCCAGGCCTTCCTGGTTGGATCGGCGCGGCGGTTGTGGACTCGGTGCCGTCCGATGCGACCGAGGAGAGCAGCGTCACGGAACCGGGTACGGGCCCAAGCGTTGTACAGAACGCTGGAACATCCCCGCATGGAGGTCATGGTTTGAGGAGATTCACGCCGATCCTGGCACTAGCTCTGCTCGTCACCGGGCTGCTCCCGGCGAGCACCCCGAGTACGTCGGCCCAGTTGTACACTGGCAGCCCAGAATACGGAGCCGCGGCATTCGTCCTCGGAAATCCGGAGTCCGCCCCGACGCAGCTCGCGCTGATGCAGGGCGCCGGCCTCGGCTGGCTCCGGCTGGACATTCCCTGGCGCAGCATCGAGCCAAGCTGCAAGAACTGCATCGACTGGAGCTCGCTTGACATCGCGGTCCAGGCCGCCAACGCGGCCGGCATTCGGGTCATGGCGCGCGTCGATCACTCGCCGGAGTGGTCCCGGATGGTCCCGGCGCAGAATGGACCGCCGGACAACATTGAGGACTACGCCGACTTCTTGTCGGTGATGGCGGGCCGCTACGGTCCAAGCTCGTTGAGGGGGCGGGGCACGATCCACGCCATCCAGGTCTGGAACGAGCCGAACCTAACCCGCGAGTGGGGCGGGGCAGTGATCGATCGAAACCAGGCGTCCCAGTACATGTACATGCTGAGCGAGAGCCATCAGATGATCAAGCTGGTCGATCCGGCGATGATCGTCGTCAGCGCCGGCCTCTCGCCGACCGGCACCAACGACGGGTCGGCCCAGCCCGACGACGTCTACCTGAGTTGGCTGTATGAGGACGGCCTCGCGAGCTTCTCCGATGTGATCGGCATGCACGGACCAGGGTACGGTTCGGCGCCCGAGGCCGCCTTGAACTCCGATCCGCGCTTCCCGCATCCCTCCTTCTATTTCCGACGGGTCGAGCAGCTGCGGGGGATCATGGAGGCGTATGGGGACGGAGGCAAGCAGGCCTGGCTGCTCGAGTTTGGTTGGACGACGGACCAGATCAACCCCGAGTACTCCTGGTACGCGGTGTCCCAGGAGCAGCAGGCGGACTACATCGTACGAGCGTACCAGTACGCCAGGCAGAACTGGTCTCCGTGGATGGGCGTCATGTTCATCTGGAACATCGCCGACCCGAATTGGACCCAGGCCAACGAGCAATACTGGTGGAGCATCACCGAACCGGACGGCTCGCCTCGGCCAGCCTACAATGCTCTGGCCGCCGCCCGCTCGAACGGAACGCTCCCCTGAGCGAGTGACCAGTAGGTAGATTTGGGCGCGGCACGCCGCGCCTTGTGAACGGCCGCGGGCCCGGAGCAATGCTCCGGGCCCGCTCTCATGCGACGCGCTGTCGCTGCTGGCAGGGGAGCGTCATACCCTCGAACCGCGGGACCAGTTTGACACTCCGGAAGGCCTGGCGCGTCTGTGCAAGGCCCGCACAATCTCGCACGTCGGAGGCGAGCGTGGTCGTCGTGGTCATCCTGGCGCGCGACATCAAGTGTTACCTCTGCGGGGCTGTGTCCGGCCGCTTGCTCCGCCGGGCCGACGCACCGCGCGCCGCGCGGCCGGTGTTCGAGCCCGCCCCAGCCTGCGAGTCGGGACCACGGTTCAACGGCCGGCAGATGGTCTGCTACTGTTGCGGCGGTTCGCTGTACCTCGACGCAAGCTGCGAGGAGATCCGTGAGACCCAGAAGGAATTTCCTCGCGAGCGGCGGGGCCGGCCACCGCGCGGCGGGCGTCGTGACGTCGGGGGGCGATGATGCGGCCCCTCGCTGGCGCGGCCGTGGCCGGAGTCGTGGCGGCGCTCGCCTACCTGGCCGAGCAAGAAATTGACCGGCGGCTGTGGAATCCTCGTTCACATGACCTGGATCTGCTCGGCGGGATGCTCACCCGTAATCGTCAATGCTGGCGCCCGCTCGGATTCATCATGCATCTCGGCGCGGGCGCGACATTCGGCATCATCTTCGACCGCGGCCTCGGCGCGCGCTTGCCCGGCCCGTACTGGTTCCGCGGCCTGCTCGCGGCCCAGGTGGAGAACGTGGCCTTATGGCCGCTCGTGCTCCTGCTGGACCGGGTCCACCCGGCGGTCAGGATGGGAGTGCTCGCGCCGCTGCATCGACGAGCGTACTTTCTGCAGGCTGTCCTGCGTCACGCCGCCTTCGGCACCGCGCTGGGCGCGCTTCTCGATCCCGAACGCGACGGCGAATGGTGCCGCGGGACGTGCATGACGTGCTGGTGATCGGAGCCGGGGTCGGCCGACGGGCCGCCGCGGTGCGGACAAGCTCGCGACGGCGCAACGGGCCAGGTCGCGGCCTGACGTGCTCGTCGCGCCTTACGGACGGCCACGCTTCTTCGCGGTTGGGCCACGCGAGCTGCGCTGCGCTGTCCCATTCGATCGGTCCGCCGGCGTGTGCAGGCGGCGACACGGTCGTGCTCGGTCAGGGTACGATATAGGCTTTACCTTGCGGAATCAACAGCTACCGCTGCGCCGCCGGGCCGCGCGCAGGCCTCGAGCCGATTGCCGCCCCGCGACGGAGATTGCCCGCGGATGCTGAGCGGCCGTCGTGTACCTCTGGCGACGGAGATCGTTCGCGCTCGTGATGAGCGACCGCCACGAGCGTCTGGATAATGCGCCTGGCGGTCGGTCGGCCACGACGCGCGTCGGCCGAGGCTCGTTCGCTGAGTTATCAACACCAAGGCGCGTAGTTTCGCCTTCGCCGCCCGATTCCTCGATCCGGGAGCGGCGGCGCGCGACGCAGGTGCTGTACGCCTTCTTCCGAACGGTCGACGACCTGGTCGACGAGCGAGGGCCAGGGTCCGACGTCGCCGAGGTCGCGGCCGCGCTGGATGCGTGGGACGGCTGGCTCGCGGCGGCGGACCGACCTGGCGCTTCGTCTTGCGACGACCCAGACCCTTGCGAGCCGCGCTGGCCGAGACGATGGCCGCCTACGCAATTCCGCCGAACTACCTCCGCGCACTGCTGCTTGGATTGCGCGACGACCTGACCGGCCGACCGATCGCCACGTTTGCCGACCTGGAGCGCTACTCGTTCCGCGTCGCATCGACGGTCGGCCTGGGCGATGTGCCGTCCTGGGAGCCACCACGCCACGCGTTGGCCGCGGCGGCGGCGCTCGGGATTGCGATGCAGCTCACCAACATCCTTCGTGACGTGGCCGATGACCTAGATCGTGGACGGCTCTACCTGCCGCCGATGAGTTGGAGCGTTTCGGCTGCTCCGAGCGCGCTCGCTCTGGGCGCCGTCGACGACTGCCTGCGGGGGCTGCTCCGCTTCCAGATTGAGCGAGCCCGTCGGTACTACGCGCCGGGCGATTGGGCTGGGCGAGCTCACGCCAGAGGCACGCTACCCGATAGCCCTCGCCGCGACGCTGCATGGACGTATCCTCGACAAGATCGAGATCCAGGACTACAACGTATTCTCGCGCCGGCGATGGTCGGGCGCCGCGAGAAGGTAACGCTCGCGGGCCGCGTGGCGTTCGGATTGCAGCTCCAGCGAATCGGTGGAGCGGTCCCGCGACGGCCCGCCAGGCGGATCAGCTGGATACCACGTCGGCGTTGGGCACGGCCGCGCTCGCGGAACTGATCGCCTGTGGCGTACCGGGATTCGAGACCGCCCGGTTGACGGGGTGAGGCGACGACCGAACCCCTGGTCGCAAGCTGCGCCAAAGACTCGGCGTCTGGGATGCCGCGACGAGGCGTGCAGACATGACCCGATGGTGATCATCGGCAGCGGCTTCGGCGGCCTGGCCGCGGCGGTCCGCTTGCAGGCGGCGCGCGGGATGGACGACGCTGCTGGAGAAACGACCCTGCCGGGCGGTCGCGCCTACCAGCTCAAGGAGGGCGGCTTCACCTTCGACATGGGACCATCGATCGTCACCGCGCCCGACTTGATCGACGACGTGTTCGCGGCGTCGGGCCGGCGGAGCGGCGAGTACCTCGACCTGGTTCCACTCGAGCCGTTCTATCGGATCTTCTTTGCCGATGGGCGTTTCTACGACTACAGCGGCAATCCCGACACATGGTGGCGCGAGCTGACCAAGTTTGACCCCGCGGCCGTAGACGGCTACCGGGCGTTTCATGGCCGCGAGCGGTCGGATCTATCAGCGGGCGTTCTCCGACCTGGCCCACCAGCCATTCCTACGCTGGGCGGACTTCCTCAAGGTCGTTCCCGAACCGGCCCGCTGCGGGCGGACCGTTCGGTCTACAGGCTTCGTCAGCCGCTTCTTCGAGGAAGAAGCGCTCCGGATGGCCTACAGCTTCCACCCGCTGTTCATCGGCGGCAATCCGTTCCGTGCCTCGGCGATCTACAGCATCGTCCCGTACCTGGAACGGCTCGGGGGCGTCCACTTCGCGATGGGTGGCACGTATGCGCTGATCGAGGGATGGTGCGCCGCTTCCAGGAGCTCGGCGGCACGCTGGAGTGCGGCACCGAGGCCGCCGAGATCGAGGTGGAGGGCGGTCGAGCGGTCGCCGTCCGCGCGGTCGACGGACGCCGCTGGCCCGGCCGACGGCGTGGTGAGCAATGCCGACGTCGTCTGGACCTACACCAGGCTCATTGCACCGCGTCACCGGGCGCAAGAACACCGATCGGCGGGTCCGCCGACGGAAGCACTCGATGTCGTGCTTCCTGCTCTATCTCGGCCTGGACCGCCAGTACGACAAGCTACTCCACCACACGATCATCATGTCTGAGCGGTACGGGGACTGATCGGCGACATCTTCGACCGCAAGGTGCTCGCCGACGACTTCTCGCTGTACCTCCACGCGCCGAATACGACCGACCCGAGCATGGCCCCACCCCGGCGGCACGAGCCTGTACGTCCTGGCGCCGGTCCCCCACCTTGGCGCGAAGGTGGACTGGAGGCGCGAGGCGAAGCCGTTCCGCGACAAGATCATTCGCTTCCTCGAAGATGACTTCCGCCTGGCGGGCTTCCAGGACAGCATCCGCGTCGAGCGCAGCTTCACGCCGCTCGACTTCCGTAGGGAGCTGAACGCCCACCTTGGGAGCGCCTTTTCGGTCGAGCCGACACTGACCCAGTCGGCCTACTTGACCACACAACCGCTCGGAGGACGTCGAGCGACTCTACTTCGTCGGCGCCGCACCCACCCGCGCGGGGCTGCCCGGGCACACTCCTCTCGGCCAAGATTTCCGGCCGGCTGGTCGCCGAGGACCTGGGCATCAGCGCCGGCCAGGATCGAAGGGTCGTCGCGTGAAGGGCGGGACCCTGCTGAAGCTGCTGGCGGGCAAGGCCGCCGTGACCGGCGCGCTCGCCGCGCTGAACTGCTCGCTGGCGCTGGACGACCTGCCGCCGACGCTGCTGGGGCGCACCCACGACTGGAACTGGAGCGTGGGGCGGGTCCGCTACACGACGCTCGGCGAAGGCCCGCCGCTGCTGCTGCTCCACGGCCCGAACGCGACGGCCTCGTCGTACGAGATGCGCAACGTCTTCGAGCCGCTCGCCGAACGCTTCAGCGTCTACGCACCGACCTGCCTGGGTTCGGCACGTCGGAACGGCGGGCGATGGAGTACACCGGCGAGCTGTACGCCGACCTGGTGACTGATTTCCTCGCCGAGGTGATCGGTCGGCCCACGGCGGTCATCGCCAGCTCGCTCAGCTCGGCGCGCGGTGGTCGCGGCAGTCCGGAGACGGGACCTGGTCGAGCGGCTTGTCTTGATCTGCCCGAGCGGGGACGCGACCAGACCCCACGAACCCGACACTCGAGAGCGTCTACTGGGCGTTCCGCCTGCCGGTCCTGGGGCAGACGATGTTCAACGCCCTGGTCTCACGACCAAGTATCCGTCACTTCTTGCGTCGGCTGTTCTGGGACAAATCCCAGATCACCGACCAGCTGGTGGAGCAGCATTGGGCGACAGCCCACCAGGCCGAACGCCCGCTATGCCGCGGCGGCCTTCGTCAGCGGTCGGCTGAACCACCCGCTCAAGCCGTACTTCACGCGGCTGTCCCAGCCGACGCTGCTGGTCTGGGGAGCCGAGGCCCAGGACATGCCGGTGCAGCGTGGACGCGAGCTCGAGGCGTTGAACGAGCGGGCCGAACTCCGCGTCTTGGAGCGTTGCGGCTTGCTGCCGCACGTCGAACGCGCCGAGGAATTCCTGGAAGCGAGTCGAGAGCTCCTGGCGAGGATGCCGAACCCCGCGGTGCGCGGGGCTGTGGGAGCCAGCCCCGCGCGACCCATTTGTCGGGAGTTGAATCAGGCTGCGCCAGCGTGCGGCCTGCAGCGCGACGCAAGCTGGCCGCGGCGTGTTGCCGCGGCCATCTTGCGTTCGACGTTATCCAGGATTTTAGATCAGGGGATGGTCGGTGACTACTCAGGCTCCTGCGTGGTATCCACGTCGACGGATTCTGAGTCCAACCCCTCGTCCATCACCACAGTCTCGCTCTCCATGCCCTCCGAACCTTCTTCCATGTCCCCGCTCCTTTCGATGGGCGCCTACGGCACCCTCTACAGATTCCTTCGCCGCCAAACGCACCATCGCGTCAGGGCTCGGGATGGTCACAGAATAGCGCAGGTGCCCGATTTCGGTCAAGGCTTGCGACGTGCGGATCGGCGAGTGTAGAGGTGGATTCGACAGCGAAGAGATAGATCGCCGAGCGCGCAAGTGCATCAATGCAGGCGAGCTACTTGGGTCTGACTCAGCGGGACGGCTTTTGTAGTCCTGGTCCGGCAGCACGCGCGTGGCGCGCCGGGACGTCGGCGGGCTGGACCCGGGCAGCTCGACGAGGCGGTGCGAGCGGGAGGCTCGATGACGTTCGCGCAAGGCGAGCAGAGCATCGCCGACGGCGGCGGACCGCGCACGGCGAACTGGTCCTGACCGACGAGCTGGTCGCCCAACTCGGCCGCATCAGCACGCTGGACCAGCGGCGGCTGACCTGCTGGGGCAGGACACGATCGCCCGCAAGGAGCCGATCGGCCGACGATCGTCCTGATGCAGCGGGATCCTGGGACAGGCCGAGCTCCACTTCGAGGTAGTCCAGGCGCTCGGCGACTGTTGCAGCTGGTCGAGTCGCGACCCGCTCGACCCGCAGCACCGATGGGCGGCTTCGGGGTGCTGGCGCGGTGGCCGCCCGATCCTCGAGCTGCCGCCAGGACCGCCCACTCGTGCGCTTCTGGGGCCGGCGATCAGCAGCTCGCCGCCTTGCGCGCCGCGACAACCGCCAGGTCGTCGCGGCCACGTCGGGCCCTCGCCGAACATGGCTGCGCGCTGTACGAGCAGATGTGGAGGTGCAACCCGTTCGACGGCCCTGCACCTGGTGGAGAAGTCAAGGACCTCGACCCGCGCCCTTCGACCGCCTCGTCGGCCAGCGCCCAGATCCACGCCGCCCCATCCCCCAGCGACCAACCGCCTCGCGCAGATCACCGCCAACGCCGCGGCCGACCACGCCGCCCTCCCAGCGGCTCGACCTCCAGCGCTCCCCGCCGCGCCGCCTCGGCAGGCCCGACGACGGCGACGATGACCAACCAGCCTCAACACCCCTCGGCCGAGCGGCGGGTCGCGACGTAGCTCGGCGCTGCCACCAGGGCCACTTTCACCAGACGCCGTCGGTCGGCGCCGGGGTGGATTCGGTACAACGGAGGTAGCCACCTGCGCCTCCAATGGAACGGTGAGCCGTCCCACGTAGAATGTCGGACCATGCACCCGTCGGCCTCGGCCACCAGCACGTTCGTCCTGCTTGACGTCCACTGGGGCGGCGGCTCGAGCCGGCTCCGCGCGGCCTCGACGTGCGCGACCGACCGAGCAGGTCGTCGGCCGCCCGCAGCGCCGCGCCCGCGTCCTCGGTGTGGCGACGCGGATCGTCTCGGCCCCCAGCTCCAGGACCGGTCGACCAGCGCGGGGCCAGGTCACGCCGTCGGCGAGATGGTGTGGTCCTTGGCGACCTTGCGGGTCTCGCGCAGGGCGCACACGTCGCCGAGCGGCCCCGAGGCCAGGACGTGCACCCAGGCGTGCCGCGCGCAGCCGGCGCTGGCGATGGCCGCGCGACCCAGGCCCAGGGCGGCGTCGACGCCGCGAGCGTCGTCGGCGAGCACGCTCCAGCGGTTCCAGGCCCAGCTTGCCCTCTGGCGCGGGGTTGCCACGGCCGCAGCACACCCAGCTCGCCGAGCGCGCGCCCGCTGGGTCGGCGCTGCCGGCCAGCCGGGACGATAGACGCGTCCGCCCGTGCGAGCTTGTCGGCCACCCGCGGCGGCACCGCCCCACGCCTTGCTCCAGCACCTTGGTTCTGCCAGCCGAGTCGGCCGTGACGCCCGGCCAGGATCGCCCGCGAGTCGTCGTCCAGCAGCACGATCACGTAGGCCATCCGACGGCCCGCGAGCCAGCAGCTGGTGGTGTCCACTGGACCAGCTCCAGCGGCCCGCGGCCTCGAACCGCCGCGCCGCCGCGACATGCGTCGGCCAACGTCCGAGCCAGCGGCCCCTCGGCAGCGGCGCCCAGTCTCCAGCGCAGATCTTGCGCGCTCCAGCGCGGGTCGCCGCCTGGACCGCCGCGCCGCCGCCCGCACCATCGTCTCCGATTCGGCGCCGGATGCCGCCGCCATCGCGCCCTTCCTCTCGCCGACCGCCAGGCGGCACCAATCGACGGACCTCGCCGGCAGGCCCAACTCCACTCGGGATGCCCCTTGGCTCAGCAGCCCTCCCGAACCAGCCTGACCACCGCAACGCGCCGTCCAACCATCGCTGCTGTGACGCATCTGCCCGCCTCCCCAGGGCGGACCCAAGCGGACATTCTTGCTGGCTAACTACATGGCGCTTGACAAGAAGGTCCCGAACAGGTAGTCTGCGGTGTCGCCACTCGGTGGCGACATGTGCCAGTCCCCCCAGTCTTGCTCGAGCACCGCAAGGGCGCGGTGTTGTCGCGCTCTGGCGTGGAGCGCCGCGGGGCCGAATCGGACGTGGGGACACGGGAGGTGGTCACGGGCACGTCACCCACTGTGAACCTTGTTGGGAGCCACGAAACATTGATCGTCCGCGCACGGCGCGGTGCCATTCACGCAGACTCTGTTCGGAGGAACGATGCGCAAGGTTTTCTCAATTGCCGGTGCCGCCTTGCTGGCGGCGAGCGTCCTGGTAACACCGGCCGAAGCGAGCCACGTCGGCACGCTCACCGGCTCGTGCGGCCCAGCGCAAGCCATGTACGGTCTGACCAATGTGAGCGATGAGATGTTCCCGGGCGGCGGTGACACGGTGACCGGCTTGTTCTACCAGGTCAATTACCAGAATGTTCCCGCCGGATCGACCGCCGGCATCATCGTCCGCTACAACGATGAGCTCGAGAGCCAGGTCGGTAATCCGGTCGCATTCGCGGCCGCGAATGCGACCGGCACATTCGCCAGTGCGCTCCGGGCGAACATCTCGCCCGAGGCCCAGGGTGGTGGCGTAACCCGCTTTAGGGGAGCGACGGGGCTCACCGTCTCCAATCGAGGGCATGGCCGTCAAGGTGGCACCGCTGGTAGCCCGCAGCTTGGTGGCGGCCTCACCGCGGGCGACTACCACTTCTACGTCTACCTGGGCGAGGTCCGCGACACGCCGACCGGTCGGATGTTCGTGGCTGACGAGACGCGGTTCGTCGGTAAGTTCTCCTGCGGCGTCTCGGACGACTAAGCGTTCATTCACGGTAGTCGATCAGCCAGACGGGCCTGGTGGCAGTGCCACCAAGCCCGTCTGGCTGTTGGCCACCTGATGCGATGGTGGCCGGTCACCGTTCCGCCCGGACATCCGCCGTCACGACATGATCGGTCGGGTGAGCGCCTCGCATGACGCAGACGTTCCTGAGCGACCCTGAGCCCGACGGCGATCGCATCCAGTAGTTCCACGCCGTCGGGTTCGCCGTGAGCCTGACGCGCGCGGCTAGGTTCGGACGCTCCATCCCGCGACTGCTACGCGGCTGGGCAAGGGAGATCGCGGCGTGGGGCACGCCTGCTCAGGCATCGATCGTTCGCGCCGGACCGGTCGCCGAGTCGCCCTCCGCGGCTCCTGTTCGACCGGGTCAGGCACCGATCGAGAGGCCGTGACCGCGCCGCCGAGGAACCTTGCGTCGACTCAGCCGTTGTCAGTAGCATCCACGAAAGATTAAGCGAACCCGGGAGAACTTAACATTTCAATGTCACACCGCCATCGAGAATCCTAGCGCGAGGCCCGATTTCGAACCGGGCTCGGCGGAGATCGAGCGACCTCAATCCGCCGCCCGTGCACCTCGGCATGACCGGCTCCGGATCATCGCTGCGCGCCACCCAGGATCACGCCACCGACCGCGCCTGAGGCGCCGACGCCGTGGAGATGTATGCACTACAAGACCGATTGGCCACTCCTCGTGGTCAAATCGCTGCTCTGGCTTTTCATGTTTGTGAACGCCGGGGTGCTGGCCGCGGTGGTGGTCGCCGCGAGCTCCGGCACTGCCACGCTGGGAGTGCACGCGCTGGTGATGCTGTCCATCCTCGTCAGCTTCGTGACGCTCGGGTGGTGCGTGGCAGGAGAGCTGTGGTCTCCGAGCGAACCTGGGCTGCTCGGTTGATGCGGGCTGGTGGATCCGCGAAGAGCCCGCCGACCCACGTTGGTGCTTAGCATCCGCCAGGCCGATGGGCGGCCGCGCCAACGTGACGCGGGCTTGATGTCACGAGGGCACATCCGGGAGATCCTCAGCGTCGGGCTCGTCAGCGTGGTGCTGCTCGGTCTGTTCGGTCGTTTCGTCGTTCCTGGTGTGATCGGCCTCCAGCGCGATACCGGCGCGTTCTACTACCCGCTTACGGCCTGGTTCGCCCGCGAGCTGCAGGCCGGCAATTTCCCCCTCTGGTGCCCATTGATCTTCGGCGGCTACCCGTTGCTGGCCGACGGCGAGATCGGCATGCTTTACCCTCCCAACATCCTCGCGCTGTTAGTTTTTCCACCGGACATCGCGTTCGTCCTGATGCAGGCCGCCCACTACTTTGTGGCCGGACTCGGGTCCTACGGGCTCGCACGGGTGCTGGGGGTCGGCTGCCTGGCGGCTGGTTACTCGGGGGTGGCCTTCGCGCTTGGTGCCTTCATGATTGGGCACCTCGACCACGGCAACATCCTGCGCAGCGCGGCCTGGCTGCCGGCGCTGCTAGCCTCCGCCGACCTCGCGCTGCGCGCCGGCCGTCGCCGAGCCCTGGCCTGGACCGGGCTGGGTGCCGCCGCGCTCGCCCTCGCCGGCCTTGGGCTCCACCCGCAGGTGCTGCTCGTCGACCTTGTGGCTCTCTGGAGCTACCTGCCGATGCGTGCGCTCGCGCAAGGTTTGCGAGGCACGCTGCCACGGCTGGCGCTCGTCCTCGGCGGGACGACCCTGATCGGGCTCGCCGGCGCGGCGGTCCAGGTGGTGCCGACGTATGAGCTGGGCGCGCTCTCCTCGCGGGGCGACGACGTTCCCTATGCGGATGCGACCGCCGGGGCGCTCTCGCCCTTCGATCTTGCCACGCTCGTGCTGCCGTACCTGTTCCGCGCTGACGCTCACAATGCCTGGTCACTGTATCCATACTGGGAAACCACCCTCTACGTCGGCCTCGTCGGGACGGTGCTGGCACCGATTGGCCTGAGCCTCGGGCGACGGCGAGTTGTGCTGCCGCTGGCCGGCCTGGCCCTCGTCGGACTGGCGCTCGGGATGGCCGGGTACTTCCCAGTCGACGTGTATGGCTGGGTCGCGACGCTGCCCGGCTTCTCGTCGATGCGGATGCCAGGACGGTACGGCGTGGTGATCGAGCTGGCGTTGGCGGTCCTGGCGGGCATTGGGCTGGATCGGCTGCTGGCGGACTCCGGCTCCCGACGCGTCGCGCGGGCCGTCGGGGCTGTCGGCGCTGCCGCCCTTACCGCGATCGTGATCCTGCTCGGACTGCGCCTGTGGGTCGACGCTGACCGCCTCGGTTCACTCGACTGGATTCGGTCCGTGTACATCGCGCTGCCCCATGACCGCGCGACACTGTCGGCCGAGCAGGCCCGCCGCGGATTGATGGCTACGCTCGACTCCGCGAATCTGTGGACGCTCCTCTCCATAGCGGCTGCCCTGGGAACGATGGTGATCATCGCGATCTGGCAGCGCTGGCCAGGCACAGGGCAACGCTGCCAGGTGGCGATGATCACGGTTGCGGCCGCGGAGCTGCTCCTGGTCGCCCACGCCTTCCATCCGACGGCCCCGATTGGCTCACTCCGCGAGAGCTCGGGGTTGATGCGCTTCCTCGGCGCCCAGGATGGTCTCGGGCGCAGCTTCATCGTCGGCCGGCTGGACAGCGCGATCACCAGCCGTCCGGCCCTATTTGGGATCGCCCAGCCGTACGGCTACAGCTCGCTGCCCACGGCACGGATGGAACGCTACTGGACTCGGGTCAACGAGGTGGACGATGAGCTGCTCGACCTCTGGAATAGCCGGTACGTCGTCGAGCCAAGGCAGCCGCCAGGTCGAATCGCAGCCGCGGACGTCCTGTTCGACCCCGCCCGCCCACTGCTGGATGGACCGGCCGAAAATTCGCTCGGTCAGGAAGCCTTCCGACTGGCGCCGACCAGCGCTGATGCCGTGCGCGTGCTGTCCGCGACGACCGGCGCAGCGGAGCTGGCGGATGGAGCCGCGATCGCCGAGATCGTCGTCTCGGGCGGGGGCGTTCCCCCGGAAAGTCTGACGGTCACCCTGGGTACGGCGACCGCTGAGTCTGCTTATGACGACCCGGCGGTGCTGCCCACGCCGTCGCACGCCCGCGGCACGGTCGCCTACCGCTGGGAGCCGCGGGACCCGGCCGGCCGGACCTACCCGCGCAACCTGTACCTGGCCGACCTCCAGCTCGCCGGCCCACGCCTCATCGAGCGGATCGAGGTGCGGACTGTCGCCGCGTTCGGCCAGTTTCGACTGGCGGGGCTCGCCATGCGCGACCAGGTCGCTGGGAGGACCAACTCCGTGCTGCCCGTGCATCGTGAGAAGTACACCCCCGTTTACGAGGACGCGCATACGACGATCTACGAGAACCGCGCCGCGATGCCGCGCGCCCGAGTCGTGGGCGAGGCTGTCACCGTAGCGCCCGATGAGTGGGCGCTGGTCCACCTCCTGCGTCGCGGGTTCGATCTTCGGCGCCAGGTGCTGCTGGAACGTCCGGACCCCGCTGGTGGGCTTCCAGCGTCCCACTCCTCGTTGCCCGGGATGGTCCGCGTCGCGCACGCCTCGGAGTACGTGCCTTCCCCACGACCGTTGGTGGCCGACAGCGCGACGATCGAGCAGTACGGGACCGATCACGTCGTCGTTCGTGCCACGTCCGTACGCGGCGGGCACCTGGTCTTGAGCGACTCCTTCTACCCGGGCTGGCGGGCCTGGCTGAACGGGGGCGAGGTACCGATCGAGCAGGCAAATTACCTCTTCCGGGCGGTTGCGCTGCCACCAGGCGAGCACCTGGTGGAATTTCGTTTCCAGCCGACGACGGTCTACGTGGGAGCCCTGGTCAGCGTAGTCGGCTGGCTAGCTATGGCGATGCTGACAACCGTCGGACTGCGCGGGCGCCGGCGTGCGACGTCTGCCTCTCACAGCCCAGTTCCACGAAACCGATCCGCGTGATGTTCGTCTGGAACATCGCCGACCTGGATTGGACGCAGCCCAATGAGCGGTGCTGGCGACGCATCACCACCCCGGACTGCTCGCCGTGACCGCCCGACTACGCGATCGCGAATACCCGGATGGGTGCGATGATAGGTCACGTTCATGCCATCAGGCGGAGCTTTACTCCGACATTCCAGGCAGGAGGAGATACTGATGACGCTCATTCATCGCGTGGCCGTGCTGGGCGCGCTCGCCGTAGTCACGGCCGCCTGTTCGCCATCGCCGGCTCGCCCGACCGCCCAGCCGAAAACCGCGGCCCCGTCCAAGTCGGCCGCCTCACCAGGTGCCTCGCCGGGCGCCTCGCCGGTCGCCGCGCAGATCAGGCTCGGCGAGTGGGCCTACAGCGACTACGGCTTCAGGGAGACCCAGGGCAGGAGCAGCCAGGACGTGGACGCCGGCGACTACTACTTCAAGGGAACGTTTCTGCGCGGCAACCCCGGCCAGAAGCTGACGCTAGCGATCCGGAACGTCGCCCAGAGTCTGCACAACTTCAGCCTGCCTTCCCAGCAGGTGGACCGGGACATTCCGACCGGCGGCGAGCGGGTGCGCCTGGAGGTCACCTTCCCGGAGTCGGGGGCGCTCCGCTTCTTCTGCAAGCTCCACGCCGACCGCGGGATGAACGGCCAGCTTCTGGCCGGTGGCGCCGAGCCTCAGCCACTGGCCGGCCTGGTCCCCGGGCATGGTAGCTGACCCACGCCCCGCGCACCGGCCCGGACCATTGCGGGCCGGTCCGGGCCAGCCACCGCGCTGGCCTCGGGGGAGCCGTCCGCGCGACGCGTCGGATGGCTCTTGAGGTTTAGCTCGTCGGAGGCAGGTGGGCCGCGGCCGCTGCCCCGAGCTGCCCCGAGCGAGCCAGGTGCTCGGCGAGCTCACGCGCAGCCAGGGCATGGCCGGCCGGCGTCCAGTGGGCGTTGACCCGATAGTACAGCCGCTGGCGTGAGCGTGCGGCCTCGCGCCGAAAAGGCGGCAGCAGGTCTAGCATCGGAAGATGCAGGCGATCGGCAAGCATGGCAAGCGAGCCGTGCGGGTCTTCGAAGCCTGGAACGGGCGCGTCGTCCTCATCCTCCTCGTGTTCCGAATCGGGCTCTTTGGCGCGCGGTCCGGCCGCGACGCGATCGGCGGCCGGAACCGCCACCAGTAGGAATCTTGCGCCTCGGCTCTCGGCCAGGTCGCGCATGCGATCCAGCAGGCGCTCGGTGATCGCCCAGGCTTCGCGCGCCTCGTCGAGCGTCCGCGGCGCCCGCCGCGCCGAGGCGTCCGATGCGCCCTCGGGCGCGAACCACGGCAGCTTGGCCAGCACGCCAGTTTCGACGACCGTGTACAGCTGGGAGCGTCGCAGAATTCGGCGCGGACCTTCGAAGGCGTCGGCGCCGCGCAGGGCAAGGTCGGCGCGCTCCGCTTCGCGCGCGCCGGCTACCCGGCGGTAATTGTCGGAGACGTCATTCCCGACGTAGAAGGCGAGCACCACGACGTCGGGCTCATAGCGAACCCCCTCCTTGGCCAGGAAGGCAAGCTGGTTGGCGGTGGCCCAGCCGTTCGAGCCGGCGTTGAGCGTCCGATACCGCGGCGGCCCACCGCCCGCGTTCAGGCGATCTTCGACGAGCTGGACAAACGTCTCGTGCTGACTGACTTGCTCGGCGAAGGTGAACGAGTCGCCGAGCACCAGCACGCGCTTCTCGCCGGGCGGCTTGGCATACTCGATTTCCGGGCCGCGCAGGCCCCTGGAGTTGATCTCGATCCAGCTCGTGAACTCGGGTGTCCGCTTCCAGCCCTGGCCGGGCCGATTGCGACGCCCGAACTCCGGATGCGCTTCGAGAAAGCTCGCCGTCTGGTACTCGCCTGGCAGGAGCGCGCCGGCGATGCGGAGCGCGCCCTCGGCGAGCAACAGCGGCGCAAGCAGGCCAAGCAGGACCAGGGCCAGCCGCGAGATCCAGGTCGGTCTCGGACGCCGATCGGACCGAGGCGGCGCGGCGGGCGCGGTGCTCGCGAGATCGGCCATCGCTCCAGTCGCGCGGTGAGGTCGTCAGGGCCGGCGAGTATACCGGGCGGCGCCGGGCGCGACCAAGCGGATCGCTAAGGTGCCTTGTCAGCGAGCGTCGGATCAGGAATTGCCGCATGTCGAGCCTACCTCGTCATGCTGGATCAGCAGCCTCTATGTCATCCCGAGCGGAGCGAGGGATCTCATGTTCACGCTCCCGTCAGCATGAGATCCGCTCCGCTCGGGATGACAGACTGGGGGTGGGGCTCGGGATGACAGGGACGCTGCGCTCGGCATGACAGACTGGGGGTGGCGCTCGGAATGACAGGGACGCTGCGCTCGGCATGACATACTGGGTCTTGCCCTTGGGATGATCGGGGCCGATCTCACGACGAAACTCCAGGAGCACGGCCGGCGACGCATGTCGAGTCAGATCAGCGCACCTCCCGACCGCGCACCCTCAGACCGCGCCTTCGGGTCCGGGCGCTGGCGCTACCGGGAATACGGACGTCGCGACGCTCGGCTCGACTTGCTTCGCGGTTATGCCGTGTTCGCGATGCTGTGCGATCACGCGGCGAACATCTCCTGGTTCTCGCCCTTCACCGGCGGCAATCGCTTCGTCGTGTCGGCCGCGGAGGCATTCGTCTTCCTGGCCGGGCTGGTGATCGGGATGGTGTACGGCGGCCGAATGCGACGCGATGGCTGGGTCGCCGCCGCCGAGTCGATTCTTCGGCGCGTCGTGGTGCTGTACGCCGCGACGGTCGGGCTGACGCTGTTGTTCGTCGTCCTGTTCCAGTTTACGTCCCTCAGGTTGTGGCTCGACCGCGACTATGGCCTCGGGCTGACCGATCCGGTTGAACTGCTCATCGGGACCCTGACGCTCCACTACACCTACCACGGCACCGACATCCTGTGGATGTACACCATCCTGATCGCGACGGCCCCACTGCTCCTGCTGGCGCTGCGGGATGGCCATGCCGTCCCGGTCGTGGTTGGCTCGTGGCTGCTCTGGCTGGCGTACCAGTGGTACCCGAGTCAGGCGACCGTGCCCTGGATGGCGACCAACGTGAACTACTTTCCCGTGTCCGCGTGGCAGGTCATCTTCGTCAACGGGCTCGTCATCGGCTATTACCGTGATGCGGTGAGCCGCGTCCTGGCGCGTGTCCCGATTCACCTGGTGCTCGCGGTGTTCGGCCTCGGCATGGCGTTCCTGATCCTTGTCCAGCGTGGCCACAACACGGGCCGGCTAGCAGGCTGGCCTATCGTCGGCCACCTGGCCGGCGAGTGGTACCTGCTCCTGTTCGACAAGCCGAACCTGGCGCTCGGACGGCTCGTCGCGTTTGTCATCCTGGCCGGCTTCAGCTACTCATTGGTCACGGCGTACTGGGTGCCCATCCGCCGCGCGCTCGGCTGGCTGCTGCTTCCGCTCGGCACCAACTCGTTGCGGGCGTACGGCGTTCACCTCATCATGATCGTCGTCGTCTACAACGTCGATGCGCTGGCCAGCCTCTACGATCGCTCGCGCACCGCCAACACGCTCATCCAGGCCGTCACCGTCGGGCTCACGTTCGCGACGGTCGTGACGTGGAGGCGGCTGGAGCGCGGGGTGGCCTGGCGGCCGGCCATGCCGGTCTGGCCGGTGCTGCCGGCCAGGCCGGCGCGGCTGGAGCGGCGCGGCGCCTGGGTCGTCGCGACCAGCCTGGCGGTGCTGTTCCTGACTGTGGCGGGCACTTTGTTGTTAGGGCCGGTGCGTGGCGCCCGTCAGGCCGATCTCGCGACGGCGGTGGCCGAAGCGGACGTCCTGCGCTACGTTCCCGAGGGGGCGGTTTCGGCGGATGAGGTACCGGTCCTCCTGGCGCTCCACCCAGAAGGCCAGAACGGGCCGCAGTTCGCCACGCCGCTCGTCGACATCGCCCGAGCGAATGGCTGGGCGCTGATCGCCCCGACGGTCCCCTACGGCGATTGGTCCGTTCCAGAGGAGGCGACCGCCGACTCCGTCCACACGCTTCCACGTGTGCGAGCGGTCCTGGATGCGATTGGCGATAACGACACGGTCCGTTTTCGCGACCGCGTGCTGCTCGTCGCCAGCGGCCGCGGCGCCCACGCGGCCCACCAGTTCGCCCTCGCCTATCCAGAGTCCGTCTCGGCCATCGCCTCGACGGGGCCGGCGCCATGCATCCTGCCTGCCCAGGAGATCCAGGCCGGATCCGAGGCGGTGGAGCTTCCGTTCCCGTCAGGCGTGTATGACCTGGAGCAGTACGTCGGCGCGCCCTGGAACCGCGACGCGCTGCGGCAGGTGGCCTTCTGGATCGGCGTCATCCCCGACGCGACAGATCCGATCTCGAGTTGTCCCTGGCGGCCGCTTGCCGAGCGAGAGCCACCGGAGCGCGCCCAGCTTTTCGCTGAGCTGCTGTCCGGCATCGGCGCTCGGACGCAGACGGTCGTCTTGCACCCGGCCACCGATGCCGATCCGCCGCTGGCCGAGGCCATGGCGTTCCTGCGGGGCGTCGAGGAGTTGAATGAGCGCTAGCGTCCCGCTGTGCGCGTCGGACGCGGCTAGTACTGCGCCAAACTGAAGCTGATCGGGATGACACTCTGCGTCTTCACCGTGGGGTTGTGCTAGGAACCGGTTAGCCCCGACTCGGCAATCTGTCGAATCCTCTCGGTGAAGGCCGGATTCCCCGCTTCAAGGTAATCGTAATCGAAGTGGTCGGCCGTCCCGCGGACGCGGCGCGCCCAGTGGCCCTCCAGCAGCACGGCCATTTTCCACATCGCGAACACGACGTAGAACGTCAGGTCTGGCAGGCGCCGGCCGGTCTGCGCAGCGTAGCGCTCAGTCAGCTCTTCGCGGGTCAGAAAACCGGGCAGCTCGGTCAGCCGTGGGATGATCTTCAGCTCGGGGGGCGGGTCCCCTGCCTGGCGCCAGAAGGCCAGCAGCCAACCCAGGTCGGCGAGCGGATCGCCGAGGGTCGCCAGCTCCCAGTCCGCCACCGCGAGCAGGCGGGCCGGCGGGCGGGGGCTGAAGAGCAGGTTGTCGAGCTTGTAGTCGCCATGCACCAACCTACCTTCGTCCTGCCCGGCGGGCAGGTGATCGGCGAGCCACTCTCCGACGCGCTCCAGGGCATGCATCGGACGGACGCGCGCATGTTCAAGCTGGGCGCGCCACCGACGGAGCTGCCGCTCGAGGTACCCGCTCGACCGGCCCAGGTCCGCCAGCCCGATCTCGGCCGGGTCGAGACGGTACAGCGCCGCGAGGGCGTCCACCGCTCGCTCGCCAAACCTGCGCCGCCCACTCGGCGGGGCGTCGACAAAAGCGGGCGGCAGCTCGAAGCGTAGCGCATCGCCCGGTACGCGCTCCATCAGAAAAAACGGCGCGCCGATGACCCCGGGGTCGGGGCAGGCCAGCAGCGGACGGGCGACCGGCACCGGGCCGCGCTCCAGCGCCGACATCACGCGGTGCTCGCGCAACACGTCGTGGGCACTCGGCGGCAGCGGACCGGGCGGCGGCCTGCGCAGGACGACTTCGGTCCCGCGAGCTAGCTCGACCATGAAGGTCAGATTTGATTGCCCCAGTCCGACCCGCCGGACGCCGAGGACCTGCGCCTCGGAGGCCACCATCCCCGCCGCGGCCAGGTGGGCGGCCAACGGCGCAAGCGGTACGAGCTCCTGGGTTTTGGCAGCATCCGCCAGGGCACCGCCAGGTGCGGCGGCTGCACGCGGGTCTGCCTGGTCCATCTTCATGCTTCTCGCCCGCGCGTCGGTCTGGCGCCCGCTCGAGTCGTCGCAGGAAGCGGCGGGCGATGGCCGCGCGATGGACTTCGGAGGGCCCGTCATAGATCCGGAAGGGGCGGACTTCTCGGTAGAATAGCGCGAGCGGCAGGTCTTCCGACACGCCGAGCGACCCGCAGATTTGCACGGCGCGATCGACGACCCGACCGACGACCTCGGCGACGAACACCTTGGCCATGCTCGTCTCCTCGCGGGCGTGTGCCCCGCTATCGAGAAGCCATGCTGCCTGCCAGATCATCAGCCGCGCGGCGGCAACTGCTCGATCTGCGAGTCGGCGAGCATCGCCTGGACCAATTGATGGTCGCCGAGGGCTTTCCATCCGAGTGGCGCTCGAGCGCGCGACGGCCGGCGATCTCGAGCGAGCGGCGAGCAATGCCGAGCCAGCGCATGCAGTGGGTTAGCCAGGCCCGGAGCCAGCCGCACCTGGGCGTAGCGGAACCCCTCGTCAACCTCGCCGAGAATCGCTCGATCTGGGACGCGGCAGCCCACGAAGCGGACCTCGCAGTGGCCCCGGTGAACGTCGGTCGAGGCTGCCGATGTGGCGGACGACCTCGAACCCTGACGTGCCGGCGTCAACCAGGAACATCGTCGCGCCGCGCCGAGGGTCCGGATCGTCACTCGTGCGGACCATGACGATCGCGAACGCCGCGCCGTCCGCGCCGCGATGTACCACTTGTCGCCGTCGATCACCCAGCCGTCGCCGTCGCGGCGCGCGCGGGTGCGCAGCGCGGTCGGATCGCGCGCCCGGCGCGGGCGCCCGGCTCGGTCATGGCGAAACAGGAGCGGACGTCTCCGGCGGCCAGCGGGGCAAGATAGCGTGCCTTCTGCTCGGCCGTGGCGACAACCTCGAGCAGGTGCATATTGCCCTCGTCAGGCGCGGCGCCGTTCAGCGCCAGCGGGCCGAGCAGGCTCGTCCCGACTTCCTCGAAGAGGACCGCCACCCCGCGCCAATCAAGGCCCGCGAATCAGATCCGGAGAGGCGCCGGCCGGCTCCAGGAGCGTCGATTCGTTCGGGATGACGTGCTCGCGGACGAAGCTCGCGGCCGTGTCTCGGAGGGCGAGTAGCGCCGGCGTAAGCTCGAAGCTCGGACCCGCGGACAGGAGCGCCGATCCATGCGCCACAACACCACTCCCGCGGAAAGGAAAAGAGCCGCCCCGTGTGGTCGGAACGGCTCGGTGCCGAAGCGGGGATTCGAACCCCGACGGGCGTGCGCCCACTACGCCCTGAACGTAGCGCGTCTACCAGTTCCGCCACTTCGGCCGGCCCGGCGAGTATAGCACAGGGCCCCGGAAGGTGGGCAAGCAGCCGCGGGCACCGGGCGGCTCACCGACGTGCGCGGCCAGCACACGCGGACGAGACAGGAGCGCGCCGTCCCGCTGATATACTTTGGCAGAGGTCCCCAGCGGTTGGAGGTTCTGCGACTCCGTGCGCCTGCTCGACGAATTGAACCAGGCTCAGCGCGAAGCCGTAACGACCACCGAGGGACCGCTGCTGATCGTCGCCGGGCCCGGCTCGGGCAAGACGCGGGTGATCGTCCATCGCGTCGCCTACTTGCTCGAAGAGCTCGGCGTCTCGCCGTACAACCTGCTGGCGGTGACATTCACCAACAAGGCCGCTCGCGAAATGCGCGACCGTTTGGACGCCCTGGTGGGCGCCGGCCCGGCTCGCCACCTGACCGTCGGCACGTTCCACGCCACCTGCGCGCGCTGGCTCAGGATCGACGGACACCGCCTCGGACTCGACCCGCACTTCGCAATCTTCGACGAGGCCGACCAGCTCGAGCTGATCAAGCAGGCGATGCGCGAGCTGGAGATCGACGACAAGCGGACTTCAGCGCGCGCGGTCCTCGGCGCCATCTCAGCCGCGAAGAGCGAGCTGATCTCGCCGCGACGGTACGCCGACCAAGCCGACGGACTGTGGCCAAAGATCGTGGCGCGAACCTACGCCCGCTACCAGGAGCTGCTGACCAACAATCGGGCACTCGACTTCGACGACCTGCTCGGGACAGCCGTCGAGCTCTTCCGCGAGTACCCTGACGTCCTGGAGCGCTACCAGGACCGCTACCGTCATCAGATGATCGACGAGTTCCAGGACACCAACGTCACCCAGTACCAGCTGGTCAAGCTGCTCGGGTCCAGGCACCGCAACATCTGCATCGTCGGGGATGAGGACCAGTCGATCTACGGCTGGCGGAAGGCTGACGTCAAGAACATCTTCAACTTCGAGCGTGATTTCCCGGAGCTGCGCGTCGTCGTGTTGGAGCAGAACTATCGCTCGACCGGCACGATCCTCGACGTCGCCCGAGCGGTGATCGGGGCTAACACGCTGCGCAAGGAGAAGCGACTCTGGACCGATAACCCGCGCGGCCGACCGGTTGTACTCCACGAGGCGTACAACGAGCAGGACGAAGCGCTGTTCGTGGTCCGCCAGATCGAAGCGCTGCGCCGGGCGGGCGGGCGCCTCGCCGATGCCACGATGATGTACCGCACCAACGCCCAGTCTCGCGCAGTCGAAGACGCGATGGTGCGCTACGGCATGCCGTATCGGCTGATCGGCGGCACTCGCTTCTACCAGCGCCGCGAGATCAAGGACGTCCTGGCCTATCTACGCCTGCTCCAGAACGCCTCGGACGGTGTCAGCCTCGGGCGCGTCATCAACGTCCCGCCACGCGGACTCGGCGCGAAGACGCTGGACGAAGTGAACCGTCTGGCCCATAGGCGCGGCATCCCACTCTACGACGCGGTCAAGCTGGCTTCGGGCTACGACGACGCCAACACCACGAGTCCACCGCCGGCGACGCCGCTGGCGTCCCGAGCGCGGCGGGCGCTGCACGAGTTCGTCGAGCGGCTTGAAGGTTCGCGGGCGCGGCGTGCGGACAGCTCCCTCTCCGACCTGCTCGACGACCTCATTCGCAAGATCGGCTACGAGGCCTTCGTGCGCGACGGGTCTGAAGAGGGCGAGGAGCGCTGGCAGAACGTCCTGGAGCTACGGACCAAGGCTCGCGACTACGATGACCTGGAGCCGGGAACGGGGCTGGCCACGTTCCTGGAAGAAGTCGCGCTGGTTCAGGACGTCGACAGCCTGCAGTCGGGCGCGACCGACGCCGTGACGCTGATCACGCTGCACGCGGCCAAGGGCCTGGAGTTTGCGGACGTCTTCATCCTGGGCGTCGAGGAGGGGATCATCCCCCACATGCGCTCGCAGGAGAGCGCCGAGCAGATGGAGGAGGAGCGCCGTCTCTTCTACGTCGGCGTGACGCGCGCCATGCGCAGCCTTTACCTGCTCCACGCCTTCCGCCGGACGACCTTCGGCACCGAGGGCAGCAATCCGCCCTCGCGCTTCCTGGCCGACATCCCGCCCACGCTGATCGAGACCAGTTTCGGCCGCGCCGCCGGCGGTGGCGGGCGGCGAGCTGTTGGCACGCTCGGCGGCCTTCGCGGCGTGGCCGCGGCGCGAACCGGTCAGGCCAGCTTCCGCGCCGGGCCCCGGCCCGTGTTGCCATGGCGGGCCAGCGGGATCGGCGAGCCAGATGGTGGCGTCTCGCGACCCAAGAGCCGGCCAGTTGGGGGCGACGAAGGACCGCTCTTCGCGCCGTTGACGCGCGATGGCGACGCCGAGCGCCCCACCCGTCTGAACCCAGCAAAGACGCAGATGCAAGGCGGCGCGGTTGGTGCCGCGCATCCGAACGCGACGCGCCAGGCAAGCTTCGCGCGGGGCCAGCGGGTCCACCACGCTGAATACGGCGAGGGCAGCGTCCTCGTCAGCAGTTTTGCCGGTTCCGAGGAGCTGATCCTGGTGCGGTTCGACGTGCGGCCGGACAAGCCGAAGAACCTGTCGCTGGCCATCCACCGACTCGAGCCCGCGTGACCGAGCCCACCGCGCCGCCAGCCCTGCCGGATCAGCCACGTCTCTCCGAGCTATTGCCGAGACTCCAGGCCGCGGGCAACCGCTTCGCCCTCGGAGGCGTCGCGCCGATCTTCACGTTCTACGCGCTGTATCGGCTGTTCGGTCCGTCGGCCGGCATCGCCGGCGGCATGGCCGTCTCGCTTGCCGCGCTCGTGGTCCAGGCTCGTCGACTTGGAAGGCTCGATCCGGTCGTCCTCGTCCCGATGGCCGTGATCCTGGTCCAGGGGTCGCTGGCGATCGCGTTCGACTCGGTCGAGACCTACTTGCTCGCCCCGGCGGTCGAGAACGTCTGCTGGGCGATCGGCTTGCTCGGCTCGTTGCTGCTTCGCCGCCCGCTCGTACCGATGCTCGCCCGCGAGCTGGCGTTGGTCCCGGACCGTTACGTCAACTCACCCGGCGTACACCGCGCGCTTGGTCACGTCACGCTGGCGTGGGCCGTGGTTGCCCTGGCGAAGGCAGCGGCTCGAGTCTGGCTGCTCGAAGCGCTCAGCCTGGAAGCGTTCCTCGCCGCCGTGACGGTGTTCAACATGGTCGTCAACGGCGCGACGCTGGCATTTTCGTGCTGGTGGACCGTGCGCGCGGCGAAAGCGGAGTCAGCGGCCGCTGGCTTGGGCCACGCCGAACCCGGCCGGAGCACCCCGTAGCACCCTGGTTGCACCTGCGCACCAGTCGGAATGTGCTCGACCCCTGAGAGCACCTGGACGACGGCGAAAGGATTCGGGTGTCCACGCGACTTACACGAAGGGTGCGGGCAGAACACTCAGACGCTCAAGGGTTCCTTTGGCGCCCCCTCCGGCCGTGGTCCCCTGTTCGCCAGCAGATAGCCGGCGAAGATGAGCAGCAGGCCGGGTGCCATCGCCGCGTACAGGTACTCGTGCCGACCGAAGCGGGTCAGGGTCCCGCCCATCGCGACTACCAGGGTTCCGAGGCCGATCAGGGCGAGACCACCCGCCCGTCCCGCCGGCGCACGTCCGCGCCAGAGCAGCCAGGCGGAGCCGAGCGCACCGCCGACGACGATCGCGGTCCCGAGCGAGTTGATCGTGATCGCCAGCGCGATCAATTCGCCGCGCCGTTGCAGCGCGGACCAGCCAGCCACCGCGAGAAGGTCCGGATCAACCGGCGCCCGCCAGACCAGCAGCAGCGCGGCGGTGCTCTGGACCAGGACCACCAGCAGCCCCGCGAAGGCGATCGGGCGCGGGGCCAGCAAGTACAGCGTCCCGACCGCCAGGTAGCCGACCGACATGGTGGCGCCCGTGACGTAGTAGAGGCGGGCCAGGAAGGGAGTCCAGCCCCAGGCGGCACCGGCGACCTCGCAGCCGGCGGCCAGCGCGAAGGAGCAAAAGGTGGCCGACCAGACGAGCTCGTGCGGTCGCCGACGAGTCAGGTAGCGGCGCAGCGCTACCGCGCTAAGCGCGAGGCTGACGAGCAGCGACGCCGCCGGCAGGATGACCATCAACCGCTACATCCCGCGAACGACGCCGGGGATTCCGACGATCACCAGGACGAGGCTGACCAAGGTTGCAATCGCGACGTTTCGCGCGGCAAGCTCGGGCGCGGAGCGTCCAGCCCGCCTCGCCCAGGCCATGCCGCCGTGGGCGACCGCCAGCGCCAGGAGCATGATCGTGGGGTGCTCGAAGCGAAAGTAGCCTGGAGCGGCATACCATCCCTTGCCCACCCACACGACGACGCCGATGAGGAACTGGACCGACAGGGCGAGCGCGTACAGCGAGCCTGCCCGCCGCGCAGCCAGCAGCGGCGGTAAGGCGCCGAGCCAGCCAGCGGTCGCGGCGACCAGCGCGACGACCGCGGCGATGAGCACCGCCCAGCGCCAGAGACTGTGAATGGTGACGAGGAGATCCACGGCAACTCCTGAGCCGCACCCGGAGGAGCGGCCACCAAGCTTGGCGTTCCGTCCGGCATTGTCGCGTGCGACCCCGCACCGGGACAATGCCGACGCTCCTGGCAGCTGTCGCCAGCCAATCGGTGCACCGGCCCAGGCCCTGTCTCCCAAGTCGGCGGGGTGATCCTGAGCGCTCTGTCTCGACCGCTCGCGTTCCCAGCTCGCGACGAACAGGTCTGCCAAGCGTCCAACCGCGACCTTGGCTAGGGGTGAGCCTGCCACCCTGCATGACCATCCCGGGGCGGCGCGCACGGCAAGCACGCGGCTGGCAGGCCCGCGTTGGGTCGTGCGTTAGCCGAGTCACTACTGGTCGCGTACGGCCGCGGGACGCTGACGCGCCGGGAAGAGCTGGACCACGAGCATCCCGAGCAGGATCAACCCGCAGCCTGCCAGCTCCGTCCCGCCGAACCGCTCTCCGGCGAAGGCAGCGGCGAACAGCGCCCCGAAGACCGGCTCGGTCGAAAAGATCAAGGCCGTGTGGGTGGGCGTGGTGAACCGCTGGGCCTCCGTCTGGACGGCGAATGCCAGCGCCGTGCAGAGCACGCCGGTGAACGCGGCGGCTGGCCAGGCGGCAACCAGACCCTCCCAGGCTGGCGCTTCCCAGATCGCAACCGCGATCCCACTCAGCGCGGCTACGGTGATGATCTGCACCGTGGTTAGGCGCACAACATCGTGCCTCGGCGCGAACCGCCCCAGGAGGAAAATGTGGAGCGCAAAGGCGAAGGCGCAGCCCAATACCAGGAGATCGCCGATGCCCGTGGTCTCGAGGTCGATCGACAGCGCCTCGGCGGATAGGAGCGCCAGCCCGAGCGTTGCCAGGCCAACGCCCGCGCCCGCCGCCCGCCCGACGGGCTGGTGAGCCACCAGGGCGACGAGGATCGGCACGATCACCACCGATAGACCGGTGATAAACGCAGCCCGTCCCGCGCTCGTCACCTGGAGCCCGGCAGTCTGGAACGCGTAGCCCGCGAACAGACACGCACCGGTCAGGCTGCCCGCCCTCGCCAGCGACACGGTCCCATTCGGACGGAGGATGTCTCCTCTGGACATCACACCTCGCCCGAGCAGGACGAGCGGAGCCATCGCGGCAGCGCCCCAGGCAAATCGGAGCGCGACGAAGGTGAACGGTCCTACCGCATTCAGAGCCTCTTTCACCACGACGAAGGTGATGCCCCAGGCCACGGCCACGGCGAGCAGGGCCAGATCGGCCAAACGCTGCCGACGTGCCAGTCTGGACTCGGGGTCGGGCGCGGCCATCGCCCAGAGCGTAGCCGACCCACCGGTGGGACGTCGCGCCGGGGCGAGCCAGCGGAATACGCCGCTGCATCCGTCTGTTGAACTAGATGCCGATCCTAGCATTGTTTCCGACCGATGCCGGACGCGGTCCGGCCAGGAATAGTGTGGGCACCACCGCATAAAGCTTTACAATGGTATTAGCAAGTTCGGGGGTTGGCTCCGGGCGAGCAGACGCACAGTTTTCGCCAGGAGGCGACCACCGTGATTCCCGTGGACAAGCTCACCGAGCAGGCGCGCCAGGCGCTGGCTCGTTCCCAGGAGCTGTTGATCAAGCTGCGCCACAACGCGCTCGACACCGAGCACCTGCTCCTCATTTTGCTTGGTCAGCGCGACGGCCTTGTGCCACTCGCGCTCAAGCATCTGCAGACTTCACCCGCGCCGCTGCTGGATGCGCTCCAGCGTGATCTCGCACGGCGCCCCGCTGCCGCGCAGGGGAACACCCTGTACGTGACGAACCGGGCCACCGCGGTGCTGCAACGCGCCCTTGCCGACGCCGAACGGCGCGGCGACAGCTTCGTCGGCACCGAGCACCTGATGCTCGCCGCCGTGGCTGAGCCGAACGACGCGGCGAGTCGGCTGTTCGCGGAGCACGGGCTTGACCGAGCTACGCTCGAGGCCGCGTTCGAGAGCGTCCGAGGCGGCCGACCAGTCGGCGACGCGAACGCCGAGGCCCGATATCAGGCGCTCGAGAAGTACGGCGTCGACTTGACCGCGCTCGCCAGGCAGGACAAGCTCGATCCGGTGATCGGCCGCGACGACGAGATTCTCCGGCTGATGGAAATCCTCGTTCGCCGCACCAAGAACAACCCAGTCCTTATCGGCGACCCCGGGGTTGGCAAGACGGCGGTCGTGGAGGGGTTGGCACGCGCCATCGTCGGCAACGACGTGCCCGAGCCGCTGCGCGACAAGCGGCTGGTCTCGCTGGACATGGGCGCGCTGTTGGCAGGCTCAAAGTTCCGCGGCGAGTTCGAGGAACGGCTCAAGGGCGTCGTCGAAGAAGTCAAGGCGTCCAACGGTCAGATCATCCTGTTCATCGACGAGCTGCACACGCTCGTGGGCACCGGCGGCGCCGAGGGCGCGCTAGACGCGGCGAATCTGCTAAAGCCTGCGCTCGCGCGTGGCGAGCTGCACTGCATCGGTGCCACCACGTTGGACGACTATCGGCAGGGCATCGAGAAGGACTCAGCCCTGGAGCGCCGCTTCGCGCCGATCTTTGTCGATCAGCCGACGGTCGACGAAACCGTCCAGATTCTTCGCGGTCTGCGGCCGCGCTACCAGGACCATCATGGCCTCGAGATCGCCGACGAGGCGCTCGACGCCGCGGCGCATCTTTCGGACCGCTACATCCAGGATCGCTCGCTTCCGGACAAGGCCATCGACCTCGTCGACGAGGCCGCGTCCAAGGTGCGGCTGCGCGCCGCGCGCGAACAGGCCGACAGCCCGGCCGCGCAGATCGCTCGTCTGACGGCACAGGAGGACGAGGCCTGGCAGAATCGTGACTACGAGGCCGCGGCCCGACTCCGCCAGGAGCGGCTCAAGCTGGAAGGCGAGCATCCCGAGGCGGTCGCGGTCGAACCGGAGCAGCGGGTGGTCGGATCTTCCGAGATCGCCGAGGTCGTCGCCCAGTGGACAGGCATTCCGGTGCGCAACATCTTCTCAGATGAGGCCGACAAGCTGCTCAGGCTCGAAGACGCACTGCATCTGCGTGTCATCGACCAGGACCAGGCGATCGTGGCCGTATCGGACGCGCTTCGCCGGTCGCGGTCGGGTCTGGGCGATCCTCGTCGACCGATCGGCTCGTTTCTGTTCCTCGGGCCGACCGGTGTGGGGAAGACGGAGCTGGCGAAGACGTTGGCGGACTTCCTGTTTGACGACGAGGACGCATTGCTACGCATCGACATGAGCGAGTATCGCGAGCCGCACACCGTTTCGCGGTTGTTCGGGTCGCCACCTGGCTATGTCGGGTACGAGCAGGGCGGCCAACTCACCGAGGCCGTTCGGCGTCGGCCCTACCAGGTGGTCCTGTTCGACGAGGTTGAAAAGGCCCATCCGGAGGTCTGGAGCGCGCTGCTGCAGATCCTGGACGACGGACGTCTGACCGACGGTCACGGCCGAACGGTCGATTTCCGGAACACGATCATCATCATGACCTCGAACGTCGGCTCGACGGACGCCTATTCGAAGCGGCGCGATACGTTCGGCTTCCAGGTCGGCGGCAGCGCTGAGGTGGCAGCCGAGCAGGCGATCGAGAAGCGGCTGATGACCGCTCTGAAAGACACGTTCCGTCCAGAGTTCCTGAACCGCATTGACGAGATCATCGTCTTCCATCGACTGGCGCCCGAGCGGCTACGGCTGGTGGTCGACAAGATGCTTGACGAGCTGCGGAAGCGACTGGCCGAGCGTGAGCTCCAGCTTGCACTCACGGACGCGGCCAAAGACTGGCTGGTCAAGAACGGCTACGACGAGGAGTACGGCGCGCGCCCGCTCCGTCGCTTGATCCAGCGGCAGGTCGAGAATGTGCTGGCCAAGCAGGTGCTCGGCGATGAGTACGCGGCCGGGGACGAGATTCGGGTGGACGTCGAGAACGACAGCTTGACGTTCGTCAAGTCCGCTCAGAAGGTCAGCGAGCCTCTCCGCGTAGCAGCCTGACGTCCAGGCGTACGCCCACCCAAGAAGCGGCCCCGGAGCATCTTCGGGGCCGCTTCGCCGCGCGCCCCTCTCGAAGTCGCGGACGGGATCATCCTCCGACCAGCGTGGCCGCGCGGAGCAGCCGGGCGCGGCTCAGCGCCACGTCGGTGCAGGACGGGCGACCGCAGACGGCGAGCAGGCCCTCGCGTGCGCATTCGCCGTCGAGCCCGCCGCGGGCGCGACGCTCGAGCAGGTCGAGCAGGCGCGGGTGGAGCCCCATATGGGGCGCCAGCGGCATCGGGATCGTGGAATGCTGCTCGCGAACCGGCCGGAGCTGCTGGTCGATCCGCCGCAGCAAGACGCCGGTATTCAGGAAGTAGGGTACGACGGCGATCCTCTTCGCTCCGAGTCTGAGGCACCGCTCGACACCCATGGGGACGGTCGGCTGCGTGAGGCTCACCCAGGCAACCTCGACGAGCGGGAACGAGCGACGCTCCCAGAGCAGGCGTGCGGCCTTGCAGAGATCGCCGTTGGCGTCCGGATCGCTGGTTCCGGCGCCGACAAGAACCACGGCCGCGTCGGCCGCTCCCCCATGTTCCGCGAGCACGTCGGTCGCGCGGTCCTCCAGCACGTCCAGCAGCTCGTCGGCAGGCCCGAGCGGCGGAAGCGCGTCAAGCTCGGCAGGACCAACCCTGTCGCGGGCCTGCTCCAGTTTGCCCGGCAAGTCCTCGCGAACGTGACCGGCCGGGAAGAGAAAAAACGGCAGGGCCGCGACTCGCGTCGCTCCCGCCTCGCGACAGCGTCGCCAGCCCTCTTCGATCGACGGCAGATAGCCGCTGTCCGGGAACTCGAGTACCGAGAAGACGATGGTCTCGCCCGGCAAACGCTGGGCAAGCGCATCGCGAATGCGGACGTACTCCGCGCGGGCCTCGGCGTTCCGACTACCGTGGGCCATCAGGAGCAGAGCTCGATCGTTCATCGGGTACCTTCGTCTCGACGGCCGCGTACGAGCCGGGTGCGGCCCATCTCAGCACTCGTCCTGACCATAGCACGCCCTGCTGAGAGCGGGCATGTTTGCGACATCGCCGGTGAGCGCGGCGCGCAAGGCCCCGCAACCCGGCGCCGCCTCCAAGTTGTCAGGATGCGCCCTGGTGGCGGATCATCCGCCGGCGAGAGGCGCTTGCCGGATGTCGGACTCTCCGTCACACCACCAGTCAGCCCGAGATGCCCGCGCCGGTCGACGGTCACGTCGACGCCTGATCGCCGCCCTGGTCGTCACCGCGGGGTCGGCGAGTCTCGGCTGCGCCCTCCTGACTCCAGGGGCGGACCCGGCCGCTCCGAGCCCCGCCGCGCGGCCAAGTCCCTCGCCGGCGCCGCGGATCGCGGCCTGGGAAGAGCGTGCCCGGTCCGAGGGCAGCGTCCAGGTGTACGCCGAGCTCACGCTAGCCGAGATCGAAGCCCTGCAGGCCGTGATCGGGTCGGCGCACCCGGGCGTGAGCGTCGAGTGGACCTACGGCCCCGACGCCGAGCTGCTTGACCTGGCGCTCAAGCACACCGACGACGGACGCCCTGGTTGGGACGTGTACGTCGGCGATGCCGGCACCAGGCTCGCCCGGGCCGGACTGACCGCGCGCTGGACTCCACCCGAGGCCGGCGCCCTTCGGCACGAGTACGCCGACCCGGGTGGTGGGTGGCACGCGATGGCGGCCACCTACTACGTGCTGCAGTACCACACCGAGCTGGTACCGCCTTCGGCGCGACCAGCCCGTTATGAGGATCTGGGCGATTCGCGATTTGCACACCGCCTTGCCGCCGAACAGGAGCCACTTACCTGGCTTGCCGGACTGGTCGAGCGGCTCGGGCGCACCGAGACGGGGCAGCTGCTCGAGTCGTTAGCGACTCAGGGCGTTACGCCACGGCGCGGGGCGGAATCGCTGTCTCAGGCTGTCGCGAGCGGTCGATACGCCCTGGCGATCGCGAACCGTCTCGAGGCCGTGGAGCGCGACCGGCAATCGGGCGCCAAGACCGCCTGGGTAGCGCTGGATCCGCTGATCGCCCAGCCGACTGTCGTGGTGGTCGCCGCCGAGGCTGCTCACGCGAGTGGCGCCCGCCTGGTGGCAAATGCTCTGCTCTCGGCGAGCGCCCAGGCCACGCTCGCCGCCCTCGGCCGGGTCCCCACCCGGCACGACCTCGACGCCGAGGTGGCGGCGCCGGTCCGGCGGCTCCGACCGCACGTTACGCTGTCGCCGGACGCCCCCACCGAACAGGAGCTGCGCGACCTGTACGCTCTGCTCTGGAGTCGGAAGTAGCGACGTCACACGGCGCCGAATGTTGCCCGCCGGGTTTGGCACGACCTATGCTTGGGGAACCGAACGACCCAGCCCGGGTGGATGCCGTGCACGAGCAACCGAGCGTCGAAATAGATGGTTCCCGCTGCTGATGCCTGACACGGCTCGGCAGGCCGTTGCCGCGGCCGGCGTGGAGATCGTCGACGATGGCGCGGCCGGCGGGTCGGTCGAGGCAGCGCACGGGTACGGCATCGTCAGGCAGGCATTCCCAAACGGGGTCACCGCCCTGGCACGCCACATCCCTGATCCTGACATCGTCGCCGTCAGCATCGGCGTCCGCGGCGGCGCTCGCTTCGAGGACGACGCGACTGCTGGCGCGGCCAAGTTCATGGAGAAGCTCTTCCTCCAGGGAACCGAGCGCCGTCCCTCGCCCGACGAAGTCCAGCGGCCGATCACCGTCCGTGGCGGATCGCTATCGGCCCAGAGCGGCTCGGAGCTGGTCATCCTCAGCGCCCAGGTGCGTTCGGCAGACATCGACGTCATGCTCGACCTGCTGGGCGACATCCTCCTCAACTCAACGTTCGCCCAGGACCGTGTGGAGAACGAAGCGCGGGTGATCCTCGAGGAGCTGAACGCTCGTAGGGCGAACCCGAACGTCCTCGCATCAGATCTCTTTTCCAAGACCGTCTTCGGGGAGCACCCGCTGGCCCGCTCGGCAGCCGGCGACCTGGAGAACACGCCTCGCCTGGGCCGCACCGAGCTGGTGGCCTACCGCGACCGCCACTTCGTCGGGCGGAACACCGTGGTGGCCCTGGCCGGGAACCTGCAGCCGGGCGACGCCCTCAGTCGTCTGGAAGCGACGTTCGAGCCGATGGTCCGGGGTGAGGCGGCGCCGCCGTCGAACGTCCCGCCGCCACCCGCCGTCGCGCAACGCGTAGACGAGAAGGCCGGCACGTCCCAGGCGCGAATCATTCTGGGCGGGCCGCTCCCCGGACTGCGCAGCGACGATCGATTCCCGATCGCGGTGGCGGTGGCTGTTCTCGGTCCTTCAGGCTTGCGCCTGTTTCGCGAGATCCGCGACTTGCGCGGCCTGTCATACGATCCCGCGGCCGGCCAATCGCTGTTCCCGGACGCCGGCATCTGGCTCGGCGCGGCCGGCACCGACCCGAACAACGTCGACGCAGTGATCGACCTGCTTTGCGCGCAGTTCACGCGCCTGCGTGACGAGCCGTTGTCCAACGAGGAGCTTGCGAATGCACAGAACTACCTGGTGGGCAGCCTTGTCGTCGGGCTGGAGTCGCCGAGTGCCCAAAGCGCCCAGATGATCCGCGACGAGGCGTTCGGCTCGCCGGTTTTGTCGGACGAGTACCGGCAGGGGATTCGCGCGGTGCAGGCGGACGACGTGCGGCGGATCGCCGCGGCCTACTTGAGGCCAGAAGATGCGACGCTGGTCGTGGTGCAGCCATGATCGGCCGCGCCACGGACCCGGCGGGTGAGCCGCTGGCGACCGCGCCAACCGGCAGTGACGCGACGCGGGCCGACCTCCCCAGCGGGATGGCGGTGCTGACCCGCGAGCGGCCAGGCGCCGACGTGACGGCCGTCAGCATTAGCGTCCGGGGCGGCTCGCGTGACGAGCGCGACGAGACGGTCGGCGCGGCCCACTTCATGGAGCACATGTTCTTCCAGGGCACGCCCACGCGGAACGGACCGGACGCGATCTTCGGGCCGATCAGCGCAGTCGGCGGCTGGATGAACGCCTACACGTCATTCGAGAACATCAACTTCCAGGCGGTCATCGAGAACCATCACTTCGACCTGGCGCTCGACATACTGGCTGACATGCTGGTCAACTCCCTGTTCGCCGAGGAGAAGATCGACAAGGAGCGGCAGGTCGTTCTCGAGGAGCTGATCCGCGGCAAGAACGAACCGCGCCGATACGCCGTGGAGCTGTTCTTTCGGACCGCCTTCGCCGATCATCCGGCCCGCAACCTGCCAATCGGCAGCCGCGAGACGCTGGATAACTCCGACCGCCGGGTGCTATCCCAGTTTCGAGACAGCTACTTCCGGACCAGCAACATGGTCACCACGGTGGTCGGCAACCAGCGCCACGAGGACGTCGTCGCCAAGGTGGAGTCCGCGTTCGCGCGGATGCCGAGCGGCCCGGGTCCGCGCTTCGAGGCGGCCCCGCTCCCGGCGCCGTCGCCGCGCCGCGTCGAGGAAAGTACCGTCGGCAGTCAGGCTCAGATCGCCTTCGGGTTACCCACGCCGGGCGCCGATCACCCTGACACCTACGCGCTCGACATCATCAGCGCGACGCTCGGCGAGGTAGGGCGTCGGCTGATCCGCGAGATCCGTGACAAGCGCGGGCTGGCCCCGGCTGTCGGCTCGTCGTATAGCACCCTGACTGACATTGGGGCCTGGTGGGCGTTCGTCGGGACCTCGCCAGAGAACGTCGACACGGTCCTCGAGCTGATCGTCCAGGAGCTGCGCAGGCTACGCGAGCAGCCGCTCGCGCCGGCGGAGCTGGCCGACGCCAAGAGCTACATCGAGGGTCGGGCCGTCCTCACGCTCCAGACGGGAATCTCCTACGCGCAGTACCTGTCGGATCGAGAGGTGCTCGGCGTCGAGCCACCGCTCCAGGAGTACCTGCGCCGGGTGAGCGCCGTGACGGTCGAGGACGTCGCTCGCGCGGCGGGCGCCTACCTGGATCCGGACCTCTGCTCGTTGGTGGTCCTGCGCCCTTCCTGACGAGCGCCGCCGGCTTTGCTTGCCAGGATCGATCTCGTGACGCATACTGCCGACAGCCGCCCGATTGGCACGTCGGGATCGACGGGGATCTGGGTCTCGCGCAATGCTGCGATACACCGTCCAAAAGCTGTTCCACACGGCCTTTGTGGCCCTGGGCGTAGTGACCCTGGCGTTCGCCGCGCTGCGGATGTCGGGGGACCCGGCATCGACGATGCTGCCTGGCGATGCATCAGTCGAGGAGCTGCAGGCCTTGCGCCACGCGCTCGGACTGGACCGCCCCATCTACGTCCAGTACGGGCAGTTTCTGTTCGACGCCCTGCGCGGCGACTTCGGCACGAGCTTCCGCCACGGCCAACCGGCGATGGACCTGGTCCTAGAGCGCCTGCCGGCGACGCTCGAGCTGGCGTTCGTCGCCCTGATCCTGGCAGCCGTCGTCGCCTTGCCGATGGGCATCCTGGCGGCGATCCATCGTGGGCGGCTGACCGACTTCCTGGCGATGGGGTTCGCGGTGGTGGGGCAGTCGACGCCGTCCTTCTGGCTGGGCATCATGCTCATCCTGCTCGTCTCCGTCTGGCTGAACTGGCTGCCGACGTCAGGACGAGGCGGACCGGAGCACCTGATCCTGCCGGCGATCACGCTCGGCGCGCAGTTCGCCGCGCTGCTCGCTCGACTCACTCGGACGAGCATGCTCGAAGTGCTCGGCCAGGACTTCCTGACGACGGCTCGGGCGAAGGGGCTACGCGAGGGGACCGTGGTCTTGCGCCACGCGTTGAAAAACGCGGCCGTCCCGGTCATCACCCTGGCTGGCCTCCAGTTTGGCACACTGCTCGGCGGGGCGGTCGTGACCGAGACGATCTTTGCCTGGCCCGGCGTCGGCCGTTTGGCCGTCCAGTCGATCTTCACCCGCGACTATCCGGTGGTCCAGGCCGGCGTCTTCGTGCTGGCGCTGACGTTCGTCCTGATCAACCTCCTCGTCGACCTGCTCTACGGCCGTCTCGATCCGCGCATCCGACATGCCTGAGTCACACGGTGGAGGGCGCATGACGAGCGTTGGACGATCTTTAGAGGAATGCTTCGTTCTCGATCATCCCGGTTTGGTCCGCTGGCGGGGCTTCGGGTGAGCACCACACTGGAGGGCACGGCTGCGCTGCCGCAGCCGGCTGTGGCCCCTCGACGCCGGGCACGACGGGTGCCGTGGAAGCTGATCCTGCCGGCGATCCCAGTGCTCCTGGCCCTAGTTGTCGCGCTCGCCGCGCCATGGATCGCACCGCACTCGCCCTCCGAGACCGAGCTCGGGGCGCGGCTGAGACCACCCGTCTGGGAAGCCGGCGGCGGACCGACGCGGCTGCTTGGGAGCGACCGTACCGGGCGAGACGTGCTCAGCCGCCTGCTCTGGGGCGCCCAGGTCTCGCTGCCGATCGCCATCGCGGCCACCGTGCTGGGGGCGACGGTCGGCTCGACGCTCGGCCTGATCTCGGGCTACTACCGCGGGCCCGTCGACGGCGTAGTCACCAAGCTGATCGACGTCCAGCTTGCGTTCCCGTTCGTGCTGTTCGCTATCTCGGTGATCGCCGTGGCCGGGCCGAGCTTCGGCGTGCTCGTGGTGGTGCTGGCGATTGGGAGCTGGGTGGGGCACGCGCGGATCATGCGCGGCCTCGCGCTGGGTCTGCGCGAGCGGGAGTACATCCAGGCAGCCAGAGCGCTCGGGGCGGGCGGCCCGCGAATCCTGCTGAAGCACTTGCTCCCGAACGTCCTGTCGGTAATCCTCGTCCTGGCCACCTTTGACATTGGCCGGGCTATCATCCTGGAAGCGACCCTCAGTTTCCTGGGGCTTGGCGTGCAGCCGCCGACGCCGAGCTGGGGGTCAGATCTCAGGGACGCGGCCAGCTACATCCAGCTTGCGTGGTGGACGGCGACGTTCCCGGGGCTGGCGATTATGATTGTCGTGCTGGGCGTCAACTTACTCGGCGACGCGCTGCGCGATTGGCTCGACCCGCGCTCTATCCGCGGCACACCCGGTGCGCCGTGAGAAGAAGGAAGACCTGGGAGGCAGCATGACAAGGCACTCGGCACGGACACTCTGGACGCTCCTGACCGTCTTCGGGTTGCTGCTGGCGGCGTGCCAGCCGGCGGCCCAGGCGCCGGCGAAGCCGGCCGACACCAAGCCGGCTGGCGATGCGAAGCCGGCCGACACCAAGCCGGCTGGCGATGCGAAGCCGGCCGACACCAAGCCGGCCGCCGAGGCCAAGCCGGCAGAGAGCAAGCCGGCCGCCAAGGACGACGCCAAGCCGGTCGCCAAGGGCAGCGGCGCGCAGATCGTGATCTCTCAGCCGGCTGACGCGGTCACGATGGACCCAGGCAAGAGCACCCAGGTCCTCAACGTCAACTACTTCTTCAACATCTTCGACACGCTGACCCGCTGGGACACCGATCTCAAGCTCGTGCCCGGCCTGGCGACCGCCTGGAAGAACACGAACGAGACGACCTGGGAGCTGACGCTTCGTCAGGGCGTCAGGTTCCACGACGGCTCGCCCCTGACCGCCGAGGACGTCAAGGCGACACTCGATCGCCTGCTCGAGCCCGGCAAGACCGTCGTACAGTCAGGGTTCGCCACGATCAAGTCGGTCGAGATCGCCGATCCGCAGACGATTCGCCTGACGACCGAGAAGCCCGACCCGCTCATCCCCGTGCGGATGGCACAGATGGGATCGCAGATCTACCCGGCGCGGCTCGCCAGCACCGAAGACGGCAACAACGAGCTGGCCCGCAAGCCGATCGGGTCCGGCGCGTACAAGTTCGTCGAGTGGGTCAAGGACGACCGCCTGGTCATGGAGGCGAACCGTGAGTGGTGGGGCTGGGAAGGCGGTGCTCCGGGCGTGGAGCGGGTGACCTGGAAGCCGATCCCGGACGACTTCGCCCGGATCAGCGCCCTCCAGAAGGGCGAGCTCGACGTCGTCACGAACGTCCCTCCGGACCAGCTCAAGGCGATCCAGGAGGGGCGGACGACCCAGGTGTTAACCGTGCCGGCCACGCGCACCGTCACGTTCTGGATCAATGCCACCCAGGAGCCGACCTCCGACAAGCGGGTGCGCCAGGCGATGCACTACGCGCTGGACCTCGACTCGATCGTCAACAACCTGTACGCCGGCCAGGGCAAGCCGTTCAGCGGGGGCCTTGCCGACACCGACTTTGGCTACAACCCGAACCTCAAGCCGTACCCGTACGATCCGGAGAAGGCGAAGGCGCTGTTGGCCGAGGCCGGCGTCGCCGGCGGGATCGACCTGACGCTGCTGGCCGGCAGCGGGACGATGGTCAACGACAAGCAGCTCCTCGAGACGATCGCCGACATGTGGTCGAAGGTGGGCATCCGGGCCAAGGTCGAGATGATGGAGATGGCCCAGCGCCAGAAGATCAACAACGAGCGGACGACGCCGCCGAACGGGCTGCTGCTGATCAACCCGCAGAGCACCCTGCTCGACGCCGACGGCTCGCTCTGGCGACTCTTCCACCCAAACGGCTTCGGCGGCAAGTACTGGTCGGGCTCCCAGCCGGGCCAGCGCTTCTACGAGCTGATGGAGCAGGCGCGCTTCAGCCTGGACCAGGAGCAGCGTAAGCAGCTGTATGCCGAGGCGACCCAGATCATCCACGACGAGAAGCCGTGGCTCGAGCTGTTCCAGGAGGTCGTGGTGTACGGCGCAACCAAACGCGTCAGCTTCAAGCCGCGCGCCGACTACCGCCTGATCGTGGCCGAGATGACGGCTGCTCAGTGATAAACGGGGGCGGCACGATTGGCAGCACGCCCATGATCGTCGCGGAGGCTGGCGTCGCCGTTACCGACAGCTGAAGCGCCTCCAGAATCGTCCTGCGTTGCTGCTCGTCGGCTCGGTCTAGCCAGTCGGCCACGGCCGTGCATGCGCGCACTGGGACTTCGATGAATGATGGGAGGTGGAGAGTCCGCTGCCGGACGGCCGCCGTGGAAGTGGTCCGGATCCCGGGGCACGTTGCCGGATGCATTCGAGCGTGGGCCCCTGCGCGACGGTTACAGGCCCCCGCCGCCTACCCGGAGGTCACCGGTAGCTCAACCTTCTTTCGGCCGGTCAGCTTGCGCCACGCCCAGACCACTGGATCGTGGAACTCGGTGACGACGCGCTCCTTGAGCGGGATGATCGCGTTGTCGGTGATCTTGATCGACTCGGGGCAGACGTCGGTGCAGCACTTGGTGATGTTGCAGTAGCCCAGCCCGCTCTGCTGGTTGATCAGCCCCAGGCGGTCGTTCGTATCGAGCGGGTGCATCTCCAGCGCGGCCAGCCGCACGAACAGGCGCGGCCCGGCGAAGGCTGGCTTGTTCTCCTCGTGGTCGCGGATGACGTGGCAGACGGTCTGGCAGAGGAAGCACTCGATGCACTTGTGGAACTCCTGGACGCGGTCGACGTCCTCCTGGTACATCCGGCGAGTACCGTCGGCCTCCTTCGGCCCGGGCTTGAAGGCCGGCACCGACTTCGCCTTCTGGTAGTTGTACGAGAGATCGGTCACCAGGTCCTTGATCGGCGGGAACGTCCGCAGCGGCGCGACCGTGATCGGCTCGCCCGGCGCGAAGTGGTTCATGCGCGTCATGCACATCAGCCTGGGCTTCCCGTTGACCTCGGCGCTGCACGACCCGCACCGCCCGGCCTTGCAGTTCCAGCGTACCGCCAGGTCGGGCGCCTGGGTGGCCTGGATGCGGTGGATGACGTCGAGCACCACCATGCCCTCCGCGGCTGGGATCTGGTAGTCCTCGAAAGTGCCCCCGTCGGCGTCGCCGCGCCACACCCGCATCGTGACCTGGGCTCCGGACTCTGGCATCAGACCTTCTCCTCGACAATTCGCTTCAGCTCCTCGGGCATCTCAGGCAGGGGCTCCTGGGAGACGCGCATCTCGCCGCCGGCGCGGCGCGTCACGACGTTCACGCGGCCGAAGGCAGGATCGGGGCCCGGGTAGTCGTCGCGGGTGTGCCCGCCGCGACTCTCCTTGCGCTCGATCGCCGAGCGAGTGACAGCCTCGGCGACGGTCAGCATCGAGTGCAGGTCGTGGGTGAGTTGCCAGCCCGGGTTGTACTGGCGATTCCCCCGGACGGATACGCGCGCAGTGCAGGTCGAGGGTGAGGTGCCAGCCCGGGTTGTACTGGCGGTTGCCCTGGACGGAGACGCGCGCCAGACGCTCCCTGAGCTGTCCTATCTCGTCCAGCGCCTGCTCCAGCTCCGATTCGGTGCGGATGATCCCGACCAGATTTTGCATGCACGCCTCGAGGTCGGCGTGGAGCGTGTACGGGTTCTGCCCGCCGACGGTCTCGAACGGCGCGAGCATCGCGCTCGTCGTCGCCTTGACTTGTCCGTCGTCCACGGCCGGCACTACCGACTGCGCCAGGGCGTACTCGGCGGCGTGAAGCCCGGCCCGCCGCCCGAAGACCACCAGATCTGAGAGCGAGTTCCCGCCGAGGCGGTTCGCGCCGTGCAGCCCGGCCGCGACCTCGCCGGCCGCGAACAGGCCCGGCACGGTCGTCGCCGCCGTGTCGGCCTCCACGCGCAGGCCGCCCATCTGGTAGTGGCAGGTTGGGCCGACCTCCATCGCCTCCTTGGTGATGTCGACGTCGGCCAGCTCCCTGAACTGCTGGTACATCGACGGCAGGCGCCGCCGGATGTACTCCGGGTCGCGCCGCGAGGCGATGTCGAGGAAGACTCCGCCGTGGGGACTGCCGCGGCCGGCCTTCACCTCAGTGTTGATCGCGCGGGCGACCTCGTCGCGCGGGAGCAGGTCGGGCGTGCGGCGCTTGGTCTTGTCAGCGTACCAGGCGTCTGCCTCCTCCTCGGTCTCCGCCGTCTCCGCCCGGAAGAAGTCCGGCACGTAATCGAACATGAACCGTCGGCCCTCGGAGTTCTTCAGCGTGCCGCCGTCGCCGCGCACGCCCTCGGTCACCAGGATGCCGCGCACGCTGGGCGGCCAAACCATCCCGGTCGGGTGGAACTGGACCATCTCCATGTCGATCAGGTCGGCGCCCACGTCGAGCCCCATCGCCATGCCATCGCCGGTGTATTCCCAGGAGTTCGACGTGATCTGGTAGATCTTCCCAATCCCGCCCGTCGCGAGCACGACCGCTCTCGACTTGAACAGGATGAGCTTGCCGCTCTCCCGCCAGTAGCCGCAGGCCCCGCTGACCCGCCCGTCGTCGGTCAGCAGCCGCTGGATCGTGCACTCCATGTAGACGTCGATGCCCTTGTGGACGGCGTGCTGCTGGAGGGTGCGGATCATCTCCAGGCCGGTCCGGTCGCCAACGTGCGCCAGGCGAGCGTAGCGGTGGCCGCCGAAGTCGCGCTGCAGGATCAGCCCCTCCTTCGTGCGGTCGAAGAGCGCCCCCCACTCTTCGAGCTCGAGGACGCGATCCGGCGCCTCCTGGGCGTGGATCTGGGCCATCCGCCAGTTGTTCAGCAGCTTGCCGCCGCGCATCGTATCGCGGAAGTGGACATCCCAACCGTCCTCCTTCCAGACGTTGCGCAGAGCGGCGGCGATGCCGCCCTCGGCCATGACGGTATGCGCCTTGCCCAGCAGCGATTTGCAGACGAGCGCCGTCTTCGCGCCCTGGGCCGAGGCCTCGATCGCGGCGCGCAGGCCGGCTCCGCCGGCGCCGACCACAATGACGTCGTACTCGTGGGTCTCGAATCGATCCTCGACGGACATCAGAACACGATCCTGGGGTCCGTGATCACGCCCATCGCGACCAGCCGAACGTACAGGTCGGCCAGCGCCACCCCGAACAGGCTGATCCAGGCAAAGTGGGGGTGGCGCGCGTTCAGGCGGTTCGTCCACCGCCACAGGCGGTAGCGGATGGGCGCGTCCTTGAAGGAGTCGAGGTAGCCGCCGCACAGGTAGCGGCAGGAATGGCACGACAACGAGTACAGCGTGAGCAACGTCGCGTTCACAACGAGCACGACCGTGCCCAGGCCGATGCCGACGCCCGTTGGAAAGCGGAACGCCAGCAGCGCATCCCACCAGAGAAAGGCCAGCACCACCAGCGAGAGCCAAAAGAAGTAGCGGTGGGAGTTCTGGAGGACGAACGGGAAGCGCGTCTCGCCGGAGTAGCCCCGGCGCGCGTCCGGGATGGCGCAGGCTGGCGGCGACCAGAAAAAGGCCCGGTAGTAGGCCTTGCGGTAGTAGTAGCAGGTCACCCGGAAGCCGAGCGGGATCCCCAGGATGAGCAAGGCCGGCGACAGAGTCCACCAGGAGCCGATGAGGGGGAGGGTGACGTGCACGCAGTTGACCGAGATGCAGGGCGAGTAGAACGGCGACAGGTACGGCGCGGCGTAGTAGTTCCCGTTCTGCAGCGCCGCCCACAGCGCGTACAGGCCGAAGCTCGTCAGGACCACGACCACCGCGAGCGGCTCGGCCCACCAGGCGTCGCGACGCCTGGACTCGGCAGCCATCGGAAGCGGCTCTGCTCTGATCTCCTGGGGCACCGCGGTCATCGTTGTCCCTCCGCGAGTGTTCAGCTGGTGGTCCCGCGCACCTTCTCGTCGAGATGGTCCCGGCGCTCGAGCAAGGTCACGCCGGCGTCCATCTGCCGCTCGTCAGTCCGAATACGGCACGAAGCTCTCAGCGGCCGCCGCGAGCGCCTGGGGATGGCTCATCAGGAGACGCGCGCAGGCGTTCCAGCGTAGCAGCACGTCATCGTTGCCGGCCGGGCGGAGCGCTTCGGCCCGCTCGTACCAGCCCTTCGCCTCGCGCAGCAGCTCGTAGGCCATCACGCCTGAACCGGGCCTGGCCTGGTGCAGGATCGTCTTGGCCCGCCGCTCGCAGATGATTCCGGCGTGGTACGTCCTCTGATACTCGTCGCGAATGCGCGGCAAGACTGCCCGGGCCTTCTGCATGCTGTCCCGCAACCCGTCCTCGAACTGGTCCGTGATCGCCAGCAGCAGGCCGACTGCCGCGTCCTGGTTGTCCGGGTCAACCTGAAGCACATCGTTATAGATGCATTCGGCCTCCCAGGGCTGGTTGAGCAGGCGGTAGCGTTCCGCCTTCGCGAGCGCCCCGGGGACGCTCTCGCTCGACAGCAGCTTGAGCTCAAACATGGCCACCCTCCCATCCGCGGGAACGAGCGACGGCGCCGTCGCTCACGGGCACCCGATCTCGTTCCGATGACCTCGATGGGAAGGCTCCGGGATCGCTGCGCGTCCTCCCGTGCCACCCGGTGAGGTGCATCGTGGCAGTCCGATTCGCGCGACAGGATATCGGCACGCAGGGTACCACGGATCGCACGTGATTGCTAGCCAGTCGCTGCTCGACCCAGGCTGAGGTGTCCGCCAGGATGCCAGGTGACGCGGCGGTTCCAGGATGGCGTGCGCGCCCCGCATATCGCGGTGCGAGGGGCGCAGCGCGAGATGATGCCTCGCACGTAGGTGTCTCGGCGTCTACCGTGGGGGTGGTGACGTGGTGCGCGCCCCCTCCTTCGATCGACGTCTTCGCGCGCTCGGGGCATCGATTCATGTACGCCATCTCCGGTTTCCCACGCTCACAGGGCTGCACCCAGGCGCGGTCCTGACCGTGGGAGATGTCCGGTGGATGAGCGGAATCTGGGCAGACATGCCGACGAGTACGGGTGCTTCGGTGACGGGCGCAGCGGCGCGCCGGACTGCCGCCGAGCTGAATACCCTGGACCGCGGCCCTTTGCGGGGCCGATAGCGCGCGCGCGGGAGCCGGGACGAGCGCCTGCGCGGGCGTAGCATGAGCAGCCTGATTCTGCTGGCGGTTTGCCCGGCGGCGTTCATCGCGGTCCTGAACTCGTACGCGCTGGGGCCGTTCTTCCCCCAGGTGGCGAGCGAGCTGGGCACCAGCGTCGCGCTCCTCGGCCAGGTCCCGGCGTTGTTGAACGCCACGGCGGCCGTGCTCGGCCTCGCAATGGGACCGATCGCCGATCGCTTCGGCAACCGCCTGATGCTGCTCGCCGGAACGGCCGCCACTGCCGTCGGCGCGCTCGCGACCGGACTGGCGCCAACCTTCGAGCTCCTGCTGCTGGCGGCGATCTTCGGCGCCCTCGGACGGGCGGTCGTCGCGCCCGTCGCGCTCGCGATCGTCGGCGGCCAGTTCTCGGGCGCGGCCCGGATGCGCGCGATGAGCTACGTCGTGGCGGCGCTGTCCGGCTCCGCGATCGTCGGCATTCCTGCCCTGACCACGGTTGCAGCGCTCGCCGACACCTGGCGCGCGGCCTTCGGTGCACTCGGGGCCGTGGCGCTGCTGACCCTGCTCCTCGCAACGCGCCTGCTCCCGGCGGGTGGCGAGTCCGAGGGCCGGGCGGCGTCCTCGACCCTGCTCGGCGCCTACGGTCCGCTCATTCGTCACCGCCCCACGCTCGGCGTGATCGGTGCGGCGTTCCTGCGGAGCACCTTCATCTGGATCCTGACCACCTACCTGGGAGCGTTTCTGATCGAGCAGTACGGGCTGAGCAGTCAACAGGCCGGCTTCGGGTACACCGCGCTCGGGTCCGGCCACTTCCTGGGCAGCCTGCTGGCCGGGCGTCGCCTGGGGACGCTTCCGCTCCGGCCGTTGATCGGCGGCCTGATGCCGCTCGCCGCGCTGGGGTTCACCGCGGCGCTGGTCGCGCCGTTCGGACCGATCGTGGCGATCGGGCTCGCCGCTGGAGGAACGAGGCTGCTGGGGTTGGTCGAGGCGGCCGCCATGACGCTCTTGATTCCCGAGTCGCCGGCCGGCCGCGCGACGACGATGACGGCGAACCAGTCGGCGAACAGCCTCGGCACGGCCGTCGGCGGCGCGGTCGGCGGGCTCCTGCTGGCGACCGGCGGCTATTCGGCGCTCGGGCTCGGAATCCCGATCTTCGCCGCCGCCGCGGTCCTCGTCCTCTGGGTCTCCCGCCCGCGCCCCGACGATGACCAGCCCTGAGGCGCGGTCGTCGAGGTGGCCTCTCGGTCGAGGTCAGGTTCAGGCAAGGCCGCGGCATTTTGTCGTCCTACAGCGGTCTGAGATCGTGGTGGCTGGAGCGCGGCATGCTGATACTGCCGAGAACTCCCCTGGCCCTCTCCAGCTCGCCCGCGCCCACCAGTGGGTCTGTCGCCTCCAGCGCCTCGGCGCAGCTCGCCCGCACTCGGGTTGACATGGTCACCTGGTGGCCCTGAGGAGCTGGGGGCTAGTGTCGGCCGGAATATAGGATCCCGCGGCCGCGTTCGTTGAGATCGTCACGGAGCATGCCTGGTGGGCATGTCGTGAAACGCCTGGAATCAGTGGAGGCGAGCGTGGACATCGGTCGGATCGGCATCTGGACCTTTCAGCTCGAGCTGCAGCCATGGAATGCCGTCGCCGAGGCGGCGGCCGAGCTTGACGATCTGGGCTATGGTGCCCTCTGGTTTCCCGAGTCGCGCGGGCGCGAGGCGTTCGCCCAGGCGGGGCTGCTCCTGAGCGCCACGCGGCGGATCGCCGTCGCCCCGGGCATCGCCAACATCTACGCCCGCGACGCGGTGGCCATGGCGGCCGGCCAGCGGACGCTCTGCGAGGCGTTCCCGGGTCGGTTCCTGCTCGGGATCGGCGTCAGCCACCGACCCGCGGTCGAGGGGATTCGCGGCCACTCCTACGGCCCGCCGCTCGCCACGATGCGCGCCTACCTGGACGCCATGGACGCGGCGCCGTACGCGCCGCCGCGTGCGGCCGACGCGCCGCGCGTGCTGGCGGCGCTCGGGCCGAAGATGCTCGAGCTGTCCCGCGACCGCGCGGCCGGCGCCCACCCGTACTTCGTGCCGGTCGAGCACACCAGGCAGGCGCGCCAGGTCCTCGGGCCGGGGCCGCTGCTGGCACCGGAGCAGGCGATCGTGCTGGAGCGCGACCCTGAGCCGGCGCGCGAGATCGCCCGCGGCCACATGGCGCGGTATCTTGAACTGGAGAATTACACCAATAATCTCCGCCGCCTCGGCTATGGCGACGACGATCTGGCCAACGGCGGCAGCGACCGACTCGTCGACGCGATTGTCGGCTGGGGCAGCCTGGACGACGTCGTCGCCCGCGTGCGGGCCCATCTCGACGTCGGCGCGGATCACGTCTGCGTCCAGGTGCTGCCGTCCGACCCGGCGGGCCTGCCGCGCCGCGAGTGGCGCGAGCTGGCGGAGGCGCTACTCGGCTGAGGTGAGCAATCTGGGTCAGCCCATCGCCAGGTAGGTGGTACGCTCATCGAACAGGTACGGCCTGCGCGTGGGGAGCGGCGGGCGAGTACACGCTGATATCATGTGGATACCCCTGGCCGATGTCCTTCGTCGTGCCGTAGCTGTACTGGATGGGCAGCCCGCTGACTAGCCTCGAGAGAACAGCATGTCGGCGCGACGGCTCACTCGGCGAACGCTCCTTGGTGCGGGCGGGGCGCTCGTCTGGGGCAGTGCGGCGTGCCGCACCGTCAACCGCGACAGAGACATGCTCGTTGTTACCTTCGGCGACTCGATTCTGGACTGTGGCCGCTACAACGATCTCGGGGTGACGCCAGGGCAGCTTCTGGTGCGCAACGACGATCGACTGTTCCCGGAGTTCCAAGGTCAGGATCTCACTGCACGCGGGCCGACCCGTCTGGAGCACCGAGCGCGCGACGGCGCGACGATCCAGAGCCTACCATCACAGGCCCAGAGCCTGGCGGTGGAAGGGCACGCGGTCGCCCTGCTCACCATCGGGGGCAACGACCTGATCGTCGGGCTGGCGACGGACCGCGGGCCGGGCCTGGATCGCTTCGCGCAGGCCCTCGACGACTTTCTGGGACGCCTGCCGATTCGTCCGGTCCTGGTAGGTAATGTCTACGATCCATCGTTCGGCAATGACGCCAACAACTTTCTCGGCGTCGACCCGTCGATCGCGCGCGCGAACCACCGTCGGGTCAACGCCGCGCTCGCCGACGCCGCGACCCGCTATGGCGCACTGGTCGACCTGCACGCCCACTTTCTGACCGGCACGCCCGCGTGGCTTACCCGGACGATCGAGCCAAGCCTGATCGGTGCGTCCGAGATCCGGCGCTGCTTTCTCCCTCACCTGCTCGGCTGATCGCGGCGAGCCGCTGCCGCGGTCAAAAGCGCTCGCGGTCGGAGAGCGTCGCCCCATGACCCGTCGCCCTGAGTCGAGGCGGTGTAGGGGCGGTCGCCTGCCGCCCCGACACAGGTCAGGAGAAGAGGCGCGCGAGCAAGTTGGTCGAGAGCGCAATGAGCATCAGCAGGAACAGCAGCAGGACAACGCCGGCGAAGAGCGCCGGAGGCTTCTTCATGGATGTGACCTCCTCGCCGCGGGCTGGGGTGTCGTCTCTCTCTGGCGCCGTGCAGACGTGGTATGACGCCGACGACCCACCCACCACCAGTTCGGGTCAGGCCGTCCGACGCACGGGCGCCGACACAGGCACCATCCCGACGTGCGCACCGTGGTCCTCGCGCCACCGCTCCTGGCTCTCCTGGCAGCAGCGGAGCAGCGCGTCCTCCAGCGGGGGCAGTAGCACGCCGCGCTCGCTGCCGAGCACGCTGTAGGTCGGGCGCTGCGCGAACCTGCCAAGGGCGCGCGCTGGCCGGCCGCGAACCAATCGCCCGTCAAGGCCCGCCAGGTCGGCTGCCTGCCGAGCCAGATCGGCCCAGGTTGTCGCGCCTGGCGTTGCCAGGTGCCAGAGTCCGCCCTCCCCGTCGATCAGCAGATCCAGGGCCGCGTTGACCAGGTCTGGCGCGTAGGTTGGTGAGCTGACCAGGTCATCGGCGGCGGCGAAGGTCCGCCCCTCGGCAAGCGTCCGGAGGGCGGCCGTCACGAAGGTCGTGTCGTCCCAGGGACCGAAGAGCGCCCCGGAGCGGACCACCAGCGCCGAGGGCATCGCTCGGGCCACGGCGGCGTCGGCCTCGGCCGCCCGGCGCCCAAAGGCGCTCAGGGGGCAGGTTGGATCGCTCTCCAGGTACGGCTCGCACTTGGCGCCGTCAAAGACCAGGTCCGTCGAGAAGGTCAGGAGCTTGACGCCGCCCCGTCGGCAGGCAGCCGCCAGGACAGCCGAGTCGCGCGCGCTCTGGCGGCGGTATGCGACCGTGCGCAGCTCGGTGTCTTCGACGGGAGCGAACGCGGCGGCATTGATGACCGCCCACGGCCGGAATTCCGCGAGCGCAGTCTCGACCGAACCGGGGTCGGCGATGTCCAGCTCTCGGCCGCTAAGCTGGCGGTAGGGCAACCCACGCAGGTCACAGAGCCGCGCCAGGGTCTCGGCGACCACCCCGGTTGCGCCGGCGATCAGAAGCAGGCGCGGCGCGGCCTGAGGTACGAGCGGCGGGGGCGCCTCAGTGTCGAGCCCGTCGCGCGTGACTGGCGGGTAGAACAGCCGCTCGGGCCGACGCCACCACGCCACCCCGTCCAGGACCGGGTGGTCCGGCCGCGCGCCGTCGGCAAGCTGGCGGATCAGCCCAGCCAGCGCGGTCGGCCGGGGGTGCCGGCCGCGAAGGTCAAAGACGCCAGGCTCGTAGGTGCCGTTTGGCTGGGTGGCCAGCGTGTTCCAGCCGTGGGCCCCGAGCAGCGACCAGGCGGTGACCGCGCGGATGTCCGCGCCCTCCTGTCGCAGGCTCTCGGCCGCCTCCCACACCTCGACCAGCCAGCGGAGCTGCTCCTCGCGCGTGCAGCCGTTGTGTGCCTCGGTCACCGCGATCGGTAGGTGGTAGCGTTCCCAGGTCTCACGGAGCAGCGCCTCGGGTCCGGCCGGGCCTTCGGCCAGGACACGCGAGGCCAGCACGTCGGCGTACGCGTGCCGGCCGTTGCCGCCGTGGGACTCGGCCGGATATCGCTCCAGCCGCTCGTCGAGGAAGCGCTCGCTGCTCAGGTAGTGGTTGACGCCGACCACGTCCGGCGGGCACGGGTTCTGGAGGAACCAGGCGAGCTCCGCCTCCGAGGCCCCGGCCTCGAGCAGGTAGCTCCAGAGCGGGTGGTGGCGATCCACCCGGCCGCACAGCAGGTCGAGGCTGGCCCAACGTCGCTCGTTCTCGAAGGCAGCCTGGTAGGCCAGCATTGGCGTGCTCCAGGTCTTGCCGAGATCCTCGGTTTGGATCAGCCGGGCTGCCGGGGTGACCGCCCGGATCGCCCGCATCGCCAGCACGGTGGCCCGGCACTGGGTCAGCAGCGCCCGGATGAACGTCCGGTCGTCGCGGCCGTGTGGGTACCAGTGGCCGTACAGCCCGCTGAAGCGGGCAGTGGTCAGCGGCTCGTTGACTGGCGTGTAGTCGGTCACCCACGGGTAGCGCGCGGCGACCGCCCCGCCAAAGGCGGCGAGCCCTTCCGGAAAGGCCGGGTCGACCAGGCTGGTATGGGCCGGGCCGCTGCCGTGGTGGACCAGCCCCACGATCGGGCGGACGCCAAGCGCGCGCAGGCGCCGGAGCCGCGCGTCGGCAAACGCCCAGTCCGCTCGGGCCAGCGCGGCCGGCCCGGGTTCGGGGGCGGTCCGCTCCCAATGGACCGGATAGCGCAGCGCGCGCAGTCCGAGCGCGGCAAAGCGGTCGAGATCTTCCGGCCTCTCGTCGTGGCCGCCGAGGGCGAACTGGTCGAGGTACTGGTCTCCGACTCGGTTGACGGTGCACTCCGGGCCACCCCACACCTCCAGCCCCGCGCCTGTCGCGGATAGCTGCTCCGAGGATGCGGACGCGGCGCAACGTTCAGCGGGCCGCCCGGACTGCTGGCCGCCGCCGTCGCCGGTCGAGACGCCCGCCCGGTGTCTCCGCCGATCTATGTCCGCGTTTCGCCCAGCCTGGCGCATTGATGCTACCTCCCGGGCGGCGGGGCGTTGCACGACCCGTGCCGGGGCTTGCAGTCGGCTGCCCGTTCCCGCTGAAAAGAGAGAACATTGTGCCGGACTACACAGGCGCGGGCACGGCGCGGGTCAGGCAGTCTCGCCAGTCGCTCTCGATGTGATCGCGGCCGGGTGAGCGCCGGCCGCGACCGGTCGGGCCAATCGCGGTGGGCGGCGCCCTGGGGGTGGGCTCTGCGTAGAGCAGGCGGCTGGCTTGCTGGTAGGTGTCCGCGAGAACCCCTGTATGATGAAGCTGTCGGCCTCAGCGCGGGCACGGCGGAGCTGAACGGGTGGTGGGTGTGGTCCCTCTCAGAGAGCTCGGATCGCCGGCGATGGCCCTCGTCGGACCGCTGGGCCGAGGCCGTTCACCACTGCCTCGTGGTCATCGAGCGTACGACTGAGCGAACGATGCAGGTGGTCCTGATCGCGCCGGTGTCGCCGGAGCACGTCGCCGAGATCGCGGCGGTAGATCCGCATCTACGGGTCGAAGACGCGTGGGAGCTGTTCGGTCCCGAGCTGGTGGCCGACTGGCCGGCCCACACGGTCGAGTGGTACCTGCCGCGGCGATTCTGGGAGATTGTCGACAGCGCCGACCAACGTGAGCGCCGCGACGGCCTGCTGTCGAGCGCCGAGGTGATCTGCATCACGTTCCCCTTCCCCACGCGCCTGGTGGCGCGCGCCCCGCGCCTGCGCTTCGTGCACCAGCTTCCGGCCGGTGTATCCAACTTGATGCGCGGCGATCTGTGGCAGAGCATCGTCCCAGTCACCAGTGGGCGCGGCGCGGGCAGCGTCCTGCCGATTGCCGAATGGGCGCTGGCGGCCGCCCTGGCGCTCTCCAAGGAGTTCCCACGTGCTTTCGCCCAGCGGTCGAGCGGACACCTCGAACGGGCGGCCTTTCGAGGGCGGCAGGTGGCGGGTATGACGATGGGCATCGTCGGCCTGGGCGGCATCGGCCGAGAGGTCGCCCGACTGGCACGTGGGCTGGGCCTGGCTGTGATCGGCATGCGACGGTCGTCGGAGCCGGTCGAGCACGTGGAGCAGCTCTACCCACCGGCCGGGCTGCACGCGATGCTCGGCCGGAGCGACGTGGTGGTGGTGTCCGCCCAGCTTACGGCCGAGACGCACCATCTGCTGGACGAGGCCGCGATCGCCGCCATGAAACCTGGCGCCTTCCTGATCAACGTCGCGCGCGGCGAGCTGATCAACGAAGCGGCGCTGGGCGCGGCACTGCGTTCAGGGCACCTGGGCGGCTTCGCCGCCGACGTGTACGATGGTGAATTCGACCACCAGCCCCCGGCCGAGCTGCTCGGCTTCGACAATGTGATCCTGACGCCCCACACGTCGGGCCAGACCGAGCACCCCACCACGGGGCCGCTGGAGATCTTCCGCGAGAACCTGCGCCGTTGCCTTGACGGTCGGCCGCTCCTGAACCGGGTCGACTGGGAACGAGGCTACTGAGCGCTCGGCGCGTGAGGGACCGTGGGCGCGAGCCTTCCCGAGCAGTCGGCGGCTGACTCCACGACGGGCGGCCCGCGCCGGGGCGCTCCGGCGTGCCGCGCTGGACTGGGCCGGCGCATCGGACATGGCTATGATCGGGCGGCGAGCGTCCAGCAGGGAGGGCGACGGTGAAAGGCTTCGCAGAGTACGAGACCTACGATGGACTTGGGCTGGCTGGGCTCGTGCGCCAGGGCGAGGTCACGCCGGAAGAGCTGCTCGAGGCGGCCATCGAGCGCGTCGAGGCGCGCAACGGCGCCGTCAACGCGGTCATCTCCCGTCTCTACGATCATGGACGGCAGGCGATTGCGTCGGGGCTCCCGGACGGTCCGTTCCGAGGCGTGCCCTATCTCTTGAAGGACCTCGGCGGCTGGCTCGCAGGCGATCGCGTCACGCGCGGCTCCCGCTTCTTCGCGGACACACCGCCAGTCACGGCGGACAGCGAGCACGTCAATCGGTTGAAGGCGGCGGGCCTCGTGATCTTCGGCCGGACGAACTCGTGCGAGCTGGGGCTTTCCCTGACCTGTGAGCCACAGCTCTACGGTCCGACGCGGAGCCCGTGGGACACGCAGCGAATCTCCGGCGGTTCATCCGGCGGCGCCGCCGCGGCCGTCGGCGCGCGCGTGGTGCCGATGGCCCATGCGTCCGACGGCTTCGGCTCGATCCGCGCGCCGGCCGCGTGCTGCGGGCTTGTCGGTCTGAAGCCGACGCGCGCCCGCAACACCCAAGCGCCGTACGCGGGCGAAGGTCTCGGCGGGCTCTCCACCGAGCACGCCGTCACGCTGTCGATCCGCGACACCGCGGCGCTGCTCGACGCGACGGCGGGCCCCGGACCTGGGGATCCCTACGGCGTAGCGCCTCCCGCGCGCCCGTTCCTCGCCGAGGTCGGTACCGATCCCGGCCGGCTCCGCATCGCGTTCACGACGAAGGCGCCGAACGGCGCGCCGGTCGCGCCGGACTATCTCGAGACCTTGCACGAGACCGCGCGGCTTTGCATGGATCTCGGCCACCAGGTTGAGGAAGTGGATCCCGCCGTCGACGGCGATCAGGTGGTCCCGACGTTCCTGACCCTGGCATCCGTCAACACGGTCGTGAACCTCGGCAGCCATCCGACGAAGGGACGGCCGCCTCACCCCGGCGAGGTCGAGAACGTCACCTACGCGACCGGGAAGCTCGGCGAACAGGTCACGGCCTCCGACTACGTGCGGGCCACGCAGACGGCGCATCGACTCGGCCGCCAGATGGCCGCGTTTCACGCGAACTGGGACGTGCTGCTCACGCCGGGCCTCGGAACACTGCCGCCGCGGCTCGGCTGGATCGACATGATGATGGAGGACGTGCACGAGTACTGGCGGCGCGTGTTCACGTTTTCGCCGTTCACCGTGTGGTTCAACATCACCGGACAACCGGCGGTCATGCTGCCGATCGGCCGCTCCGCGGCAGGCTTCCCGATCGCGGTTCAGCTCGTCGCTCCCTTCGCCGACGAAGCAACCCTGTTCCGACTCGGCGGCCAACTCGAAGCGGCGCGTCGATGGTTCGATCGCAAGCCGCCCGTGGCGGGGTGATCCGCGAAGGGGACCGAGACGCGGACTCTCATCCGGCAACGCGAACAAGGGTATGAGCGGCGTCCGCCCAGACGGGGCGCGGAGCCTCGGGCAGCCTGACCGGCATCTTCGCTGCCCCCGAGACCACGACTACCTGCTCGACGGCGGCCGAGTTTGCGCGGCGGCGTTTCGGCCGTCGGTTCTGACGCCGGGCGGGAGGCCGCGTCCGCTCGTGTCGGGCGCCAACACTGGGGCGCATCCACCCGGCCGGTGATGGCCGCCGCGGCGAAGCGAGCGAGTCAGAACCGGATCGTCCGCGGCGAACGCCCGCTGGAGCGGGGGATCCCCGTCAGGTCACGGCTCAGGCTGGCGGCCTTGACCATCTCCAACCGCCCGCGCACGCGGGGCGCCAGGACCCGACGCCACCGGCATCCTCTCCACGGTGCCCTGCTGCGCGTCCGCGATCTCCGGCGAGCTCCACGCCGACTCTGCTATCGCTGGCCTCTCCTTCGGACCGGGCACGAGACTCGACAAAAGTCACCAGCGTCTACTCAGCTCTCCGCGACCCGGGCTAGCGGTCGCCCAGCACCCGCCTCGGATTCGTCGCGGCCATCGTGCGGATATGCTCGAGCGGGAGGCCGGCCTGGATCAGCAGGTTGATGAAGATGCACCAGCCGTCGGCGATGGACGGGTTGGCAACCTGGCCGAGGTCGGTAGACAAGATCGTGTGCTCTGGGCCGACGGCCTCGATTGCCTGGAGGTAGCGGTCGAGGACGATATGATCCATGACGTGGACGGCGTAGCTGTGCTCCAGGTAGACGCCGGGGTAGCGCGCAAGCTGGCACTGCTCGTCGATCGAGAGGTCGGTCACCTGGTAGAACGGGTGGGTGACTACGATTCGCTGGATGCCCATGGCTGAGGCGCGCTCGACCAGAGCGAAGACCTCGTCACGGGAAACGTGGCAGGTAGCCAGCGCGAGATCCTCGTCGCGGACGGCCTCGAGGATTGCCACGGCTGCCTCGGATAGCTCGCCGCGTTCGAGGACTCTGATTCCGTCGATCTGGTCAGCCGGCAGGGAGTACTGTTCGGCGCAGCCCCACTCAGGTAGCAGGTCACGGCCAACGTAGGCGAGATGGGCGGCGGCATGGATCGAGGGCATCCAGACCATGATCCGCTGGTGATCGGGCGCGACACTGGCCGGGTCGGCCTTGTTGGCGCCGATGGCGGCGCGGATGGCAGCTGGGTTCAGCCCGCCGACGCTGTGATTGAGCACCACGCTGCCGTATAGGTCGACCGCGCCGCGGGCGCGAGCGAGGGACGTCCAGGCCGTCGTCGGAATGAAGTGGTTCTTGAGGACCGCGCCCAGATTCGCCGCCCGCAGCTCGGCGGCGAGGGTCAGCACGTCGTACTTGCGCCGGACCAGCTCCGGGCCGACGTGGACGTGGACGTCGATCACCCCCAGTCCGGCCAGCGCCGCGCGGTCGAAGGTGCTGTCAGTCATAACATCCCCCGGGTTCTCGGCCCGCCGCGATCCAATCAGTACGCAAGGCAGGATACCCGTCCACGCTTGACCGACGCCCGACGATGGAAGCATGCCCGACGAGCTTCGTGCCGGGCATCACCGTCACGTTGCGTCAAACTCACGCCGCTATCAGTGGGCGTCGACAGCTCGGGTAGCTACGTTGTGTCAGTGGGCTCCAGCGGGAGGCGCAGGGTGAAGGTGCTGCCCTCGCCCTCTCGGCTCTCGGCGGTGAGAGTTCCGCCGTGCTGCGCGACGATCTGATAGGCGCCCGCCAGGCCGATACCGGTGCCCTCGATCTTCGTCGCGACGTTGCTGCCGCGGTAGAATCGCTCGAAGATTCGCGGCAGCTCAGTGGATGGAATGCCAAGACCCTCATCGCACACGTGGAGGGTGCCCCAGTCTTCACCGTCACGCTCCAGCGTGAGCGTGACCGGCCCGCCGTTCGGACTGTACTTGATGGCGTTCCCGATCAGGTTGGTGATGACCCGCTCGAGCCGCGCGCGGTCCCAGTTGCCGACGAGCTGATCCTCACCGACGACGCGGATCTCGTGGCGCTCGGTCCCCGCTTGTAGGTCGGCCGCCACCTGGCGTGCAACCTCCCCCAGGTTCGTCGGCCCCCGATCGAGATCGAGCGGGCGGTCCATCTGGAGGCATGCGACGTCGAGCAGCGCGTCGATCGTCGACGTCAGCCGCGACGTGGCCTTGTCGATTGCGACGAGTCCTTCGGCGATCGCTTCAGCCTCGGGGGACTCGAGACCGGCGGCCCGTCGCTGGAGGAGCTGGGCGCGCATCTTGATCGCCGTGAGCGGACTCTTGAGGTCGTGCGACGTGGCGGCCAGGAACTCGTCTTTCTGCCGCTCCAGATCCTTGATCGGCGAGATGTCCTGGAAGACCAGCACCGCGCCGACAACGGCCCCACCGACGTCGCGAAGCGGGGCGCCGTTGACCAGGACCGGGCGGTGCTCGCCGGTGAGCGCGTTGACGATCAGGAGCTGTTCGCCCCGCACGACCTTACCGCGCAGCACCACGCGCGCCAGCGGCACCTCATCCGGCGGGTAGGGCGAGCCGTCCAGCTTCAGCAGGTCGACGCCGTCCGTCGCGGCGTGGTCGACTTGCCCCGGCAAACGCCCCATGATCTCGCCGGCGGTCGCATTGCTCAACACGATCCGGCCGTCGGCGTCGGCGATCGTGATCGCCTCCGGGAAGACGTCGACGACTTGCTGCAAACGGTCGCGGGCGGCCTCAGCCTCGGTACGTGCAGCCCGCTCCTCCAGGAAACGCGCTCGCTCCTCTAGGAAGCGCGCCTGCTCCTCGGCGTGACGTTTGACCTGCTCGGTCTTGCTGAACAGCTCGACGAACACGGCGACCTTCGAACGCAGGATGTCCGGGTCGAACGGCTTGACGATGTAGTCGACGGCGCCCACCGAGTAGCCGCGCGAGATGAAGGGCTCGCCGCGCGTGGCGGCGGTCAGAAAGATGATCGGAGTGTCCCGCGACCGCTCGCGGCCGCGAATGAGCTCGGCCGTCTCAAAGCCGTCCATGCCCGGCATGTGGACGTCGAGCAGGATGACAGCAAAATCGTCATGGAGCAGGTGTCTGAGCGCTTCCGCGCCTCCGGTGGCGTTGACCAGGTTACGATCTGGCGCGGCCAGCACGGCGTCGAGCGCCGTCAGGTTCTTTGGCTCGTCGTCGACGAGCAGGATGTTGACCGGCGGCAAGGAAACGGAGCGGATCTCGGTCGGGGGCAGCGCGTCTAGCACCTCACAACCCCGTTGGGCTCTCGCTCGCGGGGCTTCCAAGCAGTCTACGGAGCAGTGGCGCGATCTCGCCCAGTGGGACGGTCCAATCCACTTCGGTGCCCTTGAGCGCGGCGTCTGGCAATACGCGGCTAGCGGAGGTCGCCGGCTGCTGCACGATGGCCAGCCCGCCCTGGCGCTTGATCCGCGCCAGGCCAGCGGCCCCGTCCTGGCTCGACCCGGTCAACGCCAGACCGATCGTTGCTGCGCCGTAGACATCCGCGGCCGACTCGAAAAGGACGTCGATCGACGGACGCGCGTGCCAGACCGGCCGATCCGTGGACAGTGCCACGCTGCCCTCCTCGACGAGGAGATGGTAGCCGACCGGCGCGAGGTAGACCCGGCCGGGCAGCAATGCATCCTTGTCCTCAGCGTCGGCGATCGTCAGCTCGGCGTGACGCTGGAGCAGGAGCGGGAGGTCGACCCCAGAGCTCGGCTCTTCGACGCTCGAGCCGCGGTGCTGAACGACCGCCAACGGCAAGGGAAAATTCGCCGGTAGCCCGCCCAGGAGGACCGTGAGCGCCTCGAAACCGCCCAGAGACGTACCGACCACGACCAGTTGGTAGGCCATCAGCGTTCTGTCCCTGCCGCGCCAGCACGCGACTACCGGATTCTTCGGTAAATCTTTTCGCGCGCGTCGAACGCGGCGTACTCAGTCTCAACGTGCGTGTGCCTGATTGTCTCCTTGCTGCCGAGACAGAGGAAGCCAAACCGGACGAGGCTCTCCAGGAACAAAGCGTGGACTCGCGCCCGCAGCGTCTTGTCGAAGTAGATCATCACGTTTCGACACACGATGAGGTGGAAGTCGTTGAACGGGCCGTCCATTGCCAGGTTGTGCTGAGCGAAGACCACGTTCTTCTTGAGCGCTGGATTGAACATGGCACGGTCGTGACTGACGGTGTAGTAGCGCGAGAACTCGGCAGTACCGGCCGCCTGGAGGTAGTTGGCGGTGTAGGCCTTCATGGCTGCCAGTGGGAACAGGCCCGCGCGTGCCGTGCGGAGGACCGCCTCGTTCATGTCTGTCGCGTACAGCCGGCAGCGGTCGTACAGCCCCTCCTCCTGGAGCACGATCGCCATCGAATAGACTTCCTCGCCGGTCGAGCAGCCGGCGTGCCAGATTCGGATGAACGGATACGTCCGAAGTAGCGGCACGACGGCGGACCGGATCGCACGGTAGAGGCCGGGGTCGCGGAACATGGCGCTGACGTTGACCGACAAGCTGAGCAGCAGTCGCTCCATGCACGCCGGGTCGTGGAGGACCTTCTCCTTGAGGCCAGAGACCGTGCGAAGCTGCTCCGCCTGCACTCGGTCGCGGATTCGGCGCCGCAGCGACGACAGGGCGTAGTTGCGAAAGTCGTAGCCGTAGTGGCGGTGGATCCCCTCGAGCAGCAGCTCGATCTCCATGTCCTCGAGCGCATTGTCCCGCGTCGGTGTAGTCACAGCCTGCCTTCTCGCCGATCGGCGATCGGGGTCCGGTGCGCACCGCTACCGGTACAGCCAGACACGCATTAGCGACAGCAGCTGGTCGACGTTGACTGGCTTGGTGATGTAGTCGGACGCTCCAGCCTCGATGCATTTCTCCCGATCGCCCTTCATCGCCTTCGCGGTCAGCGCGATGATCGGCAAGTCGGCGAAACGCGGGATGGCGCGGATGGCGCGGATGGACTCGAACCCATCCATCTCCGGCATCATCACATCCATGAGGACGACCTCGGCCCCGGCGCCGGTACGCAGCGCCTCGATGCCGTCGCGCCCGTTCTCGGCGTACGACACCTCCATCTTGTATCGCTCCAGGGCGCTGGTCAGCGCGAAGATGTTGCGCATGTCGTCGTCGACGATCAACACCTTCTTGCCCTCGAGAATCGGGTCGGACCGGTGCAGCTCGCGCAGGATCCGCTGCTTGGCTTCCGGCAGCCGCGCCTCGACCCGGTGCAGGAACAGCGCCGTCTCGTCGAGCAGACGCTCCGGTGATCTGGCGTCCTTGACGATGATCGTCTGGGCGAGTTTGCGAAGCTCAGCGTCCTCCTGCCGAGTCAGGTCTTTGCCGGTGTAGACGATGATCGGGCAGGGCGAGAGGGCGTCGCCGTCCTTGATCTTGCGGATCAGCTCCAACCCGGTCATGTCGGACAACCCGAGGTCGATCACCACGCAATCGAACCGCTCCCGTTCCAGCGCGGACAACGCCTCAACGCCATTACGGACCGCCGTCGTCTCGACGTCGCCGTTGCCGATCAGCTCGACGATCGCCGCCCGTTGAGCGTCATCGTCCTCAACGACCAGCAGCTTCTTCGAACGACGGTCGACGAAGCTCGACAAGCTGTCAAACGCCTCGACGAGGGCTTCCTTGCTGACCGGCTTGCGGAGGTGGGCGATCGCGCCGATCTCGAGCGCGCGCTGGCGCTGGTCGCCGGCCGAGATGACATGGACCGGCACGTGGCGGGTGAGCGGATCGTGCTTGAGACGATCCAGCACCTTCCAGCCGTCGAGCTCCGGTAGCTGCATGTCCAGCGTAATGGCGTCGGGCTTATGCCGCCGAGCCAGGGTGAGGGCCTCATTGCCGTCCAGGGCGACGATGCCCTTGAAGCCCCGCTCGCGGGCGGTTTCCAGCAGGATTCGAGCGAAGGCGACGTCGTCCTCCACGACCAGCATCACTCGGTCGCGCTCCTTGATCGCGGCGCGGTCGTCCTCCACTTCACTCGTGGCCGGCGCGGTGGCACGTTCGGCCGCGTCTGGGGAGTCGGGGGCGGCCAGTTCGGCGCCGACGTTGGTGGTTCCCGTGCTGGTCATGACATTCGGCTCATGCGTCACGCTTGGGCCGCGCGAGGCATAGCCAAGGCCAGCGCGCCAGCGTTCGCTGTCACTACTGCGCCTCGGGTCGTCGCTCGGCCAGGCGTCGGCCGCGCCGATCGACGCGCTGCGCTGGCCGTTCCGTCCGCCAATCGCGGCGTAGGTGATCGGCAGGTACAGGGTGAAGGTGCTGCCTTCCCCGGGTCGACTCGTCAGCGTGATCTCACCGCCGAGCAGGCGAGCGATCTCGCGGCTGATCGACAGCCCGAGGCCGGTACCCCCGAAGCGGCGGCTGGTCTGCATGTCGGCCTGCTGGAACGCTTCGAAGATCACCGCCTGCTTATCCGGCGGAATGCCGACGCCGCTGTCGGCGACCGCGAAAGCAACGACCATTCGAGCGCGGTTGAGCACTTCGTGCTCGGCGCTCCAGCCACGCAGGGCCGGCGCGATGCGGAGCGTGACACCCCCGGTGTCGGTGAACTTGAAGGCGTTCGACAAGAGATTCTTGAGCACCTGCTGCAGCCGCGTTGCGTCTGTGCTGATCACGCGCGGCAGGTTTGGATCCAGGTCGATCCTGAAGTCCAGCGCCTTCTGAATCGCCAGCTGGCGGAACAGCCGGTCCTGGTCCTCGGCGATGTCGGCGAACTGGACCTGGCCGATGTCGATGGACGTCGTGCCCGACTCGATCTTGGACAGGTCCAGGATGTCGTTGATCAAGGTCAGCAGGTCGTCGCCGGCTTCGCGGATCGTCCGTGCAAACTCGACCTGCTTGCCGGTCAGATTGCCGTCCGGGTTGTCGGCCAGCTGCTGAGACAGGATCAGCAGGCTGTTCAGCGGCGTGCGGAGCTCGTGAGACATGTTCGCCAGGAACTGGGACTTGTAGGTCGACGTGAGCGCCAGCTGCTCCGCCTTCTGCTCGAGCGCCAGGCGGGCATCGTCGATCTCGCGCCGGCGGCGCTCGACCTCGGCGTTCTGCTCGGACAAGAGGCGGGCCTTCTCCTCGAGCTCCTCGTTCGTCTGCTGCAGCTCCTCCTGCTGCTCCTGAAGCTCCGAGGTTAGCGCCTGTGATTGCTTGAGCAGCTCTTCGGTGCGGATGTTCGCGCCCACGGTGTTGAGCACGATGCCGATGCTCTCGGTGAGCTGATCCAGGAACGACAGGTGGATCGGGTTGAAGCGGTCCAGCGAGGCCAGCTCGACAACCGCCATGATCTCGCCCTCGAACAGGACCGGCAGGACGACGACGTTGCGCGGCGTGGCCTCGCCCAGTCCGGAGTTGACCTGGACGTAGTCATCCGGGACGTTAGCCAGCAGGATCCGCTCCTTCTCGTACGCACACTGGCCGACCAGCCCCTCGCCGATCCGGAACTCTTTCGCCAGGTGCTTGCGCTCCCGGTAGGCGTAGCTTGCCAGCAGCTTCAGCAATGGTTCGCCGTTGGCCGGCTCGTTCAAGTAGAAAACGCCGTGCTGGACGCCGACGAGCGGCGCCAGCTCGGACAGGATCAGCCGGCCGACGGTCTGGAGATCCTTCTGCCCCTGGAGCATGCCGGTGAAGCGGGCCAGGTTCGTCTTCAGCCAATCCTGCTCGGTGTTCCGCTGGGTGGTGTCCCGCAGGTTGCGGATCATCTCGTTGACGTTGTCCTTGAGCTCCTCCAGCTCGCCCTGGGCGTCCACCTGGATCGTCCGCGACAGGTCGCCCTGAGTGACTGCCGTGGCCACCTCGCCGATGGCGCGCACCTGCGTGGTCAGGTTCGCCGCCAGCTGGTTGACGTTGTCGGTCAAGTCGCGCCAGGTGCCAGCCGCGCCCGGCACGCTGGCCTGACCGCCAAGCTTCCCCTCGATGCCCACCTCGCGGGCCACGCCGGTAACCTGCTCGGCGAACGTTGCCAGGGTGTCGATCATGCTGTTGATCGTCTCGGCCAGCTCGGCGATTTCGCCCTTGGCCTCGACGGTCAGCTTGCGGTTCAACTGACCGTTGGCGACGGCCGTCACGACGCGCGCAATGCCGCGCACCTGCTCGGTCAGGTTGCCAGCCATCGAGTTGACGCTGTCGGTCAGGTCCTTCCAGGTCCCGCCGACACCCCGCACCTGGGCCTGGCCTCCCAGCTTGCCCTCCGTCCCCACCTCGCGGGCCACCCTGGTGACCTCCGAAGCGAACGCGTTGAGCTGGTCGACCATGATGTTGATGGTGTCCTTGAGCTCGAGGATCTCGCCCTGGGCGTCGGCGGTGATCTTCCTGGACAGGTCGCCATTGGCGACGGCCGTCGTGACCGTGGCGATGTTGCGGACCTGACCGGTCAGGTTGCTGGCCATGAAGTTGACGCTGTCGGTCAGGTCCTTCCACGTTCCGGCCACCCCGCGGACCGCGGCCTGGCCACCCAGCTTGCCTTCGGTGCCGACCTCACGAGCTACGCGGGTGACCTCAGAAGCGAATCCGTTGAGCTGGTCGACCATGGTGTTGACCGTGCTCTTGAGCTCGAGGATCTCGCCTTGAGCATCGGCGGTGATCTTGCGCGACAGGTCGCCGTTGGCGACCGCGGTCGTGACCTCGGCGATGTTGCGCACCTGACCGGTCAGGTTGCCGGCCATCGAGTTGACGCTGTCGGTCAGGTCCTTCCAGGTGCCCGAGACGTCGCGGACGTCAGCCTGGCCACCCAGCTTGCCTTCCGTGCCCACCTCACGGGCTACGCGGGTCACCTCCGACGCGAACGCATTGAGCTGGTCGACCATGACGTTGATCGTGCTCTTGAGCTCCAGGATCTCGCCTTGAGCATCGGCGGTGATCTTCCTGGACAGGTCGCCGTTGGCCACGGCCGTCGTCACGTCGGCGATGTTCCGCACCTGGCCGGTCAGGTTGCTCGCCATGAAGTTGACGCTGTCGGTCAGGTCCTTCCAGGTGCCGGACACCCCCTGCACGTCGGCCTGACCACCGAGCTTGCCTTCGGTACCCACTTCGCGCGCGACTCTGGTGACCTCGGAGGCGAACCCGTTGAGCTGGTCGACCATGATATTGATAGTGTTCTTCAGCTCCAGGATCTCCCCGCGTGCGTCAGCGGTGATCTTGCGTGACAGGTCGCCGTTTGCCACGGCCGTGGTCACATCGGCGATGTTGCGGACCTGCTCGGTCAGGTTGCGCGCCATGGAGTTGACGCTGTCGGTCAGGTCCTTCCAGGTGCCGGATACGCCCTTCACGTCGGCCTGGCCGCCAAGCTTGCCGTCGGTCCCGACCTCACGAGCCACTCGGGTGACTTCCGATGCGAACCCGTTCAACTGGTCGACCATGGTGTTGACGATCTTGCTCGAACGCAGGAACTCACCCTTGAGCGGGCGGCCATCGATGTCTAGCGTCATACGCTGGTTGAGGTCGCCCTTGGCTACGGCTCCGAGGACCCGGCTGACCTCGGCCGTTGGCTGTGTGAGGTCGTCGATCATCAGGTTGACGCAGTCGACGTTGCCGGCCCAGGAGCCGCTGACGGCACCAAGGGTTGCGCGCTGGCCGATCCGGCCGTCACGGCCGACAGCGGCGCTGATGCGTTTGAGCTCAACGGAGGTCCGTTGATTGAGCTCGACGACGTCGTTGAACGTCTCGGCGATCTCACCGGCCATGCCGGTCAGGCTTGTCGGCAGGCGGACGCTGAAGTCGCCCTTGCGCGCTGCCCGCAGCGCCGTGAGCAGCTGGCGCTGATCGAGAGTGTCGATGGCCGCCGCGGTTTCCGCCATGGGATCTCCTCGCTCCTCAGCGCAGTGCGTCGCGTCGGCACCACCGACGCTCTCAACAGGGCCTTCCCCGAACGCGCCACATGGCGCGTCAGACCATCATTCGTCCGGGTTCGAGGGCCTCTCGGCGCCCCGTCACAAGTGAACCCAGAGGGCGCATGCCGGCGCGGATTATACCGAGCAGCTTCACGGCGCCGGTCGACGCCGGTGGCCGTGGTCCCCCAGCCTCCTCGACTCGCCCCGAGTGGCACGTCTCTTGCTTCCCCCGCGACAGCGTTCCCGCCGATAAGCCTCGCCGCTCTCCTAGCCAGGGCGGGTCAACGAAGCGTCCGGAGAAAGTTGACCATGTCCCTCGAGAACAGGCCATCGGCGACCTCCCATCCGTCAGATCGCGCGACCGTGGAGATTGTCGAGCGGGCAGCAACCGCCGAGATCGCGGATGCGGTCGACCAGCCAGGGAAGCCGCGGCAGGCGCCGGCCGTGGCGCTGGATGGCGACGCGGCGGTGACCGCGCGCGGCGTCGGCAAGCAGTTCGGGGACAAGGACGTCGTGAGCGAGGTGACGTTCGACATCCCGCGTGGGTCGATATTCGGGGTCATCGGCCCAAGCGGCAGCGGCAAGACCACGGCGATGCGGATGATGCTCGGCGTCATTCGCCCGACGAGCGGCGAGATGCGCGTCCTCGGCCGCGAGCCGCACAAGTTCCGCCGCCGTGATCGTGAGGGAATGGGTTACCTCCCGCAGCTCTTCGCGCTGTTTCCCGAGCTGTCAGTCCTGGAGAACTTGAATTTCGCGGCCTCGGTCTATGGGATGAACTGGTTCAAGCGCGGCCGTCGCGTGCGCACCGCGTTGGACTTCGTCGAACTGTGGGACGCGCGCAAGCGGACCGCCAGCGAGCTCAGTGGTGGCATGCAGCGCCGCCTGGGGCTTGCCGCGACGCTGATCCACAGCCCGGAGATCATTTTCCTAGACGAGCCGACCGCCGGGATCGACCCGGTCTTGCGCGCAAAGTTCTGGGAGCGGTTCCGCGAGCTTCGCGACGAGGGCCGCACGCTCATCGTCACCACCCAATATGTCACGGAAGCCGAGTACTGTGACGCGATTGTCGTGCTCAAGGAGGGTCGTTTAGTGGCGAACGGCACGCCGGACGAGGTCCGGCGCAAGGCGATGGGGGGCGAGTTGGTGAGGGTTGTCGGACCTGAGCTCGGCCGAAGGGCGCTCGGAGTCATCCGGGACATCTCCACCGTGCGAGGCATCCGCCGCCTGCCTGACGGAAGCCTCGAGGTCATCGTCGACGACGCGGGCTCCGGGGTGCCCGAGCTGATCGAGGCGCTCAGAGTGGCGGGCGTCGAGGTTGACGAGATCGGGGAGCAGCGTCCCACGTTCGACGACGTGTTCGTCCGCTTGATGGAGGACGAGACCGCGCGGGCGGAGGGTGCTCCAACGGCCATCGACAAGGCGGAAGGCGGCAAGTTGGGGTCGCTCGATGCGCCTGCTGCGTAACGCCGCCACCGAGTTTGGCAAGCAGGTTGTCCGCGTACTTTCGTTTTTCTTCAAGGAGATCTGGGCCACGATCCGCCAGCCGCGGCTGATCTTCAGCGTCGTCCTGGGACCCTTCCTGATCCTGGCAGCGTTCGGCGTCGGCTACCGTGGTCAGACCCCCCAACTCCGGACGACGCTCTCGCTACCCCAGGACCCGCGGCTGCCGGAAGACCCCAACGCGTATGGTGAGCTGTTCTCGTCCGTGTTCGTCCTCCAGGACGTCACTCGCGATCGCCAAGCGGCCGAAAAGGCGCTCGCCGAAGGCCGCACGCAGGTCGTCGTGGTGGTTCCGGACGATGCCGAGCAGACCGTTCTGGATGGCAGTCATGCGCAGTTCAACGTCCTGTTCAACGAGATCGACCCGCTCCAGGCGGGCTGGGTCCGCTACTTCGCGACCGTCGCGGTCCAGGAGCTGAACCGTCGCGTGCTGGCCGGGCTGGTCGGCGATGCGCGCGAGCCAGCCCAACAGCTCGCGCAAGTAGCGGTCCAGATGAACCAGCAGACGGCCGGCCTGGAAGCGGACCTCCAGAGCGGAAATGCCGCCGCTGCCGGCGCCCGAGTTGTGGCGCTACGCCAGACGCTGCAAACCTCCCGCGCCACGCCGGTCTATTCGCTGATCGCGGGCATGGTTGACAACGACGACCCCTTCGCCGCGGTTGAGGCCAACTTGACTGCGATCGAGCAAGATCTGCTCGCCGGGCGCACGAATACGCCAGAGCAGCTGGCTCGGGCAAACGCCCTGCGGGTCGAGTCACAGGGCCTCGAAACCCAGGCACAGCGTCTGACAGACATCCCGCCGGACGTGCTCGTGGCGCCCTTCGCCGTCCGTGCCAGCAACACCGTGCCGGCTGAGCCGAGCGCAATCGCCTTTTTCACCCCGGCCGTGATCGCGCTGCTGCTCCAGCACATCGCGGTCAGCCTATCGTCGCTGTCGATGGTGCGCGACCGCTTGCTCGGCGCGATGGAGCTCTACCGTGTTGCGCCGATTGGAGCGATGGAAGTGATTGTGGGCAAGTCGCTCAGCTACGGGCTGCTGCTGTCGATCGTCGCGGTGACGCTCGTGCTGCTCATCAACCGCGGGCTGGGCGTGCCGATCGTCGGCGACGTCCGCTGGGTCGCCGTGTCGCTGGCGGTCCTGCTGTTCGCCTCGCTGGGGATGGGCTTTTTTCTGTCAACCCTTGCCAAGACCGAATCGCAGGTTGTCCAGCTGGCGATGCTCGTCCTGCTTTGCTCGATCTTCTTTGGCGGATTCTTCCTGGCGCTGAGCACCCTCTGGGAACCGATTCGCGCCATCTCATACATCCTGCCGGTGACGTTTGGGGCGATCGATCTGCGTGACGTGATGCTCCGCGGCGTGGCCCCGCAGCCGCTTNGTCCGTTGGGTCGCCGTGTCGCTGGCGGTCCTGCTGTTCGCCTCGCTCGGGCTGGGCTTCTTCCTGTCAACCCTCGCCAAGACCGAATCGCAGGTTGTCCAGCTGGCGATGCTGGTCCTGCTTTGCTCAATCTTCTTCGGCGGCTTCTTCCTGGCGCTGAGCACGCTCTGGGAGCCGGTTCGCGCGATCGCATACGTCCTGCCAGTGACTTTCGGCACGATCGATCTGCGTGACGTGATGCTCCGCGGCGTGGCCCCGCAGCCGCTGATGCTGATCGCCCCAGTCCTGCTCGGCATGGCCCTGTACGGAATTGCCTCGTACATCTTCGCCCGCCAGATGGCAACCGACTAGGGACGTCAACCTCCCTGGTCCCACCGACATGGTGCAGTACCATGCCGCGTTGAGGGGTGGCCTGGCAGACGCTCGACGTACAATCCCCCCGCATGCCCGCGATCGTCTTCTACGTCAGCGGCCACGGCTTCGGCCACGCCGTCCGGAGTGCCGAGGTCGTGCGGGCCCTCGGCCGCCTGGCACCGGCGCTCCAGGTTGAGGTTCGGACGTCGGCCCCACCCTGGCTATTCCCGGACGGCACACGCGTTGTCCCGCGCGACCTGGACGTCGGTGTCGTGCAGGCTGATAGCCTGCACGTCGAGCCGGGCGAGACGCTTCGTCGCTACGCCACGTTCTTGCGCGAGGAGCCCGAGCTGCTAGCGTCCGAGTCGGCCGAGCTGCGGGCCGGCGGGACTCGGCTGGTGGTCGCGGACGTGCCGTCGGCGGCGTTCGACGTTGCGGATTGGATTGACGTGCCATCTGTTGGTCTGGCCAACTTTTGCTGGGACTGGATCTACGAGCCGTACGTCCGCCAGGCGCCCGAACACGCCTGGCTGCTGGACCATCTACGGGCTCAACATGGCCGCGCCGATGTGCTGTTGCGATTGCCGATGCATGGAGACGTCTCATGCTTCCGCCGGGCAATTGACGTCCCGCTGATCGCGCGACGCGCATCGACGGATCGTCTCAAGACGCGACGGCGTCTGGGCCTGCCACCCGATGCGCCGCTCATCCTCTTCAGCTTCGGCGGATTCGAGCTCGACGGCCCCGACGCCGGGCAGCTGGTCAGGCTACGCGAGTACGCCTTGGTCGCGACCGATGGCGGGGCCGAGCCGCGCCGCGAGGGCAACCTGTTTCGCCTCCGGCGAGACAGCACGCCTTACGTCGAGCTGCTCGCAGCGAGCGACGCCGTGGTCGGCAAGCTCGGGTACGGGCTTGTGGCGGACTGCCTGGCCAACCGTGTGCCGCTGCTGTACACCCCGCGCGAGTGCTTCCGCGAGGAGCCGATCCTGGCCCACGCGCTCGAACGCGACGGCCGCGCCGCCCGCCTTCCCCGCGAAGCGCTGCGTGGCTGGGATCTCGGCCCTCATCTCGCTCGCCTGCTCGCAAGCGACCGCCCCTGGACCGACCTGTGCTTGGATGGCGCCGAGGTCGTCGCCCGACAGGTGCTCGGAGCCGTCAGATAGGTCCGGTCTGATTCTCAGCAGCATGCTCCGATGTACCGCGCACCGGCGCACTCGATCTGGCGCGTATCTTGCAGTCCGGTGCCCTCGGCTCGTCGGGCTGGCATGGCCTGGCGAGATGGGGAAAGATTCGAGGCATGCAGGCAGCACTGGCGGCGGTATCCGCGCTGATCGTCGGACTGGTGCTCGGGCGCTCGACGCGGCGGGCCAAGCCCGCCGCGGTCAAGAAGATGCCACAGCGGCCAGTGCACCTGGTCCCAGGTTCCGAGACGCCGCCGCTGCCCGTCGATGGCGTGGCGCCAAGACCACCCGCGGGACAGCCACGTCGAGGAGCCGGGCCGTTGCGGCTGGTCTTCGGCGCGGTGCTGATTGCGTTAGGCGTGGTCGCCGCCGTGTACTTCGCCTACGAGCTGCGGAGCGTCATCACGCTGACTCTGGTCGCCCTGCTCCTCGCGGTGGGTCTCCAGGCGCCGGTGGCATACCTCCGCGGCCTGGGGCTGCCGCGGCCGATCGGACTGCTGGTGATCTACGTGGCGGTCATCGCAGGCTTCATCCTGGCGGGATGGCTGCTGGTGCCACCGATCATTAGTGACCTGCGCGCCTTTGTCGTCCAAGCACCAGGATACCTGTCCCAAGCGGAGGCGCAGGTAGGACGGCTGGGCATCCAGGTCGAGATTCCGCGCCTGGAGGACCTGGAGCGGCGTGTCCTCACCGAGGTCAGCGGCGACATCGGCAGCTACGTCAATCGCGTCTTCTCGATCCTGGGATTCGCCTTTGGCCTGTTCGGCGGAGTGCTCAACGCTTTCTTCGTGCTCATCCTGAGCATCTTCATCCTGTCGGAAGGGCCAGCCTTCCGCGAGCATCTGCTGTCGCTGATGTCCCCTGAACACGAACGACGCTGGACAGTCATCACCCAGAAGATTGCCGACAAGATCCAGGGGTGGATGCTTGGGACCCTGCTGCTGGGCCTGATCATCGGCGGCGCTACGACGATCTTCCTGCTGCTGATCGGGATGCCCTACGCATTCCTGTTCGGGCTTGTGGCCGGGGTTGGCGAGCTGATCCCGATGATCGGGCCGATCATCGCCGCCGTCCCGGCCGTCGGCATCGCCGCCTTCCAGGGCTGGGGAACGTTCGGCTGGGTGCTGCTGTTCTACATCCTCGTGCAGCAGGTCGAGAACTACATCCTGGTACCTCGGATCATGGGCAGCGCCGTCGATCTACCGGGTCTCGGTGTGCTCATCGCGTTCCTCGTCGGCAGTGAGCTGCTGGGGGTGACCGGGGCGATCCTCGCCATGCCGTCCGCCGCGATCATCCACGTGCTCTGGTTCGAATGGATCGTTCCGGCCATCCGGGGCGACGACAGGTCGCCAGATGCTAGCGTCCAGGTGACTGTTGGGGCGCCGGCCACCCCGGCGACCCAGGTGTCGGTGCGCTCGCCAGCACGCTGACGAGCGGCGTGCCCTCGCTCGCCTCTCCGGACGCCGACCGGGCGGGCACTGCTACGCCATCATCCGCGACCAGCACTACGGACAAGGCCACCGCGACCCCAGCAGCCAACGGCAGCTCCGGCACGACGCGCCGTAGGAGGATCTCGTCGGTTCGCCGGGCGGCCGGTCGAGGCAAGTCCGCTCGCACGACGCCTACCACGTCACCATCACGCTGTGCGACCACGTCTACGGCGCCGCCGCTCGGTCCGGGTTCGGACGCGGTAGCGAAGCTCCAATAGAGGTCCAACCTGGGCCCGCCGTGGCGATCCGTCCGAAGCGCAAAGCCGGCCAGCACGCTGCCGTCGGCGAAATGAATCGGGCGCTCGGTGGCCCTCGACAGCCAGTGCGCGGCAGGACGTGCCCGCAAGCTGACGAGACTGGCCCGAGCATCGGTCCCGGGCAGCGCCACGGCCGCGAGTCGGGAGGATGGTCCGTCCAGCTCGCCTGGCGGTTCGGCGCCGGGCGGAACCAGGTACAGAGCCTCCCGCGCGAGCGGCAGCGGCAGCGTTCCCGGTGGCAGCGAGCGGACAGCGAGCCGATCGCCCAGCAATGCCGCGAGCCGCGGCGCGCCGTCCCAGGCTGGCCCAGGCGAGGAGACGACCAGCAGCTCGCCCGTCCCCACCCGCTCCGCGGAGTCGAGCGCGGCGGACGCAACCTCCTGCCAGAAGCGGAGCGGGAGTGCCGCGGCCGACCCGAGCTCAAGTGCCTCCGCACCAGGCCGGCGAGCATCTGCCGTGGCCGACCACTCGACATACGAGCGGGCGGCGCCGGCCGAGGAGGACGCCTGCCACGCCAACCCGCCGAGCGTCACCACGCCGAGAACGATGACGGCGATCGCCGCGGCCAGACCGGCTCGTCGGGCGACCCCCGCGCCGCGCCCACCGCGCCGGCGAAGCGGCAGGACCATCAAGACGGCCGTGGCCGGGAGCAACGCGATGAGCGCCCCGGTTCCTGGCATCACGACCAGCGCGGCGAGCGGCAGCACCACCCAGAGGAGTGGGAGCATCGCCGCGCGGGACACTCGGCCGAATTCCCGGGTGGCGAGCAGCCCGAGCAGGAGCAGGAGGACCGCGCAGCCGAGGACCGCCATGACGAGTGGCCGCGGCAGGACCGGCCAGGCACTGCCCGCGGCTAGCCATTGTTCGGCGCCGACTCCGGCAACCATTCGCCAGGCCAGCGCGAGCGACGCGACTGGATCGGCGCTCCCCGATCCGATTCGGTCGATCAGACCCTCGAGCGCGGGAGCGGCGAGCGCGAGGTACGCGAGCAGCGCCACTAACGCCGGTCCGCGGCCAACCCTTGCCATCAGCAATGTCGCGACGACTGGTGCGGCGAAGATCCAGCCTGTCGGCTCGAAACGTGGTAGCAGCCCGCCGAGGAGGCTGAGGAGCAGTACACGGCTCAGGCTTGGGCGCCGCACGCACGCAATCGCCGCGAGCAGGGCGCCGGCGGACAGCGCGGCCAGCCCGCCGAACGTCGGGTCTCGCGCCAGTATCCACGTCCAGGGGGATGCGGCGTACACCATGGCCGCCAACGTGGCTGGTCCAAGGCCCAGCAACCCCCGGGCGGCTCCGAAGACCAGCACGGATGCCAGAGCGTCGAGCAGGCCGTGGACGATCACAAGTGCGGCGAGCGGCTCCGGCAGCCAGACAAGCAACGCCAGGATCAACGCAGGACCCTCGGCGGTCACCAGGGTCCACCACGCCCCATCGGCGAGGGCCGCCGCCAGGCTCCGCGCGGCCGTCAGAGTGGCGCCGTGCGCGGCTGCGAAGGGGCCGAGGTCCGGTCCCCAGACCCGTGGCGCCAAGGCAACACCAAAGAGCAGCAAGGGCAGCAGACGCAGGCAGGACTGGCGGATCTGCTCTCGGCGCCGCTGTGCCTCGGTTCGCGGCATCGTCCCCAGCGGGCTTGGTGGACGCTGCGTGCGCGGCGCTGGGCTCACGCCGCGGTCGGGTGCGATGGGCGTGACGGGGGGTACGATGACGGCCAGGAAAAGGCTCCGAGGCGAGGCTGGCCGCTGCATCCTACCATGCTTTCCGGAGCCGTCTCAAGCGGCCCCGGCGCGCAGCCCCACTCCAGTTCCGGACCGCCGCTGAGTGACGGGGAGCTCGGAACGAACCCGATGTCCGGACGCGGCAGCTTGCTAGGCGGGCTCGATCCTGATTGGCGTGTCGAGCCGTCCGCCGCCTACCTGTCGGCCTTCGAAGCTCCACGGCGGCAGCTCGATCGACAGCGTGTAATCGCCGGCGCTCATATTGTTCGGCAGCAGGACGAAGCGCTCCAAGGAGGTGGCGTCGGTGGGCCGAACGTTGACACTCGCCACCTCGGCCTCGACCACCGCCTGGTCGCCACGCCCGAGGATGCGTGTCCGTACCCGAGCCGTGGCAAACCGCCGGCTCTGATTGTTCAGGATGACCGTGACGGCGACGTGCTCGCCCGCGCGGTAGACTGGCTGGAAGCCGCTCACAAGGACCAGGAATTCGTCCCTTTCGAGCTGCAGGACCGGCCCATCTGGCGTCTGAATGACCGAGGTGCCTCGCCCGCCGCAGGCAGCCGAAACGGCGGAGACCGCCCCAGTGGCCCAGAGCCCAAAGACCGCGCGCCGATGGACCCGCTCCATCCCGAGAGTATAGCTCCTGCCCAAGCCTCCGCCCTCGCTCCAGCGCGAAGCAGGCGCTTCGGAAAGGGACGGCGGATCAGCGGCGTGGAGCGACCCGGTACAGGCCGAATCCGGCGCCGCGCTCGCGTGGGCGCAGCGGGGTCAGCACGAAGCTTCGGCTGAGCGGCGCCGCCTTGTCGGCCTGCAGGAGGAGGAGCCGTGGCTGGCCGTCAGCCAGAGCATCGGTGAGCGAACTGGCGCGGGCGTCCAGCGGCAGATACGGGACGTCGCTTCCACCCAGCAACAGCTCCATGCTCCGGTAGGCGCTGCCGGCGGCCATCAAGGACACGCTCTCCAAGCCGATGTCGAGCAGCACGACCTCGTCCGCACGCCGCTCGGCGAGCACCGCCTCGTGTGCCGCGAGCGCCGCGCGGTTCGTCCGTTCGGTCGACTGCTCGTAGTGCGCCAGGGGGACGAGCGGCCAGGTAATCAGCGCGGACACACCCGCGACCAGGAGCCACGGCACAGCCGCGACCCGAGAGCTTCGAGAGAACGGGCCGCTCGGGACTTGGCGCCTCGAGCTTCGAGCCCGCGGCTGACGCAGGGCGCTCCAGGCATCCGCCACGGCCAGACCAGCGGCGGCGTAGATCAACGGCGGTAGTGGCATCAGGTAGCGCCCGTTCATGAGCGGCTCGTACTTGGGATTGACGAGTGGCATCGCCAGCACCAGCGGTACGCTGACTAGCAGCGGCTGTAGCCGAGCCCGCCGGGCCGCCCAGGTCACGCTTCCGACCGCGACCACCAGGTAGATCAGGGGAACCGGATCCACGAGCGACTCGCCGGCAAAGCGTCGCTTGTCGAGCGACCCGCTCAGAACCCAGGCTCCCCCGAGGACCAAACGCCCGAGGTTGTCGACATAGCTGTCAGGGTCGTAGCCGGCCTCCTCGCCAGTGTAGTCGGCGACGTGTCTGAGGCCGCCGGTCAGCGACTGCCCGCCGGTCGCGACGTTGTAGACAACCAAATTCGCGTTCGCGAGCAGGAAGGCGCCGACCGCCAGGGCGGCCCAGCGCGTCCGCACCACTGCCGGCGAGCGGAACAGTAGCGCCAACGCCGCGCCGGGCAGCAGCAAGGCTGCCGTGGCGTGCGTCTGGACGGCTAGCCCGAGGCCAAGGCCCGCGCCGACGAGCCAGCGCGGTCTTCCCTCAGCCCGCGCCAGGCACGCCAGACCCAGCGTAGCGAAGAGCGGCGTCGTCGCGTGAGACCAGCCGACGTGACTGTTGACCAGGATGTGGGTCGAGTTGGTCGCCAGCAGCAGACCGGCCACCGCTCCGCCGATCCGACCGCCGCACTCGCGCCCAAGCCACCAGGCGGCGCCGACCGTGGCCACTCCGGCCAGCATGACGACCAGCCGCGGTAGCCAGGGACTGAGCCCGAACAGGGCGAACCCGCCGGCGAGCAGGTAGTTCCACATCGCACCGATGTACGGGTCGACGTTCGTGAGCGGGGCAGCCTGGCCGCGGTAGATCGCAAAGGCCAGCCCCGCCTCGTTCGTCTCGTCGGTGAATGTCGGGATGAGCCAGAGGTTTGGCCAGCGCAGCGCGGCGGCCAGGGCAAGCACCGCGAGCAACCCCAGGAGGTCGACGGGCAACCATCGCCCAGCGGACACGTGGTCCGAAGGCGCGCTTGGAGCCACGGCCGACCCGGGGGGCGGGCCAACGAGGCCACCTGCCGACAGCCGTCCCTGGCCGCATTCGGCCGTGAGCTGCCTGCGTACCCCCGCGTGACCCGTCAGAGTGTCTCTTCGCCTACCAGCAGATCGTCGTAGGTCTGGCGGCGCCGCATCAGCCGCGCTTGACCATTCTTGACCAGCACCACTGGAGGCTTGAGCGCCATGTTGTAGTTGCTGGCCATCGCCAGGTTATAGGCGCCCGATGCCGGCAGTGCCAGCAGGTCGCCCGAGCGCAGCGCTGGCAGCTCGACATCCTTGATCAGCAGGTCGCCCGACTCACAATACTTCCCGGCAATCGTGACCAACTCCTCGGGTGGCGCGTCGGCGCGATTGGCGAGGAGCGCGTCATAGCGGGCGCCGTAGATCGCCGGCCGGATGTTGTCGGCCATCCCTCCATCGACTGAGGCGTAGACTCGCACCCCCGGGATCCGCTTGATCCCGCCGACCGTGTAGAGCGCGACGCCGGCCTGGCCAACGATTGAGCGACCTGGCTCGATGAACACGCGCGGCTCACCCAGGCCCCGCCGGGCCAACTCGCCGTGGAGTGTCTCGCCGATCGTGTTCGCCACTTCCGCCGTTTCCTTCGGGTCGTCCTCGGGCGTATAGGCGATGCCCCAGCCTCCGCCGGGGCTCAACTCGCGCAGCTCCATGCCGTGGCGGCTCCGCATCTCGGCGGCGAAGTCCAGGACAACAGCGATCGTCTCGCGATACGGCTCCAGTTCGAAGATCTGCGAGCCGACGTGGGCGTGGACGCCGAGGAGGTCGAGCAGGGGGTCGAGGGCGCCAGCCGAACGGCCTCCTCGGCCTGGCCGGTCGAGATCGGGAAGCCGAATTTGGAGTCCAGGATGCCGGTCTTGCGGTAGTCATGGGTATGCGCGTCGATGCCGGGCGAGACGCGCAGCAGGCAACGCCCCTGCACGCCGCGCTCGGCCGCCAGCTGACCAAGCAACTGGAGCTCGTGGAAGCTGTCTATGACAAAGCGGCCGATGTCTAGCTCCAGCGCCATCTGAAGCTCGTCGGCACCCTTGTTGTTGCCGTGGAAGTAGACCTGGTCCATCGGGAAACCGACATGCCGGGCTACGTACAGCTCGCCACCCGAGACGACGTCCAGGCCGATGCCCTCCTGGCGAAGAAGCTGGAGCAGCCACGGGCTGGTGAACGCTTTGGAGGCATAAATGACCAGGGAGTTGGGATAGGCCGATGCCAGGCCATCGCGGTACTCGGCGCAGCGGGTGCGGATCGTCATTTCGTCGTAGACGTACAGCGGCGTCCCGAACTGCTCGGCCAGCTCGACGGTGTCGCATCCACCGATGACCAGGCGGCCTTGCCGAAACTCAGCGCCGAGTGGCAGGACCGCCGCGTGCGCGGATGCGCTGGTCTTCTCGGCGCTCGGTCTGGGAGCGCTCGTCGCGTCGACGTTGGTGATCGTGGTAGCGGCCGGGTCGCCGCTCACCGCTCCGGCACCACGGTCCAGTCGGCCGGCAGCTCGTAGCGGCGGACGCGATTGGTTGGGCGCTGGCCTTCCATGATCCGCAGTCTCCCCTTGCGTTTGATCTCGCCATAGGTGTTCTGAATCTGGACGATCCGCTTGGCCGCGAGGTTGAAGACGATCGCGCCGGCCCACACGGGGCTCAAGCTGATCTCGCGCGTGCGATCATCGACCACGCGGAAGGCTGGCACCTCCTCCCGCTTGCAATAATCGAGGGCGGCGTGGATCCAGCGCGGGTTTTCACGGCTGACGTGCTCATCGAAGACGGCCAGCCCGCTCAGGACGCGCTCGCGCAGGTCGGCCGTGTACGGCGCCGCGCGGTCGAGCAGCTCGGCGGTCGTGGCAGGACCGTCGGCACAGGCCGCCACAAGGGCATGGACGGCACGGTCGGGTCCGATGAAACTGATCGTGGACTCGTGGTCGACGATCGTAAATCGCATCAGCCCCATGGTCGCCGAACCCTACCCTGCCGCCTCGCGAAGCGCGCGCGGACCGCTCGCGTCGATCCGCGCGATCCAACTGTCAGGGTCGCGCACCTCGGCCTCGGTTGGCAGCCACTCCGCGGCCTGCCAGGCACGATTCAGGAACGCCATGCCGCGCTGTTCGACAACCCGTGTGGCGAATTTCTCCCCGAGCACGTATTGCTCCATCTTCATCTTCAACCCCGTCAGGCGCAAGAACAGCTCTTCGATCGCGCCGCGGTTTTGCTGGCGGTGCTCGACCCGCCGGTGAATCTCTTCGTAGTGGGGTAGGAGGTCGGCGCCGACGGCGTTCATGACGTGATTGGAATATCCCTCGGCCAGGCTCATCAGGGCCTGGAGCCGCGACAGCATCTGTCGCTGGTGGGGGGTCATGACTGCCTCGATCAAGTTATGTCCGTTGCGGACATTGTCAACCAGGCGGCTCAGGAGGTTGCCGACCATGCCGATTGAGTTGGCTCCGCCTAGCTCCTCGGCCATGCTGCGGAGATAGCCCTCCAACTGGCCGTTCAGGTAGCCGCGCACCCACGGGTTGACCTCGAACTCGTGCGCGTGGGTGGCCTCGTGCAGCGCGATCCACTTGCGCAGCTCGGCCGGCGGGACGTCCAACTGCCGCTCCAAAATCTGGATGTTGGGCTCCACGAAGTACAGCTTGCCGGCTTCAAGCGGCTCCTTGCCGAGCAGACTGATGTCGTACTGGCCAAGCACCTTGCGGGCGAGATAGCCAAGCAGGAGTCCCACCTGGCCCGAGAGCATCGCCCGGCTCATCTGCTGAGCGCCCGGCAAGCCTGGGCCTCCCTTGCGCAGGGCGCTCTGATAAAGCTCCTCGAGCGGCTGGAAGAGCTGCTTGAAGTTGGCGACATTCGCCTTGATCCATTCGGCCCGATCGAGCACCTGGACGACGGTTTGACCGAGTGGCAGCGTCGTGCCGGTATAGTCCGCAAGCGGCTGCTCGATCTCACGGATCATCGCGTCGTACTCGCGCTGGAGGCGTGGGCGGGTGGCCGCGTCGAGCGTTCCTTCGGCGCTACTCACGCGCGTGGCAATCTGAGTCGCCCACTCCCAATCGATCATCCGCGTGTCGTCTGGGTCGCCAGCGTACCGACGCGCGAGCGCGTAGCCGACGGCGGCGGCTCCGCCGAGGACGATGCCGCGTGCGAGTGGTCCGCGGAGCGTGGGACTACGGAGCAAGCCGTTGCCGAGCGCCTGGCGCCGCGGAACGCCCGGGCGGCCCAGTCTGAATTCGACCCGCGCGTTTATGCCATGGTGACTCCCCCCGGGTCGGCGCCGCGGGGTGCTGGGACGCCGAGCGAAAGAATGCAGGGCGAAGGCTTGTCTTTGTGCGTCTTGGGGCCCGTGCCGCACCGCGCGAACGGGCCGCCTCGCGGAATTGTACCGAGGCCGGATCGGACCGAACAAACTGGACCGCTCGCAGCCAAGCTCCGTCAGGGTGGTGAGCATCCGCCCGTAGGGGGGAGATGGCATCGCGCTCACGCCCCGGGGCGCTGCTGCCTACAAGATACCCTCGACGCTTTGCTGACCTGTTTCCGGCCGTGGTAAGATCGCCTGGTTGCCCACTTGGCATGGGCGCCGCTACGAGGGCCTGTAGCTCAGCTGGGAGAGCGCACGGTTCGCATCCGTGAGGTCAGGGGTTCGAGTCCCCTCAGGTCCACCGTTACTGCCCCCGCCGCGGGTCTGCCGTACCCGCTGTGGCGCCGCCCCGGTTGCAGGCCCTCCCCGTGTACTCGGTCGGGGCGGCGTGCAGGCTGGTTGATTGGCGTCGAGGAGCGCGGCTGATCGGCGCGCCCGAGGCGCTCCGAGGTCCCCGAGTGCGGTTCACGGCCTGTTGCCGGACGAGATCATCGATCCGCGGCAGAATCCATCGGCGGCGGCCGACCGTTGACGCTGCCCGACTGCCCACGCCGGCCTCGCGGGGGCGGGGCGACTGGCCCGCGGCGATCCGGCGGAGCCGGCGACCGCACCATGGCGCCGGCGATGGTACGGCTGCCCGGGTGGCGCTGGGAGTCGGCGGTCACGGTATGCTGAGGCGTACCCTCCGGAGGAGCGACCGCCGAATGGCCCACCCAGTCCCGACGGCCGAACCGCCGTCGGACGCGCCGCCCAGCACCCTGACTCGCGCCAGCAAAGCCATCCTGCTGGCCTACTTCCGTGTGTATCATCGCTATCGGATCGTCGGGACCGAGAACCTGCCCGCCAGGCCGCCGCTGCTGGCGTTGACCAACCACGTGAGCCTGCTCGACGTGCCGGCCTTCGGCCTGGCTGACCCCTGGCCTGGCTCAGTGCTAGTCGGCAAGGCATCGCTGATGCAGGTGCCGATTGTTTCCCAGGTCCTGCGGTCGTGGGGGGTGATCCCGGTTGGCCGCGATGGCCGTGACGCGGGAGCCCTGCGCGAGATGCTGCGCTGTCTGCAGCAAGGACGGCTCGTCGCCGTTGCCGCCGAGGGAACCCGCAATCGGGCTGGCGGCCTCGGCGAGGTCAACCCGGTGCTCGCTCGGCTGGCGATCACCACGGACGCCCCGCTGATCGCACTGGCCGCGATCGGGACGTATCGGGCGCTCCCGCCCGGTGCGTGGTTCCCGCGTCCGACGCCAATCCAACTGCGGATCGGCCCGATGTTCGACCTTCGACACCTCCGCACCCTCCCCAAGGAGGAGGGCACCCGGCAGGCGAGTATCGAGATCCGCCGGCGCCTGGCCGACCTTCTTCCACCGGGCCATGCCACCAGCCGAGCCTGAGCATCCGGCAGGGGAGTGACCGCTATCCATGAGCGCCGGTGACGCGGTCTGCGCCGGGTATACTGGGCCATGCTCGAGGGGCTGTTCTACGTCGCGTCGAGCTTCTGGCTCGGGGCGCTCCACGCTCCCACTCCCGGGCACGGCAAGACGGTGGCGGCGGCGTACCTTGTGGGCGCACGCGGGCGGGTGGTGGACGCCATCGTCCTCGGTATTTTCGTCACCCTGGCACACACCGGTGGGCTGGTTCTCTTCGGGATCCTGGCGACACTCGGGTCGTCGGCGCTCCTTCCGCGGCAAGCCGAGGGCTACCTGGCGCTGGGCACCGGGGTGCTCATCGTGACCATGGGCGCATGGATGCTGTGCTCGCAGATCCGCGCCAAGAGCCGCGACCGACACGAGCCTGGAGCCGTCCACGCGCACGGCGACGGCACGCACCATCAGCACGGAAGCGCGGGGCACAGTGACCATCGTGCGGTTGACCGCGCAATCGAACGCCCGGCGGATCAGCGGCCCAGGCTGGGACTGCTGCTTGGCCTCGGTATCGCCGGCGGGATCGCCCCCGATCCGGCCGGCCTGGCAGTCCTGCTCTCGGCGATCGCAAGTGGCAAGCTCATGCTGGGACTGCTGACCGTCCTGGTGTTCAGCCTTGGGTTCGCCACGGTGCTCGTGGTCGTCGGCCTGATCGCGGCGCGGGCCGGCCGGCTCGTCCTCGACCGCGTGGGAGACGGCCGCTGGGTTGAGTGGGTCCAGCTCGCGACGGCGGTGCTGATCATCGGCGTGGGCGTCGTCCTGACGGTTGGCGCCTGGCGCACGCTGGCGGCGTTCGCCTGACGAGCAGCCCGGAGGAGAGGCAGGACGCTCCTACTGCCAACTCGTGAGGTATGGGTTACTCGGTTCCTTGACCGGCACGATCGTGTCGGCCAGGATAGCCACCAGGCGATCACCGTCCCGCTCGCGCTGGGCCAGCGTGCCCTCAACCCGGACCCACTGGTCCGGTGCCCAGGATGGGTCCGCGTGGGCACCCTGGCGGCCGCCAACCACCAGCAGGCCGATCGGTCTGGCGTCTGCGACACAGTGGGCAATCTGGAAGCGGAGCAGGCCTAGCTCCTCGGGGGCGAGGCGAGCGCTCCGCGCGACCAGCCCGCTCGCCACCACCCGTTGGCCAACGCCGTTCTCGCCGTGCTGGGTCAGATAGCGCAGCAGGTCCGGAACGTCCTCAATCTGACTCGGGGGCGGGGCGGACGCGGCGGCGACGCGGGCTGGTCCGGGGCCGAAGCTCAACAGGCGCCCGGCAATCTCCTCACCGCCGAGCGCGGACGCACCAAGGGCACGCGGGGTGACCAGCAGCCCGAGGGCAAGTGGAACCACCAACAACAGGCTGGTCACCGCTTGCTCAGCACGGTCGCCGTGGGCGCGGTCGGAGTGGGCGTGGCTCCGGTCCGCGCCATCGACGCCGGCGGGGCTGTCTCCATCGGCGATGCCGTCGGCATCCTGACCGGGCAGGCCGCCGCGGAGCTCGATTACGCCCATCGCGGCCAGCGCGACCCCGGTGAGCGCGGTCAGCGGGTCGAGGGTTGGGCTCATGTACTTGACCATCTCGCCCGCGGCGAAGAGCTTGGCGATCAGGAGCGCAAAGCCAAGCAGCAGCGCGGCCCGAACGTGACGGTAGCTCATGACCCTCAGATCATAGTCGCCACGTCAGAGCCGCGGCAGCACGCCATTGATCGCCATCGCCTCCGCGAAGACCAGCACATACGAGACTCCGACAATCAACAGGATTAGTCGAGGCCCGACCGTTCGGGCCAGCAGAAAGCCATTCCGCAGGTCGACGATCTGGCCGATCGTCATGAACGCGAGGATCGCGCCAACGCTGAAGGTGGTGGCGAACGCGCGCGCGACGAAAGCATCGGCCTCCGAACAGATCGACAGCAGCGTGGCGACCGGCATCAGGACGGCGATTGAGCCGACCGGATTGCTGCCGAGCGCCAGCAAGTCGCCACGCGGGACCAGTGTCTGGGCCGCGCGGTGAACAGTGCGCCGAGGACGACGAAGAAGATCACCTCGAAGAACTCCCCGTTCGCTTGTCGGACCAGCGTGACGAGACCGAGCCTTTGCCGGCCCGGCTGAAGGCTATCGCCACTGCCGCCGCGGATCGGCGCCGGCCGCGGCCCGAGCCCCCGCGCGCCCGGGAACATGACGCTCGCCGCGAGCCCGACGGCGACCGCGACACTCAGCGTCATCGCCATCCGCAGCCCGACAATCGTCCAGTTGCCCTGGAAGGCGATCAGCGTCGACAGCAGGACGATCGGGTTAACGACTGGCGCCGCGAGCATGAACGTCACCGCGGCGTAGCCTGGGACGCCTTTGGCGGCCATGCGCCGGGCGAGTGGGATCGAGCCGCAATCGCAGACCGGGGCGACGAAGCCGAACAACCCGGCGACGAGCACTCCCGGCAGCCGACGGCGGGGCATCCAGCGCAGGACGGTGCGCTCGGAGAGATACTGTTGAACGAGGGCCGAGGCGAACACTCCGATCAGCACGAACGGCAGCGACTGGAGGACGATGCTGACGAAGATGACGACGAGCTCATTCAGTCGATCGCCAAGCATCATGCTCCCCAAGAGGTCGCTTTATTCATCCTAGCGGCGTGGGGGTAGTGTCGACGGTGTGCCCTCCTCCGGTACTCGCAACATTGTGGGGAGGTGGCGTGCTAGCGAGCGCGGCCAGCGGGGAGCATGCCGAGCTTGCCCTTGATGTCGGTGTACCAGACGTTGCCGAAGGGGTCGACGGCAATGCTGAGCGGGCGGGCATCACTGCTCGGGAGGGGCACCTCGGCAATCGTTCCATCGCGCGCGCGGCCCAGCTTCGGCCCGCGCGTCTCGGCGAACCAGACCGTCCCATCGGGTCCGACGGCAAGCCCGCTGACACCTGCCTGAGGCGTCGGAATCCATTGCTCGGTGAAGCGCCCGTCAGCGAATCGACCGAGCTTGTTAGCGCGCAGCTCGGTAAACCAGACCGCGCCCGAACTGTCCACGGCGATGTCGACCGGCTCGGCCGACCGGGTTGGGAGGTCTAGCTCGGTCACCGCGCCGCCGGGGGCAATCCGGGCGAGCTTGTTCGCTCGCTGGAGGGTCGCCCAGACAACCCCGTCCGGTCCAATCGCGATGCCGAACGGCCGCGC
>JAUJPG010000066.1 GCA_030447245.1 Chloroflexota bacterium | reverse complement strand
CGCCTCGCGAGCGGTAGTTCGTCCCTGGCGGACGCGGGGTCTGGGCATCTCCGGAGCGGATGCTAGCTCGCCACAATCTGCCCAACGTCCTGCCGCTCGTGATCGTCCACTCGGCGAACGACGTCGGGGGCCTGATCCTTGCCGAGTCGGCCTTGTCCTTCCTCGGGCTGGGGATCAACCCGCCAACGCCATCCTGGGGCAACATGCTGAGCAACGCATCGGCCAACCTCTCTCGCGGCCCCTGGCTCGTCTGGGGGCCCGGCGCCGCCATCTTCGTCACCGTGCTGTGCCTCTACCTTGTCGGCGACGGCCTCCGCGACGCCCTCGACCCGCGCCTCAAATCGTAGCCCCGGGTTCGCCGCCGTCCGGCCGGCCACACTCGCGGGCGTCCGACCGGTGGTGGGAACAGGCCGCGCCGGCGCGAGCTGACGGCGCCGGTCTGGCGCGGGCGTGTGCTACGATACCGACTCGAACGCCGCCGGCGACGAGGCCGCACGAGCTCCATTTCCTGGCCTGGTGATGCGCCGACTGCTGCAGAGTATCCGCCGCGACCTCCGCGCCGCCCGCGAGCGCGATCCGGCCGCCATCAGCGACCTGGAAGTACTGCTGTGCTACCCTGGCCTGCACGCCCGGCAGCTCCACCGCCTGGCCCACGCCCTCCACCGCCGCGGTGTGCCGTTGTTGCCCCGATTGGTTTCCCATCTCAACCGCGGCCTGACCGGCATCGAGATCCACCCGGGCGCGCGAATCGGCGAAGGCCTGTTCATCGACCACGGGATGGGCGTCGTCATCGGCGAGACGGCCGAGATCGGCGACGACGTTACTCTGTACCAGGGCGTCACCCTGGGTGGGACGAGCCGGCAGCGCCACAAGCGTCACCCGACGCTGCGCGACGGTGTCGTCGTCGGAGCCCACGCCCAGCTCATCGGGGCAGTCGAGGTCGGCGAGGGGGCGCGCGTCGGTGCCGGATCCGTCGTCGTCAGCTCGGTGCCGCCGTACTCGACCGTCGTCGGCGTGCCCGGCCGAGCCGTCGGCGTCCGCTTCCCGGACAACCGCCCGATCGCCCGCCTGCCGGATCCGGCGGCCGAGTCGATGGCCCAGCTCCAGGACCGGGTGCAGGAGCTGGAAACACGGCTGGCCGAGCTGGAGCGGGGCCGTGCTGCAGGCTCGGAGCAAGCCTCGCCCGCTGGGCGACGGGTGGGGCCAGCCCCGCCCCTCCAGGCGTGACCCGACCGGCAGGCGTGCTGCGACCGGTTGCAGGGAGGGAGCATGCCTCGCCCTCGGTCGGCATCCTCCACTTCACCTGTCCGCCAATCATCGGCGGCGTCGAGTCGCTCATCGCCCTCCACAGCCGGCTGCTGGTCGAGGCCGGAGCGCGCGTGCGCGCGCTGGCCGGCCGCGGGAGCCGCTTCCACGGCGCGGTCCCGCTCGAGCTGATCCATGGGCTCGACTCCAAGTACCCGCCCTTGCTGGCCGTCAACGACGAGCTCAAGGCCGGCACGGTCGGTCCGCGCTTCCGAGCGCTGGTCGACGAGCTGCTCGCCCGGCTCCGGCCGGCCCTGGCCGATCTGGATGTGTGCATCGTCCACAACGCGCTGAGCCTGCACTTCAACCTCCCATTGACGGTTGCGCTGCGGGAGCTTCTGGAGGCCGGCGCGGCGCCGCGACTTGTCGCCTGGTGCCATGATCTCTCCTGGACGAACCCGCTCTACATCCCATTGATGCGCGAGAGGGAGCCCTGGTCCCTGCTCAAGACGCGGCTACCCAGTGTGGACTACGTGGTGGTGTCCGAGGACCGGCGCGAGGAACTGCTGCGCCTGTGGTCGGGAGCCCCCACCCCGCGCGGTGAGGGCTCTATTGCCGTCATTCCCGCCGGCGTCGACCCGATCGCGAAGCTCCGCCCGCGGGCGACGACCGTCGAGCTGGTCCGGCACTTGCGGCTGGACGCCGGCCGGCCGTTGATGCTGCTTCCGGCCCGGATCACCAAGCGCAAGAACATCGAGTACGCGATCAGGGTCACCCGCGCCCTGCGCGACCTGGGCTGCCGCCCGCGGCTGCTGGTGACTGGACCGCCCGGGCCGCACAACGTCCGCTCGGTCGACTACGTCGACGAGCTTCAGGCCGAGCGCAGGACGCTCGACGTGATCGAGGAGGTCGTGTTCTTGTACGAGCAGCGACGCGCGGATGGGCGCCCCTGGCGAGTGACGGCTGCGATGATGGACGACCTGTACGGGCTTTCAGACCTGCTGCTGTTCCCCAGCTTTCAGGAGGGCTTCGGCATCCCGCTGCTCGAGGCCGGGCTCGTCCGACTGCCGGTCTTCTGCTCAGACATCCCCCCCTTCCGCGAGATCGCCGGCGACGCGGCCCACCGTTTCGCCCTGGAGGATCCACCGGCCGAGGTCGCGGCGCGGATCGCCGGCTTCCTGGAGACCGATCCGGCCGCCCGCCTCCGCCGCCGCGTCCTAGACACCTTTACCTGGGAACGTGTCTTCGCCGAGCGGATCGCCCCGCTGATCGCCGGGAACGACGCACCGACCCACGCGCGCCTCACGGCCGTGGCCGCGCCATGACGCTCTCCACGCCCGCTTCCCCATCTCCACCTTCGGACCCCCAACTGCCGAGCGAGTACACGATTCTGGTCCCGGTCGAGGACCTGCGGGCGGCAGGGCGCTTGATTCAGCTCGCCTCGGCCCTGATGCCGATCCACGAGGGCGAAGCGCGCGGCAAGGTCATTACCCTGGGGGTCGTCGCGATCCCCGAGGAGCTGGCTCTGACCGAAGGCGCCGTTCCGGCGCGGATGCACCGCCAGCAGCTCGGGCGTCTGCGCCGATCGGGCAAGTCGCCGCGGGTCGAGATGCACACGCTGGTCCGCGTCCACCGTCAGGTCTGGCAAGGGATCGTCGAGGCCGCTCAGGAAGAGAGCGTCAACCTGATCCTGCTGGGCTGGGGTGGCCGGCCGGAGGAGGGGACTGCCGGTGGCTCGGTGCTCGGGACCACGATCGATGAGGCTGTCCGCAACGCGCCCTGCGATATTGCCGTGGCCAAGGGTCTGAACCTCCAGGCAACCAAACGGATCCTGGTCCCGATCCGCGGCGGCCCACACGCCGCTCTGGCGTTCAAGCTGGCAACCGGCCTGGCCGATCGCGTCGACGGGACCGTCACGGCCCTGCGGATCGAGACACCCGACACTGACGCGGCCGAGCTCGCTCGCGACGTCGAAGAATTCGCGGCCGTGCTCGCCACGGCCGCGCGGCCAGACCGTGTGCGCGACGTCGTCGTCAACGCCGACTCGGTGATCGCGGCGATCTGTCAACAGGCCGAGCACCACCAGGTCGTCGTCATGGGCGCGGCCGCAGGCCCGCCTGACTCCGGGATGCTGTTCGGTCCGATCGCCGACGGGCTGGCCAAGCAGATCGACCGCGCCATGGTCATCGTCAAGACCAAGCTGGCCGGCACCGCCACCCACGACGAGTGGGAGTCGCTCTTTCCGCGGCCCGCGCCGGCCCCCGGCCCGCTCGATATCTCGGGCGTCGTGGATCGCTGGTTCGCCGAGAACACGTTCGATAGCCGCGAGTTCGAGCGGATCGACGAGCTGGTCCGGCTCAAGCGTCAGCAGGGCCTGACGATCAGTCTCGGTCTGCCCGCGCTCAATGAGGAGGAGACGCTCGGCGCGATCCTCAAGAGCGTCAAGGCCGAGCTGTGCGACCGGCACCCCCTCCTTGACGAGATCGTCCTCATCGACAGCCGCTCAACCGACAGAACCCGCGAGGTCGCTCGCGAGCTGGGCATCCCGATCCACATCCACCAGGACGTCTTGCCCCAGTACGGCGCCCACATCGGCAAGGGTGAAGCGTTGTGGAAGAGTCTCCACGTGCTCACCGGCGACATCATCGCCTGGATCGATACCGACATCCGGAACATTCACCCGCGGTTCGTCTACGGGCTGATCGGCCCGCTGCTGAAGGACCGCCGCATCAAGTTCGTCAAGGGCTTCTACAAGCGGCCGATCCGCGGGCCCGGCGGCCTCCAGGCGACCGGCGGCGGCAGGGTCACCGAGCTGACCGCCCGCCCGCTGCTCAACCTGTTCTTCCCGGAGCTCTCCGGCCTGATCCAGCCGCTGTCCGGCGAGCAGGCCGGCCGGCGCGAGGTCCTGGATCAGCTTCCCTTCATGACCGGCTACGGCGTCGAAATCGGCCTGCTGCTCGACCTGCTTGGCAAGTATGGCCTCCAGTCGATCGGCCAGGTCGATCTCAAGCGGAGGGTCCACCGCAACCAGACATTGGCGTCGCTGAGCGCGATGGCCTTCACCATCCTTCAGGTCGCGATGCGGCGGCTGGAGCAGCGCCACCAGCTCCAACTGCTGCCGGAAGCCAACCGGAGCATGAAGCTGATCCAGCACGACCGCGATCGCTTCCATGTCGAGGTCAAGCAGCTCGGCGACGTCGAGCGGCCGGCGATCGCGACGCTCCCGGAGTACCAGGCGGCGCATGCCAGGACCGGGACTCCACGCCCAGAGCAGGACCAATCCCTCGGAGCTGTGGGCTCGGCCCTCGAAGCTGGCTCCTCGGGAGCGACGTGACGACGGTCATCCTCTGCCGCCACGGCGAGACCGATTGGAACATCCAGGGCCGCTACCAGGGCAGCACCGACGTCCCGCTCAATCCGCGTGGCCGCGACCAGGCCCGCGAGCTGGCCCATGCTCTTCGCGCCGAGCCGATCGCCGCCGTCTACTCCAGTACGCTGGCCCGCGCCTACGATACCGCCGCGGAGATCGCCCGTCTCCAGGGCCTCGAGGTGACCCGCGACCCCCGTTTGAACGAGATCAACCAGGGGCTCTGGGAAGGGCTCCGCCGCGAAGAGATCGTCGTGGCCCATCGCGACATTCACGAGCGCTGGACCGAGGCGCCGCTCGACCTCCGCCTGCCGGAGGGCGAGACGTTGGAGGAGGTCCGGGACCGGGTCGGCGCGGCCCTTGACGACATCCTGATGCTCCACGGCGGCGAGACCGTCTGTCTCGTCGCCCACAGCGTGAGCATGGCCGCCGTCAAACACCACCTCCAGGGGCTAACGCTTCGAGATGGCCTCCGTAGCCTGCCCACAAACGCCTCCTACGAGTGCATCGCCGTGGACGATAGCCTGCTCCGCGCGGGAGTGAGGGTCAGCGAACCCTGATACAATCCCGGCATGTCACGACAGAACGGCTCCCGCCGCAACGGCCACCACGCTGACGACGAGTTGCCTCGCGCTGGCGTCTCCCGCGACGACCCGACCCTGGATGGCTTGACCCGCGACGACGAGATCCAGCGTCGCGATGGCCTTGCGCCGGCGCGTCATGCGCGGGTCATGCTGGCCGCGCTGGACTGGTCCGGCTCGGACGCCTGGGAGCCGGACGACTCGCTCGACGAGCTGACACGACTGGCCGAGACCGCCGGCGGCACGGTAGTGGACCGCACGGTCCAGCGGCGCGAGCACCCGGACCCGGCCACCTTCTTCGGCCGCGGCAAGGCCGCCGAGCTGGCCGACGCCAGGGTCGAGCCGGGCTACGACCTGCTGGTCGTCGACTCGGCGCTCAGCCCGGTCCAGCAGCGGAACCTTGAAAAGCGGATCGACGGGCCGGTCCTGGACCGTCCAGGCCTGATCATCGAGATCTTCGGCCAGCGCGCCACGACCCGCGAGGCGCGACTCCAGGTGGAGCTCGCGCGGCTGGAGTATCTGCTGCCGCGGCTGGGCGGCGCCTGGAGCCACCTGGAGCGCCAGGTCGGGGGGATCGGCGCGCGCGGCGGCCCCGGCGAGAAGCAGATCGAGCTGGACCGCCGCCTGGTGCGCGATCGAATCGCGGCACTCAAGCGCGAGATCGCCCAGGTGCGGGCCCACCGCGGCCGCATCCGAGCGTCCCGTAGCGAGGGCCACCCGCTCGTCGCGCTGGTCGGCTACACCAACGCCGGCAAGTCGAGCCTGATGAACCGCCTCACCGCGGCCGGCGTGAACGCGGAGGATAAGCTGTTCGCCACGCTCGACCCGACGGCTCGCCGGATGGCCCTGCCGGGCGGCGGCTTCGCGGTCATCTCGGACACCGTCGGCTTCATCCAGAACCTCCCGCCGCAATTGATCGACGCGTTCCGCGCGACGCTCGAGGAGCTCGAGGCGGCTGACCTCCTGCTCCACGTCGTCGACGCCGCCCACCCCCGAGCGGCCGAGCAGCTGGAGGCGGTCAAGGCGATCCTCGGCGAGCTTGGCGTGGGGGACACGCCGACGTTGCTCGTCCTCAACAAGTCCGACCTGCTGCCCGAGGGCCTCGACGCGCGGACGGCGCTCGAGCTAACCGACGAGGAGGCCGTCGTCGTCTCGGCGCAGAACGGCTTCGGACTCGGGGCGCTGCGCGCGCGGGTGGCCCGCCGGCTCGGGATGGCCGTTCGCGAGGTGGAAGTGGAGCTGCCGTTCTCCGAGGGACGGCTCGTCGCGCTCTTCCGACGTGAGGGCTTCCTGATCCGCGAGGAGCACCGCTCGCGCGGCACCCGCCTCCACGGTCACCTACCCGAGCGCCTGATCCCCGCCTTTCGCCGCGCCGGTCGGGTCCGCGAGCTGGAACCAACCGTCGCCGACGGCTGGCACTAGCCTGGCCGAAGCTCGCCCCGACCGGCGGCGCGGGTCTCGCGACGGACACGTGTTTCAGTGCCCCCGATGAGGCTGGGCACCGAGGACCGCGCTACAATCTCAGCTCCAAGGTCGGAGCATCGATGTCGCTCCCGGATGACCACCCAGCGCCGCCCGTGCCCGATCTCGCTGAGGCCGAGATGGGCGCCGACCCGTTGCGCCAGTTCGCGGTCTGGTTCGACGCAGCGAACCGGACCGTCGCCGACGCGGAGGCGATGGCGCTGGCCACGGCGACACCGGACGGCGTGCCGTCGGCGCGAATGGTGCTGCTCAAAGGGTTTGACGAGCGCGGCTTCGTCTTCTTCACCAACTACGACAGCCGCAAAGGCCGCGAGCTCGCCGCCAACCCGCACGCCGCGCTCGTCCTCTACTGGCATCCGCTCCAGCGCCAGGTGCGGATCGAAGGGACGGTAGCGCGGACCACCCGCGAGGAGTCCGAGCGCTACTTTGCCAGCCGTCCCTTCGGCAGCCGCGTGGCCGCATCGATATCCCAGCAGAGCGCCGTCGTGCCCAACCGTCTCGTTCTCGAAGAGCGGTTCGTGAAGCTCGCCGCGGAGCTCGAAGGGCAGGCCGTTCCGATGCCGCCCGACTGGGGCGGCTTTCGTCTGACTCCAAGCGCGATCGAGTTCTGGCAGGGGCGCCCCAGTCGTCTCCACGACCGCCTCCGCTACACGCGCCGCGCGGACAGCACCTGGCTCGTCGAGCGCCTCTCGCCCTGACCGAGCCGCCGATCACCCAGGGTCACGACGCGGGTCCTCGATGGTTAGACCGTGCGCGGCGAAGTCGCGGCGGACCGACTCCCACACGGCGCGCGCCTGCTCCACGGCAGCCTTCGCATCGTCCTCAGATGGGTCTGGCCAGTCGCCAGGGTAGCGTGCCTCGATGACCTGCGCCGTGAGACCCGCCAGATCCGGGTGCTGGTGTTTGAGATCCCAGTCGTTAGGAATCAGGTTGCGCACGCGTCGAGGTTGTGGCGATGCGGGAAATCGATCTGCAGAAAGATCAGCACTGCCTTCAACGCCTTCTCGGCGGCCTGCTGCGCTAGGAAGCAGGAATGCCGCGGGACCCGATCCGCTCTCGCGACCCCGAACTCGGCTCCCTCCAGATCCTCGCGCGCGTAGCGTAGCCATCGACGCGTTTCGTCGAGTCGCTCATCGACGCTGATAGAGCACCTTGCCCTCGCGCAGCGCCGGCCGTAGCACGGTGCCGACGAGGTTCCCGCGTCGCTCGATCTCGTCCGGCGTCGTGACCACGATGTCGGTCGAGACCGTCAAGTCCCCCAACACCCGAAGGATCGCAACCGTTGTCTTGCGCTTGTCCTCCACCTTTGGTAGCACGACGAGGATATCGACATCGCTTTTCGGATCAGCGTCGCCCCGCGCCTGGGAGCCGAACAGGATGATTCGGATCGGATTGAAGCCCCGCACGATGCGGTCGGTGATGGTTGGGATCATCTCGGCAGCGACCATGACGGT
>JAUJPG010000020.1:89594-95083 GCA_030447245.1 Chloroflexota bacterium | reverse complement strand
CCCGCCCGGCGGGGCCCACTCGCACGTCCCGCCCCCCGCCCCCGGGGCGGGCGGCCCCCCCCCGCTCCCCACCCCCCCCCCGCCCCAAAGCCGGCGGGCGCGGGGCCCCCGGCCCGCCCCCCCGGACTATGCACTCCTGGCGATCGCCACGGCGGCAAGAGCGCGACCCGAACAGCCACCGTCAGACCCGCTGCCCCTAGGCCTGGATCTCCTCCTCTTCTTCTGGCTGGGCATTGCCGAGCATGGCATCGGTCGGTTCGTCAGTGCCGCTCACGTCTAGCCCCTCGATGAGGGTTGCTTCCTCGTCCATCAGGATCTCCTTCCTTCTTGGAACGCTTCCGCCACCCCGCGTCAGGGTGCCGCGCTCCTGGTTCGCGAGTAGACGCTACGTTGACGCTCGGTGCTGTTGCGCAGCCGACCCGAAAAGCGTCGGCAAGCCGACGCTTCGTCCCGAATCTTCAATACCTGAGTACAGCGTCCACGGCGGGACCGCTTGACCACCTTCTGCCCCAGGCCCGCCAGCGTTCCCCAGAGCCCAACCACCAGTGGGCCGCCGAGCACCACCGGGACGCCGAAGAGTCCGACCTTGGCCAGGATGCCGCCCAGGGCGAGCAGTTCCGGAACGAGCGCGGAGAGCTGGCGATTCCAGGACGCGGCCGCCCGGGCGCGTGTCAGACCGCGAACGCGGCTGTCCAGCCGGCCGGTCTGAGCGCGGCCATCGACGCCGTCATCAGAGCATCTACACACGCATTTGGACCGGGGAGACGCCCGCCGGCACAGGGGTGGAGTCATACCCTGGCAGGGCACGGGACTTGCAAGCATTGTTGCGGCGGCGCGTGTGAGGGCGAGGTGAGTCGCGGCACGCGCCGGAGGGAGGAAGCGATGAGTTACGCCGAGCAGATGCTCCGCACGAGCCCGACGAATCCTCCAGTCGACGACCAGCGGCTGACTGTGCTGGCGCAGGCGATCGAGGCGCTGTTCGACTGCGCCCAGGCCTGCACCGCGTGTGCCGATGCCTGCCTGGCTGAGGACAGCGTCAAGGATCTCGTTCGCTGCATCCGGCTGAACCTCCACTGCGCCGACCTGTGCGCGACGACGGCGCGGATTCTGTCGCGGCAGGAGTCGCCGGAGCTGGCGCGGGTCGTCCTCGAAGCGTGCGCGCTGGCGTGCAAGCTGTGTGGTGACGAGTGCGCCGGCCACGCCGCTCACATGGAGCATTGCCGCGTCTGCGCCGAGGCGTGCCGTCGCTGCGAAGATGCGTGTCGGCAGCTTCTGGCATCGCTGGAACCACCCAAGCTACGCTAACCCATGCCGAAGCGGACCGAGCCAAGGCGGACGCCGGAGGGCGATGCCGAGGGCCGGTCCGGGGACACGGTTTCCGACGGCCAACGCTCCGCGCCGGGCGGCGGGGCCGTCCCGCGACCGGGCGACCTGCTGGCCAACCGCTATGAGCTGACGGTCGAGATCGGCCGCGGCGGCATGGGCCGCGTTTTTTGCGCGCACGACCGCGTGCTGGGGCGCGACGTCGCCGTGAAGGTGCTGACCGTCGCCGGTGCCGGCGACGATGATTTTCGCCGCGCCTGCGCCCGCGAGGCGCGAGCCGCCGCCCGCCTCGTACACCACGGGATCGTGACCGTCTTCGACGTCGGTACTCACGATGGCCAGAGCTTCCTGGTCATGGAGCTAGCGCCTGGCAGCTCGTTGCGCGAGCTGCTGGACGACCGCGGGACGCTGCCGATCGATCGTGCCGTCGACGTTGCCGAGCGGATCGCCGACGCGCTGGCGTACGCCCACCGCAACGGCGTTCTCCACCGCGACGTCAAGCCCCACAACATCATCGTCGCGCCGGACGGCGGCGCCAAGCTCGTCGATTTCGGGATCGCCCAGGCCGCCAATACCACCGGCACGATCAAATCCGACGAGCTGTACGGGTCAATCCCGTACCTGGCGCCGGAGCAGGTCCGTGGCGAGGCTGGCGACGCCCGCGCCGACGTGTACGCGCTCGGCGTGGTGCTCTACGAGATGCTCGTCGGCCGGCCGCCTTTCGAGGGCGGCACGCCCGGCGCGGTCCTCGCCCGGCGGCTGACCGTCGACCCACCACCGCCGCGCTCGATCGACCCGTCGATCCCGCCCGAGCTGGAGCGGGTCGTCCTGAGCGCCGACCGTCGCGAGTCGGCCGACCGCGACCCGGACGCCGACACGTTCCGCGATGCCCTCCGCGGGCTGCGCCGCGGTGCCGTCGCCGAGACGGTCAGCATCGACCTGACCGAGCTGCGTGGCCGACCGGCGACCCCGCTCGGCAAGGAGGCGTTGGGGTCGAGGGGAGATCGGCCGGGGTCAGCTCGGGCGGAGCCGACCCGGACGGTGGCCGATGCAGCGCCGTTCGAGCTGACCCGTGCGCCGGCGGCGCGGCCGCGCGCGGCGAGCGGCAGCAGGTCGGAGGTGGCCCGGTCTCGGCAGCCTTGGCCCGCGGCCCGCGCCAGTTTCCAGGCGCGGCCGCGACTGGCGCTGGCACTCGCCGGGCTCTTCGGCCTGCTTGCCATCGGGCTGCTGCTCGCTGCGACGCTCGGCCGTGGCGGCGGCGAGGGGACCACGGGCGCTGGCGCCGCCAAGGGCACCACGAAGCCCGGCGAGCTGCCCGGGATCGGCTGGGCGACGTTCACCAAGGCCTCATGCGAGTGGTCGAACCCGATCACGCCACCGGCGATCTGCTTCGGCGAGCGCCCGCCCGGCTTCCGGGTTCGCGTGCTGGATCCAAGCGGCCGTCGCTGGCTGGTGTGGGACCCCGAGACCACGAACGTCGCCTACGTCGACCCGGACGCCCTCCGCCGCGAGTGAGCGAGGGCATCGTACTCCGCGTCGCCGGCGCCGGCGACGCGGAGTGCTCGCACCCGGAGGCTCCTGAGGGCGCCGATCACAGCATGGATACCGGCAAGCTCCCCTTCGACGTCCACGAGGTCATCCGCCGCCTGCGCGCGGCCGTCGAGCCGTTGCCCAGGGCGGCGATGTTCCAGCTTGCCGACGAGGGCTTCGGGTCGCCCTTCGAGCAGGTCGTCGCCTGCATCATCTCGATCCGCACGCTCGAAGAGGTCACCCTCCCGACGGCCCGACGGCTGTTCGGCCGTGCCCGCCGTCCGGTCGAGATGCTGGCCCTGAGCAGCGAGGAGATCGACCGGCTGATCAAGAGCTGCACGTTCCACGAGCCCAAGGCGCGCCAGATCCGGGAGATCGCCCGCCGCGCCGTGGACGAGCACGGCGGCGCGCTGCCCTGCGACGAGGCGGTTCTGCTCGCCCTGCCCGGCGTCGGCCCCAAGTGCGCCAACCTCGTCCTCGGGATCGCTTGCGGCGTACCTCGAATCGGCGTCGACATCCACGTCCACCGCGTCACCAATCGCTGGGGCTACGTCCAGGCCGGCACGCCCGAGCGGACCACCGTGGCGCTCCAGGCCGTTCTTCCAGCCGAGTACTGGGTCGAGAGCAACCGCCTGCTCGTCCCCTTCGGCAAGTACGTCTGCACCGGGGCACGCCCCAGGTGCTCCCGCTGCCCCGTCCTCCACTACTGCCGCCAGGTTGGCGTCACGGAGCACCGATAGCCGCCTCCTGCTCCTCGAAGGCGGTATATTTCGGGAAACCGTCGGGTGAGCGTCTGAGGGGCGTTCCACCGCTACGCTGCACTGCCTGAGTCGGAGGGTCGATGGCACTGACGAGCACCGCGCTGCACCAGGAGTTGGTGACGGGCGGACCGGTGCCGGATGATCCTGAGCGGGCGGTGCGCTACAGTCGAATCCGCGAGCTGCTCTTCCTGGTCGGGATTGTCTGGCAGTGGCTGACGCTTCTGGCCTGGCTGACCGGGCGACGCTCGGCCAGGTGGCAGGTGACCGCTCGGCGGCTGGTGCCTCGGCCGGTGCTGGCTACGCCGCTGTGCGCGCTCGGGTATGCCGTGGCGGAGTGGCTCACCGTGCTGCCGCTCTCTTACCTGCGCGGGTACGTCGTCGAGCACCGCTTTGGGCTGTCCACCCAGACCCGGGTGGCCTGGTTTACCGACACGCTCAAAGCGCTCGGCGTGGCGCTCGCGCTCGAGGTGCCGCTGATCACCGGGGTCTATGCCGTCATCCGCCGCAGCCCTCGCTGGTGGTGGCTGATCCTGGCGGGCCTGGCGCTACCCTTCACCGTCCTGCTGGCCCAACTCTGGCCGGTTCTGATCGCCCCGATTTTCAACAAGTACGAGCCGTTCCGCGACACGGCCCTCGCCGAGCGGATCCGGCGTCTGGCCGAGCGGGCCGGCGTGCGGGTGGCGGCCGTCCTGCGGATGGACATGAGCCGCCAGACCCGTAAGGCGAACGCGTTTTTCGCCGGCCTGGGCGGCACCAAGCGGATCGTCCTGGCCGACACCCTGCTCGACAACTTCACGCCGGACGAGATCGAGACCGTGGTCGCCCACGAGCTGGGTCACCAGGTCCACCGCGACGTCTGGAAGCTCGTCGGCCTGGGCACACTGTCGACGCTTGGCGGAGCCTGGCTGCTCGACCGGCTGGCCCGTCCGCTGATCCAGCGCTATCGACAGCGGCTCGGCTTCAGCTCGATCGCTGAGCCGGCCAGCCTGCCACTGCTCAGCCTGCTGGCGGGCCTGCTGGGCCTGCTCGCGATGCCGCTGCAGAACTGGTTTTCCCGCCGCTTCGTCGAGAGCCGGGCGGACCGCTACGCGCTCGAGCAGACCGGTCGCCCAGACGTGTTCATCTCCGCCATGGAGCGGCTCGGCCGCGTGAACTTGAGCGACCCGTCACCGCCAATGCTGGTGAAGCTCATCTTGTACAGTCACCCGCCGATTGCCGAGCGCATCCAGACCGCCCGCGCGTTCCAACCGGCTGCCGCCCCGCCCTCCTGAGGCCGCCTGTCGGAGGTGATCCGGGACGGCCTGCCTTCCGCTCCGTTAGGCTATCCTGAGCCTGGGAGGACTGAATGGCCCACGAAGGCGCGGATGCGCAACCGCCACGGCCGGCGACGCCCGAGCGTCTGGAGACCGGCATCCCGAATCTGGATCGCGTGCTGGGCGGCGGAATCGCGCGCGGTTCGACCGTGATGCTGCTCGGGAGCCCGGGCACCGGCAAGACGACGCTGGCGCTGCAGGTCGCGTTCCACGGCGCCGCGCGTGGTGCCCGGTGCCTGTACCTGAGCGGCTATTCCGAAACGCATGACAAACTGGTCAGCCACATCAGCACCTTCAGTTTCTTCGACCCTACCGTGCTCGGCGAGCAGATCCAGCTGATCAGCCTGATCGACCTACTGCGCACCGGGGCTGAAGAGGCCATCGAGGCGATCATTGGCATGGTACGCGCGCGGCGCGTAATGCTGGTGGTGCTCGACGGCTTCGGGGGCATGCGCCGCTTCCTCTCCGACGAGCTGGCCGTCACGCAGTTCCTGTACTCGCTCGGGGCCAAGCTGTCCCTGCTGGGGGTCACGACGCTGGTCACGTCGGTGGGCGCGACGGA
>JAUJPG010000020.1:78000-89494 GCA_030447245.1 Chloroflexota bacterium | reverse complement strand
TCGGGAGCGCCGCGGTCGCGGCGGGCAGCCCCGGCGCGGGCAGGACGGTCCTGGGACTGCAATTCGCCGTCGAGGGAGCTCGGGTCCACGAGACGGCGCTGGTTCTGTCCTTCAAGGAGACCGTCGCACAGCTTCGGGGGACGGCCCGCGCGTTCGGCATGGGCTTGCCGGACGCCGAGGCGGCCGGGCGGGTTGTCCTGCGGGCGATGCCCGGCTACGACGTGGACGCCGATCGTGTCGTCGACCTGCTGCGCGGGGAGATCGCGCGCCTCGGTATCCGCCGCCTGGTGATCGACTCGGCGGCCGAGCTGGAACGAGGCATCGTCGACGCCGACCGTCGCCCCGAGTTCTTCGCCGCGCTGGTGAGCTACCTGCGCGGTGTTCCGGTCACGACGTACCTGACCCTGGACGTCCCCAGGGGCACCGCCCAGGAGCTCGACCTGACCGGCACGCCGCTGGCGGTGCTGGCCGAGAACCTGCTGCTGTTGCGCGAGGTGGAGTACATCGGGCACGCTCGCCGCGTGATCTCGGTCCTGCGGATGCGCCACTCGGGCTATGACCCATCGGTCCGCGAATTCCATCTCGCGGCTGGCCAGGGCATCCAGATCCTCGGGGTCGCGCCGCCGTCGGCCGGATCGCCGACCGGGGCGCCATCCGAGACGGCCGACTCGGGGTCAGACTCGGAGGCAGACGCGGCCGCGCGCGAGCGCTAATCCGCAGCGGCGATCCTGATCGTCAACGACAAGCCGCCGAACCGCGAACCCTGGCCGAGTCGCAACGGACAAGCTGGGCTTCGTGATCAGACATATCTCACGTCGGGTGGCCTGCGAGCGATCGTGCCGCGCCTTCGTTAGAATGCCCGCGCGCGAGGGGGCGTGATGCGGTGAGCGGGCATCGGAGCGACGAACGGCAGCCTGCTGGTGAGCTTTTGCCGCCAGGGCTCTATGAGCTGCTCGTGACGCGGCGAATCGCAGCGGCGGTCGACGCGCTCGGCGAACGAAGCCGAACCGGCAAGCTGGTCGACGAGGAAGCGCCGTTCGTGCTGGCCCAGCATGTCGCGGCGATCCTGTCGCGGGCGTTGCACACCTCCCACTTCGCTGGCCTGGACGACCAAATTCGGTTCTGCAACGAGCTGCTCGATCGCATTGATGCCGCAACCAGGGAGACCGGAGCGTTCGGCGACGACGCGGTGCGTGGTGCGGAGCTGCTCTGTGCCGTGCTCGCCGAAGGGCGCGGGACACTTGGCGGGCTGCAAGAGCCGGTCAGGCCGGAAACGCCGCTCTCGCAGAACGGACTGCTGGTGCACGCACCGCACGAGCCCGGGTTTGCCTCGGAGCTGCGGCGGGAGCTGGCCTCCGCCGATCGGGTGGACCTGCTATGCGCGTTCGTGATCTGGAGCGGCGTGCGCGTGCTGCTCGACGAGCTCAAGGCCGCCCGCGAGCGCGGCGTCCAGATCCGAGTCATCACGACCACCTACACGGGTACCACCGATGCTCGCTCGCTGGACGAGCTCACCAAACTTGGTGCCGAGGTCAAGGTCTCCTACGACACGCGGGCGACACGGCTGCACGCCAAGGCCTGGTTGTTCGAGCGACGATCCGGCTTCAGCACCGGGTACGTCGGCTCCTCCAACCTGACCCACTCCGCGATCCACGAGGGTCTGGAGTGGAACGTGCGGCTCTCGGAGATCAGCTCGCCGGACCTGATCGAGCGCTTCCGCGCCACCTTCGAGACGTACTGGGCCGATCCGCACTTCGAACCCTACGACGCCGAGCGGTTCGCCCGAGCGGTTCGGCAAGAACGAGCGACGGACGCGATCACGCTGACACCGTTCGACGTTCGGCCGTATCCATTCCAGGAGGCGATGCTGGAGCGTCTTCGGGTGGAGCGGGAGCGCCACGGTCGCTGGCGAAACCTGCTCGTCGCCGCGACCGGGACCGGCAAGACCGTCGTCTCAGCCTTAGATTACCGTCGACTGGTCGAGCGCTGGGGGCAGGTGCGACTGCTCTTTGTGGCCCATCGCAAAGAGATCCTCGACCAGAGCCGCACCGTCTTCCGCGCCGTGCTCCGAGACGGCGCCTTTGGGGAGCGGTACGTGGGCGGGCAGCGACCGGACGTTGGCAAGCACGTCTTCGCGTCGGTCCAGTCGCTCGCTCGGGTTGACCTCTCCGCGATCCGCCCCGACGCCTACGACATGGTGATCGTGGACGAGTTCCACCACGCCGAGGCGCCGACCTATCGACGCCTGCTCGACCACCTGCGCCCGCGCGTCCTGCTCGGAATGACCGCCACTCCAGAGCGGATGAACCCCGAAGAGAATGTGACCCGCTGGTTCGACGGGCGGATCGCCGTCGAGCTTCGACTCTGGCACGCGCTCGAGCAGAGGCTCCTCTGCCCCTTCCAGTACTTCGGAATCGCGGACGAGGTGGACCTTTCAGGGGTCGCATGGCGCCGTGGCGGCTATGACGTCGGGGCGCTGTCGCGCGTGTACACGGGCGACGACCTGCGCGTCGGGAAGATCCTCAAGGCAATCGGAGAGATCGTCAAGGATCCGTCCGAGATGCGAGCGCTCGGCTTCTGCGTGAGCGTCGATCACGCTCATTACATGGCGCAGTCATTCAGCACGGCCGGGTTCCCGTCACTGGCGATCTCGGCCGCGACGCCGCCTGGCGAGCGCCACGCGGCCATCCAGCGGCTCCGCGCCCGTGAGGTGAGCGTGCTCTTCTCGGTCGACGTGTTCAGCGAGGGCCTCGACGTCCCGGAGGTGGACACGGTGCTCCTGTTGCGGCCGACCGAGAGCGCGACGGTCTTCCTCCAGCAGCTCGGGCGCGGGCTGCGCGTTGCGCCAGGCAAGTCGGTGCTGACCGTCCTCGACTTTATTGGCCAGCAGCGCCGCGAGTTTCGTTTCTCGGCGCGGTTCGAGGCCCTGACCGGGCTGGTGGGCAATCAGGTGATCCGCGGGATCGAGCAGCAGTTCCCGTACCTGCCGGCCGGCTGCTCGATTCGGCTCGACCCCGTCGCACGCCAGACCGTTCTCGACAACGTCCGGGCGGCGATCCAGGTTCGCTGGCCGGTGCTTGCGGACGAGCTGCGCCAACTCGGCCCGGTCACGCTCGCAGAGTACCTCGAACGGTTTGGACGAACGCTCGACGACGTCTACCGCCCTGCGGTCGGCGGCTGGAGCAGCCTCCAACGTCTGGCCGGCTTCTCGATCGTGGAGGGACCGGACCAGAAGCGGCTCGAGCGGGCTGTCGCGCGGATGCGCCACGTCGACGACGACGAGCGGGTCCGTGTCTACACCAGGCTGCTCCGCGCGGACGCACCGCCAGATCCGGGTAGACTGGACGAGCGCGAGCGTCGGCTCCTGACCATGCTGCACTTCGACCTGTGGGGGCGAAGCGAAGCCCCAGCGACGCTGTCCGAGTCGCTACGCCGACTCTGGGTACATCCCGCGGGGCGGGACGAGCTGGTGCAGCTCCTGGAGCTGCTGGCCGACCAGGCCACATCCATGGGGCGGGATGGCGGGCTCGGGCAGGACGTCCCGCTGCTCGCGCATCAGCGCTACGCGCGCGACGAAGTCCTTGCCGCTCTTGGCGTGGCGACCCCCGAGCATCCGCCGACCTTGCGCGAGGGGGTGTACTACGCCAGCGCTCTGAAGACCGACGTCTTCTTCGTCACGCTCCAGAAAACGCCAGGCCGCTTCTCGCCGACCACCATGTACTGTGATTACGCGGTCTCACCAGACGTATTCCACTGGGAGTCGCAGTCAACCACGTCCGCGACGTCCCCGACGGGCCGACGGTACATCCAGCACGCTCGGACCGGCAATCAGATCCTGCTCTTTGCGCGCGAGACCAGCGAGGGCGCCCCGCCGTTCCTGTGCCTCGGCACGGCAACGTACCAGAGCCATCGCGGCGAGCGCCCGATGGCGATTACCTGGAAGCTGGAGCACCCCTTGCCGCCCGACTTCTACCAGTCGGCTCGCGCGGCCGCCTGACTCGCTCGCGGCTGCAGCGGGCGGCGCATCAGTCCGGGCGGGAGAGCGACGTCAATGCCCTGCCAGCCACGGCCGGGTCACGACGCGACACCGCCGCGAACCGCGTGATCCAGCGGTTCGGGTAGAACCGCGGGCACGCTTCGAGGCGCCGGATGCCGCCGCGTGGCAGGACGTCGCCACGGTCTTTGCCCAACTGGCAAGTGCGGGTTACACTTTCGACCGATCAGGGAGGCGAGTGCGGGCGTGTCGAATGGTGGAGCGCTGGACGTGCTGCTGCGGGCGGCCCGCGTCGGGGCCGGGCTGTCGCAGGGGGAGCTGGCGCGGCGGGCGGGGGTGACCCGGCAGGCGGTGAGCGCTATCGAGGCTGGGCGCGCCGCGCCGACGATGTCCGTGGCGCTCCGGCTGGCGCGGGTCCTGGGTCAGCGGGTCGACGAGCTGTTCCGGCTGGTCGACGAGCTGCCGAGCGTCGTGGCCGAGCTGGTTGGCGACACCGGCCCCGGGGATCGGGACGGCGTCAGTGCAACAGACGACTCTGGTGAAGCGGGCGGGCCGGGCGTTACCGGCCAGGGGCCGACGCGGGTCGTCGTCGCGGACATTGGCGGGCGGCTGGTGGCGCGACCGCTGGCCGGGGCGGCCGGCGCCATCCTGACCTTGCCACGGGCGAACGGGCTACTACGGGACGGGCCAACCTCGGGATCGGCGTCCGGCCCGACGTCCGGGCGGCTCGTCCGCGTCGAGCTGCTCGAGGATCCGGAGCGGCTGCCGGGGACGGTTGTCGCGGTCGGCTGCGATCCCGCGATGGGGCTGCTGGCCGATCACCTGCGGCGGCGCCACCCGCGGATGGAGCTGGCTTGGCAGGGCGGCAGCAGCCTGGCCGCGCTCCAGGCGGTCGCCCGCGGCGTCGCCCACCTGGCCGGCGCCCACCTGCTCGATCCGGCCAGCGGTGAGTACAACGCCCCGTTCGCCCGGCAGCTCCTGGGCCGCGACGTCCGGCTGGTCACCTTCGCCATGTGGGAGCAGGGTTTCATGACGGCCGCCGGGAACCCGAAGGGGATCGGCAACGCGGGCGACCTGGCGCGTCCTGACCTGCGGCTGGCAAATCGCGAGGCCGGCAGCGGCGCGCGAGCGCTACTGGACGCCGAGCTGGCGCGGGCCGGGTTGGACGGCACAGCCGTGGCCGGCTACGACGCCGTCGTCCGCAGCCACCTGGCCGCGGCCGAGGCGGTTGGGGCCGGCCTGGCCGATGTGGCAGTCGGCGTGCGCGCGGCGGCGCGGGTGCTCGGGCTCGGCTTTGTGCCGCTGGCCCGCGAGCGGTACGACCTGGCGATCCCCGCGCGCTTCTTCGAGGTGCCAGCCGTCCAGGCGCTGTTGGAGACGCTGACAAGCCCGCTGTTCCGGCTGGAGGTCGAGGCGCTCGGCGGCTACGACGTCTCGCCGATGGGCGCGCTCGTGCCAGCGGCGTAGGAGCAGCGGATGCAGAATTCGCTGCTCCCCGCCCGAAGCACCCGCTGGGCGGTGGACCACCAACCTCTCAGGGTGAACGAGCGGACCATGACCAGCACGATCTGCCGACTTCTGGCCGCGGTGTCCGCCGGCTTGCTGCTGGCCTGCACGCCGACCCGGCCGGGCCCCACGCCGGCGCCCAGCAGGCCGGCCGAGTCGCCCGCGGCCGCGCCGGCCGCGAGGGTCAGCGGCGCGGTGACCGTCTTCGCGGCGACCTCGCTGACGGACGCGTTTCGCGAGATCGGCGAGCGCTTTCAGGCCAACCACCCGGCGAGTGAGGTCGCGTTCAACTTCGGGGCCTCGACCCAGCTCCGGACCCAGCTCGAGCAGGGCGCCGCGGCCGACGTCTTCGCCTCGGCTGACCAGGCCCAGATGGACCGTGCCCGCGCGGCCGGGCGCATCGCCGGGCCGGACGAGGTCTTCGTGACCAACCGCCTGGTCGTGATCGCGCCGCGGGCCAATCCCGGCGAGATCCGTGGCCCGGCCGATCTCGCCCGGGCCGGCCTGAAGCTGGTCACCGCGCAGCCGGAGGTGCCGATCGGCATCTACACGCAGGACATGCTCGACAGGATGGCCCGGTCCGGCCGGTTTGGCGCCGACTTCAAGGAGCGCGCCAACGCCAACGTCGTTTCGCGCGAGCCGAACGTCCGCCAGGTCGTGGCCAAAGTCCAGCTCGGCGAGGCCGACGCGGCCGTCGTCTACGCGTCGGACGTGACGCCGCGGGTAGCCACGGAGCTCCAGACGTTCGACGTGCCCGAGCCGTTCAACACGCTGGCGACGTACTCGATCGCGCTGGTTGCCAGTGCTCCCCGGGCCGAAGCCGGCCTGGCGTTCATCGAGCTGGTCCGCTCGCCAGTCGGGCAGGGCATCCTCGCGAAGTGGAGCTTCGTCCCGGTCGGGCCGGCGGCCACGCTCGGCGGCAGCGATGCCACCTCGGTCCGGCCAGCGATGACGTTCGCGCCCGCTGTAGGGGCGAGGCGTGGCTCGCATGAGTCCCACCGGGCGTCCCAGACGTCCTGTCCGTCCATCGGCGGGCGTCGTGTTGCTCGCGCTCGGGGCGGCGCTGTTCGGGCTGTTGGTTGCGTTGCCGATCGGAGCGATCTTCGCGCGAGCGTTGCCGGGCGGCCTGCTGTGGGATGCGCTGGGGCGGCCGGTCGTGCTCGACGCGCTGCGACTGAGCGGGCAGACCACGCTGCTCACGCTCGTGCTGGCGCTGCTGCTCGGGACTCCGGTGGCCTACCTGCTGGCGCGGCGGCAGTTCCCCGGGCGCGACCTGCTGGACAGCCTGATCGCGCTGCCGATGGTCTTGCCGCCGGCCGTGGCCGGCATCGGGCTGCTGCTGGCGTTCGGGCGGCGGGGGATATTCGGCGCACCCCTGGAATCGCTCGGAATCACGGTCGGCTTCACTATGGCGGCGGTGGTGCTGGCCCAGCTCTTCGTCGCGGCTCCGTTCTACGTCCGGGCGGCTCGGGCCGGGCTTCATGGCGATTGACCGCGAACTGGAAGACGCGGCGCGGACGATGGGGGCGACGGAGTGGGAGACGTTCCGCTACGTGACGGTGCCGGGCTCGCGCTGCCGTCGTTTCTGGGCGGTGCCGTAACGTGCTGGGCGCGGGCGCTCGGCGAGTTCGGGGCCACGATCATGTTCGCCGGGTCGTTCCAGGGCCGGACCCAGACGATGCCGCTGGCGATCTACGCCGCGCTCGAGAGCGACCTGGACGCGGCACTGGCGCTGTCGGCGCTCCTGGCGCTGGCCGCGTTCGGGGCGCTCGGCCTCTTACGCCTGGGACTTCGGCGCACGGTCAGCGCCGATCTGTGAGGCGAGCTCGGTCGACGGGTTCGCGGTCCGTTACACTCCCTGCGCGGTTGCCCCAGCACACGTGGCACGAATTTACCTGGCCGGGAGCTCAGCGAGTGCGAAGATGACCTGGCGATGCCCGACGGCGTGGAAAGCTGCCTGCGGGCGCTTGCCGATCGCGGCCCTGACGCGAAGCTGGTGGCCGGCGGGACCGACCTGCTGCCGCAGATGAAGAACGGCCTCCTCAAGCCAACCTACGTGATCGACTTGAGCAGCGTGTCCGAGCTCAAGGCGATCGAGACCGGCGCGGACGGCAGCCTGCGGATCGGTGCGGCCGTGAGCGCCCGCGCGCTCGAGCTGGCGCCCGCGGTGCGGTCGGCGTCTCAGATGCTGGCCGAGAGTGCCGCGCTGGTAGGCTCGGTCCAGGTCCGCACGCTGGCGACGCTCGGCGGCAATGTCTGCAACGCGGCGCCCTCGGCGGACATGGCGCCGCCGCTCCTGGCACTCGACGCCGAGGCCGTTGTCGCCGGCCCGACCGGCCGGGCGACAAGTGCCGCTCGTCGACTTCTTCGTCGGCGTCCGCCAGACGGTGCTCGGCCCAGACGAGCTGCTGGTCGAGCTCGTAATCCCGGCCCCGACCGGCCGGTGCGGTGGCAGCTATCGCCGCCACACCCCCCGGCGCGAGCTGGACATCGCGGTGGTTGGCGTCGCCTCGCAGATCACGCTGGATGGCGACCGCTGCACCGGGGCGCGGATCGCGCTCGCGTCGGTTGCACCCGTGCCGCTGCGGGCGACCGCGGCCGAGGCCGCCCTGGAGGGGCAGACACTCAACGCCGAGACGATCGAGCGGGCTGGCGAGCTGGCGGCCGAGGCGGCGCGACCGATCTCGGACCAGCGCGGCTCGGCCGACTTCCGCCGCCACCTGGTACGCGTGTTGACCCGACGCACCCTGGCCGACGCCCTGGAGCGGGCTGGCCGGCGCGACAGCCGCAATGGAGCGAACTGAGATGCCCAGGATGATCCTGGCATGCACGGTCAACGACGAGCCAGTCGAGGCGCTGATCCAACCGTACCAGACCCTGCTCGACGTGCTGCGCGACACGATCGGGCTCACCGGCACCAAGGAGGGCTGCGGCACCGGTGACTGCGGTGCCTGCACGGTCCACCTGGATGGCCAGCCGGTCTGTAGCTGCCTGGTGCTCGCGATGCAGGCGCGCGGCCGCGCCGTCCGTACCATCGAGGGGCTGGCCGAGGGCGATGCGCTGCACCCCTTGCAGGATGCGTTCGTCCGCTTCGGCGCGGCCCAGTGCGGCTTCTGCATCCCCGGCGTGCTGATGTCGGCGGCCGCGCTGCTGGCCGAGAACCCGAGCCCGACCGAGGAAGAGATCCGCTACGGGATCGCCGGCAATCTCTGCCGCTGCACCGGCTACACCAAAATGGTCGACGCGATCTCCGAAGTCGCCGGCGCCGCCGGCGGGAAGGCCTGATCCATGGCAATCCTGACCACCCGAGAGGTCAAAGGCGTCGGCTTCACGATCCCGCGGCCGGATGGCGCGGACAAGGTGACGGGCCACACCCGCTACGTGGCCGACCTGAACCCGCCGGGCCTGCTCCACGCGAAGCTCTTGCGAAGCCCTCACGCGCACGCGCGGATCGTGCGGATCGACACCAGCCTGGCAAAGGCTCTGCCGGGCGTGCGCGCCGTCCTGACGGCGGCCGACATTCCGGAGCTGCATCCCAACGCCAAGACTCGCGCCCACGCGATCATGGCGATCGATCGGGTCGTCTTCGCCGGTCAGCCGGTGGCGGCGGTGGCGGCCGACGAGCTGGCGATCGCCCAGGAGGCGCTCGACCTGATCGGCGTCGAGTACGAGCTGTTGCCGGTCGCGGTCGACGCGCTCCAGTCGATGCAGCCTGGCGCGCCGCCCGTGGCGGACGCGGGCACCGAAGCCGACACCAGCGAGGCGCTGGCCCACTCGGGGGTCGCGGCCACCGAGTCCCAGGACGACTCGAAGGCGGTCAACGTCGCCCAGCAGACCCGCCTCAGCCGGGGCGACGTGGCCGCCGGGTTCGCCGAATCGGACGTCGTCATCGAGCACACCTACCGTATTCCGATGGTCCACCAGGGCTACATCGAGACGCACTCGGTGCTTGCCGAGTGGGACTCGGCCGGTGGCCTCACCATCTGGACCAGCACGCAGGGCTCGTTCAACACGCGCTCCGAGGTGGCCGACGTCCTGGGCCTGCCTGAGACACGGATCAAGGTCGTTCCGATGGAGTGCGGGGGTGGGTTTGGCGCCAAGATCCGCGCTCTCTGCGAGCCGATCGCGGCGCTACTGGCCCGCGCGACCAGGCGCCCGGTCCGCTACGTGATGACCCGCCGCGAGGAGCTCGCGGCCGGCATGCCGGCCCCGCGGGTGGTTATGCGGGTCAAGTCCGGCGTCAAGCGAGATGGCACGCTGATGGCGATCGAGGCCGAGACGATCCTCGACTCCGGGGCGTTCGCCGGCGCGGTGCTCACGCTGAACGGCATCTTCCTGGCTAGCCTGTACCGGTGGCCAAGCTTCGAGGTGCGCGGCGTCGAGGTGCTGACCCATAAGCCGAGCATAGCCGCCTATCGGGCGCCCACGGCTCCCCACACGGTGTTCGCGATCGACTCGCAGATGGATCGGCTGGCGCGGGCGCTCGGCTTGGACCCGGCCGAGTACCGCCTGCGGCACCTGATCGACGAGGGTGACCCGATGGCCAACGGCCAGCCCTGGCAGAAAAACGGCGCCAGGGCCTGCCTCGAGCGGATGATCGAGCACCCGCTCTGGACCGGCCGGGCCGAGTGGGCCGCCAGCGGCGGCCGAGACGGACGCGGCCTCCGCGGGACTGGCCTGGCGGTTGGCGGCTGGATCCCGGGAATTCAGCCGTGCAGCGCCACCATCAAGCTGAACCCGGACGGCACGCTGAATGTGGTCACGGGCCAGGTCGACATCGCCGGCACGAACGTCGGGCTGGCCCAGATCGCGGCCACGGCCTACGGGGTCGACTTCGAACAGGTCAGCATCGTGACCGCCGACACCGACTCCGCTCCGCTGGCCGGCCTGAGCGCCGGCAGCAAGGTGACCTACACGATGGGGGCCGCCGTGATGGCCGCGGCCCGCGACGCCCGCGAGCAGACGTTCAAGATCGCGGCCGACGACCTGGAGGCCGCGCCCGAGGACCTAGAGATCGTGGATGGCCGCGTCGTCGTGCGAGGCGTGCCGGAGCGGTCGCTCTCGCTGGCCGACATCGGCAAGAAGACCAACGCCTTCATGTCGAACGTCCCGCCGGTGCTCGGAGTCGGCTCGCTAGGGTTCAGCCAGCAGGCGCCGGCCTTCGCAGCCCAGCTCGCTCGGATCGAGGTCGACCCGGACACCGGCCTGGTGGTCCTGCACGACTTCGTCGCCGTGCAGGACGTTGGCAAGGCGATCAACCCGCTCGGCATTGAAGGCCAGATGCAGGGCGGCGCGGTCCAGAGTCTCGGCATCGCCCTGACCGAGGAGCTCCAGTTCGACGACGACGGCCGGCTGATGAACCCGAGCCTGCTCGACTACCGCAAGCTGACCGCGGCCGACGTGCCGGACATCGAGACGATCATGGTGGAGGTGCCCGCCCCGGCCGGGCCGTTCGGCGCGCGCGGTGTCGGGGAGCCGCCAATCGTGCCTGCCCCGGCCGCCGTGGCCAACGCGATCGAGGACGCAACCGGGGTGCGGATCACCGAGCTGCCGTTGACGCCGGAGCGGGTGGCGTTGGCGCTGCTGGCTCGCCCCTCGGAGGACGGTCTGTCTGCATGAGCGGGGCGGACGCGCCCCACCATCACATCCTGAGCGATCCACGCTAGCCGAGGCGGTCGCCGAATTCGGCCTGGAGGCGGCCCTCGAGCTGATCGTCCAGGCCGGCGCTGGCGCGGCGGAAGCGCTCGATCAGCTCGCGCGCGTCGGTGGTCAGGCGGCTGCCGCCGCCGTCCGCGCCGCCGCTCTGGGTGTCCAGCAGGCGCAAGTCCAGACGCTCCTCGATCTCGCGCAGCTTGTACCAGGCGGTGCGGTAGGGCACGTCCAGCGTCCTGGCGGCGCGGGCCAACGAGCCAGTTGCGTCGATCGCCTCGAGCAAGCGAACCCGCCAGTCGGACAGCACCACCTGGCCGTCCAGCTCCAGCCAGACCTTGGAGC
>JAUJPG010000020.1:58606-77900 GCA_030447245.1 Chloroflexota bacterium | reverse complement strand
CGTGGCGACGGCGACGCTGTCGGCGCAGCCTGACGCTCCGGAGCTCATCCTGGCGACGACCACCAGCACCCAGGACTCGGGGCTGCTCGACGTGCTCGTCCCGACCTTCGAGCGGCAGACCGGCTACCTGGTCAAGACGATCTCGATGGGGACCGGCCAGGCGCTGGCGCTCGGCGAGCGCGGCGAGGCCGACGTCCTGCTGGTCCACGCGCCCGAATCGGAACGCCGCTGGATGGCGGCCGGCCACGGCGTAGAGCGCTTGCTGGTCATGTACAACGACTTCGTCGTCGTCGGACCACCCGACGACCCGGCCGGCCTGGCCCGCGCGTCCAGCGCCGAGCAGGCGATGCAAAGGATTGCCACCATCGGCGCCCCCTTTGTCAGCCGCGGCGACAACTCGGGCACGCACCAGCTCGAGCTCCTGCTCTGGCAGGCGGCCAGCCTGGACCCCAGGGGCCAGCCCTGGTACCAGGAGGCCGGCCAGGGCATGGGCCAGACGCTGACGATCGCCAACGACAAGCTGGCCTACACGCTATCTGACCGCGCGACGTACCTGGCCCGACGGCAGGGGCTCGACCTTCAGATGCTGACCGGGGACTACCAGAGCTTCCGGAACGTCTACCACGTCATGACGGTCAACCCGGGGAAGGGGCCGCGGATCAACGCCGAGGGCGCGCGGGCGTTTGCCTACTTCCTGGTCACCCCCAGCATCCAGGCGCTGATCGGCGAGTTCGGCGTCGATCGCTTCGGCCAGCCGCTGTTCTTCCCAGCTGCCGACAAAACCGACGAGGCGCTCGGCGTCTGAACGACCGGCGGCCAGCAGCCAGGGGCGAGGGGCGTGCAGGCCGCCTCACGCCTGGCCCTTGTCGCTCGCCACGGCCTGGATGAGATGGAGCTGGTCTGGGACGCGCTTGTCGCAGCGGTCGGACTGATCGTACGGGGCGATCGCGAGTTGATCCGCGTCGCGACGCTCTCACTGGGAGTTTCCGGGGCCGCGACGGGGCTGGCGGCGCTGGTAGGGGTGCCGTTGGGCGTGGCGCTGCACCTTCGGCGGGTTCCTGCCCATCGCGTTCTGACGCTGCTGGTGAGCACCGGCATGGGCTTGCCGCCGGTCGTCGTCGGGCTGGTGGTGTCGATCCTGTTGTGGCGGTCCGGCCCGTTCGGCGCGCTGCGGCTGCTGTACACGCCATCGGCGATGGTCCTGGTCCAGTTCATCGTCGCCGTGCCGATCGTGGCCGGCTTCACCCGCGCCGCGCTTGGCCTGCTCGATCGCAACCTGACCGAGGCGCTGCGGGCAGATGGGGCTGGCGAGCCCCGGGTCGGCGCCGAGCTGGTTCGGGCCGCCTGGCCCCAGGTACTCGTCGCCGTGGCGGCCGGCTTCGGCCGGGCGATCGGCGAGGTCGGCGCGAGCCTGATGGTCGGCGGCAATCTCGTCGGCCAGACCCGCATCCTGACCACGGCGATCACCCTGGAGACGGGCAGGGGCGAGTTCGCGTTGGCGCTCGCCCTCGGCGGCATCCTCCTGTTGCTGGCCCTGCTGGTCAACACCCTGCTCGGCCTCCTCGGAAGCACCGTCGCGAACAGCGGTTAGTGCCCCGTGAGGCGTGTTCGACTCAACCCGCTGATGCGGGCCCGGTCAGCCGGTCAGGTCGCGGCCTGATCGCTGCTGAACATGTCCGCGACGCATTTCCACGAGCCGTCCGCCTGCCGACGGTAGATCTCGACGAACTTGCCCCGGTCCGGGGCGGGCCTTGCCAGCGCATAGGTCCCGATCGCGTAGGCGAGATCGCCAGAACCGGCGACCTCTACCTCGTGCCTATCGATGGTCATCTCACCGAAACCGGCCGTGAGAAACTCCTGGAACGCCCCGCGGATCTGAGACTGCCCGGTGACCATCGGGTGATTCGGGGGAGTAGGCGCGCATCCTCCGCGTAGAACGCCCGCACGAGCTGGTCAGCATCCCCGCGTTGAAGTGGCGGACGAAAGCGTCACTCAGCGCACGGATCGCGCTCTCGGGATCCGTCTGTCCAGTTGCCATCACACTGCCTCCTCTCGATGGCGCCGATGAGCCGAGATCATCTCCATCGTAGGTCCGTCACCACGGCCCGTCAAGGAGCGTGAGTACGCCTACCGCGGTCGCATCGTCCGCGCGAGCACTGAGGGCGGACCGGCGACGTCGACTCGGCCGAGGAGTGGAGCAAGACCGGACTGCAGACGGTCGAGGACGGTCGCGGCCCGCGCGCGCGCTCTGGCAGCACGCCTCCACGACGTGGCCGACCGGCGCGGGTGAAGCGCCATCCGCGTCCGCTACGGCGCGTGGCGATCCTCACACCTACACCGCAAACAGTAGCGCGTACAGAATGACGGTCGGGACCATCGCGATCATGATGAAGAACATCAGAAGGTAGGACAGCAGCACCAACGCGACGACCGTGAGGATCGCGATCAGCGTCATCAGTGGCACGAATACGAAGATCGTGAGCAGGGTGGCGCGGAGATTCTGACGAGCGCTGGCCATCCGCTTTCGCGGCGCGCTCAGCGTCGCCCCGAGCGCCCGCAGCCGTTGTAGCCGCTTGTCCATCGGCGGGCTAAAGCTGAGCATGCCGCCGTCGCCGGGTCAGGCCTCGCGCGTGGACGAGCGCCATCCGACCACGAACAGATGCGAGGCCCACTCGCCGCCGGGTATCGAGCCGCCGATGGCAGGCAGCGCCCGCGCCAGTCCATCGGGATTGCGCGTGAGCTGAACCGCGGTCGCGTCGGCGAGCGATCGGCGGGTCCGCCAGGTGAGCGCGACGAGCGGGCCGAGGAGGGAGCTGCTCAGCAGCATTAGCATCGTCTTGGCCATGCCGGGCGCCATCCACAGGGGAAACAGCGCCCAGACCCGAATCTTGGTGAACAGGCCACCGATCCCACGCTGGGGGAGCCTTTTTGGTCCGGTCTCGCCGAGCGTGGTGTCGACGTCCTCGACGTCGACCTGGCTGGTGCGCGCGGTGAGCAGTTGCATGACCGCCTCGGTCTCGGCTCGAGCATCGCGAGCGGGCCAGACCAGCAGCTTGAAAAAGCGCCCTAGCGCGGCGCGAGCCGAGCTGCTGATCGGCGCCTCCAGCAGCGTGGACACCAATCCGAAGGTCCGAAAGACGGTGATGAGTCGCAGGGCAATCCTGAGATCGCCGTTGCCGATCGAGCCCCTCAGGTGGGCCAGCAGCCCCCGCGTCTGGTCACGATCGAGCTTGGCGAGCACCCGTCGCGAGACCAGGACTACGGCGTCGTCTGGCGACGAGCCGACGGCGGCGGCGTTGGCAATATCGCTGTCCAGCAGCAGCACCCTCGGGGGCGGTAGCCCGGCCGCGATCGCCATCTCGGCCACGACGTTCACGAGCTGCTGCTCTTCAAGGTCGCCGGCCCGCGGCTCGCGAGCGCCAAGGCTCAGCAGCACCGCGCCGACGCCGTTCCGCGCGAAGATGAAGCCAAGGGCGAGCCAGAGCAAGAGCATGGTCAGGATGCCAGGCAGCACCATCAGCGCCCCGAGCAGCAGCAGATCGGCGACTGGCGGCCCCGCGTCCGGCGCGTTGACGAACGCGTCGATGCTGGTGAGGACCCGACGGAGGTCGCCTTCGACGAGCCGAACGATCCAACCCTGGATGGGCACCAGGAGCGTCAGGCCCTTCGCCAGCACGAGCAGGAGTGGGTAGAGAACCGGCGCCGCGACGAGGCTGAGCGGTATCCCCGCGATCAGGATGGCCACCGTGCAGGCCAGCGACGTCTGCCAGGTCGCGCGCCGGTTGCGGCGCTGCTCCTCGAAAAAGCTGACTCGATCAACTGGTCCGAGCGTGGCCGCCCAGCCGCCATCCGGGACACGCGACGGGACGTTCGCCCGCGGGCGCGACGACCGCGCGGATGTCGGGGACCGCTCGCCGACATCCCTCGAGGTAGTGGAGGTCGGTGGCCGAGGGGTGCCTAGGGGCAGGGGCAGCTGTTCGTCGGGCGGGACATCCGGCATGCCTTCGCCTCCAATCAGCAGGCGCCGCTTGAATCGCTTCCGAGCCGGCAGTCCTTCTGCAGTGTAGGCGCAAGCCGGCACGTCATGCTGTCAGGCCAACGACACCGGCACCGTCGACGGCGGGCCTGCCTTCAGCCAGGGCGCTGGCCCTGGTCGTCTGGCACGGTGCCGAGGAGCTCCTCTTCGATCCGCCTTCGGATGGCGTCGCGCACGCCGCGGTAGACCGCCAGCCGCTGCTCGTCAGTGCCGGTCGCCCTGGAAGGGTCGGGGAAGCTCCAGTGCAGCCGCTTCCGGGCGCCGGGGAACACTGGACATGCTTCGGCGGCCTGGTCGCACACGGTGATGACCGCGTCGAAGGGCTCGCCGCGGTAGCGGTCGAGCGTCTTGCTCTCCTGGCCAGACACGTCGATCCCCAGCTCGGCCATCGCGGCGACCGCGAGCGGCCGCACCTGCGTCGCTTCGGTGCCCGCAGAGTACGCGACGAAGCGGTCGCCCGCCAGGTGCCGCAGCAGGCCCTCGGCCATCTGGGAGCGGGCCGAGTTTTGGGTGCACAGGAACAGAACCCGCTGCTTGCTCGTCACGTTGGTCTCCTCGTCATCGTGTGCTGATCTCAGACCGCGGCCTCTTCCGTGCCCGGCGGAGGTTTGCCCGGCAGCAGCGGACGGACCAGGCGCTCGTAGAGCAGGCCGCCGAGCGGACCGCCGACGAGTGGGCCGACGATGTAGACCCAGAAGCCACCCTGGGGCCCGGGGATGGCGACGCTGCCGTAGCCGGCCAGCAGCGCGACGAGGCGGGGGCCGAGGTCGCGGGCGGGGTTCCAACCAGCCTGGGTGATCGGGGCGAACAGCGCGATCAGGACGGCGACGGTGAAGCCGACGAAGAAGGGGACGAGCGTCGGCTCCGGCGCGGCCGTGTTCCGCGGATCGGACAGGGCGAAGATGACCAGCACGAGGATCGCCGTGCCGAGCGCCTCGACCAGCATCGCCGCGAGCGGCGAGACGAGCGCGGCCGCCTCTGGTCCGGTGCCGAAAACGGCCGGATTCGGAAAGTACTGACCGAAGATCATCGCCGCCCGCTCGCTCCCGGGTGCCCCACGGACCAGACCCTCGCGAGCCTCGAAGCGCTCCAGGAATGACCCGAACACGACCAGCACGACCAGGCCGGCGCCGGTCGCGCCGGCGAGCTGGGCCAGCCAGTACGGCAGCAGCCTGGCGAGCGGGAAGCTACGCGGTCGCAGCATGCCGAAGGCCAGGCTGACGGCAGGATTGAGGTGCGCGCCGGACAGGGCGGCCGAGGCGTAGATGGCGAGCGTCACGCCGAAGCCCCAGACCACGGCCACCTGCCAGAGCCCCTGGAGCGCGCCGGTCAGGACAGCGCAGGCGACCGAGCCTGTCCCGAACAGGACCAGCAAGAAGGTCCCGAGCGCCTCGCCGAGCAGCGCCGCCCGCACGTCAGCGCTGCCCCGCCGCCAGGGCCTGGGCGCTCGGCGTCATTGGTGTTCGCCCGAGCAGCAGGTCGGCGCGCAGCAGCTCGAGCCCGTCGCGGCTGGCTTGCGGGCCCGCACGAACGCGCTCACCAGACGTCCCCCCGTCGCGTCGAAGCGAGCGAAGGCGGATTCGTCCCATTCCCCCCGCGCGCTCTCCGCGATCTGGCGTGGGTCATAGGTCCGGGTCACCTCGACGTCGGCGTCGACGAAGCCGGCCTCGGCCAGCAGGCGGCGATACTCTCGCTCCTCGAGCGCTCCGGCGACGCAGCCGACCCACGCCTCCAGGTCCGTGCGCAGGTCGGCTGGCAGCTCGCCCTGGGCGACGACGTCGGACACGGCAAAGCGGCCACCCGGCTTCAGCACCCGGAACGCCTCGCCCAGCACCTGGCCCTTGTCAGCCGCGAGGTTGATGACGCAGTTGGAGATGACGACGTCGACGGTGTTCTCGGGGAGCGGGATATCCTCCAGGTGGCCCTTGAGGAAGCGGACGTTGGTCGCGCCCCCCTCGGCGCGGTTCTTCTCGGCCAGCTGGAGCATCTCGTCGGTCATATCCAGGCCGTAGGCGAAGCCGGTCGGGCCAACCCGCTTCGCGGAGAGCAGGACGTCGATCCCGCCGCCGCTGCCGAGGTCGAGAACGACCTCGCCGGGTTGGAGCGAGGCCAGCGCGGTGGGGTTACCGCAGCCGAGCGAGGCCTTGAGGGCATCCTCCGGGATCGCGCCCATCTCGTCGCAGGTGTAGAGGTCGCTCGTGATCGGATCGGTGTTGGACGAGCAGCACGGCGAGGACGGGCCGCAGCACGAATCGGCGGGGTCGCCGTCGGCGACGCGGCGGGCACGCTCGGCGTACTTGGCGCGGACAGTCTCGCGCAGCGCGTTGGGGTCGGCATCGATGCTCATGGTTGCTCCTCATAGAGCAGGTCCGGGGATCGCCGGAGCACCTCCAATCCCGTCGGATCGACGGCGTAGTACGCCCAGACGCCGCGTCTGGAGACGGTCACCAGCCCGGCGTCGCGCAGGATCTTGAGGTGGTGCGAGATCGTCGGCTGGCGCAGCTCGAACCGCTCGACGACGTCGCAGACGCAGATTGGTCCGTCCTGGGCAGCGATCAGGCGGAACATCTCCAGACGCGTCGGATCGCCCAGCGCGCGGAAGAGAGCGACGAGCCGCTCGCGCCGCGCCTCAGACAGGGCCTCGACAGGCGCGGGCGGCGAGCAGCAATCGTCAGGTCGGCTGCGCGGACTCATACCGGTAGGATAGCTAACGTATCGACGCTTGTCAATACGTTGATACCGCCGGACTCTGTCGCGGGCGACTGGTGCCCGCGGCGGTCCTCGCGGACCGTGCTGCGATCAACACGCGGGGCGTGGGACAAAATACCTTGGCAGGCAACCGGGTCTGCGTTTTTCGACAGAGCGGCTATGGATCGTCCAGACGGACCGGCCAGATGCCGAAGGCGACCACCCGGGCCGGCAGATCGCGCAGGAGTGGGATGCGCGGCAGTAGCCGCAGCGCGGCGGGCGGGCCGGCCGGTGTAGCGGAGGCCGCCACTGTCGTGAGCAGCGCCCGGGCGGCTCGGGACTGGATGGCCTGGATCACTCGCGTCGGCCATTCGCGCCGACGCTGGACGGATGCCAGGTCGCGCAGCTGCGGCCGCCCGGACCGGAGCGGGCCGGTGAGCACGTTCGCGGCGACGACGGCGTCCTGGATGGCGTAGTTGATCCCGACCCCGCCGACCGGCGACATCGTATGGGCGGCGTCACCGATCAAGAGAAGGCCGGGCCGATACCAGCGCCGCAGGCGGTTCGACTCGACCGAGAGCAGCGACACCTGCTTCCAGTCACGCAGGTGGTCGACCCGGTCGGCCAGCTCCGGCAGAAGCTCGGCGACCGACGTCCGCAGAAGCGGCAAGCCGGCCGCGCGCAGATCGCGGTAGGTTCCCTTGGGGATGACGTAGGCCAGCTGCCAGTAGTCCCAGCGGTTGATCACGGCCGCGAAATGACCGTTGCCAAGCCGCCCGAACGCGTCCTCGCCGTCTTCGAGGCGCCTGGGCAGCCGGAACCAGAGGACGTCCATCGGCTGCGAGGTCGCGATCGGTTGAAAGCCGGCCAGCCGTCGCACCTTCGAGAACCGGCCATCGGCGCCAATCGTGAGCGGCGCTCGGACCTCATGCCAGCCATCCCGAGCGCGGTAGCGGACGCCGCGGACGACGGGCACAGGGGCGCCGCGCGGGGGGGCATCCGCCGAGGGCTCGTCCTCGACGATCAGCTCCTGGACATTGGCGCCCATCCGAAGCTCGCAGCTCGGGTACCGCGCCGCCTCCCTGGCGACGAAGTCCAGGAAGTCTGCCTGGGGCATGAACGTGATGTGCGGGAACCGGGTCTTCAGCCGAGTGAAGTCGGCGACCCTTACAGTCTGGCCACCGACGCCGAACGAGAGATGGCGGATCTTGGTATGGCGCCGCTCGAGGAGCCGCTCCGCCAGCCCGAGCTGATCCATCAGCTCCATCGTCGACGGGTGGATCGTGTCGCCCCGGAAGTCGCGCTCGAAATCTTCGTGCTCCTCGAGCAGTGTGACCGGAATGCCGCGCCGCGCCAGCAGCAACGCCAGCACGGCTCCACCCGGCCCGCCGCCGACGACGCAGCAGCGGGTCTTGTGGACCTCACGGATCTCCGGTCGAGCGGACACGGCTACAGTTCGGCCTTCTCCAAGGGCACGGCCGGGATCAGGCGTTCTTCGACGGGGGCGACGGCGATCACCGGCTCCTCGGCAACGGTTGTCGGCTCGACGGCCAGTGCCTCGGCGTCGCTGGCGACCAGCATCACCAGCGGGCGGGTGCCCCAGACGAACAGCTGCGTCAGGCCGGCCACGAAGCGGCCGGCCGCCTGCTCGGCACGGAGCGCTGTGAGCCAGCGGCGGTGCTCCTCAGAGGTGATCGCCTCGACCGTGACGGCTATCTCCGCGGCCCGTTCGACCAACCCGACGTAGAAGCCGGTCGTCCCACGCTCGATCGGGGTGAACGCCCGCATCCGCACGTCCTGCAAGCCGGCCTCCTCCATGAGCCCCGGCAGCCGTCGACCAAGCCAGCCGTCGACCAGCGAGTTGTCCGACCAGGCGGCGACGATCCGTCGGGTCAGATCGCGGTCCGGGTGGACCATCAACAACCCGTCGCCGTCCAGCTCCAGGACGCCGACCCTCCCGCCTGGACGGACGACCCGCGCTAGCTCGGCAATCGCCCCGTCCCCCTCCGGCACGTGGCCCAGCACCGTGGTGGCCAGCACGATGTCGAAGTCGGCATCGGCGACCGGCAGCGATCGCGCGTCGCCCTCGAGAAACTCGATCCGCTCGGCGAGGCCCTCCAGGTCGGCAATCTCGCGGGCCACGGCCAGCAGGGCCGGGCTGGGGTCCAGGCCGACGGCCGTCCCCTCCGGGGCGACCCGCCGCGCCAGCGCGCGCAGGACCGCGCCGCTGCCGCAGCCGACGTCGAGCACGCGCGCGCCGGGCACGACGTCGAGCAGGTCCAGGTAGGCATCACGCATGACCACCTGGTCCTCGCCCTGGGCCCGAAGCTCCAGGCGGGCCGCCAGCTGGCGCGCCTGCTCCTCATCGATCTCGGCGGTCTCGCGCCACGGGCTGAATCGACCGTACTCGTGCTCGGACTCGAGCGGCTGCTCGTCCACGACCGACTCCCTACTAAAGCGGCCGGCAGTGTAGCACGACCTCCCAGCGCAGCCTGTCGCCCACGGTCTGAATCGTAGACGCGCCCTTCCAGGCCGCGCACACTGCTGGCGTCGGCCCGAACCCGATCGAGTCGGACGACCCGCGTCGGCGGACTCCGACCGACGCCACGGCGAGATGGTCGAGATCTTCTACGTTGCCGAGGCCGAGGTCCAGCTCGAGATCGGCGAGTGGGCGCTCGCGCACACTTCGATGCCACGACGCCGGGTGTGTCCAGCCTGGGCATTTTCACGGATGGCTGCGCTCGCCGAGCGAGGCCGCCGGCGCCTTGAAGCGGGTTGCCCGGCCGCCAACCTCATCGCGGCACGGTCCCGACACGCCATGGACAGTGGATGACTCGGCTAGTCCGCGCGGCCCGGGTCGCCGCGGCGGCTGAGGAGGCGGCCACCGTCGCAGATGATGGTCTGGCCGACGACGAAGGAGCACTCGTCGGAGGCCAGGAAGGCGACGAGCGCGGCGGCCTCCTCGGGGCGGCCCATCCGACCGACCAGGGCAGTCGCGCCGGTGTCAAGCGTCGGGTCGCCGGCGGAAGTGCCGGTCCAGCCTTCGGTCATGATCATGCCGGGGGCGATGGCATTGACGACAATCCCGCGCGGGGCGAGATCGACGGCCATCGCACGGGTGAGCGCCTCGCCGCCGCCCTTGGACGCGACGTAGGCCGCGTTCTGGGGGAGTGGCAGGTAGGCCTGAATCGCCAGGACGTTGACGATCCTCCCGTAGCCGCGCTCGGCCATCACCCGCGCGGCGACCTGGGAGAGCCGGAAGGTGCCTCCCAGGTTGACGGCCATGACGGCGTCCCACTGCTCGGCCGTCATCGCCAGGAAATCGGACCGCTCCGGCACCATGGCCGCGTTGTTGACCAGGTTGTCCAGCCCGCCGAACGGCTCGGCGGCGTGGGTGACGACGCGCTGGGCGGCGGGCGTTGTTGATCAGGATGTCCAGCCCGCCGAAGCGCTCGGCGGCGTGGGTGACGACGCGCTGGGCGGCGTCGGGCTCGGTCAGGTCAGCGCGCACGCTCGAGGCGCGCCCGCCGGCCGATCGGATGGCCTTGGCGACCGTCTCGCCTTCCTGGTGGTTACGTTGGGCCAGGACGACGGCCGCCCCCTCAGCGGCGAGCCGCTCGGCGCAGGCTCGGCCAATCCCGTGACCAGCCCCGGTCACCAGCGCGACACGGCCGGCCAGGCGGCGGGAGGGATGGTCCGATTTCGGCTGGCCGCCGGTCACCGCGCCAGCTCCAGCTCGATCCGAGGCTCACCGGCAAGATTGAACCTAAACTCACGGTCAAGAGCCTCCGGCACGAGCACGATCGTCGATTCAGCCGGCGCCCATCTGGTAGGGGCCGCGCGCGAGGCCCGCCATCGCGGGCGGCATGCGCTATGTCGTGCCATGGGCGCGGGCGAGGGGGCTGAGCATCCCGAATTGAGCCCGCCGGATATACGGCGCGGGCGACGGCGACGGGCCGTGGAAGCCACCGCAGCGGATCGCCCGCGGCCCACGCGTCCGCGATTTCGGCGGTCCCGTCTGACGAGGCGCCGTCGACGATCCAGACCTACAGACGTATCGCGGGGTGGCGCAGCGCACACAGGTTCTCCAGCTTCAAGCGGATCCAGCGGTTCTCGTTGTGGACCGGCACGATGACGTCGGCGCGGGGCCACTCCGCGGGGACCGCTAGTGAGCCCGCCGTGGGATGCGCACCTCCTCGTCGCAACTAGAGCAAGTAACCGGCTAGCAGGATTGCGCAGGGTACCCCGCCAGGAGGGTGAGCGCGGCGAACGCGGCGTCGATCACGGTCACGCTAGGCCGAGCGATCGGCCCTGTTCGTGTCGATCGCTCCATGTGGCCTCAGCATTCTCCATGCTAGCGAAGTATTGGGGGGGCGTCGTTGGCCAGGATCGTGCCCTGGCCCTCCGTGTCACCGGACGTGGCGCCACTCACGCCGGTCAGGTTCACCAAGAAGGTCTCGTTTTCCTCGGGGGATTCGTCGTCGATGGTCGGGACGGTGATGGTCGTGGTCGTCGAGCCGGCCGGGATCGTCCCGGTACCGGTCGTGGTCTGGAAGTCGCTGCCGGCCGTGGCCGTGCCGTTGGCGGTCGCGAAGCTGAACGTCACGTCCTGGGCACTGGGGACCGACAGCGACACGGTGAACGTCGCGGTCCCTCCCTCAGTGACCGACACATCGTTGATCGACAGCGTGGCCGTGTCATCGTCGACGATCGTCCCGACACCCTGACCGTCGGCGATGGTCGCGCCCCCGGTCGGGCTAGACAGGTTGACGAAGAACGTCTCGGTCTGCTCGTCGAGGTTGTCGTCGATGGTCTGGACGGTGATGGTCGCAGTCGTTTGGCCGGCCGGGATCGTCAGCGTGCCGCTGGCAGCCGTGTAGTCGGACCCGGCGGTTGCCGTGCCGTTGGCGGTCGCGAAGCTGAACGTCACGTCCTGGGCACTGAGGGCCGACAGCGACACGGTGAACGTCGCGGTCCCTCCCTCAGTGACCGACACATCGTTGATCGACAGGCTGAGCGTGCCGCTGTCGACGATCGTGCCGACACCCTGGCCGTCACCGATCGTCGCGTTGGTCGGGCCGGACAGGTTGACGACGAACGTCTCGGCCGGCTCGACGACACCGTCCGTGGCTGTTGGAATGATGATCGTCGCGGTCGTCGAGCCGGCCGGGATCGTCACCGTCCCGCTCACCGCGGTGTAGTCGTCCGGCGCGGTCGCCGTGCCGTTCGCCGTCGCGAAGCTGAACGTCACTGCCTGGGCACTCGGGGCCGACAGGGTCACGGTGAAGCTCGCGTTGGCCCCCTCGGCGGCCGAGACGTCATTGATCGACAGCGACGGCGGGGTACCCGGGGGTGAGGGTGAGGGTGAGGGCGAGGGCGAGGGCGACGACACGACGATTGCTGGCGGTTGCTCCTCCTCGTCTTCCTCTTCCTCCTGGCGGCGCAGCTCGCGCTCGATCTCCTGCTGCTGGCCGCCCGGGATCAGCCCGGCCGGTCTCCCGCGCGTATCTCCCTGGAGCGCCTGACGGGCGAGGGTCAGCGCCTCGAAGGCAGCGTTCCAGATCCCGCCGGTGCGGTCGACCCGCACCGCCTCGCACCCGTTGACGACCCGTCCCTGCTCGACGACGACGTAGTAGCCCAGGAATGGCGCCAGCGGGCAGCCGGCAAAGGAGGAGCGGCTGTCACAGTCGGAGAAGCAGACGATCACCACGATTCCGTCGGGCGTCGGCCCGAGGATCACGAACTCGGTCCCGCGGACCAGCGCGACCGCGCCTCCGGCGTCGATGCGGTACGAGGAGCCCGGGTCGGAGAACGTCTGGATCCGGTTCAGGCTAACACCGAGCACCTGACGGAGCGAGACGTCGACGCGCTCGCCCTGCCGGGTTACCCGCTCGACGACGAGGATCGTCTCCTCGCCCATCTCGATCTCGGTGCCGACGAAGAAGGTGATCAGCGCGCCGGTCTGGGTCAGCGTGCGGATCTCGTCGCCCGGCCGGACGACCGTTCCGCTCGGGGCGGGCTGGACTGACGAGCCGTCCGGCCGGATGACGGCGACCTGGCCGCGGATGACGGTCATCGTGGCCCCGTCCTGGACCTGGGCGCTCGATTGGTCGGTCGCGAGGAAGAGCAGCCCCGCCACCGCCAGGACCGCTACGACTCCGAGCACGGACTTCGATCGACGCGCAGACATCAGCCACGACCTCCGCTCACGACGTTACACCGTGACGGGGCAGTATACGCCGCGCTCGCACGCCTGGCGCCAGCGCGGGGACTGTCGGTCGTCACAGCGGTGACACGCGCCACCGCGTCATCCCTTGACCGCCCCGAGCGCGAGACCACGGACGATGTACCGCTGGACCAGCATCGCCGCCGCCAGCATCGGCAGGACGATCACCGTACCGGCTGCCATCATCGGCCCCCACAAGATCCCGTACTCGCCAGAGAACTGCGCCGCCGCGACCGGCGCGGTCCGCGTCTCAGGCCCGGTGAGGACCGCGGCCAGCAGGAACTCGTTCCAGCTCGCGATGAACACGAAGATCGAGGTGACGGCCAGCCCCGGCCGAGCCAGCGGCAGGACCACCTGGACCATCGCCTGCCAGCGCGAGCAGCCGTCGATCCAGGCCGCCTCCTCGAGCGCCAGCGGGATCTCCATGAAGAAGCCGCGCATCAGCCAGATGACGAACGGCAGGTTCAACATCAGGTAGACGGCGGTCAGGGCCAGGCGGCTGTTCAGCAGGCCGGCCCCGCTGATCAAGAAGAAGATGGGCAAGGCCAGCACGATCGGCGGGAACATCCGCATCGCCAGGATCCACATCGGGAACAGCCGCCCGCCCACCTTGAATCGACCGAGCGCGTAGGCTGCCATCGAGCCGAGCACGACCGAGCCGACCGTCGAGCCGACGGCCACCGCCAGACTATTCTCGAAGGGCTGCAGGAAGTTGGCCTGGCCGAAGAGCTGGGCGTAGTTGTCGAGTGTGATCGGGAAGATGAACTTCGGCGGGTAGGTGTGAATGTCGGCCTCCGACTTGAGCGAGGTCGCCGCCATCCAGTAAATCGGGAAGACGTTGCCGACGCACGCCGCGGCGATCAACCAGCTTGCCGCTGTCAGCCACCGCTGGCGGGACGAGCGTCGCATTGACGCGCCTGGTGAGGCCATCTCAGTCGCGCTCCGCGTCTTCACGCGACATCAGGCGGATCAGCACCAGGCCGATCAGCCCGGTGATGAGGACCATCGCGACCGCGACGGCCCCGGCCTGACCGAACTCGAACCCCTTGAACGCCTTGCGGTACAGGAACAGGTTCAGGATCTCCGTCCCGGTACCGGGCGCGCCGCCAGTCAGGACGTAGATCACATCGAACGAGGTGAACGCGTTCATCGTCCGGAAGATGAGGGTGACCAGGATGACCGGCTGGAGCAAGGGTAGGGTCAGGTAGCGGAAGCTGTCCCAGGTTCCGGCACCGTCGATCGCGGCCGCTTCGAACGGCTCGTCCGGCAACACGGTCAAGCCGGCGAGCAGGACGAAGAACATGAACGGGACGTGCTGCCAGACGTCGATCAGGACGACGGTCACCAGTGGCCAGGGGGCGGTGCCGAGCCAGGGCGGCGCAGGCAGGCCGACCAGGCCCAACAGGTAGTTGACGACGCCAAGCTCGCTGACCAGCATCTGGTTCCAGGCCAGCGCGACGACGGCCGGGGTGGCCATCAGCGGGACGAGCAGGAACGGCGAGACCAGGGCACGCAGGCCCGGCGTGTGCTGGAGGGCTAATGCCAGGCCGAAGGCGATCAGGAAGCCGAACCCGACGGAAGCGACCACGTACAGCAGGGTCGCCCCGGTGGCACCCCAGAACTCCGCCGAGCGCCCGAGCGCCTCGTAGTTCCGCGTCCCGATGAAACGATGGGCGCCGGAGGTGAAGTTGTAGACGGTGACGTCGCGCAGGCTGGCGTTCAGGTTGAACAGCGTCGGGTAGATCGTGAAGAGCAGCAGGATCAGCGTCGCGGGGGCGACCATTACGTAGGGGAATAGCCGCTCGCCGGACCAGCGCCCCCGAGCCCAGGCGCGGGGGCGCGCCGCCCGTCCGGCCTCCGCTACGGGGGGGTGGGCCTCCCGAACGTTCACCAGCGGTGCTAGTAGTCGGCCGACTTGAGGATCTCGCGGGCCTCGTCGGCGACTGAGTCGAGCGCCTGTTTCGGGGTTTGCGAGCCGGCCATCACCTGTGACAGCGCCGGCAGGAGCTTGCTGTCGGCGATCTGGGCATACTCCTTCAGATAGCCCGGACCGTAGCGGCCGATCTTGATCGCTTCCTCGGTGATCGCGAACGACGGGTGCTTGGCCTTGAAGCCGGCGTCGTTGAGAGCCGACGGCCGCGGCGGCGAGTTCCAGCCAGCCTCAACCCAGGCGCGCATCCCCTTGGGCGAGGTCAGCCAGGCGATGAACTTGAACGCTTCCGGCTTGTTCTGGCTGTTCGGGTTGACCCCGAGCATCCACTGCTGGGCGTAGGGGACCCGGGTGAGCTTGCCGTCGGCGCCCTTCATGCCCGGAACCATCGTGTATTTCACCTTGTCGGCAATCTTCGGCGACTTCTCCTTGTCCAGGTAGACCGATGCCTGGTGGGCCCAGTGCATCACGTGCGGCACGACCTCGTTCTGGAACGCGGCCGACTTCTCGGTGTCGCTGTAGGTTGCCGTGTCCGGCGGCATCGCCTTGTGGTTCAGCAGCAGTCCGTAGAAATCTGCCAGCGATGTGACCGCCCGGTCGCTGTTGAACGTCGGGTTGAGCTTCTCGTCGAACAGCTCGCCGCCGTACGACCACATCCAGGCGTACCACTCCTTGTACTGGGGCGGGAGCTGCTTGGCATGGGCCGTGGCGCCAAACGGCGTCGGCGAGGACGGGTTGAGCGAGCGGGTGAACTTCTTGGAGATCTCGACGTACTCGTCGAACGTCTCTGGCGGCCGGTCGATCAGGTCGGTACGGTAGAAGTAGCCCCAGGTTGCCAGCTCGAACGGCAGGCCGTACACCTGACCCTGCTGGCCAAGCTCTTTGCTCCACGACGCGGCCTTGCGGGTCTGCTCGGCAAACTCGTCCCAGGCGTAGTCGTCGCCGGCCAGGCTCTTGTTGGCCAGCATCTCGTCCAGCGGCTCGATCAGCCCGCTGCCGGCGTACTGCGACAGGATCGTGTCGTTGGAGGAGATGATGTCTGGCTTACGCTCCTTGGCTAGCATCAGGCTCAACTGCTTCTGGTAGAAGCCGGACAGCGGCGGGTTGTCCCAGACGACCTCGACACCCTGCTCGGCTTTGTACGCGTCGAGCATGATCTTGAGCGAAGGGGTCCAGCCGCCGTCGAACAGGATCATGTCTAGGCGCGCAGCCTTGCCGGCCTGGGCCGGTGCCGCCGGCTTGGTCTCGACCGGCTTGGCAGCCTCCGCGGGCGCGGCCGGCTTGCTCTCCACCGGCTTCGTCTCGGCCGGCTTGCTCGGCGCCGCGGGAGCGGGCGGGCTACACGCCCCGAGGAGCGCGGCGCCGGCCCCGCCGAAGACGAGCACGCGCCCCACGAAGGCGCGTCGACTGAGAACTCGGTTTCGCTCGGGCATCATCGTCTCCCCATCCGCCCCGCACCCTCGCGGGACAAGCCACGCCCACCATCGGCCCACATCGCGTGACCCATCCGCCGTCTGCTGACTCGATCAGTCGGGCAGCGCGCTCGTGGCACGTTGGCGCCATTCTAGTCCGCACCCGAGGGGCCGTCAACGCGAGTGAATCAATTCGCCGAGGTGGCGATGAGCCCTGGCCTCGCTAGGGTTGAGCGCCCGTCCTGCGCCAATCTTTCCGTGCCCGGACAGCGCGATCAGCGCCAGCACAGTCGCCAGACCAAGTGCCGAGAGCGCGCCGCCGAGCAGGCGCGGCGGCGTTGGGCCGAAGCGGGCCTCAACCAGGTGCTCGCCGCGTTCGACCGAGAACTCGATCAGGCCGCTCGGATTGGACCAGTCGATTGCCTGCTCCTGCCCATTGACGAGGACCCGCCAGCCCGGGAAGTAGAAGGTGTTCAAGCGAAGCCGCGCCCGGCCCCGCGCCGAAACGGCGAACCGACGGTCCACCCCAGCGGCCGGCAGCTCGGCGATCGTCACCGCCCCGTTCCGGACGATCAGCGGCGCCTCGGGCTGGCCCTTCGGCCGGCCCTCGGTCCAGATCGTCTCGTACTCGTACGCCGTCCCGCTGAGCCGGTCGCGCGCGGCGACCGCGACCGCCTCGAACTCCGCCTGGGGAACGTCCTCCAGGCCGCGCGGTCGGGCGCGCTGCCAGCCGCCGGCGATCAGCGCGGTGACGCAGGCCAGCGCCACCAGGGTGGTCGCCCGAGGACGGCGTCGAGCGAGCAGGGCGACCGGCAGTCCAGCCAGCAAGGCGCACCCCAGGGCCGGCAGCATCAAGAACCGCCAGGGGAACTGAAGGTAGTGCAGGGACGAGAACACGGCCCAGAGCGGCGATGACAGATCCAGGGCCATCACGCTGCCCAACCCTATGAGCCCGACCGCCAGCATGGCCGGGCGTATCAGGTTGGACAGTCCGCGCGCCCGCCCGGCGAGCAGCAGGACGAGCGCGACAAGCGACAGGACGAGCTGGGCCTCTCCGAAGCCAAAGCCCAACCGATCGTTCGAGCCCGGCCTGGGACGTCCCGTAGCCCCAGGTGGAGCTGACCAGTTGCCACGGCTCCAAGAAGTGGTTGACGTAGGCCGGTCCACCCGGTCAGCAGACGGTCGAAGCGCAGCAGGTGGCGCTCAACCACGGCGGGCACCCAGAACGCCGAGGCCAGCAGCCCGCCGAGCGCCAGCGCGGCCAGCCCACGCACCCAGCCGGCCCGGCCGTACCCCCAGCCAGACGCGGCGATCTGTCCGAGTAGCGCCGGCGCGGTCACGACCGTGGCGGGCGTGCTCGAGAGGAGCAGCGCGCTAACGCCAAGCGCGGCGCCGGCCACGCGGCGCCCTCCCGGCGCGCGGACGGCCTGGTCCAACCCGGCCAGTGCCCACGGCAGGATGCAGACTGCCGTCAACTCGGTCAGCGCCTGGCGAACGTACAGGTCGAGCAGGACGTACGGCGCCCAGGCGTAGGCCACCCCGGCCACCAGCCCGCCGGCCCGCCCGAGGGCCGGGGCAGTGCAGGCGTAGGTCCCCAGACCGGCCGCGATCAGCAGCCCCACGCAGGTCAGGTTTACCGCCGAGACGACCGGCAGGCCGGCCAACGTCGGGACCGAGGCCAGGGCATAGAAAAGCGGCGGGTTGAACAGGAAGATCGGCTCGCCGTAGCCGTGGCCGAGGTTCGGTGACCATTGCGGCCATGGGACGCCGGCGGCCAACAAGCGGGCGTACTCGGCGGTCCGCATCGGGTGCTCCAGCGCATCGTGGCCGAGCACCATCCGCCCCCCGACCAGCGGGCCGGCGGCCGCGAGCGCGGCCACGACGACGACGAGCAGCGGCCACGCCCTGAGCAGCCGTCGAGCGTCGGGCGCCGGACGAGGGTGCCCGTCAAGCCCGGCCAACCGCGGTCCTAGGGCCGGACGACGTGGGAGCGGAACGCCTCGTAGGCCAGCGGCTTGGGCCGCAAGTCCGGCGGAGGGCCCAGCAGCCCATAGCAGCAGGTCTCCGGATCATCGGTGTCGTGGAGCATATGGTAATGGGCCAGCTCGACGTATGGATTGGCCCGCAGCCACTCCATGACCCAGCGGATCGTCTCGGCGCGGCCGGCATCGTCCAGCCAGTCGTCCCAGCCGTACTCGGTCAGCCAGATCGGCACGTCGCGCCCGCGGGCGAGCAGCTCGGCGCGCAGCTTGCGCAGCCGGACGGTGTGGATCGGATCGGCGCGTTCGTCCTCAAACGAGTGCATCGTGACCGCGTCGAACGGGAGGTCAGTGTCCATCCGCGCGACACGCTCCCAGCCGACGAGCGTCGAAAGCGCGACCCGCGCCTCCGGATTGGCCGTCTTGGCCGCGCGATAAAAAGCCCGATGCCAGGGCTGGAAGGCCGCCGGATCGGCCATCCCTGGCCACATCTCCGGCTCGTTCCAGAACTCCCAACGGACCACGCGCGGGTAACGGCCAACGAGCTCCACGGCCGTCACCTCGAATGCAGCGAGCTTGGCCAGGTCGGGCTCGCAGGCCAGAGTGCGCTCGCGGCACCGCCCGGGGTTGGCGGACGCCCAGGGCGGGATCGTCGCGTAGACCGGGACCGGCTCGATCCCGCGCTCGAGCAGGGCGCCGAACAGACGGTCGGTCTTCGAGAAGTCGCGGCGTCCCTCTTCGGGCTCGATCTGCCACCAGTCAACCGCGATCCTGACCGTCGTCACGCCGAGGTCGGCGTAGGCGCCGAGGAAACGGTCCAGGTCTCGATCCAGGAACCACCAGTGACCAACAACACCCTTGAGCCCAGCCTGACTCGCGGAGAGCTCGATTGACGGGGCCGCGGTACTCTGAGCGAAGGCATCGCGATCGGCGCGAGGCGCCCACGCTCCAACGACCACCGCCGCCGCCAGGAGCGCGCCGAGCGTCGCACGCCGCATCAACACCGTTACGTTCTTCCTCTCT
>JAUJPG010000020.1:0-58506 GCA_030447245.1 Chloroflexota bacterium | reverse complement strand
GCCTTGACGACTCGGGGGCCAGAGCCCGAGAATGGTGACGCAAGTCGCCGTCGGGCGCAACCCCTCTCCCGCCTCATAGTCGTGGTGGGCCGTCGCATGACCAACTCCTCGAACCCCGGAGCAGGATGGCCCTCACCCCAGTCGCCCCCGACGCCCGCCTGTCCAGCGATCCGCGCCACCGCGAGCCGGACGCCTCGGGGGATGCCCCGAGCGAGCCGCCCAGGGCGACCGGTCGGTTGCCACTCTGGCCGATCGTCCTGGCCGGGCTGGCGTTCGAGCTGCTCCTCGTCGCGTCGTTCGTACCCGCCCCGCTTGTCCCGCTGACCGTCGACTCGGGGATCGACGAGCTGGTGCCCTGGCTCCAGGTGCTTGGGCAGCCGCTCCACGAGCGCATGGCACTACTCGACCGATGGATCAGTCTCCAATCGCTCGCGATCGTGCTGCAAGTGGCCTGCTTCCTGGCGCTGTTCGGGCCCTATGCGAGCACTCTCCGCCTGGTTCGGCAGCGCGCGGACCGGACGGTCGGCCATGTCGTGCTGGCCTTCAGTGGCCTGTTCCTGCTGACTGGCCTGGCCTCGCGCCGATTGTTCTCGAGCGATCTGTTCAGCTACATCTTGAACGGCCGCATCCTGGTCGTCCACCACGCCAATCCGTATGTTGACGTGCCGGCCCGCTTCCCTCAGGACCCCTACGTGTCGCTGGTTGACTGGCCAGAGGTCCCGAACCATTACGGGCCGCTGTGGACGTTCGTCTCGGCCGCGGTCAGCTCACTGGGAGGCGAAGACGTCAGCCTGACCCTGCTGCTGTTTCGCCTGGTGCCGGCCCTGGCGACGCTCGGCACGGCCGCGCTGATCTGGCGGCTGCTGCGGCGCTGGCGCCCCGAGCAGGCGGCGTTGGGCACCGCGCTGTGGGCGTGGAATCCGCTGATCATCCTGGAGTCGGCCGGCAGCGGCCACAACGACAGCATCCTGGCGCTGCTGCTGACCGTGGCCGTCTGGGCGCTGGTCTACCGTCGGCAGATCCTTGGAGTGCTCGCGATTGCCGCGGCGGTGTTGGTCAAGTACTCGGCCGTGGTGCTGGCCCCGCTGTACCTCATCGTGCTGCTGCGGCGCGCTCGAACGTGCGACGACCGCCGGGGCGTCGTTCTCGGCGGGCTTCTGGCCGGGACGCTCGCGGTGCTCTCATTCCTGCCGTTCTGGACTGGCGACGGGAGGTTACCGGCGAGCGTCTACGTCTCGTCGGCTGCACGCTACTACAACAGCCCAACCGAGCTGCTGTTCATTCAGGCTCGGCGCTGGCTCGGCGAGGAGGGGCGCCTGAAGCCCGAGCGGGTTGAGTTCCGGCCGTGGTGGGCGTCTACCCGCGAGCCCGCCGAGCTGTTCCTCGAGCGCGGCCGCTTCCCGATCGGCTGGATCGAGGCCGATCGGCCCCTGTTGGCGACCAATCGGCTGGACGGCCAGTGGCAGCGTGTCTATGACCCGATCGGCCGGATCGACGGCTTCGTGGCCCAGGCGACGCTGCGCGCGGCCCCGCGACCCGCCAACCTTGCGAACGATCCGGAGATCGCTGCCGAGGAGCGGGCGCCGACCGGCAGCGCGGTGGCGAACGGCATCAACACCGCGATCCGGTTGGCCGGCTGGCTGGCGGTGCTGGCCACGCTGCTGGTCTTGATGTGGTCGGCGGCAACGCCGGACCGTCTGGTCCGGGGTTGGCTGATCCTGCTGACGTTGGTGTACTGGCTGGTCGCGACCTGGTTCTTCCCGTGGTACCTGATCTGGGGGCTGGCCGTCGCGGCGCTCCGGCCGCGCGGCCCGCTGGTCTGGTCGCTCGTCGTCTGGTCGGCGACCGTGCTGGTCTACTACGGCCTGGCGCCGCTCGAATGGGATCCAGCGCGGCGTTGGCTGTACGACTGGCGCGTCATCCCCATGTTCTTGCCGCCGCTGCTCGTCCTCGGCTGGCTCTGGCTCAAGCAGCGTGGGCGGCCGCGGCTTACGAACGGCTTCCAGCCCCGACTGGCCGGAGGTAGGACCGCAGGCCCTCTTCGAGCGGGGTGAAGCGGACCCCGAAGGCATGCTCGGCGCTGCTCGGGTCGACGCGCTCATCCATGGTGATGAAGTCGACCGCGCCGGGCGACAGCGGGGCGTTCGGCAGGTACTGGATCAGCGCCGCCGGGATCTTGACCAGCCAGGCCGGCTGGTGAACCAGCGGGCGCTGCTTGCCGAGCACCTTCATGAGCGTCTGCATGATCCCGTCCATCGAGATCGGCTCGCGGCTACCCAGCTCGAACACCTTGTTCGTCGCCGCCGGCTCGTCCACCGCCCTGGCGACCACGGCGGCTACGTCAAACACGGAAACAGGCTGGACCTGCTCCTGGCCCGAGCCGATGACCGGGACGACCGGCAATAGCTTCACGAAGGTGACGAACTTGTTCATGCTGCGGTCGTCCGGGCCGTAAATCCAGGACGGGCGGATGATGACGTACTCCATGCCGCTCTGCATGACCGCCCGCTCGGCTCGCTCCTTAGCCTTGAACCAGCTCTCGGTCCGCCCGGGCCGCACGCCGGCGCCGCTCAGGTAGACGAAGCGCCGGACACCGTTCTCTTTGCAGGCGGCGACCATCCGTTCGGTTCCCTCGCCGTCGACCTTCTCGTACGTCCAGCCGCGGGACGGGCTCTCGACCGGGTGGTTCGGGAACTGGACGCAGTGGACGACGGCCTCGATGCCCCGCGTCGCTTCCTCGAGGGAAGCCGCGTCAGAGACGTCGCCACGAACGTACTCGACGTCCTCCACGGGCCTGGAGCGAGCCGGATCGCGGGTCATGACCACCAGACGGTGCCGACCCGTCTTGCGTAGCTCGTCGACGACCCGCCTGCCGATGAAGCCGGTGCCGCCGGCAACCAGGACCCTCATGCCTCACCCCCGATGCGACAGTCGACAACTGTCCATGCTTCGCCCAGTATATGTCTGTGACTACACCGGACAAACCGGATCGGGCTACGCGGCGACGTACTGGCGGACCTCCACCTGGACCCCGTCGGTGACAGCTCGTTCGGCGGCTACGAGCAGTCGCGCCGTGACCGCCTCGTCGACGTACTCCTCTCCGCAGGTGTCGCACACCTGGGCGGGCACGCCCTTGACCACCAAGGTCGTGTCATCCCGCTCGAGGGTCACAGTCGTCGTGCCGGCCTGAGTACTCCCGTGCTTGCAGATCACACACTTCATGGACGCTTCCTCGTCTTGAAACCCGCTTCCCAGACATCCGAGTCCGGTTCATACACGCTAATCACGATCGTTTCGTTCGCAGTCGGGTTGTCCGCGGCCACGACATGGATCGGGCGTGCCCCAAGCCAACCAAGTACCAGGCGGCTCGGATACGGCGTATCGTCAGGATCACTCTCGATCACTGCGCCCGTCTCAAGGACATGACGGATGTCGTGCGCGCCGACCATCCGTCGGAACATCCGCCGGATGGCGTGAACAGTGAAAACGAGCCGCCGGATCTTCGTCCCCCGTCTCGTCCAAGACGGTTATTGTACTCGGGTCACGCTTGGTCGAACGTCTGCTCGGTGCCCAGATCCCGGAGGAGTTTGAGGTAGGCGTCGCGGGTTAGAGCTGGGCGGTGCTCGGCCAGGATCGAGCGGGCGCCGCTGGCGCCGTCCGCCAGCAAGTCGACGATGGTCATCGCCATGGACTTGGCCGGGACGATCGAGGCCGTCTCGTAGTCGATGATCTCGTAGTCGCTGCCGTGGCCCTGGCCACGCGCGCCTCCGGCGTAGGGGTGGAGCGCGGGCATGATCTGGGTGATGTCTCCCACGTCGGTCGAGCCGCCGCGGCCGCCCCGGACGGCCACTATGTCCGCCGGGGCCACAAGGCGCGCGGCGTTGTGACCGTCCAGGTCTAGCAGCCGCGGCTCCTGGCGGAGCGGCAGGTAGCCCGGCAGCGTCGTGATCTCGAGGCCCGCGCCGATCGCGAGCGCCGCCCCGCGGAGCGCACGGTCCACCTTGCGATTGGCGTCCAGGATCCCGTCCAGCGTCGCCCCACGGACGAATGACTCCATCGTCGCCTCGCGCGGGACAATGTTGACCGTCTCGCCGCCGCGGGTCAGGATCGGGTGGACCCGAATGTGGTCTTCGTCGCGGAACGTCTCGCGCTGGTGGTGGATCGCGGTCAGGGCCAGCGACGCGGCATTCAGGGCGTTGATACCCTGGTCCGGCGCGCCGCCGGCGTGGGCGGCGCGGCCAAGAAAGCGGACGAACTTGGCCACCATGCCGTTGTTCGAGCTGCGCAAGCCGACGCGTCCTTCTTCCGGACGGGACGTCGCATGGACCATCATCGCCAGGTCGACATCGTCCAGCGCGCCCACCTTGACCAGCTCGGCCTTGCCGCCCAGGAACTCGATCTTTCCCTGGCGGCGGAGGTCCATGCGGTACTCGATCTCGACGTACTCCTCGGCCGGCACGGCGAACAGGACGACGCTGCCGGCCAGCTCTTGCAGGACGCCGGAGGCGATCAGCCCCAGGCCGGCGCCGACCATGCTCCCGATCTGAGCGTTGTGGCCGCAGGCGTGCGCTGCCCCCGTTTGTGCATCGGCGTGCGGGTTGTCCGGTACCCCCAGCGCATCGAGCTCGCCCATGACCGCGACGGTCGGACCATCACCACCACCGCCGCGGACGTCGGCGCGGACGCCGGTGATCGCCAGGCCAGCGCGGGTCGCCAGACCCAGTTCCCCGAAGACGCGCGCGACGATCTGGGAGGTCCGCTCCTCGCGAAAGCCGGTTTCTGGCGTGGCCAGAACTTCGCGGGCCAGGCCAACGATCGTGTCGCGCCGCTCGTCGATCGCCGCGCAGGCGCGCGCCTTCAGCTCGTCAACACTGTGGGCCACGACGCCTCCTCCGTCTCAACCTGCCGGTGGTGGTGAGGTGAGCCACGGGAAGCGCACGTGGTCCCATACCAGCCCGGCCTGAGGAGGCGGCCAGCAACAGCCGCCCCACCGGCGCATCGGCCCGATCAACCCTTGTCGCCGGTGTCCTGCTGGCGCCGACGGAGCAGCTCTTCGAGGTCGCGTAGCACGTCGGCCGGATCGGGCCGACTGAACAGCGTGTCGACAGGCTCCTCGGTCGGGCTTTCGACATTGAGGGTGTCGATCGAGATGCCCAGGCCGTCGACGTACTCGCGGAGCCGCGGGTTCTCGGCAATTGCCTCGTCGACGCGCGACTCGAGCTGATGACCGGCCTCGCGCAGCTCGCCCAGGTCCAGGTCGAGATCCAGCCAGGAGCGCAGTGCGTGGAGCATCGCGTGCGACACCTTGGAGTTCGGCACGGCCTGGACGTAGTGGGGGGCGTGGCCCCAGACACTGGCCGCCGGCAGGCCGCGACGCTGACAGGCGTCAAGCAGCGCCGATTGGACGCTCGACGGCCCCTCGTAGTCCGAGGCGTGCACGCCCTGGCGCTCGAGGGCCCGCCGCAGCTCCGGCGTCGTCGCGTGGCCGGTGAGCTGGACCCCGCCACGGTGGGCCACGGCGTCGTAGGTTCCGCCAAGCGTGATGACTCGGGCCACATCACAGCGCTCGACCAGCAGGAGGACGCTGTCCAGGTAGCCACGCCAGTTGAGGTTCGGCTCCCGACCCTGCAGGATGATCAAATCCGACTGTCCGAGCGGGTCGCGCCAGGAGAAGAACTCGTTGCTCGGCCACTCCAGGGCACGCTGCCCCGGGGCCAGGATGATCGTCGTCGGGCGGGTCTCGGTGAAGACGTAGAAGGGCTCAGGGTCGATCTCGGCGAACCGCCCCGCGCGGAGCTTGCGGGTCAGGTAACGCGCCGATCCGGAGGCGACCTCGGCGGCATCCGGCCAGCCGGCGAACGCGGCGATCAGCGTCGGGCGGCGCAGGCTCGGGAGCTCCTGGATTCTCAGCTCATCCATGTCGGCAGCTCATCACCTCTTGCGCCGCTGGCCATGTGCCCGCACAGTGTAACAGTCAGTTGGGGCAGGTCGGCCATCCGGCCTCGGCGCTCGTGGGGCAGCCCCGTAGGTGGCGCCACCCGGTCGTCGGCGTTACAGTCCGATCAATCGCCCGGCGCCCGATCGACATGGGTATGGGAACGAGCCACGATGGACCAACGACGCATCCGAGAGCGGCTGTACGACCTGGAGCGGCTGCTGGCCCACCGACGCGCGCTCGAGCTCGTGGGGACGGCGGACGAGCCGCGCGGCGAGCTGGTCCATGTCCCAGCCGGCGGCATCGAAGGGAAGCTCGGCCTGCTGCCTGGCTCCTTCAACCCGCTGACGGTCGCCCACACCGCGCTGGCCGCGGCCGCCCTGGACAGCGGGGCCGCGGACCGCGTCCTCTTCACGCTCAGCACGCGGACTGTCGACAAGGAGGTGGTGGCCGGCGCGGCGCTCGAAGACCGCCTGCTGGTCCTGGAGCTTGCCGCCGAAGAGGACGGCCGGCTGGGCGTGTTGGTCACCAACCGCGGGCTGTACGTCGACCAGGCTGAGCTGGCGCGGGCGGCGTTCCCCTCGGCGACTGAGATCGTGTTTCTGGTCGGTTGGGACAAGATCGTGCAAATCCTGGACCCTCGCTACTACGACGACCGTGACGCGGCGCTGGAGCGGCTGTTCGGGTTGGCCGGCTTCCTCGTCGCCCCACGCGGCGACGTCGGGGCCGCCGGCCTCACGGAGCTGCTCGACCGCCCCGAACATCGACGCTTTGCCGGCGCGGTCCGTCCGCTCGAGCTGCCACTGTCGCTGCGCGAGGTCGCCTCCAGGCGCGCCCGCGCCGGCGCCATGTCAGCCGATCAGCTCCCGCCGGCCGCGCGGGCCTTCGTCGAGGAGACCGGCGCCTACGACCGTCGACGACCCGACGAGCCAGGCCTGGATCGATACCGCCTGCGCCTGGCCCTCATAGACGCGCTCCAGCTGACCCACAGCGCAGCGCCCGAAGCCATCGACTTTCGCGCGCTGTTCGCCCGAGCCCTGGAAGGCCACCTATAATCGCGGCCTCTCCTCGTACATGGCCGTAACTGGCGGCCAGGCTCGCATGTATCGGGCAGCAACGTGACCACAGCCCTCGCTCCCGGCCTGATTGGCGAGCCCCGTGCGATCGTCGGGTCGGCCGGCGTGCTGGATGCGCCCGAGGACCTGATCGTCTACGAGCACGACGCGTACCTTGGTCGTCATCCAGCCGAGGGACGCCTAGCAGGTCGTCCGGATCGTGCGGCTGGCCCAACGCGCGGGGCTGGCCGTCACGCCGCTTCAGTGCCCGCGTCCGCGACCTCAGAGCGCGCAGCTGATCGGGTTCTCCCAGTCCGAGTGCCTGACACCTTCTCGGATCTGGATGTAGCCGTGGGCACGCAGCTGGCGTTCGAGATCCCGGCACTTGATCATGAGCCGCTCTTCTAACACTACTCCGTTACGTCGCCGGGTGAGGCGGTCAGCGAGCACCCTTCGCAGGTCAACTCAGGCATGGCGCAGGAGCAGCCGCGTCCAGGTAGTGGCGAGCCAATGCTCGAAGCGATCGGCGTCCCAGTCCCGCTGGTGGACGAGCAGCGTGTAGAACTCGGACGAGTTCGTCGCCCAGATCACGTCGGCAGCCTCGTCAATCGAGATCCCCTCCCGCAACGCGCCCGCCTGGGCCAGTTCCTCCGCAAGTAGCCGCATGTTGCGAGCGCGGCGCTCGCCGATCTCCGCCCAGAGCGCCGCGAGTTCGGGATGCGCCGGGGCGGCCGACTGCAGCACACGGAAGAGCGGCGCCAGCCGCCCCTGGATTCGGCGGACCGCCCGTGCATACAACTCCAGCTTGCGGCCGGGATGAGCCTCGGCCCGGATCTCGCGGACGTAGTCCCGCTCCAACGCGGGTACCGGCTCGTCGGCCCCGGAGATGGCGGTCTCGACGAGGAGGCGGAAGAGGACCGGCTTGGGGCCGACCGCGGCGTAGACGGTGTCGAGCGCCACGCCCGCCGCCTCGGCAATCGCCGCCATGGTCGTGGCGGGATACCCGCGCTCCACGAACAGCCGGGCCGCCGCGTCGAGGATGGCCCGGCGGGTCCGCTGCGCGGCCGCGCGGCGGCGGGGCGAATGGTACCGACGCGTCTTGACAGGCTGCACCATAGCTCCTATCCTACGAGTATATTCATCCGACGTACCTTCGGATCAACCTAGGAGGGTGGCCATGGCGTATGCCTTCGTCCAGGACGTCCCAATCACCATGGAGATCTACGAGCAGATCAAGGCCGAGATCGGCGCTGAGGTCCCCAGAGGGCTGATCGTCCACGTCGTGGCTCAAACTGAGCGGGGGCTCCGGTACGTCGATGTCTGGGAGTCCAAGGAGGACTGGGAGCGGTTCCGCGACGAGCGAGTCCACCCGACGCTCGAGCAGGTCTTTGCCAGGATCGGATTCCAGCGCCCGGCGGGCGAGCCGCCGATGCAGGAGCTCGAGGTCCGTGAAGTCTGGAAGCCCTGATCGGGAGAGTGCGGGAGGAGTTCCATGTGCGCTGTGACCCTGCTCAGGTTGAGCGGCCTGGCCCTGCTACTGGGCGGCACGCTCGGCGCTGTCGGCCTGCTCATCCACCCGCCCGGCCACGAGCTCGCCCAGCAGCTCAGCCCAACATGGGTGCCGGCGCACGCGCTCGTACTCCTCGGGTGGTTACTCGTGATCCTCGGACTCCCGGGCTTGTACGCGCGGCAAGCGGCCCACGCCGGCCCCCTTGGGCTCGTCGCCATCATCGTGGCGCTGCCGGCGGCCGCGCTCCGCGTCGCCGTCCAGGTCTACGAGCTCTTCGTGGTCGCGATCCTCGCCGCCGATCCGTCGCTCCAGGCACTGACCGGCTCGCAGGGGGCGCTGGAGCGCGGCCCGATGGGGCTGCTCCTGCCGATGTTGATGTTCGGGTCCGGCGCGAGCTACATCCTGCTCGGCCTGGCGACGATGCGGGCGGCGCTCCTGCCGCGCCGGGGCGGGCTCCTCCTCGTGGTGGCGAGCGTGCCGCTCTTCGGCGGGCCGGTCGTGTTGGTCCTGGCCGCCCTCGGCTTCGGGCTCGCATCCCTGGCTTTGGCGTGGTTGGGCTATGCCCTGTTCAGGGACATGAGCATCGCGCGCCCCCGCGCCGACGCCTCGCTGCGCCGCTCCGAATTGGCACCGGGAGCATCATAGGTCTGCTCCGTCAGGTGTAGCCGCTGAGATAGCGGCGGCAGGCGGGGCAGGAGAGGCGACAAGGTGGGGCGAGGAACCGCTGGAGGGCGCGGCGCACGCCCGGCAGGGTCGCGCGCCGCGTGCAGCTCCCCCGGCGGGAGCTCCGCTCCATCGGCGGCCACGGCATCGCGGACCCGCTGGCGTTCGAGGGCCAGGAAGCCATAGGCGAGGAAGGTCATAGTCGCGTGGTGGTGGAAGCCGGTCCAAGTCCGGCCCTCGAAGTGGTCCAGGCCCAGCTCGCCCTTGAGCTGCTCGTAGTCGTGCTCGACCTGCCAGCGCTCCTTCCACCAGAGCTCCTTCCACCAGCGCACGGCCTGCCCTAAGGTGATCTCGGGCGGCAGGTTCGACAGCGCGTACTTGATCGTCCCGTCCCGCCGCCACTCGACCAGCAGCCAGCGCGCCGTCTCCGCAGGGTCGAGGATCGCGTCCGCGGGCACGCCGTTCTGCCAGCGGTGGGCCGGCCAGCCCTGCATACAGGCATCAACGCACACGTCGACCGGGGGGGCCGGCTCAGCAGACCGGTGCAGAGACGGCGCGGGGACCAATTTTCCCGTGCACGGGAAAATCTCTTCCGCCTGCCGGCCAGCTTGGCCCCGAGGATAGGGGTGAGCTGGAGCGCCCGCTCTCGTGGCGCTGAGGGCGCTTCCTGGGTATCGGCTAGGCCTCCGGGTCACACAGCTACCATGGATGCGAAGTGGGGAGCGGTTATCGGAACCAAGAAGTGGCCTGCGCCGCGTGAGCAGATCCAGTAAGCTGGCGTAAGGAGGGCCTCAAAGTAGGCCGTGGCGGGGTGCTTGGAATGTTGAGAGTTCGCCGCCTCGATCACGTTAGGGGAATCCTCCGGGGATCGGCCTGATGGTCGATCGCGGGTGCTGGCTTCGATCCGGACCGCCTGCTGGCCTGCGCCTACCCCCATCGCGAGGCAGCGCTCGCTGCCCTCGCTCAGCAGGGCGTATCCGTCCTGATCAACCTCCACGAACGGGCCCACGACCCGTCTCGCCTGGGACCGCATGGCCTGACGGAGGTGCATCTCCCCGTCACCCGACTTCACGGCTCCGTCCCCCGAGCAGCTCGAGCAGGGCGTGAGGGCGATCGACCAAGCAATCACGGCAGGGAAGAAGGTGACTGTGCATTGCGGCGGTGGCCTTGGTCGGACGGGGACGCTCCTGGCGTGCTACCTCGTCCACGGTGGGCTGAGCGCCAAGGACGCGATCGCCCGAGTGCGGGCTGTGCGCCATGGCTCCGTCGAAACCGCTGCGCAAGCTGCGGCGGTGAAGTCCTTCGAGCAACGGCACCGCCTAGGTGTAGAGATTAGTTCCTGATAACCCAGACGCGCTGAAGAGCGCCTTGGTCCGAGAAGGCCCGAGGATGTTGAAAAACCCCTCCTGAGGAGTTGGTTCGGCCAGGCAGTGGCCTGAGATGAAGTCGCTTCATCGCGACCATCAGGTGAATACTGGGCGCAATGGGCGCGACTTCGACGAGGTCCAGGGCGCCAAAGGTGCCTCCGGAGCCCCATTCGGCCACGGTTGGCGTCCCCAGCCCCGCTTCCGTTGCAGCCGCTTCAGGTTTTGCCCGGTTGCGATCAGCAACGCCTCGGCGCTCACCTTCCAGAGCCCTCGGAGTCGGAACCGCTCCAGCCCGTGCCAGTCCTTGGCTTCCCTGAACAGGGGCTCGACCCAGGCCTTCCGCTTGGCCATCGCCTTCCCGTAGGCGGGCGTCTGGTGGTACGCGCGCACGCGGTGGAGGTACTCGGCGTACAAGGACCGATGGACCTGGCGCCCCTGGCTGCTTTCGGTGCAGGCAGCCTTGAGCGGGCACGCATTGCAGATTGCCGCTTCGGCCCGGTAGACCATGACCCCTTCGGTGTACTTGGCCTTCCGTCGCCGGAGCACCTGGCCTTCGGGGCAGCGGTACTCGTCGCGCTCGGGGTCGTAGGTGAAGCGCGAGGCGCCGTAGTACGGCGTGCGCTGGTCGAAGTCCGGCAAGGGGACGTAGGCGCGGATGGCCTGATCCTCGAGGGCCACGATGTTCTCGACGGTGCCGTAGGTCGTGTCGCCGGTCGCCTGGCGGGGACGGAGCCGCCAGCGGAAGCGGACCCGCCAGAGCATATCTAGGAATGGGACGTTCTCCATCACGTCGGCCGGCGTCGCCAGGACCTCGAGGATGATGCGGGCCTTGCCGCCATCGACGGCGTAGTGATCGTGGTAGCCGAAGTGCAAGCCGCCTTTCTTGAGCGCCATGAAGGCAGCATCAGGGTCGGTGGTGCTCGCCTCGAAGTCGGAGCGGCGCCGGTAGCCGTCTCGGACGATGGTTCGATCGGGGGCACCATCCTGAGCCAGCCAGTCGTGCCGCGCCTCGTTGGCCCGGGCGAGCTGGTCGCGCTCAGCGTCGGTGATAGAGACCGGCAGCTCGATCGGCTGGCTGTCGGCTTCGGCAGGACCCGGCTCGTCGGCAACCTCATCGGTGAACAGCTCGCCAAGGTGCGCCTGGACCGCGAAGCGCGGGGCGATCGAATCCAGGGAGGCATTGGCCTTGACCTGGGTGGCGTCGAAGTACAGCTCCTTGCCCCAGACCAGCCCGGCCTCGCGGCACTGCTCGACGATCGCCTCGAAGAAGCGGCGGAAGACGGCCAGACCGTAGCGCTGCCGAATCCTGGTCAGGCTCAAGTGGTCGGGTAGCTCTTCGTCCAGGTCGTACCCGAGGTACCAGCGGACGCTCAGCCGATCGGCTGCCACTCGGACCAACTCACGCTCGGAGCGGAGCCCCTCGAAGAACATCACGAGCTGGAGCTTGAAGAAGACCCGTGGATCGACGGAGGGCCGTCCACCTTCCTTATGGGTGGTGCGGACCAGGTCGCGGACGAAGTCGAGGTCGAGCCTGGCTTCCAGGTGACGATAGAAATTGTCGGCCGGAACCAAGTCCTCGGCGGATCGATTGCAGAGCGGCGCGAACGCCCGCGCCTTGGTCCCCATCACGGCGCCCCTCCGCCCGAATGACCACTCGGGACCAATTCTGACGAGTCGTCGGGCTTGACGGGCAGCAGCAGCCGAAGCATAGTTAGGACCCGTAAGCCGCCGCAGAGGCCCGGCGGCTGGGCACTCCGGTGGCGCCCGGTCAAGGTGTGCAGCAGTCGCACGGGAGGGAGTGATGACCACGACGGGGGAGGTTCCGACTGAAGCCGCACCCGAGCAGCGCGATGCGCTCGTCGGGCGGCTCTTCGAGGCGGCGATCGCCACGATGGACGTCTTCTGCGTCTACGTCGGCGATCGGCTCGGCCTCTATGCTGGGCTGGCGGACCTCGGCCGGGCCACCTCGGCCGAGCTAGCGGAAAGGACCGGGACGAACGAGCGCTACGTGCGCGAGTGGCTCGAGCAGCAGGTCGCGACTGGCATCCTCGAGGTGGAGGGCACGGCCGCCGAGGCGACCGCACGGCGCTACGCACTGCCGGGGGCCTACCACGAGGTCTTCCTCGACCGGAGTAGCCTCAACTGCCTCGCCCCCCTGCTGCGCCTGACGGTAGGCGTGACCAAGCCGCTGCCGGCGCTGCTGCAGGCGTTCCGGACCGACGGGGGCGTGCCCTACCCCGACTACGGCGTGGACACCCTTGAGGGGATCGCCGAGATGAACCGCCCGATGTTCCTGAACCAGCTCGGGACCGAGTGGCTGCCGGCCATCCCGGACGTGCACGCCCGCCTGCTGGCCGACCCGCCGGCGCGGGTAGCCGACGTCGGCTGCGGGACCGGCTGGTCCAGCATCGCGATGGCACGGGCCTATCCGAAGGCGGAGGTCCACGGGTTCGACCTGGACGAGGCCTCGATCGCCCTGGCCCGCAGGAACGCGATGGCCGAGGGATTGACCGACCGGGTGACGTTCGCCGTGCGGGACGCGGCCGACCCCGACTTGGCGGGCGGCTACGAGCTTGCGACGGCCTTCGAGACCATCCACGACATGGCCAAGCCGGTCGAGGCGCTGCGCGCGATGCGCGGGCTGGTGAAGGAGAGCGGGGCGGTGATCGTGGCCGACGAGAAGGTCGGCGAGGCCTTCAGTGCCCCTGGTGATGACGTCGAGCGACTCAACTACGGCTTCAGCGTGCTGCACTGCTTGCCGGTCGGCTTGGCTGAGCGGCCCTCGGCGGGCACCGGCACGGTCATGCGCCCGCCGATCCTGCGCCGCTACGCCGCCGAGGCGGGGTTTAGCGGCGTTGAGGTGCTCCCGATCGAGCACGACTTCTGGCGGTTCTATCGGCTGAATCCCTAGAGCCATCCGGACTCAAGCAGCCCAGGCTCAGGAGCGCCTTTGACAGCTCCCGGATGCTATCCGGGAGCTAACCCCAAGTTCGCGTTTTTCAACGGCTTGGCCCGTTCTAGGAACCAAGGCAGCGCTGGACGGCTTGACGGTTCAGTTTGGGGCAACCAACAATATCAAGATGATTGAAACACCAGCTGCTCAGGAACATGGGGTTTCGCCGGCCGCGGCTGACTCCCTTGCCCTGATGGCCGACCCGACCAGGCGACGCATCTTCCTGGCGCTGATGCAGCGAGAGACCTGTAACTGCGAGATGGCCGGGCTCCTGGGGTTGTCGCACAACTTGCTGAGCCGCGACCTCTGCAGGCTACGCTAGGCTGGGCTTGTCCGGGCTCGCCGCGACGTCAGCGACCGCCGTTGGGTGTACTACTCCGTCGATCGGGACGCACTCTCGCGCATCCACCGCGAAATCTGGATGCTGCTTGATCCGGAGCGGCTGGGGGAGCGGGTCCCGCAATGCGGGCCCACTGTCCGGGGAGGCTGCTAAGGGAACCCTCTTGCTTCGCACGATGTGTCAATTGGCATTGACATGCCGGTGCAGCCGCCGTGCATCGGTGGTGACGAGCTCCCATAGGAGGTGGTGATCCATGCCAGGCTGGGACGCAGCGTTCCTGATCTTCGTGTTCGCGGTCGCGCTCTCCTACGTGTACGCCTTCGTTGGGGGGTTCACCGACGCCGCCAACGCCATCGCCACGGCGGTCGGCACGCGCGCCTTCACGCCGACGCAGGCCGTGCTCGTCGGAGCCGTCTTCGAGTTGCTCGGAGCGTTGACCGGGACGGCGGTGGCGCTGACGATCGGCAGGGGCATCGTGGCACCGGAGGTGCTCACGCAGGGCGCGGTCGTGGCCGCGCTCTTCGGGGCGATGACCTGGAGCCTGATCACCTACCGCTGGGGCATCCCAGTCAGCGAGACGCACGGGCTGATCGGGGCCATCGTCGGGGTCGGCCTCTTCTTCGCCGGCTGGCAGGGCGTGCAGTGGCAGAGTCTGCTGCCGGTCCTGGCGGCGATTGTCATCTCACCGCTGTTGGGCTTTGGCGGTGGGATGGTCCTGCTGACCGCTGTCTACTACCTGGTCCAAGGCGTGCCGCGCTCGCGGGCGATCTGGGTCTTTACACTCCTCCAGCGGTGCTCGGCGGTCTACATGGCCTTCAGCCACGGGCGTAACGATGCGCAGAAACCGATGGGTGTCCTCACCTTGGCGCTGGCGGTGTACTTCGGGTGGACGACCGTCGAGGTGCCGCTCTGGGTGATCCTCAGCGTGGCAGTCGTCGCGGGGCTCGGCGTCGCCGCGGGCGGTTGGCGGATCATCCGCACCCTCGGGATGCGGATGACCGGGCTGACCCCCGTGCAGGGCTTCGCCGCCGAGACCGCTGCCGCGAGCGTCCTGCAGTTGGCCTCAGAAGGGGGGATCCCGGTCAGCACCACCCACACCATCACCTCGGCAATCGTCGGAGTAGGAACGCTCCAGGGACGGCGGACCGTGCGCTGGGTCGTGGTCGGCGAGATCGTCCAGTCCTGGCTGCTGACGCTGCCCGCCACCATCGTGTTCGGTTACCTGTTTGCGGCCATGGTCGGCGCGCTGAGGGGCGGCGCCTGAGCCGAGCGGGGCGTAGGGTCGAACTGGCGAGCTGCGCAGAGAGGACCAGCGATGCGCCTGGCCATGTTCAGCGACGTGCACAGCAACCTGCCGGCGCTGCAGGCCGTGCTGGATGACATCAAGGCTCAGAAGGTGGATCAGGTCTACTGCCTGGGAGATGTGGTGGGCTACGCCCCCTTCGCCAACGAAGTGATTGACCTCCTTCGGCGAGAAGCCATCCTGACCGTCAAGGGCAACTACGACGACGGGACGGGCTTCGACCGCGATGACCGCGGCTGCGCCTACACCAAGCCCGACGACAAGGTCCGCGGGGATCTCTCCTGCGCCTGGACCAAGGCCCACACCGGTGCTGAGAACAAGGCTTGGCTGCGGACACTCCAGCCACAGATCCGCTTCGAGGCCGACGGCACGCGATTTCTGCTGGTCCACGGTAGCCCGCGCAGGGTCAACGAGTATATCTACGAAGACCGTCCGCACCTCGAGAACATCGCCCGCGGTGCCGACGCAGACGTCCTGGTGATGGGCCACACCCACCTACCCTACGTCAAGCAGGTAGGCGAGGTGCTGTTTGTCAACGGCGGCAGCGCCGGCAAGCCCAAGGACGGTGACCCGCGCGCCTGCTTGGCCCTGATCGACACTGCCGACCCCGCAGCAGTCCAGTTCCGCCGCGCCAGCCCACCTGCCCCGCCGCCGAGCGCGTACCCGACCACCCCCCGAAAGCAGCGGACCCGGACAACCCCGCGAGACCGTGGACGTGCGCCGCGTCGAGCAGTTCTTGCCATCGTACGCCGGCGCCGACCACGGCGCACTGCCATTCTGGATCGATCGCGACGCCGCCGATGTCGGACGTATCGATGAGCATGCCCCCGTCGTAGGCACCGAGCGCGCCGTGTCCTGTCGCCTGCACATGGATGGGCATGCCGCGAGCCGCTGCGAAGCGCACGGCTTCCTGCACGTGCTCTGGGCTGCGGGCCATGACAACGTAGTCCGGCTGATGCACAATCCGAGTGTTCCAGTCAGAACACCGCAGACGAAATGCCTCGTCGTCAGGTCGGAGCAAGACACCAGCTAACGCTTCGCTCATGGTTCCCCGTCATGCGGATGGTGAGCCCCCGCATAGGCGGCGACAACCGGATCTGCAATGAGCCGGGCATCACGACCGAATGGAGCAGTTCCGAGGTGCGACGAGACAGATGGACCGATGAAGCTGGTACCGTCAGGCTCAACGCACGGGTACGGATTCTCGCCCTCGAGGAACGGGTGGAAGCCCTTATTCGGTCAGATGCCCTGGTCGGTGGAAGTCACGCGTCAATCTCCCGGCTGCGCGCCAGGGCACGGCCCGCTGGTGCGTCGGGGGCCACCGCGCGGCGCGATCCTCGCGGCGCGCGCCACAACGGAAGCCTCGCCAGGGCGCCAGCGACCACCCGCTCCTGTTGGTGCAACGTTGATGGCGGGCTGGTGCGCCGGTCGGCCGGCTACTCGGGGCGGCGGACGGTGCACTCGAGCGTGGTGATTGGCGCCTCCGCCAGCTCGGCCAGCCACGCTTCTGGAGTGTGGTACGGCTGGTCCGGCAGCAGGCGGGCGGCCAGTGGGAAGACGCGGGGCGAGTCGTCGAACGGATACGGATCCAGAGTGACCGACAGCTCCCCGGCCTGCTTGATCCGCAGCACGCCGTGGGAGCCGTCTGGGCGCGGCAGCGGGCCGATCTCGCCGTCGGCCGCCAGGCGGAAGGCGAACTGGATCGAGAGCCGGTCCCAGACCTGGAGCAGCAGGTAGGTGTACCAGACCTGGGGGTCGGTGGTGACGTGCGTGTGAAGCTCGCGCCCCAGCGCGCGCTCGGCTAGCGACTGCTGGAACAGCGCCTGCTCGGCGAGGAACTCGTCCACCAGCTCGCGCTCGGTCGGCGTGAAGCGCTGCTCGGCCAGGCGGAAGGTGCCGTAGCGGTCGTTGTACAGCCCGGCCCCGTGCATGCTGACCAGCAGCCCGGTGTACGGGTCGTGCTCGGCCGCCTGGCGGATGCCACGCCGATAGAGCGGGACGTGCTCGTGCGGCGTCAGGCGCAGGAACTGCCAGGGCTGACCGGTACTCGGGTCGATCGACGGCCGCTCCTCCCAAGCGGCCCAGCCGTTGTCGTGCCGTGTGCCGGCCTCGATCACTGGCCGGCGCGGCTCGAAGGGCGGCGTCGACTCGTTGCCCCAGTGCTCGGCGAAGTCGCCGCTCTGGATCCCATGATCCGGCTGCCGCACCACCAGCAGCGAGCCGCGGAACCGCTGCAGGATCATCCCGCTACCCTCACCCTCGAGTGGCCGCCAGTGTAGCAGGCGCAGGCGCGCCGAGCGTGACGGCATGAGGGCGTTTCGGCCGCTGGTGTCAATTGCCCCGCCTCGTGGTCGATGCTATCGTGTGGTCTCCGCGGCAGGCGCAGCGGTGCGCCGCCAACTCTGGGTGTTGGAGCGTCCGATGAAGGCCGCCATTCTCAACGAGACGAAGCAGCCGCTCGAGATCGCCGAGGTCGAGGTCGATCCGCCAAAGGCCGGCGAGGTCGCGATCAAGGTCGCCGCGGCCGGCGTCTGCCACAGCGACTACCACGTCATGAACGGCGACCTGCCGGCCACCCTGCCGGCTATCCTCGGCCACGAGGGGGCCGGCGTCGTCGAGGCGGTTGGCGAGGGGGTCACCGCGGTGAAGCCCGGCGACCACGTGATCCTCCTGTTCCGGGCCTCCTGCGGCCGCTGCGACTATTGCAGCACCGGCCACCCGGCGCTGTGCGGTATAGGCCAGAAGGTCCGCTGGACCGGTCGGATGCCAGACGGCACCAGCCGCTTCCACCGCGCCCAGGGCGGCGACGAGGTCAAGCACTTCGCCGGCGTGTCCTGCTTCGGCGAGCGGACGGTCGTCCTCGAAGAAGCCGTCGTCCCGATCCGGCACGACGCGCCGCTGGAGATCGCGGCGCTGGTCGGCTGCGCCGTCATGACCGGCGTCGGCGCCGTCGTCAACACCGCCCGCGTCGAGCCCGGCAGCAGCGTTCTGGTGATCGGGGCCGGCGGCGTCGGGCTGAGCACGGTGATGGGAGCGCAGTTGACCGGCGCCGAGAAGATCATCGTCGCCGATCTGGTCGCGAACAAGCTGGAGATGTCGCTCGAGTTCGGTGCGACCGACACGATCGACGCCTCGCGCGAGGACACCCTCGCCCGCGTCAAGGCGCTGACCAACGAGCGCGGCGTCGACTACGCCTTCGAGGCGATCGGCACTACCAGGACGCTGACCCAATGCTTCCAGGCCGTTCGGCGCGGCGGCACGGCCGTCGCGGTCGGCGTGGCCCCGGCCGGGGCCGAGGTCTCGGTCAGCGCGTTCGACCTGGTGTTGCAGGAGAAGGCCCTGATCGGCAGCTTCTACGGGTCGACCCGCCCCCACCACGACATGCCGCGACTGCTCGATCTGTACATGGCCGGCAAGCTGCCGCTCGACAAGCTGATCACCCGGCGCTACCCGATCGACGAGATCAACGAGGCCTACCGCGCCATGATGGCCGGCGAGGTTGCCCGCTCGGTGATCACCTACAGCTAACGCGGGCCTCGCCCACCTGAATCCGCTCCGCGCGCTCGGTGGCCGCTATGCGGTCAACATCGTTGCCGCCCGGGTCGACCTGGGGTCGACCGGCGATACCGCGCATCATGGCACCGATCCAAGCAGCCGGGCCGGCACGCAGTGCCGTGTCCACCCGGCGCCTCAGCCGGCGCGCTCGGCGCGGAGGAGGTGCTTCTGGATCTTGCCAACCGAGGTGCGCGGGAGCTCGGTGCGGAACTCGACGAGCTCGGGGACGCGGAAGTTTGCGAGGCGAGCGGCACACCAGGCGATCAGCTCGGCCTCGCTGGCCGCGGCGCCTTCGCGTAGGACGACGAAGGCCTTGATCGCCTCGTCACGCATCTGGTCGGGGACGCCGATCACGGCCGCGTCGAAGACGGACGGGTGGTCCTTCAAGACTCCCTCGACCTCGCCGGCGGCGACGTTCTCGCCTGAGCGCTTGATCATGTCCTTGGCGCGGTCGACGAACTCGAAGTAGCCGTTCGCGTTGATCCGGACGTTGTCGCCAGTCCAGAGCCAGCCGTCCCGGATCGCCTCGGCCGTCGCCTCCGGGTTCTTGAAGTAGCCGAGCATCAGGCTCGTGCCTGGCTCGCCGCGGACCAGGAGCTGGCCTGGCTCGCCGTCGGGGACGTCGCGGCCCCTCTCGTCGACCACCCGCACCTGCCAGCCGGGCGACGGGAGGCCGACGGTCATGTTGTCGCGCGGGCCGTCGAACGGGTTCGCCAGCGGGTGGCCAAGCTGCTCCGTCATACCGTAGATCTGCATCAACGGCGCTCCGAAACGCGCATCCCACTCGGCAAGCTGCTCCCGGCTCAGGTTCTGGGCGAAGATGACCAGCCGCAGTCGGTGACCACGCTCCTCCGGCCGCGGCGGTTGGGCCAAGAGCATCCGCATCGGCGCGGCGAACAGGCTGCCGACCGTGCAGTCGTAGCGCGCGGCCTGCTCCCAGTAGCGCGACGCGGAAAAGCGCTCCATCAGGGCCACACTGCCGCCGACGACCAGTGCGGACATCGTCGCGTAGTATTGCGCGTTCCCGTGGAACAAGGGCAGGACCGTCAGAAATCGGTCCTCCGGGCCGAGCCCCATCCCTGTCGAGACCGCCTCGCCAACGTGGACGTAGTTGGCGTGGGTGATCAAACAGCCCTTCGGCTTGCTGGTCGTCCCCGAGGTGTACAGGATCGCGACGACGTCGAGCGGCTCTGGCTCGTGCCGCGACGGTGTCTCGGATGCCTCGGCGAGCAGCCGACTGAACGCCAGCGCCGGACCGCGGTCCGCGTCGGTCCGGCAGACCAGGACGTGCCGGACGGCCGGGCAGCGCGGCAGCAGCTGCTCCACCAGCGGCAGCCCGCTCGGCTCGGTGACGAAGACGACGCTCTCCGAATGGTTGACGAGGTATTCCAGCTCGTCCGGCGACGACAGCGTGTTGACCGGCACGATGACCGCCCCGCACCGCGCAGCGCCGAACCAGAGGAACAGGAACTCCGGGCAGTTGCCGAGGTGCAGGACCAGCTTGTCGCCGGGCCGCAGCCCCAGCTCGACTAGGACGTTCGCGGCTCGCTGGACCTGCTGCTCGAAGTCAGCATAGGTGAGCTGGCGGACCACCGGCGCGGCGTCGGCGTTCGGCCGCTCCTCGAAGAGCAGCCAGGTTTTGTCCGGGGTAGCGCGAGCCCTGGCGGCCAGCACCTGGCCCAACGTGCGCGGCCCAACGACGTTCATGCGACAGGAGGGTACTCGCGGTCAACGGCCGGGGCAACCGGCCTCTTACGACGCGCGCGCCGGCACCACCGCTGCCGTCGCCGCCGCTCGGCGCTTCGGTCGGCGCAGCTTCGGCGGCGCGCGGCGCGCGGCGCGCATCGCCGCGGCGACCTCGTCGAGGGCACCGACCGGCATGCTCGGATCGACCGCGATGACGGCAAGCCGCTCGGTGTGGCGGCGCAGCCAGTTGTCCAGCAGGTGCATCTCGTCGACCGTCCCCCGGGTCAGCGGCGCGGGCGGGTCCCCGAAGGTCCGCTCCAGCGCGCGCTGGAGCGTCAGGCGGCGGATTGCCGAGGGTACTGTGAGCTGCTTGGCCAGCCGGCCGCCACGGATCAGGAACAGCTCCCCCGCTCCGGGCCGCGCCGAGGGCGCGACGATCGCCAGGTTCCGCTCGGCGACCGCCTCCAGACGGCGCTGGACGCCGACGATGTGCTCCAGCTCGCGGATCCGATCCCGCAACCGGGCCGCCTCCTCGAAGCGCAGGTCCCCGGCCAGCGCGTCGCGACGGGCGACCAGCTCGTCGAGCAGCCCGCCATCCCGGCCGCCCAGGACAGCCGCCGCGCGCTCGGCTGCCGCCTGATAGGTCGGCTGGTCGACCGCTCCGACGCAGGGGCCCAGACATTTGCCCATGTCCAGCAGCGCGCAGGCCGAGCGACCCGACCGGATCGGCTCCTCGCAGTCGCGCAGCCCGAACCGCTCGCGGAGAACATCGACAGCCGCCGCGGCCGTCGCCCGCCGGCGGAACGGGCCGAAGTTCAGCGTCTCCGGCGTCGGCGCTGCCCTGGTCGTCGCCAGCCGCGGGAACGGGTCCGCCAGGTCGATCCGAATGAACGGGTAGTCGGCGTCGTTGCGCTGGAGCTGGTTGGCTTCTGGCAGGTAGCGCTTGATCAACCGCGACTCCAAAAACAGCGCCTCCAGCTCGGAGCCAGTCTCGATCGCGTCGACGTCGACGATGGCGCTCAAGCGCCGACGCAGACGGGGCTGGTCCGCGCTACCGCCGCGCAGGTGCTCGCGCACGCGCTGGCGCACGTGGATCGACTTGCCGACGTAGACGACGTGCCCGTCCCGATCCTTGAGCAGGTACACCCCTGGCCCCGGCGGCAGCGTCTCCAGGACGCTCTCGTCCACGCCGCGCCGGTGACGCGTCACCACGCGCTCCTGGAGCCGGGCCAGCTGGGCCGGCTCGCGGATGCCGAGCTCGGCCGCTTCCTGGAGAAGGCGCAGCAAGACAAGCGCGGTCGTCTGCGCGTCCGATCCAGCCCGGTGGCGGCGGCCGACGTCGATCCCGAAGTGTGCGGCCAGCGCGTCCAGCCGGTGGCTTCGTAGCCGCGGCAGAAGGCGTCGCGCCAGCCGCAGCGTGCACAGCCGCGGCAGGTCCAGCGGAAGACCGGCGCGGCTGAAGCCGTGTCGCAGGAACGCCTCGTCGAAGGCGACGTTGTGGGCGACGAGCGGCCCGTCTTCGAGCGCCTCGCGGATTCGCGGCGCCAGCTCGGCGAACGTCGGTCGACCGCGCACCAGGCGGCCGTCGATCCCGGTCAGGCGGGTGATGAACGGCGGGATCGGCATCCGCGGGTCGACCAGCGCCTCAAATCGGTCGGCAACCTCGCCGCCCTGGACCCGGACGACAGCGACCTCGACCACCCGATCGTAGATCGCGCTGGCCCCGGTCGTCTCGACGTCGACGACCGAGAACGACTGCGCGAGCAGCGGATGTTCGGGTGAAGACATCGCCGCCGGCGACCCCGCGAGCAGGTCTCCCCCAGGCTGTGCGCGCGGCGGGCAGCCATCATACGCCCGAGGCGTAGCCGGACGTAACGATCAGACCGCGCCGTTTCGGGCGCTTCTGTTGACTGGGCGTCACAGGTCCGGAGTGGGTGTGGCCGCCACGCGACCGGAGGAGGGAAGGCTAGGGAGGAGTGTTAGAGCGGTCTGGCGACGGCCAGCGCGGCGCCGGGATGATCGCTGCTCTGCCAGGCCCGCTGGAGCTGCTGCGCGGTGATCGTGCGCTGGCCGCGGCCATTCTCTGGAACCGGATCGTCGATGATGAAGTCGTCGCCGACCATACCGCTGATCACGACGTAGTGATCGAAGCGGGCCCAGGTCCACTCACGGCCCGGCATCGCCCGGTAACGGAGCTGCGGGATCACCGGGTGACCAGCCCGCAGGTGGCGGCGCACGTCGTCGAGCGTCCAGCGCTTGTAGCGACCGTTCTCGTGGAGGTCCAACCCTTCGAGCTCGTTGGCGCGTGCGACGTCGCGAAGCGCCTCCAGCGTCGTCCCGCTCCACGGGCTGAAGATACCCATCGAACGGGTCGCGATTGCGCGGGCCTGGGCCGTCGGGATGCGGATACCGAACGACTCGAGCGCCATCGAGATCGACGCCGGCCCACAGTTGGCCTGGGCCGAAATGCTGCCGTCAAGCTGGGTCCGATAGGGGATATCGAGCTGGACCTGCCCGGCAAACGGCGAGAAGGGCCGCGCCAGCGGCAGGGCGCGCTCGGCCGGACCGCGGCCGCCGATGACCGCGTCCCAATCGACCCACGCCAGCGGCCGATCCGCCTGCTCGCCGTCGGCCAGGCGCACGGCTGCGCGGCCGTTGCGCTCGGCCCCGGCCAGCTCCAACGTCGCGAACCGCGGGGCAGTTGCCAGCGACTCGGCACTGGCGTCGTCGGCGCTCCACAGCGGCACGTCGCGCACGCTGGTCACGAATCGCGGTGGCGGACCGGAGACACCAATGTCCGAGGAGGGAATCCACGCCACACTGGCCGGCTGGCCCGTCGTGTCGCTTCCGTAGCCGACCCGCAGCCAGCCATCCGACCGCGTCTCGAACACCCGCAGGTAGCTCCACTGCGGGACGTCCAGCTCGCGGGCGGAGCTGTCTTCGGGCGCCGACATCAGCACGGTGCGGCGATGCGTCTGGACCCACTGCTCGCCGAACTGCGCGGCGACAGCAGCAACGCCCGCGCCTTCCTCGGCGACCCTCGGCACACCCACCGATGCCGGCGGCGCCGGGTCCCGCACGGTGCTCGTGCGGACCGGTACACGGACCGGCTGCCAATCCCGAGCCGGCATGCTGGGCGGCGCCAGGAAGGAGACCGGGAAGCTTGCCGTCAGTTGGCGAGCGGCTTCGGGGCGGGCCGCGACGACCCAGCTCAACAGAAAGCCAACCGCGCCGAGAAGGGTAAGGTGCTGGAGCCACCGAGGGTCGAGCGACTGCCTACGTTCAACCCGAATAGCTTGCATCGAGGCCCACCTTAACGGGGCGGTGACGATTCGTCAACCCCCCAAAAACGGCGGAACGAGCACACCACACGGGCGGGAGACGGCGTACTGTACAGCAAGACACCCCGATCGGCCAAGGGCTGCTGCGGGGCGTCTCGCGGGCGATCAGGCGCCTGTTCAGCGAGAGCCGGCTGGGCGTTCTCCATCGACCCTGGCCCGCCTGGGCCGCCCGACTGCTGAGCCATCCAGCTCCTGCGCGTCACCTGGCGATCGGTGCTTGACGGCCGAGTACAAGCCCGCCGCGGACAGTCCGAGCGCCACGCCGCGCAGTCCGGCGTCGGCCAGCTCCCGCCCACCCGGCAGGCCGGCGACGAGCGCGTACCCGAGGGTGATCGCCAGTCCCAGCCCAACCGCGACTGGCGCCGCGTACCCCGTCCGCAGCCCCAGTCGCTTGCCCACCTCCACCAACCCGACGATCGTCGGCACGATCAACACGCCGCCGTAATCCGCGTCCATCATTCCTCCGTGCTTGAGCCCTCGTCCCCCGGCCTGCCAAGCAGCCCCGCGGCGGCGGGTCAGAAGAGCCTGAACAGGCGGTCATAGAAGCGCCGGCCCGCTTCGCTCCCTCGCGAGAACGGGTCGGTCTTGCCGATCTGGATGCCCTGCGGGGTCTCCGAATGGAACGGTAGGTGCGCCGCGTCCAGGGGGAAGCGGTAGCGGGCCTGCATCTGGAGCAGGCACCAGGCGGTGGCCCGGTACTGGAAGTCGGTGATCGGGTCGCCGAGCTTGGGCTGCGCGATCTCGATGGCCAGCCACTCGGCGTTCATCCAGTCGGTCGTCCAGGCTTCGAGATCCAGCTCGACCATCTGGACCACTTCGGCCGGGCCGACGACGTAGTGCGAGCTGGCCTGGGCGCTGGGGTTGAGGAACCAGGAGATGGTGCCCGGTACTCCTGGTCCAGCGTGGGCGCCCCGCCCCTGGTGGAGTGGAGCACACACCCCGGGTGGCCCGGCGCCGGTTGCCCCGGTTGGGGGACCAGACGGTTCTGAACGGCGGCTTCCACGTGCCGACCCCTACGCCGCCGCCGCGGAGTCCGGTGGAAAACGGAAGTGGGCGCCGGTGGCCAGGTGCCACTCGTAGTGGACCCCGTTGCGCCCAACGCCCTGCTCGATCTCGGCCGGGTGGCGGCCGAGCGGCGGGAAGGTGGAGCAGGCGGCGGGCTCGAGCCGTCCTCGGCCATCATCTGGCGGAGCCGCTGCCGACGTCGTGATCGTGGGCCATGCTGTCCTCCTGTGCTAGCTCCTCGGGGAGCGAGAATCCTTCCGTCTTCCGTCGTCGCCGGGCGGCGTGAGCCTGGAAGCTGTCCCACGCTGGCCGGGCGTCGGCCGTCCTCGGCGACCAGGCCGAACGCTTGATCCCCGCGCTCTGAGGGGGCGCCGCACTGATCCGACCAGGCGAACCAGCAGGCGGCCGGCACGATGGCCGTGCCGATGTTGCCGAGCACGGCCGCGGAGCGGCGAGGAACTCCGCCTGCATGTCCTCCCCGCCGACGTCGCCGAGCTTGACCCCGTACTCGGTCAACCAGACCGGGCGGTCGGCGATGGCCGCGGCGAGCATGACCGCTTCCTCCAGCTCGCCGAAGCCCCACTCCGGGGTGGGCCAGCCGCCGGGGCGCTGGCCGTAGGGGTGCAGGCAGACGCCGCCGAGCTGGGCGAGCTGATCCGGTCCAAGCAGCGCGCAGGCGTGGCGTAGGGTGCCGGTCCAGTCCGGGCCTGCCACAGGACCCCAGCAGCGCGGTGCAGGCCGTCCCTTGCAACGCCGAGGCGGCTTCCTGGGCGCACCAGACCGCGGTGTCCGCCGGGATGCCGAGCAGGTCCCACTCATTCAGACATTCCAGGGCCTTGACGCGGTGGCCGAAGCGCTGGGCAAACGCGGCGACGGCGTCCGGCCAGCGGTGCCAGTCGTGCCCGACGAGATCCAGCTCCCCGTTGAGCAGCACGATCGGCTCGACGCCGGGGGGCAGGCTGTCCAGCATCCCGTCGAGGTCGTCCAGCGAGTAGGCGATGGTGCGGACCCAGGCCGGGCGCAGCTCTGTGAGCTCCTGGTGGCCGGGCCAGGCGTTGCGGCAGTTGGCGACCAGGCCGAGCTGGCGGGTCACGCTTCCACCAGGCGGAGCTTGCCGCGCATCTCTGGTGCGTGGCGCTGGCTCTTCTCCGCGGCGCTGACGTCCAGCCGGTCGAACCAGACGGCGTAGCTGGCGTCATCCAGGTCGACCAGGGTGATCGGGCCGCGCGTGCCCTTGGCGGTCCAGAGCGCGGCCTCCTGCTGGGCGCCGGTCCGCGGATGGGGAGCGCCGTCGAGGGTGACGAGCGGGATCTCCGGGGTGCCCTCCAGGATGGCGTGCAGCTCCCACTCCCGCTTGAGCTCCGGGCTGAGGACGTAGCGCAGCAGCACCGAGTACAGGATGACGGAGGCGGACGCGCCGGCGGGCCCGGCCAGCACCAGGCGGAAGGCGAGCTGGCGAAAGACGACGCCGCTGCCGGCAAAGCTGAACACGGCCGACGTGGCGCCGAGCGTGGAGCTGGTGCCGAGGGTGGTCCACGCCCCGGTGTCCTCGAGGCGGTACTGCACCTGGACCGACTGGCCGGCGGCGAGCGCCGAGTGGGCGACGGTCAGCGACCGCGCGACCTTGTCCACGGATGGCAGGCGCGCGTCGAACAGCGACGTCTCCAGGGTGGCGGAGGCGCGGTGGGTGGACTGGAGGCGGTGCATGGTGGCCGCGCTGGCCTGCTGGGTGAGTGCGACGAGCTGGCCGGCGTAGACCGCCAGACCCCGCGGCTCGGTGCCACTGAGGCCGCCGACCGGCCGGGTCCAGCCGGCTTGAGCCTGCCCTGAGCCTGCCGAAGGGTCGTAACGCAGCAGGGCGAGGGTGTTGGCGGTGGTGTCCTGGACGCTGACCCACAGCGCGCCGTTCCAGGCGGCCAGGCCGCGCAGCCCGGCCGTCTGGCCCGAGACCTGGCGGACGGTGCGGAGCAGCGAGCCGTCCCAGGAGAGGATGGCGCCGCCGGAGAAGCAGCCGAGGTAGGCCACGCCGTCGTGGACGGCGCCGCCCAGGGCGTAGTTGTGCGCGAGGGCGACGTGGGCGCGGTAGACGCCGCCGCTGCCAGCGTCGTCGATGGAGTAGACGGCCATCCGGCGCGACGCGGTGTCGGCAACGAAGAAGTACAGCCGGTTGTTGAGCACCAGGGCGACCCGCGGCGAGGGCTCCTCGAACACGTACTGCAGCGCGGAGAGGGTGGCGCCGTCCCAGTAGTAGACCGCGCCGGTCGACGCGCGGGAGGCCGCGACGTACAGGTACTGGGCGGTCTGACGGTAGAAGGTGGCGAGCGCGTGGACGCCCACAGACGACGGGATGGTGAAGGCGGTGGCGGTCCAGGTGGCGCCGTCGAAGGACGACACGATGCCGTCCAAGCCGTTGCCGGCGTAGAGCAGGCCGTTGAAGGTGGCCAGCGCGGTGATCGCCTTGGCCAGCGTGAGCGAGGTGGTCCAGCTGGCGCCGTCCCAGCGGTAGACGTTGCCGGTGCCGGCGCCGCCACCGACGTACAGGTTGCCCTTGTAGACGCAGGCGACGGCCGGCTCGGAGAGGGTGGCTGGCGCCGAGCTGAGGGCGTGCGGGCCGAGGCGCAGCGAGCCCGGCTCGGTCCAGACGTCGAAGCCGGAGCCCGAGCGGAAGCGGCTGGCATTGGCCGGGTCGTGCTCGAGGAAGCCCTCGCCGCCGGACCAGTCGGAGAGCACCAGGCCCTGCTCGGTACGCAGGTCGCCGTAGGAGCGGTCGCCGGTGGCGGTCTTGGCGGCGAACGGCTCGGCCGACTTCTTCGAGTACTTGGCCAGGTCTACGATCAAGCCCTGGCCGTTCAGCGTGACGTGGTACTGGACCATCGGCTAGCGCCTCCACACTACCGGCCGAGCGTAGCTGGCGTGTTCTGAGACGTGCATCGAGGCGGAGGCCCGTGAGGTGCCGGTCCACGCCTGCTCGGCGTTGCACCGACAAATCCCCAAGCCGATCGACGACAAGCCAGAACCCCGGAACGGTCGAACGGCCACAGCGCCTCCGCGCGGGAGGGCTGTCAGGCCCATCCCTATTAGAACTACTGTTCTGCTCGTTGCTATGCCGCGTCGCCCTGCTCTCCTTCACACCACGACCGCCAGCTTCCGCCAGCAACCGCCGAACGCCGTGCTCGCCGAGTCGCCGGGTCGCCGGACGTGGTGTAGTCCTGGCCACCCCCGTTGTCGTGTCGCGCGCTCCGGATACCAGCGTACCTCCCCGCTCCCCAGGTCCCGCTTGGCCGCGCGCCAGTTCAGGCCGAGCTCGCGCGCCAACGATCTGATCGTCCAGCCGTGCTTGCGCAGGGCGTGCAGCTCCATCCAGATCACTCCTGTCAAGGTCGGTGTACTTTTGGCTCTCCCGCAGGAAGTGGGGCCGGCCGCCGTACCGGATCGATCGCCGGCCAATACCTCCGTTCGCGCCCAATCGGCCGGACGCGAGGACGCCGTGCCACAATAGCTCGCCAGTGAGGGGGCGGGAACGGCTCTCGGTTAGCCAGCGAGGACGCGAGCGCGCAGGAGGTCGAGCCTGGCCCGGCCGTAGCCCTGGCGCTTGATCAGCTTGACGCGGCAGACGTGGCCCTCGACGGGGCCGGTCGACCAGGGCAGGCGCAGGGCAGCATCGGCCGGCGGGCCGTCGGCCTGGATGCCGGCAGCCAGCGAGACGAAGGATGGCAGGCCGCTTGCCTGCGCCTCGACGAGCCACGCGAGCGCTGCGACGTCGCGAGTGGCCACAACGGCCCGAACTCCTGCACGAGCGCGTGGCCGGCCGCGATCGTCGGCTCGTCCGCCAGGAGCTGGGCGAGGGCCGCCTGCTCGTCGGGCGTGAGTTGGTCGGGCGGGCGCAGGCAGAGCCAGCGGACGCCGTGGACGTGGATCGCGGGCGTGCCGGCTTCGGCAGCAGCGCGCGCCAGGGGCGGAGCTTGGTCGATGAGCGTCCGGCTGCCGTCGTAGCCACGTTCGCGAAGTTCGCGGAACAGCTGGCAGACGTTGGTGCGGCCGGCCTGCCAGCGGTCCTGCAGGTACGACACGTACGGCTGGAGCTTCGGCGATCGGAGCCCGCCGGGTCGCGGCCGTACGACCAGCTTGCCGGGCGGCGGCACCGGCGTGGTCAGCAGGCGCCGCACCGTCCGGCGATTGATGCCCAGCTCGCGCGCGATCGCCCGCCGACTGCGGCCGGCCGCGGCGAGCGCCAGGACCTGCTCCCAGCGAGCGCGTCGGGCGGCGCGGCGCGCGGCCGCCCGTTGTTTGGCGGGGCTGAGCTTCGGTGGCTCGGGGCGCCGCCCGCCGACGCCGGGCTCGGGCGCGGACGGGCCCCGGCTCGACGGCCCACTCGATCCGCCGACGCCGCGCCCGAGCAGCTCGTCGAGCGCGGCGCTGGCGTTCTGGAGCAGGTGGAAGCGGTCGGCGACCTGGATCGCGTTCGGTGCTCAGCGGCCCGAGCGCCCTCGGCGTACGCCCCCGAGCGGTCGCGCACGATCACCTCGACGCCCGGGTGCTCGCGGAGCCAGGCCGCCAGCGCCTCGGCAGTACGCTCGGGCACGAGGTCGATCGGGCGGTGCGTCTCCAAGTCGACCAGGATCGTTGCGTACCGATGGCCCCGCGCAGCGCCAGGTCATCGACGCCGAGCACCCGCGGCGTCGGGGCCGACGCCGCGGCCCCCCGCCGGACCAGGCGGAGCAGCGTGTCGGCGCTGGCCGCGGCACGCCGATCGCCGTAGCGAGCCGCGCGCCGACCTCGCCGCCGACTGTGCGGGCCAGGCGGAGCAACGTCTCGGCGGCCTCGGCCGTGCGCCGCCCGGCGCGGCAGGCGCCGCCCGAAATCCTCGGCGAACGTGGCCCGCCCACACTCGGGCGCCGGGCAGCGGAAGCGGCGGACCGTCAGCAGCAGGCGCACGACGTGCCCCGCCACGGGACGTCGTAGGGTCGCCGCCGGTAGCGGTCGTGCACGGATCGGCTGACGGCCCCGCATCATCCGGGCAGCGACCTTCCAGGCGGTGCCGCCGCCTCCAGCACCACGACCGCGCCGTCGAGCTTCACCTGCTGGATGCCGAACGGGGCGTCCGGCTCGATCGGGACCACGGCGAGCACCTCCGCACAGGGTGCTCAGGCGGCGGCCAGATCCGTGCCAGCGCTCCCCACTTCCTGCGGGAGAGCCTACTTTTGACCCCCCTCGGCCGGTGTGGAATTGACCCACCCCTGAGTCGATCAGGCGTTCCGCTGGTCTGCGCTGGTCACCTCCGGTCGGGATTGAGTCGGGCCGAACAGGCCGGCGCGCTTCTTCTCGCGAGCCGGTAGCTCTCGCCGCGGATGTTCAGGACGTGGCTGTGGTGGAGCAGCCGGTCGAGGATGGCCGTGGCGATGACCGCGTCGCCGAGGACCTCGCCCCATTCGGCGAAGCCCTTGTTCGAGGTCAGGACGATGCTGCCGCGCTCGTAGCGCGCCGAGATCAGGGTGAACAGGGCGGTGGCGGCCAGGCGATCGTACGGCCAGACGCCGAACTCGTCGATGATCAGCACCTTCGGAGCGGGGTAGACCCGCGGGCGGCGGACGAGGCGGTGCTCGGCCCGGGCGCGGCCGAGGTCCTCCAGCAGGTCGTGGGCGCGCACGAAGTAGGCGCCGAGCCCGGGCTCGATGGCGCGGATCGCCAGCCCCACCGCCAGGTGGGTCTTGCCGACGCCCGGCGGGCCCAGCAGCAGGACGTTGGCCGCGTCGACCACGAAGCTCAACGTGGCCAGTTCGCGCACCTGGCGCTCGTCGATCGAGGGCTGGAAGGCGAAGTCGAAACTGTGCTCAGGACCGTCGTGGTGGTCGCCTCGCTTTTCGGGCTCCCCTTGCTCGCCCTCGCCCGTACGTGGCGTCGTGCGATGACACCATCAGTTAGTCAAGAATAGGCAACTCCCGAGAGCCGGGGTCTTGCAGGGTAGCGAGCTCCGGGGGGAGCCTTCGATCCCATCTCCTGCTCGGAATGATGAGCACGGGTGTTCCGAGGAGGAAGAACTGGCCTCGTCGTGCGTCACCTGGGAGCAGCCAGGGCACGCACGGCGGGCCAGCCCCTCCAGGGAGCCCTGGACGGTGCCGCCTGGCGAGCCAGATCCCGCCTGTGCTCGGTCTGCTGCACCTTTCCGGGCGTCATCGCGCGCCTTTGCCGACACCGACTCGGATGTGCCGCCGGCCTGCGCTGACCGTCCCCGTGCCTTAGAGCATGGAGGCGTGCGATCGCGGGCCGGGGGCGGGTCCGAAGATCAAGGAGTTCCTCATCATGGCTGTAGCCACACGTAGCCACGCTCCTGACGCCCCGCCGCGCCGCGGGACTGGACGGCCTCCGACGCGACGCCGATCCCGTTGGGACCGCCTGCTCGCGGCCATCGACTGCCTCTACCGCACGACGGAGGTCGTCGCTGAAGTCGGGCGCGTCGGCCCGTACCGAAGCACCGAGGTGGCACGGCGCTGGCTGGAAAGACACTAATACCAATCTGTGTAGCCCTGCCGCATAATACCGGGAGGTGAAGCGGGAGGGAAGGCGTGGCACGGCGGGGGCGACCGTTGGCAGTCGAGTGGGCGGCGGGGGACGATGCGGCGAGCCTGCACGCGCGGTACCGTCGGGAGCGGCGGGCGGACGTGCGGCCGCGGTTGCACGGGCTGTGGCTGGTGCGGGCCGGGCGGTCGGCGCGCGAGGCGGCCGAGGTGCTGGGGGTGCACGAGCGGACGGTCACGCGCTGGCTGGGGTGGTACCGGGCCGGCGGGCTGGCGGCGGTCGAGGGGCGGCACGCCGGCGGGCAGGGGGCGCCGTCGCTGCTGGCGGCGGAGCAGCGGGCGGCGCTGGCCGAGGAGGTGGCGACCGGGCGGTTCCGGACGGCGGCGGAGATCCGGGCCTGGGTGGCCGAGCGGTGGGGGGTGGCGTACACCGAGGGCGGGATGTACGCGCTGCTCAAGCGGCTGGGGTGCGGGCCGAAGGTGCCGCGCCCGGTCCACGAGAAGGCGGACCACCTCGCGCAGGCGTGGTGGAAAAAGGGGGGCTCACCGCCGCCCTCGCGGCAGTCGGCCTGACGGCAGGCGCCCGGGTCGGCTTCGCCGACGAGCAGCGGATCGGGCTGCGCGGGACCACCCGGCGGGTCTGGGGCGGCGCGGCGTGAAGGTGCACCAGCGGCTCCAGCTCCGCTACGAATGGGCCTGGCGGTTCGCGCCCGTCGACGCCCGGTCCGGCACGCTCTGGTGGGACTGGCTCGACACGATGACGCCCGCCGACCCGCGGGCGGCGCTCGCCGAGGTGCGGGCGCGGGGCCTGCTCGACGCCCTAGTCTGGGACGGCGCCCCGAGCCACGCCGACGCCGACGTGCGCAATCGGCTTGCTGCTGGTGGCGCTGCCGCCGTACAGCCCGGAGCTCAAGAGGAAGCTGCACCGGATCGCGACGGACTACGCGGCCGGCTCCTTCCTACTGGAGACGTCCTTCGATCTGGCCGGCTGCGTCACGCCCGGCGGCGCCTTGTGCACGACCCCGCTTCGGAACGACAACGCGCCGATCTGCCCGCGCGTGGACGAGGCGAACCGCTACACCTTCGTGACGCTGCGCGGCGGGGGCCTGTTCGTGATGGATCACAACGCGACGCCGATGCGCATCGTAGCGGAGTACGATCGGAGCGTCATCTGGACTGGCTGCGGCGCGGGCGAGGTCGACGGCAAGATGTACCTGAACAGCGGGTCCCTCCCGGCCCGTCTGTCGGGCCACGACGTTTACGCGTTCGACCTGGGCGCCTTCAGCTTGGGGGGCACACCGCCGAACACGCCGGCTCCGCGGGTCGTGTACTCGAGGACCTCGGCAACCCAGGAGTTCGACTCCCACGGGGTCGCGTTCACCCAGGACCGACGCTACTTCTGGATCAACGACCGCATCCAGAACGACGTGACTGTAGTAGATACGCGCACCGACCAGGTTGTCGAACGGTTCGGCCTCGCCGGACCGCTGAGCAGCGATCCGGCCCCGGATATCTTCGACCTCTCGCCGAGCGGCAATTCGATGTTCGTGACCCTCCGCGGACCAACGCCCCAATCGGGTGGGCACGCAGCGATAGGCAACACCCCCGGCCTCGGCGTCATCCAGATTCGGCAGGGAGGACGATCCGGGCAATTGATCGGCATCGCTCGACTGCCGGACACCCTGCCAGGCGTGCCAGCGGATCCCCACGGCATCCGGGTACGCCACCTCCGCGGCCATGTCGCCTCGGCCGCCAATCCCAGCGCGTCCCAGTAACCAGCTATTGTCAAAGCCTGATTACCGCTCGGCTGGCCACACACTCGAATATGGGGCGCGGCCAGCCGAGCTTGGTATTAGCCGTGTCCTGACGACCGATGCCGCGACCGGCCGGGCCGCCGACGCTTACGGGGGCAGCGCCACGGCGGCCGCCAGCAGCTCCTCGTCACTCGGGAGCTTGACCAGATCGGGAAAGCCCTCCCTGGTGCCCTCGACATTGACCCAGCGGACGATGCCGTGCCGGTCGACCAGGAACTGCCCATTCCAGAGGTTCTCCGTGCGCCGGCTCACCCGGCTGGATCGGTGCTTGCCGTTTGACGGTCGGCATCCCACCTCCGACTCGCGGCTAGCTGAGGAACGGCAACACGACGAGCAAGTCCGCGTCCATACCGCCTTGCTCACAGAGCTTCTGAGCCCTGAGCATGAACTGCTCGGCCAGGCTCTCATCGCCCAGCTCGAGGTGGAGCGTGGCGAGGCCATCATAGCACGGGAACAGGAGCTGCGGTTCCTGCATCTCTTCGGCCAGCCTCAAGGCTTCCTGGTAGCACTGAAGTGCCGGTTCTGGCTCGCCGTGGCACTGGTAGATCTGTCCCAGCACGATTAGCGGCACCGCCAGGTGGTCGAGTTGTCCGAGCCGCCGGTCCAGCTCGATCGCGGCCCGGGCCGCGGCGATTCCCTCCTCCTCGCACTGTCCGGTGAAGGTGCAGTAGGCGCCGGCCAGGTTCGCATACAGCCAGGGCTGGAGGCCGAGGTCGCCGATCTTCTTGGCCAGCTCAAGACCGGCCAGGCAGGTCTCGATCGCCCGCCGAGGGTCGAGCGTGCTATAGAGGACCCCGAGATTGGTGTAGGCCCGACAGGCCACCTGGGGCAGCTCCTGCTCCCCGGCCACGGCGACGCAGCGCTCGACCTCCACCACCGCTTCCTCCAGTCGGCCGGTTCGCGCCAGAGCAACGCCACGGGTGTTGTGCGCGTGGGCGATTACCGCGGCGGCTTCCTTGCGGGCTTCCGGCGCGGTGACCACGCTCGCCAACTGCGCGGCCAGCGCGCGGGCCCGCTCCGCCCAACTGATCGCCTGCTCGTTGTCGCCACCGCGGAAGGCAAGCCGGCCCATCTCCTGGTACAGGTGGGCCAGCTCGATGTGGCTGATCTGCCCGTCGAGCAGCGCCAAACCGGCCCAGTAGTGCGACAGCGCCTCGGTCCGATCGCCCGCCGCCCAGTGGAGCGCGCCAATCTTGCGCCGCAGCCGGGCCAGGGCGGGTCGATCGCCATCCTCCTCGTAGGCGCGGAGGACGACCTCGTACTGCTCCAGCGCCTCGTCGCGTCGGCCGGCCGGCCCGAGAACATCCCCCAGTCGCTCGCCTGCTGCCAGACGATCGGGGCGAGCCCTCACCGGGTCGCACGCCGCCAACGTCTCGAGCCCACGCCGATAGTAGCGACCGGCGTCCTCGTTCGCGTAAATCGCGGCCGCCCAGTCGCCCGCCGCCGTCAGGTAGCGCGCCCCCTTGAGCTTGTCAGCGCTCGCGCTGAAGTGGTGGCCGAGCGCCTCCAGGTCTTCCAGCCGCTCCGGATGGCCGCTGCAAAGGTGCTCGAGCGCCCCGCCCGCGCGACCGTGCAGCTCGGTTCGGCGGCGGACGAGGAGGCTATGGTAGGCGACTTCCTGGATGAGCGCGTGGACGAACCGATACTGACGCTCGGCCTCGGCCGGTGCGCCCTCCAGCCGCGGGAGCTCCTCCAGGAGCTCGGCATGTTGGAGCACGCCCAGCCCGTCCTCGAGCGTGTCCGGCTCGCTGCACACCGCCCGGAGCAGTCGCGCGCCGAAGGTCATCCCGAGCACGGCGGCCTCCTGGACGAGGCGGCGAGCGCGGGCCGGCAGGCAGTCGAGCCGGGCCAGCAGGACACCCTGGACCGTCGGCGGCACGTCGACGGTCGCCACGTCGGCGGTGCAGACCCAGCCGTCGCCTTCCCGCGCCAGCACATTCGCATCAATCAAGCTCCGGACGACCTCTTCGAGGTAGAAGGGATTGCCGCCGGCACGGCCGACGATCAGCTCGCGCAGTGAGGCCGGGATCCGGCCCGCCGATGGACCGAAGAATGCGTCCAGCAGCGCGCCGCTCTCAGCCGACGACAGCGGCGCCAGCCGGATGGTGGTGTAGGTGGCTCTGGCGCTGACCAGTGCGCTGGCGTCGATCGTCGGGCGGTGCGCAAGCAAGAGCAGCAGTTGTCGGTCGTCCAGCTGGTCGACGACGAAGCGCAGCAGCTCCAGCGAGGCGGCGTCGGCCCAGTGCAGGTCCTCCACGACAAGCACGAACGGCCCATGCTGGAGCCGACGCTCGAAGAGGTCGCGGACCACCAGGAAGAGCTGGCGCTTGAGCTGCTCAGGTTCGACGTAGCGGAGGCGTGGATCGTCGTACTCGACGCCGAGGAGATGGCCGACCAGCGGCGCGGTGTGGGCAACCGCGCCCGCATCCTGTCCGAGCCTCGCCAGTCCGGCGGCGATTTTCTGCCGCGCCCGGTCGGGCGGATCGTCCGGTGCCACGCTCCAGGAGTCGCGCAAGACGGCGGCCAGCACACCATACGCCTCCTCGCCGAGTGAGGAGCACGCGGCATGGCGGACGGTCACTCGCTCGGCCGCAAGCCACCCCTCGCCCTCGAGCCGGGCAAGGACCTCGCGCAGCAGCCGCGACTTGCCGGCCCCCGCCTCGCCGATGAGACTGACCACCTGCGTCTGGCCGCCCACCATCTGTTCGAAGGCCGCGATGAGCGCCCCGAGCTGGTCGTCGCGCCCGACCAGGGGCGCCGCCAGGGTGTGGGCCTCCAAGCCGCGGGCGGAGCGCGGCTCGTCAAGCAGGCCAAGTAGTCGGTAGGCCGTGATCGGCTCGGCCCTTCCACGAACGCTCAGTTGGCCAAGAGGCTCGAACGCGACGGCGTGGCGAGCGAGGCGCTGGGTCGACTCGCCGACGAGCACCTCACCACTGCCGGCCTCGGACCCGAGTCTCGCCGCCACGTTGACCGCGTCGCCGAGCACCGTGTACTCGCGGCGACGGTCGCTCCCGACCGCGCCGGCCACGACCAGGCCCGTGTTGATGCCGACGTGCAGGGACAGCACTGGCGCGCCCAGCGGCCCAGTTTCGCGGAGCTCGGCATCGATCGGCACGACGCGGTCGCGCATCTCGAGGGCGGCGCGGATGGCACGCTCCGGATCGTCCTCGTGGGCGACTGGCGCACCGAAGAGCGCCATGACGCAGTCGCCGATGTACTTGTCGACCGTGCCTTCGTAGCGGTAGATGGCGTCGGCCATGGCGCGCAAGCAACGGTCGACGATCGCCGCCACATCTTCCGGGTCGAGCGTCTCGGCGAAGGCGGTGAAGCCGGACAGGTCGGCGAACAGGACGGTGACCTGGCGCCGCTCGCTCTCGGCGGCGCGGTCCGCGGCAGTCCTCACCTGCTCGGCCAGCGCGGCGGGCATGAGCTGCTGCAGGGTAGCCAGGCGCTCCTCGCCGGATGGGACGATTGGTCGAGGCGGGCTCGCGGTGCCCTGACCGAGCCCGGTACCGCACTTCGGGCAGAAGGCGAAATCGGGCGGACAGGCAAAGCCGCAGGATGGGCAGGCGGCGCTCATCCGGCCTCCGAACATCCGACAACAGGCGAACTCGGTTGGAGCGTCATAGCCGCGGCCGATCCCCGAGCCGACGGTACCCGCGACGGTCAGCCAACCAGCGCCCGGGCCGCGGCCAGCAAGTCCTCATCGGTCGGGTACCTGCCAGCACCACTCAGGCCCTCTGCGCACTCGATGTTTCTCCAGCGGACGATCCCATCCCTGTCGATCAAGAACTGGCCGTGGGTCTGAGGGCCGGTCGCGAACTGGAGCTCCATGTCGTCCCGATCCGTGTCCGTGAGCTCGAAGCCATCCAGCCGATTCGCAACATCGTTTACGTCCATCAGCGGGACCGGCTCCGGAAGATTGCCTGCTGGATTGACCCGCACAGACCGAGCGGCTTCGAGGAGCTCTGGAGTCAACACGGGCTTCGGCAATCCGTAGCTTCGGTGCGTGCTCAACTCCGGGTCTGCGGCGAGCGGAACGCTCGCGGCGCGAAACCGCAGGTAGAGACGGGCACGCTCGGGCTTCGTGGCGACGACGGCGAGCGTCTCCACCCCGACCGACTCCAGCTTCGCTCGCGTACCTCCCAGGCGCGCGATGTGCCGCCGACAGAACGGGCACCACAGCCCACGATTGAGGGTCAGTAGGAGGGGGCTTCGGCCACGGTAATCGGCAAGCGAGAAGAAGCCTTCTCGGTCCGCGGCTGGCAAGGTGAAATCCGGGGCCGGCTCGCCGGGCCCGACGGGCGCCTGCCGCTCCAAGGTCGCCATCTCCCTACCCCAATCCCGCAACTGCCCGCGTCAGTGCCCGAGGCGGCCGGGATCCTCGTCAACAAAGCCGGTATGCGCCTGCCGCTACTATCGCCTGCCCTTCAACCCCCGTCAAGGCTGAAGCCAATGGGTGTCGATGGCCTCGCGTCTTGTACGCCCCGGACCTTGTCGCGGGTCCGGTGCCTCATCTCTCGGGGAGGAAGGCGTGGCCGAGCTTGTGCGGAATGCCGACGTCCCGGGGGTACACGAGCGCTGCGCGGGGTGCGGGCCCGCGGCGCGCCCCGGATCTCAGCCGCTCGACGGCTAAGCGGGTGCGCCGGCGGTTCGCCGCCCCGGGGCCGGCCGTGGCGATCGAACGACTCACCGATGGGTCTGGCTCGCGCGCGGCTTCACCCCCTCAGCCGAGGGTCGGCGCCAGGAGCTCGGGGCGCGCCAGCGTCAGCACGCCGATGGCGACGAGGATGCCTGCAACCCCCAGGGTGACCGCCCTTCCGCGGGGCAGCAGCTTCTCGGCGCAGACGATCAGGGTGATGAGCCCCATCCAGGGCAGGCTCGCCAGCCCGACGACGACCAGGAGGACGAAGAGCGCCCAGCAGCAGCCAACGCAGTAGACCCCGTGGTCGACGCCCATCCGCCACGCCCCGCCCATGCCGGGCCACCAGTGGTGCATCACGAACGAGAGCGGCGAGCGGCAGTGAGAGAGGCAGCGCTCCTTGAGCGGGGTGAGCTGGTAGAGGCCCGCCGCGGCCGACGGGTCGGTCAGCCCTCGCGGACGAAGCCCCGGATCGTCTGCTGCGTCTGCGGATCGTTCAGCTGCTCGTCGGTCATGGCATGGGCCTGGCGGCCGTGGGCGGCGGCGCTGCTCAGCACCTCGTCCTCGGTGTCTGCGCGCATGACTTCGTCGCAGTCAGTGAAGAGGCCCACTTCCCGACACGAGATCGTCTTGGCCATGACAGTCCTCCCAGGCGTTGTGCCCGCTTCAATGTACACCGTGTTCGCCGTGATGCGCCAACCCGTGGCAGACGACATACGGCATCCGCCGGAGCGTCATCGCCCGCCGCTGTCGACACCGCCGCTCGCTGCTCGCCCGCGCCATCCGCGTGACCGCGCGCTGCTTGATCACTGCTGAACGCGGACCATGGCGGATCGAGGAGCTACCTTTCGTCTCGAACCCATCGCTTCAGGGCTGAGCTCACGATTGACCGCTGGTGGAGCGGCTGGTAGACTCGGGTCACTCGGAAGGGCATCGCAGCGGCTGGCGTCCGGCACCCACGGACTGGCCGGCTCGCGGCTCTTGACCGGGCAGGAGGGGCCGGGATGGCACGACGTCTGATGCTCGCATTCGCGTTGATGCTGGGGCTGACGCTCCCGGGCCAGGGCGTCGCGGCACAGCCCCGGGTGGTCCCGGCATTGCGTCTTTCACGGCCACGCTCAGCGTCCTGGCTGGCGACGTCCGGCACGTCCCGGCCGGCGTCAGCCAGTCGGAGGCCGCCGCCGACGGGATCGACCTGGCCGTGGGCGATCGCATCCTGACCGGGCCGGGCGCCCGGGCACTGGTCACTTTCCTCGACGGCAGCACCGCGACCGTCGAGCCGGAGTCTGACGTCGAGATCAGGACGGCCCAGGTCGGTGGGGGACAGCAGGGCTCGACCGTCGTTGTCCAGATCAATGGCGGCACGGTCTGGGCGCGAGCTGTCGGCCTGGCCGACCCTGGATCGAGCTTCTCGATCGAGTCGAACACCGCCAGCGCCACCGTCCACAGCGGCCGGATCGGCGGCCGGCAGAACCCGGATGGCAGCTTCGTGTGCTGGACCAAGGGCGGCGAGCTGACCGTCGAGGGTAAGCACGGCGAGCCAGCGTTGACGCTCCAGCCCGGCCAGGCCACCACGGTGGAGGCCGGCCAGGTCCCGGCTCCGCGGGCGTTCGCGGTGCACCAGAGCGTCCTCACGGTCAGCACCTCGGCCGGCGTGCTGCCGCTCGTCCAGATGCCGGACCGCGCACGCGTGCTGGGCTTCGTCAGCCCGGGCATCGAGGTGAACCAGGTCTTCGGCTCGGACTCGCTGCTGAATGACGACGGCAGCCGAGTCCTGGAGCTGCCGGCCGGCCAGCCCGGCCCCTTCACCCTGGTGCTGGAAGGCCAGCAGGATGGTCCGTTCGAGGTGAGCGTGGTTGGGCTCTTCCGGGGCCGCCAGGTCTACCGGCACGAGCTGTCCGGGACGATCACCAGGGGCGAACGGCTCAGCACCGGGATCACCCAGAAGCTCGACCCGGCCACCAGCGCTGACCCACCAACGGCGCAGGTGCTGGGCGGCAGCGTCGCCCTGGTCGAGCCGCTGAGTGGGCCGCTGCCGGGAAAGATCCTGCTCTCGCCCAGCGAGCTGGAGACGGTGGGTGGAGACCGGGCCGGGAGCGGATCCCCTGCTGGGGGCGCCCCGGCTGACGGAGACGTTCGGCGCCTTGCCCTGGCGTCCGGCTGGTGGGCCCGGCCGGTTACTTCGTCGTAGCCACGAAGACGCCGTCCCAATCGGCCGGCGGCGGGCTTGCGAGCAGCGCGTTGCTGCGCCGGAAGTAGAGCGCGCTCGGGCCGTCGCCGGGCGCGCTCGCCAGCAACTCGGCGAACAGCCCGGCGGCGTCGGCCCATCGGCGGGTGCGGTACAGCTCGATCCCGCGTCGATAGCGCTCGAGCAGCGCCGCCCGGTCTGGGTCTAGCTGACCGGCGCGGCAGACGACCTCGTAGACCGCCAGCGGCTCAGGGCGGCCTTTGACCGCGACCATGTCCAGGTAGCGGTAGACGAAGTCATCGCCGGCCGCCTTGCGGGTGGCCTCCCCGATCACCACCCGGGTGCCGTAGTCCTTGCTGAGCCCCTCGAGACGGGAGGCGACGTTGACCGTGTCGCCGAGCACGGTGTACGCCAGCCGCTGGCGTGAGCCCATGTTGCCAACCAGCATCGGGCCGGTGTTGATCCCGATTCCCAGCTCCAGCGCTGGCACCCCGCGCCGCTGCCAGTCGGCCTGCAGCGTGCGCAGCGTCTCGATCATGTCCAGCGCGGTCTCGCAGGCCCGCCGGGCGTGGTCCGATTGCTCCATCGGGGCGTTCCAGAAGGCCATGATCGCATCGCCGATGTCCTTGTCGAGCACGCCGTCGTGCGCGAACACGACGTCGGTCATCGCGCTCATGTACTCGTTGAGCAGGGCGGTCACGTCCTGCGGGTCCATGGCGTGGGAGATGGTGGTGAAGCCGCGCACGTCGGAGAAGAGCACTGACATCGTGCGCGTCTGGCCTCCCAGGCGCAGGCGGTCTGGATCCTTGAGCACCCAGCGGCTGACCGACGGCGACAGGTAACGCGCCAGCACATCGCGGATGGCCCGCTGCTCGGCCTGCTCGAAGACCACACGGTAAATCAGCGCAGCCGCCAGCCCGACCAGCAGGGCGGCCGGCGGGTAGACCAGGTTCAGCAGCAGGCCGTTGTCGACCGCGACCATCGCCGTCAGCAGGTAGGCCACGAGCAGGGCGAGCGTCACCACCGCGGCGAGCAGCGGCCGCCAGACGGCGACCAGCAGCGCGGCCAGCACGGCTAGCAGGAAGACGCCGCCGATCGTCATCGGCGCCGGGGCCGGAACGAGGTAGCGCTGGGTCAGGATCGTCTCGACCGCGTGGCCGAGGAGCTCGACACCCCACATGCGGGTGACCGACGTGGACGGGGTGGCGTGCTCGTTGATCCCGCGGATGGTCAGCCCGAGCAGGACGATCTTGTCGCGGACCAGCGCGGGGTCGAAGCGACCCTCGAGCACGTCGACGAAGGGAATGATGGTGAAGGCCCCGCCGCTTTCCAAGCCGCTCGGGGGGCCGAGGAAGTTGATCAGCAAGCGGCCGGGCGGCAGGATTGGGATGGCCCGCCCGGCCGCGTACACGCGGTCGTCAGTCGGCGGTGCGTCGATCACCCGCGGCCGCCGGATGTACCGCGCGACGGTTGCCAGCGCCAGCGAGGGTACGTCCTCGTCGCCGGCCCTCAGCAACAGCGGCAGGCTGCGAATCAGCCCATCCCGGTCGGCGGTCACGTTGACCACGCCTTCTGCTGCCGCGGCCTCCCGCAGGGTGGCGGTGGACCGGACAAAGGCCTCGAACCGCTGCGCAACGCCGGGCAGCGGAGCCAGACTACTCGGGCCCTCAGCCTCGGCCGCCATGACGACGTTGCCGGTGCGCTTGATTGCCGCCGCCAGCTCCTGGTCCTCGGGCTTCGCGTCGTCGAAGATGATGTCGACCACGACGACCCGCGGGCCGGCCTGGCCCAGCGCGTCCAAGGCGCGGGCGTACAGCGTGCGCGGCCAGTCGACGAGGGTGCCGTACCGCGGGAGCAGCTCGCGGTAGCTGCGCTGGTCGACCCCCACGATCACGGTGGCGCGGGCTGCCTCGCCGCCGCGGGTCCTGAACAGAAAATCGGTGCTCTGGAGCTGCGCGGTCGAGAAGAAGGCGAGCTGGTGGGCCGCGGCGAGCAGCGCGCCGACCGCCAGCGCCAGGCCGACGCTGACCAGCACCCGCTTGCGCGCACTCCGGCTCATCGCCGGATTGTAGGATCGCGTCTCGAGGGCAGCAATTCGGGGAGTTGACGGTCACGCAGCCAACGTAGGCGATCTGATCTGCTCGCGGGCAAGACCCGCCCGGTCATCGGAGCGTAGCGCATCGTGCCAGCGTTCCGCCGGCCACGGCTGTTTCGGCTACAGTTTCACAACGCAATCCTCAGGCGCCAAGCATGGGCCGAACCAACCCTTGCTCAGACGACGCGCTCGAGGGCGCGGAGCAGCTCGCGGGTGAAGGTCCCGCCCTGCACCGAGCGCTCGACGCCGTGGACGGCCCTGGCGCGGAGCTGACCCCCCGGGCCGCTGTAGTAGCCGACCCAGAAGGGGACGTGCGCGAGGCGGGCCCCGACCAGGTCGACCTCGCGCGGTGCGAGGCGCTGGCGGCCGCGGACCCGCAGGTCCCAGCGGAGCCCGTCGCGCGCGCGGGCCTCCGCCTCCGCTTGCCCGAGGAGCGGCGGCAGGGCCACGGCCGGGGCGAGCGCGGCGAGGTCGCGCTCGACGAGCGGCGGCTCGTCGGGCAGGCGGAGGACCTCTCCGACGAGCGCCTCGACCATCGTCCACACGGCCGGCGCCACGTGCTGGGAGCGGGCCTGGTCGACCACGACCCGGAAGCAGCAGTACCAGTGCGGGACGAAGAGCAAGTCCAGCCCATGCAGGCGGTCCGGCCGCAAGCCGCCGAGCAACCGCTGGACGCTTAGCCCGCCGACCTCCTCGCGGCGGAGGATCCGAGCCGCCTCCGCGGCGTCGACCGACGGCTCGTGGACGAGGATCTCGACAGGGTCCATGCCTGGCTGGTATTCCAGGGTCCGGGTTCCAGGCTTCCGTCTCGAACAGTGAAGGCCTACCAGAGCACCACGAAGATCAAGAAGCTGAAAACCACCAGATAGATGATGGCCAGCACCCCTGGCCGCAGGTACAGCGGCAACCCCCCGGCCGGCAGCGGGAACGGGTGCCGCGGGCGTACCCTGAACTCGTCCAGCGTCTTTTCGAGCCAGGTCCCGCCGATCGCCTCGAGGCGGCGGTTGATGACCGACTGCGTGCCCTCCTCGACCTTCAAGGTCCGCGAGTAGACCAGCCCGACGAAGTCGCTCTCCGGGGCCGGGCCGCGCTGGGCATCCATCACCTTGGAGACGGCCAGCATCACCCCGGCCGGGATGATGATGTTCCAGATGAACGCCCACCAGGTGCTGGTGATCAGGGTCGGGATCGGCCACGCCTGCATGTCGGCGACGATCGCGAACAGCCCGTACCCCAGGCCTGCCAGCAGCCCCCAGATGCCGGCTTCGCGCCGCACGGTCGTCAACGCCCCCATCAGAATCGTCGTCATCAGCGGGACCTGGATCGCTCCGGCCAGGCGCAGGTAGAAGGCGAGCATTCCGCCGCCCAGGAACGGAGCGAACAGGAATCCGAGCACCAGGATGAGCGGCACCAGTAGCTTACCGACCAGGGTGTAGTGGGCGTCGTCGGCCGTGCGATTGATGAAGCGGGCGTAGATGTCGCGCACCCAGAGCGAGCTAATCCCGACCCCGATCGAGTCGAACGTGGAGAACGCGGCGGCCATCATCCCGGCCACGACCAGCCCGACCAGCCCCGGGCCGAGATACTTGTTGATCAGCAGCGGGTACACCTGGTCGACCACCTGGAGGTCGGGGAAGTCGACCCGACCGAAGGGCCCCATCAACAGGTTGAAGAACACGCAGATCGCGGTGGCCACCGACGCCAGTACCGCGCCCATCCGCATGTCCCACTCGGAGCGCGCGCCGAGGAAACGGATCCACTCGTACTGGTTGATCGTGACGTACATCGTCAGCGTGACGACGAAGCTGATCACGACCACGATCGGCGGGACGCCGCCCGGCGAGTAGCCGCCGACGTGGAGGAGCTGGCCGGGTAGGGCCGGGTCGATCGCGGCCAGCTTCTGGGTCGCGCCGGACCAGCCGCCGACGGCGTTCCAGACGACCGCGAACAGGATCAGCGACGAGAGGATCATGACGACGGCCTGGATCGAGTCGGTGATCACGTCCGAGCGGAGGCCGCCGGTGACGATGTACAGCACGGTCAGCGCCGCCACCCCGACGACCACGGCCCAGGCCACCACGTCGCCCACCCCAGCGACGACGTTCAGGATCAGAAACATCGAGAAGTACATGTTGCCGGTCACGTTTGCGCGCGAGATGGTGTTGATCAACACGGCGAGCACCCGGGCGAGCGGGCCGAAGCGGAACTCGAGCCACTCGGCATTGGTGAACACCCCGGAGCGATAGGCCGGGACGATGACGAAGAACGAGACCAGGAACCAGCCGACCGAGATGCCCAGCCACCACTGGGCAAGCTGGGACAACCCGAAGCGGTAGGAGCCGCCGGCGACGGCGGTGTAGTCGCCGATGTCAACCGCCGTACCGAAGGCCGACAGCCCGATCGCCCACCAGGGCAGGCTCTGCGAGGCCAGGAACCAGTCGAAGCTGCCGCCCTTGCCCTTCACGAAGAAGGCGCCGTAGAGCACGATGGCCAAGTTGATGCCGATGACGAGGACCCAATCGAGCGCGGTCATCCATTGCCCCCTTCCTGGCTATCCGGGCGCCGGCGCTGTTCCAGGACCAGGCACGCGTGTGGCGTCGGTGCCTCGACCGGGAACAGAGCGTCAGCGAAGGCCGCGGGCCGGTGTCGTGGCCCATCACGGCGCGCGCCGGCCCCTCCGTGGCCGGACAGCCTCGCATGCCCATCCCGGCGGCCGACTAACGGTCGCGCGGCGCCCCTTCGACACGCCCATTCTAGAGAGCAGCCACCTCGGGGGCAACCGCCGTCGGCGAGCTCCGGCACGAGAGAGCAGCCACTTGCGCCGCCGGCCGGCAGCGGGTACACTTTAGATACTGAACCCACTGGTTCTAATAATGAACCAACGTCGATATGGGGTAGTGACCCCTGAGCCAGGAGAAGGAGTGGCACTGTGCAAGTCCTGACGCCCGCCCAGCGGCAGCAGTTCGAACGAGACGGCTACCTCGTCGTCGAGGACGTCCTCGATCCCACCCGCGACATCGCGCCGGTCATGGCCGAGTACGCCGACGTGGTCGACCGCATCGCCCACTCGCTCTACGAGGAAGGGGTGATCAAGTCGCCCTACCGCGAGCTGCCGTTCGAGGAGCGGCTGATCCGAATCTGCGCCGAGAGCGGGCGCAACTTCCCCCAGCACTTCGACTTCAGCCTGCCGCAGTCCGGCGTGCGGCACGATACCCCCATCCACGTCGGCCCGGCCGTCTTCGGACTGCTGACCAACCAGCGCCTGCTCGACCTGGTCGAGGACCTGATCGGCCCGGAGATCTACTCCAACCCCGTCCAGCACATCCGGATGAAGCTGCCGAAGCGGGCGGTGGCGAAGGGCAGCTACAACGGCCTGGTCTCGACGATCCCCTGGCACCAGGACAATGGCGTGATCCTGCCGGAGGCCGACGAATCCGACATCCTGACGATCTGGATGCCGATCACCGAGGCGACGGTCGAGAACGGCTGCCTCCAGGTGATCCCGGGCAGCCACCGCGGAGACCTCGTGCCGCACTGCCCGCAGGAGAAGGGCGTCTCCATCCCGGAGAAGCTCATCCCGAGCGAGCGGGCCACGCCGCTGCCGATGCGGCCGGGAAGCGCGCTGCTGATGACGTCGCGCACCGTCCACTCCTCGCTCGACAACGTGACCGAGGATCGGGTCCGGATCAGCTTCGACCTGCGCTACCAGCCGATCGGTCAGCCGACCGGCCGCCCGGCCTTCCCGGGCTTCGTCGCCCGCAGCGCCGCCCATCCCGAGGCCGTCCTGTGCAACCCGGCGGAGTGGGCCCGGATGTGGTACGAGGCCCGTGCCCGCCTGGCCGAGCAGGAGAATCCCTCCTTCAACCGCTGGAGCCTCGATGCGGCCGTCTGCGCCTGAGGCTGGCGGCTTGCGAGCGGATCGGTCGTCCGTCGTGCCCGCTGACGGGGTCGAGATCAGAGACAACGTCTCGGGCACGGCGCTGCGCGCGCTGCGGGTGCTCGACGTCCTGGTCGCCGAGCCGCGCGGCCTGGGCCTGACCGCGGTGGCAGTCCGCGCGGGTCTCAACAAGGCGACGACGTTTCGTTTGCTCGGATCTCTCCAGCGCGCCGGGCTGGCGATCCAGGTCCCCGCGACCGGTCACTACCGTCCGGGGATGAAGCTGGTCAGGATGGCCGACCAGATCCTGGACGCGCTCGACTTCCGCACCGTGGCGCACCCGCACGTGGAGCGGCTGGCCGACGAGATCGGCCACGGGGTCCTGGCCGGTGTGCTCGAGGGACCCGAGGTGGTCTACGTCGACCACGTCGAAGGCCGCGGCGGGTTGCGCGTCCACCGGCAGGTGGGCGGGCGCCGTCCGGTCCACGTCAGCTCGATCGGCAAGGCGATCCTGGCGCACCTTCCGCCAACCGAGGCCGCGGCAATCGTCGACGCCTGCCGCTTCGAGCCCCGCACCGAGCACACGATCACCGATCGCACCGCGTTCCTCGCGCACCTCGAGGCGGCGCGACGACGCGGGTGGGCGGAGGTATCTGAGGAGGACGCTCTCGGCGCGGCGAGCGTCTCCGCCCCGGTGTTCGACCACACCAACCGGGTGGTTGGCGCCATCGGCTTCACCGGTCCATCGATCGCGCTCCGGGGCCCGGCGCTGGAGCGATCGATTCCGCTCCTCCTGGAGGCCGGCCGCGCTTCCTCCGCCGAGCTCGGCCACGTCGATGCGGAGGAGACGGCAATACTCGCCATCTCCAGCAGCTCGTAAGCGACGCGATCCCGTGCTGCTGTCCCGCCGCGCTCCGCTGCGCCTCACCCGCCGTGTCGAGCGTGCACCACCGCCTCATCTCCCGCACGCCCGCCTGGCCTCCCTCGCGATCGGCGTCGCGTCGGGCCGCGCCCACTGAGCTACTATGGGCGGCAGGCGGGCCAGCACGGGCCTGTCGACCCGAACCTGGGGGAGATTTGATGTCGCGCTCGCCGCTCGGGCTGCTGTGCCTGCTCGCCGCCCTGCTCGTCTCCTGCGCGCCGGCCGCGCCGGCCCAACAGACGGCCGCGCCGGCCAAGCCGACCGAGGCGTCGAAGCCGGCCGCCGCCAGCCCAGGCGCGGCCGCCGCTGCCGCTTCCCCATCCCCTGCTGCCGGCGTGGCAGCATCGCCCTCGCCAGGCCCGCTAGTCTCACCGTCCCCCAGTCCGGCGGCCCAGGCCGCTCCAGCCGTCGCCGCCTCGAACGCCCCGGCGGCAACGGTCGAGCTAGGCTCGATTGGGCTGGTCGCGGATGCCGGGATCTTCATCGCCCAGGAGCGCGGCTACTTCGCGGAGCAGAACCTGACCGTCAACATCCAGACCTTCGCCGGCATCCCGGAGATGGTCCCGCTTCTGGCCACGGGTCGGCTCGACGTCGGCGCCGGTGGGCTAGCGGCGGGGATCTTCAACGGCATCGCCCGCGACCTCCAGATCGTGATGACGGCCGACAAGGGCTCGCAGCCGCCCGGCAACGGCGCGAACAGCCTGGTCGTCCGCCAGGACCTGCTCGACGGCGGCGAGGTGAAGACCGCCGCCGACCTCAAGGGACGACAGGTCGGCGCGGACGTGGCCGGGACGGTCAACCGCTACTTCTACGGCAAGATCATGGAGCGCGAGGGTTTGTCGATCGGCGACCTGGAGCTCGTGGAGCTCACCTTTCCGGACATGATCGGCGCGCTCCTCAACAAGAGGATCGACGCCGCCCTGGCCCCGGAGCCGATCCCGACGATCATGGAGTCGCGGGGCGCCGGGCGGCGGTTCATCACCACCGACCAGGTTGCTCCGAACTCCCAGCCGGGGGTGGTCTTCTTCTCGCGCCAGTTCGCCCAGGACAGGGCGGAGGTGGGGAAGCGCTGGATGGTGGCGTACTTGAAGGGCGTCCGCGACTACAACCGAGCCCTGACCCAGGGCGGCCAGGTTCGGGCCGACGTTGTCCAGATCCTGACCCAGTACACTAGCCTCAAGGACCCGGCGGTCTACGAGCAGATGGTCTGGTTCGGTCTGAACCCGGACGGCACCCTGTTCCGCGACAACATCCTCGACGTGCAAGACTGGCTGGTCAACAGCGGCGACGTCCAGCGCGCGGTCCCCTGGGAGCGCCTGGCCGACACTCAATTCATCGAGCACGCCGTCCAACAGCTCGGCCCGTACCGGCCGTAAGGCATCCCCCGATCCAGTCCGCGCTCGTTCTGCGCGCTGGTCAAGCGCCTCGAGGTCGCGGTCGAGCCGCTCGACGTCGCCTTCGGGGGCGAGGACCCACGGCCGGGGAAGGGCGGGCCGAGGCGTCGTCGTGATGGACGTTCAGCGGGCCTCTGGCAATCACAGCCTGTTTCAAGACCCAGCTCGTGCTCGGAGGCAGGTAGGGGTCGGCATCACTCGGGCGTGCCACGCCGCGGTCCGGCCGTCCTGGCCGCCCGAGGCGTTGTGGCGACGGCCCGCGACGCCTCGGCCAAACCCGGTACCCTACTCATCAATGCTCTCCCGTCGCCGCCTCTCTCGCCGCACTCTCCTCGGCCAGGTCGGCGCCTTCGGCGCCTACTGCGCGGCGACCCGCCTCAGTCCCGCCCACGCCGCTGCCGCTGACCGGGTTGCGCTGCCGGACCTCTCGCCTGCCACCCCGAGCGCCCCTGTCGCCATCGGGGCCTGCCCGACCTACGAGCTGGACGCCGTCAGCGAGCGGCTCAGCGGGCTCTTCGACTTGATCGGTGGCATCGGTAACCTTGTCCAAGGCAAGTGGATCACCGTGAAGGTCAACCTGACCGGCACGGCTGGCCGGCCGATGCTCGGCTTGTCCCCGGGCGTCACCTACCAGACCCACTTCAACGTCGCCCTCGTCCTGGCCAACCTCCTTCACCACGCCGGCGCCCGCCACGTCCGCTTCGTCGAGAGCGTCTACGACAAGCTCAGCCCGGAGCAGCTCTTCCACCGCTCCGGCTGGGATTGGCCCGCGCTCCAGGCGACCGGTGGCAACGTTTCGTTCGAGGACACCCGCAACCTCGGCAGCTACGCGCGCTACGCCCACCTCGCCGTTCCCTGGGGCGGCTACCTCTTCCCAGCGTACGTGCTGAACCGTGCCTACGAGGAGACAGACGTCTTCATCTCCCTCGCGAAACTGAAGAACCACGCCGACGCTGGCGTCACCCTCAGCGTGAAGAACAGCTTCGGCATCACCCCACTCTCGCTCTACGGCGACGACGCCGGCGATGAGGACGCCTCGAAAGCCCGTGTCAAGATCCTCCATGACGGTACTCTCGACCCGCCGGCTGGGGTCCCCGCCGAGCTGAGCGCGGACACCCCCCGCGAGCCGAGCTGGCGCGCCCCTCGGGTCACCGCCGATCTGCTCGGCCTTCGTCCGATCGATCTGGCGATTGTCGATGGCATCGAGACCGTGGCCGGTGGCGAGGGCCCCTGGGTCCCTGGCAACCTGCGCCATCTCAAGCCCGGCCTGCTGCTTGTCGGCCGTAACGCCGTCTGCACCGACGCCGTTGCCACGGCCGTCATGGGCTACAACCCCCAGGCTCCAGCCGGCGCGGACCCCTTCCCCGGCGACAACCACCTCCAGCTCGCAGCCCTGGCCGGGCTCGGCACCAACGACCCAGCCCGGATCGAGGTCCGCGGCCTCTCGATAGAGCAGGCCCGCTTCCCCTTCGGCTGACGGGCGGTGCGCGGACAGGATGTTCAGAGCGGCGTCAAGTCGGAAAGGCCGCCGCGGCTGAAGAACGATGCTGCTCCGGCCGTCCGTGGAGTCACGCGCGGCCCGCGGGCGCGGCCTGCTCTGAGGACTCCGTACCCACCACCGGGGTCAGGTCACAAGCGAGGGCCGGGGTTGCGCCCGGTCTTCGGCGCTGCAGTGGACTTCAGGCGACCAGGAGCGCCGCCATCTGGTCGTCCGGGGAGGACATGGCGGCCCCTTCGAGTCTGAACGTCGTCCCCGTTGTCACAGCTGGGCATCCTCGTGTTAGCGGCGTATTCCCCTGTAAGATGGCTCAAGGACAACGTACCCGCCACAGCCAAGGGGGTAATCGCGTGGCAGACGGCACTATCCCCATCAGGGACGCTGACCCTGGCCAAGACCAAGCGGCGCTCCAAGCGGTTGCGCGAGAAGTCGCGACGATCCTGACGCCGAGTGAGGAGATCCTGTTCATTGCCTTGCAGAACAGGACCGCCATCTCGCTGAAGCGTGACAGCGTCGTGGCCACCTCGAACCGCCTCGTCATCTATCGCCCCAGCGTGCTCGGTCGGAGGGACTTTGCCGACTTCCCTTGGGAAGACGTCAAGGACGTCCGACTCAAGGACGGGATGCTCTCGTCGGAGGTTCACGTCGAGCTGATCGATGGCAGGGCTGAAGTGGCAGGCAACCTCGACAAGGGGCAGGCGCGCCGCTTCTACGGCATCGCACAGGCGAAGGAGCAGGAGTGGCGTGAGAAACGCCGTATCCGCGATTTGGAAGAGGCTCGCGCGAGGTCGGGCGGCATCCAGATGGGCGCCCCGTCCCCGCAGCCGTCAGCAACGGCCCCCGCCGGAGAAGATCCAGTCGAGAAGCTCGGGAAGGCCAAGGCGATGCTCGATCAAGGCCTGATCTCCGAAGCCGAGTACGAGTCCGTCAAGGCGAAGATCATCGCGTCAATGACCTAGCCGACGGCGCCCGTCTGACCTCGTCCCTTCGATAGACGATACCTCCCCAAGCTGAAGACCGCTCACCGCCCGAGGATCACGACGAGGCGAGCGCTCCCTGCGAGCCGTGAGCTGGGCCAACCTGCTGTGCTGGCTGGTGATCCCGGTCCGCGTGGTCCTGAAGGTCTATCTGCTCCGTCGGCAGACGCGCGTGGAGAGGCACGCGGGGGCATGAAGAAGGGGCGCGGCAGATGCCGCGCCCCTTCGAGCTGAGACCGATCGCGCGCTAGCGGGCGCGGCCGGCAGCAGGTCGGCGGAGGACGAAGAAGCCGCCGAGGGCGAGGACGGCCAGGCCGAACAGCCCGAGCGCCAGCGGGGACGACGCGGTGTCCGCCACGCCGCTGCGCGGCAGCGTACCCGGCTGCCCCATACCTGCACCCTGCGCCGACGGGGCCGGAGCCATGCCGGCCATGTTGCCGGCGCCGGGCGGGGTCAGGACGGTATCGATGACGTGGATCACGCCGTTCGAAGCCTGGATGTCAGCCTGGACGATCCGCACGCCGTTGACGGCCGGCCCCTGGCCGATCTGCAGCACGCCACCCTGGACCGAGGGCACCTGGCCACGCTGGGCGAGGTCAGCCGCGCTCATTCGGCCGGCGGTCACGTGGTAGGTCAGGACCGAACGCAGAAGCTGCTGGTTCTGCAGGGTCTGGTTCAACGCGTCCTGCGGAACCTTCTGGAACGCGGCGTCACTCGGCGCGAACACGGTGAACGGGCCCGGGCCCTTGAGCGTGTCGACCAGGTTACCCGCCTGGAGCGCGCTGGCCAGCGTGCCGAACGAACCGGCCGCCACGGCCGTGTCGACGATGTCGCGCTGGGCCTGGGCGCTGACGGTGGCCGCCGGCGCCGCGAAGACCCCGATGCTCAATGCAAGCGCACCAACCACCGAAAATGCGCGTACCGCGCCACGTAAGAACAGGGGACGAGTCGCATGAGACATAAGCTTTCCCTCCCGGGATGCATCACACACCGCGGCCGACGGTCGTGGATTTGTCGGCCCGCGAGTATGAGTACGCGTCCAACGCTCCGATTGGATCAGCGGCGCCAACGCAGACTCCGAGCTCACGCTCCACGTCGGCGCCCGCGAAGGCCCGGTGCTTCCCTGGGTGTATGATCCGGCCGTGCGACGGACCGCCCCCGCGCCCTTCGATCTGGCGGCGCAGCGACCCCCGCCCCACGCGGGAGGACCCTCCGGCGTCTGCCTGGTGACGGGCGAGTTCCCACCGGACGCCGGCGGCGTCGGCGACTACACCGCCCGCCTGGCCGAGGCGCTGGCGGCGCTTGGCCTGGCCGTTCGGGTCCTCACCACCCGGCGGACCGATCGCGCGATCGAGCCGACCCACCGGCCAGCGGAGCTGTCGCCGCTGGCACGGCCGCCGGTGCCAGTCTGGGCTGACGTGCGGCCTGGGACGTTCGCGCCTGGCCCGTGGTCGCCGCCGCGCTTTGCCGACTCGGTCCGCGTCCGCTCCTCCACATCCAGTACCAGGCCAGCGCCTTTGACCTGCGCGGCGAAACCAACCTGCTGCCCCTCTGGGCGCGCGCGGCCGTCCCCCGCGCGCGGGTTGTGACCACCTTCCACGACGTCCGTGTCCCGTATCTGTTCCCCAAGGCGGCCCGCTTCGCGCGGCGGCCAACCGCGCGCTCGCCGCCTTCAGCCACGCGGCGATCTTCACCGAGCCGACCTGGTCGAGATCGGCGCCGCTCCGCGCAGCCACCTGATCCCGATCGGCAGCAACCTGGAGGTCCGTCCCGCGACGACTTCGATCGCGCCGCGGTGCGTCGTCAACTTGGAGCCGACGAGGCCACCCTGTTGCTCGGGTACTTCGGCTTCCTCGGCTCGAGCAAAGGCGCGCCGACGCTCGTCGAGGCGCTGGGCTGGCTCGCACGCGAGGGCCGCCCGGTGCGCCTGGCGCTCATCGGGGCCGAGACCCGGCGCCTCCAGCCCGACCGACCTGGCAGAGGCGCGCCTGGTTCGCGACCTGATCAGCCGCCACGGTTCCAGCCAGCTGGTGGTGCGGACCGCGGCTGCCGTCCGCGGATGCCTCGGCCGCGCTGCTGGCCTGCGACGTCCTGGTCCTGCCGTTCCGCGACGGTGCCTCGCTCCGCCGCGGCACGCTGATGGCCGGTCTCGCCCATGGCCTGCCGATCGTGAGCACGCGCGCATCGGTCGTCTCCACGCCTCGCCCACCCCCGCGGGGCAACGCTCCAGTGCAGCTCCGGGACGGCGTCGAGCTCCTCCTGGTACCTCCCGGACGACCCGGCCGCCCTCGCGCGGGCAATCGCCAGCCTGGCCGACGATCCAGCCTTGCGCGCGCGCCTGTCCGCGAACGCTCGCGCTGTGTCGAGCCGCATCGCCTGCCGGAGATCGCGCGCCAAACGCTGGCCGTGTACCAGACCGTGTTCGCCGATGCTCGACCCGGCGCCACGGTCCTCCGGGGGCCCTCGCGACCCGCGGGTGGTCCCGCCCCCGTGTTCCCAGGATGCCGACTTCTGGCCGCGCCAGCGCCGACACTCGCGCTGGTGGGGCGGGCACGGATGTCCGCGCGGACGTCGAGCGATCACGATGCTGAGGGGCGGACTGGCGACGCGCGACGGACGCTCCACGAGAGCAGCGCCTCCCCTGCCCGCCTGGCCCTGGCCGATCGTCGTCGTGCCGCTGGCCGTGCTGCTCGGAGCTGGCATCGGCGTCGGGGTCGCGCTCACGTCGCCGATCGCCGCGCTGCTCACGGCCGGGCGGACTGGCGCTGGCGGTCGGGGTGGCCAGAAGCTCCAGATGATCTCATGGCGCTGGTCGCGACGGCCTCGCTGCTGCCATTCGCGGTCATTCCGCTCGGCGGTCCGTTCCAGCTTACTGCCATTGACGCGCTGAGCGGCGGCGTGGTCCTTGGCTGGCTGGTGCGTGTGTGGGCGCGAGGTACGCGTCGCGCAGCCGGGCGTGCGAATCGCTCTCCGCCCGCCGGCCGCTGGGCCCTGCTGTATCTAGGCGTGGCCGTTGCCGCGCTGCTCGCCGGTGCCGCGTACGCTCCGCTCAGCGGACCGCCAGCGCAGCTTCCTCAAGTACGCGACGGCGATCCTGCTCCTGCTGGTCGCGGCGGACGCCGTCCGGAGACCGGCTTCAACTTCGAGCCCTGGTCCGCACGCTGATCATCTGCGGAGCGCTCGCTGGAGGCGCTCGCGCTGGTCATCCACACCCTGCCGCGCGGCCGGATCGTCGACACCCTGTCCTCGCTGAGCGCCGTCGGCTACCCGTGCCGCGAGGTGCTGCGCTTCCGTCCTGGCCCGAACAACACCTACACCGACGTCCTTCGGGCAACCGGCACCTCGATCGACCCGAACGTCCTCGGCGGCCTGCTGATGCTGGCGGGCGCGCTGATGCTCGGTCAGGCGCTCGTCCCACGGCCGGTCGTTCCGCGCTGGACGCTGCTGCCGGCCGGTGTGGTGGTAGCCGCCGCGATGATTGCGACCGACTCGCGCAGCTCATGGGTTGGACTTGCCGCGGCCTGGGCCTTCCTGGCGCTGTTCCGCGAGCGCCGCCTGGCGCTGCTGGCCGTCCCAGTCGGCGCGGCGCTGCTAGTGCTGCCGATCGGGCGAGTGATGCTCGAGCGCCTGGTCTCTGGCTTCGCCGCGCAGGATCGGGCGGCCGCCCTGCGGTTGGACGAGTACCGCCAGGCTGTCGACCTGATCTCGTCGTACCCGATCCTCGGCGTCGGCTTCGGCGGCGCCCCAGAGGCCGGCACTTTCGTCGGCGTCTCAAACATCTACCTGCTGGTCGGCGAGCAGACCGGGCTTCTCGGCCTGGGACTGTTCCTGGCGGCCGTGGCGACGCCGTTGGTTGGAGCGCTCCGCACGATGAGCGCCGTCGACCGGGCGGCCGAAGACAGGCTTTCAGCTACGCTCGGGGCGGCGTTCGTCGCCGCGCTGGTGGCCGGCCTCTTCGACCACTACTTCATGAACCCGCGCTTCCCGCACATGGTGGCGCTGTTCTGGGTGTACGCCGGGCTTCTCGCGGCTGCCAGCTGCCTGGCCGGTCCGGTACCGACGTCCGCGCCCTCCCCGGTCTCGCGACTTCCACGGTGACGCCGAACATACGCTCTCTCACCCTCAAGCCGTCGGTAGCCTGGGCAGCGATCGGGCCTGACTCACCATCGTAGTTCTGGTGTCTGCTCGGTCAGGCCAGCTGGCGGTTCGGGGTGAGCGGTCCCCGGGATCGGAGGCGGGCGCGGAGCGCGAGCATGGTGTCGCCGCCGGCAATCGCAACTGGTCGCGTCACTCCGGGATTTCGCACCGCGGACCAGGTCTACAGAAGCAGAACACACCCGCCGGGCGGGGCCGCTTTGACGTGGAGACCTGTTTCCAGGGAGAATAGCTCGGGGCGCGCGCCCTGCGAACATTCGGAGGTTGAGCGTGAAAGAGAGACTGCTGGCCGCCGCGGTGTTCATCGGCGCTGCCCTGCTCGTCGTCGGCACCGGTCCCGCCTCGAGCGTTCCGGTCGCCGAGGCTCAAGTGCCCACTCCCAAGCCGAGCCCGGCGGTGCCGGCGCCGGTGATTCCGAAGCCGGCCGCAACGGCCGCACCAGCGGCCAAGCCGGCCGGCGCGCCGACTCCGCGCGCGGGCGGCTTCCCGATGGAGCTGGCCTTGCCGTTGTTGGGCGGCGGCGCGGCGGCCCTGGGCGGCGGGGCGTACCTGCTGCGACGGGGCCGGAAGCGGGAGTAGCGGCGCGTCGTATCGGCTAGATTAGCGCGGCACGTCTGCCATGTCCCCGTCCAGGTATCCAGGTGCGCGCGCGCCCAAGGATGGATCGCGCCTGATGATTGGCCGGCTCCGGCGCGCCCTAGCGGGGTGGCTCAAGGTCAACCTCAGACTCGGCCCCGCGGCCGGCGCTCTTACGCGTGCGTTTTTGCGCCAGGGACGTCCGATGCTGGGGATGGCACACGCGGTGGCGTCGGCCGCGCGGCCCGTGGCGCCGCGCCCGGCCGGCACTCGGCAGCATGTGCTCGCCGCCGCGGCGCTGCTGCTGTTCGGTTTCGGCAGCGTGCTGGTCGGCGGTGCGGCCTATGCCTACTCCTGGTACGCTAGTTGGGCCTGGGCCCAGTCTCCCGAATCCGAGCTTGCCGAGCGTCGCGCGGAGAGCCCGTCACCGCTGTTCATTGACGAGCCGGCCACGGCCGTCGCAGATGCTCGAGCTTCGGGTGTGGCGAACCCGCTCTCGCCCGGACAGGCCCGAGGCGAGCGAAGCCAGGCATCCGGTCAGCCGCCCAGGCCGAGCATGCTCCAGGCTCCTGATCGGCAGCGCGAGCCGTTGTTTGGTCCGCCGCTGCCGACCGCGGAGAGCGCGACGATTCGTTTGCCGCCGGCCCGCGCCGCGGCCGAGGAGATCGAGCTGAGTGAGGTGGACTTCCGCTTCTTCGACCCGCCCGAGCCTGGCGCCACCGCGCGCCTGGCGCTGGTGCTGCGAAGCCGCGCCGAGCTGCCGAGCGCGCCGGTCAGCCTGGCGGTCTCCAATCGCTGGTTCGGTGGCTTCCAGGTCTTTGGCGCCATTCCGGACGTCGTCGGCGATCGTGTCGAGGAGGACGGCTACCGCTACTTCGACTTCCCGGGACTCGCCCCCGGCGAGCAGGCCGAGCTGGAGCTGCACGTCACTGCCAGCGACGACGAGGTCGACGCGCCAGAGATCGCGGTCCGGCTGCTCGGTGGCGGCGAGATCGGGCGTGCCCGGCCGCGGACTGTCGCACCCCGGCCGCGGCCGGGGCCAGCCAAGCTGGTCGACATCCCACGCCTCGGCATCCGCTCCGGGGTCGTCCCGATCGCCTGGGAGCCGCCGCCGTTCGTCGTCGGCCAGCTCCAGGGCAGCGCTTCGGTCAGCGAGGGTAACACCGTGCTGATCGGCCACCTGCGCGGGCCGACCGGTGACGTCTTCAACCACCTGGACCGCTTGCGGCCGGGCGACGACGTTGTGGCAGTCTCGCGTGGACTCGAGTACCGCTTCACGGTCAGCGAGACGGCCGTCCGCGCCTTTGACGACCACGTCCCGATGCAGCCGACCGACACGCCACGGCTGACCCTGATGACCTGCACTGGCAGCTGGATCCCATGGCGTAACGACTATTCCCATCGGCTGTGGGTCATAGCCGAGCCCCCCGAGCTGGCGCGCGAGACGATCGCCCGGAACGCCGAGCGTGCCGAGCAGGCCGCTCGCGAGGCCGCCGAGGCGGCCGCCCAGCGCACAGCGCATGAGGCAGCCGTCCGCGCGACCAACACGGCATACCAGGACGACTTGACGCGGCAAGAGTTGGCGGCTGCGACCGCGACCGCCAGCGCCGTGGAGGAAGCCGAGCGCCCGGCTGACACGCCTGAGCCGCCTGCCACGCTGAGGCCAACGGCCGCCCCAACCGAAGTCCCGCCCACGGCGACACCGGTCCCACCGCCCGCGCCGGCGGCCATCCCGCGAGGAGCCGCCAAACCGGACGCCGCGCCCGCCAAGCCCGACGCCGCGCCAGCCAGGCCCGCGACAACCGTGCGGGCCGTTCCCGCTCCGCTCGGCCTGGAGTTCCGCGCCCCAACGGCAGGGGCGGTGATTCCGCGCCGGGTCGCCGTCCGCGGCGTGCGCAAGCAGCCGGCCCGACCCGCCGCCCACGTCTGGCTGATGGTCAGGGCCGACGTCCCGGGCAGCCGCTGGTACGTCTATGGCCAGGAGATCGACGTCCGCCGCGACGGCACCTGGGAGGTCGAGCTGGACGTCGGCGGACCGCCGAACGTCCGGCATGAGCTGCTCGTCGGCGTCGCGGACGACCAGGCGCACGCCGAGCTACTCGCCCACGTCAACGGGACCCCCGGTGAGCCGATCCTGGACGTGCCCGGCGGGTTCCTGCCCGAGAACACTGTGACCGTCATCCGGCGCTAGGAGGATGGCCAGGAGCGCCGGTGGATCGGACCGAGCTCAGTCGACCTCCGTTGTCCTGCTCACGGCGCTGGGTGACGAGCCGCTGGCGCCGCTCGTCCTGGCACGCCATGTCGAAGCGGAGCACGTCGTCTGTGTCGGCAGGCCGGTCGTCGGCTGGCGAGTCGAGCCGCTCCTGCGCCTGTTGCGCCGCGAGGGGCGCCGGGCGACCTGGGTCCCGCTGGACGCGGCCGACGTGCCGCTCGCGCTGGCCGAGCTCGAACAGATCTTCCCAGAGCCGGCCGCGGTCGGCTCGTCCACGGTCTTCGACCTGACCAATGGCCGTGGCGTCGTCGGGATCGCCCTGTACGAGCTGGCCCGTCGACGCGAGCGGAGGCGGCCGGACCGTTCGCGGCTGCTCCGCATCGACTGGAGCGATCGGCTGGTCCGGTCGATCAACCCGGACGGGACGACCGCCGCTCCTCTCGGCGCGGCCTTGCGGCTGGCGGATTTCCTGGAGCTGCACGGCAAGCGCCTGGTCGGGGTCGAGCGCGCGCCGGGCGGGGCCGGGGCGTTCGGGCAGGCCGCGCACCGCATTGCCCGAGACCTGCCGGCCGCCCGCCCGCTGCTCGAAGCGGTTCACCGCGCCGAACCCGACCGTCCGCTGCGCCTCCGCCGTGGCCGTGGCACCGAGGCGCTCATGGCTCAGCTGCCAAGCTTTGGCCCCAAAGCGGCGGCGTATAATCGCCGCATCAGACGGCGGGACGGCGCCGGTGAGGCAGCGTCATGCAGGCTCACCCCGGGTTCGGCACGCCGCGCTTCATCGGGCGCGAGGCCGAGTTGGATCGGCTGCGGGCCATGCTCGAGGCCGCCCGCGCCCGGCGGGGCGGCGTCGCCCTGCTGGTCGGCGAACCGGGCATCGGCAAGACGCGCCTGGCCGAGGAGCTGGCCGTCTACGCCTGGCTGCGGGACG